>JALHOF010000001.1 GCA_022843145.1 Hyphomicrobium sp.
CTCCCGTAGGAGTCTGGGCCGTGTCTCAGTCCCAGTGTGGCTGATCATCCTCTCAGACCAGCTACTGATCGTCGCCTTGGTGAGCCATTACCTCACCAACTAGCTAATCAGACGCGGGCTCATCTACTGGCGATAAATCTTTCCCCTCACGGGCTTATACGGTATTACCCCAAGTTTCCCTGAGCTATTCCGTACCAATAGGAAGATTCCCACGTGTTACTCACCCGTCTGCCACTCCCCTTGCGGAGCGTTCGACTTGCATGTGTTAGGCCTGCCGCCAGCGTTCGTTCTGAGCCAGGATCAAACTCTCATATTGAAATGTTTGATACTGGTTTTGGCTTGGAGGTTAATCCAAGTATTCACTGCGTAACGGGTCCCTTCACACAAAAAATGCCTCGTTCAAGAGTTGCCCCTTGCTCGTTGCAAATTTGGTGATGGTTATGAAAACGCAGTGAACGCCAGAGTTCTTTATGCTCGGATGCTGTTGCCAACAACCGAGCCGCCAGGACTCCGCCGCCTGCGTTTCCCTTCCTTCAAATTCAATTGTCAAAGAGCAACCGCGACGAGATCTCATGCCGACCCTTTCGGGACGACTTCGACGACAACGCGTTCCATTCCGGATGTTCCGGCTGGAACCGCGCATCTGATCGAGAAGAGCAATGCCCGTCGTGGGCGGCGAAGCACTCAGTGCCTCGCGACAAGGCGGAATAAATAGCAAAGGCCCGGCGGTGTCAACACCCTAGTTAAAAAAACTTCGCGAAGCCGGAAAAATTGTCACAAGACACTGAGAATCATAGTGATTTTTCTGGGGTCTCGCAACGACGATCACCCGTGGTCCAGCTTGGGCCTGGTTGTCGGAACCGGCTCCAGGAGGAGCCGCCTTCGCATGTGCGGCGTTGCAGTGCCGCAAACTGGCGCCGAACGGATGAACCCGAGACGATTGCTGGCGGCTGCTTGTCTCCCGGCGACGCACGGCCATCACCCCGCCGATATTCCTGGTTTAAAACGCGGCTGGGCCGGTCAATGACGGCATTGCGCCGTTGACTTGATCCAGCGCCAACCAGACTATCCTGAGCGGACTGCGCCGCGCCTGCAGCGCAACAAGGGTTGGTCCAGCCCTGGTTTCGGGACGATAGATCGGCTGGGGGCCCAGCTCACACGCCCGGACCGTGATTGACGGGATCTGGGAACTGAAGGAACGAGCTCGGGGGGCTCATTCGCGTGCTGGATAGCAGTTCCATGACGACGCGCACGAGCCGGCTGAAGTCGCCGCCGGCCCAGCGCGCGCGTGGTCTTCCGCACGTCTACCGAGGCCGTGCGCACAAGCGCTGGCGAGATCTCTACGACAGCGATCACGCCGAAAGCCGCGAAGGCGGGCGGTTCCGGTGGCTGCTGAGCACGTTCCTCGCCGGCGCTGTGGGCATGCTCGCCATTTTCGTCGTCATCTACGGCTCGAGCGACCAGCAGGACTCGACCGGCGGCCTGGTTCCAACCCTCAAACGCATGCGCGAGAACGCGAGTCGTCCCTCGGTGACGCCCGAGCCGCGGCGTGACAGCGGCCTCAACTGGTCGGTCCCGCGCACCGACCGGCTCCAACTCGCCACCGGAGCCAACTCGACACGCTTCATCATCCACGAGACCTTGAAGCAGCGCCGCAATGGCCGCGAATATCTGCACGCAAAGCCCTACGCGCGCATCGTCGCCCGTCTCGCGCCCGTCCCGGCGAACTCCGCGTTCGCCGACGTGATCCCGCCCTTCAATCCTTTCAAGCTGTATGCGAACAGCCGACCGCTGGTATCCGGCGACGACGAAAGTGAGGATGGCCAAGAGAAGGGCGACGTGGCGATCAAGGTCGTCGAACTGTTGGGCGGCATCCTGCCCGGCGAGGACGGACAGGAACTCGACAGTCAGGAAGTGTCGGACCTCGTCGAGCGCACCGGTGGCGAAAAGTCCGCAGCCGAGGCTGCAGCCCTGGCACAGACGGACCTGCGCGACGCTGCTCGTGACGCGCGTACCAGCGCCGAGCCGGAGGCACTTCCGCCGAACACCACGGCGCTCGTGAAGACCAGCGGCGATAGCGAAGAATCCGGCGAGGATCTCGAGAAGAGCGAAGTGCGCGTCGTGAAGGCCGGCCGGGGCGATACGCTGGTCAAGATCCTCAACAAGGCTGGCAGCGATGTCTGGCAGGCCAGGGCGATGGCGGAGGTCGCCAAGTCGTTCTTCCCCGATGGCGCGCTTACGCCGGGGCAGGAAGTTCACGTCACGCTCGTGCCGTCTCTGACCAAGGCCAATCAACTCGATCCGTCGCGCTTCAGCGTTTATGACGACGGTCACATCCACCGCGTCACGGTCGCGCGCAACTCGGCAGGTGAATTCACCGCCAGCGAGACGCCGCTGAGCAACAATGTCGCTGCCCGTGCAGCGTTGGCCGACAGCGATCAACCGCAATCATCTAGCGTCTATTCGAGCCTCTATCACGCGACGCTGATGCAGAATATTCCGCCTGAGTCGATCACGCAGATCCTGCGCGTGCACGCATACGACACCGATTTCCGGCGCCGGATCCGCGCGGGTGACATGGTGGAATTTTTCTTCGACATGAAGGATGAGGCCGCCGCAACCGGACCTCCGGGTGAACTGCTCTTCACGTCCGTGACGGTGGGCGGGGAGACTTCCCGCTTCTGGCGTTTCCGGACGCCAGAAGGCGTCGACTACTACGACGAGCAGGGCAATAATTCGAAAAAGTTCCTCATGCGCCGACCGGTTCGCAGTGAGGATGTCCGTTTGACCTCCGGCTTCGGCGTGCGGTTTCATCCGCTCTTGAACGAGCGCAAGATGCACACTGGCGTCGACTGGGCCGCCCCGACCGGCACGCCGATCCTCGCCGCCGGCACCGGCATCATCGAGGAAGCGGGCCGCAAAGGCTACAATGGTAACTACGTGCGCATTCGCCATGCGAACGGCTATCAGACGGCCTACAGCCACATGTCGCGCATTGCGCCCGGCATCCAGGATGGCGGAAAAATCCGGCAAGGGCAGATTATAGGCTATGTCGGATCGACGGGTTTATCGTCGGGTCCGCATCTCCACTATGAAGTGCTGGTCAACAGCCGCTTCGTCGATCCGCTCTCGATCCAGGTTCCGCGCGAGCGCCAGCTGACGGGCAAGCAGCTCGCGGATTTCCAGAAAGATCGCGCGCGCATCGATGATCTGATGCGGCGCGCGCCGGTCATGCAGGACAACCGGTAGGTCGATCGACGTGCGCGCCGGCAGCATGCGGTTCCGCACGCCGCCGGCAGTAGCACTGATCGCATTACGCGGCCGCTTGCACCGGCCAGTCGTTGATGGTGAGCGCACCGTCCCGAACCGAGATGCGCACCCGGTCGCCATCCTTCACGCCGCCCGCCAGAATTTGTTCGGCGAGCGGATCCTGCACGTGCTTCTGGATCACGCGCTTCAATGGGCGCGCGCCATAGGCCGGATCGTAGCCGCGATTGGCGATCCAGGTGCGGGCAGCGTCGTCGAGCTCGATCTCAATCTTGCGATCGGCGAGAAGCTTCCGCAGCCGCTGCATCTGGATGTCGACGATCTCGCCCATTTCCGTTCGCTGCAAGCGGTGGAACAAGATGATCTCGTCGAGACGATTGAGGAATTCGGGCCGGAACCGCGCTCGCACCTCCGACAACACCTCGTCGCGCACCGCGTCGGTATCCTCGCCTTCCTTCTGGCTGACGAGATACTCCGCGCCGATGTTCGACGTCATGATGATGAGCGTATTGCGGAAATCGACCGTGCGGCCCTGCCCGTCGGTCAGCCGCCCATCGTCAAGGACCTGCAGCAGGACGTTGAAGACATCGGGGTGCGCTTTCTCGATCTCGTCAAACAGAATGACCTGATAGGGGCGCCGGCGCACGGCTTCAGTCAGCGCGCCGCCTTCCTCGTAACCGACATAGCCCGGAGGCGCGCCGATCAGCCGGGCGACGGAGTGCTTCTCCATGTATTCGCTCATGTCCATGCGGACCATGGCACTGTCGTCGTCGAACAGGAACGCGGCGAGCGCCTTGGTCAGCTCTGTCTTGCCGACGCCGGTCGGTCCGAGGAACATGAACGATCCGATCGGCCGGCCCGGATCCTGCAATCCGGCCCGTGCACGGCGCACCGCGGTCGAGACGGCGATCACCGCCTCGCGCTGTCCGACGACGCGCTTGCCGAGTGCCACCTCCATCTTCAAGAGCTTGTCGCGCTCTCCCTCGAGCATCTTGTCGACGGGAACGCCGGTCCAGCGCGACACGACATGAGCGATGTGATCGGGCGTGACCGCCTCCTCGACCATGGCTGCCACCTTGCCGTCCGTCGTTTCGATCTCCTTCAGGCGCCGTTCGAGCCCGGGGATGACGCTGTGCGCAAGCTCGCCTGCGCGCACGTACTCGCCGCGGCGCTTCACCTGCTCGAGTTCGGTCCGCTTGCTCTCCAGCTCCTCCTTCAGTTTTTGCGCCGAGCCGAGCTTCTGCTTCTCGCCCTGCCAGCGCGTGGTCAGCGATTGCGAGCGTTCGTCGAGGTCGGCGATCTCTTTCTCGATGCGAGCAAGCCGGTCGCGCGAGGCGGCATCGCTCTCCTTCTTCAACGCTTCGCGCTCGATCTTGAGCTGCACCGCGCGGCGATCGATCTCGTCCAATTCCTCGGGCTTGCTATCGACTTGCATCCGGAGCCGCGACGCGCTTTCGTCGACGAGGTCGATGGCCTTGTCCGGCAGGAAGCGGTCGGTGATGTAGCGGTTCGACAGCGTGGCCGCGGCAACGAGCGCGGAGTCCGTGATGCGGACGCCGTGGTGCAACTCGTACTTCTCCTTGAGGCCGCGCAGGATCGAAACGGTATCCTCGACCGTCGGCTCGCCCACGAACACGGGCTGGAAGCGCCGCGCCAATGCGGCGTCCTTCTCGATGTGCTTGCGGTACTCGTCGAGCGTGGTTGCGCCGACGCAGTGCAGTTCACCGCGCGCCAAGGCCGGTTTCAACAGGTTGCCCGCATCCATCGCGCCTTCCGACTTGCCGGCGCCGACGATGGTATGCAGCTCGTCGATGAACAGAACGATGCCGCCCGCCGCCGACGTCACCTCGTTGAGCACCGCCTTCAAACGCTCCTCGAACTCGCCGCGATATTTGGCACCCGCGATGAGCGCGCCCATGTCGAGCGCGAGGAGCTTCTTGTCCTTGAGGCTTTCGGGCACGTCGCCGGCAATGATGCGCAACGCCAATCCCTCGGCAATGGCCGTCTTGCCCACGCCGGGCTCGCCGATCAGAACCGGATTGTTCTTGGTGCGGCGCGACAGCACCTGAATCGTGCGGCGGATTTCCTCGTCGCGCCCGATGACCGGATCGAGCTTGCCCTCGGCCGCCGCCTCGGTCAGGTCGCGCGCATAACGCTTCAGCGCGTCGTACTGCTGTTCGGCAGATGCGCTATCGGCGGTACGGCCTTTGCGGATTTGATTGATGGCCTCGTTGATGCGCTCCGGCGCGGCGCCGCATTCAGTGAGCGCCTTGCCCGCCTCCGACGACTTATCGAGCGCCAGAGCGAGTAGAAGCCGCTCGGCGGTGACGAACTTGTCGCTGGCTTTGTCGGCCGCCTTCTCCGCGGCATCGAACGCACGCGCCAGATCGGCGGCGAGATAAATCTGGCCCGCGCCAGAACCACTGACTTTCGCGCGCCGCTGCAGTGCGCGTTCCGCCGCAGCCAGCGCGTCGCGGTGCCGGCCGCCGGCGCGATCGATCAGACCCGATGCCAGCCCTTCCGGATCGTCCAGCAGCACCTTCAATAGGTGCTCGGTCGCGAACTGCTGATGTCCCTCTCTCAAGGCAAGGCTCTGGGCAGCCTGGACAAAACCCTTCGCCCGATCGGTATAGCGCTCAAAATTCATAGCCGTCTCCTCAGCGAGCACACGCCGCCCCTTCGACACGGGCACGTCATGGCACCTTGTACAACTTCCTCATTCTCAGGCGTCGCTCGGACCCGCTGACGGCATCCGTTCCGGACCTGCACGACTGATATAGTGCCGGTCTCGGTCTCCAAAAGGGGGCTTTGTCAGTCGGAATTTCGGTTTGCGCCGGGCGGGCGTTGCCTTCGCACGCGAATTGCCGCGGGCCCCAACATGACCGGCATTGAAGTCGATGGTTGACGGCGCGATCCGGCCAGCGTTCCTTCTTCAAAGGAACATCCCCTCAACGGCAATGACACCGTGAACCGAGCGACCACATGAGCGATGAGCCGACATCCCATCCTTCGGCGACCCCACTGGCTCGCGTCGTCTCGCTGTATCGATACCCAGTCAAGGCGCTCTCGCCCGAGCGGATCGACCGGGTGACGTTGAACGCGGGCGCGACGATCCCGTTCGACCGCGCCTACGCGATCGAGAATGGGCCAGGACGCTTCGATCCTGACGCGCCGCAGCACCTGCCGAAAGTCACCTTCATCACCCTGATGCGCAACGCGCGCGCGGCGACGCTCGACACCACGTTCGAAGACGCCACCGAAACACTCACGATCAGCCGGGCCGGCAAGCAGGTGGCGCGCGGCCAACTCAACACGAAACTCGGGCGGTCGCTCGTTGAACAGTTCCTCGCCGCCTACATGAAAGACGAACTTCGCGGCGCGCTGCGGATCGTTTCCGCACCCGGTCATAGTTTCTCGGACGTCAAGGACAAGTGCCTGCACATCATCAATCTGGCGTCGCTGCGTGAACTTGAGCGCGCGGCGGGCCGGCCCCTTGATCCGTTGCGTTTCCGTCCCAACGTCATCGTCGACGGTCTTCCACCTTGGGCGGAGTTCGATCTTGAACTACAAGAGTTGGCACTCGGTGAGGCGCGGGTCCAGGGCCTCGGCCGGACGCAACGCTGCGCTGCAACGAGCGTCGATCCCAGCACCGGACTTCGCGACATCGATCTGCCGGCGTTGCTCGAACGCACGTGGGGCCACGACGATTTCGGGTTCTATGCGCGGGTGACGCGCGATGGTGTCGTCGCCACGGGCGACAGCCTCGGCTGATCCTGTAGCGAAACGGGACCGGCACGTAGCTTTGCAATATCAAAGCAAACGGCCGGGCGCTCGATGAGCGTCCGGCCGCGGAATAAAAACGAGACCTTCGAGCGATTATTCCTGATCGTCGACGACGGTGGCTGGCGCCACATCAGGTGCGGCTTCGCTACTTTCCTCCCGACGTGGGCGGCGCACGGGACGTCGCAGGAATTCCGGCTGATCGTTCTGCAATCCGGCTGGCGGTTGGAACCGCTCGCGACGTCGCGGCGGCGCATCGCCGGCAAGCTGATCCTGGGGCACGGGTGCAGCACGCTCGGGCCGCTGATCCGGCCTGTCGATCCGCTCCGGACGCTCCACTGGACGGTCCATGCGCTCGCCGCGCTCTATCGGTTCGGGACGATCGATCCGCTCCGGGCGATCGGCGCGCTCCGCACGTTCGGGCCGATCGAACCGTTCCGGACGATCCGGACGCTCCATCCGCTCGGGCCGTTGCGGCCGATCCATGCGCTCCGGACGGTCCGGGCGGTCCTGACGCATCGGCCGATCGCCGCGCTCCTGGAACCCTCCACGCGCGTCGCCCTGTTGCCGGTCACGCGGCGGGTAGCGCGGAACGTCGCCACGCGGTTGATGATCCTGACGATGATCGCGTTGTGGCCGCCCCTCGAAGCGCTGTCCGCCGCCGCCCTCGAACCGCGGAGGGTTCGCCATGGGAGGCTGCTCGCCGAAACCGACCGGCGGCGGCTGCTGCATTCCGCCGGGCATCATCGAACCCTGATCGTCGCCATCCTCGTCGCCGATATCGCCGGTGTCCGTGCTGTCGCCAAACTGTGCCCGCGTCCGCGCGACTCCCGCCGTGCCAGGATCGCTGGCGCCCTGCGCAATCTGCTGCTCGCGATAGGCGAGGATGATGCGGTTGTAGTGCTCGGCGTGCTGCAGATAATTCTCGGCCAGCACCGGATCGCCCGACGACTGCGCGTCACGCGCGAGGGCCATGTATTTCTCGGCAATGTGGGCCGGCGTACCGCGCAACTTCACATCGGGTCCGCTGCTCTCGAAGCTTCGGGCGAGCGGATTCTGACCTTTGCGAGCACCGTTGTTGTGGTTGTTACCGCCATTGCTGTTGTTATTGTTGTTGTTGTTATTGCGGCCGCGGCCTCTGCGATTCTGCTGTCCCTGCCTCATGGGCTCCCGTTCTTCCGTAGTTTAGAAACTGAAAATCCGTGCTGTGCATCGCCGTCCGGCGTTCGGCCAGGATGCGCTCATGATGCTCGTGTGGTGCCCGCGCCCGCACCCCTGCTGGGCGCGCGTTTCGCTGGCAAGTCTCTGTGCTCGCCACATCTCGATGGTCGCATGGCACCCGTCGTGCGCCCCACCGGCGCAGTCAGGGCCTCCGTGCCCTGAACTCTCGAAATCCCGAATTCCGGCAGCTTACGAGCTGCCCTCTTACCCCTCGTCACCTTCAGGCCGGGAGATTGCACCGGCTGAAGTCTTCGGCGAGCGCATTCCTGCGCATCCACCAAGTCCCGGTAGTCTCGACGCAGAACCCGAAGGTCGGCCTCTAGTTCCAAGCTGAAACGGCGTCACGCGCGAGGGGAACGATTATCGCCAACCAGTCCCGACTTCGAAGTCCGCCTTCGGCGGAACCCTCTCTGCCTCGCATCAATTCATGGACCTGGAGGATGGCGCCCTAAAGACACCTGGACCAAGGGCCCACAAATAAAATCGCCAACCCCAACTCTATACGCGATTTCTGCGCTTTCAAAGATATTTTCAACCCGCCGTCACAACTGTGTTCGAACTGCAACACAGCGCTCAAGCCCAGCGAGATCGTGCCACGTTCGAACCGCCGACAGCCGGTTCTCCGGGATCGCCTCTTGCAGCAGCCGTATGACGTCAGCGGCCTGGCCTGCGCCAACCTCGAACAGCGCCCAGCCACAAGGAACCGCAGCCAGGAGGCCCGACGCGAGTTCACGATAAACGTCGAGCCCGTCGACGCCGCCGTCGAGCGCGCCGCGCGGATCGAAATCACGCACACCCGGGTCGAGACCGCCGATTTGTTGCGACGGGATATAGGGCGGGTTGGAAACCATAATGTCGAATTCTTCCTCGCTGCCACCCAGCCGGGGCAGCAGGCTGCGCCGGTGATCGAACGACGCCCGAGACGAGAGGCCGAGCGCCTCGGCATTGTCGAGCGCGAGTTCCAACGCGTCCTGGCTGACATCCGATCCGAGCCCGTGCGCGGCGGGCAGCTCGGCCAGCAGCGTCAATAAAATGCAACCAGTCCCCGTGCCGACGTCGAGGATGCGCAACCGCCGCTCGCACCGACCCTCTGCTGCTTGGCCCTCTGCTGCTTGGCCCTCTGCTGCTTGGCCCTCTGCTGACCGGCCCTCCGCGCCCCAGCCTTCCGCGGCAATGACCTCGAGCGCGGCGTCGACGAGAGTTTCGGTTTCAGGGCGTGGATCGAGGACCTGCAGCGTTACCCGGAACGACCGTCCATAGAAATCGCGAACACCGAGGATTCTCGACACGGGTTCGTGTCCCAGCCGGCGACCCTTGAAACCCTCTAGCAGCCAGGCCGCCGCGCGCGACAGCGGCAGATCTGGCGTGCGCAGGATATCCTCCCGCGAGACGCGTGCCGCAGCGGTCGTCAGCAGGCGCGCATCGAGTTCAGGCGTCGGGAAGCCGGCCTCGCGGAACGCTCGTGTCAGGTCCGCCATCGCATCCGTAATGGTCGGCGCAGGAGCCGCCGGACCGGCCGGCGCTTGAGTACTTGCACTTGTCATCTCGCACTCCTCGTCGCGCCCGTCGATCGCGACCGTTCCCGCATTATGCGGTCGCTGATGTCGATGCCAGCAGCGACGCCTGGTGATCGGTGATAAGCGCGTCGACGAGCTCGTCGAGGCCATCCCCCGCGATCACGCTGTCGAGCTTGTGCAGCGTCAGATTGATGCGGTGGTCCGTCACCCGGCCCTGCGGAAAATTATAGGTGCGGATGCGTTGCGAGCGATCGCCCGAACCGACCTGATCCTTGCGCGCCTGACTGCGTTCGCTGGACAGCCGCTCACGCTCGAGCTCGAAAATGCGGGAGCGCAGCACCTGCATCGCCAGCCTGCGGTTCTGATGCTGCGACTTCTCGGCCGAAACGACCATGATGCCGGTCGGCAGATGGGTGATGCGCACGGCGCTCTCGGTCTTGTTGACGTGCTGACCGCCGGCGCCGCCCGCGCGCATGGTGTCGATGCGGATGTCATCGGGACGGATGTCGACATCCACTTCTTCCGCTTCGGGCAACACAGCAACGGTCGCCGCCGATGTGTGGATGCGCCCCGACGCCTCGGTCGCAGGAACGCGCTGTACGCGATGCACGCCGCTTTCGAACTTGAGCCTTGCGAAAACACCTTGCCCGGTGATCGACGCGACGATTTCCTTGTAGCCTCCGAGATCGTTCTCCGAGATCGAGATGATCTCCGTTTTCCAGCCCCTGAGATCGGCGTAGCGCGAGTACATGCGAAAAAGATCGGCCGCGAACAGGGCCGCCTCGTCGCCACCGGTTCCGGCGCGCACTTCGACGATGGCGCTTCGCTCGTCGGCGGCGTCTTTGGGCAACAGCGCGATCCGCACTTCCTGTATCAATGCCTCGATCCGCGGCTCCAGCGCCTCCAGCTCGGTCCGCGCCATGGCCGACATTTCCCGGTCGGAGGCCGCATCGGTCATCATCTGACGCAAGTCAGCCGATTCCTGCTCCGCCCGCTCGAGCTCGCGGATCCTGCGCACCACGGGATCGAGTTCGGAAAATTCCTTGTTGAGCTTGGCATAGGCCGCCTGCGCCACGCCCTGGTTCAACTCCGCCTGGATCTGATCCCAGCGCAGCACAAGCCGATCGAGTTTGTCTTTGGGAAGGTTGCTCATGTCACTCGAGGGGGACGGTCGGGGGGCGAACCACGTCTGGCGTAGGCCGGCGCGGCGGCATACGCGCTCTTACACCTAACGGCGGGCGGTCTGCAATTTGTCGCCGCGACGCGAGCGGGGATCCTCGACCTCGATCCAGCGCAGTCCGTCGCGCACCGGCGCCAACTGGACGCGGACCATATCAGCCACGCGCCCGAACGCCCGGGTAAGTGTGGCGGGCAGCGGGACCGCCGCCGCCGTCATCACCGATCCGGCGACGCTCGTCTGTGCGACGGCCGCGATCAGCATTGCAACCACCGACAGCCCGATCGCCACGCGCAGCCCCTTCCGGCGGCGGGTGGCGGCGGTGCCGCGCGCAATCGTGCCCCTGGCGCCCCGCCCACCGGCGGAAGCCAAGCGCGTTGCTCGCCGGCCTGCTGCAACGGCCGATCGAGCAACACTATTGACCGCGCCGTTGACCGCCTTTGGTGTGCGTCCGAGGCGGGTGACCCACGCAGGCGGCACACTCTTCACTGCGGCGACGCCTGCCGCAGGTTTGGACGTTTGAGTGGGCGTAGCGCTTGTCGGAGAACCCGGCTGCGGTGCATCGACCCGCGCGGCAGACCCGACACGCGTGATGCGGGCGCTGGACGAGGGCGCCGCCGCACTGGCTGTCGCAAGATCCTGCGCGAGCGAATGCAAGACCGGCCGCGCGTCAAAACCCAGTCCCGCGAGATAAGCCGTCACGACCCGCGATGTCTCGGGCCATGGCGGCAACGCGGACAACTGCCCGGTTTCCAGCGCCCGAATGGTCCCGACATCCGTGCCGAGCCGCTGCGCGAGGTCCCATTCCGCCAGCCCCAGAATGCGGCGCGCGTCGAAAAACATGCGGCAGTACGCAGGCGGCAACGTCGCACCAACCCGCGCATGCGCAGTGTTTCCGGTCGCTGTCGAACCGCTCATCATGACTGACGCACGCAACACTCGATTATTTTCCCTCGGCCGATCGTCGGCGATATCCGCTGCCTTGTCAAAGGCGATCGATCGCTTCGGCCCGCTTCAATGATCGGTTTCGGCCGCGTTCTCGGGATCACCGGGATGAAGCCCCTCGATCAGGTCCATCAGATCGTTCCGCAGCGCGCGAATCTCCGGCTCCGACATCCCAAGACGACAAGCGACGAAGCGGCGCGCATCCAAGGCCGTCCCCTTCAACTCATAGCCCTTTGCAGTGAGGGAGATGACGACTTCCCGTTCGTCGGCGCTGCTCCGCTTGCGCTTCACGAGGCTCTGCTGTTCGAGCCGCTTCAAGACCGGCGTCAGCGTACCGGAATCGAGCATCAGTTTCCGGCCGATCTCCGAAACGCTCAGCCCGTCGGTCTCCCACAGCACGATCAGCACGAGGTACTGCGGATAGGTGATCCCCATCGGATGCAGCTTCTCGCGGTAGGTCCGGGTCATCGCGCGGGTCGCCGCGTAGAGCGCAAAGCAAAGCTGGTTCTCGAGCCGCAGTATTGCGTCACCGTTTGCCGGCTGCAGCGGCTTTTTTCGGCTTGTCACGTCCGAACCCTCCGTTCGACGAGAACCTGGACGACATTGCGCCCGCCGCTCAAGCGGAATCGATGCCCCAATAGTCGGGCATCGACGTCACAACTCTACACCGTCCTGTTCCGCCATCCGTTTCAGCTCACCGCGAATATCCGCTGCGCCGGCTTGGATCAGGTCATCCAGGCGCGCCGCCACTTTGGCCGTGTCGAGGGCGAGAATCATCGTCTTGACGGGTCCGATCGATGCCGGCGCCATCGAAATCGATCGAAAACCCAGCCCGATCAGAGCCATCGCCTCGACAGGACGACCCGCCATCTCACCACAGAGATTGAGCGGAACTTTATGCTTTTTTGCGGCCCGCACCAGCGTCTTTAGCGCTCTCAACGGCGCCGGCGCCAGCGGATCATAGCGCCGGGAAACCAGCGCGTTGCCGCGATCAGCGGCAAACATGAACTGCATCAGGTCATTGGAGCCAACCGACGCGAAATCGACCTTGGGCAGCAGCTGATCGAGTTCGAACAGCACGCTCGGCACTTCGATCATCGCCCCGAGCTTGATCGAACGCGGCTTCTGATATCCCCGTCGTGCAAGGAGCGTGATCTCCTTTTCGACGAGCACGCGCACGGCATCCATCTCGAACGATGCCGACACCATCGGGATCATGATCCGGAGATCCGCCCCCTCGGCGGCGCGGATGAACGCGCGCACCTGGGTCCGGAACAAAGCCGTGCGGTCGAGCGACATGCGGATCGCGCGCCAGCCGAGCGCCGGATTTTCTTCTGACGCGCGCTTCATGTAGGGCAGCGACTTGTCACCGCCAATATCGAGCGACCGGAACACGACGGGCTTGCCGCCGGCTTCCTTGAGGATCGATTTGTAGGCCTGGATCTGACGATCGAGGCGCGGAAAGGTTTGCGACAGCATGAATTGTAGCTCGGTGCGAAACAGCCCGATGCCGTCGGCGCCGCTCTCCTCGAGGTGCGGCATGTCGACGAGCAAACCCGCGTTCATGTTCAAGCTGATGCGTGCGCCATCGCGCGTCACCGCCGGACGATCGCGCAAAGCCTCGTATTGCTTCTGCCGCTTGGCGCGGAACCGCACCTTGTCGGAGTAGGCGGCGATGACCTCTCCCGACGGCCTCAAATGCACTTCGCCGGTCTCCGCGTCGACCACGGCCGCGTC
This sequence comes from Hyphomicrobium sp., assembly GCA_022843145.1. Taxonomy (GTDB): domain Bacteria; phylum Pseudomonadota; class Alphaproteobacteria; order Rhizobiales; family Hyphomicrobiaceae; genus JAKAML01. The sequence goes on from JALHOF010000001.1 coordinate 13,645, forward strand.
CATCGCCGAAACCCGCTCGACAATGCCCTTGGCCTGCCCGATGGCGGCGACGCCCAGCGCCTTGGCGACAATGGCGACATGGCTCTGGGCGCTGCCGTCCTCGACAACCAGCGCCCTCAATTTGGTGCGGTCGTAGTCGAGCAATTCCGCCGGCCCCATCGTGCGCGCGATGAGGATGGTGTCGGACGGCAGCTCCGCGGGCGTCGCACCGCCGTTGGCGCGCCCCGCGAGTGTGCGCAGAAGGCGGTCCGACAGATCGTCGAAATCGCGCTGACGCTCCCGCCAATAGGGATCGTTCTGGCGAAGCATCCGCGCGCGCGTCGAGTTCTGGACGCGCTCGACCGCGGCTTCTGCCGTCAACCCGCCCAGCACCGCCTCGTTGAGACGCCGCTCCCAGCCCTTGTCGTGCGCAAACATGCGGTACGCTTCGAGCACTTCCTTGTGCTCACCCGCGACCGTCAGGTGCTCATGGGCGAGCATCGCATCGAGCGAGGCGCGCAGTTCTTTGATCGCGCCCTCCATGCGGCGCATGTCGGCGGCCGGATCGTCGGACAAATGCTTGGTGACGACGATCCGCGGCTCATGAAGAACCACGTGGCCGAGCGCGATGCCGTCGGAGATTGGCTCGCCCTTGACCACCAGCGGCGCCGATTTCGACAGCTCGATGTCGCTCCCCGCGCCGGCCACCGCGCCCGAGACGAGATGCTCGGCGACGACCATCGCGGTCGTCTGCATGATCTCGACGTCGTCGTCGGAGTATTCCTTGCGCGTGCGGTTCTGCACGACCAGAACGCCGAGCACCTGTCCCGCGCGCTGGATCGGCACCGCGAGCATCGAATGGTAGATTTCTTCTCCCGTCTCCGGGCGGAAGCTGAACGCAGGATGCGCCTGCGCGTCGGGCTCGTTGATCGGCTGAGCCAGTTCCGCGCAACGCCCGACGAGTCCCTCTCCACGCTTCAGCCGGGTGTCGTGGACGGCTGACGAGCGCAAGCCTTCTGTCGCGAACAGCTCGAGCGAACCATCCTGGCGCTTCAGGTACATGGAGCAGACTTCGGCGACCATCAGCCCCGAAATCTGCCGCACGATGCGGTCGAGGCGCGCCTGACCATCGCCGGGATCGGCCATGATCTCGCGCAGACGCCGCATGAAAACACGCAGCGCCGGCTCGGACGGCAGGATGGGGAGCTCCTCCCCGCGCTTCGTAGCCATGCACCTTTGCCGTTTGTCGGCCCGGAAAGGGCGTTGCATCGGATTGTGCGTCGCCGCCCGGTCTCGTGAACGAGACCCGGCGGCCGGGGCACTCGGGATCGTGAGGCCGTCCTAGTGTGGTGTCCTGCGAAGGTCTTCACAATTCGCGGCAAGCTCTTCAAGACATTTGCGAGATCGAACCACACCAGAACCATAGGCCTTCTAGTGTCCGACAGTCTCCGAATGGCCTTGCGGCAGTGCCGGATGTTGTGAAGGCAATTCGCAGACAGAACACTCGGCTGCGTGAAGTCTGGCGGCGCCGTCAGGCCGCGTCGAGACCGTACAACGTGTGCAGCGTGCGAACGGCGAGTTCGGCGTAAGCGGCGTCGATCAACACGCTGATCTTAATTTCCGACGTGGAGATGGCGAGGATGTTGATCCCCTTCTCCGACAAGGCCTTGAACATCATCGCGGCGACACCCGCGTGACTGCGCATGCCGATGCCAATGACCGACACCTTGACCACGTCCGCGGAGCTTCTGACATCGAAATAGCCGATGTCGGCTTTCGCCGATTTGAGCACATCGAGCGTACGCGGAAGCTCCGACGCCTGCACCGTGAACGTCATGTCGGTGTGCTGGCCGTCCGGCGTGATGTTCTGGACGATCATGTCGACGTTGATCGACGCCTCAGCGAGCGGACCAAACACGCGGGCCGCGATGCCCGGCTTGTCTTCGACCTTGAGAATTGTGACCTTCGCCTCGTCCTTGGCGTAGGCAATCCCGCTGACGACCTGCTGCTCCACGATCTCGTCCTCGTCGCAAACAATGGTGCCGATATCTTCAAGTTGTCCCGCGCGCACGGGCTGCATGGCCTCGGGCGCGACGAAACTGGAAAGTACGCGGGTGCGGACCTTGTGCACCATCGCGAGTTCGACCGACCGCGTCTGCAAAACTTTCGACCCCAATGACGCCATCTCGAGCATCTCCTCGTAGGAGACCTTCGGTAGCCGCCGCGCCTTGGGCACGATGCGGGGGTCGGTCGTGTAGACGCCGTCGACGTCGGTGTAGATGTCGCACACATCGGCTTCGAGTGCGACCGCCATGGCAACCGCACTGGTATCCGAGCCGCCGCGGCCGAGCGTTGCGACGCGGTTCTCGTGCGGTTCGATGCCCTGGAATCCGGTGATGACTGCGACTTCACCCTGGTCGAGCCGCTTGCGGATCTCTCCGCCGAGCACATCGAGGATGCGCGCGGAGCCGTGCGCGGTCGATGTCTTGATCGGAATCTGCCAGCCCTGCCACGACCGCGCCGGCACGCCGATCGATTGCAGCACGATCGCTAAAAGACCGGCCGTCACTTGCTCGCCCGTGGCCACGATCGCGTCGTACTCGCGCATGTCGTGCAACAGCGACGCCTCGCGCACATACCCGAAGAGTTGGTTCGTGACGCCCGACATGGCGGAAACGACCACGGCGACCTTATTGCCGGCGTTCACCTCGCGCTTGACGTGCTGCGCGACATTGCGGATGCGATCGACATTGGCGACGGACGTACCGCCGAATTTCATCACTACGACAGCCATTGCGCTTCCCGCCCAGGCCCCAACGTCTCGAAATTTCTAGGATCACCGCCTGAACGCGATAAGCATGGCGGCCGCCTTCTCAACCGCGCCCGCCCCGAAGAACGATGGCGGCAGACCGCCCAGCGCCGGAACAAAGAAGGACTTGATCGGCGCGAACTCATAACCAGATCGGGCGCCGAGGGCAACACTCCCCGCCCTTAAACTTGCGCGCAGCGGCCGTCCGTCCCCGCCGGCTTGACAAATATGCCCCCGCCCCGGCCTATCTTGCTGCCATGACAGAGTTCAAAGCCCAAACCTTAGGCGATTTGCCCGGCGAAGAAGCCCGCGGCGAGAACACCTTAGATCGCAACGAAGTCGACCGTTTCAGCCGCATTGCGGCCGAATGGTGGGACGCCAACGGAAAATTCCGGCCGTTGCATCAGCTGGCGCCGGCCCGGCTCGGATTCATCCGTGATCAGTTGCAGCACCATTTTTGCTCTGGCTCAGCCGCTCCGCCATCGCGTCTCCGCCCGCTTGCCGGCCTCTCGGTACTCGACATCGGCTGCGGCGGCGGCCTCGTCGCCGAGCCGTTGTGCCGCATGGGCGCGCGTGTCACCGGCATCGACCCGTCCATCGACACCATCGAGACCGCCCGGGCGCACAGCTCACCCCAGGGACTTGCCATCGATTACCGCGTCGCCCGCGCCGAGGATCTCGTGGCCGCCGGCGAGACATTCGATGCCGTCACCTGCCTGGAAGTGCTGGAGCACATACCCGACCCGGCCGCGTTCATCGCGCTGGCCAGCCGGCTGGTACGTCCCGGCGGCGTGATGATCGTTTCGACGATCAATCGCACCATGAAATCGTATGCACTGGCCATCGTGGCGGCGGAGTACGTGCTCGGCTGGCTGCCACGCGGCACGCACCAATGGGATCGCTTCATCACGCCCGATGAAATGCAGCAGCACCTGAACGCTTCTGGCCTCGCCGTCGTGCGCACGGAGGGTGTCGTCTACGATCCGCTGCGCGACGTCTGGAGCCGCTCGGACACCGATACCGATGTCAATTACATGATGGCTGCCACGAAGCCTTAGCGCGCAACCTCTGATTTCAGTTCCGGGCCCGGTGGGGCTGCAGGCACCGCATCCGGACGGCGCCATAGGCGGTGGTGCAGCCGATCGAGCAGCAGATAGATCGCCGGCGTCGTGTAGAGCGTCAGGAACTGCGACACGACCAGTCCGCCGATGATGGTGATACCGAGCGGGATCCGCAATTCCGATCCAGGCCCCGAAGACAGCGCCAACGGCAGTGCGCCGAGCACCGCGGCCAGCGTCGTCATTTGGATCGGACGGAACCGTTCGAGGCACGCCTCATAGATCGCATCTTTCGGTGACAGCCCGCGTTCGCGCTCGGCGGCGAGAGCGAAGTCGACCAGCATGATGCCGTTTTTCTTGACGATGCCGATCAGCAGAACGACGCCGATCAACCCGATCAGGTTGAGTTCGCGCCCGGTGGCCTGCAACGCCAGCAGCGCGCCGAGCCCCGCGGACGGCAAAGTCGAAATGATCGTCAGCGGATGCGCAAGGCTTTCATAGAGCACGCCGAGCACGATGTAGACCGCCACCAGAGCCGCCAAGATGATGATCGTTTGCGCCGCGCTCTGCTGCGCCGCCGACCGCGCCTCGCCCGCCGCTTCGACGCGGATGTTTTCAGGCAGCGTCATCGCGGCGACGGCGGCGTCGATGGCCTTGGTCGCCGTCTCCAGCGCCAACCCGGTCTTGACGTTGTAACTGATCGTGACGGCCGGGAACGGCCCCTGGTGATTGACCACCAACGGCGCCTGCCCGTCCTCGATGCGGATCAGCGTCGACAGCGGCACTTGTGCCCCGGATGCGCTCGGAACGTGGATCCGGTTGATGTGCGACGGCTCCCGCTGCAGCGCCGGATCGATTTCGAGGATCACGCGGTACTGATTGCGCGACGTATAGATCGTCGAGATCTGGCGTTGCGCGAACGCGTTGTTCAGCGCGTTCTCTATATCCTGGATGCTCACGCCGACCCGCGCCGCCGCATCGCGGTTGATGACGACGTTGAGCTGGTAGCCACCCTGCTCGCGGTCGGTTGCGACGTCGACGAGCTCGGGCAAACCCTCGAGCTGCTTCACTACCTTCGGCACCCATTGATAGAGCTCGTCGATATCGAGGCTCCACAACGTCAACTGATACGTCGACTTGCCCGACCGGGCCCCGGCGCGAACGTCTTGCGCCGCGCGCAGGAACACCCTGAGCCCCTGCACGACGGCAAGCTTCGTCCGCAACCTGTCTGACACCTGATCCGTGGTCAATCCGCCGCGCTCGTTGAGGGGCTTCAGCGAGATGAACATGCGGCCCTGGTTGGCAGACGAATTGAAGCCGCCGGTGCCGATGGTCGATCCGAGTTGCGCGACCGCCGGATCCTTCAGCACGATTTCGACGGCCTGGCGCTGCAGCTTCGCCATCACTTCGAACGAGGTCTGCGCCGGCGCTTCCATCGATGCGAACATCAGCCCCGTGTCGTCCTGCGGAAGCAGACCCTTGGGCGTTGCGATGAACAGATGCACCGTCACCACCATCGTCGCCAGCATCGTGAAAAGCATGACGAATTGGTTGTCGATCGCTATCCTCAGCGTGCGCGCGTAACCGCGCATCATCGCGCCTAGAACCGCCTCCACGATCCGATCGATGCGCCGCGGCTTGGCGTCGGGCTGGTGCTTCAGGAAGTGCGCGGTAATCATCGGCGTCACGGTCAGCGACACCACCGTCGAGACCACGATCGCGAACACCAGCGTCATCGAGAACTCGCGCAGCAGCCGGCCGAAGACGCCGCCGAGGAACAACAGCGGAATGAACGCGGCCAGCAGCGACACGCTGATCGAGATCACGGTGAACCCGATCTCGCGCGCACCGTTCAGCGCGGCTGTGATCGGCCTCTCACCCTTGTCGAGGCGACGATGGATGTTCTCGATCATCACGATGGCGTCGTCGACGACGAAGCCAACCGAGACGATGAGTGCCATGAGCGTCAGGTTGTTGATCGAAAATCCGGCGAGCCACATCGCGCCGCAGGTCCCCGCCAGCGACAGCGGCACCGTGATTCCGGCCGCGATCGTCGGTGGCGCGCGGCGCAGGAACAGGTAAACGACGAGCATCACCAGCACGACCGACAGCGCGAGCGTGAAATGCATCTCATGCACGCTCGCACGCAGTGTCGTCGTCCGGTCCGACAGCACCGAAATTTCGATGCCGGCCGGCACCAGCGTGCGTAGCGTCGGGATCAGCGCCTTGATCGCATCGACGGTCTCGATGACGTTGGCGTCGGCTTGCTTGGTGATCGGCAGGATGACGGCCGGCTTCAAATTGAACAGTGCCGCCGAGCGCGTATTGCGCGGCCCTTGCTCGATGGACGCCACGGACGACAGCCTGACGACGTCGCCGTTGCGCGTCTTCACGACGAGCGTCCGGTAGTCCTCGACCGACTTCAACTGCTCGTTGACGCCGAGCGTGATCGACTGCTTTTCACCGTCGATCTGGCCCAGTGGCGTAACCTGGTTCGCCGCCGAGATCGCCGCGCGAACCTCCTCCATGCCGACGCCCATCGCCGCCAGCCGCGACGGGTCGATGCGAACACGAATCGCCGGCTGCTCCGCGCCCGTCACCTGCACCTCGGCGACACCCGACACCTGCATGATGCGCTGCGCGATCACGGTGTCGGCGGCGTCGTATACCGCGCTTGGCCCGAGCGTATCGGACGTCAGCGCCAGGATCAGCACGGGGGCCGCAGCCGGGTTGATCTTGCGGAACCGCGGCAGCGTCGGCAGATCGCCGGGGAGATCACGCGCGGCCGCATTGAGCGCCGCCTGCACGTCGCGCGCCGCGCCGTCTATGTTGCGTGACAGGTCGAATTGGATCGAGATGCGCGTCGAACCGAGCGACGACACCGACGTCATTTCGTTGACGCCCGCGATTTCGCCGAGCCTGCGCTCGAGCGGCGCGGCGATGGTGGCGGCCATCGTTTCCGGATCGGCGCCCGGCCGAGACGCCGTGACGCTGATCACCGGGAATTCGACCGACGGCAGACTGGCGACAGGCAACGCGCGATAGGCCACGATGCCGACGAGGAAAAGTCCGATCGCGAGCAGCGTCGTGCCGATGGGTCGCAGAATGAAGGGGCGCGAGACACTCATGACCGCTGCTCCGATGCGACGATGGCTTGCGGTTTCAAGTCGTGCACGGGCGCTTCGTCAGCGGCGCGAAGGTCGGCCTCCGTGACCTCCGTGAACGGCGAGCCGACGCGCAGCCTGAGCCGCTCCAGCGCGAGATAGATGACTGGCGTGGTGTAGAGCGTCAACAGCTGACTGAGTAGCAAACCGCCGACGATGGAAATGCCAAGCGGATTGCGCAACTCCGCGCCGACGCCGCTTTCGAACGCCAGAGGCGCCGCGCCGAACAACGCCGCCAGAGTTGTCATCATGATCGGGCGGAACCGCATCAGCGATGCTTCCACGATCGCGTCATGGGGCTTCAGCCCGCGCGTTCTTTCCGCCTCGATGGCGAAGTCGATCATCAGGATCGCGTTTTTCTTCACGATACCCATCAACAACACGATGCCGATCAGCGCGACGATGGAGAGATCCATGCCGGCCAGTGTCAAAGCCAGCAGCGCGCCGATGCCTGCAGACGGCAACGTCGTGAGAATGGTGAATGGATGAATGAAGCTCTCATAGAGCACGCCGAGCACGATGTAGATCGTCACGATGGCGGCGAGGATCAGCCACGGCTGGCCGGCGATCGACTTGGCGAATTCGAGCGCGTCGCCCGAATAGCTGCCGGTCACCGACGCCGGCATCCCGATCCGCTGCTCGGCCACCTTCACCGCCTCGACGGCGTCGCTCAACGACGCGCCGGGCGCGAGATTGAAGCTCAGCACCTGCGCGGGCAACTGGTCCTGATGATGGATGGCGAGAGGTACGGTCGTGAACTCGACCTTGGCGATCGAAGCCAGCGGCACCTGCGCGCCGGCGCTCGACGGCACGTAGATCCGCGACAGAAGTGACGGATCACCTTGGAACCGCGGCATCGCTTCGAGCACGACGCGATACTGGTTCGATTGCGCGTAGATCGTCGACACCTGACGCTGGCCGAACGCGTCGTTGAGCGCATTGGAGACGGCGAGCATGGTGACGCCGAGGCGGCCGGCGAGATCGCGATCGACCCGCACGATGGCGCGCAGTCCGCCTTTTTCCTGCTCGGACGTGACTTCCCTCAGCGCCGGCTCCTGCCGCAGCGCCGCCGTGAGACGATCGGTCCAAAGCTCGACCTCGGCGTCGTTGGTGCCGACGAGCGTATACTGGTATTGCGCGCGGCTCGAACGCGTCGAGATCTGGATATCCTGGACCGAGCGGAAGTGCATGGTCACGCCAGGGATCGTCGTCATCGCGCCCTTGAGCCGCTGCATGACCTCATCGACGAGCGCGACGCGGCCGCCGTTGGGCTCAGACGAACTGCGCGGCCTCAGCGTGATCTTCATATGCCCGGCGTTAGGCGTCGCGTTGACGCCGCTGACACCGACGACCGAGACCACGCCCGCCACATCCGGGTCCTTGCGGATCTCCGTCGCGACGACTTCCTGCAGCCGTGACATTTCGGTGAACGACACTTCGGGTCCAGCCTCGAGCACCGCCGTCACGAGCCCCGTGTCCTGTTGCGGAAGAAAGCCCTTGGGCGCCACGACATAGAGCCAGACCGTCAGGACGAACGTGAGCGCCGTCAGCATGAGCGTCGCAACCTGATGCCGCAGCACCCAGTCGAGACTTCGCCCATAGGCCGCGATAGTGCGATCGAGCGCGCGGCTGAACAGCGCCGAGATGCGCCCTTCCTTGGCCGGCGCCTTGTGACGCAGCAACTGCGCGCACATCATCGGCGTCAGCGTCAGCGACACCACCATCGAAACGACGACGGCGATGGTGAGCGTCAGCGCGAACTCGCGGAACATGCGGCCGACGAGGCCGGTCATGAACAAAAGCGGGATGAACACCGCGACCAGCGACAGCGTGAGCGAGATGACGGTGAAGCCAATCTCCTTCGCGCCTTTCAATGCGGCGTCGAACGGCCGCTCGCCCTTCTCGATATGGCGCACGATATTCTCGATCATCACGATCGCATCGTCGACGACGAAGCCCGTGCCGATGGTCAGCGCCATCAGCGACAGGTTGTTGAGACTGAACCCTGCGAGCCACATCACACCGAACGTGGCGACCAGCGACACCGGCAGCGTGACGCCCGCAATCAGCGTCGCGCGACCCGACCGGAGGAACAACAGCACGACCAGCACGACAAGCGCGATACTCAACACGAGCGTGAACTGCACGTCATGGATCGACGCGCGGATCGTGCCCGTGCGGTCGTGCACGACGGTCAACTTGGCGTCGCGCGGGATCGCACGTTCGATGCGCGGCAGCTCGGAGCGCAGCCGTTCGACGGTCTGGATGACGTTGGCGCCGGGCTGTCGCTGGACGTTGACGATCACCGCCGGCTGGCCCTGATACCACCCAGCGACCTTGTTGTTCTCGAGCCCGTCGGTCACATCCGCCACGTCGCCGACGCGGACTGGCGCGCCGTTCTTGAATGCGACCACGATCTCGCGATAAGCCGCCGCCGTCTGCAGCTGGTCATTGGCCGCGATCGTATAAGATTGGAACGTGCCGTCGAGCGAGCCTTTTGGGCCCGATACGTTGGCGCCAGTGACGGCCGACGACAGGTCGCTCATCGCGAGCCCGTAGGACGCAAGCCGCGACACGTCGGCCTGGATGCGCACGGCGGGGCGGATGCCACCTTCGACCGACACGTTGCCGACGCCTGAAATCGCGCTCAACCGCTGTGCGATGAGTGTGTCGGCGAGATCGGAAAGCTCGCGCATCGAAACCGTCGGCGAGGTCAGCGCCAGCGTAATGATCGGCGCGTCGGCGGGGTTCACCTTTGCGTAGGTCGGCGGATACGGAAGATCGCGCGGCAGCGTCGAACCGGCAGCGTTGATCGCCGCCTGGACGTCCTGCGCGGCGCTGTCTATATCGCGGCCGAGCACGAACTGCAGCGTAATCTGGCTCATGCCGTAGGAACTCGACGAGGTCATCGTTTCGAGCGCCGGGATCTGGCCGAGCTGCCGTTCGAGCGATGCGGTGACCAGAGTCGACATGGTGTCGGGGCTGGCGCCGGGCAGCTGCGTCGTGACCTGAACGGTGGGGAATTCGACCTGCGGCAGCGATGCGACCGGCAGGAGATAGTAGCCGAGCGCGCCAGCCAGCATGGTTGCGACCCCGAGCAGGGACGTCGCAATGGGCCGGCGGATGAATGGTGACGAGACGCTCATGGCTCAAGTCCTCGGCTCAAAATCTACTGTCGTTCCGGTCTGCGCCGGGCGTAGTCCAATCGTACACGGCCTCCGGGTCTGAGTTCCGGGCGACCGGGTTCGTTGCACCCGTCATCGAAGTGGGCAGTGCAAGGCGGCACGGTCGACCGCCGCCGTTGGTTTTCTAGGGCGTGGCGTTCGGGCTTTGTGCGCTGGCGTCCTTGCGGCGGCGCCGGCCTTCTCCCTTGCGGCCACCCTCGGCTGCACGCGCCTCGCCCGAATTAGCGGGTGTGGCGGGGATCGACGAGACGCTGGCGTCAGGCGACGGCTGCATCGCCGGCTCGTTGGGCCGCTGCGGATCGGCGGCCGAAGGAAGCACCTTCGCGCCTTCCGACAACCGGTTGAAGCCGGATGTCACGACCTGCTCTCCGTCCGACAAACCCTTCTCGATGATCGCCGTACTGTCGTTGACCTGGCCAAGCGTGACCATCTTGACGGCGACCGTGTCGCCCGGCTGCACGACATAGACGAACGGACCGGAAGGACCGCGCTGCACGGCGGGCGCCGGGATGGTCACCATCTGCTGCAACGTATCGACGAGAAGCCGCACATTGACAAACTGGCCCGGCCACAGCTTCAGGCTGGCATTGGGGAAATCGGCCTTGAGCTTCACGGTGCCGGTCTGGCTGTCGACCTGATTATCGACCACCATCAGCGAGCCGGTATCGACGACGGCCTTGTTGGCGTTGTCGAACGCCTCGGCCTTCAATGGTCCCTTGGCGAACGCCGCGTTGACTTCCTGCAGCCGCTGCTGCGGCAGCGTGAACGTCACCGAAATCGGCTGAACTTCCGTGATCACGACGATGCCCGCATCCGACGCCCGAACCAGATTGCCGGCATCGGACAGGCGCATGCCTGTCCGGCCGTCGATCGGCGCCGTGACGGTGGTGTATTCGAGGATTGCCTTGGCGTTGGCGATCGCCGCGTCGTCGGCCTTGATCTGCGCTTCGAGCTGAGCCACCTGGGCACGCTGCGTGTCGACCGTCTTCTCGGCCACGGCACTGGTCGTCAGACGCGTCAGGCGGGCGAGGTCGCGGCGGGCATTCTCGAGTTGGACATCCGACAGCCGCTTCCGCGCGACCACCTGATCGAGCAGAGCCTGATATGTCGTCGGGTCGAGGCGCGCGAGGACGTCGCCCTTCTTGACGTCCTGGCCCTCCTTGAAGTCGATCGACACGATCCGGCCGTCGACCTGAGGCCGCACCGTTACCGTGTTGCGGGCCTTCACCGTGCCGACGCCATCGAAGTAAATCGGCATGTCAGCCGTCTTTGCCGGCGCCACCAGCACAGCCACCGGCCCTTCCGGCCGGCCGCCCTTGGCACGCCATCCGCCGCCGCTCTTCGTCTGCTGCCCGCCGCCGGTGACAAACACCAGTCCAGCGGCAACGCCTGCGATCACGGCAATGGCAAGAAACCTCTTCAGGAACCGTTTCACGGCGTACCTTCCCGATGTGATGCGATCCGGCCTCGTCGGCACGGCCGCGTCGTCGCATTGTAGCCCAAACACACGTCACCAAAACCATGGCCAGCCGGTGACCTGCTCGAATACTTCGCCGGCTGACCGGACACACCGGCCAATACACACTACGTCAACGCCCTGGCCTGCGATCAGGTCCCTGCGCCGCCTGGTACAAGTGTCCGTGGCTTTGCAAGCTGACAGCAGTCAATCTGCGGGGGTTGTGTAAAGGCTGAACTCCCGAACTCGTAAAGAAAGGTGAAGCCGGTACCGCGACCGGCCTATCGGCTCCCCCCCCGGCCGCATTCCGGACGCATTCCATGCGACAAGCGTCTGGAAATGGCGGGCGGTTTAAGCGATGATTTGTCCGTGGTGACCGGCTGACCCGGTAAGCGGACATCTTTTCAAGCAGTTGGCGGACGGAATGACGGAACGGGACAGTCGAACAACGGGCGAAGACGCCAGCGAAATGCCCATCACCCCGGTGCGTCCGGCTGCTGACGCAGCCACCGGGCCGTCCTGTTCGGCTGGCGGCAGCCTTCTCATCCGTCTCGATGCCCGTCCCCGCTTCGACGGCGAAATCCATGCCTCGGCGCGCGGCATCCACGCCAAACATGGGCCGTTTGACTTCGATCCGTCCGGCGCCATCATTCCCAGCGACGAACCGCTGGTGCGGATCTGACCGTGCCCCACCTCAAATCCCGATTGCACGGCGAGCCGCGCGCATGACAACCGCTGCCCAATCATCGGCACACGATGCGTCGGGGAAAGGAGCGTCCGGGCCAGACCGTCCGCAGCGTCCGCCGCGCAACCGCGGTCTCAAGGATGTGCCGCGCCGTGTCGCCGCCGAGTTGCGCCGCTGGCGCAATCGCCGCCGTGCCTCGCCCGGATGGACCATTGCCGTCGCCGCCATTCTGACGGTGATCCTGCTCCCGGTCGCCACCATCGCCACTCTGGCCCTCACGCCGGCTGGTGACATGTGGCGGCATCTCGTCAGCACGGTTCTGCCGCGTTCATTGCTCACGACGGGCTTGCTGCTCTGCGGCGTCGGTACGTTGACGCTGATTGTCGGCACCGCCACGGCATGGCTCGTCACGATGTATCGATTTCCCGGGCGCGCCATTGCCGACCGGCTGCTCGTGCTGCCGCTCGCCATGCCGACCTACATCGTCGCCTATTGCTACGCCGAATTGCTCGATTACGCCGGTCCCGTGCAAACCGCGCTGCGCAATTGGTCCGGCGCGACCGGCCCCAACAGTTTCTGGTTTCCCGATGTCCGCTCGCTGTCGGGCGCTATCGTCGTGTTCTCCGCCGTGCTCTATCCATATGTCTATCTGACGGCACGCGCGAGCTTCGTGCAGCAATCCGTCTGCGCACTCGAAGTTGCGCGCACGCTCGGCCGCACGCCGCTCGGTACATTGTGGTCGGTGGCGCTGCCGCTGGCTCGCCCGGCGCTCGCGGCGGGCGTCGCGTTGGCGCTGATGGAAGCGTTGAACGACCTCGGCGCCGTTCAGTACCTCGGCGTCGAGACGCTCTCCGCCAGCATTTACACCACCTGGCTGCAGCGCGGCAGCCTCGCCGGCGCGGCGCAGATCGCCACCGTCATGCTGATCCTCGTCCTCATGCTCTTCGCCGTCGAGCGGATGGCGCGCGGGCAAGCCAGCAGCCAGCACACCACCGGCCGCTACCGGTCGATCCCGTTCCAGGACATCGAGGGCTGGCGCGGCTACGTGGCGGGCGGCCTTTGTCTCGTGCCATTCATCCTCGGCTTCGTGATCCCCGCACTGGTGCTCGTCGGCCCGGCCTTGCGTCACGCGGGCGACGCGATCGCAGGTGGCTTCTGGCTCGCCGTAATGAACAGCATCGGCCTTGCGGCCGTGGTGTCCGTCGCCGCGGTCATTTTGTCGGTCGTGCTCGGCTATGCCGCCCGCGCCGCCAACAATGGCTTCATCAAGCCTGCCGTGCGCCTCGCCGGCCTCGGTTACGCTGTCCCGGGCACCGTGCTTGCGGTCGGCCTGCTTGTTCCACTGGCGGGCCTCGACAATCGCATCGATGCCGTGATGCGCGCGACGTTCGGCATTTCGACCGGCTTGCTGATGTCAGGCACGATCTTCGCGCTCGTGCTCGCGATGACCATCCGCTTCCTCGCCGTCGCGCTCGGCAGTGTCGAAGCCGGTCTCGAACGAATCTCGCCCAATCTTGATGCCGCGGCTCGCGCGCTCGGCGAAACGGCGCTGACGACCTTGTTCCGCGTTCACCTGCCGATGATGCTTCCCGCGCTTGGAGCCGGGGCTCTCCTGGTTTTCGTCGACGCGATGAAGGAGTTGCCCGCGACGCTGCTGTTGCGGCCGTTCAACTTCGAAACGCTCGCCACGCATGTGTACGGCTTTGCCGCGCTCGAACAGTTCGAGAGCGCCGCCCTCGGCGCGCTGACGATCGTGCTCGCGGGACTAATTCCCGTCCTTTTGCTGCACAAAGCCGTCGCAGGCGGCCGCGCCGGCGGCGGATCGTATTGAGCCACAATCCCGCTGCATGCGATGCACCCTGCCGCGACTAGATGATCTCGTCCTCGTCCATCAGCGGCTCGGCCACGGGCTCGCGTGACAGCTCTGGCGCCCGCCGCACGCGGTTGATCTCCTCCGACCACGCGACATGAAACAGTGCGTCGCCCATGTTGACGATCGGCAGCGTCGTGCGCCCGATGATCAACCCGCGGCGCGGCGAACGCACTTCCGTGTTGCCATCCTCGTACGGATTCGAAATGAACCCGATGATTTCGTTCTCCGACACGGCATCACCGATGCGCTTTGTCGTGCGCAGAACGCCCCCCTCGGGCGCGCGCACCCACTTCGACGCATTCGCGAACAATTGCGGCCGGCGCCGCTTGCTGTCGCGCGGTTCCACGCCGTCCGGCAGTTCAAGCATGCCCATCTTGAGCATGACCCCGGCGATGCCGTCGACCGCGGCCTTGATTGCGAACTCGTCGAACCGTAGCCCCTCGCCACCCTCGTAGACGAGCACGTCCACACCCATCTCGCGGGCTGACTTGCGCAGCGACCCGGCGCGTTCCGGACTGTGCAGCACGATCTCGGTGCCGAACGCCTCCGCCAACTCCTTCGAGCGGGGGCGCCGGTTATACTCGCAGCGGATCTGCGGCAAGTTCACGCGATGAATTGCGGCGGTGTGCAAGTCGATGCCGATCTGCGTGCGCTTGACCACTTCCGTCAGCAGAATGTGGGCAAGTCGCGCGGCGAGCGAGCCATCGGGCGAACCCGGGAACGAGCGGTTCAGATCTCTCCGATCCGGCAGATAGCGCGAGCGGCCGATGAAGCCGTAGGCATTGACCACGGGGACCGCGAGGAGCGTGCCGGAAATGTTCCCCGGCTGCAACGTCCTGAGGACACGCCGGATGATCTCCACCCCATTCAGTTCGTCGCCGTGAACCGCGGCCGTCAGGAACATGGACGGCCCCGGTCGCGGACCATGCATGACATGCACCGGCAGAGTGATCGGTGTATGATTGGAAAGCTTCGAGACCGGAAGATCGACGAGCCGGCGCTCGCCGGCTTCGATCGTCGTTCCACCGATGACGAAAGGCTGTCTCACGCGTGCTCGTCCTCATCCTTCGCCAAACGATGGCGAACCGCCAGCGTGACGGTTGGGCGTGCGGGTTGCAAGCCGGTCGAAGACGGCCACGATGATTTCATGCACCGTCGTAAATTCAGCCCCGATAAAAGCATCTCCGATGCGCTCTATTCCGATGATCGGTATCATGTACTTTTGACATGTCGCCGCGCCGATCCGAGACCGCTATAGTGAACGCCTCAGGCGCTACGAAACATCGCTGAGGGCAACGGCAAAGATCCCTTGCGCAGGCCGCTTGGCATGACTAGAACGCAGATGCAGCATGATATTTGGATGGACCGCAGGCTCTCCGGCTTGCCGAGCGATCAGCTGCGGTGACGCTGTGTTGATGACTGCCCGATTTAGCATCTGTGGTGGGACCGGTTGACGGGATGAAGTACCCAAAACCAAGCCAGCGTTTTGCACTTGCAGCCCTCATCGTGCTCCTTTTCATTACGCTTGGTTTGAGCGTTCCGATATTCATCGGAGGACGACCGCAGTCCATCGTTCTGCAGAATGCCTCCGTCCACGCCGCCCCACGTGACCAGTTCGTCGTCAGCACGCCGATCCAGATTACGTCGTCACCGAACATCACCCTGCAAAAAGGGACGCTGTCGATCGTCGGCGACCGCGGCAAGCAACCTGCGACGGGCGAGGCGGCGGCGGCGATGCTGGCCAGCGGCAACGCCCGCCTCCTGCTCGAGGATGCGACGATTGTCCTCGATGTCGGGACCGCCGATCCGCAGGCACCGGGCGCGCGCGCGCCGCTGACGTCCATCAATCCGGAAGCGCTGTCCGTGCCGTTGCTGGCGGCCATGTCTCGGCTCGGCTTTTCGAACCTCACCATCCGTCGCGGTGTCGTCGTGCTCAAGCGCGACAACGGCGGCTCCGAGGTGATGAGCGACGTCCGCATCAACTTGACCGCTCGCCGCGGCGCGTCGCTCGCCGCAGCCGGCTCGTTCGAGCTGCAAGGCCGACAATTGACGCTCGACGCGACGCTCGGTCTCGTCAGCGATCGCAAAGACATCGCCCTGCTGCCGCTGAAGGCGACGGTGAAGGGCGCGCTTCTCGAGGCTTCTCTGTCGGACGGTCGCCTCGCTGTCGGCAACAATCTCCATCTCACTGCCGGACAGGCCGAGATCAAGATCGCCGGCTTGCGGCAGACCGCCGGATGGCTAGGGGCGCCGTGGCCCGGTGAACGCGGGCTCAACGCGTTCCAGGCCAAAGGCCAACTCGACTGGAAGGACCGTACGATGTCCTTCAGCAATGCCAACTTCCAGATGGACGGCAACGAGGCCACCGGCACTCTCGCTCTACACTGGGGCGGCGCACGGCCCTCGATCGAGGGCACGCTGGCGTTGAAGGCCATCGACCTCTCTAAATATGTAGCGCCCGAAAAACCGGGCTCGTTCATGGAACGCAGCGGTCTCGGCTGGCTCAGCGTTGCGTCGGAACCGGGAAGCCTCTCGCTTCCGTTGATCCGGCATCTCGATGCCGATCTGCGCATATCCGCCGATCAGGTGAAAGCCGGGGCCCTCCCGCTCGGCCGGTCGGCGGCTTCAATCTCGGTCAAGGATTCCAAACTCCTCGCGGACATCGCCGAGGTTGAGATCGCGGGCGAAGGCGGCAGCGTACGCGGACAGATCACGGTCGACATGGCAGGCCTGGTCCCGCGCTATATCCTCCGCGGAAAACTCGAGGGGACCGAAACGTCGAAAGCCACCGGCCTCTTGTTCGGTCATCCGGTCATAACGGGGCGCGGCAACATCCTGTTCGACGTTGCGGGCTTCGGCGAAACCATCGAACAGATCGTCACCACGCTGCACGGCAAGACCGGTATCGAATTGCCCGAAGGCGGGACGCTCGCGCTCGATATCTCGCAGTTGGCCACGACCGCGTCACGCACGATTGAACTCAAGGGATGGGGCGCCTCCGGTCGCGGCCAGACCAAGGTTTCGGCGCTCACATCGAAATTCGGGGTGCAATCCGGCCTGCTGTTCGCCGAAATGTTCAAAGCCACTGCGGGGGATCGGCTGGTCACGTTGACCGGCGACATCGACATCAAGAGCCGCAATGTCGATTCACAATTGTCGATCGTCCGGATCGTCTCCGATTCCAGCGGCAAGGAGACGGTGACCAGCGATCCGACCGAGATTTTCAGCGTTCGCGGTCCCTGGGTGGAACCCGCTATCCGCTATTCGACACGTCCCGGAAAAGCGGCCGTGCCTGTTCTCCAGCCCGGCCCTCTTCCTCCAGTCGCTCGTCAGCCCGGCTGACGAGAAGGCAGGCGCCCGGCGATCCCGACCAGCTGTTGCCGGTCGAGATCGGTCCGGATGCGATCACCACGAGCGGCGATCACCATTGTCGATGTGGAACAATCCACCGCCATAGTGCTTCAGGCCGCCAACGGTTCCGCTGCTCTTGAGATAGGCATACGTCGCTGACACGTTGCTGTGGACGCGGAAGTCCGCTGCGTCGCCCGACAGATGCTTCGAGCGCGGCGCGCCGCCGACGCGCGAATTGTGCGACTTGCTGCGGCATGTCGACGATACCGTCACGGGGCCATAGTTCGACGCGACCTGATAGATCACGCTCTTGAGGCTGCCGTCGAGGCAACCTGCATTGGCGACCCACTTGACGCCGCCGCCGCCGGTGATGCTCGGCTTCTTCGGCTTGTAGTCGTAGCTACCGCCGCCCAAGGCCGCAACCTTGACGCCGCCCGACGACTTTTTCTTGCTGCTCGCCGCATACGACTTCTTCTGCGGATAGTAGGCCTTCGGCGCCGCATTGCCTTCGTCGTAGCTCGTGCCGCCACCGTAGCTCGGCTTCCAGGTCACCTGCGCTTCCGCGGCGGATGTTGCAACCACACCCAACGACACCGCTGCGATCAGAACCGACATCGCCGATCCAATTCGGCCCGTCCGCCGAACAAGCCCCATCGTTACGCTCGATACGAAATTCGTCATATTAGTCTCCCTGACGACTGATCCCGGGCGGCGTCGATATCGAGCCAGAATTGCGGGTCTGGACGTCGACCCCGGGTCGTTCGGCAACGGGCTTTAACCCCCCGGCCGCGTTCGGAGAGCTACATAAAGATTTATTTATGTCCCCAGTTTTTGATCACATTGGTTAACCATAAAGTGTTCGGTGTGCGCAGCGCATCATTAATGCTTGGAAACACTTGAGCATCTCTTCGCGATTAAATATTGCGCAGCCGTGTTCGCGCCCGCCGCGTGAATTGCTCATGTCTAGACGACCTTCATCGTCCAATGGCAGCCATTATCTTTCTGATTTTAATGAGTTAAATCGATCATGCCCGACCTTATATCAAATCTGTCGAATACATGCCGCTTCGGACCTAATTTTGAGAACCTGGACCAAAGGTCCGGGTCGACAGTCCCTGGCGCTATAAAATCCCCGCGATAGTCTCACTTACCGCCTGCCGCTCCACGGGCGTCAGGTGAAGACCCGTGCGCGTCCGCCGCCAGAGCACATCCTCGGGTTCGCGCGCCCATTCTTGACTGCTCAGGTATGAAACCTCGCGGGCATAGAGCGCCCCTCCGAGATGCGCACCCAGATCCGCCATCCGCGTCGCGTCACCCAACACATCGGCGGTCAGCGAGCCATGCCTGCGCACGACCCGTCCGATATAGTCGCGGTCGAGACCCGGCCGCTGCGAGGCCAGCGAGCCGATCAGTTCATCGACCGTCGCACCGCCGAGATCGCCGCCGGGTAGCGTCGAGCCGGCCGTCCATGTGCCGCCCATCGTCGGAAACGCCGGAGCGAGCTCCGACATCGCGGCTTCCGCCAACCTGCGGAACGTCGTGATTTTCCCGCCGATGACGTGCAGCAATGGCGCGCCGTGCGGTCCCGGTTCGGCGTCGCCCCAGTCGAGCGCCAGCCGGTAGTCACGCGTCACGGCCGATGGATCGGCCTCGCTTTCTGCGTCGTCGAGCGGGCGAACGCCGGCAAACCGCCAGACGATGTCGCGCATAGACAATGGCCTACGCAAAAAACTGTTCACCACGTCCAGCAGATACGTTGCCTCGGCATCAGACGCCGAAACGGCATCGAGCCCGCCCGCATGTGGCACATCGGTGGTCCCAATGAGGGTAAATGCGCCTTCGAATGGCAGCGCGAACACGACGCGCCCATCAGGGCTCTGGAACAGGAAGGCATCGTTTCCACCCTGGATTCGCGGCACGACAATGTGACTGCCGCGGACGAGCCGTAGTCGCGGCACCTGCGGCGCATCGCCGTTCGCTCCACCATTGCCGGCCGCAAGCCGCGCAACCGCCTCGGTCCAGGGACCGGCCGCATTGACCACGGCCCGTGCCGCAATCTCGCGCGCGCCTGACCTTCCGGTCAGCATCACCCGCCACAGCCCGCCGTCACGGCGCAGGCCCGTCACCATCGTGCGCGTTTCGATCTCCGCGCCGCGCGCGGCCGCCGACCGCGCGTTCAACACCACCAGTCGCGCATCGTCGACCCAGCAATCCCAGTAGCTGAACCCGCGCCGGTGCCGCACGTCGAGCGCCGCCCCGGCTGGATCGCTCGCGAACGTCACCGACGCCGAACCGGGAATGCGCCGCCGCGACGCCAGGTGGTCATAGAGAAAGAGCCCCGCGCGCACCATCCAGGCCGGGCGCTGTCCCGGCGCGTGCGGCAACAGAAACCGCAGCGGCCAGACGATGTGCGGCGCCATGCCGAGCAGCACCTCGCGCTCCTGCAGCGACTCCCTGACAAGCCGGAACTCGTAATGCTCGAGATAACGCAGGCCGCCGTGGATCAGCTTCGAACTGGCCGAAGAGGTCGCGCCCGCGAGATCGCCCTTCTCCGCCAGGAGCACCGACAATCCGCGCCCGGCCGCATCAGCCGCGATGCCGCATCCGTTGATGCCGCCACCGATGATCAGGAGATCGTAGGGCGTGCTGCGGACCATGGCCTCTGCGCTCGTTTGGGTTGGCCGACCGCGACAGCGGCCTTGCCACTCCCGATGCTGCGAACGCTCACCTTATCTCGGAGGAATTGAAGTCCGGTTGACGCGCCCTCACCAGACCCGCTCGGGTGGGAACAGTCCGATCAGCACCGAAAGGGCCAGCATGCCCGCCGCCATCCAGGCCGCGTGAACCGCGAAATAGATGTAAGCCTCCCGCAGACAGCGCGAAATCATGTCCTGTGCGACCCCGCCCGCCGGCGGCCGGCTGGCCTTCGGGATCATCAGCCACAACTCGGTGTGCCGGTAAGGCGTATTGTGCGCGTTCCATGCCTTCAGCAGCAGCACGAGGCACACGAGCATGGCAAGAAGGCCGCCGCAGCGCAGCGCCAACTCCATATCGAAGGACAGGCCGACCACGAATGTCAGGATGGCGATCGCCGCGAACCCGCAGCCGCGGCCGACGGAAAGATGAGCGAGATCTTCGATCTGCTGGAACACGGAGGCCTCAGCTGCAGCACCAACTTTCGTCAGACTGCCCCGGCTTCCAGGCCATGACAAGCCTCCTGCTGATCGGATCGCGCAGTCGTGAGCTTTCGGCTCAGCTCACCGCCGCCAGCAGCGCGTTCGCCGTGAACAAAAGCGTCGCCGCGAACCAGATGTAGAGCGAGGTCGGATTCGTCTCGTTCAGGCCTCTCCAGCGCTCGTAGAGCGCCGCCGGGACACCCGCGATCAGCAGCGTCATGGCCGAGACGAAGATCGAGACAAGATAGAGGTACACCAGCGGCGTCGAGAAGACCGATCCCGCGATGAACGGTTTCATCAGGATCGCGACCGGATCGAACCAGGGCGAGAAGTGCATGCCATTGATGAGCGACAGGCCTGCCGTCGCGACCATCATGACGTCGCGCTTCATCGTCGCTTCGCGCTCGTCCATGCCGGGAATCTGATTTGGGTTGGTCATCGCCTCAGCCTCCACCGCCTACGCGCATACCGAGCATCACCGCGGCCAGGAACCACGCCATGCGCAGTGCGAACAGCCACAGGATCGAAAAGATTACCACGACGCCGTCAGCGACGATGGCCGGTGTGATGAAGCGGACGAGCTTGACCACGGGATCGGTAACGGCCCGGAAAACCGTGAGGATGACGGCATCCTGGTTGCGGCGGGCGAAGAACAGTTCCAGCGCGTACCGCCCGATCAGCGAATAAATCATCGCCGCCAGAAGCAAATTCGGGATGTGGAACCACCAGAATTCGAGAAAGCTGTCGGATGCTGACATGGACCCGGCCGTTGAGCGAAATTGGAAATGTGCTTGTGTCAGAAAAAGAGGGCGGGACGCAAGGCCCCGCCCTCCAGATTTTCAGGCGTCGATACGGAGGTCAGTGACCGCCTGCCATCGCACCCTTGTCCTGCATGATCAGATCGCCTGACGGCAGACGCGTCGCATCGACCATGTCCTGCACTTCCTTCGACGGAGCCGGCGTCAGCAGCGAGACGATGAAGATCGTCAGGAAGCCGACCGGCAAGCCGAAGAGCGCAGCCGAGATGTTGCGAACGCCCCACCAGCTGGCGATGGTCTGGGCATGCGCGTCGAGCGCCTTCCAGGCCGCGTCAGCAGCAGCACCAGGAGCCGCACCGGCAAATGCCGCCTTGAGCTCGCCGTACTTCTTGAGCGCCGCCGGAGAGGCAGTGCCGAGCCAGCCCCACATTTCGTGGAACGAGACCGCGAAGTAGCGGGTGCCCACGAGGTAGTACATGCAGACGCCAAAGCCGAGGATCATGCCGAGCACGGCGCCCGGCGTGTTGGCGCGCTTCCACCAGACGCCCAGAACGAGCGCGGGGAAGATGCCAGCAGCAGCGAGCGAGAATGCCCACGCCACCATCGACAAGATGTCAGCGGGCTTGGTCGACGCCGTGTAGGCGGCGGCGACGGCCACGACGACGAGCAGGACGCGCGAGACGGCCAGACGCGTGTTGGTCGACGCGTTCGGATTGATCAGCTTGTAGTAGATGTCGTGCGACAGCGCGTTCGAGATGGCGAGCAGGAGGCCGTCTGCCGTCGACATGGCGGCAGCGAGACCACCGGCGGCCACAAGGCCGGCGATGACGTAGGGCATGCCCGCGATCTCGGGAGTCGAGAGCACGATCACGTCCGGGTTGATGTTGAGGTCCTGCAGACGAAGCTGACCGGCATGTCCTGCGATCTTGGCGCAAGCCGCCGCCACGTCCGCCGCCGACTTGACGTCGATACCGCAGACCTTGACGAGGCCGAGCTTACCGTAGGTGTACATCCACGCCGGCAAGTCGGCGATCGCCGTGCCCTTGTTGATGAGCGAGTAAACTTCGAGCTTCGAGAACGCCGCATAGGCAGGCGCCGTGAAGTAGAGCAGGAAGATGAAGAACAGCGACCAGGCCACCGACGAGCGGGCTTCACGAATGGTCGGCGTCGTGAAGTAACGCATCAGGATGTGCGGAAGCGACGCCGTGCCGACCATCAAGCAGAAGATCAGCGCGAAGAAGTTCAGCGGGTCGTAAGTCGTGAACGGTTTGATGTGCGGCTTCAGCGTCGCGGCATTGGCGAGACCCTTGGCCACCATGCTCTGCTCGAGCGAAGTGATTTCGGCGATCGCCTGTCCGTATGTCAGCTGCGGGATCGGGATACCGAACTTCTTGGCCGACAGGATGACGACGGGCGTCAGGTAGGCGACGATCAGCACGATGTACTGAGCGACCTGTGTCCAGGTGACCGCCTTCATGCCGCCGAGCATCGAGCAAAGCAGAATGCCAGCGAGTCCCGCGTAGACCGCGACTGTGAAGTCCATGTCGAGGAAGCGCGAGGCAATGATGCCCGTCGCATAGATCTGCGCGGTCACGTAGGTGAACGAGCAGGCGATCAGCACGAGCACCGCCAGAATTCGGGCGAAGCCGCCGCCGTAACGCGCCGAGAAGAAGTCCGGAACGGTGTAGGCGCCGAACTTGCGCAGGAACGGTGCGATCAGCACCGCAACCAGCACGTAGCCGCCGGTCCAGCCAAGCACGAAGGCCAAGCCATCGTAGCCGAGCAGGAACAGCGTACCGGCCATGCCGACGAACGAAGCGCCCGACATCCAGTCCGCGCCTGTTGCCATGCCGTTGTAGATCGACGGCACCGAGCGGCCGGCGACGTAATATTCGCCGACGTCCTTCGTGCGCGACAGAACGCCGATGACGGCGTACACGGCGATCGTGAGGAACACGAAGCCGTAGCCGATCCACTTGTTTGGAACGCCGAGCTGCTCGAGCACGGCGAGAACTGCGACGAACCCGAAGAACCCGCCCGTATAATACAGGTAGATTTTGCCGAGGTTGTCGAGGAAGCTTTCGCCTCCGATTGACCTATCTTTTCCAGCCATGTTGTTTCCCCTTATTCCTCAGCCACGCCTTCTTGGCGATCAATGCTCTCTTGCCGTGCTGAGAAGATGAACAGCATGATCACGAAGGCAATCAGCGAACCCTGCGCGGCCATGTAGAAGCCGAGCGGGAAGCCAAGGATCTTGATGGTATTCAATTGATCCACGAAGAAGTGGATGCCGAAGCTAAAAAATGCCCATAGGATCAACATGATCCACATCAGCGTACTGGTTCGCGACCAGTGCCTCTCTGCGTTGACCTGCATCGGTCGTCTCTCCCACGAATGTTGCGCGCTGCAGCGCCGTCAAATGGGGTTTTCTTGGATTTGTATGCGCGATCGCAAAGTTATGCGATTCACGCATACGTCTTCCCCCAATTTCGCAGGTTAAACAGTCGTTACGTGGGGCGATAGCCAAACTTTCGGAGCATGCACAGGAACGCAACCGCAGCAAAAGACTAGATAATCCGCCGCAATACCGAAGCGTACAAATGTTGCAGCGCAACAAACTCCAACCTTCAAAAACGCAGATCAATTGACCTGCAACAATTTCGCGACGCGACAAAACGACCAGACTACCGTGACGGGCAATTTCCTGCTCGCTCCCCTGATCCGACGTCGTCCAATTTTTCCGGGATGCCCGCGCATGTCGTCCGCCAGCCATTCGACGCCCCTCGTCGCCATCGATGCCGTTGTCCTCGATACCGAGACGACGGGTCTCGATTCGCGGAGTGCGCGCATCATCCAGATCGGTGCCAGAAGGATCGCCGGCGCACGCATCGAGGGCGGTGACGAGTTCGAGCGCATCCTCGACCCCGGCATCCCCGTGCCACCGGCGTCTTCCGCCATTCACGGGCTCTTTGACGCCGACGTCCGCGGAAAACCCAAGTTCGCCGATACCTGGGCCGAACTGGACGCATTTTTCGGACGCTCGATCATCATCGGCCACACCATCCAGTTCGATCTCGGCATGCTCAAGAAGGAGGTCGAACTCGCCGGCAAGGTCTGGCGGCAGCCGCGCTCACTCGACATTCGCGGCCTTGCCCGCGTCGCCGCGCCGACACTTGCCAACTATGAGCTCTCCAAGCTTGCCGCCTGGCTCGGCATCGAGATCCACGGCCGGCATACGGCGATGGGTGACGCCGACGCCACCGCGCGGATCTATGCCGCTCTGCTGCCGCTGCTGCGTGCCCGCAACGTCCGCACACTCGCCGAGGCAGAGGCCGCGTGCCGGCTACTGCAGGAACAGGAATCGCGCGCGGCAGGCGGTTTCATGGCCGAGGTCGGCGGGCCTGTCATCGGAATCGAGGCGACCAAGCCGCTGGCCCGGCTCGACAGCTTTCCCTTTCGCCATCGCGTCGAGAACGTGATGAGCGCGCCGCCGATCGCGCTGCCTGGAACGGCCACCGTCAAGGAAGCCATCGACGTCGTTATCGGCAGAAAGATCAGCTCCGTATTCGTCACCGAGAACGGCAAGATGGTCGGCATCGTCACTGAACGCGACGCGCTGCGCGTCGTCCAGAAGCACGGCCCCTCTGGGCTCGCTCTGACGCTGTCGCAAGTCATGAGCTCGCCGCTGCAGACGGTGGCTTCGACCGCCTTCGTTTATCGCGCCATCAGCCGCATGGACCGGCTCGGCTTGCGCCATCTGGCCGTCCGCGACATGAACGGCAATATCGTCGGCTCGATCACCACGCGCAACCTGCTGCGCCATCGCGCCGCCACCGCCACCATGCTCGGCGACGAGATCGACAACGCGCCTGACGTCGCCGCCCTCGGCGCCGCCTGGGCACGACTGCCGCACATGGCGCGCACGCTGGTCGAGGAGGGCGTCGACCCGCGCACCGTGTCGGCCATCATCAGCTCCGAAATCCAGGTGCTGACCCGCCGCGCGGCGCAACTCGCGGAAATGCGGATGGAAGCCGAGGGCCGGGGTAAGCCGCCGGTGCCCTATGCCGTCCTCGTTCTCGGGTCGGCCGGACGCGGTGAAAGCCTGCTTGCCGCCGACCAGGACAACGCCATCGTCTTCGAGCGCGGCGAGCCGGGCGGCCCCGAGGACAAATGGTTCGAGACGCTCGGCGGCTACATCGCCGATACGCTCGATCAGGTCGGCGTGCCCTACTGCAAGGGTGGCATCATGGCCAAGAACGCGCAGTGGCGGATGAGCGTCGAGAACTGGCGCGGAACGATCCGCGGCTGGGTCGTCCGCCATCGCCCGGAGGATCTGCTCAACGTCGACATCTTCTACGATTGCATTCCGGTGCATGGCGACGTGGCACTTGCCGAGAACATCTGGTCCTACGCGTTCGAGATCGGACACAAATCGCCCGAGTTCGCCATGCTGCTCGGTCAGTTCCTGCGCGACTGGAACCCACCGTTCACGTTGTTCGGCGGGTTCAGGCTCGACGACATGAAGCGCGTCGACCTGAAGAAAGGCGGCATCATGCCAATTTTCACCGGAGCCCGCGTTCTGGCGATCCGCCACGACGTCCGCGCCCGCTCGACGCCCGACCGGCTGCGCGGGGTCGCCGCCAGCGGTCACGCACCGGAGCGTGACATCGACGCGCTCCTCGACGCGCATAAGGTGATCATCGGCGCGATGCTCAACCAACAGCTCGCCGACACCGAGCAGGGTATTCCGCTGTCGCCGCGGGTTGTCGTCGATCGCCTCGGACCCGACGCCAAGGCAGCGCTGAAAACCGCTGTCGGCAAGGTTTCGATGATCGTCGAGATCGTCAAGGAAGGCCGGATTTAGCAGGGCGGGGCGGCGCCCGCCGGCTGCGTGACGGGTTCCAGCCGGCGTGCTCGCGCAAGTTCCGGATTAAGGCTTCTTGGGCGTGACGTAGTCGATCACTTTATGCGGTGCGTCCCAGATGGTTTCGTATCCGATAAAGCCCTTCTCATTGGGCTTCATCTGGCGAGTCAGCAAATTACGCGACTTGCCATCGGGAACTTTCGGTCTGGTTTTAGGCGCTTCACCCATCGTTCTTCTCCTGTCTCGATTTGTCGACGACCAGCCCGGCTCTAATTCATGATCTCATGGATGCTAGGCCCTGCCGCGATGTCCGGGCCGACCTCTACTTTGCCGCCCAACGCAATCTCTTCCTCGGTCGCATCGCGGACAGTGAGCACCTCGAGCCGAAAGACAACTCTCCGACCACACAACGGATTGTTGCCATCGATGGTCACCGACCTGGAATCCACCCGGGTTACGAGAAAGGTCTTGGTCTGACCATTGTCGTTTTCCATCAGGATGGCGGTTCCGACCTCCCGGTACTCCTTGGGCACGTTATTGACGTGATCGGTGATGACCAGCGACTCATCCCGCGGGCCGTAGATGTCGTTGCAGTCGATCGGGACCTCGATGACGTCGCCCGCCGATCGGTTTTCCAGCTCGGACATAACCTGCGGAGAAAGGACGGAGGTGACACCATGAACATAACCCAGTGGGAACTCCACCAGGGTCAGCACTTGGCCTGTCGCCTGGTCGATAACCTTGTAGGTTAGTTCGACATATTTATTGGTCTCGATAACCTCTTTCATGGCTGACCCTGACGCATCAGAAGATGGAGGCGGCGAAGATGCGCACCTCCCCTTTCTCATAACCAAGGACGAGCCGCCCAAGCCACTCGCCTTCCTTTGCCGAACTTCTTACACGGTAAAGCACGGTCACATGCTCACCGCGACGGATAATACCCAGATAGTCCCATTTGTCGGAGAGCTTACGAGCCAGTTCGCTTTTGGCGAACTGTTTCCCAAGCTCCATCTCGTTCAAGCCGAGCAACAAATCGTATGAAAACTTCCTGATGAATTTTCCGTACTGGCCCTTGTTGGAATACGTGATCAGGTCGGTCCACATGGGGTGGGCGATGGCCAGCAATTCCTCATCGGTGTGCTCAATGATGTTCATGCCAAGCCTTTGCCACGCCCCGTTTTCAACCCTCCCCCGCATGGGTAGATGAGCAGACATCCCAACTTTCAGGCCATCCCCGGCTACTCGTTCTCGCCGACGAGATGATAGCAGGGCGCTTTTTCCATGGTGTACTCTCCGGACTTGGGATCACGCCTGGATACCGTCAGGACATGCCAGTTCGTGTCGTCCAGCTTCATCGCATCGCCGCGGTAGTAATAGCCAGGCCACCGGGTTTCCTTACGGAACAAGGTGTGATGCATGACGGCCTCGGAGGTGAGGTGGCGATGCTTCAGTTCCCATGCGCGCAGCAACTCGTGCAGATCCTCGGCGCCAATCTTATCAAGATCTTCCTCCAAGGACCTGAGCTTCTTCAGGCCGATGTTCAGCAGTTTTTCGTTGGTCATGTAGTTGACGGTCACACCGCCGCAATACTCGTCCATCAACTTCTGAAGGCGGTCCAGTCCCTGGCGTGGATTGATGTAGTTCGGGTTCACCGAACCGGCCGTGATCTCGTTGCGATAGAGCTTGTAGTGCTCCAGCGGCTTATAAATCTCCGCCCTGCGACGCTCGATCTGCTCGTCGGAGACGCGGATGCCCTCGCCCTTGCCATCGTCGATGTAGCGGCATGCAGCCTTTGCGGCCAGACGGCCTTCCGTGAACGAACCCGATGAGAATGCGTGCGGCGTGCCGCCCACAGCGTCGCCGGCACCGAACAGGCCTTCGACCGTGGTCATACGGTTATAGCCCCAGAAGTACTCGGGCGGAGAAAGGTCCTCCGGACCCGAGCACCATGCGCCGCAACCGGTCGCGTGCGAGCCCATGACATATGGTTCAGATGTCGTCAGCTCCGGGTTTTCATACTTCGGATTGACATCGGTTGCGGCCCACAGGACGGCCTGACCGACGGTCATGCCGAGGAAGTTGTGCCAGCCGATCTCCTCCAAATGGGGATCCTGGAACGCCTCCATCGTCACCATGTGGATCGGGCCACGACCGGCGTTGACCTCGTTGATGAACGCATGATTGCGCAGGCAGGTCGGAATCGGCTTATGGGTCTTGTGCGAAAGCTCAGGATCCAGATATTCCTTACCGACAATCTCCTGCAGGCTCGGCCACCACTTGGACTCGTATTCCTCACCAATGCCGTTCTGCGTGTAGGTCTTGAGATGCAGGAAGTATGCGCCAACCGGCCCATAGCCATCCTTGAAGCGGGCGAGAACGATCCGGTTCTCCATCTGCGTCATCTTGGCGCCCGCACCGATCATCAAGCCATAGGCGGAGCCCGATGACCAGGGTGCATACCAGACGCGGCCTGAGCCTTCGCCCACGGAGCGCGGCTTGAAGATGTTGGAGGCGCCACCAGCGCCGACGATGACCGTCTTGGACTTGAATACGTGGTAGTCGCCGGTACGCACGTTGAAGCCAACGGCACCGGCCACCCGGTTCGGCTTGGCATCGTCCATCAACAGATGGGTCACGCAAATACGGTTGTAGACCTTGTCGGCCGACTTCTTGGCTGCCTCAGCCACGATCGGCTTGTAGGACTCGCCGTGAATCATGATCTGCCAGCGCCCTTCCCGCAGATACGTCCCCGTCTTGGGGTTGCGCATCAGGGGCAGGCCCCATTCCTCGAACTGATGGACGGCAGAGTCCACGTGACGGGCCATGTCGAACAGCAGGTCCTCGCGAACCATGCCCATGAGGTCGATGCGCGCATAGCGGACATGGTCCTCTGGGTTGTTCTCCCCAAAGCGGGTTCCCATGTAGCAGTTGATCGCGTACAGCCCCTGAGCCACCGCACCAGATCGGTCGATGTTGGCCTTTTCAGCGATAATGATCTTCTTGTCCTGGCCCCAGAATCTGGCTTCCCAGGCCGCCCCAGTCCCGCCGAGGCCTGCACCGCAGACGAGCACGTCGATATCGTCTTCTACGACGGTATTTACCATCAGTAGGATACTCCCGCCTTCATTTTCAACTTGTTGGATTTGAGCGTATGCAGTCCGCCTTCGTCGAAGCGGATGTACTTGGGCTCATTATAAAGCAGCTCGCTGTCGCGCATCTCCTGACTCGGCGAGGGTACATCGCGTAGCTGCGGGATGTGCTTGCCCCAGGGCTTCGTCGTAATCGGCGCCAACAGATCCATGTCTTTTTCGCCGTTGCGGAACTTGATCCGCCAGGCAATGACACCCTTCTCCTCGTCCCGGTGGACGCGCACCGAATGGCCGAGCGGAGCGAAGTCCGCATAACCGCGAACATCGATCGCGTGCTGCGGGCAAGCCTTGACGCAGGAGTAGCACTCCCAGCACATGTTGGGCTCGATATTGTAGGCGCGCCGCGTCACCTTATCGATGTGCATGATGTCGGATGGGCAAATATCTACACAATGTCCGCAGCCATCACAGCGGGTCATGTACACGAAGGTGGGCATGATTCTCCTCTCGATTTTTTTCAGTTGATGTCGTGTCAGTAGTGGCGCGGAGCTTCACGCTTGATGCCGAGACCCATGTCGGGCGGGTTCTTTCCCATGTATTCGGGGATATCCGGGAACTGCGCCTGCACCGCAGGATCCGTGAGATCGTAGATGCGGGGCAAGTTCTCTCGCGATCCATCCGCCTTGATGAGGCGCTTCTGGAAGGCGGCGGCCGGCTTGAAGAACATATGCGAGAACTTGGACCACGGAACCGAACCAAAAAGCACGATCGTAGCAAGCAGACACAGGGCGAGCGCCACATTGGCCCACGCGCTGCCATTCGCCTGCAGGTAGGACCAGATCAAGGCCATGGTCGCGCTGGCGAGCAGCGACAGCACGAACAGATCCGCGCGCATGACGCGAAACGGTGAGCTGCCCTCGGCAGCGACGTCGACACGGATGAAGAACCAGAACCAATATCCGCCGATGCACACCATCAGCGCCCCCAGGTGCCACAACATCGGGAGGATGGACGACGAACCGGAACCAGGCGCCGAATGCCAGAACACCAAGGCAATTGTCGATCCGACGTAGAGAATGAAGCCATACATCGTGAGCAGATGCGCAAGCCGGCGATGCGGATTGCAGAACTCGCTCGATGTCAGAACCTCGGACATGACCGTCCGCGCCGCCAACCCAGCCTTCTCTTCGCCGCTGAGGCGCCGCGTGCGACGGCTCTCAGCCTGTCGCATGTTGTTGAAGAAGTACTTGGCGCTTCGCTTGTGAATGACATCGAACAGCGTGCCGCCCACGACCAGCAGCACCATCAGGATGACGAACGACTGAATGATGGATAGCGGAATCGTCGATGTGAGATCGACGAACGGATTGTATCCGAACACTATTTACCCCCCCTACGATTATTGTGTGCTGCTTTTTGGATAAGTACGCAGCTATGGCGCCGACAGCGCCTCTTCCCTGCGCGGCCCCACCGAACAGCGAATACTCATATGTCATGATACAAGATTACCACCAGCTGTCGAGTCCCGCAGGACCGGCCTTGCCTGCTCCTTGCAGGGGATGGACAGCGGCTAAAGCGGTTCGTTCGGGCTGCTGTAAAATCAGTATTTACGAGACCTTCGCCGTCGAGTCCGGCCTCGAAAACGGGTGTCTCGACGCTGTGCGCAGCGTCGAGAAACCGAACCGTCCAAACTGCGCGGCACTTCGACGCGCGTCCTGGATCTATCACGCGTTCGTCCCCATCTAAGATGAAATTTGTCAGTTCGGGCATGCCGGTGGTCAAGCACAAGGGGCGCGACGAGCCCCAAGTGCAGACCGTCGGCGACGATCGCGCCGTGCAGGGGGTCGAGGAATACGACCAGAAGAACCGCGACGGGACCCACACCCCGAAGAAGCTCGCATCGAGGAAGTTCATCGGCGGGCCATGGGGCAAGAAGACGGACGAGCGGACCAAGACGATTTGCGGCAGGCGATCGCCGGCGTCAGAGGCGGCACCGCAGCCATCTGATTGCAGCATGCGCCGCCGCGGCTTTCACAAACGCATGCTTGGCATCAACTCCGCCTGCTTCGACATCGGATACCGGCGCGACACATCGCACCCGTAGCGCAATCGGTCGTTGCAAGTGGATATTCGCACGCACTAATATGCTTGGTGAGTGACCGGCGCCGCGCAACAGTCTGCACCGCGGTTCCGCATGGTACGGGATGCACCGAGATGTCCGAATTCGTTTGCGACGCCTGCAAGTTGCCGCCGATGGTCAGCGGCGATCCCGAGGCGCCGTTCAAGGCCGGAGGACCGGTCCCGCCCGGGTGGTTCGTGCGCAAGATCGACAGGCGGACCTTCACGCTGTGTGATTGTTGCGGCAGCATGCATCACTTCAAGGGCGGCGTTTCCGCCTATCTCCAGGAAGAACTCGGCCTAGGTCCCTACGCCGTTCTCATACTCGACGACAGTCCTGGCAGCGGCCTGCATCGGCAGCGTGTAAATCGCAGCGAATAGCCGTAGCACGCGCGTCGTCAGCCTCAGGGAGCAGCCGGCCATGCCCACGCCTCCAGATGCCGAAACACCGGACGGCGCACCCACGACAGCCGTCGCGCCTGACCTAGCGGGACATGACCCGGCGAAAGCGTCGTGCGACAGTTGCCATGCCGAATGCACGCTGACAGCCGTGACCGGACCCACCCTGCTCCGCCGCACTTTGCCGCGCGGCTGGCGCCCGCGCCGCATCGACGGCCGGGTCTACATTCTCTGTGACATCTGCGGCAACCTGCGCCAATTCGTCGGCGGGCTATCGCCGTATCTGCAGCAGAATCTCGGCCTTCCGCCCAACGTCGAGATCGAATTTCCCGAGCACACCGAGCTGCCCGATGCCTGGCTCAATCGCTCCGGCAACACGATTACGCGCAAGTAGCCTCCACCGAACCCCGCAAGAAAGGTGTCCGCATGTCCGACGTCGACATCAACAAACTCATCGTCACCTCCGCGCAGACGGGCGGCGACCCCGCCCAGATCGTTCGCGCCGGAGAGATCGCCACCTGGAGCCGCGAGGGTGCGCAAGCCCGCGCCCGCGCCGAAGGCATCGAGCTGTCCGCCGGACACTGGAAGGTGATCGAGTTCCTGCAAAGTCTCTATGTCAGCAATGGGCCAGCGCCGCACGCCCGCCTCGTTTCGTCGGCGCTCAACGACCGTTTCGCCAGCGAAGGCGGCAGCAAGTATCTCTATCAGCTGTTCCCCGGCGGGCCGGTCGGACAGGGGTCGCGGCTGGCGGGCGTGCCTGCGCCGCACGACACGCGCGACTTGTCGTTCGGATCGACCTACTGATCAGACCGGCGCTATGGCCCATCTCATCCCGTTGAGCCGTCTTGCCCGGCTCGTCGGCCAGCCCCGATCCGTGTTGCAGCGGATGGCGCAGGACGGCGAGCTCGCGAGCTTCGACGGTCAAGTCGAGCTCGACGAGGTACTGCGCCTGTTTCCGGACGTTCGCCTCGAGGACGAGAAGGAGCTGCGCCGCGTCGAAGAGATCAAGGATCAGGCACTGCTCAAGAGCCCCGTCCGGCCCGAACTTCCGGATGCGATTGTGCTCTATGAGCGCTTGCGTATTCTCGGCCGCGAGTTCGCCGCGGCCCGCGGACGTCTGAAGCACCACGAGCGGGTTCACGGCTGGATGGCCGGTAAACTCGCGGAAGCGGTCGAGACACGGCAGGCCACGCCGCAATTCGCCGAGCAGTTTCTCAACTGGTTCAAGCGCGAGCTCGCCGCGCCCCAAGCCGATATCCGGAACTGGGAAGAACTACTTGCGATGGAACGCGTCATGCGGGTGATGTCGGCCCAAGTCACCATAGTGCCCAGCGGCCAATCGTTCGAGGTGATGGGCGACGAGACGCTGCTCGAGGCGGGATTGCACGCCGGGCTGTCACTGCCGTACGGCTGCAGCAACGGCACCTGCGGACAATGCAAATGCCGCATCGTCCGCGGTGACGTGGTCAAGGTCCACCCGCACGACTACGTTCTCTCCGCTGCCGACAAGCAGTCCGGATATACGCTCTCCTGCGCTTACACCGCCGTCGGCGACCTCGAAATCGAAGTGCCGCTGTGGGGTGTCGCCGACATCCCCGAGCAGACGATCGTCACCCGCGTCCGCGCCATCGAGAAACTTGGACCGGCCCGCGTCGCGTTGCACCTCTTGACCCCGCGCGCCGAACGCCTCCGCTACCTCGCCGGTCAGCAGATCGAGATCACCATTGCCGGGGAAAGCCGGCTCGTCCCCGCCGCCGGCTGTCCGTGCGAGGAGCGCCGCATCGAAGTGCATGTGTTGTGCGACCGCGACGACGCATTCGACCGCCGCGTGCTCGATGGCCTCGCGGCCAACGACGAGGTCGGTATTCGCGGCCCGTTTGGAGATTTCGTTCTCGACGATGCGTCGGAGCGTCCCGTCGTGCTGATCGCCAAGGGCCCCGGCTTCGCGCCGGTCAAAAGCTTGCTGCAGCATGCGCTATCGCTCGAGCACGCCCCGTCGATCACACTGTACCGTATCGCCGGCGCGGAAGGTCTCTATCAGGAGAACCTGCTGAAGTCCTACGCGGGCGCGCTCGATCATTTCCGCTACGTCGCGTTTCCGGCGGGACATGCCACCGCCGAACTCGTTGACGGGATCGTGCGCGACACGGCGCTGGCGTCGATCGCGGGGCACGACGTCTACGCGGCAGGCGACGGCGGCTTCGTTGCAGAAGTCCGCGCACATCTCTCCGCGCGCGGACTTCCTGCCGGTCAATTCAAGGGCGTCGACATCGCCTAGAGCACGATCTGATCAGACGTGATCGTAAGCGCGATCGCATCTGATCGGATTGAAGTGCTCGAGAGCCCCCGCGTGAGGGCAGGCTCGGAATTTGACGTGGATCAAAGCCCGCGAGCAAACATACGCACACCAGTATGTTTCAATCTCCGGCCACTCCGGCGCAACGTGATTTGAGGAGAACACATGTATGGCGCACATCGTGGTACTCGGCGCAGGCGTCGGCGGCGTCTCGGCGGCCTATGAACTCAACGCCAAACTCAGTCGCGCTCATAAGGTCACTCTCGTCTCGTCGCTGCCCTACTTCCAGTTCACGCCGTCCAATCCCTGGGTCGGTGTCGGATGGCGCAAGAAGGGCGACATCACCATCGAACTCGCGCCGCTGATGCAAAAGTTCGGCATCGGCTTTGAAAGCGTCGGCGCGACAAAACTCTCGCCAGCCGACAGCACGATCGAACTCGGTGACGGCCGTACCCTCAAGTACGATTTCATGATCATCGCCACCGGGCCCGAACTGGCGTTCGACGAAATACCCGGCCTAGGTCCGCATGGCGGCCATACGCAATCCGTCTGCACCGTCGAGCACGCCACGCACGCCTACGACGAATGGGAGAAGTTCTGCAAGGACCCGGGCCCCATCATCGCGGGCGCGGTGCAGGGCGCCTCGTGCTACGGCCCGGCCTACGAGCACGCCGGCATCATGGACACCGATCTCAAGAAGCGGAAGATCCGCGACCGCGTGCCGATGACGTTCGTCACCTCCGAGCCTTATATCGGCCACCTCGGCCTCGGCGGCGTCGGCGACACCAAGGGTCTGCTCGAGGCCGAGTTCCGCGAGCGCAACATCAAGTGGATCTGCAATGCCAAGGTCGACAAGGTCGAGCAGGGCAAGATGTTCGTCACCGAGTTCAACGAAGACGGCAGCGAGAAGAAGAAGCACGAGTTGCCGTTCAAATACTCGATGATGCTGCCCGCTTTCCGTGGCGTCGCCGCGACCCGCGGTCACGACGGACTGACCAATCCGCGCGGCTTCATCCTCGTCGACAAGACGCAACGCAATACCAAGTATCGCAACATCTTCGCCGTGGGCGTATGCATCGCGATCCCGCCCTATGAGGCGACGCCGGTGCCGGTCGGCGTGCCGAAGACGGGCTACATGATCGAGAGCATGGTGACGGCGACCGTCGAGAACATCGCCGATCTCATCGAAGGCAGGGAACCACACGTCGAGCCGACGTGGAACGCACTGTGCCTCGCGGACTTCGGCAACAAGGGCGCGGCGTTCATCGCCAAGCCGCAGATCCCGCCGCGCAATCTCAACTGGGCCGTCCAGGGCGTGTGGGTGCACTACGCCAAGATCGCTTTCGAGCGCTATTTCCTGCGCAAGATCCGCAAAGGTCAGACCGAGCCGTTCTACGAGCGCTACGTTCTGAACGGCCTCCTGGCCGTCGGCAAACTCAAGGATGGCACGTCGCCAAAGTCGTGAACCCCGGACCGGTGACAGGCGAAAGCCCTGTCACCGGACATCCCCATCTTCAACCTCGGCTCAGGCCCTTCTGCTCCATTTCCTTCACGTAGCCCGCCCAACGCTCGTCTTTCTCTTCGCCGAGCTGCAACAAGTACGACCACGTATAGAGACCGGTGTCGTGGCCGTCGTCGAAGGTGATCTTGGCGGCGTACTTTCCGACCGGCTTCAGTTCTCTGATCTTGACGTTGCGCTTGCCCGGCACCGTCACGCGCTGCTCGGCCGAATGCCCCTGCACCTCCGCCGACGGGCTCATCACGCGCAGCATCTCGGCCGGCAGGTCGTATGCGAAGCCGTCCTTGAACGTCACCTTCAGGCTGT
Organism: Hyphomicrobium sp.; assembly: GCA_022843145.1. Taxonomy (GTDB): domain Bacteria; phylum Pseudomonadota; class Alphaproteobacteria; order Rhizobiales; family Hyphomicrobiaceae; genus JAKAML01. The sequence continues at coordinate 49,730 of JALHOF010000001.1, forward strand.
CGCGCGTTTCCGCGACCTTCATCAGCGGCGCATCGATGCCCTTCACCGTCTGCACTTCGCCCCACGCCTTGGCAGCGATCTCCTTGTAGATGGCGGCCTCTGGGCCATCTGGCACGATCGCCACGATCGGCGTGCCGGCGTCCGAAAGCTCGCGGATGTCCATGTGCAGTGGAATGCCGCCCAGGTACGTGAGGCCGAGCTTCTCCGCTTCCTTCTCCGCGCCGCCGCTGCCGAAGATGTCGTAGCGTTTGCCGGTATCGGGCGCGATGAAGTAGCTCATGTTCTCGATGATGCCGAGCACCGGCACCTCGACCTTGCGGAACATGTTGAGGCCCTTGCGCGCGTCGATCAGCGCCAGATCCTGCGGCGTCGAAACGATGATCGCGCCCGACAGCGGCACCTGTTGCGCAATCGTCAACTGAACGTCGCCCGTACCCGGCGGCATGTCGATCACCAGCACGTCGAGTTCGCCGGTGTCGTCCCACGCCACGTCGAACAGCATCTGCTGCAGCGCTTGCACGACCATCGGACCGCGCCAGACGATCGGCGTCGCCTCTTCGACCAGGAAGCCCATCGACATCACGCCGATGCCGTAGGCCTTGATCGGCAGCAGCTTCTTCTCGTCCTCCGTGGCGCTCGGCTGCTCTTTGGCGAGCCCCATCAGGCGCGGCTGCGACGGACCGTAGATATCCGCGTCGAAGATGCCGACGTTGAGCCCAAGCGCCTTGAAGCCAAGCGCGAGGTTGGTCGCTGTCGTCGACTTGCCGACGCCGCCCTTGCCCGATGCCACGGCGATGATGTGCTTGACGCCGGGGAGACCCGGGACGCCGCCGGCCTTCGCGGCAGGCGCGGGCTTGGACGCCGCCCCATTGCCCGCCTTGTTGCCTGACTTGCCCATCGGCGCTTCCGCCGTCAGCACCGCCGTCACGCCCGCCACGCCGGGAATGCCGGCAACCGCCTTCTCGGCGCTGAGCCGTAGCGGCTCCGACGCGGCGGCGCGCTCTGCCGGAACCGTGACCGAGAAATAAACGCGGTCGTCCTTGATGACGATCTCGGACACGAGACCGAGGTCGACGACGTTGCCCTTGCCATCGGGACCAGCGACGGTCCGCAGTTTATCCATGACGGTGGTCTTGGTGATGCTCATCCTTGGCGTCCTTTGTTGTTGGTTTCCGGCCCGGGCGCACGGCGGCATCGAGCATATTGCCCAACACCGCCGTCGATGGCCCGGTCGGTCGAAAAATTGGTGTCTGCGGTCAATCGATCGCGACCGCCGCGAGCTTTGCCAGCGTGTCCGCCTCTCGCGTGACGGCCTTCATGAGCAGTGCGCGCTTGGCTTCCGGCATATCCAGCGCCAGCGCCGCCGCGTGTCCCTTGGGCGACATCTTGCGCAGAGTTTTGCCGACGATATCGACGACCTTGTCCTCATCGTAGCTCGAATACTTCGCGAGGAATTCTTCGATGTAGTGCTCGACGAAGACCACGTCGACGACGTTCTCCAGAGCCTGCGATTCACGATCTTTCTTCAACTGCTGCTTCTTGACCAGCATCGCGATGCGCGCGATCTCGTCCTCGCTGCGCCCGTGCGCCCGCATGATCTCGCCAAGCAGCTTTGCGTGATGCTCGCGGCATGTCTTCCGCCAATCGTCGTAACCGGCGCGTCCCTCGGGAAAGCTCGCGCGCGGGATATCCCAGCGGCGGAGGTGCTGCCCCCGCGCCGCGATCTGCAGCGTCTCCGAGGCGTCCGGATACATCGCCGCGAGCCGCTCGGTCATGCGCTCCGAATAAACGACCTCGTAAGGCCGCCGCACGCCGCCGGTTTCGGTCGAGCGCGGATCGTCGGCATTAGCCGCGTCGATGGCGCGAATGATCTCATTGAAGCGGCTGTGGCTCGAGGCTGAACTCATGGCTGTACTCCCTTTGGCGCGACAGGCGCGCGCAATGCATTCTTCGGCGCGGCGCGCCGAGGCGTGGAGCCTCGTCGTGAAAACTTGCCGGACGATGCCCCTACCCGCGCCGCCTTGCACGCGCGCACGAATGCGACGAACCGCTGCGGCCACGGATTGCGGCGGGTCCCGCGCTGATGGCTGAACGTTGCCAAGAGATTATGCACGATCACGCCGTCGCGCCGCTGATCGATCCCGTCGCCCCGGATCACGTTGAAAGCAAACTCGAGTGTCTGGTCGAGCTCGCGGACCGCCGCGAAATGGAACTCGTGCGCGTTGACGCGCCAGCCGGCTCCGCCCGCGTCCCCGCTCCCGCTGTCCGACGCGACGACGGGCCAGCGCGCCGCCGCCGTCTCCGCGAGCTTCACCTGCCCTCTACCCTGTGGCACGGCGCACATCACCGCATCGCCCGGCACCACGCCGACCATCTCGCCTCGCGCCGCGCCGAAGCTGATCGAGCGGCAGAGATACATGAGCCCGCCGCACTCCGCGTAAGCCGGCATTCCCCCTTCGATCGCCGTCTTGATGTCGGCCCGCAGCGGCGAATTGCGATCGAGCGCGTCGAGCTGCGTTTCCGGGAATCCGCCGCCGATGAACAGCGCGTCCGCGTCGGGCAGCCGCGCGTCCGCCATGGTGTCGAAGAACACCAGGTCGGCGCCCGCTGCTTCCAGTGCCTCGAGGTCGTCGGGATAGTAGAAGCCGAACGCGGTATCGCGCGCGACGGCGATCGTCACCCGGTCGGCAGTTCGAGCGCCCGCGACGCTAGCCGCCGGGTGCGTCGAGATCGCCAGCGGCGGCGCTGTCCGCGCAATCGCAATGAACTTGTCGAGGTCGACGCCGTCGCGGACCGCCGCCGCGATCCGCGCGATCCGCGCTTCCGCCGCACCCGTCTCCGCCGGCGTCGTCAAACCGAGATGCCGCTCGCGCACCGCGATGGCATCGTCGCGGCGCAGACAACCGATGACCGGGATGTCGCAATAGCGCTCGACGGCCGCAACGAGCTTACCTTCGTGGCGCGGGCCGGCGATCTTGTTGATGATGACGCCCGCAATGTTCACGCCGGGATCGAACACGCGATAGCCCATCAGCAACGGCGCAATACCGCGCGTGATGCCCTCGGCGTCGACGACCAGAACGACGGGCGCACCGATCAACTTGGCGAGCGCCGCGTTGCTGTCCGAGCCTTCGAGATCGACGCCGTCGTGCAGTCCCTTATTGCCTTCGATCAGCACGATGTCGGCGCCGCGCGCACGTGCCCCGACCATCTCTACGATCTCGTCGCGTTCCTGCGTGTTGAAATCGAGATTGAAGCACGCCCGGCCCGCCGCTCGGCCGAGCCACATCGGGTCGATGTAGTCCGGCCCCTTCTTGAACGGCTGCACCGTCAGTCCTCGGCCGGCCTCGCCACGCTCCGAGAGCGCGCGGCCCAGACCCATCGATACGGTCGTCTTGCCGGAGGACTTATGCGCGGCCGCAATCAGCACGCGCGCGGCTGGGATAATGCTGCCCATCAGCGCACCCTCCCTGCGAGATCGGCGCGGCAAATGCCGAGCCACAGGATCGGGTATGTCTCGTTGCAAGTTTCGTCGGCGCGCGGCCCGGTGGCCATGCTGAAGTCGAACCGGGCTTTGCGCCGGTTGCTCATGTCTGCGTCTCGGCGTCGGCCAACGTGGTCGGCAGGATGCGCAGCACGCGCACGCCGATCAGCGTAATGGTCAAGGCGAGCGCGACGCCGCCCAGTCCGAGCAGGAACTCCGGCAAGGTCGGAACGTAGATCGTCGTCGAACCGTCGAAGAAGCTCGACGTCTCGATCATGCCGGGGAACAGCACCAACGGCGCCGACTGTCCGCCGATGATGATGACGTAAAGCTGCGCCAGACCACCGAGGATGACGAACGCCGCAGCCAGCGCCAGCCGCCCGCGGCTGAGTATCTTGGGGCCGAGGAAAATCATCGCCAGCGGCACAATTGCGCCGAGGAAGATTTGGCCTTGCCAGAACACCCGCGTGATCACGCCGCCGTCCCACAGGATGAACCGCTCGATGCTCTTGTGCTCGGCGGCATAGAGATTGGTCAAATGCTGGACGATCGTGAAGTACAGCACCGCTCCGATGAAGATACCGAGCAGCCGACCGAGTCGCGTCCTGAGTTCCGGCCCCGGTGCGTTAGGTCCCGTGCCGAACAGCGCCATGACGACGAGCAGGAACACCGCCAGCCCGACCGCCAGCGATATCGCCACGAACAGCGGCGCGAGCACCGCCGCGTCATACGCCTCGCGTCCGATCAGCCAGCCGAAGATCGAGCCCGTGCCCGTCGTCAGCGCCAGCCGCCAGATGAACGCCGCAAGCCCCATGGGCTTTGAATATTGATCGAGCCCCGTCCCCATCATCGTCAGCAGGTAGGCGCCGACGATGACCATGAAACCGGTATAAAGGAAGATGTTCCAAGCGAAGATCGACGAGAAATTGTATGTCGTCATCGCCACGATCAGCCGCTCCGGCCTCCCGAGATCGAGCACGAGCACGATCAGCCCCGAGGCCAAGAGCGCCAGCGCCAACAGCGCCGACAGCCGCGCCATCGGCTTATAGACCTCGCGTCCGAACACCGAGCTGACCGAGGCGACATTGAGCGCACCGGACGCAGCCACGATCAGGAACACGGCGAACACGTGCGGCAGGCCCCACACGACCTGGTTATCCATGCCGGTGACGACGTGGCCGTTGTGTTCCATGTAATAGGCCGACGCCAATCCGGCCGCGATCAGCGCGCCGAATCCGGCCAGCGCCATCCAAAACCGGTTGCCGCCCTCGTGCTCGCGATAGACAACGCGCGCCATCTGTTCCGCTCCCCGGTCCCGCTAGATGCCTTGATACCGGACGCCCGGATCCAGTCCGAGATCGGCCCGGATCTGCCGCGTGGCATACGTCGCAATTCGCTTTGAGATCTCGCTCGCCGGATCGTTGAGATCGCCGAACATCATCGCGCCGTGACCAGCCGCCGTGCACGCCTCGACGCAGGCCGGCGTTCCGCCCGCATCGACCCGGTGGACGCAAAGGGTGCAGCTCTCGACCGTGCCTTTTCCGCGCGGCGCATGAGCCTTTTGGTCCTCGAGCGGTTCGTGCACGAACGACCGCGCCTTGTACGGGCACGCCATCATGCAATAGCGGCAGCCGATACAGATGTGCTTGTCGACAAGCACGATGCCGTCAGCGCGCTTGAACGAGGCGCCCGTGGGGCACACGTCGACGCACGGCGGCTCGGCGCAATGCTGGCACATCATCGGCAGCGATGTCGTCGCGCCGTTCTTCGGGTTCTTCACCGTCACCTTGCGGATCCACTGCGCGTCGGTGCGCGGATGGCCCGTATCCTTCCAGCCGTTCTCTTTCGAGCACGCCGACACGCATCCGGTGCAACCGTCGGCGCACTTGGTCGTGTCGATCAACAGGCCCCAGCGGTTCTTGGACGAGACTATTTCATTGGGCGCGCGAGCCTTGGTCTGCGCAGCCGCCGGAGTGCTTTCGGCATACGCCATCAGCGTCACGCCCGGCGCGAGCGCCAGCGTCGTGAACGCCGAAGCGCTCTTCAGGAACCAGCGACGTGCCGCATCGACACCCGTCGAATTCGGCGTGTCGCCCTCGATCGCAAGCGCTGCCGCGCGATCATCGCGCGGCGATGCGCTCTTGCATCCGCATGTCCCGGTGCCGCAGCCGCCGGCGCGTTGCGCATCGGCCTTCGGCGCGTCGGCGATGAAATCTTCCATCCTCATGGCCGCTGCCTCTCCACACTGTTCGGCGCGGCGACCGCATCGCCAAGATACTGCCCAAGCGCCGCACCGAGCCGTGCCAACTCAGCGTGCCCGGTTCCTTCATGGGTGCCGTGATGGCCGGAATCGGCGCCCTTCTTGTCGCCCGCGCCTTCCGGACGCGAGGCGTGGCACTCGAAGCAATCAACCTTCACTGCTGCGTAGTCGTGGCACGAGCGGCAGAAGTGGCGCTCGTCCTTCACCGTCACGGCCTTGCCGTCAGCGCCGCTTACGGCATGACAATCGATGCACGCCTTGAGGCTGAACTGCGGCGTGCGGATGCCGTCATGAACGGTATCGTCGCGTTTGTGGTTGAGCGCCGTCATATGAAAGCGCCGCATCCAATCCGTCGGGGCGACGCACTTGTCGCCCTTGCCTTTGGTGATCGCAGGCATCGGCGTGCGCCCAGGAGATGGCGCCACGGCGGGCGTCGCCGCGGGAGCCGCAGTACTCTTCGGCGGCGCGGTTTGCGCCACGGCATCTCCGGAAACGCGCAACCCGGCTCCGGTGGCGGCCAAAACGACCGCCACCCCCATCGCCGATAAGATCAGCCAAGGCCGCACACCCATCTCCCTATCGTTCGCTGCGTTTGTCGCCGCGTTATTGGCCGAGGCCCATCTTGATGTAGCCGGTCGGGCAGACGTCCGCGCAGATGTGGCAACCGATGCACTTGGTGTACTCGGTGTAGACATAGCGGCCGACGGCGCGATCCTTCTTCGGCACGCGCGCCACCGCCGTTTGCGGGCAGTAGACGACGCAGTTGTCGCACTCGAAGCACATGCCGCAGCTCATGCAGCGCTTGCCCTCGTTGATCGCCTGCTGCTCCGAGAAGACCTTGATGCGCTCCTCGAAGTTGCCGAGCACCTTGTCCGCTTCGATGTGGATCTCGTCGCGCTTGGCGCGCGGCTCGAACTTGAAGTGGCCCTTGAAAAGATCCTTGTGCGAGATGATCTGCGAATTCGATTGATCCTCGTAATTGTGGATCGCGAAGTTCGCATCCGACGTGCCGCGCAGCGCCGTCGCCTCGATCTGCTTCTTGGTGTCGTAGGGCGTCGGATCGAGAGCACGCTGATGCAGCTCGTTCAACAGGTTGAAGTGGTGGACGTCCACCTTCGGCCGCTTGTCGATCGGATGGCCGGCGAGCATGTGGTCGATGCTGTCGGCGGCGATGCGGCCGTGACCGATTGCCGTCGTCAGCAGATGCGGACGGATCACGTCGCCGCCGGCATAGTGCTTCGGTTTGCCTTTGACCTGATACACGCCCTGGATGTTGATGAAGCCCTTGCCGTTGTCGAGCACGCTCAGGTCGCCACCGAGGTCCCCCATCTGGCCGATGGCCGAGATGATGATGTCGCACTCGATCTCGAACTCGGTGTCCGGCGTCGGCACCGGCGTCGTGCCCTTCATCGTGCACTTGCACATCTTGAGGGCGCGGGCGCGGCCGTCGGGATGCTTCAGAACTTCGAGCGGCAGAGCGCCGCCGATGATCGTCACGCCTTCGCGCTTGGCGTCCTCGCGCTCGCGCTCAGATGCCGTCATCTTCTCGATCGGAAACAGCGAGGTCAGCGTCGCCTGCATACCCTCACGCGTCATCGTGCCGGCAACGTCGTGCGCGGTGTAGCCCAGGAGATCGTGCGGATCGACGTCCTTCTCCGCCTTATGCGTGATGTGACCGAGACGGCGGGCGACCGATGCCACGTCGATCGACGTATCGCCGCCGCCGACCACGACCACTTTTTGCGCCGTGCCGAGCACCCAACCCTTGTTGAACGCATCGAGGAATTCGACGCCGGTGATGCAATTTTCCGTGCCTTCCCAACCCGGGACCGGCAGGCCACGGCCCTTCTGCGCGCCGACCGCCCAGAAGATCGCGTCGAAGTTCTTCTCGAGTTCCTCGATCGTGATGTCACGGCCGACGCGTGTGTTGTACTGCACCGTCACGCCCATCGCCGTGATGCGATCGATTTCCGCATCGAGCGTCGGACGCGGGGTCCGATAGCCGGGAATGCCATAGCGCATCATGCCGCCGAGCTTCTCGTTGGCTTCGAACAGCGCGACGCCGTGGCCCTTGCGGCGGAGGAAGTAGGCCGCCGATAGGCCCGCCGGACCGCCGCCGATGACCGCCACGTTCTTGCCGGTGTACTCGGCCGCGTCGGGCAGCTTCGTCTTGTTGTCGATGGCCCAGTCGCCGACGTACTGTTCGACGCCGTTGATGCCGACGTAGTCGTCGACCTCGTTGCGATTGCAGCCGTCCTCGCAGGGCGCCGGGCAGACGCGGCCCATCGCCGAGGGGAACGGGTTGGCTTCGACCATGCGGTTGAACGCATACTCCTGCCACTTCATGCCCTTCACCGGCGGCTTGTCCATGCCGCGCGCAATGGACAGCCAGCCCCGGATCTCGTGACCCGAGGGACAGCTGCCTTGGCAAGGCGGCGTCTGGTGCACGTAGGTCGGGCACTTGTAGGACTTGTCGGCCTGGAAGATCTTCTCGGTAAGATCCTGCCAGCCCGTCCACATGTTCTCGCCGTCCTTGAACCGGCGATTGGTGAGCTTGGGCGCATCGGCTGCTGGAGCGGCCTTGCCGGACTTCGAAATCGCATCATCCATGGTCGGGCTTCCCTTTTAGGCGTTGCCGATTTGCGGCGCAGCGAGCTTCTGATCCAGCGCTTTCGCCTGGATGGAACCGTCGAGGACGATCGCGTTGGCGACCATCTGGTGAACACTGAGAATGGCGTCCATCTTGAAACCGTAAGCCGGCATCACCTTCGTGAACTGCGCCTTGCAGATGGCGCAAATCGCCGCGAGATGCGTGACGCCGTGGTCCTGCGCAACCTGCTGCATCGCGCGCATGCGCGGCTGCGCGCCCTTGATGCGCAGGTCCATCAGGTCGTCGGTCAGAAGGCCGCCGCCGCCGCCGCAGCAGAACGTCGCCTCTTTGATCGTCTCCGGCGCCATGTCGTAGAAGTGGTTGCAGGTCGCGCGCAGGATCTGGCGCGGGAACTCGAACTGCCCGCCCTCGACATCGCCCATCCGCGAGCCGCGCGCGACGTTGCAACTGTCGTGGAACGTCAGCCGGTATTTGTCGTTCTGGGATTTGTCGAAGCGCAGGTTGCCCTTGTTGATCTGGTCGACCGTGAACTCGACGATGTGCTGCGGGATCGGATAGCGCGGGTCGAGGAAGTCGAACGGGCCCGCAAGCGTGTTGAGGAAGCTGTAGGCGACGCGCCAGGCGTGGCCGCACTCGCCGAACACCAGCCGCTTGACCTTCAGCTCCAGCGCCGCTTCCCGAATGCGCAGCGACACATTGCGCATGTTCTCGTAGGAGCCGATGAACATGCCGAAGTTCGCGGCTTCCGACGCATGCGACGACAGCGTCCAGCTGATGCCCGCCTGATGGAAGACCTTGGCATAGCCTATCAGACCCTGGATGTGCGGCTCGGCGAACAGGTCAGCCGACGGCGTCACCAGCATGATCTCGGCGCCGACCTCGTCGAGCGGCAGCCGCACGTCGAGCCCGGTCTCTTCCTTGATCTCCTCCTCGAGCCCGTCGAGCGTCGAGCGGATCGCCTTCTTGGGCAGACCGAGGTTGTTACCGACCTTGAAGACCTTGCCGATGATCTCGTTCGAATACTTCTGGCCCTTGCCGACGTGATCCATGATCTCGCGGGCGGCCATCGAGACTTCGGCGGTGTCGATGCCGACCGGGCAATACACCGAGCAGCGGCGGCACTGCGAGCATTGGTGGAAATAGGTGTACCACTCGTCGAGCACCTTTTCCGTGAAGTCCTCGGCGCCGACGAGTTTCGGGAACCACTTGCCTGCCGTCGTGAAGTAGCGGCGATAAACCTTGCGGAACAGATCCTGGCGCGCGACCGGCATGTTGTTGGGGTCGCCGGTGCCGAGGAAGTAATGGCACTTGTCGGTGCAGGCGCCGCACTTGATGCAGCTGTCCATATAAACCTGCAGCGAGCGGTACTTGCCGAGAAGGTCGCCCATTTTGGCGACCGCTTTCTCCTGCCAGTTGTCGACCAGTTCGCCCGGAAAGCCGAGCGGCGTCTGATGCTCGGACTTAGCGACGAACGGCTTCGAGTCCGACATCGCACCGCACTTGAACTGCGGGATCTCGGTCGGGCTCGGGACCGGCTGACCCTTCGCGATGATGTACGCGCTGTAGTCCTTCTTGGGAGCGGCCGGCTTGGCGGCGGCCGTTGCTCCGGCCGTCGGCGCCTTGGGTGGTGCCGCAGCGGGCATTGCCGGCTTTGCGGCCTCTGGATTGACGGCGTCAGCCACGGGCGATCTCCTGTGCGAAGCGCCCCACGCGCATGCCTGAAACGAACGTCGTGTTCAAAATCCAACGGACCTTGTGACGGGATCTAAGCCGGAAACTCAGTCGGTTCATTTCTGTCCCGCCCCCGACTCGAGTTTCGCTGCCCACGGCGCGAGGTGACGGCGCTCGCGCGGGTTGTCGACCTGGTTGCGTGTCGGGCTGAAGAACAGCCCCACGCCATGCAGCAGTTTGGAGAACGGGAAGATAATCATCAGCGCCGCGACGAGCCCGATATGAATGAGCAGCAGCGGATCCGGCGGCAGCGGGTTCAATTCGAACCGCATCAGTCCCAGGAAAAATGCCTTGAGCGCGACGATATCGGTGTGCGCCACGAACTTCATGCCGAGCCCGCTCGCGCCGATCGCCACCAGCAGCGCCAGCATCAGGTGATCGGACGGCGCCGAGATATAGCGCACCCGCGGCACCAGGATCCGGCGCGCCCACAACCCCAACAGTCCTGCGACCATCGCGAAGCCGGCGTAAATGCCGAACGGCTGCACCAGCGCCACCCAATCCCACACGGGCTGCGTGAAGTAGCGCAGATGCCGGAGCAGGACCAGGAGCAGTGCCGCGTGGAAGATCCAACCGAAGATCCAGATCCACTTGTTGGCCTTGAACAGGCTCTCGAACAGCACGACCTCGCGCACCAGCCGGAAAGCGACGCCCGACTGCGTCGTCGGCGCCGGCGTCGTCGGAATCTTCAACGGCGCGGGCGTACGCAGATAAAGGCGGATGCGATAGAAGAGGCCGCCGGCCAGTACCAGCGTCGCAACATAGAACAGCGCGGCAAAAATCGCGGTGATCACAGTGCAGTCCTCTCGCATGCCTACAGGTGCCGCCGGCAATGCTGCCGCGGGTCGTCGCCGTCGATGCTCACGTCATCGTCGTCTCAGTCGCCGTTCGAGCGCAGCAGCCGTCCGTGATGTGCGGGACGGCTGCTCGTTCCGATCGGATCAGACGCAGCCGGTCGGCTTCGGAAGACCGGCGATCTTGCACGCCTGCTTCGCCGGACCGTAGGGGAACAGCGTATAGAGGTATTCGTTGCTGCTCTTGTCGGGTCCCATGGTCTTGGCCAATGCCTTGGTCAGAACGCGGATGGCCGGAGCGACCTGATACTCGTCGTAGTACGAGCGGAGGAAATTCACGACTTCCCAGCGCTCGTCGTTCATTTCCAGGTCTTCGCTCTGCGCGATCAGCAGCGCCAGATCCGGGTTCCAGACCGAGAGGTCCGTCAGGTAGCCCTCTTCGTCGGCCTCGAAGTCCGTACCGTTCAGCATGTAGCCCATTCGTCTTCTCCTATTGTGTCAGGCTTCGTATTCGTGACGTGGTCGTGAACGCGATCCGGCGTTCGAGGGCCGCGCGAAATTCTAGAGCCAGGCCTGGCTGGTCTTGTGGGCGACGACCAGATCGACGAACCCGCCGGCGTCGATCATGTTGAGCCCCTCGATCAGCTGGGACTTCTGAAGTCCACGCGCGGCGACGTCGGCGCTCATGACGTAAAACCTCAACTCGACCCGCTTCGACCAGATGTCACCCGAAGCGATCGTGCCCTTGAGCGCGCCATAGACGCCATCCTCGAGGAGGAGAATCGCGTCGCCCTTCTGCGCATGCTTGAGACAGCTCGCGAGCGAGTTGGTCTGGAACGGCGACTTGTTGACTGTGTGCAGCATCGACATGGTCCGGTTCTAAGTCCGTCCTGATCAGTTGGTCCTGGCGCGCACCTCGGTTGCCCCGGGCCCGCAGCCGCGAATTCGTCCGGTCTAGAAGTTCAGCAGCACGTCCTGCTGCTGCATGATCGCACCCATCTCGCTCCGGCTCACGACTTGGATCGAGGGCTTCTCCTTGAAGCCGTCGTTCTCGTCCTCGTAGGTCACGGCTTGCAGATCGTCGAGCGTCAGGCCGCGCTCCTGCATCGATTCCTTCTCGACGTAGAACTTGGTGACGCCGTAGTCGCCGAGCGCGCGGAACGTCGGGGAGAAGTTCTTGACGCCAAGGCTCTTGGTGTCCTGGCCCTTGGTCAGCTGGAACACGCCGTCATCGATGAAGGCGAGCGCAACGTGCTGGTCGAACGCGGCGCCGATCAGCACGACCTCGAGCGACTCGAGCGCGTAAATCGTGCCGTATGGCGCGCGACGGTTCACATACAGGAACTTCTTCGGCGTCGACTTTGCCGGCGGTGCCGGCGGACTTTTTGCTGGTTCAGCCATGTCCCGATGCTCCCCTCAATCGCCGAAAACGACAAGGCGATCGGATTCGATGCCCATCTCGATCAATTGTCCCAGGCCCGAAATGCGGAACCCCGGTGCGATGTTGGCCGAGCCTTCGCCCTTGCCGTGCCGCTTCGCCTCACCCTCGTCGAGGATGCCGCGGCGCTGTGCGGCGGCGATGCACACCACGAGATCGAGCTTGTGCTTCTCAGCGAGCTCGCTCCAGTTCTTCTGGATATTCCGATCGTCCTGCGGCGGCACCGTCAGGCGTGTGCCGTTGTTGACGCCGTCGTTGTAGAAGAACACGCGGAAAACCTCGTGACCCTTTTCCAGCGCCGCTTTCGCGAACTGATAGGCCGAGTCCGAAGCCTGATGCGTGTATGGCCCCTCGTTGACCAGGATGGAGATCTTCACGTTCGACAACCTCGTTGAACATGCCGTACTTGCGACGGCTTCACTTGTGACGGCCTCAATCTACTTCCGCGGACCTGTCTCGGCCAGCCGGGTCCGAACAGTCCCGCACCGGATCGAAACCCTGCCGCGCGCACCACCGAACCGGCGGCGCCCCTCCCCAGAGCCGGCGCGCCGCAGCGCGCCGGATGCAAGTCGTCAGAAGCGGACGTGCGCCGACATATTCATCGTGTGGCGTGCACCGACCCAAGTATCGAGATGGTGCTTGGTGAACGCCAAGCCGGTCTTCTCGAAGAACTGCGGCCAGCCGATCCGGTCGATCCACTCGCCCATGCGCTCCCAATCCTTCGCGTCCTCCTTGTAGGCATAAAGGATCTTGCGAACGACTTCCTCGACTTCCGGCCAACGCGGCGGGTTGTTCGGCAGGTTGGCGACGACGAGCTTGTGGAACGTCGGCTTCGAACGGGCGTTCGAGTGCTTGCCGCCCACCCAGATGGCGAGCTTCGTCGACTCGGCGCTGTTGATCTGCATCGGCGGGCAGGGCGGATAGCAGGCGCCGCAGCACACGCACTTCTTTTCGTCGACTTCGAGCGACGGCTTGCCGTTGACCATCGCCGGACGGATCGCCGCGACCGGGCAGCGCGCCACGACCGACGGGCGCTCGCAGACGTTGCCAACCTTCTCGTGATCGATCTTCGGCGGCTTCGTGTACTGCACGTTGATCGAGATATCGCCCTGGCCACCGCAGTTGATCTGGCAGCACGACGTCGTGATGCGCACGCGGTTCGGCATATCCTCTTGGATGAACTCCTTGTGGAGCATGTCCATCAGGCTTTTCACGACGCCCGAAGCATCGGTGCCGGGGATGTCGCAGTGCAACCAGCCCTGGGTGTGCGAGATCATCGACACCGAGTTGCCTGTGCCGCCGACCGGGAAGCCTTCCTTGGTCAGCACCTCGATGAGCTTCGGCACCTTCTCGAAAGAGCCGACCATGTACTCGATGTTCGAGCGCGTGGTGAAGCGGACGTGGCCTTCGCCGTAGGTGTCGGCGATATCGCACAGCTTGCGGATCGTGCCGACGTCCATCTGGCGCTGCGTGCCTGCGCGGACCGTGAAGATCTCATCGCCGCTCTTGGCGACATGGCGCAGAACGCCGGGACGCGGCCGCTCATGCCAGGCCCAATTGCCGTAATTCTTGCGCATGATCGGATGCATGTACTGCATCGGATCGGGCACGCCCGACTCGATCGGTTTGCGAAGCTTCGGGGGTGGCGCCTTGGCGGCGGCGGGGGCCGGCGTACCCGGCGTAACTGTGCCCTGACTCATGTGCGTCCTCGCTCTTGAATCTTCTGAATTGGTGTCGGCGTCGCTCGTTTCGTCGCGTCTGGCCTCGGGGGCCTATCGGGGCGGCGCGCGTCGGCGGTGCCGTCCGGCAGTGCGGTCTGTCGTCCCGTTCGATGGCCGTCCGATGCCCAACCGATGTCTCCGGCACACCTCGCCGAGCGGGGTCGGGGATCACGCTCCCCGCTCGGTCTGATCGGATGGCATTTACATCAGGCTGCTACATCAGGCTTTGTCGTCCGGCCGCCCCGTCAAGCGGCGGCGGCCGGAATCGGCAAGTTCGTTACTCCGCGGCTTCCTTGGCGCTGCCGTCCTTGTGCGCGCCTTTGCGTGCGAAGTACTTCTCGGCCTCGTCGGTGAAGTCGTCGGTGCGGACATAGCTCGACGTACGCGGATGCTTGACCATGTTCGGATCGGGCTGGATGCCCAGCGCATCGATGAATGCGGGCAGGCCGATCCGGTCCAGCGTCTCGCCGATACGCTCGTGCTCGAGCGCGTTCTCGGCGAAGAAGTCGATCACCTGACGGGCGAACGCCTTCAGCTTGGCATAGTCTTCGTCGGTCTCGAGCTTCATGAACGGCACGATCATCGTACCCATGAGGTCGCCGACCTTGAGCGAGCGCTTGCCGCCGATCATGATCGACGCGCCCTTGTCGTCGCCCGGAGCGAGTGCCTTGTGCATCACGTTGATGCAGTGCATGCAGCGGACGCAGCTCTTGTTCTCGACTTCGAGCGTGTTGTCGTCGTTGAGGCTGAGCGCACGCGTCGGGCACATCGCGATGACATGGTCGATGACGTACTTGCGGCCGACCTGCTCGACGTAGGCCTTCACCTCTTCCTGGTCGACCTTCATATCGTCGCGCCAGGTGCCGATCACCGCAAAGTCGGCGCGATGGATGGCGTTCACGCAATCGTTCGGGCAGCCCGAGAACTTGAACTTGAACTTATAGGGCAGCGCCGGGCGATGGATTTCGCCGACATTGTCGTTGAGGATCGTGCGCAGCGCGCGGGCCTCGTCGTAGTTCGACATTTCGCAACGGGCATGACCGACGCAGCTCATCGAGGTGCGCAGTGCAGGACCGGCGCCGCCGAGGTCGAAGCCGATCTCGTTGAATTCGTCGAATGCCTTCTGGCAACCCGCCGTGGTCGTGCCCTGGAACATGATGTCGCCAGATTGACCATGAAACGCGATAAGCCCCGAGCCGTGGCGCTCCCAGATGTCACACATCTTGCGCAGCACGTTGGTGTCATAGTGGAAGCCGGCTGGCGGCATGACGCGCAGCGTGTGGAATTCCTTCGATTCGGGGAACTTGTCGGCGACCTCGGAGAAGCGCGGAATGATGCCGCCGCCGTAGCCGAACACCGAAACCGTGCCGCCCTTCCAGTAACCGAGGCGCTCGGTGTACGAGTGCTCGAGCTGGCCGAGCAGGTCGTTCATCATCGCGCCGTTCTGCTCACTGTCCCGGAGCCGCTTCAGGCCCGTCACGAAGCTCGGCCACGGTCCGCTCTCGAGCTCGTCGAGTTTCGGCGTGGGCCGGTTCGGGGTGCGGGTCTTCGCCGTTGTGGCCTTCACTACATCGTCTTTTTTCGCATCCGACATGACGTACATCCCCAGTTTGTTGCCGACCCGAGGCAGGGCCCAACTGCTTCACCAGATTTCGAACCCCGACGGTGCACCATCGAGGTTCCACATCATCCCCCCGCCGAGGGGGCAAAGCCGAGCGGAACCCGAATGCGCCGAGCTATGCAGCGCGATCGACCGCCTCATTCGGCTATAGCATAGACTGCCCTTGCCGAACACTTCCATATTAGCTTATTCGAATATGATAGGAGTCCGCAAGGGGCGTCGAGCAGGAATATCTGACATGCACATTCAGGCTTGCCCATCGCCCGCCGATCCGCGCCCGCGAATCCGCCACGGCATATTTCTGCCATGACGGGAATGTGGTGCCAACGGGTTCGCGCACGCGGAGGACGCGTCTGGGTTGGAGTTTGGCCGCGAGTTCGGCAGCGTTGATGCGCTGTGCACTGGCCGCGAGGAGTGAGGCATGTCGACGAGCATAGAAAATCCAGCCGCTTACAAGACTTGGCGCGATGCCAAGCTGGCCGGGTATCCGGCGTCAGCAAACGACATCCGCGTCACAATCGCCGATCTCGCGGTGCCGACCGAGGCCGAGCGCGCCGCCATTCTCGATCGCTGCCGGCGCTGCGGCATGGCCATCTACGAATCAGCCAAGCCCCTGTCGGGAGACGACGCGCGTGCCGAATTGAGACGATTCGCCGCGACGTTCGGGCTTTGGGATATCGAGGATCACCGTTCCGCCGACAGCGACGGGATCGTCGCAATCGAGGTCACCGATCAGAGCAGCAAGCGCGGCTTCATCCCGTACACGAACCGGCCGCTGAATTGGCACACCGACGGCTATTACAACGGTCCCCACGAAGCCATCCGCGCGATGATCCTGCACTGCGTGCGGCCGGCCAGCGCCGGCGGCGAGAACGCTCTGCTCGATCCCGAGATCGTCTATATCCGGCTGCGCGACCAAAACCCCGCGCTCGCCGCCGCGATGACGCACCCTGAAGCGATGACCATCCCCGAGAGCGTCGAGGAGGATGGCCGCACGCGCCCGACGAGCATCGGCCCCGTGTTCGCATTCGACGCCGGCGGCAAACTCACCACGCGCTACACCGCACGCGCGCGCAACGTCATCTGGCGGGACGACGACGACACACGCGCGGCCGTCGCCTTCATCGACCAGCTGCTCGCCAAGGAGCAGGAGCCGCTGATCATCAAGTACACGCTCGCCGCCGGCGAAGGCTTGATCTCGAACAACGTGCTGCACACGCGCACCGGCTTCGAGAACGCCGCCGGCGCCGAACGGCTGCTGTTGCGCGGCCGCTACGCCAAACGCATCACCGGCACCTGACGATCGGCAATACGACCCTCGCCGGCACCGGCGCGATCAGCTACCCACACGATCCGGCACCGACTGCATTCAGCCCACGGGCGGAGGACAAAATGAGCGATAATTTCGAACGCGAACCCGGCATGGTCAATCTCAGCGACCTCATCATCTATCGCCCCCAGATGCAGTCGTTCGCCGAACTGCTGGTCGCCGTCGCCGAGGCGGCGCGCGATGGCGCCCGTTTCATCAAGTACGACGTCAAGCCCGAGTACATCGACACACCGAAGCGCTGGCAGACCGAAATCGAGCGCGTGTTCTCGCTCGGACCGCGCTATCTCGGCCAACGCGCCCCAGGAAAGCAGTCATGAGCGACCCCAACGTCACCGAATTGAGCCGCATCGCGGCGCCCTTCCGGCGTGAGATCGTGTTGCAGGACGTGCTCCACGAAAGCGGCATGCGGCTCTTGCGCGTCCGCATTCGCGAGGGCACGCGCTTCACCATCCTCGACATCGACGTACCGACCGCCGAGGCGTGGGCCTCGACGATGCAGGCCTGGGCGACGCGCGCGGCGAGCACCAGCGACGCCGCGAACGAAGGCGGAGACGACGCGCAATGAAGCTCGCCGCGGCCAGACTAGGTCCGACCAATTCGGCAGCGGCGTCAGCCCGTGCTCCATGCTCGCGGCCGCTTCATGCCGGCGATGCGGCAGGCCTGTTTGACGTAGCCGAGCGGAAACAACTCGAACAGCAGCCCGCGGCCCTCGTCGCGCGCGCCGCCGAGCAGTTTCATGACATGCCGCGCGTCCGGCGTGACGCCATGATCGTCGAGCCATTCGCGCATGAAACGGATGACGCGCCAGTGCTCGCCGGTGAGCACGATGTTCTCGTCTCGTGCGATGCTTTCGGCGAACGCTTCGGTCCACTCGGATGGCTCGACGATGTAGCCGTCCTCGTCGAGCGCGGGCATATCGTCCCGTTCGCTCGTGTCGTTCGCACCACGCATCGTCATCGGCCGCCTTCCTTCGGAACAGGATCACCGCAGCGCCGCGTCCGCGCGCCTCGGCCAGTTCAGCATCAATTCGCGCGTGTTGCCAGAGTAAGCCGCCGCCAGCCGGAGCAGACCTGATGGACCAGCTTCCCATTGCCCTCAAGCTGCAGGGCCGCAAGGTCGTCGTCACGGGAGGCGGCACTGTCGCCGCCCGCAAGACCGATCTGGCGCTCCGGGCCGGTGCCGACGTGCTGGTCGTGGCGCCCGAACTTTCGAGCGAGTTCATCACTCTGGAAAAAATGCCGAAGTTCCGGCATCGAGCCGGCACGGTCCAGGCATCCGATCTGCAGGACGCCATCCTCGCCTTCGGCTGCACCGAGGACGACGACGCCGACACGCGACTTTACGAGCTGGCCCATGCCGCGGGCGCGATGGTCAACGTGCCCGACAATTCCGAACTCTGCGACTTCAACATGCCCGCGATCCTGGATCGCTCGCCGCTGATCGTCTCGATCTCGTCCGGCGGCGCGTCGCCGTTGCTCGCCCGCATCATCAAGGAGCGCCTTGAAAGCTCCATCCCCGCCCGCTTCGGCGAACTCGCGAGTTTCCTCCGCCATATCCGCGAGCGCATCGACGGCCGCTTCGCTGATTTGCGCGCGCGCCGACACTTCCTCGAGAAGGTCATCGACGGCCCGGCAGCCGACCTGGTGTTGTCCGGCGACATCGCTGGCGCCGATGCCAGGGTCGACGCCGAGCTCGACGCCTGGTTCGCACCGACCAGCAATAAGCCCGTCGGCGAGGTCTTCCTCGTCGGTGGCGGGCCCGGAGATCCCGACCTTCTGACATTCCGGGCGTTGCGTCTCATCCAGCGCGCCGACGTCATCGTCTACGACCGTCTCATCGGTAGCCCGATCCTCGATCTCGTCCGCCGCGATGCCGAGCGCATCTACGTCGGCAAGCGCAAGAATCAGCACGAGCTGCCGCAGGAGGAAATCTCCAAACTCTTGGTCAAGCTCGCGCGCGAGGGCCGCCGCGTCCTCCGCCTCAAGGGCGGCGACCCCTTCATTTTCGGGCGCGGCGGCGAGGAACTTGAAACGCTGGCCGAGGCCGGCATTCCGTTCCAGGTCGTGCCCGGCGTCACCGCCGCGTCGGGCTGCGCGAGCTACGCCGGCATCCCCCTGACCCACCGCGATCACGCCCAGGTGTGTATCTTCGTCACCGGCCACGCCAAGGGCGGCCGGCCCGATATCGACTGGGAGGTGTTGCTGCGGCCCAACCAGACCGTCGCCATCTACATGGGCCTCGCCGCGCTGCCTGAGCTCACGGCCGAATTCCTGGCGCGCGGCGCCGATCCGACACTGCCCGTCGGCATCGTCGAGAATGGCACCAAGCTCAATCAGCGTGTCGTCACCGGCACCATCGCCAGCATCACCGGGAAGGCGCACGACGCCGGCCTCAAGGGCCCCGCGATCATCATCGTCGGCACCGTCGTCGGACTGCACGAGAAACTCGCCTGGTTCAAGCCAGGCGAAGGCGCCCAGGACATCGGGCGCAGGACACCCGAACCGCTCGCCATCGCCAAAGCCTGACCGGCGCCGCGGCGGAAACGTTTTTTACCTGACTGCAGACACGGAGGACATGACCATGGCTATCGACTTCAACGGCACCGACATCGAGACCACCGCGACGGGCTACCTCGTCAATCAGGAGGACTGGACCGAGGACCTTGGCAAGCACATGGCGTCCCTCGACGGCATCGAGCTCAATGAGGCCGCGTGGGATGTCATCAACTACTTGCGCGAAGAGTATTTCGACAACGGCCAGACCCAGCCCAACACGCGCACGATCGTAAAGGCGATGAGCGACAAATGGGGCCGCGAGGTGGATTCGAAGGAACTCTACGATCTGTTCCCGCTCGACCCTTCGAAGCAGGGCGGCCGCATCGCCGGCCTTCCCGAGAGCCGCCGCAAGGGCGGCTACTGAGCGCCCTTCTTCAGCCGCCGCAACACTCGACGTCACCCTCTCCCCTCGGGGAGAGGGATCATGCCGGAGGCGAGTCTTCGAAACGACGCGAGAGGGCCTTGCCCGCGGTCGCCTTCCTCACACCACCACGCTGGCCGTCGATATTTCGCGACCAGCGATGCGGTGCACGTGGAACACCGGCCGACTCTTGCAGGCTGGCGGCAATTGCTCGTGGGTTAGATCTGTCGCGATCGCAGGCATTGTCGAGAGCGGAACGCCCCCGACGTGCGCCGTCCGCGAACGATGAACGTGCCCGGCGACGACCGCGATCACGCCCTCCGCCGCACCGATGCAGCGCACCAGCATCTCGGCTTCCCCGGCATCGCGGAACTGAATTGCCGGCCCCTTGAGATCGGACAGCGCCACCGGCGGATGATGCAGGAACACCAGCGTCGGCTGCATCTTCGCCGCGTCGAGCAGCGCCGTCAGCTGGGCCGCCCGGTCCGCACAAAATCCCCCGAGCGGGGACACATCGTCGAGCGTATCCGCCGCCACGATGCGCAGCTGCCCAAGATCGACGGCATACTGCACGAAGCCGCCCCCTGCCTCGAGATACCCGTCCGCCGCGAACGCCGCATTGAACGCCAGCCGCCGGTCGCGGTTGCCGACGATCGCGTAGACCGGCGCCTCGAGCCGCGACAGCACCGCGCGCGCCGCCGCATAGTCTCCGGGACTGGCGTCTTGCGACACATCTCCGGTGTGCAGCACCGCCACCGGCCGCGGCGACAGCGCATTGATGGCGTCGACCGTCCGCGCCAGATCGCGGAGTCGCGCGCTGGCGTTGTCTGATGCGGTTGCGATGTGCGTGTCGGAGATCTGGACGATGATCATTGGGTATCCTGCGACTCCGCCGTTGGCCCCGACCTGACCGGCGCTCGCCAACCCCGGGCGAGGCCGCACCGATGATCGGCATTGTCATATGCCGCAGCGACGCCCGCTTCGCTATGTTCCTTCCAGCGCGCACGCCGACCCGCAGTAACAACGCACTGCAACATGCAACACGTCGCAGGCCGCCGGGCGGATCCTGACTATACGATGCCGCGACCTTCGGCTATCAAATATATTCGATTATGCGAATATTCAGTGAGCGATCGGGCCGGGCCGACAAATTGCCGACCGGCGTTGTCGTGAGCCGCCCGCCAGCGAAGCAGGAACAGAGGGAAGATTCGATGGGTGTCGAGGTCAAATTGGACGATCGCGTCGATCTCTCGGTGCCGCCGGGCGACGAGGTCAAGACCACGACCTGCTACATGTGCGCCTGCCGCTGCGGGATCAAGGTTCACCTCAAGGACGGCAAAGTCCGCTACATCGAAGGCAATCGCGACCATCCGGTCAACAAGGGCGTGCTGTGCGGCAAGGGTTCCGCCGGCATCATGCAGCATTACTCCCCCGCCCGCCTCAAGGCGCCGATGCTGCGCACGGGTCCGCGCGGCTCGGGCGAGTTCAAGGAAATCAGCTGGGACGAGGCGCTCGACATCGCCACCGGCTGGCTCGGCCGCGTCCGCACCACAAATCCGCGCCGGCTCGCATTCTTCACCGGCCGCGATCAGTCGCAATCACTCACCGGCTGGTGGGCGATCCAGTACGGCACGCCGAATTACGCGGCGCACGGCGGGTTCTGTTCCGTCAACATGGCCGCCGCCGGACTCTACACCTTCGGCGGCGCGTTCTGGGAGTTCGGCGAGCCAGACTGGGACCTGACACGATACTTCATGTTGTTCGGCGTCGCCGAGGACCACGGTTCGAACCCGATCAAGATGGGGCTCGGCAAGCTCAAGAAGAACGGCGCCAAGGTCGTCGCGGTCAATCCCGTGCGCACCGGCTACGGCGCCATCGCCGACGAGTGGGTCAACGTCAAGCCCGGCACCGACGGCATGTTCGTCGCCGCCCTCATCTACGAGCTGCTGCGCACCGAGAAGATCGATCTCGACTATCTCGTCCGCTACACGAACTCGCCCTGGCTGGTGATCGACGATCCCGGCGCCGCCGACCACGGCCTCTTCGCCCGCACCAAGGACCAGGAGCCGCTGGCCTGGGACAAGAAGTCCGGCAAAATCCTGAGCGCCAATGCGTCCGGCATCCAGCCGGCGATGTCCGGCTCGTTCACGCTTCCTGACGGACGCAAGGGCGTGCCATCGTTCGAGCTGCTCGCCAAGCGCTTCCTCAGCGACGAGTACACGCCCGAGCGCGCGGCCGCCGAAACAGGCGTTCCCGCCGACAGTATCCGCCGGATCGCCGCCGAGCTGGCGCACGCCGCTTTCGAGGAGGAGGTCGTCCTCGACATCCCGTGGACCGACTGGGCCGGACGCAAGCACGACAAGATGATCGGCCGGCCGGTCTCGATGCACGCCATGCGCGGCATCTCCGCCCATTCGAACGGCTTCCACACCTGCCGCATGATCCACATCCTGCAGATCCTGCTCGGGTCCATCGATTGCCCCGGCGGCTTCCGCTACAAGGCGCCCTATCCGAAGTGTATCCCGCCACGCTTGAAGCCGACGGGCCGTCCTGAGCAGGTCACCCGCAACGAACCGCTCGGCGGCCCGCATCTCGGCTTCCCGATCGGTCCCGAGGATCTGCTGATCGACGCCGACGGCAAGCCGCAGCGCATCGACAAGGCGTTCAGTTGGGACGCGCCCCTGTCCGCGCATGGCCTCATGCACATGGTCATCACCAATGCGGCGACGCAGGACCCCTACGGCATCGAGGTCCTCTTCATGTACATGGCGAACATGGCGTGGAACTCGACCATGAACACGCCCGCCGTCCTCGACCATCTGACGGCCATCGACGAGAAGACTGGCGAATACAAGATTCCGAAAATCATCTACTCCGACGCCTACTCGTCGGAGATGGTCGCCTACGCCGATCTGATCCTGCCCGACACCACCTACCTCGAGCGGTGGGACTGCATTTCCCTTCTCGACCGCCCAATCTCCGAACCGGACGGACCCGCCGACGCCATCCGACACCCTGTCGTCGAGCCTGACCGCGACGTCCGCGCCTTCCAGGGCGTGCTGATCGATCTCGGCTGGCGTCTCGGCCTGCCGGCTTTCACCAAGCCCGACGGCTCACGCAAATTCCCCGGCGGCTACCCCGACTACATCGTCAACCACGAGCGCGTGCCGGGCGTAGGACCGCTCGCCGGTTGGCGCGGCAAGGACGGCAAGTCGTTCGGCAAGGGCGAGCCCAACCCGAACCAGCTCGAGGAGTACATCAAGAACGGCAGCTTCCATGTGCATCACCTCGAGCCGCACATGCGCTACTTCAAGCACGCCAACCGCGACTATCTCGACTGGGCGCACTCCAAGGGCTTCCTCGCCGAAACCGAGCAACTCGTGTTCCAGCTCTACATGGAGCCGATGCAGAAGTTCCGTCTGTCGGCCGAGGGCCACGGCAAGGTTCAGCCGCCCGACGATCGTCGCGATCGCATCAAGACCTATTTCGATCCGCTGCCGTTCTGGTATCCGCCTTTCGAGGGCGGCATCGTCGATACGGACGAGTTCCCGATGTACGCGATCACACAGCGCCCCATGCACATGTACCATTCGTGGGGATCGCAGAACACATGGCTCCGGCAGATCACCGCCGACAATCGCCTCTACATGAGCCGCTCGAAAGCGGAGAAGATGGATATCGCCGACGACAGCTGGGTGTGGATCACGAGCCATATCGGCCGCGTCCGCGCGCAGGTGAAGCTTATGGAAGGCGTCAACGACGACACCGTCTGGACCTGGAACGCCATCGGCAAACGCGGCGGAGCGTGGAACCTCCCCAACGACGCGCCCGAGAACACCAAGGGCTTCCTGCTCAACCACCTGATCAGCGAGCTCCTGCCGGAACGCGAAGGCGGCTACCGCTACTCGAACTCCGATCCCGTCACGGGTCAGGCGGCATGGTACGACTTGCGCGTCCGGATCGAGAAAGCCGGAGCCGACGAACCGCACGAATCCTGGCCGCGCTTCGAGCCGACCGCCAACACCGCCTCGTTCCCGACGCCTGATGTCTCGACGTTCGGCAAGGACTTCAACAAGAAGCGGTGAGCTTGCTCGGCCGCACCGAACGCAAGAGGGGCGGACACCATGTGTCCGCCCCTCTTGCATTTCCACGACCGTCCTCGAACCGAATGCGTCGGCGTCAACGCGAGCTGGCGCTCGCCGGCGACACCAGCATGCCCTGCTTGTCGGTGGGCCCGAACACTTCCAGCATATCGCGAACCGAGATCAGGCCGACGAGCAGTTCGTCATCGACGATCGGCAGATGGCGAATGCGGTTGTGACGCATCAGGTTGGCGGCATCGACGAACGAGTTGCCGGGCGCGCACGACACCACCTTGCGCGTCATGACTTCATTCACCGACATCATCGCAAAGCTGGACTTGTTCTTGGAAAATGCGCGCACCACGTCGCGCTCACTCAACATGCCCACGAGCTTGTAGCTCGACTTGTCGATCACCGGCATGACGCCGATGACGTTCTGCGCCAGCTTATCGGCGGCATCCGCGATGCTGTCCTCGGCATGACAGGTCATGACCGGGCCCCTTTTGCGGATGAAATCTCGGATCAGCACGTGTCACCTCCTGTTGACTCAGATTATCTGCGGGCCCTTGCGTTCGCCGGTAGCGGCCGACCCGTCGACTTCTGGCCGGGGCGCGGGATTCGAATCCAACGGCATTCACCGGCCTCCCTGGTTCCTGCTTATGACGGGTGTCGTGATGGACTTCGAACGACACGTCTTTTTGTTCTTGTCTATCGGCATCAAGACGGGAACTGGGTTGTCACGTCCTGTTTTTTCATCCCTGCTGTTCACCTTGCCTACCACGTCTGAGCCATCGTGGAGATAGCCGACCGTGGGAGGCATCATACAAAAATAGTCGAATATGCGATTTTTCGCATAGAACATGAGAGGCGTCTGTAAGACAAGATACATCCTGTGCGCGCGTGACAGCGCACTTCGCCTCAACAAATCACTGAAGCGACACCTCACTGCCGCGAGTAGTCACTGATGCAAGAAGTCCGGCGATGAGACCGGACAGTTATGAACCCGGGCCGCCGTCCGGGATACATCGAGGGAGACGACCAAGCATGTCGAAGCTCATCCCGCCGCACGGCTCGGCCGCGCTCAACCCGCTTTACGTCGCCGACGCGCGCGACAACCAGCGCCTCGCCGACGACGCCGCGAAGTTGCCGTCGATCGTCGTCAGTTCCGCCGCAGCCGCCAACGCCGTCATGCTCGGCGCGGGCTACTTCAATCCCCTGACCGGCTTCATGAGCAAGACCGAAGCCCTCGGCGTCGCCACGGATATGAGGACCAAGGACGGCCTGTTCTGGCCAGTACCGGTCATCAACCTCGTGCAAGACGCCGGCGCCATCAAGGCCGGCGACCGTATCGCCCTCAAAGACCCCAACGTCGACGGCAACCCGATCCTCGCAGTGATGGACGTCACCGCTGTCGAAACCTTTACCGACGCCGACCTCGCACTCATCGTCGAGAAGGTGTTCCGCACCTCCGACCCCAAGCACCCGGGCGTCGCCGCCCTGCTCTCGCAAGGCAAGACCGTCCTATCGGGTCCGATCAAGGTCCTCAACTTCAGCTACTTCAAGGCCGAGTTCCCCGAAACCTTCCGCACCGCCGTCGAGATCCGCGACGAGATCGAGAAGCGCGGCTGGTCGAAGGTCGTCGCCTTCCAGACCCGCAACCCCATGCACCGCGCGCATGAAGAGTTGTGCCGAATGGCGATGGACCGTCTGCAGGCCGATGGCCTCGTCATCCACATGCTGCTCGGCAAGCTTAAGGAGGGCGACATCCCGGCCCCGGTGCGCGACGCCGCCATCCGCAAGATGGTCGAAGTCTATTTCCCGCCCAATTCGGCGATGATCACTGGCTACGGCTTCGACATGCTCTATGCCGGCCCGCGCGAGGCGCTGCTGCATGCCGTGTTCCGCCAGAACATGGGCGCGACCCATCTCATCCTCGGTCGTGATCACGCGGGCGTCGGCGACTACTACGGTCCGTTCGATGCACAGACCATCTTCGACGAGATCCCGAAAGGCTCACTGTTGATCGACACGTTCCGCGCCGACAACACCGCCTATTCGAAGAAGCTCGACAAAGTGGTGATGATGCGCGAGGCGCCGGGTCACACGCCGGAGGATTTCGTCACGCTGTCAGGCACGAAGGTGCGCGACATGCTCGGCAAGGGCATCCCGCCGCCGGCTGAATTCTCGCGCCCCGAAGTCGCGAAGATCCTGATCGACTACTACCACGCGCTCGACAACGGCTGAGCCAATCAGCCCTTGAACCCGAGACTTTACTGAACCCGAGACTTCGTTGAGCCCGCGGTGCCTGCCGCCGCGGCCTCTCGCTCGTTTGCTCGACGCTCCGGCCATCCGACCGCCGGCCCGTCAAATCTCCTTCGCGATCTCGCGCAGCACGCCGCGCATCCAGATATGCCCTTCGTCGTTGTCGAAGTTTTCGTGCCAGACCATGTAGATCGGCATCGGCGGTAATTCGAACGGGCACGAATACGTCGCCAAGTCGAACGTCCGCTGCAATCCGCGCGCGACGCGAACCGGCATCACGCCGATCAAGTCACTCGCCGCCACCACAGCCGCCACCGACACCAGGCTCGGCACCGCATACTTCACGCGCCGCTTGACGCCATGCCGCTCCAGCCGCTGCGACAGCGGCGACGGCCCCTGATCGCGCTCCGGCATGAATGCCACTTGTTCGAGCTGCTCGAACTGCGGCAGCGTCGTCTCCGCGCTGACAATCGTATTTTGCGGACGCGCGATGATCACGTACGGATCCTCGAACAACAACTCGGACCGATACCCTTCGGCCTCCGCCGGCTCGTAATCGAACGCCAGCCACGTCTCGCCATAGCGCAGCTCGTGCATGATGCTCTTGGCGCGTCCGCCCGAAATTCGAAAGCTCAGGCCCGGGCTGTCGACCACCCTCTTGGCCAGCTCTGTCGCGATGATGCAGTCCATGCCGCCAGGAATATCGATGAGGAAACGGCGCTCGGCCGAGGTACTGCAAAACTCGGACGGCCGCTGCCGCAGCGTGGCGCGAAGCTGGTCGAGCGCCTCCCGCACGTCCACCGCCATGTCGACCGCGCGGGCCGTCGGCCTCACGCCGCGACCGGTTCGCTCGAACAGCGGATCTCCCGTCACATCGCGCAGCCGCGCAAGCGCATGACTGACAGCGGACTGCGTCATGCCGAGCCGCTTTCCGGCCTTAGTCAAACTACGTTCCGACATGATCGTGTCGAATATCGCGAGTAGATTCAGATCAAGCCGATTGAACGTACCGTCCTGCATGACGGATGACCTCACACCTGAACTTCAAATTATAACTTAATAATTTCAGCTCGTTACGACTTGGATCAAGAGTTGATCCAAGTTTCGAACGTTGCGCCCGTCGA
Source organism: Hyphomicrobium sp. (assembly GCA_022843145.1). GTDB lineage: Bacteria > Pseudomonadota > Alphaproteobacteria > Rhizobiales > Hyphomicrobiaceae > JAKAML01. The sequence goes on from JALHOF010000001.1 coordinate 77,104, forward strand.
TCGGCAAACTAAACATTGATCGATCTTATACCAATGCATCTCGTGCATGTCCCGCACGTCGAGTGCATTGCGAAGCGCTCGCGCCTCGCTCACTCGCCCAGGGCGTCGCGCGCGGCCTTCACCTGTGCCGATGCCGCATTGATCAGCAGCCGCGTGTCGTTCTGCAGCGTGCAGAGCTGAAACCCTTCGGCAAAGCGCTGCGCCGCCGTTGCCGCGCCGTCCGTATGCACCGCCGCGATCAGTCCCGCCCGCCGCGTCCGCTCCCTGACCCGCGACATGGCTTCGAGCACACGGGGCTCCGTCGGCGCCATCGAAGGTGGCGCTCCGAGCGCAAGCGATAGATCGCCTGGACCGACATAAATGCCGTCGAGGCCCGCGACCGAAACGATCTCTTCGACAGCGTCGAGCCCCGCCCTGGTCTCGATCATCGCGAGCAACAACACTTCGCGGTCGGCATGCCGCGCGTAGTCCGCGCCCGCATACTGCACCGCGCGGTTGGGGCCGAACGAACGATATCCGCGCGGTGGATAGCGTCCCGCGCCGACGAACGCCTCCGCCTCGGCGCGCGCATTGATCATCGGGCAGATCACGCCATACGCGCCCGCGTCGAGCAGCTTCATGATCATTGCCGGATCGTTCCACGGCACGCGCACCATCGGCATCGCCGGCGTCGTGCTGATCGCTTGCAGCATGTGGAACGCCGCCTCGTATCCGATCGCGCCGTGCTGCATGTCGATGGTCAGGCTGTCGTAGCCCTGATGGCCGAGGATCTCGGCCAGATGGCTCGACGCGATCGAGCACCAGCCGTTGAGCACGCGCCCGCCTGCCGCGATCGTTTGTCTGACGCTGTTCGGGCGCATGAGGCAGTCCGGCTGAGCTGTCGCAATGCAGATCCGGAAATGGCAACGGGATGATGCGTCCCCGCACCATCCCGCGCTGTTCCTTCCCCAGACTTGAGCCGCCTTTTAGAATGGCTGTGTCGGCATTAAGCCGCTGGCCCACGGTCGAAGCGAGCGCAAAATGTACGACTTGTCGCAGGGTGTCAAGATTTCGTGAGGCGAAATCTCCGCGCGCACTGCCATCCTCGCCAAATTCGTGAAATTCCTCTGGTCCGGGCAGATGGCGCTGCCTGAATCTGCACGCAAAACATGCAGATTTTACGGTTGCCGTGGTACGCCACATTTCCGATTCCCCAAGCCGACGGATCGCGGACATGGACGCACGCCTCCTCGCCCTCGACCAGGGCACCACTTCGAGTCGCGCCATCGTCTTCGATGCGAGCCTCGCGCCGCTTGGAATTGGACAGGTCCAGCTGCCGCAACATTTCCCTGCCTCGGGCCACGTCGAGCACGACGCCGAGGACATCTGGTCGACCACTTTGTCCGCCGTCACGGTCGCGCTCGCCAAGGCCGGCCTCTCAGCCTCGGACATCGCCGCCGTCGGGATCACCAATCAGCGCGAGACGACGGTGGTCTGGGACCGGCGCACGGGCCGCCCGATCCATCGCGCCATCGTCTGGCAGGACCGGCGCACCGCAGACCGCTGCGCGACCCTGAAAGCCGACGGATACGAGCTTGCCGTCACCGCCAAGACCGGCCTCGTCCTCGACCCCTATTTCTCCGCCACCAAGATCGCCTGGCTGCTCGACACCGTCGATGGCGCGCGCGCGGCGGCCGAAGCCGGTCATCTCGCCTTCGGCACGGTCGATAGCTGGCTGCTGTGGCGGTTGACCGGCGGCCGCGTCCACGCAACGGATGCCACCAATGCCTCCCGCACGCTGCTGTTCGACATCCACGCCGGCCGCTGGGACGACGATCTCCTGCGCCTGTTCCGCGTGCCGCGCGCTATTCTGCCCGAGGTTCGCGACAGCCGCTCCGATTTCGGCATCACCGACCGCGCGATCCTCGGCGCCGAAATCCCGATCCTGGGCATGGCCGGCGATCAGCAGGCGGCCACCATCGGTCAGGCCTGCTTCGAGCCCGGCATGATGAAGGCCACGTATGGCACTGGCTGCTTCGCGCTCCTCAACACCGGCACCGAAGCCGTCGTCTCTCGAAACCGGCTGCTCACCACAATCGCCTACCAGCTCGACGGCGAGCGCACCTACGCCCTCGAAGGCGCGATCTTCATCGCGGGTGCGGCGGTGCAGTGGCTGCGCGACGGGCTGGGCGTCGTTGCATCGGGTGCGGCGTGCAGCGCGCTCGCAGCCGATGCCGATTTGACGCAAGAGGTGGTGCTCGTGCCTGCGTTCACAGGCCTCGGCGCGCCGCACTGGGTGCCTGATGCCCGTGGCGCCCTGTTCGGATTGACGCGGAACACCGGCCCCGCCGAGCTTGCGCGCGCGGCGCTGTTGTCTGTCGCCAACCAGACACATGATCTGATCGCCGCCGCTCATGCCGATTGGGCCGCATCGAAGTCAGCGCCGTCTCATGCCACCCCGCATCGCACCGTCCTCCGCGTCGACGGCGGCATGGCCGCGAGCGACTTCACCATGCAGGCGCTGGCCGATATTCTCGACGCGCCGGTCGACCGTCCCCGCGTGCTGGAAGCCACCGCATCCGGCGCGGCTTGGCTGGCCGGTTCCGCAGCCGGCGTGCTCCCCGACCGGGCCGGCATGATGCGCGCGTGGCGTTGCGAACGCCGCTTCGAACCCGCGATCCCCGCCAGCGAGCGAACCCGCCGGCTCGACCTCTGGCGCCGCGCAGTGACCGCGACGATCGCCATGTCAGCCGCTCCACCGGCCCGTTCCACTTGAGGCACAGACCAGACGTCGGCCGTCACCCCGCGCGCGAGCCGCCACTTGGCTGGTCGAGCTTCAGACGCTGCATCCGCCGCCACAACGTCGTGCGATCGATGCCGAGCACTTCCGCGGCAAGCACCTTGTTGCCCTTGGCCTGCGCAAGCGCCTGTTCGATCGCGGCGCGCTCCCGATCCTGGAAACTCTGCGGTTCGCTGGCACGCGACGCGGCTCCGCTGATCTGATCCTGATGACCGCCGCCTTGCCCGGCAGACGTCATCGGTTGCGCCGACGGCGGCCGGTAGTCGCGCACGTCGTGCGGCAGGCTCTCCGGCAGCACGACATTCTTGACCGAACAGATCATCGCGTGCTCGACGGCATTCGACAGCTCGCGAATGTTGCCGGGCCACGGGTAGTTCATCAGCAGCCTCATCGCATCCGCACTGCACGTCGGCTCGTTGGCGAAACCGCGCGAGGTCAGGCTTTTGCAGAAGTGCTTGAGCAGCAGCGGGATGTCGGCTGGACGCTGGCGCAGCGGCGGGACGTGAATCGGGATCACCGCCAGCCGGTAATAGAGATCGCTGCGGAACGTGCCCTGATCGACCATGGCGCGCAGCGGCTGATTGGTCGATGCGATGATGCGGACATCGACCTTCACCGGCTCGTCCGAACCGACCGGCTCGAACTCGCGATCCTGCAGCACCCTGAGCAGCTTGGCCTGCAGGTGGATCGGGATCTCGCCTATTTCGTCGAGAAAGAGCGTGCCCTTGTGCGCGGTCTGGAAGCGGCCCTTGCGCCGCTGCGTCGCGCCGGTGAACGCCCCTTTGACGTGGCCGAACAACTCCGACTCGATCAGCGTCTCCGGGATGGCGGCGCAGTTCACCTCGACGAACGGACCCGATGCGCGCGTGCTCAATCGGTGGATCATGCGGGCAATGTGCGTCTTGCCTGTGCCCGACTCGCCCGTCAGCAGCACCGGCACGCTGGCCGGCGCCACCTGCTCCAGCCGCTGCAGGATCTCCATCATCTTCGGATCGGCGGTAATGAGATCGCTGCTCGCGCGATTGAGATACGTTTCGAGCATCCGCTGATGGCTGACGTCGCGGATGATGAAGAGTTGCAGACCGCCGTGCGACGGCGATGTCCGGCTACAGTCGAACTGAAGGTTGCGCGTCTCGCCTTCGATCTCGAGCGTCCGCTCGACCGACGGCAAGGCGCGGCGAACGGCGCCGTCCGCGGTCGCAGCCATGACGCCCGCAAGATCGATCCCCGGTACATCCGACAGCGATGTGATCGCCGTATTGGGCGGCAGCGCCAGCAACTGGTGCGCCGCGGGATTCATATAGATCACGTCGTCATTCTGGTTGGCGATCAGAACGCCTTCGTCGATATAGCTGACGATCGCTTCCAGCAATGGCAACGCGAAGCCGAACTCCGGCACTGCGTTTCTCCCTGAGCACGTCCCTGTCGCCTTGCACTCCTGCCGTCTCCTTTGGACTGGCACCACTCCGGCACGACCGGACGAATGTCCGGATGATCGGGCGACGCCTGCTCATGTGGGCAGGATTTTACGACGTTGTGAAAGATCACCTTAACACACGCAGCGACGTGCAACAGACATTGCAACACGCGCAACGGAACGTCGCACGAAATTGGTTACGCTCACGTTCGCGGCAAGCTGACAAATATCATCCCGAAAGCCGCTCCGGATTGTCTAAACCCTGGCGTTCGTTGAACTTCCGGACACTCGTCATCCGTGATGCCGCACCTGCGCAGCTCACCGCTCGCCTCGGTTGGATTGTAGTGGCACACTGCTTGCAGTCACTGTTGTTCAAATAACCAATTCGATGCCCGGCACCGCCGATGCACCGTACCCGCCCGACGCCGGTCTCCGGCCAACGGGATGGGAGTTTGTGAGGAGCCGCCACGTGACCGACTTTTTCTCATCGCGCTGGATGACGGCCTACCGCGACGCCTGGAACGCGGAGCCGGAGCTTGCCGAAATGCTGTCCGGCGTCGGGTTCGATGCCGTCATCGGCTATGGCGTTCTGGACGAGCCGCATCCGCGCGGCGTGCTCCACGTCGAAAACGGCCGCGTGGTTAACGCCGGGCCGTACCGCGGAGAGGATCTCGCATGGGACCTGCGCGCCGCCGAAGCGACGTGGCAGAACTGGCTGCAGCGGCCGCCCGGCATGATGCAGATCGGCGCCGCCTACACCACCGGCAAATTCCAGATCCTCGCTGGCGACTACATTTCCATGATCAAAGATTCACGGATGGCTAGGCCATTTGTGAAAAGCTTCGAAACGATGGCGAAGATCAGCAGCAATTGAGAGGCGTAGTCGATGTTCGTGTTCCCTCACTCTCGATCCGCAGCGGCCCTCGTCGCCCTCCTGTCGGTTTCCCCGTTCCTTCCCGCCTCAGCCGCCGAATTCACGACCGTCAAGGCGAGCGTGCAGGCGACGAGCAGCTTCGCCACCGTGGCGGGTGCGGTCGTGCCCTATTCCGAGGTCACGCTTTCCGCGCAAACTCCGGGCCAAGTCAACTTCCTCGCCGGCCGCGAGGGTGACAGCTTCACCTCCGGCCAGCTTCTCGTCTCCATCAACGACGACGAATTGCAGGCCCGCCGCCGCGCCGCCGTCGCCAACGCGACATCCGCCGACGCCGCCCTGCGCGACGCCCACGTCCAATACTCGCGCGAGCTCTACTCGCCGAAAACCGGCCAGACCACCGGCATGGGCATGCCGTCGATGATGGACAACTTCATGAAACCGTTCACGGGCCAGTACGCCGGTCCGCAGAACCCGTGGGTCGACCGCTACGCCAACCTCTACGGCCAGGTGCGCGGCCTCGACGACGCCCGCAGCCGCATCCTGACCGCCCAATCGCAGATAGAGCAGATCGACGCCGCCATTCGCGACGCCAAGCAGATGGCTCCCTTCGACGGCGTGATCACCGAAAAGCTCGTCGAGCAGGGCACACCCGTTCAACCCGGCCAGCCGCTGTTGAAGTTCGCGCACATCGCGTTCCTGCGCATCCAGGCCGAGGTGCCGGTGCGTCTGGTCTCCTCGCTGCAGCGCGGCCAGATGCTTCCCGCTCGCCTCGACGTCGGCGAGGGCATCGAGCTCGAGGCGCGCGTCGCCCAGATCTTCCCGATCGCCGATCGCTCGCGCCATACCGTCACCGTCAAATTCGATCTGCCGAAGGGCGTTCCTGGCGGCCCCGGCATTTACGCCGAGATCCAGATCCCCGATCCCAACGCGGCCGCCCAGCAGTTGCCTTCCGTGCCCGCCCAGGCGGTGTTCCAGCGCGGCAGCCTGCCCGCCGTGATGGTGCTCGAGAACGGACAACCGTCGCTCCGCCTCGTGCGTGTCGGCGGCCCGATCGGCGGCGGCAAGGTCAGCATTCTCGCCGGCCTCACCGGTGGTGAGGATGTGATCATCGCGCCGCCCGGCAAGCTCTCGATCATGAAGGGCGCCCCTGGCAAGGGCGGCTGAGCTCGACACGGCGCGGTCCGCGACTTGTTCGGCGGCCCCGGCCGTTATCTGGCGAATTGAGTTTGAATTGGTGAGTTTGCGTAGGGGTGCTTCCGGTGACCGATCACGACAAATCGAGACCCCAAGGTGATGACACGGCGTCTCTCGGGATGGCCGGCAACCTCACGCGTCAGTTCATCCATTCGCCGCTGACGCCGCTGCTGCTCGTCGCCAGCCTCGTCATCGGCCTGCTCGGCCTGTGGGCGACGCCGCGCCAGGAAGACCCGCAGATCTCGGTGCCGATGGCCGACATCTTCATCGAGTATGCCGGCGCTTCGGCCGAACAGGTATCGAGCCTCGCAATCGATCCGCTCGAGCGCATGATGAGCGAGATCCCCGGCGTCAAGCACGTCTACTCCGCGAGCCAGCGCGGCTCGGGCATGGTCACCGTCCAGTTCGACGTCGGCCAGAAGATGGAGCCCTCGCTCGTCAAGCTTTACGACAAACTCGCGTCCAACCTCGACAAGATGCCGCCCGGCATGCCGCAGCCGCTGGTCAAGCCGCGCGGCGTCGACGACGTTCCTGTCGTCACGCTCACGCTATGGTCAGAGGCGGTCGACGACGCCGGTCTGCGTCTGATCGCGCTCGAGCTCATGCAGCGCTTGAAGGAAGTCCGCAACACCTCGCAGAGCTTCATCGTCGGCGGCCGTGCCGAGGAACTGCGCGTCGAGGTCCTGCCGGAACGCCTCAAGGGCTTCGGCCTGTCGATCGACCAAGTCGCCGCAACCATCCGCGGCGCCAACGTCCGGCGCGACGTCGGCCAAGTCGAAACCGCCGGCAAGAGCCTCGCCGTCAACGTCGGACAGTTCCTCCGCCATGCGCGCGACATCGAAGGCCTGATCGTCGGCGTGCACAAGGGCAGCCCGGTCTACATCCGCGACGTCGCCACGGTGACCGAGGGTGCCGGCGAAGCGACCAGCATCGTCCAACACTTCGGCGGCCCCGCCGGCAAGACCGCCGCGCCAAAGACCGGCGCCTCCGCGGTCACCGTGGCCATCGCCAAGAAGCTCGCCACCAACGGCGTCGCGGTCGCCGACGACATCCTGGCGAAGGTCGAAAGCCTCAAGGGCAATACGATCCCCTCGAACGTCAACGTCGCCGTCACCCGCAACTACGGCAAGACCGCCAACGACAAGGTCAACGGCCTCCTCAAAGACATGTTCATGGCGACGGGCTTCGTCACCATCCTCATCTACCTGTTCCTCGGCTTCCGCCCGACCATCGTCGCCGTATCGGTCATTCCCGTCGTCATTCTGATGACGGTGTTCTCGGCCTGGGCGCTCGGCTTCACCATCGACCGCGTGTCGCTGTTCGCGCTCATCTTCTCCATCGGCATTCTCGTCGACGACGCCGCCGTCGTCATCGAGAACATCTATCGCCGCTGGCTCGAAGCCGGGCGCATCGACACCGCCACCACCATCGACGCCGTGCGCGAAGTCGGCAACCCGACCATCATCGCCACATTGACCGTCATCGCCGCACTTCTGCCGATGGGCTTCGTGTCGGGCATGATGGGCCCGTACATGATGCCGATCCCGGTGCTCGGCTCGGTGGCGATGGCGTTCTCGCTGTTCGCGGCCTTCATCTTCACGCCGTGGCTCGCCTATCGCCTGCGTCCGAGCATGGAGACGCTGCGTGAGATGACCGAGCGCGAGCACAAGATGGTGCACCGCCTCGACGGCTTCTACCGCAAGCTGCTCGGACCGCTGCTGGACAGCCCCAAGCGTGCGCGCCTGTTCCGCCTCGGCATCTGGGGCGCGCTGATCCTCGCCTGCGCGCTGTTCTATACGACCCACGTCGCCGTCAAGATGCTGCCGCTCGACAACAAGCCCGAGTTCAACGTCGTCGTGAACATGCCGGAAGGCACGGCGCTCCCGACCACCGCCAACGTCGTGCAGCGGCTCGTCGAGCAAGCTCTGACGATCCCCGAGGTCACCGCCGTGCAGTCCTATGCCGGCACCGCCTCGCCGTTCAACTTCAACGGCCTCGTCCGCCACTACTACCTGCGCCAGAAGCCGTGGCAGGCCGACATCCAGGTCCAGCTTCTCGAAAAGAACGAGCGCAAGCGGTCGAGCCACGACATCGCGGTTGCCGCGCGTGAGCTGCTGACGCCGCTCGCCACCAAGCTCGGTGCCCGCCTCCAGGTCGTCGAGATGCCGCCCGGTCCGCCGGTGCTGCAGACGATGGTCGCCGAGATCTATGGCCCCGACGCCGAGACGCGCCGCCAGGTCGCGCTCGATCTCACCAAGAAGTTCGCGGCCGCCGAAAGCATCGTCGACGTCGACAACTATCTGCAGAAGCCGCACGACGTCTGGACCTTCGTGGTCGATCGCAAGAAGGCCGAGCACAAGAACCTCAAGATCGAGGACGTCGCCCGTCAGCTGTCGATGATCATGGGCGGGTTCCGCATCGGAGACGCCAAGCTCGGTCACGAACTCGAACCCCGCAACATCGTGCTGCAGGCGCCGATGGGCGTGCGCGGCGATCTCTCGCGCCTCAGCGAGACGCCGATCGCGAACGCCGAAGGCCGGCTCGTGCCGCTATCCGAGGTCGGCAGCTTCCAGGTCCGCCCCGAAGAGCCGATCATCTTCCACAAGGACCTGCGTCCGCTCGAGTACGTGACCGGCGAAGTCGCGGGCCGGCTCGCCGCGCCCGTTTACGGCATGGCGCAGGTCTCGAAGCTGCTCAAGGACTACAAGACACCCGACGGCGTCGAACTCTCCGGCACGCTGATCGGCCCGCCGTCCGACAGTTTCACCTCGGGCTTCGAGTGGACCGGCGAGTGGACCGTCACCTACGAGACGTTCCGCGACATGGGCCTCGCGTTCGTCGCCGCCGTCATCCTGATCTACATGCTCGTGGTGCTCGAGTTCGGCAACTTCCGGCTTCCCGGCATCATCATGGCGCCGATCCCGCTGACGCTGATCGGCATCATTCCCGGCCACTGGCTCTTGGGTGCTGAATTTACCGCGACCTCGATGATCGGCTGGATCGCTCTCGCCGGCCTCATCGTGCGCAACTCGATCCTGCTCGTCGATTTCTCCAAGCACGCCATCGACCAGGGCATGGAAGTCCGCGAAGCGGTCATCCAGGCTGTCCGCACCCGGACGCGCCCCATCCTCATCACGCAGTTCGCGATGATGGCGGGCTCGTCGACCATCCTGTTCGACCCAATCTTCCAAGGCATGGCGATCTCTCTGCTGTTCGGCGCCGCCGTCTCCACGGCGCTGACGCTGGTCGTCATCCCGCTGGCCTGCGAACGCACCAGCCGCGCCGCCTGGGCCAGCGCCGAGGAGCGCGCTCATCTCGCCACCCTCGCCGAGCGCGGCCTCGCCCCAGCCCCCGCCGCAGCCTGCGGCCCGGCACCGGCCGCCGTCATGGCCTCTGCCAGCGCATCCAGCGCCCCGGCTCATGCCGACGCTCACAAGGACAGTCTCGCCACGCGCGCCAGCGCTTTCGCACAGCGCACCGCGCATGCCGTCGAGACACGAATCGGCCCTGCGGTCGGCCGCCCGTTGCGCACTGCCGGCACCATCGTGGGCGATGGCGTCGGTGCGCTTCTCGGCCGGCCGCAGCCGTCGCGTCCCCACTCCGCCGGTGCGCAGTCGTCTCCCGTCGCGGCCATGCCGTCTGCCGCATCCACCGCGCCCGCCGCGCTCCGTCTCGGTTGGTCCGTCCTTCGCGACGGCACTGGCGCACTGCTTGGACGCCCGGTCGCCGCTGCACCCCAAACCGCGACCACGGTGACGGTCTACCGCCCCGCGCCGGCCGTCGAAGTCGCGCCTGTTGCCGCATCCGTCACGGATGAGGCAGCCCCTCAGCCGGCACCCGCGCCAGCACCGATGCCGGCCCGCCAATCTCCTGCCGCCGTCGTACCGCCGCCGATGGCCGATGCGCTCGGAACCACACTCACCGTGCCGGCGAGCACCGAAGCCCGCGTGTCCGTCGCCGACATTGCCGCCCGTGCAGCCTCGCTCGCGATCACCCATGCCGTGAAGCCGGCAGAGGCAGCGCCAAAGCCGGCGGCAGCCCCGGCATCGGCGGCAGTTCCGGCTCCGGCCCATGTCGTCAGCACCGCGCCGGTCCCCGCGCCCGCCAAAGTGTCCCCGCCGAAGCAGATGGCCGAGCGGCGGCTGTCCGACCCGGTCCTCGTCGAGACCCTGCGTCATGAGGGCAAATTGAGCGCGATCAATGGCATCGGCCCTTCCATTGCCAAGATGCTTCATAGTCTCGGCGTGACGTCGCTCCACGACATTGCGCGCTGGTCGGCCGACGATCTCGACACCAGCGAAGCAACGCGGCGTTTCAAAGGACGCATCGTTCGCGACGATTGGATCGGGCAGGCTCGCCGGATGACCGCGCAGTCAGGTGCCGCACGCACCGAGACGGAGAGTTGAGCGTATGTCGCTGCACACCACCACAGTCCGTCCGCGCTCTGCCGCGATCCTCGCGACCGCCTTCGCCGCCCTCGGCGCGACGCAGGCCGTTGCCCAGGTTCCGGCCCAGCCGCAGGCAAAATCTCAACCTCCGCCCGCCGCCACGTGGTCGCCATCGACGCCGCGCGAGTTCCCGCCGCTCGGTTACGAGCCGGGCGGATCGGCTGCTGCATCATCCGGCGTGACCAAGCCGGCCGAACCCGCGCCCGCGCAAGCCGCACCCGCCTTGTCCGCGCAGCCGTCGTGGCCACCGCCGCCGCAAGGCGCGTTCGGCGCGATGCCGCCGCCCGGCTACTCGCCGCAGCAACAGCAACAACCCGCGCAACCGCAGGCGCCTGCCGCCGCCTCGACCGCTGCCCCCGCGCAGGCCGCGTCACCTCAGCCTCAACAGGCCGCGGCCCCGCAATCCGTTCAGCCGCAGGCTGCCGCGCCGTGGCCCGGCCAGGCGCCACAATATCTGCCCCAGTATCAACCGCAGTATCTGCCCCAGTACCAACAGCAGTACCAACCGCAATACCAACAGCCCCAGCCCTACGGTTACGGCTATGCGCCGCAGCCCTCGCCATATGCGCCGCCTGCACCCTACTACCCGCAGCCCGCGCCCCATTACGCTCAACCCCAGTACGTCCAGCCCGCCCCCCAATACGCGCAACCGCCAGCTCCGCAGACGTGGCAGCCGAGCACGCCGTGGGCTGCGCCTGCTCCGCAAGCCACCGCACCGCAGACCGTGCAACCGTCCGCCGCGCCGCAAATGCAAGCGCCCGCCGCAGCCGCACCTTCGGCCGCTGCGCCTGCCGCATCGGCATCCCCGGCGACCCCTAAAGCAGCCGTACAGCCCCCCGCGCCGGCCGCAGCTCCGCCCGCCGCCAGCGGCGGAGGCTCGATCACTATTCCCTGGGGTGGTGTCATCACGGGCGGCGCGCCGCCGGCAGCGAGGTGAAACGCAGCATGGCTTACCGCGTCCACATTCCGTTGATGCTCGCTGGTCTCGCCATGACCGGCGCTGCGGGTGCTTGGGCGCAGGACAACTCCGGAAATCCGTGGCGCGTCGCGCCGCGCGCAACGCCATCGACCAACGCCGCCGATGATGAGCGCGGTTTCACCCAAGGCTATCTGCGCGGCTTCGAACAAGGCTATCGCCGCGGCGCCGAGCAGGCGACCGGCGGCGCGCCGACCGCGAACCTCGGGCCCCCGTCGGCGACCGGCAGCACCGGTCGTGGCAATGGCGTCCTGTCAGACACGCCGCCCGCCGGCCTCACGCCGGCGCCGCATCAGTCCCCCGCGGTTCCGCCCAACGCCGCGCTCGCGCCTCATCACGACCACGGCTCGGACAATCGGGCCTTCACGCCGAAGCCGTCGCAGTGGGGTGAGTATCCGCCGCTCGATTTGGGCCGGCCCGCGAACCCGTCGGCCGCGCTCGCGCCGCGTTATCCCGTTCCCGGCGCGCAGCCCGCTGCGCCACCGCCCTACCCTTACGCGAGCCCGCCCGCCCCACAGCAGCCCGCTTACGCACAACCCTACGCCCAGCCCTACGCCGCCGCGCCGCAGCCCTATCCTTATGGCGGCTACGGCTACCCATCGCCTTATGCCGGTGGACCCAGCACGCTCATGCCCGGCGCCATCGGCCCTGGAGGACCTTACGGGCCCGGCGCCTATGGCCCGAGCACACTTGGCACGCCTTTCGGTGGCTCACCGCTTCCGGGAATGCCCGGCATGGGCGGACCCGGCTTCGGTGTCTGGTAGCGCCGCACTGACGAGTTTCCGTCCCGGCACCGGGGCGGACGACGCGGAGAACAATTCGGATTGATGCGGTCACGCCGCATCGAACAACTCGCTCTCGGACCGAGGGCAGAGAACGAAAAGGTGCGTGTCGAACGCATCGATCGACGCGGCGGAAACGGACTTTTGATCCGCGCCCGCCACAGCGGCCACGAGGGCTCCCTCCCTTCGCTGTCGCCATCTTTCGAGGGAGTGTTTGGTAAGGAGCTGGTTCGATGAAAAATGTACTGAAGTCGGCCGCGGCCGCAGGTTTGATGGCGCTGAGCGTGATCGCGCTGCCGTCGAGCGGCGCCCAGGCATTCTGGAATGGCCCTGGCAACTGGAGCGGTCCTTGGAACGGTCCCGGTTGGGGCAACAACAATGGCTGGGGTAACAACGGCTGGGGCAACAACAACGGTTGGGGCAACGGCTGGGGTAACGGCTCTGGGACGGGCACCGGCTCCGGCAACTTCGGCATGAACTTCGGCACCAACATGGGCGGCAGCGGATGGGGCAACGGCAACAACGGCTGGGGTGGCAACAACGGCTGGGGCAACAACGGTTGGGGTTTCCCCGGCGGTAACTGGGGCGGACCCAGCTGGGGTGGACCCGGCTATGGTTGGGGTGGTCCCGGCTACGGCTACGCACCGCCGCAGGGCTATATGGCCCCGCCGCAGGGTTACATCGCGCCGCCGCAGGGCTATGTCGCTCCGCCTCAGGGCTACGTGGCTCCCCCGCAGGGCTACGCACCTTACGGCTACGCGCCGCCGACACTGCCGCAGGCCCCGAAGCAGAACTGAGTTGGCAGCGGCGTTGCGAGTCGAGGCCATTGCGCCTCGGCTCGCGCGCCACGCCCTGCCGGCCGACGGCATCGGCGCGACAACTCGAGCGCTACGACGTAGCGACGGCCGCGACCCGGTTTCGGGCCGGGGCCGCCGTTCCCTGAAATCCGCAGCGCGGCCGCCGGCCGGGATGCACGCCACTCCGAGGATCATCATGTCGAGACTTGCCCTCGCCGCCACTTTGGCCATCGCCGGAGCGCTCCCCGCAGCAGCCCAGACTTCACAGTCGGCCCCGGCGTCTCAGTCTTCGCCCTCCGTCGCCTTCTCCGCCGACGTCGTCCAGACGCAACCCGGCCGCGATGTTCGCGCCGGCAAACTCCATGTTGGACAGTCCGGCAGCCGCTTCGAGTTCCAGATGCACGGACGGCCCGTGGTGCAGATCTCGCTGCCTTCGAAGAAACTCGTCCGCCTCCTGTTCCCGCTCGATCGCACCTACGTCGAGTGGACGACACCCGACGGGGCGTCGAGCCCCGAGTCGCGTCCGGCCGAGCCGTGCACGCCGACGACGGGCGCCGAATGCACGCGCGAGGGCGAAGACACCATCGCCGGCATCAAGGCGGAACGCTGGCTGGTCAAGCCCGCAAACGCGGCCGCACCGGTCCGCACCTGGTGGGACAAGTCACGCCGGATGCCCGTGCGACAGGAGACGCCCGCCGGACACGTCATGCAAGCCGTGATGATCGGCACCGAGACCTACGAGAAGCAGCAAGTCGAGCGTTGGGAAATCACGTACATGACGCCGGGCGGCCAGTACCGCCGCGATCTCGCGCTCTACGCTCCGGGCCTGCAGATGCCGGTGGTCGAACGCGACCCGTCGGGCGCCATGCGCGAGTTGCGCAACATCTCGATGACGGCCCCGGACGCCGCGTTGTTCGAAGTGCCGCAGGGCTTTACGAAGGTCGAGCAGCCGGGTCAGACGCCGCCCGCGCCGAATGTGGCGCCGCAGTCGGCTGCACCACAATTTGCTCCGCCGCAGGCGTCACCATCGCAACCGCAGGCCGGATCTCCGCCCCAAGGCCCGCTTCCCCCGAGCGGTCCCGCGCCCGCGCCGCAAGCGCAGCAGCAGGTTCCGGCAATGCCGGGACCGGTTCCGCACAGCCCGATGAAGCAAGGTCCGGGAATGCAGGGCCCGATGATGCAAGGTCCGATGTTGGGTCGCCCCGGTATGCCGATGCCGCCGCACGGCGGCATGATGGGCCCGCCCGACGGCATGGCCCAGGGCGACAACATGCGCGGCCACATGCGCGGGCAGATGCAGGGTCCGATGCACGGCCAGATGCATGGCCCAATGCAGGGGCGGCCGATGCAGGGTCCGCCCATGCACGGTCCGATGACGGGCCCGCAGGGTGTCTATCCTCCGATGGATCCGCCGATGCCCGCACCGCATTCCGGCGCTTCACCGCAGCCGGATCAAGACGGTGGAGGCCGATTTCGCCCCCCTCACGCCGGAGGGCCCCGCTTCGACGCCCCGCACACCGGTCCCGGCGAATTCCGCGGTCCCGGATTCCGCGGACCAGAATTTCGCGGGCAAGAATTCCGGGGACCAGAGTTCCGTGGACCGCAGTACGGCGGTCCCCGCTTTGATGGCCCCGGCTTTGGCGGCCCCCGCTTTGGTCAGCCCCCAGGCTCGTACCAAGGTCCGCCCCAAGGTCAAAGCCAAGGCCAGTTCCAAAATCAGCAGCAAGGTGCGCATCAAGCCCCTGGCCAAAGCCCGCATCAAGGAAACCCGCAAGGCGGCGCCCAACAAGGTCGCCCCCAAGCCGGCCCAATGAGCGGACCGGAATTCGATCCGCCGCAGTTCGCACCGCCGCAATACACCTCGCCCTATTTCGCCCCGCCACCCTATCCGGCACCCGAGTTCCATCCGCCGCAATTTAGCGGACCCAGTTTCAGTGGCCCAACGTTCCAGGCGCCCGGCTTCGGCGGTCCGCCGCCGTCGACGCACGGTTCGGGGCAAGGCCAAGCGCCCGGCCTGTCTCCGGGTCAAGCTCCACACGCGCCGCCCGCGCAAGGCGGCAGCACGATGCCGAAATCTGGAAACCCGCAGCCGGCTCCGGAACCCCGTAGCGAGAGGAGCCTGTGATGACGCAGCCCACCGACAAGCCATCCACCGCCGTCGAGGCTGTCCGTCCCGCCGTCGCAGCGCCTCAGGCCGCCGCGACCGTCGTGCCGCCGATCATTGCGTCTGCACCGGTCACGCCGCCTGTGGTGCCGCCGCCCCACGTCCACGCCCGCCCCGAACCGCGCCGGCCCGGCAAGTTTCGCCGCTTCGTCCGCTCGGTATTCAGCCATTTGATCTTCGCTGCGCTCGTGACGGCAGGCGTGTTCGGATACATCTACCAGGACATGATCCTCGGTCGCGTGGCGACGACCGTCTGCGGCAACGACGCTCTCGGCCCCTACACGCCCGGCGGCAGCAAATCTGCTGCTGCGTCGTCTCTTGCGAAGGCTCCCGTCAGCGCCGCCGCCGCGCCGCCGCCACCCGCCGCCACACCTGCGGCCCCGGTTGCCGCTGCCGCGTCAGTGGCGAAGCCCGACCTTGCGCCTGCGACGTCTCCCGCAACACCAACGCAATCGCCATTGATCGCGGCCAAGCCCGACACATCGCGTGAAACCGCGAGCAAAGTCGCAGAGACGCCGAAGCCCACCACTTCGGCGACCGTGCCCGCCGCCGGTGTCGTTGCCGCGCCTCCGCCCGCTGCGGCACCTTCTTCCGCACCGCCCGCCGCAACCCCATCGAAACCGGCGGCCACCGCTGCCACCGCACCTGTGATCGCACCTACGACCGCACCGGCCACCGCCCCGTCCACTGCCCCGGCCGCGACGAGTCCGCCGGACCCGCTCACCGCGGCATGGCGCGCCGCGCGCGAAGCGTTCAATGCCGGCAAGCCCGACGCTATCGACGCCTACAAGTCGCTGTTGCGCACCTATCCCGACGTTCCCGATCTCGCGGGTGAACTCGGCAACATCTATTACTCGGCAGGGAAATGGCGCGAAGCCAGCGAGACCTATTACGAGGCAGCGCAGCGTTATTTGAAGAGCCCCCAGCCCGGCTATGCGGCGTGCCTGCTCGACGTGCTCCGAAACCTCCGCTCGCCAGAAGCGGAGCGGCTTGCGCCACAGATCACACGCCCCTGTCCTGCCGCGCGGACAGGTCAAACCGCGTCCAACCCGCCGCGCGGATAACGTTGCGGGGATAGATTTCTTTTCGGTTTCGTCCGTTGTTTCGCGCGAAACATGAACGCGCCCGGCCGAATGACATGTTCAGCGGGCCGGTGACCGGCCTTCATGTCGGAAATGTCATATCCATGAACGGCTGGGATATCCCCGTCGGGACACATCATGCGTTAGCCGATTATCCGCCTACGCCGTCCATCCGCATGGCAATGCCGGCACGCGCCATGTGCGCCTTCGCTTCACCGATCTTGTAGGTCCCGAAGTGGAAGATTGACGCCGCCAGCACCGCACTTGCGTGGCCCTCCGTCACACCGTCCACCAGATGATCGAGCGTGCCGACGCCGCCTGACGCGATCACCGGCACCGTCACCGCATCCGCGATCGCGCGCGTCAATCCAAGATCGAATCCGGCCTTGGTGCCGTCGCGATCCATCGACGTCAGAAGAATCTCGCCCGCGCCCAACGCCACGACCTCTTTTGCATATTCGATCGCGTCAATACCGGTTGGCTTGCGCCCGCCATGCGTGAAGATCTCCCAACGAGGCGGCTCGCCCTCGCTCGAAACTTTCTTTGCATCGATGGCGACGACGATGCACTGCGCGCCGAATTTCTCCGACGCCTCTTTGACGAACTGCCGGTTGAACACAGCAGCGGTATTGATCGACACCTTGTCGGCGCCGGCTTCGAGAAGCTTGCGGATGTCGTCGGTGGTGCGGACGCCGCCGCCCACGGTGAGAGGCATGAAGCAGCGCTCCGCCGTGCGCTCGACGATGTCGAAGATCGTATCGCGGTTTTCGTGGCTGGCCGTGATGTCGAGGAAACACAATTCGTCCGCGCCTGCTGCGTCATAGGCCGCTGCCGCCTCGACCGGATCGCCCGCGTCCACGAGATCGACGAAGTTGATGCCTTTGACGACGCGGCCATCCTTGACGTCGAGACACGGTATGATGCGGATCTTGAGTGTCATCGCCGTCATACCTCCGTGCCCGGCCGCGACCAGGCGGTTGTGCATCGCGCGTTTGAGCAAGGTCAATCGTTCACGACTTCGCATCGTCACTATGCCCAATGCCGCCGCCTATCCGCAAGCAAAGACGCCGACCGGCGCGGCACTCGTTACATCAACTCGCCACGCCATGCACGCAGCTTCCCTCCATGCTTCTGGCTCATTCGAGGTCTCATGGATCGCCCCTTGGACGCCCCATCGTCGCCTCCGCCGCGAGCGCCAACGGCGGCGGCGTGGCACGCTCTCCCGGTCGCCGCCGCGCTGGACGCGATGTCGAGCGGTCCCGAAGGTTTGGCAACACCGGAGGCAGCGAAGCGATTGGATCTGCTCGGTCCGAATGCGCTCCCCACTGCGAAGCAGCCATCGCCCTTGCAGCGTATGCTGGCGCAGTTCGACAATCTCTTGATCCACGTGCTGCTGCTCGCTGCCGTCGTCACCGCAATTCTCGGCCACCCGATCGACACCACCGTCATTGTGGGTGTCGTCGTCGCCAACGCCGTCATCGGCTACGTCCAGGAGGGCAAGGCGGAAGCCGCGCTCGACGCGATCCGCTCGATGATCAGCCCCAAGGCATCCGTCCTCCGCGACGGGCAGCGCGTGACGATCGCCGCAAGCGACGTCGTAACGGGCGACGTGCTGCTGCTCGAGCCTGGCGACCGCGTCACCGCCGACGTACGCCTCGTCAAGGCACGCAACCTGCGGCTCGACGAATCGGTACTGACCGGCGAATCCGTGCCAGTCGAGAAATCAATCGAGCCCGTGGCTGCGACCGCTGCCGTCGCCGATCGCCGCTCAATGGCGTTCTCCGGAACTCTGGTCGTCGCCGGACAAGGCACTGGCGTCGTCGTGGCGACGGGCCTCGCCACCGAGCTTGGCCGTATCAGTGCGCTGCTCAGCCGCGTCAGCCAGATCGAAACACCGATGATCCGGCAAATGAACCGGTTCGCGCGGCAACTGACGTTCGCGATCCTCGCGCTGTCGGCAGCGACGTTCGCCTTTGCTGTCCTCGTGCGCGACTACGCTGCCGCCGATGCGTTCATGGCCGTTGTCGGAATGGCCGTCGCGGCGATCCCCGAGGGACTGCCTGCCGTGATGACCATCGCGCTGGCCATTGGCGTGCAGCGCATGGCCCGCCGCAGCGCCATCATCCGCAGGCTGCCGGCGGTCGAGACACTCGGGTCGGTCTCGACGATCTGCTCCGACAAGACTGGAACGCTGACGCGCAACGAGATGACGGTCACGCGCGTGATCACGGCTTCGGCGGCGTTCGAAGTCGGCGGCGGCGGATATGAGCCCACAGGCGAGTTTCGTCTGAGCGGCCGGGATGCCGACGCGGCGGAGCATCCAGTCCTCATGTCGATCTGTCGCGCCGCCATTCTCTGCAACGACGCCTCACTACGTGAGAAGCCGGGTGGAGTTGCCGTCGATGGCGATCCGATGGAAGGCGCGTTGATGGCGCTCGGACACAAGGCCGGATTAGAACGCCGCACTGTAATGAAGAGTGCGCCACGCCTCGACGAGATCGCGTTCGACGCCGCGCACCGCTATATGGCGACGCTGCATCGCAGCCATGACGGCCGCGTTTTTGCCTGCGTCAAGGGCGCACCTGAGCGCCTGCTGGACACGTGCCGGCACCAGTCGGCGGCGGACGGACAAGACGCTCCACTCGACAGGGATTTCTGGCTGCGCGCGGTCGAGACGCTCGCGGCCGATGGCCGCCGCGTGCTGGCGCTCGCAACGCGGCCCTTTCCGGGCGACAAGCGGTCGCTTGCATTCGGAGATGTCGATCAGGGACTGACGCTGCTCGGTTTGGCGGCCTTGATCGATCCGCCGCGCGCCGAGGTGATCGCAGCCATCGCCGAATGCCGGGAAGCCGGCATCGCCGTCAAGATGATCACCGGCGACCATGCCATCACCGCTTCCGCCATTGCGCGCGAGTTGGGTCTCACGGCAGCCGATCGTGTGCTGACCGGACAGGACATTGATCGGCTCGATCACGCGGCGCTGCGCAAAGCCGTGTCGGAAACGACCGTGTTCGCGCGCACCAGCCCAGAGCACAAGTTGCGTCTCGTCGAAGCGCTGCAGGCGGGCGGCGCGGTGATCGCGATGACGGGTGATGGCGTGAATGACGCTCCAGCCTTGAAACGCGCCGACGTCGGCGTTGCGATGGGCCGCAGCGGCACCGAGGCGGCGAAGGAAGCGGCGGACATGGTGCTCGCCGATGACAACTTCGCCTCCATCGTCGCCGCCGTGCGCGAGGGGCGAACGGTCTACGACAATCTGACCAAGGTGATCGGCTGGACGCTGCCGACCAACGGTGGCGAAACGCTGATTCTCGTGGCCGCGATCGGGCTTGGCCTGACACTTCCGATGACACCGGTGCAGATCCTGTGGATCAACATGGTGACCGCCGTAGGCCTCGGCCTGGTGCTGGCTTTCGAGCCCGCCGAGCCGGGCTTGATGCAACGTCCGCCGCGGCGGGCGGATGCGCCGATCCTGTCGCCGCGCTTGATGTGGCAGGTGGCGCTGGTCTCGATACTCTTCGCAATCGGAGCGTTCGGGATGTTCGCCTGGGGCGAGCAGAGGGGCATGTCGCTCGAAGCGACCCGCACGATGGTCGTCAACACCGTCGTCGTGATGGAAATCTCCTATCTGTTCTCGGTCCGCTACATCCACAGCGGCTCGATCACGTGGCAAGGTGTGGTTGGTACGCGCGCGATTCTGATCGGCATCGCCGGCGTCACAGCGCTGCAATTGGCCTTCACCTACTTCCCGCCGTTTCAGCGCGTGTTCCGCACGTCCGCCATCGGCATTGTGGAGGCCCTGGCGATCATCGGCGTCGGGATCTCACTGCTGCTCGTCCTCGAGTTCGAGAAATGGGCGAGCGCGCGCCGACATTCGATCTCGCTCTGATGGGCCGCCACCGCACGGAGGTGGAACCGCCCGAGTGCGACACGAGTTTCTCTTCCAAGAGGTACGCACAAAGCGGACCCAAAGGAGGAATATCATGTCGAAACTTCCAGCACTCCTGGCAGGCGTTGCCGCCGTTGCATTCGGCGCTACCGGCGCGTTCGCGGCCGATCCGGCCAAAGGCAGCACTGAGAAAATGACCAAGGCGCAATGTGACACGCTTTGGAACCAGGCTCATGCCGGCGGCAGCGGTGACCTGCCAATGAACAAGGCTCAGCCTTTTGCGACCGACTTCAAGAACGCCGACAAGAACGGCGACAACAAGCTGTCGTCGAGCGAGTGGACGGATGCCTGCAACAAGGGCCTGATCCGCACCGCTGCCGCGAACGCACCGGCCGCCACTCCGGGTGCGGCAACATCTGATCGCACCCCGGGCACGGCAACGCCGGAACGCACGCCGGGCGCAAGCAACACCGGCGCCGCCGGGACCGAACGCGCGATTACCCCTGGCGGAACGTCTGATCGAACGCCCGCGAAGTAAGAGCTTCGACGACCGAACTGCACAGCGCGCGAGGAATCGCGCGCTGTCTCCACGTCACGCCTTCGCCCGGAGCAGCGCCAGTGCTTCGTCTGGATCGATGCGGCCATCATAAAGGGCCCGGCCGGTGATCGCACCTTCAAGCATCCCGTATTCCGGTAGCAGGAGCGCCTTGACGTCTTCGATGGACGCGAGGCCGCCCGAGGCGATGACCGGGATCGCAGTGGATCTCGCGAGTTCCGCCGTAGCTGGCAAATTGAGACCCTTCAAAATGCCGTCGCGTTCGATGTCGGTGTAGATGATCGCAGCCACGCCCGCGTCCTCGAACCGTTGCGCGAGTTCGATCGCGCCCAGCGTCGAGCTTTCCGCCCAGCCTTCGACAGCGACCTTCCCGCCCTTGGCGTCGATGCCGACGGCAACTCGCCCGGGGAATTTTTTGCACGCCTCTTTGACGAGGGCCGGATCGCGCACCGCCACCGTCCCGAGGATGACACGGCGAATACCCTTCGCAAGCCAACTCTCGATGGTCGCGAGATCGCGAATGCCGCCGCCGAGCTGCACCGGCATCTTCACCCGTGCCAGGATCGCCTCGACCGCCGCGCCATTGACCGGCTTCCCCGCGAAAGCGCCGTTGAGATCGACGATGTGGAGATACGTGAAGCCCTGCGCCTCGAAGACGGCGGCCTGCGCGGCCGGGTCGTCGTTGAACACGGTCGCCTGCTCCATCTCGCCGAGCTTCAAGCGCACGCATTGTCCGTCTTTGAGGTCGATGGCGGGGAACAGGATCACGGTGTTTCGCTCGGGTTCGTGGATGCAGTATGGCCACGACGACGGCGGCCTTGAGTTTGCTGCTTTCTCGGGCGACAAATAGCGAACGTGCCGATCAGTCAAGTCCCGATCATCGATGTCGGCGCGCGCGTTCCCGAGTCCGAGACCCGTTCAATGGCTACCGCGTTCATCGATACACCGCCCCCAAGCGTCGCCCGCCGTCCGCTCACCGAAGCCGACGCGATCGATATCTGGATCATGCGCTGGCTGCGGATCCGCCGGAAGGACATCCTCGCGCGTTACGGCTGCGATCCACGCCGCGTCTATGAAATCTGGGAAGGCGCGAAATTCCCCGCCAGCCAACAGCGCGCGCTTGCCGTGTTCGCGGAACGCTATCCCACTCTTGCCGACCGCATCGACTTCGGCCGTCACAAGCGCATTCCGCTGCGTTCAATCGACCCGAACCAGCTCGCGCTGTTCGACTGAGACGCAACTCGCGTCTTCACTGATCGCGCTTCGCTTTTGATTTTCCGCGATGTTTTTTCGGTGCCTCGGCAACCGTCGCCACCTCATCGCCACATTTCCCTCCCCGGGAGGAACAAAATAGAAACTTGGCCTCGACAAACCGGGCGACTCGCCTCATGTTCCTAATACGTTCCGCGCCACACCCCCGCCCCCAAGTCCTGCTCTATTCTCCTCCCATCCACCTCCAAGCCCCAGGAGTGACCCCCATGCGCACCTTCCTCGTCTCCTACGATCTGGCCAAGCCGAACCGCAACAAGCACGTGATCGCGCAAGAGATCATGGGCCTCGGCGAGCGTTGGGCGCGGCCGTTGGAAAGCACGTGGTACGTCGAAGGCCGCGTGTCGGCTACCGAGATGGAGCGCCGGCTCTCTGGCCTGCTCGACACTGACGATGGGCTGCTGATCCAGCAAGTCGAGAACGCCGCCGTGCTGTCGAACACCTCGCTGCGCTGGTTTCGTCAGCGCCGCTCCGAGATCGACATTGCGCCCGACGGCAACATCATCGCATTTCCCGCGCCGCCCGCCCCCGAACCGGCCGAGCCGGAACTGCCGTTCGCCCGTGCGAGCTGACCGTTTGTCCTCTCTTGCGTTGGTTGCGTAAAGTTGCGTCAAAGCGTGAAGCGGCGCCGGTCTCCCTCGGGACCGGCGCTGTTTTTGTTGCGCCTTCGGGTGCCGACTCGCACCCGGCGCGAGTTGCGCCTTCGGATGCCCGACCCGCGTCGAGGCTTGCCTCGGAGCGGTAGCATTTAGCGTCGAGGTTTACCTCGGAGCTGTAGCACAAGCCGTCGAGGCTTGCCTCGGAGCGGCAACAAAATAAGCGTCGGCGCTTGCGCGGGCGCGGCCGTCAAGAGAAGCGCTCAGGGGCGCCAAGCCAGGAAATTGGCGATCAGTTTCAGGCCGAGCGTCTGGCTCTTCTCAGGGTGGAACTGGGTGCCGGCCATGTTTTCACGACCGATCATAGCGGTGACCGGCCCGCCATAGGCCGTCTCGGCGACGACCGCCGCGCGGTCGCGAGCGACGAAATGGTAGGAGTGGACGAAATAGGCGTGGAGGCCATTCGGTCCGGTCGGGATGCCGTCGAGGAGCGCGTGCGGCGCTTGACCCATGTCCAGCGTGTTCCAGCCCATGTGCGGGATCTTCAACGCGGAGTCGGAGGGCGTGATCGCGCGCACTTCGCCCGAAATCCAGCCGAGGCCTTCGGTAACACCGTGCTCCAGCCCGCGATCGGCCATCAGTTGCATGCCGACGCAGATACCGAGGAATGGACGCGCCTTTCGCCTGACCGCCTCCTCCAACGTCTCCCGCATCCCTTCGATCGCGACGAGCCCGCGCTTGCAGTCGGCATAGGCTCCGACGCCCGGCAGCACGATTCGGTCGGCTGCGGCGACGACGCTGGGGTCGGCAGTGACGAGGATCTCGGCATTCGCAGCGGATTCGCGGCTGGCGCGCTCGAACGCTTTCGCTGCCGAGTGGAGATTGCCCGACCCGTAGTCGATGATGGCGACGCGCTGCATCGTGTCGTGTTCCGAGGGATGTTCAGGCCGTGCGGGGACGGAAAAGCCGCCAACGTCGCGATGCGGCATTGGCCATCTTACCGGCGGATGCCGCGAGCGTGCCGTTTGCCGGCTGGCCGTTTACCGCCTTCGTCGGTGCGGAAATCACCGGCTGTCTGTGCAGCCAGGTTTCGAAGAAGCGACGCTCGCACTCGATCTTGTTCTTGCCGGCCACGGTTCCGGCGAGCGTGAAGCCCCGCTGCTCATAGGACCATCGCTCCAGCTGATAGGATTCGTAGCCGACGATCAGATGCACCGCCGCGATTGCAACGCCGATCTGCGTCGGTGACGCGCCACCGAGATGCAGCGCGAGCCCGACTGTTGCAACCACTACCGCGTAAACCGCGAGCGGGATCCAGAGTTGGCGCGATGCCATCCAGAATGGCGTCCACAGCGCGGCGGGTAGCGAAAACCCATCACGCAGGAAGGCGAGCCGCTCTGCCCGATCGAGACGATCGGCCACCGGATTTGGCTCCTCGTGAACGGTATAGACCGACAAGTGCCTGTCGCCTCCCATTCTCCAAAGCGAGATGATCATCCAACCAGAGTTCCCTTGGTCGACGGCACCCGCGCCCCCTGGCGCGGATCGAGTTCGACCGCCTTCCGCAAGGCCCGTGCCAAACCCTTGTAGCAGGTCTCGGCGATATGATGGTTATTCTCGCCGTAAACGTTCTCGACGTGCAACGTGATCCCGGCGTTCTGGGCGAAAGCCTGGAACCACTCTCGGAACAGCTCGGTGTCCATCTCGCCGACCTTCGGCCGCGAGAACTCGACCTTCCAGATCAGGTACGGCCGGCCGGATACGTCGACCGCAACCCGCGTCAGGGTCTCGTCCATCGGCAAGCTGACGTCGGCATAGCGCGTGATGCCGGCCTTGTCGCCGAGCGCTTTCGCCAGCGCCTGACCGAGCACGATGCCGGTATCCTCGGCGGTGTGGTGAAAATCGATGTGAAGGTCGCCCTTCGCCTCGAGGGTGATGTCGATCAGCGAATGGCGCGCGAGTTGCTCGAGCATATGATCGAGAAAGCCGATGCCGGTCTTGATGTCGTAGGCGCCGGTGCCGTCCAGATCGACGGTCGCGGTGATCGCGGTTTCCTTGGTGTTCCGCGCGATCGAGGCCCGTCGCGTCTGATCACTCGTGTCTGGCCGCTTCACGGGAGCCTCTCGAATTTGCCGCCGGGATCGGGTCGCCGGGCTGGCTTGCTTCACGGATTTCAAGGGTCTATCAGCTTCGCATCGCCTATGCCAGACGGCACCTCAGCGAGACGGCGGGCCTTGATTTCACGTCACTCGACGCCGATCTCCCGAACACTGTCCCGGACTTGCACGGACAACGACAAAGTCTCGATCTACCTCGGCAACCCACCTGGAACTTCTCCTCATGACCGCCGGCAGAACACTATGACCAGCTCCAATTCGACGTCGCCGGTGAATTGGCACGCGACCACAATCCTGACTGTCCGTAAGGGTGGCCATGTCGTGATCGCCGGAGACGGTCAAGTGAGCCTCGGCGCGACCGTGATCAAGGCCAATGCGAAAAAGGTTCGCAAGCTCGGCAAAGGCAATGTGATCGGCGGGTTTGCGGGCGCCACCGCCGACGCGTTCACCTTGTTCGAACGGCTCGAAGCCAAGCTCGAGCAATTCCCCGATCAATTGACCCGCGCCGCGGTCGAGCTCGCCAAGGACTGGCGGACGGACCGCTTCCTGCGCCGGCTCGAAGCGATGATGATCGTCGCCGACCGTGATACGACCCTCGTCTTGACCGGCACCGGCGATGTTCTTGAGCCTGAGCATCACGTCATGGGCATCGGCTCGGGCGGAATGTACGCACTGTCAGCCGCACGCGCGCTACTCGATCAGCCGCTCGATGCCGAAGCCATCGCCCGCAAGGCCATGGGCATCGCCGCCGACATCTGCGTCTACACGAACACCAACCTCGTCATTGAAACGCTGCCGTCCAAGTCCTAGCACTCCGTTGATCGTCCTCGCCGCACGGCCGGACTGCCGAGAAGGACTGCTTTCGTGTTGCAAACCCTGTCACCGACGACTGTCGCATGGCTCTATCTGCTCATTGCAGGCGGTTTTGAGATCGCGACCACCACGATGTACCGATACACCGCCGGGCTGAGCCGCGTGACGCCGACGATCGCGTTCTTCGTATTGGGCGCGTTGAGCTTCTTCTTTCTCAACCGCGCCCTCGCCAGCATCCCGATCGGCACGGCTTATGCCGCCTGGACCGGTATTGGGGCCGCCGGAACCGTGCTCATCGGTATCGCCTTCTACAGCGAGCCCGCGACAACCATGCGGCTCGTGCTGCTCACCATGCTGATCGGATCGATCATGGGCCTCAAGCTCATCTCGGCCGACTGACGCCATCAACCCCTTCAGGCACCCCTCCGATGACCAATTTCTCTCCCCGCGAGATCGTCTCCGAGCTCGATCGCTATATCGTCGGCCAGCACGATGCCAAGCGCGCGGTGGCCATCGCACTGCGCAACCGCTGGCGCCGGCAGCAGCTTGAGGGCGAGCTGAAGGACGAGGTGCTGCCCAAGAACATCCTGATGATCGGTCCGACCGGGGTCGGAAAGACCGAGATCGCGCGGAGACTGGCGCGCCTAGCCGGGGCTCCATTCCTCAAACTCGAGGCGACCAAGTTCACCGAGGTCGGATATGTCGGCCGCGATGTCGACAGCATCATCCGCGATCTCGTCGAGGTCGGGATCGGCCTCGTCCGGGAAAGCAAACGCCGCGAAGTCAAGGCCAAGGCCGAGAAGGGCGCGGAGGAGCGGGTGCTTGATGCCCTCGTCGGCCCGACCGCGGCGCCAGGAACCCGCGAGAGCTTCCGCAAGAAGCTGCGTGCTGGCGACCTGAACGACCGCGAGATCGAAGTCCAAGTCTCCGACCCGACAGGCGGATTACCAATGTTCGAGATGCCGGGGGTTCCCGGTGGTGGTTTCGGCGGCGGCATGGGCTCGATCAATCTCGGAGAGATGCTCGGCAAGGCGCTTGGAGGCCGCACCAAGGCGCGGCGGACGACAGTCAAGGACAGCTACGAGCTGCTGATCGCCGAGGAGAGTGACAAACTGATCGACAGTGATCAGATAGCAATCGAAGCCGTAAAGGCAGTCGAGAACAACGGCATCGTGTTTCTCGACGAAATCGACAAGATCTGCTCGCGCTCCGACAGCGGCCGCGCCGGGGCGGATGTCTCGCGCGAAGGCGTGCAACGCGATCTCCTGCCGCTGATCGAGGGCACCACGGTCGCGACAAAGTACGGCCCGGTGAAGACCGACCATGTGCTGTTCATCGCGTCGGGCGCGTTCCACGTCGCCAAGCCATCCGACCTGCTGCCGGAGTTGCAGGGCCGCTTGCCGATCCGTGTCGAGCTGAAGGCGCTGACGCGCGAGGACATGCGCCGCATTCTGACCGAGCCGGAAGCGAGCCTGATCAAGCAGTATGTGGCGTTGATGGCGACGGAGGGCCTGACGCTCGCCTTCACCGACGACGCCATCGACGCGCTCGCCGATACGGCTGTCGAGGTCAACTCGACGGTCGAGAACATCGGCGCGCGGCGGTTGCAGACGGTGATGGAGCGGGTGCTCGACGAAATCTCGTTCGATGCCTCCGATCGCGGCGGCGACAGTGTCACGATCGACGCCGCCTACGTCACGGGCCGCGTCGGCGCGCTTGCGAAGAACACGGATCTGTCGAAGTTCATTCTCTAAGCACCACCGGTAACGGCAGTGCTCAAACCGCCGTGTTGGCTGTTTCCGTCGACGGACTGTTCGTTTGACCGCGACGGCTCCATGCGCTCCACGGTGCGACGAACCGGTGCCAGGCGGGTTCGACACCTTGGCTTTCGAGCGCCGCGATCGCCGCGACGCGGACGCGCACCGGAAGCGCCAAGTGCCGGTTGATCAGTGCCGCACGCTCGGCGGCTTGGCGGCGGTCGAAGTAGATGAAGTTGTTGATGTAACGCCCGACCTTTACCGACTGCGATAGTGCGGCCGCGTTCTGGTCGCGTGCCGGATCGAACTCCGACACAGGTCGCACACGGCTTCCGTCGAGGAAGTAGCCCTCGTAACCCAGCTCCTCCAGCAGCGCGCGCACGCGGGCTATGGCTCCGCGGCGATGCCGCTCCTCGACTTCGATCAGCACCGTTGGATGGAACCGCTGCAACGTGGATCGCGCACCTTCGAGCACATTGAGTTCGTGGCCTTCGACATCGATCTTGACCAGACCAACCGGGCCTAGCCCAAAACTGTCGAGCGTCGCAAGCGGGGTCGTATGCACTTCGATGTCGGCATCTACGCCAGCGACACCTGCCGTCGTCTCGAGGCTCGCGAGTTCGTTATAGCCGCGCGGCAACCGGATCTCGGCCACGCCTGCTGCGTTCGACAGCGCCAGGCCATGCACCTCGGCGTTGATCGGCGCGGCATGAGCCAGGTACGCGGCCATCTGCGGCAGCGGCTCGAACGCGACGACGCGCTGGAAGCGGCGGCACAGGTGATAAAGGTAGACGCCTTTGTTTGCGCCCGCGTCGACCGCGAGGCCGTTGGAATTCGACAACAGCGGCAGCAGCGCAATCTCGGGCTCGTGCAACCAGCTCCGGTTGGCCAGAAACGCGAACGTCAGCCGTGGCGCCAATCGCTCACCCAAGCCCCGCAACCACCACTTCAACGCACGCATCTCGAACACTTTCCAACCGCGCCGCGACCTGCCGAGCCGCACAGACGTAACCTTAAGCGGCAACGTTAACTCGGGTCTATATGGCTGATGCTGCGGCTGTTCTCCACCGCAAAATTGTGCGCTGCACGCGCGGCGTCGTTGTCCGTGATCTCAGGTGATCAGCCGCCGGCACGCGGCCGTGATATGCTGCGGTCTTCGCAATCGGCTTCGTCCAAGCCTGTCACGACGCGAGCGTCATGGACCATTCCACCCCGGACAACCGGTTAAACTCGCTGGAGATTTTCGCATCTCTCGATCCGAACGAGCGGGAGGCGCTGGCGGCTGATTTCGACACCGTGGCGCTCAAACGCGGCGACGTGCTGATCCGGCAAGGTGGCGCTGCCGACGCACTGTTCGTGGTTGTTTCGGGCCGCTTTGCCGTGACCGTCGATGGCCGCCGCAGTCCGCTGGCCGAGATCGGGCCGGGCCAACCGATCGGGGAAATTGCTTTCCTCGCTGGCGGCACCCGCACCGCGACCGTGACCGCGATGCGCGACAGTCTGGTCTTGCGCCTCGATCGCGGGGATTTCGACGCGCTCTCGACGTCCCGTCCGTCGATCTGGAAGACCTTGACCATCACCCTCGCAAAGCGCCTCGCGGACGAGACGGCGCTCCGGCCTTCGCCACCCGATCCGCGGCCTCGAACGATCGCCATCATTCGCGCCGGCGCATCTGCCATCCCATCGGACTTCGCCGCACGCCTTGCCCGTGTGTTCGGCGCTCATGCCGCGACACGCCTCGTCAGCTCAGCCGAAATGGCCCGTCATTTTCTCGTCGACACAGCCGAAGCGACCCGCGCGTTGAATGCCCTCGAACACGATGCGGACTTCGTTTTGTTTGTCGCCGACGCGGAGCCGACCCCTTGGTCCGAAAAGGTTATCCGGCAAGCCGACATGGTGTTGGCCATCGGCTTGAGCAGCGACCAGCCGGCGCCGAATGCCCTCGAGCGGCTGGCGGTCTCGTACGTCCCTACGGAAGCGCGCCGGCTGGTTCTGATCCATCCGCGACGCGGCCCCGTGTCCGGGACGAGCCGCTGGCTGGCCGGGCGCGAGATTGCGATGCATCACCACATCGCCCTCGATGGCGACCGTGATCTCGAGCGCCTGTTCCGCTTCGTCAATGGCACCGCGCTCGGCCTCGTCGCGTGCGGAGGGGGCGCGTTCTGCACGGCGCACACCGGCGTCTATCAGGCGCTCATCGAGGCCGGCCTCGAGTTCGACATCATGGGCGGCACATCGGGCGGCAGTGCGTTCACGGCGGCATTCGCTCTCGGCACCGCTCCCGAACGCATCGACGACGTGGTGCGCGATATTTTCGTCACCCATGGCGCCATGCGCCGATACACACTTCCGCTCTACAGTATCGTCGATCACACCCACTACGACCGCCAGCTCTACCGGCACTTCGGCGGCATCGACATTGAGGATCTGTGGATACCCTACTTCGCGATCTCCACCGACCTGTCGAGCTACGACCTCTATCGCCACCGGACCGGCGAGCTCTGGAGTGCCGTGCGCGCATCCGGGTCGGTACCGGGCCTGCTGCCGCCGTTCTATACGTCGGACGGACGCATGCTCGTCGATGGCTGCCTGCTCGACAACGTGCCGATCAAGGCGATGCGCGAGATCAAGAGCGGGCCAAATGTCGTGGTGAATTTCCGGCCACCCGATCTCGAGCGCTTCGACGTCGACTACAGCACGCTTCCATCGCGCGGCGAGCTGGCTTGGTCGGCACTGACGGCTTGGAAAGGCCGGTCGGCCCGTTCCGCGCCGCCTATTCACACCGTCCTTCTGCGCAGCCTGATGGCCAACCGGTTGGATTATCGGCGCCACATGACAGCCGACGATCTGATGCTCTGCCCGCCGTTCCCAGCCGACATGGGCGTGCTCGACTGGCATCGCCACGGCGAATTGCGGGCGACGAGCTACGCGTGGTGCCGTGAGGAGCTCGTCCGTCTGATCGGCGAGGGACATCCGTGTCTGACGACCGCTTTGGCCGCAGCGACGGGACTTCCCCCGCGCGGCAATCGCGATTAAGTGTCGGGCACGTTGATTTCCAACGGGCCGCACCGGCCTGCAAAGACTGGAATTGGATCGGAATGACGCTCGCACTCGAACAAACATCAGCCGCAACCGCTGCCGCCCGCGAGAAAATTTCGCTGGCGGGGCTCGACCGCGCGCGACTCGGCGAGGCGCTCATTGCGGCGGGCGTGCCGGCCAAACAGGTCCGGATGCGGGTGGCGCAGCTGTGGAGCTGGCTCTACGTCCGCGGTGTGACGTCGTTCGACGCGATGACCGACGTCTCCAAGGAACTCCGAACCCGCCTCGCCGAGCGCTATTCGCTGGATCGTCCCGAGATCGTTTCGGAGCAGATCTCGATCGACGGTACGCGCAAATGGCTAATGCGGCTGCCGAAGCTCGGCCACGAGGCGCGGGCGCCGGAAATCGAAACCGTTTACATCCCGGAGGCTGAACGCGGCACGCTGTGCATCTCAAGTCAGGTCGGCTGCACGCTGACCTGCTCGTTCTGCCACACGGGGACCCAGCGGCTCGTTCGCAATTTGGAAGCGCAGGAGATCGTCGCCCAGATTCTGCTGGCGCGCGACCGCATCGGCGATTGGCCCGGCGCGTCGCCGCCCGGAGACGACCGGCTGCTGCCAGTGACAGAGCGCAAGATCACCAACGTCGTTCTGATGGGAATGGGCGAGCCGCTCTACAACGTCGAGAACGTCAAGACCGCGATGGACGTGCTGTCCGACGGCGAGGGCTTGTCCCTTTCCAAGCGCCGCATCACGCTGTCGACATCTGGGATCGTGCCCGAAATCGGCCGCTGGGGTGAACAATCCGGCACCATGCTTGCGATCTCACTGCACGCGACGCACGACAAGCTGCGCGACGAGCTGGTGCCGATCAACAAGAAGTATCCGATCAAGGAGCTGATCGAAGCGTGCCGCAATTATCCCGGTGTTTCAAACGCCCGCCGCATCACGTTCGAATACGTCATGCTGAAAGGCGTCAACGACAGCCTCGCCGACGCGCGCGCACTGGTGAAACTGTTGGCCGGCATCCCCGCGAAGATCAATCTGATTCCATTCAATCCTTGGCCCGGCTCGAAATACGAGTGTTCGGAATGGGAAACGATCGAGCGCTTCGCCGAGGTCGTGAACAAGGCCGGATATGCGAGCCCGGTGCGAACACCGCGCGGACGCGACATCCTCGCCGCATGCGGGCAGCTCCGCTCAGAAAGCCAACGCCTCCGCGCATCGGAGCGCGTGGCGCCTGGTTCGGAACTCTCCAGTCCTGCAACGAACGCGGCCATCGACTAGTGCGGCAATCGGAGAATTCATTGTGTTCTGGCGAACTCTCGGCCGGTTGATCGTCGTGCCGCTGTCGTTTCTGGTCGCGGCGTCGGCGGCGATCTTCATCGTCGTCACGCTTGGGCTTGAACGCATCACGCAGGCTGCGAGCCGGGGACAGTCGGGCGAGCTTGGACAACTCGAGGTGCTGATCGACCTCGTCTGGCAGGGCGCAGCCCTCGCGTCCGGCTTGACGATCCTTCCGGCGATCGCTGTCGCGATTATCGGCGAGGTTGCCCGCATCCGCTCGTCGATCTACTACATCGTCGGCGGCGGATTGGCGTCCGCAGCGATCCCGCTGATCGCGCGCTATAGCGTCGATGGCGGCGCAACGTTGCCGGCGGCGCCGATCTGGCAAGTCTTCGCCACCGCTGGTTTCGTCGGAGGCTGGCTTTACTGGTTGCTGGCTGGGCGGAGAGCCTGATGGACACCGCCATAGCTCGGCGACGCGGCGAGTTGAGCGTTGAGTCTTGAAGCCAAAGCCCTGTAAACTCGGTGCGAAGCCGCCGTCGCAGAGGTCCGTGCAGCTATGATCCGAGCCGCTTTTCGCATGATCGCCGGATTTGTCGTGGCGGCGCTGATCGCCGGACTTGCCACGGTCGCCTTTGTTATCACACCGGCCGAACTCGCCGGATTGAGCGGTCCGGCGTTCTCGGACCGGCTTGGCGCGTTCGGGACGTTGACACTGCTGGCTGCGACGCACTCGGCTATTTTCGCAGCGCCCTTTGCTCTCATCGCGGCAATCGTCGGTGAGTGGCAGAGCATCCGCAACCCCATGTACTATGCGGCGGCCGGCATCCTGATCGCACTCGGCGGGTTCGCCGCTCAATACTCGAGTGAGACCGGCACGACAGCCAGCATCGCCAACAACTACGCCTTGAAGGCCTTCCTGACCGCGGGGTTTTTCGGCGGTTTGAGCTTTTGGATCGTGTCGGGCCGTACAGCTGGCGACGATGACGTGGTGGAGGTAACAACTGGACGGCCAACCGGTGAGCCCAAGCCGTCCTCTAGTGTGCCGGCAGTCTCCAAATCGGCTTCGACCATTGTGCCGACGTCGACTAAGCCATTGAGCCAGACCCCCAAGAGTGCGCTGCCCATTCCCCCAAAGTCAGCGTGACGGACTGTCTCCGCCTTGGCTATTGCTGCAATGCAGCAATTGAGATATAGTTTTGAATATTCGACGTCTTCTCAAGGTTGTATCTCACCGGACGCGCCGTCATGGATCGGCGGTTCGGTGATCATCACACGTGCGGATCTTCTATTCCGGAGGCACGGCCATGTTCGATTTCGCGGTCCCGACCCGTATAGCCCGCAGCTCCGGCCTCGCCGCCATCGATTACGGCGCGGCAGGTACTCAAGCCGGCTTCGAGGCGATGAACGCCATGATCGGCTTCTGGTCGGATGTGTTGTCCCAACCCGTCTCGGACGCCGAACCACGCTCGTGGTACCGCCCGCCCGCCGAGAGCGCCTCCTCTTGGAACCGGTCCTCCGATGACTGGGCCAAGCCTTCGCGCGAGATGTTTCCGACCGCTGCGGCGCCACGGCCGCCGTCCTCCGCTCAACCCGATCCATTCGCCGCGCAGATCACGGCTTGGCAGTCCCTGATGACCAATCCTTGGAAGCTGTCGCCGATGGCTTGGCCGATGGCGATGATGATGATGTCGGCGGGCATGCCGGAAAGCGTCGCCGTACCGACGGCGACGGCGAACGTGGCGGCGAGCGACGCCGCAATGGCCGCCAGCGAAGTCGTGCAAGATGCAGTGATGAGCTATCGCAGCGAAGGTGGTCATGCCGTCGCGCAGCTCATCATGCTGCCATACCCGACAGCGGCGATAACGGCGGCTCTCGCGCCTCTCGCGACCGCCATGCTGACGTCGCCGTGGAGCGCGCTGCTGCAGCCCCGCATCTCTGGCTGAGGCCACCGTCGAGATCTGGCGCTCACGAACCCAATTCCAAAAAAATCGACCGCGACGGGGTTGGCCCCGCGCGGTCGGTTCTTTATCGAGCCCTCGATCCGCCGGCCGGGCCGGGGGGACCGAACGCTTCAATTATTTCGTTGCTGCAGGCGGCGGAACGGCCTTGGTCGTCGCCTTCGGTACGACGGCCTTGACTGCGGCCTTTTCGACGGGCTTTTCAGCCGCTTTCGGCGCAGCAGCCTTTGCGTCTACCTTCGGCGCGGCGGTGGGAGCGGCCTTCTTGGCAATGCCCGCAACCTTGCGGCAATAGGCCTTGTCAGCCGCGCCGGTCTTCGCGTCGATCTTCGTCGGAACAATCCAGCCGCAGACGTCGGCTTTCGCTTTGCACGCGGCCTCGACGAGGCCCTTGCAGGGTGACGGTTCAGCCGCCTTCGCAACGGTGGTTTTGGGCGCAGTCACCGGCGCATCGGCCTTCACAGGCGGCGGCGGAGGTGTGGTTTTTGGAACAACCTTGGCTGGAGCGGAAGTCGCTGGCGGCGGCTGCTGGGCCGAAGCTCCGACGGCGAGCAGGCTGATAGCTGCGGTCGCGGCAAAGCCGAGCCCGATGATTTTGGATGTCTTCACGGCAGTCATCTCCACTGGTTGATGCCGAAGCGGACTGATACACCCAAAATTGCGGCACGAACACGATCATTTGAACAAACTTTGATCAACTCACAATAACAACTGTTGCGCCCATCGAATGGATTGTCCGACGCGATCATCCCCCCAAAACAGTTCGCCATCGGCCGCAACGAGCGTTGGCGCGCCGAAAATTCCGAGCGCCACCGCTCGTTCGGATTGCGCTCTCAGCCGTTGTTTCGCAGGGTCGGAGCGGGCGCGTTCGAACAGCGCGGCTGTATCGGCCCGCGGATCGGTCTTCAGGACCAATTCCGACAACAATCCAATATCTGAAATATCGGCCCCTTGCTGAAACTGCGCTTCGAAGACCGCGCGTGAGAAATGGCGGGTCCAATCCGCATCATCCACCGCCAATGCCAAGCGCGAAGCCAACAGGCTATGGGCAGGGAAATCGCGCGGCATGACGAAGGCGATCTCGCGAGCCTGCGCGATGCGCTGAATATCGCGCACCATATAACGGCCCTTGGCTGGATAGACATTGAATGGCGACGTGCTCCAACCCTGCGCCTTGAAGATCGGACCGAGCAGAAACGGATGCCACCCGACCTCGACCCCAGCCGCGGCGGCGGTCGCGTCGATCCGCATGGCCGTGAGGTAAGAGTAGGTCGAGGCGAAGTCGTACCAGAACTCGAGCTTCGACATTGGTCTAAGTCCCGCGCTTGCGGCCGCCCCGCGGCCCCCATTCTCAGTCAATGGGCCGCAACGAGGTCGCGCGGCAAGCACTTGATGCGGCGGTGCTGCCGCCTATAGTGCCGCGCTTCGGACATCGGAATGATCGAAGGGGCTAGGAATGGCGACCAAGACAGCGGCGAAATCAGCAGGCGGCAAGGGTATAAAGAAGGTCGTCCTCGCCTACTCCGGCGGCCTCGATACGTCGATCATCCTCAAGTGGCTGCAAGAAACCTACGCCTGCGAGGTCGTGACCTTCACCGCCGATCTCGGCCAGGGCGAGGAACTGGAGCCGGCGCGGCGCAAGGCCTTGATGCTGGGGATCAAGGAAGAGAACATTTTCGTCGATGATCTCCGCGAGGAGTTCGTACGCGATTTCGTGTTCCCGATGTTCCGCGCCAACGCCGTTTATGAGGGTGTCTACCTGCTCGGCACCTCGATTGCCCGGCCGCTGATCGCCAAGCGTCAGATCGAGATCGTGCGCCAGACCGGCGCGGACGCCGTCTGTCACGGAGCGACGGGCAAGGGTAACGACCAGGTCCGCTTTGAACTCGGCTACTATGCGCTCGAGCCCGGCATCAAGATCATCGCGCCGTGGCGCGAGTGGTCGTTCAAGGGCCGCGAGGATCTGCTGAAGTTCGCCCGCGACCATCAGATCCCGGTCGCGAAAGACAAGGAAGGTGAGGCGCCGTTCTCCGTCGACGCCAATCTTCTGCATTCCTCGTCCGAAGGTAAGGTGCTCGAGGACCCGGCCGTCAAGGCGCCGGAGATCGTCTATCAGCGTACGATTTCGCCGATGTCGGCGCCAGACAAGGTGACGACGATCAAGATCGGCTTCGCCAAGGGCGACGCAGTGTCGATCGATGGCAAGTCGCTGTCGCCGGCGACACTGCTCAAGGCGCTCAACGATCTCGGCCGCGACAACGGTATCGGCCGTCTCGATCTCGTCGAGAACCGCTTCGTCGGGATGAAGTCGCGCGGCGTCTACGAGACGCCCGGCGGGACGATCCTGCTCGCTGCGCACCGTGCGATCGAAAGCGTGACGCTCGACCGCGGCGCCATGCATCTCAAGGACGACCTCATGCCGCGCTATGCGGCGTTGATCTACAACGGCTTCTGGTTCTCACCCGAGCGCGAAATGCTGCAGGCGCTGATCGACAAGAGCCAGGAGCACGTCGAGGGTGAGGTGACGCTGGAACTCTACAAGGGCAACGTCATCGTTACAGGACGCGCCAGTTCCAAGTCGCTGTACTCGCCGACGCTTGTCACGTTCGAGGATGACAAGGGCGCCTACGATCAGAAGGATGCCGAAGGCTTCATCAAGCTCAACGCGCTGCGGCTCAGGACGCTCGGCGTCCGGAACAAGCGCGGCGGCAAGAAGTGAGATTGCGCCACAGGTCGAGCCTTGGCGTGCGCGATCTGGCGCAACCGTGCTAGCCTTTGCTTTACTCTGTTGCACGCGGGGTATGAGCGGCGGAACGATATGGTGCCTCGGACGAGATCCAACGAGACTGCGGGCGGCGACAACGCATCGCGCCGTGGGTCGCGTTATTCGGTCCTATGGGCCTGCCTCGCCTTCCTTGTTCTTTTGATTGCGGCGCCTGTTCACGCCGAAGAGCCGAAGTTCGACACCGCCCTCATCGTCTCCGTTGACGTATCTGGTTCGGTCGACGCCGTGCGATATCGACTGCAAATGGACGGCATCGCGGCGGCGCTCGAGGACAAGGAGGTGATCGACACCATCCTCGGCGGCCCGCGCGGCGGCATCCTGCTGACGCTCGTCGCCTGGTCGGACGGTGTCCAGCAACTGCTACCCTGGATCCGGGTGACGTCGCGGGACACAGCACTCGAGGCCGCGCAGCGGATCCGCGCTTTACCGCCGATCGGGGGCGAGTTCACGTGTCTCGGACGGATGCTCGGGGCACTGGCCGGCGGACTGGTTCCGGAGATCAAGCCGCAAACCTTGCGCGTAGTCATCGACGTCTCGGGCGACGGGCCGGACAACTGCAACAGCGCTGAGAGCGTCGATGCGGCGCGCGACGAAGCGGTTGCCGCTGGCGCCATCGTCAACGGGCTGCCGATCATCGACGGCGAGCAGTTTCGCGGCGCGATGCCCTGGTTCCGCGCTCCGGGGTTCCCCGACATGGGGCCGCTCGGTGCGCTCGGGGCCGCCAGTCCTGAATTCGGTTCGCTCGACAACTGGTATCGGCTTCACGTCCAAGGCGGACCCGGTTCGTTCGTGCTTCCAGCCGATGGCTACGCTGACTTCGGTCGCGCCATTCGACGAAAATTCGTCATGGAAATCAGTAGCATTCACCGCCCACTGCGCGCGACGGAGCCAAGACGAGCAGCAGAGATGTCATCAGGCCGAGCCGCTGCGCGCTGATCCACGG
Organism: Hyphomicrobium sp.; assembly: GCA_022843145.1. GTDB lineage: Bacteria > Pseudomonadota > Alphaproteobacteria > Rhizobiales > Hyphomicrobiaceae > JAKAML01. The sequence continues at coordinate 114,628 of JALHOF010000001.1, forward strand.
CCGTCTGCAATCCAAACAAAAAAGAGTAGTCCCGGCACGATTTTCCGTGTCGCTGGGTCCGATATACCGTTATGGTCTGTGGAACATAACCAGGCATTTCCAGCCGACAGCCCTAAACGGACCCATGACGGATCTCGGTTCGATCTTTTCTCTGGCGCTCTCGCTCGTGATCTCCGGCGATCAGCAGCTTTATTCGATCATCGTTTTGTCGCTGCGGGTCACGCTGACGGCTGTCCTGCTCGGCTGCCTCGTCGGGATCCCGCTCGGCGCAGCGCTTGCCACTTACCGGTTTCCCGGCCGCGGCGCGGCCATCGCCGTGCTCAATGCGTTCATGGGTCTGCCGCCGGTCGTCGTCGGCCTTGCCGTCTATCTCATGCTGTCGCGCTCGGGCCCGTTTGGTGTGCTGGGGCTGCTCTACACGCCGACGGCGATGATCATCGCTCAGGCGATCCTGGTCACGCCGCTGATCGCCGCACTTTCCCGGCAGAGCCTCGCCGACCTGCACACCGAGTACGACGATCTCTTCCGCTCATTGAGGCTGCGGCCGAGCGACAAGATTCGCGCGCTCATCTGGGAGGGCCGCTACGGCCTCTCGACGGCCGCGCTGGCGGGATTTGGCCGCGCGATCGCCGAGGTCGGCGCAGTCATCATCGTCGGCGGCAATATCGAGCATGTCACGCGCGTGATGACGACGGCCATCGCGCTTGAAACCTCGAAGGGTGATCTCGCATTGGCGCTCGCTCTCGGCCTCATCCTGGTTACGATTGCGATCGCCGTGAACGCCGCCGTACTGTCGTTGAACCGGACGGCACGGAGGCTCGCGTATGCTTGAGCGCGTTGCCGCGACCACCGCCCAGAACGGGAGCGCACCGATCGACGCAAAGTCCGGCCGGCCACCGATGTTTCCAATCGCGACCCGCGGCATGACGCTGCGCGACCGCGGAAGGGTCCTCCTCGATCGCGTGTCACTCACGCTTGACCAGGGAACCCGTACGGTCATCATGGGACCCAACGGCGCGGGAAAGAGTCTGACGCTGCGCGCCATTCACGGGCTCATCCGACCCGATGAAGGCGACATCACTTGGGCTGGCCGTCCAACTGACGCCGACGTGCTGTCGCGTCAGGCGATGGTGTTCCAGAAGCCGATGCTGCTGCGCCGATCCGCACGCGCAAACATCGAGTTCGTTCTGCGCAGTGCCGGACGCACAACGTCCAACCAGTTGGTCGACGGCATTCTCGCTCGCGCCCGCCTCATCCATGTCGCGGCCAGCCCCGCGCGCCTGTTGTCGGGGGGCGAACAGCAGCGTCTGGCGATTGCCCGCGCCTTGGCGCTCGAACCAGATCTGCTGTTCCTCGACGAACCCTGCGCCAATCTCGACCCCGCCTCGACGCTCGCGGTGGAAGACATGATCGAGCGAGCGCGCACAGCGGGCGCCAAGATCGTGCTCGTGACCCACGATATCGGACAGGCGCGGCGTATCGCCGATGATGTCGTGTTCATGTCGTCTGGCCGCGTCCTCGAGCATTCCGCCGCAGCGGCATTCTTCGACAAGCCGAAATCGAGCGCCGCCGAGGCCTACCTCGCGGGACGGCTTTACATCGACCCAGCGGCATCCAGCCGGTGACGGGCCCACCCGCTGGCAACCCAAGTCCAACAACGAACCAGGGGAAACGCCATGATCCAATTCCGCAAAGCACTCGCCATCGCCGCCGTGATCGCATTGAGCGCGCTTTCCACTCCGGTCGAAGCCAATGACAAGTACATCGTCGTGCAATCGACGACATCGACCGAGCAATCGGGCCTCTTCAAACACATCCTGCCGATGTTCAAGGCGAAGACCGGCATCGACGTGCGTATCGTCGCCGTCGGCACGGGGCAGGCGCTGAAGAACGGCGAGCGCGGCGATGGCGACGTGGTGCTTGTTCACGCCAAGGCGGCCGAGGAGAAGTTCGTTGCCGACGGCTTCGGCGTGAAGCGGACCGAAGTCATGTACAATGACTTCGTGCTCGTCGGCCCCGAAAGCGATCCAGCCAAGGTCGCGGGCTCGAAGGATATCGTCGCCGCGCTCAAGTCGATTGCCGAGGCGAAAGCGCCGTTCGCTTCGCGCGGCGACGACAGCGGCACGCACAAGGCCGAGCTCGACCACTGGAAGCCGACAGGTATCGACGTCAAGTCGGCGAGCGGAGAATGGTATCGCTCGACCGGCTCGGGCATGGGCCCGACACTGAACACCGCGGCCGGCATGAGCGCCTACGCGCTCACCGATCGCGCGACGTGGTTGAGCTTCAAGAACCGCGGCCCGCTGAAGATCGTGGTCGAGGGTGACAAGCGGTTGTTCAATCAGTACGGGATCATGCTCGTCAACCCGGCCAAGCATCCGACCGTGAAGGCCACGGAAGGCCAGGCGTTCATCGATTGGATCACGGGCGTTGAAGGCCAGAACGCGATCCGGTCATTCCAGATCGGCGGCGAGCAGCTGTTCTTCCCCAACGCCCCCGGCGTTTAGAAGAAGAAAGCCGGCTCAACAAGATATTCGGTCAAGGGCGGCTGGCCGCTTCTTCGCGCATCGGCTAGCCGCCCACAAGGCCCGCAGCAATCAGAACGGCAGGCAGAACGCTGCGATTGCCGGCCAAGAGGTCGTGACACTGAACAATCCGAACGCTGCGACGGCCAGCCCCGCCGCCACCTCGGCCCCGCGCGACGCACGCAACCGGCTCAAGTGGGCGATACCGAACGCGGCACCGAGCACGCCCGGCAGCGTGCCGAGACCGAAGCCGGCCATCCACGCCATGCCGCCGGCAATCGATCCCGTCATCATGGCCGAGAAGAGCGCAGCGTAGGCCATCGGACATGGCGTCATGCCCCACGCCATTCCCATGGCGACGGGCGTCAGGCTCGCTGGCACGCGCGCGGGCGCCAGGATCCGTTGTGTCGCCATGGAAAGCGACCCGAGACGCGCGGGCAGCGCAAGCCGGGGTAAAACGCCCGCGAGCGCCAGCCCCACCCACATCAACACGGCCGCACTCACCCATTGCAGAACCTTGTAGGTCGTGGCGGTCGCGCCCGGTCCGATGGTGAGACCGGCCGTGCCCGCGAAAATGCCGCCCGCCAGGGTGTAGACCGCGATGCGTCCGCCGTTCAGCCGCAACTGCATCGCGATCCGCTCGGCGCCGGTCCTTGGCTGTACCAAGAACAGCGAGCCCGATGCGATGCCTCCGCACATCAAGGCGCAGTGGAACGACCCGGCCAAGCCGAGCAGAAATCCGCCGATCAATGCGCCTCCGGCACCTGTCACGACACGGCGTCTCCCGGCGAAGTCGCGGCACTAGCGGGCTGCGCGCGCGGTGCGTCGTCGTCGATCGCGCGCCACGACGCGCCTTCGAGATCGTCGAACTGTCCAGCATTGAGCGACCACAGAAATGCGATGAGGCCGAGCGCGCCGAGCGCGAGTGCCGACGGGATGAGCCAAGCGAGGGCTGTCATGCTTTGAGCTCCAAGTTTTGTGACCTGAGGCGGATGGCGTTCGCAGTCACTGTTATCGAAGACGCCGACATGGCGACGGCCGCGATCAGCGGCGTGACGAGGCCGGCCATAGCCAGCGGAACGAAGACGACATTGTAGGCTATGGCGAGACCGAAGTTCTGCAACGCGAGGCGGCGCGAGGCCTTGGCGACCGCGATCAACTCGATCACTGGCGCGAGACGCGACCCCTGTACGATCGCGTCGGCCACTGTCTGGCTGATGTCGCTCGCCGCAGCTGGCGAAATGGACGCATGGGCTGCCGCCAGCGCGGGCGCATCGTTCAGCCCATCGCCGACCATCAGCACGTTGCGGCCGGCTTGCTTCAACGCATCGAGCCGCGCAATCTTCTGGTCCGGCCGCTTCTCGCCGGCGAAGACTTCGACGCCGACGGCGCGGGCCATGATTTCGACGGGCGCCCATGCATCGCCCGATAGGATCTCGACACCGAAGCCGGCGGCTTGGAGCCGATGCACGGTGTCCGCGCTGTCTTCGCGCAGCTTGTCGGCGAACCGGAATGCGACCGGGGCACCCGACACCGGCTTGAGCCACAACTCGCCATCGCTCGCTCGATCGATGCCGCACCAACGGGCCGAACCGAGGCGCACCTCGCCCGCCGGAGTTTGACGCGAGAGGCCGAAGCCTGCTGTTTCGACGACGTCATGCACACCCGGCACCGCGATTCCCAACTCGGATGCCGCCCTGACGATGGCACGCGAATAGGGGTGACGGCTGGCGGCGGCGAGGCCAGCGGCCTTTGCGAGCATGTCGCGCGGCACGTCGGCCGAGTTGACGAGCCGCGGCTCACCGACGGTCAGCGTCCCCGTCTTGTCGAGAACGATGTGGTCGATCTCCGCGAGCCGCTCGAGACCATCGGCCGCCTTCAGGATGATGCCTTTCGAGAATAACCGGCTCGCGGCGGCGACCTGGACCGCCGGAACGGCGAGGGCGAGCGCGCATGGGCAAGTGATGATCAGCACGGCAATTGCCGCGGTCAGCGCCTCCTGCCAGGGCTGCCCCGACATCAACCAGCCGAGAAACGTCACGACGCCGAGGATGTGAACGGCTGGCGCATAGATGCGCGCCGCGCGATCGGCTAGCCGCACATACCGGCCGCGTCCCTGTTCGGCGGCGGACATCAGGCGCGCGATCTCGGCGAGCAGTGAGTTCTCGTCGTGCTTGGTGGCCACGACTTCGATCGGCTGGCCGAGATTGACCGTGCCCGCGAACACGGGTTCGCCCTTTCGCACGCGGCGCGGCGCGCTCTCGCCGGTGATGAGCGCTTGATCGATCTCGGTGTCGCCAAAGGCGACTATTCCGTCCACCGCGATCCGTTCGCCAGCAGCCGCCAGAATGCGCATGCCCGGCTCGATCGCGCGCAACGGCATGCGCTCGACGTGTCCCGCGGCGTCGATGACGGACGCGGCACTCGCCTTGAGACCGATCAGGTTCGCGGCGGCACTCGATGCGCGCGTACGCATCTGCTGATCGAGCAGCCGGCCGATCAACAGAAAGGCCAGCAAAGTGATGGCGGCGTCGAAGTAGACCTGCTCGCTGGCTCGCGTCGTTTGATAAAGGCTCATGCCGGTCGCGAGGATGACGCCGAGCGAAATCGGCACGTCCATATTGAGGCGGCCGGACTTCAGGGCTTGCGCGGCGGAGCGGAAGAACGGCTGGCCCGCGTAGGCAACCGCCGGAAGCGCGATCAGCGCCGACAGCCAGTGAAACATCGCCTGTACCGATGCTTCCATGTCGCCGCCCGCACCCGACCACACCGAAACCGACAGCAGCATGATGTTCATGGCAGCGAAGCTGGCGACGCCCAACCGGCGCGTCAGGTCCGCGTCACGATCGTGCATCGGGCCGCCCGAGGTGGCGGCGATTTCGGCGGACTTGAAGCCGGCGCTGTCCAGCGCCTCGACCAACGCTTCCGCCGACACCCGTGCGCTTTCGACTTCCGCCGTCACCCGCCGGTCCGAGAGATGAACGCGCGCGCTGCGAACGCCAGGGACCTCCAGCAGGGCGCCCTCGACGGTGCGCATGCACGCCCCACAGTGCATGTGTTCGACGGCCAGCGTGATCGTCTCCGTCTCACGTACCGCGGCGCGCACCGACGGCCCCGCCGATGCCGGCGCCGTCCGGGATGGGATGGCTAACGCTTGATCCACAGCCGCCTCCGTGCGCGATAAACCGCTTCGGCATCATCGCGCGCGGCACCGACGCTGAGATTGGCGATATAGGCGCCGTTCTCGATCTCCGGCAGTTCGGCCTCATAGTAGCCGGGCCCCTTCGGCTCCAGAACGAGATGAAGTTCACCGCGGCTCGAAGATGGCCGAGCGACCTCAGCGCGCACTTGCATACCATCGATCGCTTCGCCGGATTTGCCGGTGAGCTTGACGACGAGCCGGCGCGCGTCCGGCGACACGCCGATATCGCTCATCCATCCGAGTTCGGACTGCATCGCATCCGCCGCGATCCGCTCGTTGTACTTGAGCCCCTTCCGGTACGGCTCGTTGGCGACGATTCCGCTGTGCGTCTTCAATGCCATCGTCAGCATCACGCCGTTGACTGCGAAAACGATCGCGAAGAAACCGAGGAACAGACCGAGCGCCATGCGCCCCGTGAACCGCCACGAACCCGACGTCTCGACGGCCATCATTATCGCCTCCTGAAAGTTGTCGTGCGATGCGATTCCTGCCCGCTCTTCACGTCCATCACGATGAGATCGAAGGTGTGGGCGTCCGCCGACAAGTCTGCGAGCTTGTCCTCCGGCACGATGACGAACACGCGCGTCTCGCCGATCGCATCCGTCGGCGCCGTGATCTTCGCTTCGGCCTCCGCACCGCCCTCTGCAATCGCTACCCGCGCATTGGGGAGATTGCGGACTTTGATTGCGAACGTCCGCGGCTCATGCAGCTTGTTCAGAATTTTGATCGTGTAGGTGTTGCGGATCGAACCGTCAGACAGGCGGACGAAGAATGGATTGCGTTCCGGCAGAACATTGAGTTCGAGCACAGACCGCATGCTGAGCGTGCCCAGCATGATCAAGCCGACCGCCGCAATCAATCCGAAATAGAGCATCGTTCGGCTGCGGACGAGCTTCGGCTTCGCGGAGCTGCCTGTCCCTTCAGCCTCGAGGTCGGCGAGCGTCGTATATCCGATCAGCTTATCCTTGCGGCCGACCTTGTGCATGATGTCGTCGCACGCATCGATGCACAGAGCGCACTGGATGCATTCGAGCTGCGCACCGTCGCGGATGTCGATGCCCATCGGGCACACCGCGATGCAGGCCTTGCAGTCGATACAGTCGCCCTTGACGCCCGGCGCTTCGCCCTTGCGGATCGGACCGCGCGGCTCACCGCGATGGTCGCGGTAGGAAACAAGAAACGAATCCTTGTCGATCATCGCGCCCTGGATGCGCGGCCACGGGCACATATAGATGCAGACCTGCTCGCGCGCGATGCCGCCGAGCACATACGTCGTACCGGCGAAGATACCGATGAACATGTAAGCCGTCGCCGGCGCGGTTCCGTTGAGCAGCTGCTTCAGCAAAGTCGGCGCATCGGCAAAATAGAAGACGAACGCACCGCCAGTGGCGATCGCGAGCGCGAGCCAGCTCAAGTGCGTCATCGACTTCTTGAAGATCTTCACCGGGCCCCACGGCTCCTTATCGAGCCGGATGCGAGCGTTGCGGTCGCCCTGCCAGAACCGCTCGATGGCGACCATCAGGTCTGTCCACACCGTCTGCGGGCAGAAGTAACCGCACCAGACGCGGCCAGCGAGCGCTGTCACAAGGAACAAGGTCAGCGAGGCGAGGATCAGCAGGCCAGTGACGTAGTAGAACTCCTGCGGCCAGATCTCGAGACCGAACATGAAGAAGCGTTCGTGCTGCATGTCGAGGATCACGGCCTGGCTGGGCAGATCCGGCCCGCGGTTCCAGCGGATCCACGGCACGATGTAGTAAAGGCCCAGCGTGATCGCCATCAGTGCCCACTTGAGCCTGCGATAATAGCCGCGGGCAAGCTTGGGATAGACCCACTGGCGGTCGGCATACAGCGACCGGCCCTCAGAGGCATTGACCGCCGTGACATCGGCATGTTCGCGACCGACATGCGAGAGGTCGTGACCTGAAGGCTGCAATGGATCGGCCTTTCGAATGTCTTTCGGCATCTCCATTCGGAGACCTCTTTTATGTTCGCCAGCCGCTCCGGCACGCGACGTGCCGTGCGGCTGGCGGAACCTGTAAGCTGCCGCGCGGAGTTACTTGCCGCCGCCGAGGTTGTGGACGTACACGGCCAGAGCCTTGACCGTTACATCGTCGAGACGCCCGGACCACGCCGGCATCTTGCCGCCGCGACCCGTTGCAATCGACATGATCACGTCGTCCTTGCGGCTGCCGTACAGCCAGATCGCGTCGGCCAAGTTCGGCGCGCCGAGTTCCTTGTTGCCTTCGCCTTTTTCGCCGTGGCAAGCCGCGCAATTCTCCGCGTAAACTTTGCTGCCTCGGCCGGCTGCCGCCGCATCGTTGGACTTCTTCGACATCGAGAGCACGTATTCGGCGGTGTCGTTGATCTGGGCCGGCTCGAGTAGCTTGTCGATACCGAACTTCGGCATCTCGCCCGCCCGCGAATCGGCATGTTCGCCACGAATTCCGAAACTGATGGTCTTGTGAATGTCGTCGATGGTGCCGCCCCAGATCCAATCGTCGTCGTTGAGGTTGGGATAGCCGCTGAAGCCCTGTGCGCCACGACCGTGGCACGGCGCACAGTTGGTGCCGAATGCCGCAGCGCCGATGGCGTTGGCGAACCGAAGCACCTCCGGCTTCTTGCGTACGTCGGCCATAGGCGTCGCCGCCAATTCCTTGCGGAAGCTTTCCTGCGCCTTGCGGCCGTCTTGCACTTCACGCATCACCGTCTCACGCTGGCTATAGCCGAGCATGCCTTTGGTGTAGCCGTTGACCGTCGGCCATGCCGGATACAGGATCCAATAGCCGATCGCCCAGACGGTGCAGGCGTACATCGTGTAGAGCCACCACCTCGGTAGTGGCTTGTTGAGTTCCTTCAGGTCGCCGTCCCAGACGTGACCCGTGGTCGAGACGCCCGTGGCCTCGTCGATTTCATGGTGTTTGCTCATTGCCGCCCCCCAGCGTTTGACTTGTCGTTCGTGAGATCGAGCGCATCGCGCGCGGCGGCCTCGAGGCGATCGCGGTTGCGTGGCCAGAACACGTAGGCGACCACGCCGGAGAACATGGCGACGAAAAGCAGAAGTGATCCGACCTGACTGAAGGTAGCGACGGTATCGTAGGACATGTTGATCGCCTCCTAGCGCAGGTTGGGGCCGGATGCGTCGAAGCTGGCGAAATCGACCAGCGTACCGAGCATCTGGAGATAGGCGACCATGGCGTCGAGTTCGGTGACCGACCTGTCGTCGCCGTCGAAGTTGGCAACCTTGGCTTTTGGATAGCGAGCCAGCACCGCCTTCGCTTCCTTGGTGTCCGGCTTGGTCTGGGCGACCAGATCATCCTTCGCCTTCTGGATCATCTCATCGCTGTAAGGCACGCCAAGCGTCTGCTGCGTTTTCAGTTTCGATGCGATGGTGTTGACGTCGAGCGGCGTCTTCGCCAGCCACGGATAGCCGGGCATGATGCTTTCCGGAACCACCGCGCGCGGGTTGATCAGGTGCTCGACCTGCCATTGATCGGAATACTTGCCGCCGACCCGCGCCAGATCCGGGCCGGTGCGCTTGGAGCCCCACTGGAACGGCCGGTCGTACATGCTCTCCGCCGCAAGGCTGTAGTGACCGTATCGCTCGACTTCGTCGCGCAGGGTGCGGATCATCTGGCTGTGGCAGGTGTAGCAACCCTCCCGCACGTAGATGTCGCGTCCGGCCAGCTCCAGCGGCGAGTACGGTCGCATGCCCTTGACCTTCTCGATCGTCGAGTCGACCCAGAACAGGGGCGCGATCTGGACGAGGCCGCCGATCGAGACGACGAGAAGCGTCAGGACGAGCAGGAGGATCGAGTTCTTTTCGATGACTTCGTGTTTCATGGCTTTCCCCCTTATTCCGCCGGCTGCAGGCGCAGGCCTGGCGCTGCCGCGACACGCGGCTGGTCCTTGGCGTCCACGGGTTCGTCACCGCGGATCGTGCGCCACACGTTGTAGGCCATGATCAGTGAGCCGATGACGAACAGCAGTCCGCCGACGGCACGGATGATGTAGTAGGGATGCATCGCCTCGACCGTCTCGACGAACGAGTAGCTGAGGATGCCGAGCCTGTCGTAGGCCCTCCACATCAGGCCCTGCATGATGCCAGACACCCACATTGCGGTGATGTAGAGCACGATGCCGATGGTCGAGACCCAGAAGTGCCACTCGACGAGCTTGATCGAGTAAAGCGCACGGCGGTTCCAAAGCCACGGAACAAGGCAGTAGATCGCTCCGAACGACACCATCGCGACCCATCCCAGCGCACCGGAATGCACGTGCCCGATGGTCCAATCCGTGTAGTGGCTCAGAGAGTTCACGGCCTTGATGCTCATCAGCGGGCCTTCGAACGTCGACATGCCGTAGAAGGCGACGGAGACGACGAGCAGACGGACGACGGGGTCGGTGCGCAGCTTGTCCCACGCGCCCGAGAGCGTCATCAGGCCGTTGATCATGCCACCCCACGACGGCATCCACAGGATGATCGAGAAGGTCATGCCGAGTGTCTGCGCCCAATCCGGCAGCGCGGTGTAGTGGAGGTGGTGCGGACCGGCCCAGATGTAGAGGAAGATCAGCGTCCAGAAGTGGACGATCGACAGCCGGTAGGAATAGACGGGCCGCTCGACGCGCTTCGGAATGAAGTAGTACATGATGCCGAGGAAGCCGGCGGTCAGGAAGAAGCCGACTGCGTTATGGCCGTACCACCACTGCGTCATGGCATCCTGGACGCCCGCATAAATGATGTAGCTCTTGGGCTCCCAGATCGAGATCGGCAATGCCAGGTTGTTCACGATATGCAGCATCGCGATCGTCACGATGAACGCGAGATAGAACCAGTTCGCGACATAAATGTGCGACTCGCGCCGCTTCATCAGGGTGCCGAGGAAGACGAGCAGATAGACGACCCAAACGATGGTGAGCCAGAGGTCGGCATACCATTCGGGCTCGGCGTACTCCTTGCTCTGCGTGACGCCGAGCAGATAGCCCGTGCCGGCGATCAGGATGAAGACGTTGTAGCCATAGACGATGAACCACGGCGACCAGCGGCCCGGCAGGCGTGCGTGCGACGTGCGCTGCACGACATAGAGTGATGTCGCCAACAGCACGTTGCCGCCGAACGCGAAGATCACGGCCGACGTATGCAGCGGGCGCAAGCGACCAAAGCTGGTCCACGGCATGTCGAGATTGAGAACCGGGAACGCGAGCTGCCAGGCGATGATGTCGCCGACGAGAAAGCCCGCGATGCCCCAGAAGATCGACGCCAGCGTCGCGAACCGGATCGGTCCGTCGAGATAGGCAATGTCGGTGCCCGGCGTCGGCTGCGGCGCGGACTTGTCCGCCCACAGCATCACATAGAGACCAGCCACGATCGCAGAGGCGGCGAACACGAAGCCATGAAACGACATGGCTGCATCAGGCGAATTCAAGCCGATCGCGACGCCTACGATTGCTGCGATCACTGCGCCGAGCGTCGCCAGGCCGTCGGAGAGGGTGTTCCTCTCAATCTGTGCATTGGTCATGTGACCCCGTCCACCCACGAATTGCCCCAGGAATAGGTGGACGCACTGTCTGTCTGGGCTGCTTCGCCCGCTTTGACGAAGATCAAGGTGCGACACTCGGCGGGCTGGTCCCAACGTCTAACGACGCGCCTCGAAGCCGCACGTTGCGCGGTCGGTGCGCGGCCCCATTCGAACATGCGTGGACGAGGCGGACGCACCTCGAAGCGCTGCAAAAACAAAAACAGGCCCCGATTGCTCGGAGCCTGTCTCAGTCTCGATCTTGGCCTGACGCGGCGCGCAAACTAGGTGCGCCGTGTCACCATGCCAAATGATCAGTTGGTCTTCTTGGGTGCTTCGACCTGCGGACCAGCGGCGACCGGAGCCGTCGTCGGAGCGTAGCCGTAGGGAGCCGGGGCATAGCCGTAAGCGGGGGCGTAGCCATTGTAGCCGTTACCGTTCCAGCCGTTCGAGCCGTTGCCGGCCATGTTGCTGGCGCCGTTCGCCGAACCACCGAAGTTCATGCCGAAGTTGCCCGAAGCGTTGCCGCTGCCCGAACCCTGACCAGAACCCTGACCCGCACCCTGGCCGTAACCGTTGCCAGCGCCGTTGTTCCAGTAGCCGGTGTTCGGACCGTAGCCATACGGAGCCTGCATCGGAGCAACAGCCTGCTGCTGCATCGGCTGCTGCGGCTGGAACTGCGGGGCCGTCTGCTGCATCGGCTGCATCGGCTGCTGCGGCGGCTGTGACTGGAACTGCGGGGCCTGCTGCTGCATCGGAGCCGGAGCGACTGCGACCGGAGCGGTCGTCGGCGCATAACCGTAGGGAGCCGGTGCGTATCCGTAGGCCGGGCCATAGCCGTTGCCGTTGTATCCGTTACCGTTCCAGCCGTTCGCGCCGTTGCCGGCCATGTTGCCGTTGCCGTTGGCCGAACCGCCGAAGTTCATGCCGAAGTTGCCGGAAGCGTTGCCCGAGCCGTTGCCGGCGCCGTTGCCATTACCCCAGCCGTTGTTGTTCCAGCCGTTATTCCAGCCGTTGTTGTTGAACGGTCCACCGTTCCAACCCCAGGCGCTGGCTTCCGACGAGACGAGCGAAGCGGTTCCGAGTGCCAGCACAGCGGCCAGAGCAGCGGACTTGAGAGCGACTTTCATGACGAGTTCTCCTTTGGGACTTAGCGCAATCTTTTTTGTCATCTGCAGGCCGGTGGGCCGGCTCGTTGCTGATGCGTTTACATTCGCAAGTCATATGCCAACATTTGAATATTCTGTTTTTGCTGGAGAATCTGGCCGCGCGCCGAACGAGCATGTTGCATCGTTGCAACGCGCACACGGCAAATAAAATCGAAAATAATTATGAGATTCAGATGCTTGCTTGTTCGGCGGCGGCCGCACGACACGTGCAGCACGTGCAACAGTTATTCGCGATTAACGGGTTTCGGCTCGCCAAATCGAAGTGCGGCATTCCGACCCGGCCAATTGGAGGGCCAAAGCGGATGCCAACAGCGCGTGAAGGACATCCTGCGGGATCAGTTGGTCGCGGCAATCCGGCCGAGGATCGACGACAGCAACATGCCGTCGTAGGGCATGAGCCCGTGATCGCCTTGGGACAGGATCGTCTCGGCGCGGCCAGCCAGGGCCGGCACGGTGTTGAGATCCTGCGCCGGCCCTTCGACCATCGTGTCACCGGCAACGGGGCGGCTTAAGTCCCGCACGCGAACAACAGCCACATACGCAGCCATCGGATGCGGCTGGCGGTTGAGCCAACCGAGCAGGTTGTTCGGACGCTCGCGCGAAAGATCGTGATAGAGCGCCTGCGAGCGGTTGAGCGTACCCATCCCGAAGAACGGCGCCATCCATGACGCCGGTGTGCTGCCGACGAATCCCGCGAGTTCCGCCCAGCCCGAGCCTAGGTTGGGACTCGCAATCGTTACGAGGCCGGCGATGCCGGCTTGCGGCTGACGGACCATGAGCAGACGTGCGACAACACCGCCAGCAGAGTGGCCGACGAGGATAATCCGTTCTTCTGGCCTACGTGCGCGGATGTGCGCAACGTAGGCAGCCAATGCTTCGGCCTGTACGCTGATCGGCGCCTCGGTCATCAAATCGACGGTCACGAACCGGCGCTGACTAGGCTGTGCGGCGCCCACCTCGGCGACGCCGCCGGGAGTGAGGGTGAGATGACCTCCGTCCCGCCAGCCAGCGCCGTCAAGAATCGGCGCGATACCTGAATGCCGCCAGCTTCCAGCCGATCCGAGGTATCCTTGGATGAGAACGACCGTGTCTGCCGCCGCAGCTCCTGCACCGGCCGTCCAAACCATGAACACGGCGATCAGGGCACGCAAAGTTCTCGTCATATCCGTCGTCTCCGTCGATCGTTCTGTCAATCTCGGGCGAGTTCCCGCCGCGAACATGCAACCTAGCTCTCGGTCGGACTGTCTTCTGACGCACATCAGGCAACGGACCGCCGCACACAAACAAACGCGGCAAAAGCTGGGCAATTCGACTGTTTCGTGCCTTGCAGCACTGAAAATAATACATCGATCGTCCCGTTGACCGAGATATAGGCAAGGGCCTATGGTTAAAATATCAGCGCATCCTGATACATTAATATTCGAAGCGCTGATCAGGTGATGCGTTCAAAACGCGCACCCGGGAGGAACTCGTCATCGTACCAGTGGAGGCTTCACTAATGCGGATTTCGACCATCGCTACCGCCGCCGTTCTCGCCATCGGCTTCGCCGCTCCCGCCCTCGCCGACGCCTCGATGGCCGGCAAGTGGTCGTGGGAAGGCTTTACGATCGAATGCAAAGAAGGCGGCGCGAACGGAATGTCGTGCATCGTCATCGACGGCCCGAAGAACAAGGGCATGGAAATGATCAAATCAAAGCTCGAGAAGAAGGGCAGCGATTTCGTCGGTCAGGTCGCGCATCCCGCATCGGGCGAGGTGTACAATTCCAAGATGAACATGTCCAACGCCGACACGTGGAACATGGACGGCTGCACCGCCGCCAACGTCTGCGCGAAGGGCACGTTCACGCGCGTGAAGTGAACGCGCTCGATCAGTTCGCACATCCAGACATGAAGACGGCGCGCCGGGATGAGATCCCGACGCGCCGTTTCAAATGAACAGCATTGAGTCTAGTGCGTAAGCGCCACGATCATCGGGCTGAATAGCACTGCTGCCATCGTCGCGAATGCCAATGCGAGCATGCCGACGCCTTCGAGAAGCATCGACAGGCAGCCCGGACAATTGCAGTCGCCGTTGGAGGAACCCATGCTTGAAACCTTCCATAGTGGCGCGGTTAGGGGCGCCAATGCCCTCGACCTGGATTGATCGCCCCGCCTCCTCATGTCGCGAGATCATGACGAACCGCGGGAAACGAAGCCGATGGATCGCCGAATGCGATCCATCCTCATAGGTTTCAATCCAGATCCCACTTCCATCGTTCCCGAGGATGACTAATCGGTCGCATCCACGAGACAAACGAAGCAGCATCAATAGCTTCTGAAATCATCACGCGAGCGTCAACGGACACTCCGGTCGCATGTGGCGACTTGCGCGGTTGACACTGATGTTTATGGCTTAAGCTGAAAAACGGCGGAAATTCACCAAGGCATGAAAGAGTTCACGAATCCCATGGGTTTCGCGATGCTCCTATTCATCGATGTGAAGTTCATGCGCATCGAGTCCATCTGTCCGAGCATAACAGACATGTTGCCGTTGATATGATGCATCTGCGTCTCGATCGACTGCAGGCGTCCGAGATGAACCATTTGCTGGTTCATCGCACTCATGTCCTTCGACATCGACGCGACGTTCTGCGACATCGTGTTCATCGTGGTGCTCATTTCGGTGATGCGCACGGTCAGCGTCTCAACGCTGTCGGACAACCGCTGCATGTGAACATCCATATTCGGATCGATGCGCTGTGCGATCATCCGCATGTCCGTCGACAAGGTTTGGATGTGATAGAACCCCAGCATCGCCAGCACGAGCACGAGTGCGATGCCCGGATAGACGATGCGCTCCCATCGTTGTGACGCCCGTTCGAAAGCCGTGCAGAAGCGTTCGGCGGTCTGATGGATGACCTGTTCAGACGGGCTGAGCGGTGACGATGCGCCACGCGCAATCGCGTCGGCTTCCGGCGTTACGTTGGTTGCAGTCGCTTCGCCGGTGCCATTGGACATTCAGGTCTCCCCATCTTCCAAAATTGAACGCACCGATCTTTTCCGCCGGCGTCTGAAACGTTGCCCCTCGAACCGGACGTCGCATCTCGCGATAGCCAGCCAGTCGGCGAAGCCTAGCACGGGTGCGGGCCCGTGCATGTCATATTAAGTGCACTTCGATGCGCACGATCAGAATAGAGAATGTTGTCAGTGAATATGTTGCTGCGCCGCGCATTCGTTGCGGCGCAACAAATCGCGGCTCAATAACGCAGCCGAGTTGACATATCGGTTCATGCATCGCCACGATTGTTCCAGCGCGGTGGACGACAGGGAGAACAGAACAATGAAGCAGATGCTGCTCGATATGATGGTGGCAATGATGCCATTCATGATGCCGGTCGTTTGGCTTGGTTACGCCTCGGTTGCGATAGGCGCGTTACTGGTCGTCGGGGGATTGTTTATGCCAGGTCTTGCGCAATCGCGTGGCTTGGCGCTTTTGGCTGGGCGCATTGCGGCTGGCGTCGGACTGTTTTTCATCGCCTGTCAACTTGCCGGCATGGTGCTCGGCGCTACGCCCGCCATCAATTTCGGCGATAGCACGAAGTTCGAATTCAACCTGGTTCCGTTCTGGCAGATTGGCGCGGCCTTTCTCCTCTCTGGAATTGTGATCGGGTATTTCTCCAGCCGTCAGACACTCCGTCACGCCTGAGTGCAACAAGCCTCGTGGCCTAATAAATGAGCCCGGACGCGAAGTCCGGGCTCTTTTCGATGCGCACTACGTATCCCGCTGACGGCGCGATCCGCTGGGCTAGGGAACAAGCCGATCAGACGCGAACACGCGTAAGCGATTTCGTCGGATCCGATGAAGCTCTAGTGCTTGTGTTCGCTCGCGGGCTTTCCGTGATCCATCTTGGAATGATCCATGCCCTCGTGACCGGGCTGATGGCTCATCCCATGCGGACCCTTGGCGCCCATCGGTTCGACGGTCGCATCGACATCGATCTCGCCGGCCTTCTCGAAGATGAGCGTGATCTTCAACAGGTCGCCTTCCTTCAGCGGCTGCTTCAAATCCATCAGCATCACGTGATCGCCAGACGGTTTCAGGACGTGCGAGGCTCCAGCCTTCACGTCGATGCCATCGATGCGGCGCATCTTCATGACATCCCCCTCGTGAATGTGGGTATGGATCTCGACCTTGCCCGCGACGGACGACTTCGCGCCGATGAGCCGGTCGGCGGTCTTCTCATCCGTCTTGATTTCGAGGTAGGCGGCCCCGACCTTGGCGCCCTTCGGCGTGGCGCGCGCCCACGGGTGAGCAACGGAAACGCCCTTTGCGCTGAATTCGTGCGCACGCGCATCGACGTTGAGTGCCAATGCGCACAACGTTGCAAGTACGGCGAGCGTGTAACGGCGCTTCATGTCGTCATCTCCGAAATGCATGGGTGTCGGGGGGGGCTAGGACGTGACTTTCCGGCATTCCTCGTCGGCGGGCAACGGGTCACAACCGCGCGTCGACACGCACATCTCCAATCCGCGGCGCAGAGACTGGGAATACAAGCCGTTGATGTCACCAGAAAAAAGGCCTTGGGCCTGAAGCCCGCATTGATAGAGTTTGATCATTCGCTCGCCGCCGAACCGCATCGCGAGTTCGTAATCCGACAGCGCGGCGCGCACGTCTCCCATTTCCTGCTTGATATGAGCGCGCGTATCGAGGGCATGTGGGCTGCCAGGTGACAGACTGAGCGCACGCTCGACATCCTGAATGCCGGCCTTCGCACGGCCCGACTTGTAAAGAGCCCAGGCGCGATTGTTGAGGGCGATCGAAAAATCGGGGTTGAGACCGATCGCGCTGTCGTAGTCCCGGATCGCCTCCGAAAATCGGCTGTTCAGCGAAAACGCGAGCGCGCGCATCGCAAACGCCATCGCGCGCTCGTCCGGACGCAGCCCGGGTGTGTCGAGCAGATCGGTGCAGCCCGTAATGCGGCGCATGTTGTCGTCGCTGAAGCAATCCGTACGGCTGTCGTTGGACGAAGACTGCACCGCAACCGGATGGCTTGCCAGGAAACAGACAGCCAAAACGGGCAGGACAACGGATTTGACCAAGCGGTACACGGAGACCACACCTCTACGCGGGACACCGGAGCCAGAGTGCGGAACCGGCGCAGAACGAACGATACCATCCCTTGATTGTCGTGTCGAAATAAGGCGGTTGCGAGGGATTTGGTAGGCGTGGGCTTAACCATCCAGGGTCGAGAGTTATGCTAGATTGGCGATCATTTGGCTGGCAACTGTCTTAGCAACTGGCAACGCGGCAACCCAACGACGTGACCCAACGTATCCTCCTCGTCATCGGCGGCGGTATCGCCGCCTACAAGTGCCTCGACCTCATCAGGCGCGCCCGCGAGCGCGGCATGTCCGTGCGCGTCGTCATGACCAAGGCCGCTACCGAGTTCGTCACACCGTTGTCGGTCGGCGCCCTCAGCAACGAGCGCGTCTTCACCGATCTGTTCGATCTCGACGACGAGCGCGAAATTGGCCACATCCGGCTGTCTCGCTCCTCGGACATCGTGGTGGTCGCGCCCGCCACAGCCGACCTCCTCGCGCGCATGGCCGGCGGTCACGCCAATGATCTCGCGACCGCAGTGCTGATGGCGACCGACAAGCCGGTCCTCGTCGCGCCCGCAATGAACCCGCGAATGTGGACGCATCCGGCGACACGCCGCAACGTCGCGCTTTTGCAGGCGGACGGCATCCGCTTCGTCGGTCCGAACTCGGGCGAAATGGCGGAGCGCGGCGAGGCTGGTCCGGGGCGTATGGCCGAGCCGCTCGAAATCCTCGACGCCATCGGCGCCGTGTTGTCACGGGGGGCAACATCCGCTGCCTCGCTGGCAGCCGTGCCGCAGTTGCACGTGGGACCACTGTCCGGCCGTCATGTCCTCGTCACCAGCGGGCCGACACATGAACCGATCGACCCGGTCCGCTACATCGCCAATCGTTCGTCTGGCAAGCAAGGCCACGCCATCGCCGCGGCGGCAGCGCGGTTCGGTGCGCGCGTGACGCTCGTTTCCGGCCCCGTCGCCGTCGCCGATCCCTACGGATGCACGGTCATCCATGTCGAGACAGCGGCCAAAATGCTCGAAGCCGTAAAAGCCGCCTTGCCTGCTGACATCGGCGTCTTCGCCGCCGCTGTCGCGGATTGGCGCGTTGCCAACGCTGGCGTCGAGAAAATCAAGAAGACAGCGACACAGCGCACGCCGTCGCTTGAGCTCGTCGAAAATCCCGACATCCTGCGGACGATCGCAACGAACCGGGCGCAGCGTCCGTCCCTCGTTATCGGTTTTGCCGCTGAAACCGAGGATGTCGTCGAGCACGCAAAGAAGAAGCGCAAGTCCAAGGGCGCGGACTGGGTCGTCGCAAATGACGTATCGCCTGAAACGAACGTCATGGGCGGAGAACGCAATACCGTGCATCTGGTGACGGCGAAGGGTGTCGAGACCTGGCCGGAGATGCTGAAGACCGACGTCGCCGAGGCCCTCGTGATGCGCGCCGCCGAGCATCTGTCGCGCAACGAGGCTGCCGCGGAATGACCGCCAACAAGCCAGCAGCCAAAGCAACATTGCGACGGGTCCGCGTTCCGATCCAGCAATTGGCGCACGCCGCGGGATTGCCAATTCCCGCGTACCAGACGGCAGGAGCCGCCGGCCTCGATCTCATGGCAGCCTTGCCCGACAATCGCCCGGTTTTGCTTGCGCCGGGTGACCGTGCGCTGATCCCGACAGGACTCAAATTTGCTCTACCGAACGGCCACGAAGCACAGGTGCGGCCGCGCTCCGGCCTCGCGCTCAAACATGGCGTCACCGTTCTGAACAGTCCGGGCACGATCGATGCCGACTACCGGGGCGAGGTCCAGGTCATCCTCGTCAATCTCGGGCAAAACGCCTTCGAGATCCGGCGCGGTGAACGTATCGCGCAGTTGGTCGTACAGGCGGTTACGCAAGCTGAACTCGTGGTGAGTGACACGCTCGACGATACGGCACGCGGCGCCGGCGGGTTTGGCTCCACGGGCCAGACAATGGCACCGGGCAAAGCGGTCGCTGCAAAAAAGATCGCCGTTCCCGCCAGCAGTGCTCGCGCGGATCCCAAAGCAAAGAAATCAGGCCCGAAGCGCAACGCCATCCGCCGCTGAACGGGTAGCGTGCAATCTCCGTCTCGATGTTGCTCGAGGACAGCCACCTACTTGCTGCAAAGTGGCTGGCGACGGCATATGTACGCCCGACACGAGAACGCACGCCGCTGGAGCGCTGCAACAGGAGACGGTCCATGAACCAGATGCCCGACATCAAGACACTGGCCGCAACCAAGAGCTGGGGCCGCGGCCGGGTTTACGACAGTATCGCGGAAACCATCGGACACACCCCGCTCGTTCGGCTGTCGCGGATCATGGAAGCCGCAGGGACGCGCGCCGAGATCCTGATGAAGCTCGAATTCTTCAATCCGCTTTCGTCGGTGAAGGATCGCATCGGCGTGTCGATGATCGACGTTCTCGAAGCCGAAGGCCGCATCGCACCCGGCAAATCGGTGCTGATCGAGCCGACATCGGGCAACACCGGTATCGGGCTTGCTTTCGTCGCAGCGGCGCGCGGGTATCGCCTCATTCTCGTGATGCCGGAAACGATGTCGATCGAGCGCCGCAAGATCCTCGCCCATCTCGGGGCGGAACTCGTGTTGACACCTGGCGCGCAGGGCATGCCGGGTGCGCTCGAAAAGGCGAAGGAGCTGGTCGCCTCGACGCCCGACGCCATCGAACCTGGCCAGTTCGTCAATCCGGCGAACCCGCTCGTGCATGAGAAGACGACAGCCGAAGAGATCTGGAACGATACCCACGGCAAGGTCGATGCGCTGGTGATCGGCGTCGGCACTGGCGGAACACTGACCGGCTGCGGCCGCGTGCTGAAACTGCGCAATCCAAACCTCAGAATTTTCGCGGTGGAGCCGGCGACGTCGCCCGTCCTCTCGGGAAAACCCCGCGGCCCGCACAAGATTCAAGGCATCGGAGCCGGCTTCGTGCCAGAAATCCTTGACACCAAACTGATCGACGAGGTGATCACGGTACCGAACGACATGGCGTTCGAAGTGTCGAGGATGCTCGCCCGCGTCGAAGGCATCCCCGGCGGAATATCGACAGGCGCCAATCTCGCCGCCGCACTGACGGTCGCCGGTCGCGAAGACATGGCAGGGAAGAGCATCGTAACCTTCGCTCCATCATCCGCAGAGCGCTACTTCTCATCCGACCTCTTCGCAGAACCCGCGCCGAAGGCCGAATAGGCTAATCGGGCCGACCCTTGCGGGCCGGCCTTTAGCTTCTTTTGCTCACGACTTCTCAGCTCAGGCGAACACGATTACTTGAGTGCGGAATTGACCCTGTCCATCGCGCGGTCAAGCAGCGTCGAAGCACGTTGTCCGAGGGGTTCCAGTGCGGAAAGATCGGCCGATGCGAGGCGCTGCGCGAGGGCTGTAGAAAAATCCTCGAAGCTGCGCGTCAGTCCGGAATTGTTCAGACCGCTCTTGACGCTCTTCTCGAGTTCAGCTGCGTGGCGGCGCGCTTGCCGCTCCAGTGCGCGCATGTTGCTCTCTGGTCGGCGCGGCGTGAGCGCCATGACGGTGATTGCTCCGAGCGCGGCGACCGCACCAAGAGCCAGCATGGGGTTCCGCTCGACAGCGCCGACGACCATCTCATAGACGGTCGGCTCATCTGCGCCGCCGGCAGCATCGCCGTTCTGCGCGTAGTCCAGAGGCTGCGCCGGAGGCGCTTCGCCCTGACCGATCCGGTTGCCGGCAAAATCGGGATGATGCTGTGTCACGCTGCGCCTCACTCTTGGATGGGGATTGCGGGAAGAACGCTGCGGGACCCGCTTGGTTCCATAACCGACCATGATCTCTATTCGCCCGCACACGTGGCCTGTTTCTCGCCACATCGCATTCGTCAATCCGCCACACCTCGCTCGACAACACGCCGCAATGGCGGCGTAAACGGACGGTTTATCTCGTTGTTGAGAAAGGGAGTTTTGCTCATGCGTCTACTATCGTTCCTTTCCCTCGCAAGTTTCGCTGGAGCCGCGCTGTCAATGGCGGCCGGACCCATTGCCGGCGCGGTTGCCGGCGAACCGCCAGCAGGCCCGCGCATCTCCGGACCGCACGTCCACGACAATCTCGCAATCTACTTCGTGCATGGTCAAAATAGCGGTGGCCCCGTCCCGCTGACACTTGCCGAGGCCCTCGAGAACGCCGCCGTCGTCGTTCGCGAAACCGGCACGGTCAACACGCTCGAGATCGAAAATACGAGCGACGCCGAGGTCTATATCCAGACTGGTGACATCGTGAAGGGCGGCAAACAGGATCGTGTCCTCACCATGAGCCTGCTGCTGCCACCGAAATCCGGACGCGTCCCAATTGGCTCGTTCTGCGTGGAGCAAGGACGATGGGCGGCGCGCGGCAAGGAGGACGTGAAAGCATTCGCGAGTGCGCGCGACGCAATGCCGTCAAGAGAGGCCAAACTCGCGATGAACCGGCCAAAGAACACGCCTGCGAATACAGCAGCGAATAACTCGGCGACCACACTCGGCCGCGTCCCGAGCTACTCCGAGCAGCAGAACGCCAATGTCGCGCAGCAGCGGCGCGGTGACATGACGGGGGGCACCTCGCGGCAAAGCGAGGTGTGGGCCGAGGTCGCCAAGACGCAAGCCAAACTCGCTGCTGGACTGACCACAGCGTCCGTCGCTGCGCCCGAGTCGAAATCGAGCCTGCAGCTCACCCTTGAAAACGAGAAACTCAAGGCAGCCCGCGATGCCTACGTCGCCGCGCTGGCCGGCAAGGCCAAAGGTGAAAGCGATGTCGTCGGCTACGTCTTCGCCGTCAACGGCAAGTTGAATAGCGCCGATATCTATCCGTCGAGCGGCTTGTTCCAGAAGATGTGGCCGAAGCTGCTCAATGCATCGATCACCGAGGCCATCGCCGAACGGTCGGCGGCAAGCAATGCTGCTGCGCCGGGCGGGGATAGCGTGACGGCGTTTCTGGCCAGCGCTGAGAAAGGTAAGCCCGAGCAAAATGAGATCGGCAAATTCATGAAGCAGGAAATCCGCGACGCGGACACCGCGCTCTACGTCGAGGCACGTCGATCGGACGGCCGCTTCGTGCATCGCAACTATCTCGCCAAGTAAAGCATCCTTGATGCGATGAGCTTTCGGTGTCAGATCGTAAGGTGGTCACGCCGACCCGAAGATCTGACGCCGGAACGCATCCATGACCGCCCTGACACCCGATGAAATCCAACGCTATAAGCGTCATCTCGTGCTCCGCGACATCGGCGGGCAGGGCCAGCAGAAGTTGAAGTCTGCGCGCGTTCTCGTCGTTGGTGCCGGTGGTCTCGGCTCGCCGATCCTGCTTTATCTCGCCGCCGCCGGGGTCGGAACCATCGGCATCATCGACGACGACGCCGTGTCACTCGACAACTTGCAGCGGCAGGTGGTTCACGATACGCCGCACGTCGGCGCTCCAAAGGTCGAAAGCGCGCGCGACATGATCGCCCGATTGAATCCGCACGTCACCGTCGAGACCCTTCAAGCGCGGATCGATGCCACGAATGCGCTCGACATCATCGGCCGCTACGACATCGTCACCGATGGGTCCGACAACTTCGCAACGCGCTATCTCGTTTCCGACGCGTGCTATCTCGCCAAACGGCCCCTGGTGTTCGGCGCCGTGGGTCCGTTCGACGGCCATGTCACCACGCTGAAGCCGCACGAGACCAGTTCCGACGGCAAACCCTGGCCGAGCTATCGGTGCATCTTCCCGGAAGCGCCGCCGCCTGGAACCGTGCCCAACTGTTCGGAAGTCGGCGTGCTGGGTGCGGTCGTCGGCGTTGTCGGAACTCTGATGGCGACGGAGATTCTGAAGGAGATCACGGGCGCTGGAGATAGCCTCGCTGGACGCCTCGTACTTTACGATGCTTTGGCCGGGCGGTTCGAAAGCGTCAAAATCGGCTGGGATCCCGACAATCCGCTGTCGGGTCTGAAGCCGACCATCACCGATCTTTCCACGCACGACCTAGACCATGCGGCGGCGGCAGCCTGCGCTTCTCGGTAGGGCGGGGTTTGCTGCCCAGTAAGCAGAACGGCCCGCCGAACTTGAGCGAGCCGCACCTTGCTTTTTCGGATGGTTTGCCCGCCGCCGGCTCAGAACATCGCCGGATGGACGCGATCAGGCGGGGCGTGACCATCGAGGAAGGTCTTGATGTTGATGATGACCTTCTCGCCCATGTCGATGCGGCCCTCGATCGTCGCCGAGCCCATGTGCGGAAGCGCGACCACTCGTTCGGAATTCAGCAGCTTCGGGTTGACGGCCGGCTCGTGCTCGAACACGTCGAGACCCGCACCCGCGATACCGCCCGCATCAATAATCCGCGCGAGCTCGTTCTCGTCGATCACCTCTCCGCGGGCCGTGTTGACGATATAGGCCGTCGGCTTCAACAGTTTGAGCCGGCGCGCCGACAGCAAATGATACGTCGCTGGCGTATGCGGGCAATTGACCGAGACGATATCGACGCGCGACAGCATCTGGTCGAGGCTTTCCCAATAGGTCGCCTCGAGTTCGCGCTCGACGTCTTCCGAAACACGGCGGCGATTATGATAGTGGATCTGCAAACCGAAAGCCTTGGCGCGGCGCGCGACAGCTTGCCCGATGCGGCCCATGCCGACGATGCCGAGCCGCTTTCCGTAGATCCGGTGTCCGAGCATCCAAGTCGGCGACCAGCCACCCCAATGCGACTTCGGATCCTTGAGATAGACCGCGCCCTCGGCAAGCCGGCGTGGCACCGAAAGGATCAGCGCCATCGTCATGTCGGCGGTATCCTCGGTCAGCACGCCCGGCGTGTTGGTGACGATGATGCCCCGGTTGCGCGCGGTATCGAGATCGACATTGTCAACACCGGTGCCGAAGTTCGCAATCAGCTTCAGGTTCGGTCCGCACTGCGAAATCACGGCACGGTCGATACGATCGGTCACGGTCGGCACGAGCACGTCGGCGATCTTCGCGGCCTCGACCAGTTCGGCCTGCGTCATGGGTCGATCATCGACATTCAAGCGCGCGTCGAACAGCTCCCGCATCCGCGTCTCGACGACGTCTGGCAATTTGCGCGTGACGATGACGGTGGGTTTTTTCTGACTTGATGGCATGAGATTTCCGCGTTTCCAGACGTGGCGGGAGGATCACCGCCTGTCAGCGGCCTCGATCCTCGGGCTGGGGGAGGGCGATGCGTGTGTTTATCAGATGGACTTGTGAATGACAAAGTGCCGGATACGATCCTGTTTTGGACGAATTGCACGGCAGCGCGGCGTCGGCAAGCGGTGGTTCTTGGGCTTCACCGGGGAATCGTGGTCTGTGATCGCAACGCACATTCAACGACAAGGCTCTCCTGAATGACGACGAGCGGACGACAGGGCGCGACAGCGTGGCGAACACTGGGCCGCTGCTTGGTTGCATCGGCCATGCTGACATTTGTCCCGACGTCCGCCCACGCTCAGCCATCGCCGCAATCCGCCGCAGGTCAACCCGCCGCGGGCATTCCGCAAGCAACTGGCCTTCCGCTGCCGCGTTTCGTCAGCCTGAAGTCCGATAAGGTCAATCTGCGCAACGGACCCGGTACCGACTACCCGACATCATGGGTGTTTCGCCACGCTGGACTGCCGCTCGAAGTGATCAAGGAGTTTGAAGGCTGGCGACAGGTTCGTGATGCCGAAGGGACGACCGGCTGGGTCATACAATCATTCTTGTCGGGCCGCCGGACGGCTTTGATTTCGCCCTGGGACGTCAAGACCGGACAGCAGATCCCGCGCGTCTCGATCCGCTCCGACGATAGCCAGTCGTCTCGCGTGGTCGCCGACGTCGAGGCGGGCGTGATCGCGAACATCCTGTCCTGCGATGGCGCATGGTGCTTGCTCGCGGTGGACCAGTTCCGCGGATATGTCGAGCAGACGAAGTTGTGGGGAGTCTACAGCCGGGAAGTAGTGAAATAGCTCGCTCAAGCGCCGCGCGTCGCGAGGGGCCTCATCAGCACCAATGGACGGGCTGGTTCAGGACTTCACGAGCCGGACAACGACATCGATATGAGCGATACGCATACCTGCCGGCGGCTCGGGCAGTCCCGAGACCGAGATCTGCTCGCTCGGGATATCGATGACCTGCCCCTCCGGCTCGAGCAGGAAATGACTGTGATTCGAAGTGTTCGTATCGAAGTAGGTTTTCGAACCCTCGATCGCAAGTTCCCGAAGCAAGCCCGCCTGCTTGAACTGGTGCAGGGCATTATAGACGGTCGCCAGCGACACATGCTCACCCGAAGACGTCGCTTCGGCGTGGAGAAGCTCCGCAGAGACGTGACGATCGCCGCTGCCGAACAGAAGCTGACCCAAAGCCAAACGCTGCCGCGTAGGCCGCAGTCCGGCCTTGCGAAGCAGCTCCGGGATGTCGATCGGCTTGGCCGGCTCAGGTTCCACGTAACACTCTCTAATTCAACGTCACTTCAGGCAACGGCTCGGCAAGCAATAGCGCGCGCCACACCTCCGGCGCGGCGCGAACCATCCGAGGGTTCTCAATATATATGCTGTCTGGCCGAGCCCCGCAACTCTGGTCGAAAGTGTTGTTTGACCGCCGCCCCCAACCAACGCCCCTTGGCAGCAGGGAATGGCCTTGACGCTCGGCTGCTTTACCTTTTGAAGGGGTACCGAGTGTGGTACGCAAAACGGCTATCCCGCGCGCTGGACGATCAAATTGCGGCGCGGATGGATTTTTGTGCAGAGGGGGCGCTGCAGAACAATGGCGGAACGCCGATCGAACTACGATTTCGACGATTTGCTGGCATGCGGACGCGGCGAACTGTTCGGGCCGGGGAACGCGCAACTGCCGCTCCCTCCGATGCTGATGTTCGATCGTATCACCCAGATCGCCGAGACCGGTGGCGCCAATGGCAAGGGCATCGTCGTGGCGGAACTCAAGATCGCCGGCAACAGCCGGCTGGACTGGATGTGGGCGTGTCACTTCCAGGGAGATCCGGTGATGCCAGGCTGCCTGCCGATGGATGGCATGTGGCAATTGACCGGGTTCTTCCTCGGCTGGCTGGGCCTGCCTGGCCGGGGTCGCGCATCCGGCGTTGGCGAAGTCAAATTCACCCGCGAGATCACTCAAGATATCGCGTCACTTGAATACACTATCGACATCAAGCGCGTGATCGCACGCAAGCTCAAGCTGGTGGAAGCCGACGGCTCTATCCGCATCGATGGTGAAGTCATCTACACCGCAAAAGACATGCGCGTGTTGCTGAAGCCGAGCAGCGAAGCGTGAGTTCTCCGACCCGCTGCGCCGCGCGGAAATCCGCGACGGCGCGGCGCTTGAACCGTGGATGCAGGAACTTGCCATGAGACGAGTCGTCGTCACCGGAATGGGCATCGTGTCGTCCATTGGGAACTCAACCCAGGAAGTGACCGCGTCGCTGCGCGAGGCCAAGTCCGGCATCGCACGCGCTGACAGGTACGCCGAGCTTGGTTTCAAATGCCAGGTTCACGGTGAGCCGAAGCTCGATTGGGAGGCCATGGTTCCGCGGAAGCCCAAGCGCTTCATGAACGCCGGCATGGCATGGAACTACATCGCCATGGATCAGGCGATCCGCGACTCGGGTCTCGAACCTTCGGCTGTCGTCAACGAGCGCACCGGCATTATCATGGGCTCGGGCGGCCCCTCCACCGTCGCAATCGTCGCCGCTGCCGACACGACGCGGAACTCCGGCGGCCCGAAGAAGATCGGACCATTCGAGGTTCCGAAGGCGATGTGCTCTGGTCCGTCCGGCGTGCTCGCAACCGCGTTCCAGATCAAGGGCACCAACTATTCGATCTCGTCGGCCTGCGCGACAAGCGCGCACTGCATCGGCAACGCCGCTGAACTCATTCAGTGGGGCAAGCAGGACGTCATGTTCGCAGGCGGCTGCGAGGAGCTCGACTGGACGTTGTCCAACTTGTTCGACGCCATGGGCGCGATGTCGTCGAAGTATAACGCGACGCCGTCGACCGCCAGCCGAGCGTACGACAAGAATCGCGACGGCTTCGTCATCGCCGGTGGTGCGGGCGTGCTCGTGCTCGAGGAATATGAGCGAGCCAAGGCACGCGGCGCCAAAATCTACGGCGAGATCGCCGGATACGGCGCGACGTCGGATGGCTTCGACATGGTCGCGCCGTCGGGTGAGGGCGCGGTGCGATGCATGAAGCAAGCCCTGGCCGGTTTCGACGGCAAGGGCACGCCACGGATCGACTACATTAATCCGCACGGGACCGGCACGCCGGTCGGCGACGAGCGTGAGATCGCGGCGATCCGTCAGGTTTTCGGTTCCGACATTCCGCCGATCTCGTCGACCAAATCGCTGACCGGTCATTCGCTCGGTGCGATCGGTGTCCAGGAAGCCGTGTTCTCATTGCTTATGATGAACAACGGATTCGTGTGCGAAAGCGCGCACATCGAGGAGATCGATCCGGCTTTTGCGGACATGCCGATCGTTCGCAAGCGGATCGACAACGCGGCACTTAACTGTGTGATGTCGAACAGCTTCGGCTTCGGCGGCACAAATGCCACCCTGGTGTTCAAACGACACGACGCATAAACCAGCGCCGTCTACGCGGCGAACCTGCCTGTCAATTCTTGTTCGAGCATGGAAGCGAGTGCCCCAATGGCCGATTTTGACGTAGCAAATCCGGGCCCCCTCATGGCGGGCAAGCGCGGCCTTATCATGGGCGTAGCCAACGACCGGTCGATCGCCTGGGGCATCGCGCGCATCCTTGCAGGGCAAGGGGCCGAGCTGGCGTTCACGTATCAAGGCGGCGCGTTCGGCCGCCGAGCCGCCCCGCTCGCGCAATCACTCGGCTCGAAAATCATCGAGGAATGCAACGTTCTTGACATCGCGAGCGTCGACAACGTGTTCGCGCGGATCAAGCAGGAATGGGGCAGCCTCGATTTCGTGGTTCACGCTCTCGCCTACTCCGACCCGAAGGAACTGTCGGGCCGTTACGCCGATACGACGCGCGAGAACTTCTCCAATACGATGGTCATTTCGTGCTTCTCGTTCACTGAGGTCGCCAAGCGCGCGGCAGAGCTGATGCCGAACGGCGGCTCGCTCATCACGCTGAGCTATGGCGGCGCGACCCGTTGGGTGCCCTCCTACAACGTCATGGGCGTTGCCAAGGCCGCCCTCGAAGCGTCCGTGCGCTATCTCGCGGCCGACCTCGGCCCCCAGGGCATTCGCGTGAACGCAATTTCCGCTGGTCCCATGCGCACGCTCTCCGGCGCCGGCGTCTCGGACGCGCGCGTCATCTTCAACTACCAGAAAGAGAACGCGCCTCTGCGCCGGACGCCGTCGCTCGACGAAGTCGGCGGATCCGCTCTCTACCTGTTGTCGCCGATGTCCGGCGCCGTGACAGGTGAGGTGCACTGGGTCGACTGCGGTTACAACACAGTCTCGATGCCGACGCTCGACGCTCTGAAGGCCGCCGATTCCGGACCGGCTGGCCGCTCTTCGGGGGAAGCTGCGGAATAGCCAGCAACCCGCTTGACGGTCCAGAGCGACTGGCGCACACATCGCACCGATGATCGGAGTATTCGATTCAGGACTGGGCGGACTGACCGTGCTCAAAGCGCTACACGAGCGCTTTCCCCAGCACGCGTTCGTCTATTTCGGCGATCACGCCCACGTTCCCTATGGCAACCGGCCATCAGACAACATCGTCGATCTCACCCGCATCGCAGTCGAGACGCTGTTCAAGCAGCATTGCCCGCTCGTGCTGCTCGGATGCAATACGGCGACCGCCGTCGCAGCGCGCAGACTGCAACAGGTCTGGCTGCCCGGCTCGGGCTGGACTGCCCACAACGTGCTCGGAATCGTCGCACCGACCGTCGAAGCAGCAACGCAGACGCCGTGGGCGGTTTCGACGCCGCAGTATCCGCAGAAGTACAACTCCGACACGATCGCCGTATTCGGAACCACCCGCACGATCACTTCCGGTGTGTTCCCGGAAGAGATCCGCAAGCGCTGCCCGCGCGTCGAAGTCGTGCAGCAAATCTGCGCAGATCTGGCCGGCGCCATCGAGGACGAAGCGCCTGAAACCGCGCTCGATCAGTTGGTCAAAGCCGGTGTGGAAGGGCTTCTGGCTCAGACCGGTGGCCGGCCGCCGCACCGCGCGATTCTGGGGTGCACGCATTTCCCATTGGTCGAGCATCTGTTCCGCCGCCATTTGCCGCCGTTTACGCGGATCTTGTCGCAGCCCGAGATCGTCGCCGACAGCCTCGAGGACTACCTCGCGCGCCGGCCGCATTATGCCGAGAGCGCACCTGGCACGCCGAACTTGCAACTTCTGACAACGGGCGATCCTGTCGAGATCACAAAGCGCGCCGGTGTCTTCTGGCCCGGCGTTCCGGACTTTGCGCACGCGCTCGCCTGTCGGCCTTGAAAGGCCCGCATCGCGGCAAGATTGAAACGACAAGGCCGCCGGATCGCTCCGGCGGCCATTCGCATTCCTGAATTCTAAAACGGCTCAATTCAGCGACGCGGACCGCGACGCTCGCCACCACGGCCACCTTCGCGGCGCGGCGGACGGCTCTCGAACACTTCCTCCGGTTCGCCTTCGGCGCGGGGGATTTCCTGTCCGGTCGTCTGGTCGACGATCTTCATCGACAGACGGGTTTTGCCGCGATCGTCGAAACCGAGAAGCTTGACGTAGACTTCCTGGCCTTCCTTCACGACCTCGCCGACCGTTTCCGGACGGCCGTTGGTCAGCTGCGAAATGTGGACGAGACCGTCCTTCGCGCCGAAGAAATTCACGAACGCACCGAACTCCATGATCTTCACGACCTTGCCCTTGTAGATCGTGCCGACCTCGGGCTCTGAGGTGATGCCGCGGATGCGGGCCAGCGCCTTTTCGATCGACTCGCGGTTGGCGGAGGCGATCTTGACGGTGCCGTCGTCCTCGATATCGATCTTGGCGCCCGATTCCGCAACGATCTCGCGGATGACCGAACCGCCCGAGCCGATCACTTCGCGAATCTTGTCGGTCGGGATCTTGATCGTTTCGATGCGCGGCGCGTGTTCGCCGAGCTCGGTGCGGGCGCCGGTCAGTGCCTTCGACATCTCGCCCAGGATATGCAAGCGGCCGGCGTTCGCCTGATCGAGCGCGATGCGCATGATCTCTTCGGTGATGCCGGTGATCTTGATGTCCATTTGCAGCGAGGTGATACCGTTCGCCGTGCCGGCCACCTTGAAGTCCATGTCGCCGAGGTGGTCCTCGTCACCGAGAATGTCCGAAAGGACGGCAAAGTCGTTGCCTTCCTTGATCAGACCCATCGCGATACCCGCGACCGGCGACTTCAGCGGCACGCCAGCATCCATCAGCGCGAGCGAGGTGCCGCACACCGTGGCCATCGACGACGAGCCGTTACTCTCGGTGATCTCCGACACGACACGCAGCGTGTAGGGGAACTCCTCCGCCGACGGCAGCAGCGGACGTACGGCGCGCCAGGCGAGCTTGCCGTGGCCGATTTCGCGGCGGCCGGGCGAACCCATGCGGCCAGTCTCGCCGACAGAATAGGGAGGGAAATTGTAGTGGAGCAGGAAGCGCTCCTTCTTCGTGCCCTCGAGGCTGTCGACATACTGCTCGTCTTCACCCGTGCCGAGCGTTGCGACGACCAGAGCCTGAGTCTCGCCGCGCGTGAACAGCGCCGAGCCGTGCGTACGGGGCAGGACGTGCACCTGGGACACGATCGGACGCACCGTCTTCAGGTCGCGCCCGTCGATGCGGCGACCGGTCTTGACGACATCATTGCGCATGATGTCCATCTCGAGCTTCTTGAAGGCATCGCCGAGCAGAACCTTGTCGGCGGGTTGATCGGCAGGAAGCTCGATTTCCGAGAAGACTTTCGATTTGGCTTCGGCCACGAGATCCTGGCGCTTGCCCTTTTCCTTGGTCGAGAACGCGGTGCGCAGCGTCGCCTCGGCGACGGCCTTGACCTTGCTCTTGTACTTGTCGTTGTCGGGGAGCTTGATGTCCCAAGGCTCCTTCGCGGCGGTCTCGGCGAGCTTGATGATCGCCTCGATGACCGGCTGGAAGTGCTTGTGGCCGAACATAACGGCGTCGAGCATGATCTTCTCGGACAGCTCCTTCGCCTCGCTTTCGACCATCATCACGGCGTCATGCGTGCCGGCGATGACGAGATCGAGCGCGCTTTCGGGCATCTCGTCGACCATCGGGTTCAGCACGTATTCGCCGCCGATGTAACCGACGCGGGCTGCGGCGATCGGACCGAGGAACGGCAGGCCAGACAGCGTCAGCGCAGCGGATGCCGCGACCATGCCGAGAATATCGGGATCATTCTCGAGATCGTGCGAAAGAACGGTGACGACGACCTGGACTTCGTTCTTGAAGCCTTCGACGAACAGCGGGCGGATCGGCCGATCGATGAGGCGCGACGTCAGCGTCTCTTTCTCAGTCGGACGGCCTTCGCGCTTGAAGTAGCCGCCCGGGATCTTGCCGGCGGCGTAGGTGCGCTCCTGGTAGTTCACGGTGAGCGGGAAGAAGTCGATGCCGGGCTTCGGGCTCTTGGCGCCAACGACGGTCGCCAGCACGCTGGTCTCGCCATACTGGGCGACGACGGCGGCGTCGGCCTGCCGCGCCATCTGTCCGGTCTCGAGCCGCAGCTTGCGGCCACCCCAGTCGATTTCCACGCGATGGATGTCAAACATATCGGATCTTTCGTTTTTGCTTCTCTCAACGGTCGGTCGAACGTGGGCGTGCGGATCGCGCACGCCGGGAGCGCATGACGGCTAGTTCGCGTTTGCACGCGGACAGCCTATCGAAGCGCAGCGCGCGCCAGCATCCCTTGCGGAGCCGGCGCGACGCGAACTTGGAGCGCTGTGGAAAATCTCAGTTCTGCAGCGCTTGGAGTGCAACTCGTGCGCGTGCGCCGCAATCAGCGACGGATGTTGTTCTTCTCGATGATCGACTGGTAGCGGGCGACGTCCTTGCCCTTGACGTAGTCGAGCAGTTGGCGGCGCAGTGCCACCATCTTGAGAAGGCCACGACGCGAGTGGTTGTCCTTCTTATGCGTCTTGAAATGCTCGGTCAGGTGGTTGATGCGGTGGGTCAGCACCGCGACCTGTACTTCCGGCGAGCCGGTATCGTTGGCCTTGGTGGCGCTGGACTTGATTACAGCAGCCTTGGCGGCCTTGTTCTCGGGACGAACGTCCGACATCTGCAACTCCTTATGATTGAGATGGAGCGGAACCCCGAGCCTCGGCTCGCGGTTCCTGGGTGCGGCCACGGCCGGGATGTCGTCCAGCAGGGTCGCAAAATGCACCCGACGCGGCACCGGTCTGGCACCACGTCGGATTGCGCGCTTTATACACGCGCCCGGGCGCAAGGCGAGCGAAATCGTCAATCCGCACTGGCTCGCAGCGTGCGGAGCTCAGAAATCGCCTTTGCAGACGGCCGAACCGTCGCCCACCTTGACGAAGCCGACCGGCGCGCCGGTTTGATCCTGAATTTCAACCCACATTTCCATCATGCTGTCGCCGCCCTGCCCGTGGGCCGGCTGTGACGAGCCACTCTTCCAAGCCGGATCGACGTCGGCGCGGCGCACTTCGGCCCCGCCCGGTTTGTCGTAAATCGGAATGCTTTTGGCCTCGGCGTTTATTGTACATACCAGCATCGCCTCAACCTGCGTCGGCGCCAGAGCCAAAGTCGCCGCGGCGAAAATTCCGAGTTGCAGGCTCGATCCTACGAAACCCATTGATCGCTTCACCATCCGTGTTCCCCCTTGCGGATTCAGTCCGGGGCCACATTCGACTTGATTGGGACGGCGATGTGGCAGGCGGCATCTGCTCCGGCAAAAGCAAGCGATCAGTGTTCATTCGGCATCAATCGAGATTGAACACGCGCGTCGGCCTCAACGCCCCCTTCTCGATCTCGCCAAGCGCGATCAATCGGCCGCGCGACAGCGCATAGGCTGCCCCGTGCAACACCGGCGCATCGCGTCCACGGATCAGCACGGCTTGGCCACGGCAAAGCGACGCGGCGTCCGAAGGACTGACGTCGAGCGCCATAATATCTCCGAGGGCGCTTTCGACGGGCCGAAGGTCGCTTCCGATCTCACCGCTCTCGGCATGTTCGCGGAGGTCGTCGAGCGGTACGGACATGCTCTCGGTGAAGGTGCCGACGCGAGTGCGGCGCAAGGCTACGACGTGGCCGTAGCATCCGAGCAGGCGGCCCATGTCGCGGGCGATGGCGCGCACATAGGTGCCTTTGCCGCACTCGGCTTCGAACACCGTCGTATCGTCGGCGGGCATATCGACCACGCGCAGGCTGTCGATGACGACGGTGCGCGGCTCGAGGGTGACGATCTCTCCGTCACGCGCCAGATCGTACGCGCGGTTGCCATCGATCTTGATGGCCGAGAACGCGGGCGGCACTTGGCTGATCTCTCCGACGAAGCGCGGTAGGATATCCCCGATGGCTTCGAGCGTCGGACGATTTTCAGACGTCGCCGAAGGTCCCGTTTCGGCATCGTCGGTCGGCGTTTCCCCGCCCCAGCGAACCGCGAAGCGATAGGCCTTGGCGCCGTCGACGGCGAACGACACGGTTTTGGTCGCTTCGCCGAGCGCGATCGGCAAAATGCCTGTTGCGAGAGGGTCGAGCGTGCCGGCATGCCCAGCTTTCTGGGCATTGAACAAGCGCTTTACGATGGCCACGGCCTGCGTGCTCGTCACGCCGATCGGTTTGTCGAGAACCACCCAACCGTGGACGGGATCGCCCTTCTTGCGTCGTGCCATGTGTGCTCCGGCCTCGCCACGACTACGGTGGCTAGGCGATGATTATGTCAGGTGTCGTCGCGCTCATCGGGTTCGGGGCGCGCTCTGGTACTGTCGATCAGCCGGTCGATGCGCGTCGCCTCCTCGAAGCTCACGTCGCGGCGGAAGCGCAGATCGGGTGCGAATTTGAGATTGATCGCGTGCGCGATCTCAGTGCGGATGTATTTCTTGTTGGCCTCGAGCGCCGCGATGACCGGCAGTACGTCCTTGCCGCCGAGCGGCATGACGTAAACGGTCGCGAGCTTCAAGTCCGGCGACATCCGGACCTCGGGAATCGTAATCACGTGGCTCGCCAGCACGTCGTCGTGGATGTCGCCGCGCGTCAGCATCTCGGCCAGCGAATGGCGGATCATTTCGCCGACGCGCAGCATGCGCTGCGACGCTCCCGCGGCGCCTGCCGCTCCCGACCTGACGCTCGATTTGGCGCTGGATTTCTTGCGGGTCATGTTCTTGCACCGTACCGGGGTCGAACCGGTCACGGCCTCTGAAAATGGAAATGGTCGGGCTCGCTAACAGCTTTGACCATCCGAAGCAACCCCAGCTCCCGGACGGACATCGGAGGAACGTCCCCTCATCCCAGCGGAATCGTGAGAACCGCGTGGCCGGTAACACTGGCCAAACGCTCGGACAAGCCCGCGACGATGGCGGTCTCCGCGGCGCGGTCGAGGTGGCCCCCCTCGAACCAGACGCGCAGTCCCGGCATCTCGTCGTCGATCACGACAACATCTCCCGTGGCGACGTGGCGCAGCCGAAGGATGCCCCAGCCCTCCTCTCGTACGAGGTCTGAAGTCGGCAGGCAGGCCAACACTTCGGGGCGCAGCTGCAGAAAATGCCCGTCCTCGCGCTTGATCAGGAAATTGGCCATCGGCTGCGGTCACCTGCGTGTCATTGAGCCGGAACGGCAGCGGCGACGGCAATGTTTGCCGCCGCCGCTGAATTGCTTCGCGATCGATCAGAGCGAGCGCTGGATGACTTCGACCTGGAAGGCTTCGATCTGGTCGCCCTCGCGGATATCCTGATAGTTGGCGAAAGCCATGCCGCATTCCTGACCGGACGGCACTTCCTTCACCTCGTCCTTGAACCGCTTGAGGATCGAAAGTGTGCCTTCGTGGATCACGGTGTTGTCGCGCAGCAGTCGAACCTTGGCGCCGCGTTCGACCTTGCCCTCGGTGACGAGGCAGCCGGCGACTTTGCCAACCTTGGTGATGTTGAACACCTGCTTGATCGTCGCGTAGCCGAGGAAGACTTCGCGCTTGGTCGGAGCAAGCAGGCCGGACATCGCCGCCTTCACCTCGTCGACCAGATCGTAAATGATGTTGTAGTAGCGGATCTCCAGCCCCTGCTGGTCGGCCGCCTGCTTGGCCTGGACGTTGGCGCGAACGTTGAAGCCGAGGATCACAGCCTTCGACGCGCTGGCGAGCGCGACGTCCGATTCGGTAATACCGCCGACGCCAAGATGCACGATCCGTGCTTCGACTTCATCGGTTCCGAGCTTTTTCAGCGCACCAGCGATGGCTTCCACAGAGCCCTGCACGTCGCCTTTGATGACGAGTGTGAACTCCTTGCGTCCGACATCCTTGAGCGTCTGCATCATCTGCTCGAGGGTGCGCGGCGTTGCGGCCGTGCCGAGCGTCTCGCGGCGCTTGCGAATGCGGTAGTCGGTGATCTCGCGAGCACGGCCTTCGTTCTCGACGACGGCGATCTGGTCGCCGGCCTCAGGCGCACTGTCGAAACCGAGGATCTCGACCGGCACCGACGGCCCCGCCGATGCGACGTTCTCGCCCTTATCGCCGATCAGCGCGCGAACGCGTCCCCACGACGAGCCGGCGACGACGATGTCGCCGACCTTCAGCGTTCCGCGCTGCACGAGCACGGTACCGACCGGACCGCGGCCACGCTCAAGCTTGGCCTCGATCACGATGCCTTCGGCGGAACGGTTCGGGTTCGACTTGAGGTCGAGGATTTCGGCCTGCAGATGAATGGCTTCGAGCAACTTGTCGAGATTGGTGCCCTTCAGCGCCGATACCGGCACTTCGAGCGTCTCACCCGACATGCTTTCAACGACGATCTCGTGCTGCAGCAGTTCGGTACGGACGCGCGTCGGATCAGCCGTCGATTTGTCGATCTTGTTGATCGCGACGATCATCGGCACGCCAGCGGCCTTGGCGTGGTTTATGGCTTCGACCGTCTGCGGCATGACGCCGTCATCGGCCGCAACCACGAGCACCACGATGTCGGTGACCTTGGCGCCGCGGGCGCGCATGGCTGTGAACGCGGCGTGGCCCGGCGTGTCGATAAACGTCACCTTGTCGCCGGCCGGCGTGGTCACCTGATAAGCGCCAATGTGCTGCGTGATGCCACCGGCTTCACCCGACACGACATTGGTTTTGCGGATGGCGTCGAGCAGCGAAGTCTTGCCGTGATCGACGTGCCCCATGATCGTGACGACCGGAGCACGCGACTCCATCGTCTCGTCTTGGTCCTTGTCACCGACGAACCCGATTTCGACGTCCGATTCCGAGACGCGCTTGGGCGTGTGACCGAACTCACTGACGATTAGCTCGGCCATGTCGGCGTCGATGACGTCATTGATGGTATGCATCGCGCCTTGCTTCATCATGAACTTGATGATGTCGACGGCGCGCTCCGTCATGCGGTTCGAAAGTTCCTGGATCGTGATGACTTCCGGGATAATGACTTCACGCACGATTTTCTCGCGGGTTTGCGGAATGCCCATCGCTTTGAGCTTCTCGCGCTCACGCTTGCGCTTTAGCGACGCGAGCGACCGCTCACGGCTCTTCTCGTCGAAGGCGTTATTGATCGTCAACTTGACGCGCTCGCGGCGATCGTCGGTCGGCTTGACCGGCGTCCGCGCGACTTTCACGCCGCCGCGCTTCAGACCGCCACGGCCCTCGTCGTCGTCGGGCTGCTGCGTCGTGACCAATGGCCGCGCTGCGCGCATCGGCTTGGTGACTTCCGTCGCTGGATCCGGAGCAGCCGGCGCGGCGCCGACCCTTGGACGCGGCGGACCCGGAAGACGGATCTCCTGCGGACGACCACCTTCGCGCGGCATCCATGCCGTATTGTTGGATTGTTGAGGACGCGCCGACGCTGGACGTGCGTCGCGAGACGGGCCAGCACCAGCACCCGAGCGAGCAGCGGGCGCATAGGGCGCGGCGGGCGCCCGAGCCGATGGCGGTGCCGGGCTCGCCGACGGCGCGCTGCGCGGACCCGCTGAAGCGGACGCGGAAACAGGTGCAGGTGCGGTGACAGAAGCCGCAGCAGGGGGTGCCGCAGGTGCCTTTGCGTCGGCAACTGGCGTGGGTGCGGCGGCCGTCACCGGTTCCGCTGCGCGCTGAGCGTCCTGCTCGGAGCGGCGCTCGGCGTCCTTCACGGCTTCTTCGACGCGTGTCCGCTCGTCGTCGACGGCGCGCTCACGCGCGGCCGCGAGAGCCATGGCGCGGGCATCACGCTCGGCGTCGGAAAGATTGCGAACCGCACCGCCTCCCGAACCACCGCGCGATGCATCGCCGGTGGCGGGCCGCGACGTGGTTTGGGCCGTTGGGCGCGCGCCCACTCCTGGACGGGGGGCTGGTGCGGCAGCCGCTGGCTCGGGCGCCGCGCGCTCGGGTTCGGCCCCAGGACCGGCGAGCTTCCGCGTCTTCTTCTTCTCGACCACCACCGATTTCGAGCGGCCGTGGCTGAAATTCTGCCGGACATGGCCCGACTCGACCGTGCGCTGCAGCGTCAGCGGCTTGCGCTCTCCCGATCGGGCGGCCTTGTCGGTCTGGTCCTTCGTTTCCGTCATGCGATGTCCGTTCAACCCTGAGAAAACTGTTACCCGAAACGGGCTTCATCGGCCCTGCTGGAGTCACGTGGATGCGGCAAAGCCCGCCCGATA
Organism: Hyphomicrobium sp.; assembly: GCA_022843145.1. Classification (GTDB taxonomy): domain Bacteria; phylum Pseudomonadota; class Alphaproteobacteria; order Rhizobiales; family Hyphomicrobiaceae; genus JAKAML01. The sequence goes on from JALHOF010000001.1 coordinate 152,860, forward strand.
GCGCATCACGCGCTCGGCTTCGCTCGATACCCGATCCGTCGCTCCAGCCTGTGTAAGCCCAGCATGTACCACATTTGACCGGCCCATGGCCAAACTGATTTGTTCGATTGTGAGAAGCGTCAGGATCGGCGCCGGCAACCCCGCTTCGCGGCATATTGCCTGAAATTTGCGGTCCAGCTTATCGCGTCCACCCTCTGCCGCATCGGAACCGTGGACGAGAAGCGCGATCCGGTCCCGGTCGAGTTCGGCATCGACCTGGGAAAATCCGAAGACGATGCAACCGGCCTTGTTGGCCAGGGCGAGCGACTGTTCGAGCCGCTTCAGCATCAGCTTTTCGACCCGGTCCGGCAAGTCGGGCGACGCTGAAACCGGCCGCTTCAAGCTCCGTGCGAATGCTTTGCCCTGCACCGCGGCGGTGACCGTCGCGCGGTCGGCCGTGACCCAAACGCCCCGGCCCGGTAGTTTGCGGGCGAGATCAGGCACAATCTCACCTTCCGGACCCGCGGCAAAACGGATCAGGTCGTCGAGTGGCCGCTCGACACGGGTCGCCGCACAGAGACGCGACGTGGGGTCCCGGTCTTCGACGTCTGACCCGCTTTCGGACTGTTGTCCTTCGACCACTCGTTGTTCCTCGACCTCTTCATCACGCGTCGCTCGCCGGGGCATCACCCTCGGCGGCTTCATCTCCGGCATCTTCCGTTTCGGGCTCGGCGACGGCGAGGTCGTCGGCGCTAATCCAGCCAGCCAGCACGCGGGCGGACATGATCATGTCCTCCGCTTCCTTGCGGCCCGCCTCGAAGCCGTCCAGAACACCTTTGTGGCGCACCGGTTCGCTGTCCTTATCCTTCTTTTTCTCGACCCACCCGACGAGATCGTCCGTGGCGCAGTCCGCGAGATCCTCGAGCGTTTTGATGCCCTTTTCGCCGAACGCCACCAGCATGGCCGACGTGACGCCCGCCACTTTCGCAAGGTCGTCCGAAACACCGAGTTCGCGGCGCTTGGCGTCGCGCTCGGCCTCGATCTTCTCCAGGTACTCGCGCGCGCGCGTCTGGATCTCGTCCGCCGTTTCCTCGGTGAATCCTTCGATGTTGGCGATTTCGCCGATATCGACGTAAGCCACCTCCTCGACCGTCGCGAACCCTTCAGTGACCAGAAGCTGCGCGATGACCTCGTCGACATCGAGAGCGTCCATGAACGCCTGCGACCGTTCGCCGAATTCCTTTTGACGGCGTTCGCTTTCCTCGGTCTCGGTCAGAATGTCGATGTCCCATCCGGTCAGCTGTGATGCCAGGCGCACGTTCTGGCCGCGACGGCCGATCGCGAGCGAAAGCTGGCTCTCCGGAACGACGACCTCGATGCGGTTCGATTCCTCGTCGAGCACGACCTTGGTCACCTCGGCGGGAGCCAGCGCGTTGACGATAAAGCTCGCCGCATCTGGATTCCACTGGATGATGTCGACCTTCTCGCCCTGCAGTTCGTTGACGACCGCCTGCACGCGCGCACCTCGCATACCGACGCACGCACCGACCGGATCGATCGATGAATCTTTGGAGATCACGGCAATCTTGGCACGGCTGCCGGGATCACGGGCGACGGACTTGATCTCGACGACGCCGTCGTAGATCTCGGGCACTTCCTGCGCGAACAGCTTGGACATGAACTCCGGACGGGCGCGCGACAGGAAAATCTGGGGGCCGCGCTGCTCGCGGCGCACGTCGTAGATGTAGGCGCGGACGCGGTCTCCGAGCCGGACGTTCTCGCGCGGGATCATTTCATCGCGGCGAATAATGCCTTCGGCGCGTCCCAGATCGACGATGACGTTGCCGTATTCGACACGCTTGACGGTCCCGTTAACGATTTCGGCGACGCGGTCCTTATACTCTCCGAACTGGCGATCACGCTCGGCCTCGCGCACCTTCTGCACGATGACTTGCTTCGCGTTCTGCGCGGCGACGCGGCCAAATTCGAGCGGCGGCAGATGCTCTGCGATGAGGTCGCCGACCTTGGCGTCGGGATTGCGCTTCTGGGCGTCCGCGAGGGTTATCTGGGTCGAGTCGTTCTCGACCTCATCGACGACTGCGAGCACACGCGCGAGCTTGGTTTCGCCGGTCCGCGGATCGATTTCGCAGCGGATGTCGTTCTCAGCGCCATAGCGCGATTTCGCGGCTTTCTGAATCGCGTCTTCCATCGCCTGGATGACGATTTTGCGGTCGATCGTCTTCTCGCGTGCGACCGCATCCGCGATCTGCAACAGCTCGAGACGGTTGGCGCTGACACCTGCGATCGCCATCGGTCATTCCTCCTCGTCGTCGTCGAGCCCGGCGCCATCGTGAGCGGCGGACCCCTTTTTCATCTTGCTCTTCGACCGCTGCAGCGCCTCACGGATGAGGTCGTCGGTCAGAACCAGTTTGGCGTCGAGAACCAGCGCGATCGGAAAGCCCAGTACGGCCTTTCCCTCGGCACCGAGATCGACTTCGATACGCGCTTCACCGTCCTCGTAACCGTCGAGCCGGCCCTTGAAGCGCTTGCGACCGTCGACAGGCTCCTTCAATTCAACCTTGGCATCGTAACCAGCCCAGTCCTCGAAATCTGAGGGCCGCACCAGAGGGCGGTCGATCCCCGGCGACGACACTTCGAGCCGCCAAGTGCCGGCGATTGGATCGCGGACGTCGATCAGTGGCGACAGCTGACGCGAAATCGTCTCGCAGTCGTCGATCGACATTGTGCCATCCGGCCGTTCGGCCATGATCTGCACGGTCCGCGCGTCTCCACCGGTGACATGGACCCGCACAAGACGGAATCCAAGATCATCGAGCGCAGGCTCGACGAGATCGGCCAATTCAGCCGCCAACCCGGTCTCCCTGAAAAAGCGATGCGTTGCCGCGCCGCTCTCGCCCGATTGCATGGATCGTTGATTTCCCTAGATGATTTGGATCAGCCTTGCGAAGGCCGGTTCCCCAAAACAAAAAGAGCGGATCCGGAGGATCCACTCTCAGAGTTGAGATGATCATGAGCACTTGAAGATTACGCGATCATGACAGGTGTTGCAACATGATTCTGACGATTATCTGAGCATCATAGACGGCGGAAGCGCAGGAAATAACCACGGCGACCTTCGCGCAGCGCCTTCTGCTCGTAGCGGGTCTCTGGCCAATCTTCGGAGCGCACTCTCCAATCGCCGGGACGCGCGGCCGTCCAGGCGAAATCATCATGCGCCATGAGCGCGATCAGCATCGTGCGCGCATAGTCGCCTATGTCGGTCGCGATCCGCAACTCCGCGCCCGGCTTCATGACGCGCGCCAAAAGATCAAGCAGCGGCTTGGACACCAGCCGGCGCTTGACGTGCTTGCGCTTGGGCCATGGATCGGGGAACAGGACGAATGCGCGCGCGATCGACGATTTCGGCAGCCCGCGCAGCAGCGGGCGAACATCGTCTACACGCAACCTGATGTTGCCGAGCTTCCTCTCCTCGATCGCGGACAGCACTTTAACCACGCCGTCCTCGAACGGTTCGCAACCGAGAAGCGTCACGTCGAGATGCCGGGCCGCCTGCCAGATCAGGTGTTCGCCGCCGCCAAACCCGATTTCAAGCCAGATTTCCCGATCCCTCGCTATCGAGGCGAGCGGATCAACGACATCGATCGCGAGACGCGGCAGCAGGTTGTCGAACAGATCCTGTTGCCGCGGGCTGAATTTGCGTCCCCTGCGGCGGCCGAACGAGCGAAGCTCGCTCGCGGCGCGGAACTCTTCGTCTGGCTCGCTCATCAACTGCAGCTCGCTTGCCCAGGCTCAACGGAAAACGGCCGCGCCTCTCGAGGACGCGGCCGCTCATTCTCATGATCTCGAACGCGTCAGACAGCCTTCTTGAGCTTCTCTGCGAGGTCCGTCTTTTCCCACGAGAAGCCGCCGTCCATGTCAGGCGCGCGGCCGAAATGTCCATAGGACGACGTGCGCGCATAGATCGGCTTGTTCAGATCAAGGTGCTGGCGAATGCCGCGCGGCGAGAGGTCCATGATCTTGCCGAGCGCCTCTTCGAGCTTCGCCTCGTCGACTTTCCCCGTGCCATAGGTGTCGACGTAGATCGACAGCGGCTTTGCGACGCCGATGGCATAGGACAGCTGAATGGTGCAGCGATCCGCGAGCCCCGCGGCGACGACATTCTTGGCCAGATACCGCGAGACGTACGCAGCCGAGCGGTCCACCTTCGTCGGATCCTTGCCTGAAAACGCGCCGCCGCCGTGCGGAGCTGCGCCGCCGTAGGTGTCGACGATGATTTTACGGCCAGTCAGACCGCAATCGCCATCCGGACCGCCGATGTAGAACTTGCCCGTTGGATTGATGTGCCAAACCGTATCCTTGGAAATCCAGCCGTCGGGCAGGGCCTTGCGGACGAAGGGTTCGACGATGTCGCGCACCTGCTTCGACGACAGATCCTCGACGATGTGCTGGTGCGACACCACGATCTGCGTGACGCCGACGGGCTTTCCGTCCTCGTAACGAACCGTCACCTGGCTCTTGCTGTCAGGGCCGAGCTGAGTGGCGTCGCCCGACTTCGCTTTCCGCGCGCGCGCCAGATCCTCGAGGATCTTGTGGGCATAGTAGATCGGGGCAGGCATCAATTCGGGCGTATCCGTGCAGGCATAGCCAAACATGATGCCTTGGTCGCCCGCGCCTTCTTCCTGGTTGGTCGGCTGCTTGGCGTCGACACCGGCAGCGATGTCCGCCGACTGGCCGTGCAGTAGAACCTCGATATTGCAGTTGGCCCAGTGGAAGCCGTCCTGCTCGTAGCCGATGTCCTTGATCGCTTTGCGGGCGATGTCCTGGAGCATCGCGACGGTGACCGACTTCGGCGTGTTGCTGTATTCGCCAGCGATGATCACGCGTTGCGTCGTCGCCATCGTCTCGCAAGCAGCCCGGATCGCCCACGGATCGAGCTTGGCGGCCAAGCTCTCACGGTAGAACGCATCGACTACCTCGTCGGAGATGCGATCGCAGACTTTGTCCGGATGGCCTTCGGATACCGACTCGCTCGTGAACAGGTAGGATTTGCGTGACACGCCGTGCCCCCATTGAGATCGCTGTGCTTTCGGAAAACGCCGGTTTCTTGCAGTCTTTGAGCGCGGGGTCAAGGTCAGTCGACGCGCGCAATGCCGCGCTCCACCGTTTCCGAGGACGCGACCCGACGTGCAGTGACAATGTGCGCGGGCGCCGACGGTCAGTTGCTTCCGTCTTCGCCTGCAAGCGAGCGGACGAGTTCGACCACGGCGCGGCGGACTTTCGGGTCGTGAATCCGTACGAAGGCCTTGTTGAGTTCCAGACCTTCTCGGCTCGACAAGAAATCGATGACGAACCCTTCCTGAGGCCGCTCCGCCATCCCCATCGCTGCGCCACCCGAGGAATCGCCCGGGGGCGCTTCGTCATAGAAGAACTGAATGGGCACGTTGAGAACCTGCGCCAGGTCGAACAGCCGGCTTGCGCCGATGCGGTTCACGCCCTTCTCGTACTTCTGGACTTGCTGGAAGGTGAGGCCGAGCTGCTCGCCCAGCTTCTCTTGGCTCATTCCCAGAAGCATGCGGCGCAATCGCACACGACTTCCGACATGCGCATCCATGGGATTGGCCCGGCGCGCATTTCGCTCCTCGCCCGCGTGTCCGCCCTCATTCTCCATGCTGGCCATGTGCCGTCCACCCACCCATCGGTTCTACTCGTTTGCAATTCCTAGGTGCAGTCACCTCTGCCGTCAACTTTCGGTCACCAAGTAGTGCGTCCGAGCACAAACGCGACCATAAGGAACATCAGAGCATTGACCAGGAAGATCGCATCTCCGACGCGAGCGTAAAGTGGTTGCGGCCGGCGGGGTGGAACGACTTGGTCGACGACGCCCCGAACATCGAGGCCGAGCTGGTCGAGGACGCGGCCATTGCCGTCCATGACGGCTGAGATGCCGTTGTTGGCTGCGCGGATGAGCGGCAATCCCTCTTCGACCGCCCGAACCCGCGACTGGTGGAAATGCTGGCGCGGTCCGGTCGTGTTTCCGAACCAGCCGTCGTTGGTCACATTGATCAGAAAGTGCGGCCGGTCACGGCCCTGCACCACCGCGGACGGAAAAATCGCCTCGTAGCAGATCAACCCTCCGAACGCTGGAACCCCCGGCAACGCCAGCAGCGGGCGCGGCGATCGGCCGACCGAAAACCCGCCCCGCATCCGGGTCAGTTGCTGAAGTCCGATACGTTCGAGCCAAGTTTGAAGCGGCAGATACTCGCCGAACGGCACGAGATGGATTTTATCGTAGAGCGCGGCCAGCCGCCCGTCGGCATCGAACGCCATCAGCGCGTTATAGGCATCGCGCCGCCGCCGTTCTCCATCGGCCGCCAGTGGGTGTTCCTCGATCCGCAAAGCGCCTGTCACGAGATGCGTTCCGGCGGGGACGAGATCGGCAATCGCCGTCAGAGCTTCCGGCGTCGAAAGCGGCAAGAACGGCATCGCCGCTTCCGGCCAGACCAGCAACGTGATGCCCGCCAGTTCATCAACCTCGCCGGCTGCATTGCGGCGCGACAAAGTAAGATGGTCTCTGAAGATCTCGCCTTGCTTTTCGGGTCGCCACTTCTCGCGCTGAGGCACGCTCGGCTGAACGATCCGCACCTTGACGCCACTCCGTGGTGTGGCAGCTCCTTCGCTCAATCGAACGACGCCATAGACGTGGGACGCGGCAAGCGGAAGAACGGCAAGAGCGATAGCGAGCACGAGACCTTGCCGGGGGGCACCGGTCGCGGCGCCGTCCGCCAGCGCCACGGCCGGTCCAGCGCCGATCAACACCGCCCACAGCGTCAAACCATAGATGCCGAGAACACCTGCGGTTTGCATCATCGGCAGTGTCGGGGTCATGGCATAGCCGAGCACATTCCACGGAAACCCAGTCAGGACGTGTCCGCGCAGCCATTCGGCGGCCGCGAGCGTGACCGCTAGCATCAGGACGCGAGCCAGACCGGGCCGCCAAAGTGCGCGGGCCGACGCGGCCGCCGCACCGAAAAACAGTGCCAGTCCGCCCGGCAACAGCGTGACTGCCGCCGGTAGCAACCAAGCAAAAATCTCGGCTTCGACGAGAAAGGCTTCGCCGATCCAGAAAAGCCCCGCCACGAAATAGCCGAAGCCGAACCACCAGCCGTCGAGGAACGCCGCGCGATAGCGCATCGAGCCCGGCCACTTGCCAGCAGTCGGCGCGATGCCGTCCGATCCGTCGATCAGCCAGACCAGCGCCGGCAGAGTGAAGAACAGAACCGGCCAGAGGAAGAACGGCGCCATGGCGAGCACCGACAGGACGCCTGCGAAAAACGCAATCCCGCGTCGCGACCAGCCGCGCCGTTCCGCCGCCCACGCAGCCGCATGTGCGATTTGCATCATCGGCATGCCTTGAGGAAAAATTCAGCGCCCGCACCGGGCGACCACTGGTCGATGGCCGTCACCGCTCAGACTTCGGCAGCGGGCGGCGGCGTGGACTTGCGCGAGTTGGCCGGATGAATTCTGAGTTTCTTGACGCGCCGGGGGTCGGCATCGAGCACCTCGAATTCGACTCCGGTTGCGTGCCGCACGATCTCGCCGCGCGTCGGCACGCGGCCAACGATCGCGAACACCAGCCCTCCGAGCGTGTCGATTTCTTCTTCTTCTTCAGGCGTCAGAAGCTTCATCGCAAGGTGCTCCTCGAGCTCCTTGATCGGCGTCCGCGCGGAGGCGACGAGCCCGAGCTTCGGCTCGCGCGTGATGTGCGCGTCCTCCGCCTCGTCGTGCTCGTCCTCGATATCGCCGACGATCTGTTCGACCAGATCCTCGATCGTGACAAGTCCGTCGGTGCCGCCGTACTCGTCGACAACCAGCGCCATGTGGATCCGCGTGGCCTGCATCCGGATCAACAGGTTCATCGCTGGCATGGACGGCGGGACATACAGAACCTGGCGTCGAAGCTTCGCCGCCGAGATCGGCCGGCCCAGGTCGCAGCGTCCGAGATCGAGATCGGCAATGGTCGGCTGTTCCGCCTTGGCCGCGGGCTTTGCGGCAGCCCCGACACCAGCTTTTCCGGCCGGCGTCTTGGGCGTGATCGGCTCGCGGCCTTGCGTCTCCGCCATAAGCCAGCGGAACAGGTCCTTGACGTGAATCATGCCGCGCGGGTCGTCGAGGGTCTCGTGGTAGAGGGGGATGCGGCTGACGCCAGCCTCCTCGAACGTGCGCAGCAATTCGTGAATAGGTTCTGTTTCCTCAAGGGCGATGATATCGGCGCGCGGCACCATGATGTCCTCGACGCGGCTCGCCCCGAAGCGCAGCAGCCGCAACAGCATTGCCCGCTCTTCGGCCGAGAACGCCTGTGCCGTACCCTCTTCCTCGCGCAGCGCAAACTCGATCGTGTCACGTAGCGTCTGCTGTCCCGACATGCCGAGCCGCGATCGCAAAGCCTGCAACCAGCCTTGCCCGCCACTGCCGCGCGCATCGTCGGTGGTGGACGCGTCTGGAACGGGCTTCAGCGCAGGTTGCCCTTTGGGCATCGAACTATCAGTACTCATCGTCGGACAGCGCGATGCTGCTCCCAGTGGATTGTTTTGGAGTGTATTGTTTCGGACATCAAAGGGCAGGCTCCGCGTAGGGATCGGCGACGCCGATGCGCGACAGGAGCAGTGTTTCGAGCTTTTCCATCTCAACAGCTTGCGCATCGGTCAGGTGGTCGTAACCGAGCAGGTGCAGCAAGCCGTGCACGACGAGGTGCTGGAGATGTTGGACGGGCGGGATCGCGAGCGCCTGGGCCTCGCTGATGACCGTCTCTGCGGCAAGTACGATATCGCCGAGCATTTTGCGGTCGGGCCGCACATCGGCCGGCAGGCTAGGCGCGGGAAACGACAGCACGTTGGTCGGCTTGTCCTGCTGGCGATAGGTCTGGTTGAGGTCGCGGACGACGGCATCGCTCGAAAGCACGATCGTTGCTTCTGATCGTTCGAGTGCGATTTCCGTAGATTCCGCCACCGCGTTGACAGCAGCCATGATGGCCGCAGTCGTGGGCTCGAAACCGGACCAATCGCCGGCGTCCTCGACAATATCGACGACGAGTTGTTCCGCCGGCTCCGGTTCGGGGTCCGATTCCGCAGCGGTTGATGGTGCAGATGTTCGACTGTCGCCGTCGTCCATGACTGATTATTTCGATTTCAGGATGGGTGTAGCGTCGATCGGGCGGCTGCTTGGTCCGAGCTTGTCGTACGCTTCCACGATCCGAGCGACAAGATCGCGCCGCACCACGTCGGCGTTGGCAAAGCGCACGGCCTCGATTCCCGTAACGCCATCGAGCAGCGCCACGGCCTCTTCGAGGCCCGAGCGCATCCCGGGCGGCAAATCGATCTGGGACGGATCTCCGGTCACCACCATCTTGGAGTTCTCGCCAAGACGAGTCAGGAACATCTTCATTTGCATCGACGTCGTATTCTGCGCCTCGTCGAGGATCACGAAGGCGCTCGACAGCGTGCGGCCGCGCATGAACGCCAACGGAGCGATCTCGATAATGCCCTGTTCGAGGTCGCGCTCGACCTTCTCCGGCGGCAGCACGTCATAGAGCGCGTCGTACAGCGGCCGCAGATAGGGGTCGACCTTGTCGCGCATGTCGCCCGGAAGGAAGCCGAGCCGCTCGCCAGCCTCGACCGCCGGCCGCGACAGGATTATGCGCTCGACGAGCCCGCGCTCGAGACAATGCGCGGCCTGCGCGACGGCGATGTACGTTTTGCCGGTGCCCGCCGGGCCAATTCCGAACACGAGGTCGAATTTTTCCAATGCGCGCATGTAGGTGCTCTGCGCTGGCGTGCGCGCCTTGACCACGCGCCGCCGCGTCGCGATCTGGGCCGGACCGTCGCTGCTCGTTGCTCCGGGCGCAACCTCTTGCCGGGCATGACGGATCAGGCCGTCGAAATCTCCGGCGCCGACGGCCTCGCCCTTCACGACGCGAGCGTAGAGTTCCTCGAGAACACTGCGGGCGATCGCGCATGCCGCTTCCGAACCCGACAGGATGATCACGTTGCCGTGCGCGTGCGCCTCGATCCCGAGCCGGTCTTCGAGAAGCGCGAGGTGGCTATCATACTCGCCGAGCAGCCGATGGAGATGTCGATTGTCGTCGAACGGCACGACGACACGTTGATTGGATGATTGCGCCTTTGCCGATCGGCCGGCGCCGCTCACGGACGGCCCGCGAAATCCTGTCAATCGAGGTCTCCACGCTGGTTCACGGGCCCGATTCGCCCTGACGATCAAACAAGCCTAGCACAGCCGCTGGCCGAACCGCACCTTGTTGCGGCAACAACGTCCGATTGCAGCTACGCTGCTGCAATACGCTGGGTCTACGCAGCGCTGATGACGCCTGCGAGGCTGTTCTGACCGGCAGCGGCGATCTCGACGGGGATGATCCGGCCGAGCAATTCGGACCGCGCTTCCGCGTGAACGAGTTGAAGGTAGGGCGAGCGTCCGACCAGCTGACCCTCGTGGCGGCCCTTGCGCTCAAACAGAACGGGCAGAGTGCGGCCTACGCAACTGGCGTTGAACCGCGTTTGCTGGCTGTCGAGCAGCGCTTGCAGCTCCGTCAACCGCGCCGCCTTCACGCTCTCGGGCACCTGCGCCTCGAGTTTCGCGGCAGGCGTACCGGGGCGCGGACTATACTTGAACGAGTATGCCTGCGCGCAGTCGATGCCGCGCACCAGATCGAGCGTCGCCGCAAAATCCTTGTCCGTCTCGCCGGGGAAACCGACGATGATGTCGGTCGACACCGCGATGTCCGGACGCGCAGCGCGGATGCGGTCGAGCAACGTCAGATAGTCTTGGGCTGTGTGCTTGCGATTCATGGCCGCAAGGATGCGGTCCGAACCGGACTGCACCGGCAAATGCAGGAATGGCATCAATTTTCGCTCGTCACGATGAGCCGCGATGAGGTCATCCGCCATGTCACGCGGATGGCTCGTCATATAGCGCAACCGCTCGACGCCTTCGATTTCAGCCAACCGCCGGATCAACCGCGCGAGCGACCAGACGGCGCCATCCGGGCCCTCGCCATGATAGCCGTTGACGTTTTGTCCAAGCAGCGTGATTTCCCGCGTTCCGCGCGCAACGAGGCGTTCCGTCTCGGCGACCAACTCAGCGACCGAACGCGAATATTCCGCGCCGCGCGTGTAAGGGACCACACAAAAGGTACAGAACTTGTCGCATCCTTCCTGCACGGTGAGGAATGCGCTCGCCGCGGCGGACGTGCGCGGACCCGTTCCCGCCTCGATCCGGCGATCCGGCAGCAACGCGAATTTCTCTTCGTCCGGAAATCGCGTCTCGACAATGCGACCGCCATCGTTACGCGACTTGGCCAGCAATTCCGGTAGCCGGTGATAGCTTTGCGAGCCGATGACGACGTCGACAACAGGGGCGCGCGCGCTGATTTCGGCGCCTTCGGCCTGCGCGACGCAGCCCGCGACGACAACCTGCGTGCTCAATCCTCGCGCCAGCCGCCCGGCCTTGACGTCGCGCACCTTGCCGAGATCGGAATAGACCTTCTCCACCGCCTTCTCGCGGATATGGCAGGTGTTCAGAACGACGAGATCGGCGGCTTCGATCTCTTGTGTCTCCGAGTATCCGTGTGACGCCAGCTGCTCGGACATGCGCTCGCTGTCGTACACGTTCATTTGGCAGCCGAACGTCTTGACGAAGACTTTCTTCGTCACGGGCATGGGAACGTCTCCGCACGACTCTTTTGGCGAGGGCGCAAGCTTATCCACTTCGGCTTCCGATCTGGTTAACGAGCCAATCTGCGCCAACCGGATCGTGGGCCGGAATTGACGCTGCATCATCCCATTGTGCATTGCAGCATCGAAAGCGATGTTTGTCCAGCGCACGAGACACATAGCTGTTGCACAGTCGGCACACGACAGTCGTCATCGCGATTGTTGGATAACCGTTGCGCGGATAAAAAGTTCGCTCAGGTCCACTTTTTGGTTGGCGCGGCGATGTCCGCTGGTCTCGCCGGGGCCGCGCGCGCAGCCTTCACCGTCTCGGCGTTCGGTCGCGTTGTTTCGACGAACTCGCCGTCTGGCCGGGCGCGCAGGATGCCGACGACGTGCCGCCGGATCTCGTCCTCGCTGCGCCGGGCCAAATCTTTTCGATCAATGAATTCTGCCAGCGGGACCGGCGGTCCGACCCGGATCCGCGCGTCGAGACTGCCGGCCTTCAACAGCGCCCACGCATGCGAGGTCATTTCCATGTCGCCGTACCAGCCGATCAAAGGTCGCGCCGCACGGCCGATTGGAACGCCGTTCAGCCGGGTGTAAACGAGCGACAGCGTCTGAACCACGGCGTCCGGCGGGCTGGTCCCCAGCCGTTCCGGCGGCTTGGCCGCCGCGAACAGCGACGTCTTGAACGGCAGCACGCGGTTGCCGTCGCTCGATGTGCCTTCCGCGAACAACACGACATTGTCGCCCGACGCCAGCCGGTCGAGGATTTCGCTCGCGGTATCGCCCACGGAGCCGCGGCGTTCGCGGTCGACGAAAACTGTCTGTTGCAGCTTGGCCAACGCGGAGACGAACGGCCACGTCCCCACCTCCTTCTTGGCGACGAACGACAACGGCGCGACAGCCGACAGAACTGGAATGTCCAGCCAAGACGTATGATTGGACACGAGCAGCACCGGCCGGTCGCGCGCGACCCCGCCTTCGATGTGAAGACGGATGCCGAACAACCGGCAAACCCTGCGGTGATACCAGTGTGGCAGCCGCCGCGCCCAGCGCGGATGCGTCCTGACGAGCACCGCCTGGATCGGCATGAGCGGCAGCGTCAGCAGCGTGAAGCCTGCCAGAATTGCGCCAGCGCGCATGGTGCTCATCGCGGCACCAGGACGGGCCCGTGCAAGGTCACTTGGCTCACGTCTGTTTCCGTTTGCGCGGCAGCGGCACGCCGTAGAGATCTAGTCGATGACCGACCAGCGTGAACCCGAGTTCGCGCGCGATACGCTCTTGCAACGCCTCGATTTCCTCGCTCTTGAATTCGATCACCGCGCCGCTTTCGATATCGATCAGGTGATCGTGGTGCCCGCGATTGGCTTCTTCATAGCGGCCGCGGCCGCGGCCGAAGTCGTGCCTTTCGAGAATACCGTTACCTTCCAGGAGGCGCAGCGTGCGGTAGACCGTCGAAAGCGAGACGCGGGCATCGATGATCGCGACGCGCCGGTGCACTTCCTCGACATCGGGATGATCGACGGCGTCCGACAATACGCGCGCAATAATGCGCCGCTGTCCGGTCATCCTGAGGCCGGCGTCAGCGCAGAGCTGCTCGATCCGGCAGAGTGATTTCTCTTTTGTCGTCGGCATTTGGCAAGTGCCTCGGCGGCTCGAAACCGGCACGGTGTGAGTTATAGGCAAGCCTCAGGACTCAGTCCACACGTGGGTTGATCGAGAGGTCGAGTGCGAAAAGCAGCGCATCCTCGGCAGGCTTGCCCGGGAGCTGATAATAGCCTCGGCGCACGCCGCGCTGCATGAACCCGAGCGCACGATAAAGCGCAACGGCTGGAGCATTGACTGCGGACACCTCGAGAAAGATCTGCTTCGCTCCCATTGCTCGGGAGCGCTCGGCAAGGATGTGGATCAGTTTGCGCCCGACACCGAGCCGCCTCCATCTCGGGTCGACACCGATACTAAGCACCTCCGCTTCGTCGGCCGCGACCCGGCCCAGGATGTAGCCCGCGATGTCCGCTTCGTGCGGCCGACGCACGACGAAAGCGGAAGCCCCCGGATGCGCTATCAGATCCTCGACCTCTCGCGCCGACCATGGCGGGGAAAACAATTGCCCGTAGAGCGTCGCGATCGCTGCGGTATCCACCGGACCGGCATCGGAGATCACGGCATCCATCACCGCATCAGCCCCCTGCAACGGGCGAAGCACGCGGAATTGTTTTTCCCTCCTGCGGCTTAGCGTCGGGAGGGCGGAAATAGAGCGGGCGGGGCGGAGCCAGCAGGGGCTCGGCTGCATGAGCCCAGCCAATCAGTACGGCGGCGTCCGGTTCAGCGTGCTCGGGTCCTGAATTTCCGTCCTGTCCGGCAAGAATTTCCCGTCCCGCGTGACGGCCTGCTTCGGCCACCTGATCCGCAGCCGAGCCGACCGCGAACAGCCGATAAGGTGGGCACAAACGCGCGGCATCCGTTGGCGAGAGCAGCAGCGGTCCGGTCAGTGACTTGCCCCAGACGTCGACGATTTCGACGTAGCATTGGTCGCGCCGCGCATCGCGGGCCACGATCACAGCGTCACGGTCACCGATGCAATCGGGTATGCGGCTGGTGGCGGACTTGCCGACTGGCAGCAGGCTCGAGAAACTGACGATCGGAACACCGAGAGCCAGGGACAGCGCCCGCACCGCCGAAATGCCGATGCGCGTTCCGGTGAACGTGCCTGGACCATGCGTCACGGCAATCCGGTCGATCTCGGAATACGCGATACCCGCCGTGCCCATGACGCGCGCGATCATCGGCAACAGCGCTTCCGCGTGGCCGGTCGTCATCAGCTGCTTCTCGGACCAAATCGTCCGGTCGTGACCGGAAATGTTGCAGTCCACGGCAACCGAGCACGCATTGAAGCAAGTATCGAAGGCGAGGATGTTCATGACGCCTGCGTATAGCGGCGAACTGCATGACGCGCCATCGCGACCGGTTCTCCAAACATATCTCGAACCACGCGCAGGGATTTGGTATACAAAATGCCAATAGTTCGATTTGCAGTGAGGTCTGGACAATGACCGATTTTTCCCGGCTCAAGGCTGGTCACGTGGCGACCGCCGAACTGTTGGTCGGTCCTGAGCACACGGCCGAGCGGGTTGGATCCGGCCGCATTGCCGTGCTGGCGACGCCGGTAATGATCAACGTCATCGAAGCAGCGGCCCTGGCCGCCGTCGAACCGCTGCTGCCGCCCGGTCACCAGAGCCTCGGCATCCACCTCGATGTGAGCCATACGGCGGCGACGCCAGTCGGACATCGTGTGGTTGCGGAAGCAGAGATCATCGCCGTCGACGGACGCACCGTGACACTGCGCGTCACCGCTCGCGACCCGTTCGAGGTCATCGGCGGTGGCACGCACAAACGCGTCGTCGTCAACGTCGACCGCTTCGACAAGCGCTTGCAGGCAAAACTGCCGCGCCCGGCCTGACGCAGACTAACATTCAGATTATATTGGACATTTCATCGAACGAAAAGCGCGGCGAGCGCGAGAACAGGGCCTTGGGGTCGCCGTATCCGAGGCTGCAGATGAAGTTCGATTTGATCTCGGTGCCGGCAAAGAATTCCTTGTCCACGCCAGCGTTGTCGAAGCCTGACATGGGGCCGCAATCGAGTCCGAGGGCGCGCGCGGCCATGATGAAGTATGCGCCCTGCAACGTGCCGTTGCGGAAAGCGCTCGTATCGGCGAACGCCTTGTTTCCCGTGAACCAGCTTTTGGCGTCGGTGTGCGGGAACAATTTGGGTAGGTGATTATAGAATTCGAGGTCGTGGCCGATGATGGCGGTCACCGGCGCGCTCATCGTCTTCTCGACATTCCCATCCATTAACAATGGCTTGAGCCGCGACTTGGCGGCGGGTGACTTGACGAACACGATACGAGCCGGGGAGCAATTCGCCGACGTCGGCGCCCAGCGCATCAACTCGACGACCTCTCGCAGCAGGCTGTCGGACACGTCGGTCTTCAACCAAGCATTGTGGGTGCGGGCGGAGAAAAAGAGCTGATCAAGTGCGGCGGAATCGAGCTTCGACGGCATGGATGATCCTGACTTGCGGGTGCAATTTGGGCCTAGAACGAGAAAACCCCGCGTATGGCGGGGCTTTCATCGACATGAATGGACATGACATTGACCGACATGAAGGCGTGCCGAACGCGACATGAAGCACTTAGCGCGCGCCGACGGCCTGCACTTCCTGAACTTCAGGGCAGAAGTGCTTGAGCAGGTTCTCGATGCCGTGCCTCAACGTGGCGGTCGAGCTGGGGCAGCCCGAGCAGGCGCCGCGCATCTGCAGATAGACGATGCCATCGCGGAAACCAGCGAACGTGATGTCACCGCCGTCCTGGGCCACCGCCGGACGCACGCGCGTCTCGAGCAGTTCCTTGATGGTTTTGACGGTCTCTTCGTCGGCGGGATCGTAGCTATGGCCCGCCGCGTCGTTGGCGCTCTCGCCCGCGACGGCCGGGGCGCCGGACATGTAGTGCTCCATGATCGCACCGAGGATCACGGGCTTCAAGTGCTGCCACTCGCCGTCGCCCTTGGTGACGGAGATGAAGTCGGAGCCGAGGAAGACGCCACGCACGCCGTCGATCTCGAACAGCCGCGAGGCCAGCGGTGACGTGCCCGCGTCATCGCCGGCGCGGAAATCAGCGGTGCCGGCGCTCAGCACCGTGCGACCGGGAATGAACTTGAGCGTGGCGGGGTTCGGCGTCGCTTCTGTCTGGATAAACATGGTCTGGGCCTCCACCTCGTCGCTGACCGGCCGCAGCCGGAGCTTGCTCCCGCATCCCGCAGACCATGCGGGCCGGAAGCGTGTTTAGAATTGTTCCAGATAAATAGGGCAGGCGGACCAAAATGTCGAGCCCCCAAGTCTGGGTTCGCACGCGGAATATGGTCGCGGGCAGATGCGTGAAGACCCGGATACGCGACACCGCTGAACGACTATGCCAGGGACTTGATGTGCTCGAGCGACAGGTTGCCAGGAACGATGGTGATCGGGATGGGGAACGAGCCGGCAGCGGTCCCGGCGGCGAGCGTCGAAACCAGCGGTCCCGGCCCTTCCGACCCGGTCGCGGCACCCAAGACCAGGATGGCGACGTCCTCGTCGGTGTCGATCAGCGAGACGAGCTCATCAGCGGTCTTGCCCTCGCGGATGAATTCCTCGACGGCGACCCCTTCGAACCCGGCCAGACTGAGCTTGCGGCGGAACAGACGAAACAACGCCTTCGCCTTGTTGGTCTCTTCCTCGACCTGGACCTGCTTGACGCCCATCCAGTGCTGAAAATCCTGAGGCTCGATGACGTACAGCATCGAGATCGAACCCGACGAATGCTGGATACGGCTCGCGGCGTAGTAGAGCGCGGCCTCCACTTCCTGACTCTCGTCGACGACGAGCAGGAACTTGCGGAAGTGGCCCTGTTCGAACGAACGTCGCTTCCTGGAATCTGGCATCGTCTCACCGTGCGTTTCGTCGTGTCGTGTGTTTCGCCTCGTCTCGAAGGCTTGATCTGGATCAGCCCGAAGACCTGGACGGTCAACGGTGGCAGAAGTCTACGATCGGATCAAACCCACAATGTCCTTGACCTTGTCCATCACGGGCCCAGCGATGGCGCGCGCACGCTGCGACCCGTCCGCCAGAACGCGATCAATCTCGGCCGGATCTGACATCAGCCGTTGCGTTTCATCGGCAATCGGAGAAAGCCGCGCGACGGCTGCCTCCACCAGCGCCTTCTTGAACGACGAGAACTGCTGCCCGCCGTAGTCGCGCAACACCGCCTCCTTGCTCTGCCCGGCCATCGCGGCGTGAATGCCGACGAGATTGTCTGCCTCGGGACGGGCGGCAAGGCCCGCCACCTCCGACGGCAGCGGCTCGGGATCGGTCTTCGCCTTCTGGACCTTCTTGGCGATGGTGTCGGCATCGTCCGTGAGATTGATGCGCGACAGATCGGACGGGTCGGACTTCGACATCTTCTTGGTTCCGTCACGCAGCGACATGACGCGCGTCGCCGGCCCGGTAATCACCGGATCGGGCTGCGGGAAGAAGATGCCGTCCACGAAGCCCTGCGCGACGATGGACGTCTTGAAGTCGTTGTTGAACTTCTGCGCGATGTCACGGGCCAGTTCCAGATGCTGCTTCTGGTCCTCGCCGACCGGAACGTGGGTGGCGCGATAGGCCAGGATGTCGGCCGCCATCAAGTTCGGGTAGGCGTATAGCCCGACCGACGCCTGCTCGCGATCCTTGCCCGCCTTCTCCTTGAACTGGGTCATCCGGTTGAGCCAGCCGAGCCGCGCGACGCAATTGAAGACCCAAGCCAGCTCCGCGTGGACCGCGACCTGGCTCTGATTGAACAGGACGCTCTTTTTCGGATCCAGGCCGGCCGCGATATAGGCCGCCGTCACCTGGCGGATCGCACGACGCAGCTCGTCAGGGTCCTGCCAGACCGTGATGGCATGCAGATCGACGACGCAATAGATGCATTCGTGCGTCTTCTGAAGCTCGATCCAGTTGACCATGGCGCCGAGATAATTGCCGAGGTGCAGGCTGCCGGTCGGCTGCATGCCGGAGAAGACGCGCGGAGTGATCTGCATTGGAAATCCTTGAAGATTGCGGCGCGGGTTATGGACTGCACGCCGGTGCGGTGCAAGCGATCATTGCGGCGTCCCACCGCGACGGAAGAAGCGTCCGAGCTGGCGGCGGTCGAGCACGCCCGTGGTGACGATCAGAGTGGCGTAGACAGCGAGCCCGGCCCCGACGAGGGCAAAGAGCGCGGCAGCGCGCACCGCCAACGATTGGCCCGACGTGAGATAGGGAGCGAGCACGGGCATCAGCACCATCACCGCCGCGCCTAGGGCGACACTCGCGATCAGGATCATCAACCCGTTCCGTCGCAACCGCGCGTCCGCCAGGAACTCGCCATTTGCAGCCAGCGTCCGCCAAAGCATCCAGGCATTGATCCACCCGGCCAGCGAGGTCGCCAGTGCGATGCCGACGTGCGGCATCAAGCCGAAATGCCGGAAGACGAAAAACAACGCCACCGAACCGAAGACGTTGACGATCATATTCTGAATGGCAAAGCGCATCGGCGTCGCGGTGTCCTCGCGCGCGAAAAACGCGGGCTGGAACACCTTGATCATCACGAACGACGGCAAGCCGAGCGCGAACGCCGCCAGCGCCCAGGCCGTCGCGGGCGTATCGTTGCCGCCGAAAGCGCCACGCTCGAACAGCACCCTGATGATCGGTTCGGCTGCGAGCGCAAGACCGAACGCCGCTGGAAGCGTCAACATCATCGCGAATTCGAGGCTGCGGTTCTGGCTGTCGAGGGCTGCGAGCCGATCGCCGCTGCGCAGCTTGCGCGCGAGATCCGGCAGCAGCACGACGCCGACCGCGACACCGACGATGCCGAGCGGCAGCTGATAGAGCCGGTCGGCGTAGTAGAGATAGGACACGGCACCAGCCTGCATCGAGGCGATGATCGTGCCGACGACGATGTTGATCTGCGTGACACCGCCCGAGACGAGCCCCGGCAGCCCGAGCTGCACCAGCCGCTGCATGTCCGGCGTGTAACGCGGGCGGACGAGGCCGATTTTCATGCCGGCGCGGCGCGTGGCGATGACGAGCAACACAACCTGAGCGATGCCGGCGAGGGCGACGCCGACGG
The DNA here is from genome assembly GCA_022843145.1 of Hyphomicrobium sp. GTDB lineage: Bacteria > Pseudomonadota > Alphaproteobacteria > Rhizobiales > Hyphomicrobiaceae > JAKAML01. The sequence continues at coordinate 172,270 of JALHOF010000001.1, forward strand.
CGAGGATGAAGCCAGCTTCCTCGCGCCGCTCGAAGCCGAGCCAGATTGCGAACGCGATCGCGGAGATCAGGACGATGTTGAGCAAGATGGGAGCGGCAGCAGCGGCCCAGAACCGCTGCATCGAATTGAGCACACCCGACAGCAACGCGACGACGGACATGCACAAGAGATAGGGGAACGCGATCTGCGTGAGCAGAACCGAGAGATCGTACTTTGCCGGGTTCTGGATGAAGCCCGGCGCCAACAACATCATCAGCCAAGGCATGGCGGCGATGGCGACGACCGACAGGACGACGAGCACCGTGACGAGGCCCGACATCGCCTCCTCGGCGAAACCGCGCGCTGCAGCAGGTCCTTCGCCTTCCAGCCGCTTGGCGAACAGCGGCACGAAGGCTGCGTTAAATGCACCCTCGCCGAACAGCCTGCGGAACAGGTTGGGAAACCGGAATGCGACGAAGAACGCGTCGGCCACCGCGCCGGATCCGAGTGCCGCCGCGATCAGGATGTCGCGCACGAACCCGAGGATGCGGCTGACCATCGTCAAGCCGCCAACGGTGGCAAAGGCACGGTAGAGCTTCATGAAGCGGGTTCCGAAGGCGAAAGTTTTGGGCGGGACGGCCGGCGAATCGCCAGCCGAGCCAGCGCGCCCATGTAGCCCGAACGTCGCCGATCAACCAGACGAATGCGCCTATTTGCGGCGGCGCTCAGCGTCCGGCGGCGTCGACCAGCTTCCAATAGAACGAACTCGAGCTGTCCTTGTAGGGCACTTCGACGAAGCTGTGTTTCAAGGGAACCTTGCTGATCTCGGCGCGCCGCTTCGGATTGTTCACGGTGCCGTCCTTCAGGATCGATTGGATGTCATTCAGCACCGCAGGGTTCTCGACGAAGTAGTTGTGATTGAATTCGGTCAATCGCTTCGGCGACAGCCGGGGCAGCGGTTTACCGGTCACGTCGATCACGTGCACATTGTAGACCGGCGAGCGGATCGGCTCCTTGGTGGTGCCGAGATAGCCGGCGCGCGGGCTCGAGCGCAGCATTTCGGAGAGCCACAGCGCCCGATCGACGGCGGACGTGTAGATCGTCACCCGGCGCGCGAAGGGCGCCAGCATAGCAAGCTGCCGCTCGAAAATCGGGCGTGACACGTCGGGCGCGGCGAAAATCACCTGGCCGAGGCGCAACCGGACCTGCGACGGGCGCGACTGTTCGCCGGAAGCAGATGGGCCAAGGTCCCACGCGCGCTGATCGAACACCGTGCGCAAGCCGTCGATCGACCGCAGCAGGCTTTGCGAGCCCATGCTGTGCGCGATGACATCGAGCTGGCGGACATTGGCGTCGCGCAGGATCAGCTTCATGAAGTACTGCAGCGACTGCTCGGCGCGCTCGGCATTGTCGAGGTCGTCGACGTAGCTCAGGTAGCGCTCGCGCGACGGCCAGCTGAACAGATAGACGCGGAGATTCTGATCGACGGTGGCAGCGACTTGCGCGACGCGCAAAAGAGCGTCGGCGAACGAGGTGTTGTAGCCGTGGATCATCAGGAGCGCGCGCTCGAACGCGCCTTCCTTGCCTTCGTCGACGAGCGCCAGCTCCTCGCCGCGACCGAGCTTGCCGCTCGAGCCGAACGACACCACGCTATCGAGACCGAAATGCTTCTTGCCGTCGAACGCCTCGATATTGCCGCGCGCCGTCGGCCGCGGCCGCTGGATCTTGGCCGAGACGGTCGGATCGGGGGGAACCGTGATGATCGCGCAACCGATGTGCAATTGATCGTCCGGAGCGGCGCCGAAAAGCTGGTCGACGTCGGGCTTGGCGCCGGCGGCGCGCTCGACACGCTGGCGGTCGGTGGCGAATACGACGCGGACGACCTTCGGGCCATCCTGGCCGCCGCGTCCGGACGTCGGCCGTTTGCGGCATTCCTCGCTCGACAGCACGCGCCAGCCGTTGCTGACCTCGAAATCCGACCCGAGCCGGTTGACCAGCGCCTTGACCACGCGCCGCCAGTTGCCCTCCCGCTCGGTCACCTGCACGGTGCGGCCGGACGCGCGGCCGTTGGGATAGAAGGTGGTCTTCAGCGCGGCCGGCACGGACAGCTCCGGCACCTGCAGCGCGGGGCTGTAGTCGATGTCGAATATCGCCTGAAAGCCGATGATGTAGCCGCCGGTCTCCCAGCCCCGGATCGCCATGAAGTATGGCTTGCCGGAGGGGTAGTCGGCGGTGCCGTCGATCGCGAACTCACTGCCGCTGATCTCGAAGCGCTCGAAATTGATGTTCTGCCGCCGCTCGATCAGGCGCGACACAAGCGAGACGGGCGTCTCGGCCAGCAGCCGGTAGCGGAAGGCGTGGATCTGCATGCCGCCGTAGTTCGAGACGTAGGTTGTCCAATTGGGATCGGGATGGGTCTTCGGTCTGGCGATCGGGCTGAACAGGTTGCGCGGCATCGTGATGGTGATGCCGGTGTCGGCGTCGCGGACGCGCGTGTAGTCGGCAAAGGCCAGGAAGGCATCGGACGCCTTCTGCAGCTTCTGCTGCTCGTCCTCGGTCATGGGGCCGGTCTCGGTCGAACCGATGGCCGCGCGGAAGTCGCGAACCGCCGCGACCAGGACGGGCTGGCTGACGTGACCGGCTTCCTTGTCGAGATTGCCGCTCTCGATCAGCAACTCCTGCATACGAACGGACCGGAGCTGCTTGTCGAGGAGACGCGCCTGAATGCGCTGATCGCTGGTCAGGCTCTTGGGCGGCGGCGCCTCGGCCGATTGCGCGAACGCCGGTCCGGCGGCGCCCAACAGGACAACGCATGACACGAGAAATCGGAGGCATGGATGCAAAACGGCTGAACGCATGAACATCTCTCAGCTCGAACACCAGAGTAAGAGCAATGCCTTGCGTACACCGATCCCGGACGCTGGACAATTGCACGCCGACCACACCGGCCTAGCGTCTGCGGGACGAGCGCCGCTCAAGCCGTGACTTCCGCGAGCCGGTCGACGAGCACGACCTCGAGGCGGTCGCGGATCGACTTCTGGCGCGTTTCGCTCGTGATCTTCTTTCCGGTCAGATCGGTGACGTAGAACACGTCGACGGCTTTTTCGCCGAACGTCGTGATGTGGGCGGATGTGATATCGAGGTTGAGATCGGAAATCGTCGCAGTCAGGTCGTAGAGCAAACCTGGCCGATCGCGCCCGGCGACCTCGATCACGGTGTAGTGTTCGGAGAGCCCGTTGTTGATGACGACCTCCGGCGCGACGGTGAATGCTTCGACGCGGCGTTCGGTCGGGCGCCGCTTGGCCAGCAACGTCTTCAACCGCACTTCGCCCTTCAAGATCCGGTCGATCGTCTCGCCGATCCGCCGGCCGCGCCGGATCTCGTCCTCGTCGGTGTTGAACTCCCGCGCCAGGAGGAATGTGTCGAGCGCAAACCCGTCGCGCGTCGTGGTGATGTGGGCGCCGACGATGTTGGCGCCGGCCGCCGCGCACGCGCCGGCGAACAGCGACAGCAGACGGGCGTGGTTCGGCGCGTAGATCGTCAACTCGGTGATGGCGGTGAATTTATCCGTCACGACGTCGGTGGCGAGCGAGACCTTGCCTTTTTCGGCCCGCGCGATGAGCCGCGCATGTTCGGCCTGCTTCCTGGTCTCGGTCCGGAGCCAGTAGTCAGGATACTGACGCCCGATGAACTGCTCGACGTAGGCCGGGCTCATTTCCGGTAGCGCCTCGTGCAGGCTCTTCTGCGCCATCGCCACGCGCCGGCCACGCTCCTGGTAGGTGTGACCTCCCGCCACCAGCGGCTCGGTCTCGTGGTAGAGCGTCCGCAGGAGCTGACCCTTCCAGCCATTCCAGACACCAGGGCCGACAGCGCGAATGTCCGCTGCGGTGAGCAGAAGCAAAAGCTTCAAGCGCTCCGGGCTTTGCACCACGTCGGCGAAGTCGCGGATGGTCTTGGGATCCGAGATGTCGCGGCTTTGCGCGATGTTGGACATCGTCAAATGCTGCTCGATGAGCCACGTCACGGTATCGGTCTCGGCCTGCGAGAGCCCGAGCTGCGGACAGACATAGCGCGCGATCCGCCCGCCGACGACGGAATGGTCCTCCGTGCGGCCCTTGCCGACATCGTGCAGGAAGGCGGCCACGTAGAGCGCGCGCCGATTCTGAATAGTCGAGATCAACTCGGTCGAAAGCGGAAGTTCGGCCGCCGCACCACCCTTCTCGATGAACGTCAACTCGTCCACGGTTCGGATCAGATGCTCGTCGACCGTGAAGTGATGGTACATGTTGAACTGGGTCATCCCGACGACGCGGCCGAAGTCGGGAATGAAGCGGCCGAGCACGCCCGTTTCGTTCATGCGCCGCAGCGTCGCGGCGGGCGACACCTTGCCGGTCAGCAGTTCGAGAAAGATGCGGTTCGCTTCCGGATTCGCCCGCAGCGCATGATCGATCAGGCGCAACGACTGCCGGATCAACCGGATGGCATCGGGGTGCAGGAACGTGCCGGTCTGCTCAGCTTGCGCGAAAAAGCGGATCAGGTTGACCGGATCACGCTTGAACACCTCGGGATCGGCAACGTTGATGCGCGTATTGTCGATGCGGAAATCGGTCCGCTGCCGCACCTGCCGCCGCGTCCGCCAGTCGAGCCCCTCCATCAGCTTCTTGAGCTTCGGCGCGTCCTTCAACTGCTGCATCTCAAGCGCGGAACAAAGGATGGTGGTGAGGTCTCCGACGTCCTTGGCGACGAGGAAGTAGTGCTTCATGAACCGCTCGACCGAGCGCATGCCGTTGCTGTTGCGATAGCCGAGCCGCTCGGACATCGCCGGCTGCAGCTCGAACGTCAGCCGCTCCTCGGCGCGCCCGGTGAGGAAATGGAGATGACAGCGGACGCTCCACAGGAAGTCTTCACAGCGGCGGAACGTCGCCACCTCATCGGTCGTGAAAATGCCGGCGTCGACCGTGTTCTGGCCGACGTCGTGGCCGTAGAGGTATTTCGATAGCCAGTGCAGCGTGTGCAGGTCGCGCAAACCGCCTTTGCCGTCCTTGACGTTGGGCTCGACCTTGTAGCGGCTCTCGCCCGAGCGCCGGTGGCGTTCATCCCGCTCGGTCATCTTGGCGTCGATGAAGGCACGTCCGGTCGAGGCGAACACTTCCGACCGGAGCCGCTGCTCGAGCTCGTCGTGAAGGCGGCGATCGCCCCAGATGAACCAGATGTCGAGCAGCGAGGTGCGGATGGTCAGATCCTGCATCCCGAGCTTCAGGCACTGCTCGACGGTGCGCGTCGCGTGGCCGACCTTGAAGCCGAGATCCCACAAAATATACAGCATGTATTCGGCGACGCTTTCGCCCCACGGCGTCTGCTTGTAGGGCAAGAGAAACAGGAGGTCGATGTCGGACCCCGGCGCCAGCATCCCGCGTCCGTATCCGCCGGTGGCAATGATAGCCATGCGCTCGGCGTCGGACGGATTGGTCGCGCGGTAAACGTGCGCGGTGGTGTAGTCATAGATGAGGGCGATAAGTTCGTCCTGGAACCGGGCCAACCCCTCGGCGCAGCGGCGCCCGCGCCCATCGGCCTCGAGCCCCGCGCGCGCTTCTCCGCGCGCCGATTTGACAAGCGCCTTGAGCCGCTCGACGATCCGGGGCCGGGCATCGGTCGCCGATCCAGCCTGCTCGAAGATCTGCGTCAGCTCCGCGCGCAGCGCCTTGGGATCGAAGTAGGGTGCGGCCTTCAAAACTGTGGTGTCCATCCGTCGACTATAACCTTCCCGCTCACCCCTTGGACAGTGCCGGCTATGCTGCGTCCCGCGACGCACGCTGCCATGTCGCACGGTCGCCCGTTTCACTTTGCCGGTTTCGACGCGCTCAGCTTCTTGAGGTCGTAAAGCGCCTCGAGTGCCTGCCGCGGCGTCAACTCGTCTGGATTGATTTTGGCGATGGCCTGATCGACGGCCGATGGGGGCGGAGGACCAGTCGATGCGGGCGCCCCGGCGGGCGTGCCCTTGACCAGCCCGCCCCTGGGCCGCGCCGCTGCAAACAGCGGCAGATCGTCGAGCGCACGCCCGCCAGCCTCGCCGCGCCGGTCGCCTTTTTCCAGCATCGCCAGAACCTCGGCCGCGCGCTGGACCACCGACGCGGGAAGGCCGGCGAGCTTGGCAACCTGGATGCCATAGGACCGGTCTGCCGCGCCGGGCTTGACCTTGTGCAGAAAGATGATGTCGTCGTGCCATTCCTTGACGTCGATGGTCACGCTCGCGACGTCTTCGAACCGGTCGGCGAGCGCGGTCAACTCGTGGTAGTGCGTGGCGAACAACGCGCGGCAGCCCGACACGGCGGCAAGGTGCTCGACGGTCGCCCAGGCGATCGACAGTCCGTCGAATGTCGCCGTGCCGCGGCCGATCTCGTCGAGGATGACGAGGGAGCGATCGCTCGCCTGATTGAGGATGGCGGCCGTTTCGACCATCTCGACCATGAACGTCGAACGTCCGCGCGCCAGATCGTCGGACGCGCCGACGCGCGAGAACACGCGATCGAGAACGCCCATGCGGACGCGCGCCGCCGGCACGTAGGATCCCATTTGAGCGAGGACGGCGATGAGCGCGTTCTGGCGCAGGAACGTCGACTTGCCGGCCATGTTGGGTCCGGTCACCAGCCAGATCCGCGCCTCGGGTACTTCGTTGAATCCGGGCGGCGTCGAGTGGGCCGCGCGCGTCCGTCCCAACACGCAGTCGTTCTCGATGAATGGACCCGACTTGACTGCGCGAAGGGCCTGTTCGACGACCGGGTGGCGTCCGCCGCGGATCTCGAAGCCGGTGCCATCGTCGATTTCGGGACGGACGTAGTGCTCGGTTGCGGCGAGTTCGGCCAAGGCTGCGAGCACGTCGAGCACGGCCAGTGCGTGGGCCACGGCGCTCAGCGATGCCTCGGCTTGCGCTATGCGGGCGGCGAGCGCGGCAAACACCTCCTGCTCGACCGCCAGCGCCCGCTCGCCGGCCGACGCGATGCGGCCCTCGATCTCGACCAGCTCGGTTGTGGTGAAACGGACCGCGTTCGACATGGTTTGCCGATGCCGGAACGTCAGCGAATGCGGCTCGGTCAAAAGCGGCTTGGCGTTGAGCTGCGTCACTTCGACGAAGAAGCCGAAGACGTTGTTGTGGCGGATCTTCAGCGACTTGACGCCGGTTTGCTCGGCGTAGGTTGCTTCGAGCGCGGCCATGACCTGCCGGCTGTCGTCGCGCAGCCGGTGCAGATCGTCGAGGTCGGCGCGAAATCCCTCGCGCACGAACCCGCCATCGCGCTTCAGGTGCGGCGGCTCGTCGACGAGCGCGGCGAGAAGGTCGGCGTGCAACTCGAATGGCGTGCCCGTCAATGCCTTGGCGGCAGAGGCGACGTCGTCCGGAAGCGCGATCAGCTCGCCCGAACGATCGAGCAGGCGCGCCGCTTCGGCCGCCGCCGTCAACCCGTCGCGGATGGCACCGAGATCGCGCGGCGAACCGCGTCCGAACGCCAGCCGCGTGACGGCGCGGGCGATGTCGGGCGCGGATTTGAGCGCGGTTCGCAGGTCGTGCCGCAGCGGCTCGCGCTCGATCAGATAGGTGACGGCATCGAGACGCGCATCGATCTCGCGCGGATCGCGCAACGGGCTCGACAAGCGCGCCGCGAGTTCACGCGCACCTGGCCCCGTGACCGTCCGATCGACGGCGTCGAGCAGGCTGCCCTGGCGCTCGCCCGACGTGGAGCGGACGAGTTCGAGGCTCGCGCGGCTGGCGGCGTCGATGGTCAGGATTCGGCCGGCGCCGGTTCTGCGCGGAGGCCTGAGCACCGGCTGCCGGCCGAGCTGGGTCAAGTCGATGTAGCGCAGCACGGCGGCGGCGGCGGCAAGCTCGGCGCGCGACATGCCGCCGAAGCCGCCGAGTTCCGCGACGCCGAGTTTCGATTTGAGCGCGCGTTCGCCTTCCAGACTGTCGAACGACGACGCGGGGACCGGCGTTGCAGACGCGCCCGCGAGCCCGATCCAGCGCACGAGGTCGGCGTCGGACAGCGCGGCGTCCGCCGCCAGCACTTCGCCGGGGCCGAGGCGAACGAGTTCGCCGGGCAGGTCAGCGCCCGCGCATTCGCCGATCTCGAATTCGCCGGTGGAAATGTCGACAGAGGCGAGTGCGAGGCTTGCGCCCGGCGCGAGTGCGCCACCGTCACTGCCGGGAGCGACGTAGATCGCGGTCAGGTAGTTGCGGATGCGCGCGTCGAGCAGCGTGTCCTCGGTCAGCGTGCCCGGCGTGACGAGCCGCACGACGTCCCGCTTGACCACCGCCTTGGAGCCGCGCTTCCTGGCCTCGGCCGGATCCTCGAGCTGTTCGCACACCGCCACCCTGTAGCCGAGCCGGATCAGCCGCTGCAGGTATTCGTCGGCGCGGTGGATCGGGACCCCGCACATGGGGATGTCCTGTCCGAGATGCTTGCCGCGCTTGGTCAGCACGATCGACAGCGCGCGGGAGGCGGCGACGGCGTCGTCGAAAAACAACTCGTAGAAGTCGCCCATCCGGTACCACAGGATGCAATCGGGATTGGCGGCCTTGATCTCGAGGAATTGCGCCATCGACGGCGTGGCCTCGGCCGTCGCGGCGGGCGGCGGGGATGGCGGCGGGGCGACGGTCTGCACCGCAACGGTCTCGTCAGCCGGCTCCTCAGCCGCGCCGGTCGCGTCCGGATGCCGTCCGACCGCCTTGGATTTGCCTTGCCTTGCCATGCTGATGCATCGATCCCGCCGCTTCTGACGCAGAGGCATAGCGCACCGGCAAGCGCCTGGGAATGCGGGCCAGCGCCGCCCGGCAGCCGGCCCTCGGCCAAAAGTCAGCGTTCTGGCGTTGAGATTCAGCGCGCGGACACATAAGGTCACGCTCCCCGGCGGCGGTCGCTGGACACCACACCGACGCGGTGCCCGGCCCACTCCCACGACAACAGATAGAGCTCACATGGACACCAGGTTCGCAGAGGCCCGCTTCACCGCGCAAGAGGCTCTCCAGTTCCACGCGCAGGGCAAGCCCGGCAAGCTCGAGATCACGCCGACCAAGCCGCTGGCCACGCAGCGCGACTTGTCGCTCGCCTACTCGCCCGGCGTCGCGATCCCCGTCCGCGCCATCGCCGAGAACCCGGCCTGCGTCTATGACTACACCAACAAGGGCAACCTCGTTGCGGTGGTGTCGAACGGGACAGCCATCCTCGGTCTCGGCAACCTCGGCGCGCTGGCCGCAAAACCGGTCATGGAAGGCAAGGGCGCGCTGTTCAAGCGCTTCGCCGACATCGACGCCATGGATCTTCTGGTCAACACCGAGGACCCCGAAGCGTTCATCAATTGCGTGCGCTATCTCGGCCCGACCTTCGGCGGCATCAACCTCGAGGACATCAAGAGCCCGGAGTGCTTCGTCATCGAGGAGCGGCTCAAGGAGCTGCTCGACATCCCGGTGTTCCACGACGACCAGCACGGCACGGCGATCGTCGTCGCGGCGGGCATCCTCAATGCGCTCCGCGTCACGGGCAAGGAGGTCGGCGCGATCAAGCTCGTCTGCTCGGGCGCCGGCGCGGCAGCCCTCGCGTGCCTCGGGCTTCTGGTGAAGATCGGCGTCAAGATCGAGAACATCACGGTCGCCGACATCAAGGGCGTGGTCTACGAGGGCCGCAAGGAACTGATGGACATCTACAAGGAGCCCTACGCCAAGCAGACTTCGGCGCGCACGCTGGCCGAAATCATGGTCGGCGCCGATATATTTCTCGGCCTCTCCGCCGGCGGTATCGTCAGCCGCGACATGGTCGCAAGCATGGCCAAGAACCCCGTCATCTTCGCGATGGCCAATCCCGACCCGGAGATCACGCCGGAGGAAGTGTCCGCCGTGCGCTCGGACGCCATCATGGCGACCGGCCGCTCGGACTACCCCAATCAGGTCAACAACGTCCTGTGCTTCCCGTTCATCTTCCGCGGCGCGCTCGACGTGCAGGCGTCGACCATCAACGACGCCATGAAGATCGCCGCCGCCGAAGCGCTGGCGGAAGTCGCCCGGCAGGAAGTTCCCGATCAGGTGGCGGCGTCGTTCCACGGCCGCCGTCCGACGTTCGGGCCCGACTACATCATCCCCGCGCCGTTCGATCCGCGCCTGATCAGCCACATCCCGCCCGCCGTCGCCAAGGCGGCGATGGATTCAGGCGTCGCGCGGCGTCCGCTGGTCGACATGGAGTCGTACATCGCGCGGCTCAAGGGCCGTCTCGATCCGACCGCCGGCTGGCTGCAGTCGATCTTCCAGAAGGTTCGCTCGGACCCCAAGCGCGTGGTGTTCGCCGAGGGCGAGGACATCGCCGTCATCAAGGCCGCCAACACGTTCTTCAACCAGGGCTTCGGCCAGCCGATCCTGATCGGGTCCGCCGACGTGGTGCGCGAGAATTTCAAGACGCTCGGCATGCCGCTGCGTGCCGAGTTCGAGCTGATCGACATCCGCTCATCGCCGTATCACGAGGAGTTCGTCGACTTCCTCTACAAGCGGATGCAGCGGCGCGGCTATCTGCGCCGCGACTGCGACCGCATCGTGCGCAACGAACGCAACGTGTTCGCGGCGCTGATGGTCGAGCACGGCTATGCGGACGCGATGGTGTCGGGCGTCACGCGCAACTGGACCAGCGTCTACAAGGACGTCCACCGCGTCATGGACCCGCCGGAGGACCGCACGGTGATCGGCGTCTCGCTCGCCATCTGCCGCGGCCGCGCCGTGCTGATCGCCGACACGTCGGTGCACGACATGCCGACCGCCGAGGAACTGGCGAACATCGCGACGGAAGCGGCCCGCGCCGCGCGCAACTTCGGCATGGAGCCGCGTGTCGCGATGCTGGCCTATTCGAACTTCGGCCAGCCGCGCGGCGAGCGGTCGGACCAGGTGCGCGAAGCGGTGCAGATCCTCGACAAGCGCGGCGTCGATTTCGAGTACGACGGCGACATGGCGGCGGACGTCGCGCTCAACAACGACATGCGCAAGCTCTATCCGTTCTGCCGCCTGACCGACACCGCGAACGTGCTGATCATGGTCGCGTTCCACGCCGCGTCGATCTCGACCAAGATGCTGAAGGAGTTGGGCGGCGCCACGCTGATGGGCCCGATCCTCGTCGGCATGAAGCACTCCGTCCAGATCGCCACCCTCGGCTCCAAGGACAGCGACATCGTCAACTTGGCGGCGCTCGCGGCGTATGATGCGAATAGGTAGGGGGGCTCTTCTCTGCCCCGGTGTCATCCTCGGGCTTGGCCCGAGGATCCATCGCGCCGCGAACTCAGTGTCGCGGCATCGATGGTGTACTCACCGTCGACGTCCGGCCATGAGCAAGGTGCGGTCGAGACGGTGGCTGTGGTCGCGAATCGATTGGTTTTGATGCTGAGCCGAACAGGGCGACAGAGGAGCCATGGCGCGCGGTCCCCCCTTTCCGCGTGAAGGACGGGGAGAGGGGATAAGGGTCACGCATCCACGGCGACGCGGCTTCGGGTTTCGTCGGGGGTGCCGAAGTGGCCGAAGTAGCGCGGGTCGATATTCTCGACGGGGAGAATGATCAGCACGTCGGTGGTGCCGAACTGGCGGTCGATGACCGCGCCGTCGCCGACGAACGCGCCGAGCCGCAGATAGCCCTTGATCAGCGGCGGCAAGGCTTTCAACGCAGCCTTGGTGTCGATCTTGTCCTTGGCGATGCGGTCCATCGGCACATAGAGACGATCATGCGCGCGGCAACGCCATTCGGCCGGCGCGAGCGCGTTGTGATGCAGGAACGACAGCGCCATCGCATGCGCGGCGGGATCGGTGCCCTCGAAGCTGGCGCAGCCGATCATGACGTCGACCTTGTGCTCGCGCACGTAGGTCCAGAGCCCGTGCCAGAGGAGTTCGACCGAGCGCTTGTTGCGATAGGGCTTGGCGACGCACGAACGCCCGAGTTCCATGAAGCGGTAGCGGGGCGACTTCGACGCGATCAACGGCGCAATGTCGTATTCGCTCTGCGTGTAGAAACCGGCGCCGCGCGCGGCCATCTCCTGGCGCAGCACGCGATAGGTGCCGACGACGTGCGGCCGGTTGGGGTTGGTCCAGCCGACAGGCGATGCGCGATTGGCGGTATCGACCACCAACAGGTGATCGCACACCGCGTCATAGGGGTCCTCGTCGCGCCGCCGCATCTGTGCCGTGATGCTCGGCTTCGCGGACATCTCCTCGTAGAACACCTCGTAGCGGACGCGCTGCGCGCGGCGCACATCCTGACGGCCCGAGGCAAGCCGCACTTCGAGATCGCCGATGCGCCCGTAGACCTTGCCGTGCGGTTCGGCGGCGGCCGATTGCCGATACGGAGCGAGACGCAGAACACGCGCGGCAAACAGGCCTTTCGGGACGGCCTTCGACATGGCGTTTACTGCAAAGCGCCCGACCTTGTGCCGCGTTCGCTGCGTCGTCATCGTCCACCCCCTCCGTGCCCAGTCCCGGATTTCGAAGCGGTCACTATCGCGGTCGAGACCCGACGTGCAACACCAGCCGCACTGCACCCGCACACCGCCGCGTCGTCAAGCTCGCAGATCAAGCTCAGCAGCGAGACTAACCTCGGCAATTCAGCGGAGTACGGGCGATCGCTAACACGATTCTGTGACGGTTCCGCGAAACCGAGGCAGGCCCCGTCTCACGCGCGGGTGCCCGGTCAGACCGAGTCAGCCCGAGGCCGCGGCGCGCGCCGGGACGGCCTGAGACGGTGTGAGCCAACGCGCCATCAAGGCGTCGAAGTCGGCGCGGTCGAACGGCTTGGACAGATAGTCGTCCATGCCGGCGGCGGCATAGCGCTCGCGATCCTCGGGAAACGCGTTCGCCGTCAGCGCGACGATGGGCGGGCATGGCGGGGCAGCGCCGGGCATCGCCGCATGAAGCGCCCTGATCGCCTGCGCGGCTTCGACGCCGTCGACGTGCGGCATGAAGATGTCCATCAGCACCAGGTCGGCGGCGGGCGCGCTACCGTCGAGCCAGTTGCGCGCGCACTGGATGGCTTCGAGACCGTTCTTGACCCACTGTACGTCGCAGCCAGCGCTCTCGGCCATCCGTCGTGCGAGAAGCGCGTTGATATCGTTGTCCTCGACCAGCAGCACGCGCGCCTGGCGGCTGCCGCCGTCGCGGGCCGCCGTGACCCGATCCTGCCGGGGCACACGTGTCGTTCGCAACGAATCGAACGGCTCGCTTTCGGTTTCCAGCCCCGAGAGCTGCTGCAGGAGCGATGCGGGACGGACCGGCCGCACCAGGTAGCCGTCGAACCCGGCGGCGCGGAACGGCACAAGGCCCGCGCGCGCGAGCACGTTGACCAGCACCAGCCCCTTGACCGGCTCGTCGCGGCACGACCGGCGCATCTCGCCCAGGAGGCGGCCGGCATCGCTGGCGCTGGCACTTGTACTGGCTTCGACCACGAGCCGGTTGAACGGTTTGCCCGCGCGCGTTGCGGTGTCGACCGCGAGTAGCGCCTCGGCCGGGGTGACCGCGACACTGGAAATGCCGGTTCGCTCGAGCAGGCTCGCGAGCATGTTGCGCTCGATTGGCCCCTCGATGGCGAGCAGCACATTCAGAGCCTCGGCAGCGGTCGAGCCCGGGCGGATCTCGTTCCCGTCGGCGCCGGGCAATTCCTGCACATGACGCACATCGAATTCGAACGTGAACGTCGAACCGTTTCCGGAACTGCTGACGACGACGATATCGCCGCCCATGGCGCGGGCGATGCGCTTCGAAATGGCGAGGCCGAGGCCGGTCCCGCCATTGCGGCGCTTGAGGGCGGCGTCGGCCTGCTCGAACTCGGCGAACAGGCCCTTCATATCCTCGTGCGACAGGCCGATGCCGGTATCCTGCACGGAAAGCCGCAGCCGCAGTGACGGTGAGGCGCCGGCATCGATCACCGGGACGCCTTCGACGCGGACCACGATGCCGCCCGCATCGGTGAATTTCACCGCGTTGGAGAGCAGGTTCAGGAGCACCTGGCGGACGCGCGCCTCGTCGCCGATGACCCGCTGCGGCAACGACGCGTCGATGGCCCAGGCCAGCTCCAGCCCTTTTTCGTAGGCGCGCGGCGACAGCAGCTCGACCGCCGCCTCGACGCAACCCGACAGCGAGAACGCGCTTTCGACGAGCACCAGTTTGCCGGCTTCGATCTTGGAGAAATCGAGAATCTCGTCGATGAGCGCCAACAATGTCCGCGCGGACTGATCGATCGCCCTCACATAGGTCTGCTGTTCGGCCGTTTGCGCGGTTTCGACGAGGAGACCCGCCATGCCGAGAATGCCGTTCATCGGCGTGCGGATTTCGTGACTCATGGCGGCGAGAAAGCGGGATTTGGCGCGATTGGCGGCTTCGGCCTGATCGCGCGCTTCGGTCAACTCGGTCTCCGCTTGCCGCGCCTCGGTCACGTCGCGCCCGACGGCCTGAACCTCGAAGCCGCCGTCCACCAGCGTGGTCGGCACCACATGCTCCGACCAGGTGATCCAGCGCGGACCCGAAAGCGTCTTCACGAGACTGGTCGTCGTGCGCGGACGGGCGGCTGGATTTGGCGTCACGCGTTCGAATACGTCGCCGTCGATCACATCGAGAGCGAAAACGCGGATGTCATCGGCGGCCGCCGCAGCACCGAACGCACGCAGATAGGCGCGGTTCGAGAATGTGACCCGGCCCTGATCGTCGTAGCGGACGATCATCTCGGACTGTGTGTCCAGCAGGTCGCGATACCGGACTTCGCGCTCCGAGAGTTCCCACTGCAAATCCTGAAGCTGTTCGATCCGGCTCTCGAGCCGATCACCGACTGTGGTCAGCCGGTCGACTGCGTGCGAGGACCTGCCCGTTGCCGGACGCGCGGCGGCCAGCCACAAGGCGCCGAAACCCGCGACCGCAGCGGTCAGCGCCGTTGCGTGCACGGCGGAGAAGGCCCCGGGCAGTATCGACAGCATCACGAGAAGCGAGAATGCGGCGGTCGCGGCAAGTAACTGCAACGGAACCGCACTGCCGATGAAGGCCTGCCAGCGGCGGCGGACGCGCATACGCAAGCGGCGCAGAAGCGTGCGCCGCTTGTCGGATCCGGCGCGCGCAGGCTTCCATGCCGGACCGTCACCGCGACCGGCACTCTGCGTCCGACCGTCGTCTGGGTTGAGATGGGTCACGCGTACTCGATCGACTGACGACACCGCTCGATGTTCCGCAACAACACACCACGGCGGAACTGAGAAACCCTGAACCGGCGTGGTAAAGGCGCTGCGCGCGACCGTCGCATTGTGGGACACGCCAGCGCACGGCGCCGTGTTCAGCGGCTCCGGGCACCGGCGCGTCGAGAAAAAAGAATGGGAAGACCTTCGATCGCGGGGGATCGGGCTACGGCCGCCGCGGCGGCGTGACGGTGTCGTCGAGCTGCCGCGCCGCATCGAGGGTCATGATCGGGACGCCGTTCTTGATGGGAAAGGCGAGATTGGCGGCGCGGCTGATCAACTCCTGCGCGGCGGCATCATACTCGAGCCGAAGCTTGGTCAGCGGGCATACGAGAAATTCGAGCAGACGCGGATCGATCTCGCCGTCGCTGCCGTGGTCACGGTCACTCATCGCCACGCCTCCCGCAGACGTTCTCGCAGCTATTGCAGCGTGCCGCCCGAATCCGCGCTCGACGCCAGCTCCATCTCGGCGAGCGCAACCAGAACTTCAGCGCGCTGCTTGAGATCGATGGCTTCGAGCAAGGCCTGCTTCTCTTCTGGACCGTAAGGTGACATCACCGAGAGCGCGTTGACCAGGATCTCGTTCGACGCGCGGGTGATCGAGTTCCAGTCTGCGCTGAGGCGGTTGGCGTCGAGATAGGCCTTGAGCACGCGCAACAGCTTGGCGCGATCGACCTGGTCCTCACCGTGGCCTTCCGAAAAATCAGCGGCGAACTTGTCGTAGCTCACACTCATCATCCGGTAGGGCTTGGCCACGACGGCCTCGTCGATGGTATCGAAGCGGACAATGCCGGTGAGCGTGATCAACAGGCGTCCGTCGTCGAGCTCCTGATAACTCGTGACGCGGCCGACGCAGCCGATGCGCTTCAGTCCGACGGCGTTGCCTGCAGGGCTCTCGGGTGACGACTCCGCCGTCAACTGCGGCTGCACGATGCCAAGCACACGATCGCCGGACATCACGTCGTCGAGCATCGCCAGATAGCGCGGTTCGAACACGCTGAGCGGCAGCGTACTGCGCGGCAAGAGGATGGCGCCGCGCAGCGGGAACACGGGGATCCGGGGCGGCAGGTCGGCAGGCCTACGGTACTTGTCGATGATCGCCAAGGCGCTACTCCAGATCCCGTGCGGGCCGTGCGGACGCGACGCGCATGCGTTCAGGAAAACAGGATCGACGACAACCGCCGCCGTCCCTCTGCCGTCAAATCGTCCTTCGGACCCCACGCGTCGAACAATTGCACGAGCTGCTTCCTCGCGGCCTGTTCGTTCCAGTTGCGATCCCGGCGCACGAGTTCGAGCAAATGATCGAGGGCCTCTTGATTGTTGCCGCGCGCCGCAAGTTCGACCGCAAGATCGAAACGCGCCTGATGGTCGGCTGGATTGCTCGCGAGACGCGCTTCGAGCGCCGGACGGTTGTCGGCGGCACCGGCCTTTTTCGCAAGTTCGAGCGCGGCGCGCACGCCGGCGACCGGTGACGTCTCCTGCTTGTCGGGCGGCACGAGCGCGAGCGTCTGCTCGGCCCGCGTCACGTCGCCGCTCTTGAGATAGCAGCGCGCAAGGCCGGCCAAAGCCTGGGCGTTCTGCTGATCCTCGCCGAGCACGGCCGCATAGACCTCCGCCGCGGTCTGCAGATCGCCCGCCTCCAGCGCCTCATCGGCGGTCGTCAGGACCGCGCCGATATCCTCTTCCGCCTGATCGCCTATCAGCCGGTCGACGAACTGCCGAATGGTGCTCTCCGGCTGCGCGCCCGCGAACCCGTCGATCGGGCGGCCGTCCCGAAATGCATAGACTGTCGGGATAGACTGGACGCGAAGCTGCCCGGCGATGCCTGGATGCGCGTCGGTGTCGATCTTCACGAGCCGGACCTTGCCGCCGTAGCTCTTGACGACCTTCTCGATGACCGGCGTCAGTTGCTTACAGGGTCCGCACCACGGCGCCCAGAAGTCGACGATGACCGGCACCTCACGCGAGGCTTCGATCACGTCCTTGGCGAAACTGGCCGTCGAGCCGTCCTTGATCACGTTCGCATCGCCCGCTTCCGCAACGCCGGCGGCCGGCTTTCTGGTCCCGAAATCCATGCGCGATGTCACTCCTCGAATTGTGCGGGTATCCCGTTGCCGAAGTTCGCGTGCAGTCCGCCGTTCGGTCGGTCGCGAACTTCGCAAGCAGCAGGGACACCAGAATATTTGGTGTTGCTCATGCGGCTTTGGTTCGAACGTTCCTAACAGCGACCTCGGCGCGTGAGTAGGACCATTCGAACCGCCACGAGCCGATGTGGTAGCGCCCCTGCCCCGGATCGGCAACCCGCGACGGGCCCGCACCCCGCAGAGACCATCCGGCGTTCCCACCGGAGGACCGATCGCGGAGGCCGAGCCAGTGCATCACAATCGTCGGACGTGGCGCTTGCAATCCCAGTTCTCTTGCGCCATAAGACGGGTCCGCGCCGCCCTCCGGGGCGGCCAAATGGACGCGGGTGTAGCTCAGCGGTAGAGCATCACGTTGCCAACGTGAGGGTCGAGGGTTCGATCCCCTTCGCCCGCTCCAAAATCTCATAAATCAAACGTCAGTCCGACTAGTGAGCGATCCGAAGGCTTCGGCCCGAGGATCGTCAAGCCGTGCTCGGCTCCTTGACCGGAGCGTCCACGGGCGCGGAGACGGCGGCAGGTGCGGGAACCGGCGGGGCCGGCGGCGGCGTTGGCCGGCGCGCCGGACGGGCGGCCAGCCGCCCCAATACTTCGTCGGTCAGGGCGCGGATGGCCACTCCGACTTGTCCGGGATACTTGGCGAGATATGAGCGTTCGGGTGATCTGAACCGGGCGGCGTCTTGCAGCGAGCCCATGCGCGGCACCGGCACGCTGAAACAGCGGTTCTCGGCATTGTCGGCAAGCCAGCGGTGATACTCGTCGTCCGCCGCCGAGTTCGGGTCTTTCATGTTGACGACGACGCCGAGATTTTCAGCGAAGCCCATCTCGGGATTGAGCTGTTTGAACCGCCGGAACACTTCGAGGCCGCAGACGGAAACGTAGTCGGCTTTCGTCGGCGAAATGTGGAAATCGGCTTCGCGCAGCCACGACTCGGTCAAAACGGACAGCCCGGGCGGACAGTCGATCAGCACGACATCGAACACCTTCGAAACTTCGGTGAGCAGGCTGCCGATCACCGAGCGCATGCGCCCGTGCAGACTTTCCTTGGAGACTTCGCGCTCGAACAGGGTGAGCTGCATGTCGCTCGGCAACACATAGACGGTGCGCGCGTCATCGACGTCGGACACGTTGCCGACGACGAACCGCGACCAGTCGGCCGGTTGTCCGTTGAGCACCGTGGCCACCAGATAGTCGACAATGGTCAGACCTTCGCTCTGCAACCGGTGCAGACTGCCGATGGTCATCAACATACTCGAGACGCTGGCCTGCGCATCGCTGTCGATCACCAGCACGGTCTTGCCATGAAGGGCCGACAAGGTCTCGGCAAGCGCCAGGACCAGCGTGGACTTCCCGACGCCACCCTTGGTGTTCATGATCGCGATCGAAGCACGTATCGACAAAGTCGCTCCCCCAACGCAATCGTGGCGTACATTCCGATCCGGACGCCATCCGAACGCCCGCCGCGGACCCATAGCATGTCTGTGTCCGAGCTTCGCGACAGGATTGCGGCGAAACGGGACTTCAGCGTATCCGCCCAGGCAGGGGATCGCGGCTGCGGAGCCGGCACGCAGAGCGCAGCCGCACGACGCCATGACTGATCTAGCAGAAGATCCGGTGCGGAACCACGCCGGGTGCATAATTGGCGCGCCGTGGTTAAGCCACGCTGACCGCGCAGAAATCGCTGCTTGCACCCGGCGCCTGCGGAAGGTTACGACGAAGGCGACCTAATACCCTGTGGAGGCTTCCCGTCATGGTCACGTTCCCTTCGTTTCGTCTTGGATACGGTTTTGGCCGCGCTCTGGCGATCATGTCGATCCTGACGCTCGCGATGCCGCTGGCCGGCTGCGGCGTCAACAACATCCCGACCTATGAGAACAGCGCGAAGGCGGCCTGGTCCGAGGTGCTGAACCAGTACAAGCGCCGCGCCGACCTTATCCCCAACCTCGTCGAGAGCGTGAAGGGCTTCGCCGAACAGGAACGCAAGGTTTTGACGGACGTCGTCGAGGCGCGCGCCAAGGCCACCAGCATCCAGGTGCCGGCGGACATCCTGACCAATCCCGAGGCGATGAAGAAATTCCAGGATGCGCAGAATACGCTCGGCGGCGCACTGCGGCAGCTGCTGGCCGTGGTCGAACGGTATCCCGACATCAAATCCGGCCAGAACTTCCTCGCCCTGCAACAGCAGATCGAGGGGACCGAAAACCGCATCGCGATCGCGCGCCGCGACTATATCCAGACGGTGAAGGTCTACAATACCGAACTCGTGACCATTCCTGGACGCTGGTGGAAGGCGTTCATGTATCCGTCCTACAAGGAGATGGCGACGTTCGATATCCCGGCTGAAGAGATCAAGACGCCCAAGGTCGATTTCGGCACCAAGAAGTGAGAGTGGGCTGGCGCGTGTCGGCCCCGTCCAGGTTCGTCACGCGCCCCTCACAGCAGGCGTATTCACGCGGTGTTCCATTGACCGCTCCGACCCCGATGAGCCCGACACCCCTAGCCGCCCGCCAAACCGGGAGGCGCGTGACCGCTTGGCTGGCGTCGTTCCTGATCCTGGCTGTCACAGCCGGGTGGCTCGCCGTGGCATGGGCGGAGCCGAAGTTTCCCGAGTTGACCGGACGCATCGTCGATCAGAGCAACCTTTTGACGCCGGAGGACAGGGCGGCAGTCGAAGCGGAACTTGCGGCGCTCGAAGCGAAATCGACCGACCAGATCGTGGTCGTGACGGTGCCGTCGCTGCAGGGGTATCCGATCGAGGACTACTCGTATCAGCTCGGACGCAAGTGGGGCATCGGTCAGGCCGGCAAGAACAACGGCATCCTGCTCGTCGTCGCGCCGAACGAACGCAAGGTCCGCATCGAGGTCGGGCGCGGCCTCGAACCGCTGATGACCGACGTGATGAGCGGGCTCATCGTCAACAACGCCATCCTGCCCGCCTTCCGGCGCGGCGACTTCTCGGGCGGCATCAGGACCGGCGTGCGCGACATCAAGGACGTGTTGTTGGGTGACGCCGAGGCGGTGAAGGAGCGCGCGGGTGGCAAGCGCGCGCCGCCCGAGACCGATCCGCTCGTCGTCCTGTTCTTCGTCTTCTGGCTGGCGATCGTCGCGTTCATCATCTACGCGCACATCCGGCAAGCGCGGATGTCTCCGCAGACGGCCGGTCAGCGGCGGCAGCGGCGACGGCGCTTCGACGACAATATCGTCGTTCTGCCGGGCGGCTGGGGCGGCGGTTCCGGCAACTGGGGTGGCGGATCCGGCGGCGGCGGGTGGTCGGGCGGGGGCGGCGATTTTGGCGGCGGCGGCGCCTCGGGCGGGTGGTAAGTGGAGCGGAGAAGATGGGCTTGATTTCGGAAGCGGACCGCACCCGGATCTCGGCGGCGATCGAGGACGCAGAGCGCGCGACCTCGGGTGAGATCGTCTGCGTGATCGCCGGGGAAAGCGATAGCTACATCTATGCGCCGTACATGATCGCGGCCCTCGTCGCGCTGCTCGTGCCGTGGCCGCTGATCTTTTTCACCTGGTGGCCGGTGCAGTGGATCTATGCGCTCCAGCTCGTCGCGTTCCTCGCCATTCTGGCGATGCTCATGCCGCGGGCGATGCGCATCAAGCTGATCCCGAAATCGCTGCAGCGGACGCGCGCCCATCGCCGCGCCGTCGAGCAGTTCCTGGTGCAGAACCTGCACACGACCGATGGCCGAACGGGCGTGCTGATCTTCATATCGGTCGCGGAACGGTATGCGGAGATCCTCGCCGACCAGGGCATCAACGCGAAAGTTCAGCCAGGTGTCTGGCAACAGATCGTCGACGAGATGACGGATAAGATCGGACAGGGGCGCACCGCCGACGGGTTCGTCGGTGCGATCACGTCGGCCGGGAAGCTGCTCGCGGCACATTTCCCACCCGGATCGGCCGATCCCGACGAGCTGCCGAACCATCTCATCGTGATCGAATAGACGAGCCCATCGCGCATCCGGCCTTGGCGTGCAACCGGCGCGCTTCCGCGTTCGCCCGCGATCAAGCTGAGCGGGCGTCTTCGTATTCCGGATTGAGTGCACCACGCTGACCACGGTGGGCCATCCGCTCGATGGCGCTCGACAGATCATCGAGGTCCTCGCGGAGCCGGCCGGCGACGCCGAGTTCGCCGAGCTGCTCGTGGAGCTCGACGGCATTGAGCTTCGCCCGCATGGCGTCTTCAAGCATGTGGAGGCTGGAGCGCCGCTCGCCCAGCGACCAGAGCGCGGTTCCGCGCACCTGCTCGATGACGGCAAGCTCCGAATGCGACAGCGCGCGCGAACCCGACGCGAGCGCGCTTTCCAGAAGCGAAATCGCGTCCTGCAGCAGGATATCGTCCTGCTGGTGGGCATCGAGGCTGACATAGGCGCGGCCCAAGGCCGCTTGAGCTGATGTCACATCGAGCGACGGGACGGTCTCGCGCGGTTGCGCCAAGGCTGCCTTGAGCGCCGGCACGGCCTTTGCGAGCGTCTCAGGCTCGCCCGTCTCCTCGGCGATCCGGACGAGCGTTTCGCCAAGCCCCAGCTGAGCGTCCGCCCAATCCTGAGGCGAGCGATCCTTGGTCAGCCTGCCGAGCGCCGCGCGGAACGCGAACGCCGCATCGCCCAGCGTGACGACATCGCCTTGGAATTCTCCGGTCCGCTTCAGCGCGTGCGCCAAACCGATCTGGGCCTGCGCCCAGCGGTCGAGCTCGTGAAGGCGGGAGAACACATCGACGGCGGGTTTGAAATGCAGAGCAGCGGCGAGGAAGCGCTCGGGCCGGATTTCGCGTTCGCCAAGGACCAGCATGAGGTGGCCGAGATCGACATGGGCCTGGGCCCACTCGAGAGGCGCCTGCGTTTCGGACAGGAAGCCGCCAGCTTCGGCGTAGACTTGCGCCGCCTCGATCAGCACCTTCTCTTCGTGATGGTGGATACCGTGCGACACGAGGGCGCCGGCTTGCCGCTTCAGAAGCGGGCCGCATAGCTGCCGCGCTCCCGGCGGCACCATCGTGCGTGCATAGGCGAAATGACGTGCAGCGCTCAGCCATTCGCTCGTCAGTTCCGCGAACTGCGCGCGCATGATGCGCCACGCCATCGGCTGCGTGAACGTGCATTGGACCGTTTCGAAATTCATCGCCGCGCGCGCTGTTTCGTCGAGCGGGACAGTATTTGCATGACTTGCGGCTGCCTCGCCGTCGGCCAAGAGATCGTCGATCTCGGTGATCGCGCCGCGCTCGAGCGCTTCGGCGACGACCGCGAGCAGGGCCTCGGGCGGCGCGGCAGCGATTCGGGTGGCAAGGTCCGCGAGGAGAGACGCCGTCTCTTCGAGTTCCTCCGCGCCGGGCATACCACCGCCGAGCGCCGCCATCCTCGATGAGGCAAACTGCAGAGCCTGGACGGGGACCACGAACGTTTCAGCTACGTGTGCGACGGTGCCGTCGATGATGTTCGAGCTGCAATTTGCGGCGACCGAATCCGACGACACAGCGTCCGCCTGGACCGGTTGGACGGCACTGGTTGCGGGCGGCGGTAGGCTCTCGGATGTTTCGGCGGCGTTGCCGTTTGCCGCGGCGCGCGGTGCCCGGCCGAACGTTGCATCGAACGCGGCGCGCATGGCCAGCAGCGTGTCGTTGCGGGCCAGCAACGACGACATGAGGCGCGACAATAGGAAGAAGCACAACGTCTCGTCGAGTTCGCGCGCAGTGAGTTCGCCCGTCGTGCGCGCGCCGAGAATGATGTCGGACGCCACACGATGCGCGACCAGCTCAACGCTGCCGCCGTTGCGCCGGATGCGGCGCGCTTCGGCGATGGCGCTGGTGATGGTGCTCGACGATGGGCGGTGTGCGGCGATCAGCTCGGGCAGATGTTCGAGATGGCTGACGAGAACCTGGCGCTTGCGCCGCGAATTCCGCCACTCCTGCCAGATCTCGCCGACCACGCCGGCGACCAGCCCCTCGACGCCGGCCCGGTCGCCGTGCTGCGCCAGACCACGCACGACGTCCACGCCGTTGGTGAACATGTCATCCGGAATGTCGCCGTCGACGCCGGACGACCAAAGCGCCAGCCCCGATCCGATATACGCGACCAATGCGACGTCCATCGCCGTCCGCCCTTCACAACTCGACTGGATTTCGGGTTCACAGCGATGCGAACGCTGTCGACCGGCTCATGCTGGCTTCGGCATCGCCATCGAGAACCATATCTTGGGATGGTTCCCAAATTCTTACGGCGAGGACGATCAAGGGACAGATGCATCGACGCGCCCTGCGGCCACGGAGGTGGCGCGGCATGGCCGTCACACCCCCGCGACAACGTGGGGACGGCGTGCGCGGAGTTGCGCCGCGACCGCAGCCGACATGCTACAAACGCCCGGAAAATCGATAGGAGACAGCCTTGCACGTTCCAGCGGCAGCCCCCGACACGACCAGCGAGGCCACAGGCCCGGAAACCCAGCGCGCGCCATTCCGCGCCGTCGCGTCCTGGGTGATGTTCGATTGGGCGGCGCAACCATTTTATACGCTGATCTTGACGTTCCTGTTCGCTCCGTACTTCGCGACCAGCGTCATCGGCGACGAGGCGCGGGGGCAGCAGCTCTGGGGCTATGCCGCCGCGGCGGCCGGCGTGATCATCGCGATCGGCAGCCCGCTGTTGGGTGCGATGGCCGACGGACGCGGACGCCGCAAACCGTGGATCGCACTGTTTTCGATCATCCTGGCGACGAGTGTCGCGACGCTCTGGATCGCGACCCCCGGCGCACCGGGCGGCACGGTCGCGCTGGTGCTGCTGGCATTCGTGATGGCCACTGTCGCCGCCGAGTTCACGCAGGTTTTCACCAATGCGATCATGCCCTCGCTGGTGCCCGCAAACCAGCTCGGGCGGCTGTCGGGGACGGGCTGGGCGGTCGGCTATTCGGGAGGTCTCGTCAGCCTGTTGATCGTCGCCGGGCTGCTGGTCGCGGTGCCGTCAACGGGAAAGACGCTGCTCGGCCTCGAGCCGATCCTCAAACTCGACAATGCGGCGCGGGAGACCGACCGGCTGGTCGGCCCGTTCGCGGCGGTTTGGTTTCTCTTTTTCATGATCCCGTTTTTTCTGTTTGTCCCGGATGCCAAAATAGTGCCGGCGCCGGGCGCGACGCCTCGGCGCTCGCCGTTCGCCGAGATCTCGGACACCATCCGGTCGCTGCCGGGGCATCGCGACATGATGTTTTTTCTCCTCGCCCGCATGCTCTACACCGACGGTCTGTCCGCCATCTTCGCATTCGGCGGCATCTATGGCGCGGCGACGTTCGGGTGGGGTCCGCTGGAACTCGGCCTGTTCGGCATCCTGCTGACACTGACCGGCGCGATAGGCGCGGTATTCGGCGGCATCCTGGATGACCGTGTCGGCTCGAAGACCGTGATCGTATCAGCTCTCTTGCTGTTGATCATCGGTGCGCTCGGCATCCTTTCGGTCGACAAGACTCATGTTCTCTTCACCGTCGACGTCGCTGCCAAGGTGCCGGGGTCGCGGCCGTTCTCGTCGGCGGGCGAGATGGCGTTCCTCGCCTTCGCAGTGCTGGTTGGAGTCGTTTCGGCACCTGTCCAGGCGGCAAGCCGCGCGCTGCTCGCTCGTCTGGCCCCGCCCGAAAAGATGACACAGTACTTCGGCCTGTTCGCGTTCTCGGGGAAGGTCACCGCCTTCTTGGCGCCGTTCCTGGTCGCGACGGTCACTGCGGCGACAGGCAGTCAACGCTGGGGAATGTCGGCGATCCTGGTTTTCCTGATCGCGGGCATCGTCCTGATGTTGCCAGTGCGTGACCGCCGCTGAACCACACGGAGGCTCACATGTCAGGGAAGCTGTTGCCGGTGCTGTTGAGCCTCGCCGTGCTCGTGTGGATCGGCGTCGTCGCCATGTCGGCGATCACGAACTGGCCGCACATTCCGCTGGATATGGGCGGTAAGAATGCAGCCCTCGAGGCCGCGTATCAGCGGGCCGTGAGCGCGCACATCCTGCGCGCCGTGCTCATGGCCGCCGTGCCGGCAATCGCAGCCGGTCTCGTGCTGCTGACGCTGCGGCGCAGGCGGGGAAAGTGACCCAGCGCCTGGCTTACGCGCGTCGGGTAGGCCGGTCCCTGACCATCATCCAGCAGGGCCCCTGGATCGGATCATCGTGGATCCGCGACCAGCGGAACCCGGCCTGCTCGTAGGCCCGGACCGCGCGCTCATTGCTTATCGAGGTGAACACCGACACAGCCGGCGCCAGAGTCGTCGCGAATACCTCGTCGGAAATCAATTCGACCGCGCGGCGGCCCGCGCCTCGGCCACGCCATTCGGGCGACGCGATGAACACGTCGATGTCCCATGTCCCGGCGATCATCGCTTCGGGCAGCCCGCTGCCCCAATGCAAAGCATCGATGGCGTGGGCGTATCCGATCGCCGCATCGCCGGCCATCACCACACGCGCGAGCGCCGATGGCGTCTCCATGACGAGCCGCACCTCGGCTTCGGTGCTCGCCGCCGTGCCCCACCAGCGCTGAATCTCGGGAAGGCGCAGCCAACCGCGGATCATGTCCCAGTCGGCGCCGCTCGCGGGCCGGATCGAGATGCCGCTAGTCGCGTCCGTCATGGTCCGCCCGCGCGCTCATTCGAACCCGATCCCGCAACTCAGTGCCGGAAATGCCGCATGCCCGTGAACACCATCGCCAGACCGCGCTCGTCGGCGGCCTTGACCACTTCGTCGTCGCGCATCGAGCCGCCCGGCTGAATGAAGGCGGTGGCGCCAACCGCGGCGGCGGCGAGCAAACCATCGGCGAACGGGAAGAAGGCATCCGACGCGACGACCGTGCCGGCCAGCGGCAATCCCGCCTGCTCGGCCTTGATGGCGGCGATGCGCACCGAGTTGACGCGGCTCATCTGCCCCGCACCGATGCCGACGGTGGCGCCGTCCTTCACGTAGACGATGGCGTTGGATTTGACGAACTTGGCGATCTTCCATGCAAACAGCAGATCGGCCATCTGCTGCGCCGTCGGCTTGACCTTGGTGACGACCTCGAGCTTGTCGTGGAGCGCCATATCGGCGTCCTGCACCAGCAAGCCGCCCGCTACCTTCTTGTAGTCGAGACGCGGCAAGGACTTCGCCGGCCAGACGCCGCTGGCGAGCACGCGCACGTTCTTTTTTGCCGCGACGATCTCGGCCGCGTCCGGCGCGACGTCAGGCGCCACGATCACCTCGACGAACTGACGCTCGACGATGGCGCGCGCCGTTTCGGCATCGAGTGTCCGGTTCAAGGCGATGATGCCGCCGAACGCGGATTCGGTGTCGGTCTTGAACGCACGGTCGTAGGCGGCGGCGAGCGTGTCCGCCTCCGCGACGCCGCAGGGATTGGCATGTTTGACAATGACGCAGGCGGGGCGGTCGCGGAACTCCTTGACGCACTCGAGCGCCGCGTCGGTATCGGCGATGTTGTTGTACGACAGCTCCTTGCCCATGAGCTGCCGCGCGCGCGCGATCGAGCCGGCCTCGGGATCGCGCGCGACGTAGAACGCGGCGTTCTGGTGCGGATTCTCGCCGTAGCGGAGATCGAGTGATTTGTTGAATTGCACGGTGAACGTGCGCGGGAAGCCTTCGGCCTTGCCCTCGGGATTATCGCCGACGGCGCCGAACCAGTTCGAGATCGCGGCGTCGTACTCAGCCGTGCGCGCGTAGGCCTTGCCGGCGCACATTTGCCGGAACGCGAAGGACGTCGCGCCGCCGTGCGCGCCTAACTCTTCGAGTAGGGCTGTATAGTCCGCCGGGTCGACGATGACGGTGACGCCGTCGTGGTTCTTGGCCGCGGCGCGGATCATCGCCGGGCCGCCGATGTCGATGTTCTCGACGCACTCGGCGTAGCCCGCGCCTTTCGCCACCGTTGCTTCGAAGGGATAGAGATTGACGACCAGCAGGTCGATCGGCGCGATGCCATGCAGGGCCGCCGCGTCTTCGTGGTCGGCATCGCCTCTGACCGCCAAGAGACCGCCATGCACGTTCGGATGCAGCGTCTTGAGGCGGCCGCCCATCATCTCAGGGAAGCCGGTCACGTCGGCGACGTCGCGAACGTCGAGGCCCGCGGCCTTCAACGCGGCTGCCGTCCCACCGGTCGAGATCAGCTCGATGCCGGAACCCGCCAGCGCTTTCGCCAGCTCGATCAGTCCCGATTTGTCCGAGACCGACAGCAAGGCCCGGCGAATTTTCGCATCGGCCTTATTCATTTGACGCGCGTCGTCCACGTTCCCAACCCCACGTTCCGCTTCCATTCGTCGTGTCGCCCGCCGGCTCATCGCGCAAGCTCCGCGACGCGCCAGCGAACCTCGGTCTCACCCGCCGTCGCACCGCGCAGGACGAGCTGCTGGCTCTGGCGCGGACCCGAGGAATCCGCGAAATGGATGCTCTCCTCCACGCTCAGACTTGCCCCCTCTACCGTAACGCGCCACGCCGCGCCATCCCCGAGAACGATCGTCGCAGACTGACGGCCGGCCTCGGTACATTGAACTTCCGGATGAAGATGGAAATGGATCGAGAACGGAAGGTCTTGCTTCAACCGAAGCTGGCCACGCGGCGGGGTCAGCCGGTCGGCGCCCTCTATGCTTTTACCATCGGCCGAAAGGACGATCCGGCGCTTGTGCATCAAGCCGTATCGGCCGAGATAGCCGTCATGTTCGGCGTCGAGCGTGAGCGTGTCGCCGAGTTCCGAGAGCTTGGAGCGAACGTGCTCCGGCCCGCGGATCGGAACGCCACCGGCAAGCGCCTCGAGCCCGGCATGACGCAGCAGGCGGGACGACGACTTCTCGTCGAGCACCAGCGTCGAATGCGCGGCCGTCGATCGCGCTGTCGGCCGCCAGGTCTGCCCCGACAAGCCCGGCGCGCCGCCGTTGACGAACATCATTCTGGTGCCGGCGCTGACCTCGAAGGCGAGCGCGCCCGCGTGGGCTTCGCCGGCAAGCTCGATCGGCGGCGGCGGGCCGACGTCGGAGATGAGAATGGTTTCGCCACGCTCGAGCCGGACGTAGCGGGATTGCCCCGCATGGCCGTCGAGCGGCGCCTCGGCGTCGCCATAGGCGAGAACCGTCGCGAGCGCCGCGGGCGAGGCGACGCCCATGCCGTTGAAGCGTGCGAGCCGGCCGTCGCCCAGGCGCAGCTTGCGCAACATCCGCAGCATGTTGGCGACCGAGGTATCGAGCACGGGCGGCGCGGGCCGGTCACGCGCCGCAAAACATTGCCGCAAGGGCAGGAAGTCGAGCATCAGATCGACCATTACCGCCGGGTTGCGGCTGACATGACCGCCGTCGTCGAGGATCTGCCGCGACAGCTCGTCTGAGAAGGCGCGCTCGATTCCCGTCAACTGACGGTCGTGTCCCGCAATGCAGAGATCGGCGAGAACCAGCGACGTGAGCGCGAGGAGGCGCGGGTGCCCATGCGGGGCGTCTCGCCAGCTGGCCGACATGCGGACGAGCTGGCGGCCGAGGCTTTCGGTCAGCGCGTCGTAGGACGCCTGATTGCCGCCGTCGAGCAGCACATGCGCATGAGAGATCCACGAGATCAGCCGCCGCGCTGCGACCGCCGGTTCCCAGGCCACGCCGCTGCCGTTGCCATGACGCACGGTCCATTCGACCGCGAGCGTGCGCGCAAGGTCTCGCGAGGCGTCACTTTCGACGGCCGACAGATGCCGAAGCCAGCTGAAGCCGTGGAGCGCGCGCGCCCAGTTCTGGGAAGGTGGCTCGATCTCGAACGGCGAGCGATCGTCGATGTGGGCGATCGTTCCGGCAAGACCAAACTGCCCGAGCTGAATTTCGTGCCAGAGACTGGGGTCGGCGGTGCGAAGATCCTGAGGGACGATGAGCAGCCGGTCGGCCACCTGCGACCCATAACGCCAGCGCAAAAGCGGCGATCCCAGCGCCTGCGCCACTGCGGCACGCCGGGTCCGGTCGACGCCGAGCGCCGCCAGCCGCATTCGCTCTGTTATCGACAGTCGCAGCATGGTCATCCCTTGCCCCGGCCCGTGCCAGCCTGGGGGTAACCCTGCATGTGTGGCAATACAAGGGTGGTAGACACCGTGCTTGTGGGAAGTCGCTCGTTCAGCCGGACTTTCGTAGCCGTGCGGCATAAAAGCCGTCCATTCCGGCCGTGCCGCCGCCCGCGTCCGCAGGTTGGTTCGGACTCAGGCCCGCATCGTGGAATGGCAGCGTCCGCAAGTCTCCCGCCGCGGTGATCCATTCGGGCGATCCGCCGAATTCCGTCGCTGAGATCGGCTCTCGCGACAGATCGGGATACGCCGCCAGCAAACGCTCGACCTGCTCGACGCCCTCTTCTGGTTCGAGCGAGCACGTGCAGTAGGCGAGGACGCCACCCGGCCGCACGAAAGACACCGCCCGCGCGAGCAGCTTGGCCTGCACCTCGGCCAGCGCCGCCACGTCGAAATCGCGCTTCAGATGCGGAATATCGGGATGCCGCCGGATGGTGCCTGTCGCCGTGCAAGGGGCATCGAGCAGCACCGCGTCAAACGGGCGCTCGGGCTGCCACGTCAGGATGTCGGCGGCGACGATCTCCGCCTCGAGGCCCAACCGCTTCATATTCTCGGTGACGCGCGCGAGCCGGAGCGACGAGAGATCGACCGCCGTGACGATCGCGCCGGACGCGGCAAGCCGCGCAGTCTTGCCGCCGGGCGCGGCACAGAGGTCGGCCACGCGCTGGCCCGCGACATCACCGAGCAAACGCGCTGGAATTGCCGCTGCTACGTCCTGCACCCACCACGCGCCGTCGGCGAATCCCGGCAGGTCCTCGACACGCCCGCCGCTCGCAACGCGAATCGTGCCCGTCGACAGAGCGACGCCGCCAAGCCGCTCGGCCCAGCCGGAAACGTCGTCCTTCACCGAAATGTCGAGCGCCGCCTCGGATTGAGAAGCCACGGCAATCTTACGGGCCACATCCTCGCCGTAGGCTTTCGCCCATCGCGACCACATCCAATCCGGCACATTGACGCGCGCGGCGTCGAGACCGCTCAACCGCTGCGGTCCGTCGGTCGCGACGCGCCGCAGGACAGCATTGACGAGTTTATCGAGATGCAGGCCGCCGGGCGTGCGCCGGCACTGCTCGACCGCGAGGCTGATGGCGGCGTGGGGCGGCGTGCCGAGAAACAGCAATTGCGCCGCACCGATCAGCATGACGACGCCGACCTCGCGGTGTTTTTCAGACAGCGGTTTGTCGAGGAACGACGCGACCACCGTCTGCAGCTCACCCGAGCGGCGCAAGACCGTCGAGGCGAGGAGCCTCGCGAACGCCCGGTCACGCGGCTCGAGACGCTCGGTTTCGCCCGGTCCGAGTGCAGTGGAAAAACTATCATCGAGGGCACGGCCGCGAAGGAGCACGCCGGAGACCGCCGCCGCCGCGGCCTGTCGCGCGGGGAGCCCGGCCGGCAACGGCTCGCGCCGGCCCGATCGATGAGTCCCGCCACTGCCATGTCCAACAGACGTCTTGCTTTCCGGCGCACGGCCGGGGCTTGGCGGGTGACCCGAACCGGGTCGCTTGTCGCGGGGGCCGCCCGCACGCGGGTCACGCGCCACGCACTTGGTCCGATGCTGTCATGGTCGCTGGCACGTTCGCTGGTTCTTTCTCGCTTCGATCGTCTTCTCGCGGGCCGGGAGGCACTGCGAATTCATCCCCATGGGCCGTTGCCGTCGCGCGACGGCGACGGACGCTGGCTCCACGGCCCCGTCACCTGAGCATCCGCACCCCTGTCGCGCGGCACGTCACCGGCCATCGGCACACCCTGGCTCTGCCATTCCCGGGCCAAGGCTTCAAGTTCCGCGATGCGGTTTTCCGTCGAAGGGTGGGTGGTGAACCAGCTGTCGACGCCGCGTCCGTTGAGCGGATTGATGATGAACAGGTGCGCCATTGCCGGCACCTGTTCAGCCGGCTCGTTGCGGATGCGGCGTGCGTATTGGTTGATTTTGGCCAGAGCCGATGCCAGCCAAATCGGATTACCGGCGATCATGGCGCCCATCCGATCGGCCTGATACTCGCGCGAACGGCTGATCGCCATCTGGACCAGGGTCGCAGCAAACGGCGCCGCGATCATCGCGATCAATGCACCCACCCAACCGAGACCGCCGTGATTGCTGTTGCGGTTCGAGCCGAACAGAATGCCGAACTGCATGTATTGCGCGAGCATGGAAATCGCGCCGCCGATCGTCGCCGCGACGGTCATCGTCAGCGTATCCCGGTTTTTTATGTGCGCGAGTTCGTGCGCCATGACGCCCGCCACCTCTTCCGGCGACAACATGTCGAGGAGCCCGGTCGACGCGGCGACCGCCGAGCGTGCGGGGCTACGGCCGGTCGCGAATGCATTGGGTTGCGGGTTGTCGATGACATAAACACGCGGCATCGGCAGCTCGGCTCGCCGCGCCAACTCCTCGACGATACTGACGAGCTGCGGTGCGGATTGCGCGTCCACCTCGCGCGCCTTGAACATCTTCAAGACGATGGTGTCGGCGTTCCACAGGCTGAAAATGTTCATGACGAGCGCCATGATAAAGGCGATCACCATGCCGCCCTGCCCGCCGACCACGGCGCCCATTGCGACGAAGATACCCGTCATGGCGACGAGCAGCAGCGCCGTTCTGGTGTAGTTCATCGGCATCGCGACCTCCAAGCCATCGCATCAAGTCCGGGAAACCGTCCACGGAGCGCCAAGTTCATCCGGGAGCTTCTCCAGCCCGCGGCAAACGCTATATGGTATCGTACATGACACACAACCAGTCGTCAGACGACCCCGCGCCGAGCCTCCCGAAACCGTCCATCGACGGTTCGCAGCCCGCGACTGGCGTCAACGCCGGTCAGGCCGGCCCGGTTCCCGAAGAGCTGCCGCGCGAGTTGCCCCCAGCCGCACAGCGCGCGCTCGCGGAAGCCGATGCTCGACGCCGCGCGCAAGATGCTCAGAACGAGGCGGTCAAATCGCCGGCCGAACACGGCGGCCGTGAAGGTCCCGATCCGGTCCGCTACGGCGACTGGGAAAAGGGCGGCATCGTCTCGGACTTCTAGTCCCGTCCGATTTCAAGACAGCGCTACACTTCTTCACTTGGCCCGCGGGGGCCGGGAGCGGCGTCGGTTAAAGTCCCGGCAAGACTTCAACGACCACAGGCGGTCCTGGCGAAGACTTCGGACGCACGCTCCGAATAGGCCGTAATACGGCCTATCGATTGCCAGTTTACGATTTATCCACCACGTGAACCTGCGTTCGACTGCGCAACTCCGTGGCCGCCACAATCGGGCACTCCGATTGCATCTCTCCCGTCATCGCCAGCGCGATGTTTCAAGGAGAGACACAAATGGCCGTCGCAACCGTTAACACAGCCCGCAAGTTCGCAAGCGACGAACGCGGCGCGATCGCCATCCTCTTCGGTCTCTTCCTGATGGCCGTCATGATGATCATGGGCCTCGCCATCGATGTCGGCCGCGCCATCCACGCCGACCAGCGCCTCACGGCCTCCATGGACGCCGCCGCCCTCTCCGCCGGCCGCGCGCTGATCGACGGCTCGAGCAGCGACGACGAAGTGCGCGCCCTGGCGATCAAGATTCTCGAGGAGAACTTCCAGGCCGGCGGCGCAGGCTTCGGCACGCTGAGCGGAACCGATGTCTCGCTGAACCGCGCGACCGGCGCCGTCACGATCAACACCACGGCGTTCGTTCCGTCGACGATCACCGCCATCGCCGATTTCCCCGGCTTCTCGATGCCGCGCACGGCGTCGGCGATCTTCGATCAGAAGGACATCGAGCTCGGCATGCAGCTCGACGTGACCGGATCGATGCGCGGCCAGAAGCTCGCCGATCTCAAGGTCGCCACCAAGGACCTGCTCGACATCCTGCTGCCCGACAGCGGCACGCCGAACAAGGTCCGCGTCGGTTTGGCCCCCTATGCAGCCGGCATCAACCTCGGCGCTCCGCTGGCCTCTACCGTAACCAACAACCGCAATGCCGGCTCGGGCTGCGTCTACGACCGCGCCGGTGACGCCACGGTCGATGCCGCGCCGGGTACGGGCTCGTTTTACAAGGGCCGCGCCGACCTGCCGACCGCCGAAGCTTGCCCGGCCGGTGCGCGCCTGATCCCGCTCACCGACGACAAGGCGGCTCTGAAGGCCAACGTCGACAGCTACCGCGACGGTGGCACCACGGCCGGCCAGATCGGAACCAACTGGGCTTGGAACCTCATCTCGCCGAAGTGGACCGGCATTTGGCCGGGCGTCAGCCGGCCCGCCGCCTACCGCGATGGCCGCACGATCAAGGCGGTGATCCTGATGACCGACGGCGAGTACAACACGTTCGACGGCCGGTGCGACAACAGTGGCTGCACGCCGAGCGGCGCCCGTGGCCGCCAGTCCAACACGCAGGCCCGTGCAATCTGCGAGAGCATGAAGGCCGAGGGCGTCGAGGTCTATACGGTGGGCTTCATGTTGAACCACCCGATTGCGCTCGAAACACTCGGCCAGTGCGCAACGTCGCCGCAGCACTACTTCACGGCGGCCAATGGCGATCAGCTCCGCGACTCCTTCGTCGCCATCGCCCGCCGCCTGACCAACCTTCGCCTGACGCAGTAACCTGGCCCATTCCTCGCCCGCCGCGCGTCCGTCCCTGGGGACGTGCGGCAGGCTCGAGAAGAGCGCGCTTCGCGGGAAGCGCGCTCTTTTTTTGGCCGCTTCCGACTCCCCTGCGGGGATCCCGGCCTGCGCCGGGAGGCCGGAAGCGGCGTTGCTCGAATTGGCAATCCCACCGCCATGCGGCGGCCAGGCTCGCCTCGGTGCCGGTCCGGCGTTACAACGTCGGGGGGATGCTGCACCGGAGGGGCGATGCGGGACTTCTTTCGACTGTTGGGGCGGCTGACGCTGGTCGCGCTGGCGTTCGTCACGACGTTCGCTGCGTTCTGGTTCGGCGTCGTACCGCAACGGCTAAGCCCGTTCTCGCCGCTGACCCTCGACCAGCCGGCGCAATGGTTCGTCGACCCGAAGCTCGCCGCGCTCAGGCGCGATCCCGTCCTCTGCCAGGCGGTGCTCAAGTCGCCGCACGTGTTCGCGACCGCGATCCCGGACATCCCCAGGGAAAACGGCTGCGGATTGCGCAACGCCGTCCGGGTCGGCGCTTTCGGAGGCGCCCGGCTGCCCGCCGACAAGATGACGTGCGAACTGGCGGCGGCACTGGCGCTGTGGGTCGAGTACGAGGTGCAGCCGGTCGCGCAGGAGTTGCTCGGACAGCGCGTCCAGTCGATCTCGCAGATGGGCACATATTCGTGCCGCAACATCGTCGGCAACGCGTTCTGGAAGGGGGTCCGCAGCCAACATGCGACGGCGAACGCCATCGACATAAGTGGGTTCACACTGGCCGACGGCCGCCAGATCAGCGTCCTCAAAGGGTGGCCGGGGACCTCGGCGGAGGCGCGGTTCCTTCGCGAGATCCATAAGCGGGCCTGTCACTATTTCCGTGTCTCTCTGGGCCCCGATTTCAACGCATCGCACAAAGACCATTTCCATTTCGACCGCGGCCCGCTGTGGACGTGCAAATGATGCGGACGGCACGTCTCGAACTGGCACATCAGCCAATCGGCGATTGACGCTACCTCGGCTTCGGCAGGCTCGCAGCCGGAGCGTTACCAGCGAATTAGCGAGACCTTTATCTATCCGGTGTTGATTAGCAGGCGATCAATCCGCTCGAGACCGCACATGCCATTGAACATCCTTCCTGCGCTGCGCCGCATCGCCAGCGACCGCAGCGGCGCTGTCGCCATCATCTTCGGTCTCTCGGTCATGGTGCTGTTCACGGTGATCGGCGTCGCGCTCGACGCCTCCCGCGCCTACAACATTTCGAGCCGTGTGCAGAACGTCCTCGACGCGGCGGCGCTGGCCGGCGCCAGAAAGCTTGTTCTCGATGAAGCCGGCAACGGCGACGTGGAGGAGACTGCGCTGACCTATTTCACGGCGCAGGAAGGCCAGTTCAAGGTCTGGGGCGCAGTGCCCGCCAATCCGAAGGTCACGATCGACCGCAACAAATCCACGGTCATGATGACCGCCGACGTGACGATGTCGTCGATCGCCGGTTCGTTGTCGAACCTGTTGCCGGAAATCAGCTTCACGCCAACGGCCACAGCCAGCTTCGCGGTCAAGCGCGTCGAGCTTTCGATGGTGCTGGATATCACGGGTTCGATGTGCGACGTGCCGCCGGCCAATGCGTCCGCCGCTTGTACGTCAGGCACCAAGATCGACGCGCTCAAGGAAGCTGCGGAAGACATCATCAAGGTTCTCGCCAACGCCAGCCCGGCACCCGGCCTGATCCGCGTCGGCCTGGTGCCCTATGCGGCATCGGTCAATGCCGGACCGTACTTCGATCCCGTCACCTGGGGCATGCATGGCGACACCTGTGTCGTCGAACGCTCCGGCGGCGGGTCGTATACCGACGATCCGCCCGGCGGCTATGGCTACATGGGGACCAGCAGCACGGGCGAGCAGTGGTACTACAGCTGCCCGAACGCACAGATCGTTCCGTTGACCGACGTCGCCAACTCGACTGGCCGCAACCACCTCATCGACCGTGTCAAAGCGATGGCCGGCTTCGGCGGAACCGCGGGCCATATCGGCGCGGCGTGGGGCTGGTACATGGTGTCGCCGAAATGGACGAGCATCTGGCCGTCGGCGTCCGACCCGAAGCCCAGCGGTCCGAACGTCACCAAGGCAGTTCTCTTGATGACGGACGGCGAATTCAACATCGCGTATCGCAACGGCGGTGAAACCGTGCCGTTCCCCGATCCGGGCGCCACGGACATTTCCGTCCCCGGTTCCTCGCCCTATCAGGCCAAGCAGCTCTGCGACCAGATGAAGGCCGACGGCGTGACGATCTACTCCGTCGGCTTCCAAGCGCCTGCGGCGGCCGAAGCGCTGCTCCGCGACTGCAGCGGCGGCAGCAACTATTATGACGCCACGAACAAAGCCGAACTCAAGTCGGCATTTCGCGCCATCGCCGACAAGCTGACCTCGATCAAGTTGTCGCAATAGTCGCGAGGATGCGAACAGCACCTCAAAAAAGAACGGCCCGGATATCCGGGCCGTTCCTGTTCCATGATGACGATGGCTGTCAGCCCGCCTTGCGGTTCTGACGGTTGGCGACGAGGTCGTCGACCACCGCCGGTTCCGCCAGCGTCGACGTATCGCCAAGGTTCGAGAAATCATCCTCGGCGATCTTGCGCAGGATGCGTCGCATGATCTTGCCCGAACGCGTCTTCGGCAAACCGGGCGAGAACTGGATCCAATCCGGCGATGCGGTCGGGCCGATGATCTTGCGCACCGTCGCCACGAGTTCCTTCTTGAGCTCGTCGGAGCCCTTCTCGCCGGCATTCAGGGTCACATAGCAATAAATGCCCTGGCCCTTGAGGTCGTGCGGCGCGCCGACGACCGCGGCTTCCGCCACCTTCGGATGCGCCACGAGTGCGCTTTCGACCTCTGCCGTCCCCATCCGGTGACCGGACACGTTGATGACGTCGTCGACGCGGCCGGTGATCCAGTAGTAGCCGTCATCGTCACGCCGGCAGCCGTCGCCGGTGAAGTACATGCCCTTGTAGGCCGAGAAGTAAGTCTGCACGAAGCGCTCGTGATCGCCGTAGATCGTGCGCATCTGGCCGGGCCAGCTGTCGAGGATGACGAGGTTGCCCTGCGTCGCGCCCTCGAGGAAGTTGCCCTTGTCGTCGACCAGCGCCGGCTTGACGCCGAAGAACGGCTTGGTCGCCGAGCCCGGCTTGAGCTTCGTCGCGCCCGGCAACGGCGTGATCAGGATGCCGCCAGTCTCGGTCTGCCACCACGTATCGACGATCGGGCAGCGGCCGCCGCCGACGACGCGGTGATACCATTCCCACGCCTCGGGGTTGATCGGCTCGCCGACCGACCCGAGCAACCTCAGCGACGAACGATCGGTGCGGTTGACGAAATCGTCGCCGGCGCCCATCAGCGCGCGGATTGCCGTCGGCGCGGTGTAGAACGTGTTGACCGACCACTTGTCGATGACGTGCCAGAAGCGCGACGGCGTCGGGTAGTTGGGGATGCCCTCGAACATCAGCGTGGTCGCGCCGTTGGCAAGCGGGCCGTACACGATGTAGCTGTGCCCGGTGACCCAGCCGACGTCCGCCGTGCACCAATAGATGTCACCATCGTGGTAATCGAAGATGTACTGGTGCGTCATCGAGGCGAACATGAGGTAGCCGCCGGTGGTGTGCAGCACACCCTTCGGCTTGCCTGTCGAGCCCGACGTGTAGAGGATGAACAGCGGATCCTCCGCGTTCATCTCGGTCACCGGACAGTCCGGAGAGACCTTGACCAGCTCCTCGTGCAGCCACAGGTCGCGGCCCGGCGTCCACGGCACTGGATTGCCGGTACGGCGCACGACGAGCACCTTCTCGTCGCCCTTGCACTTCTTGAGCGCATCGTCGCAGTTCTTTTTAAGCGGCACCGGCTTGCCGCCGCGCAGGCCCTCGTCGGCGGTAATGATCATCTTCGAGTCCGCATCCTCGATGCGGTTCTGAAGACTGTCGGGAGAGAACCCGCCGAACACGATCGAGTGGATCGCACCGATGCGCGCGCACGCCAGCATGGCGTAAGCGGCTTCCGGGATCATCGGCAGATAGATGGTGACGCGGTCACCCTTCTTGACGCCGTTGGCCTTGAGCACATTGGCGAACTTCGACACGCGCTCGTGCAGCTGCTTGTAGGTGATCTTCTCGTCTTCGGTCGGGTCGTCGCCCTCCCAGATGATCGCCACCTGATCGCCGCGCGTCTTGAGATGACGGTCGACGCAGTTGTAGCAGACGTTGAGCGAGCCATCCTCGTACCACTTGATCGAGAACGTCTCCGGCTCGAACGACGTGTTCTTCACTTTCGTATATGGTTTGATCCAGTCGAGCCGCTTGCCCATATCGCCCCAGAAACCGGCGGGGTCCTTGACCGAGCGGTCGTACATCTCCTGGTACTTGGCTTCGTCGACCCAGGCGCGTTTCGCCCATTCGCCAGGAACAGGATAAACTTTGTCCGACATACTCGTTTCCTCCGACGTTTCGTTTGTTGTCTTGCTTGTCTAGATTATGATGAGCCCAGATAGTGGCGGCAACCGACCCGTTGGTCGAATGGGCGGCGAGCCCTTTCGTGCGACTGACGTCGCTCCTCAGCCGCTCAACCTACGCCCAACCATCCGATGATCGCGCCCTGAATCAGCAGCACGCCAAGCCAGTGCCCGGCGTCGATCAGCGTCAGCACAGGCCGCGAGCCCTGGTAACCGTGATTGATGACGAGGGTCGTCGCCACGAACCCGAGCCAGCACAGCGCCGCGGTGATGAGACCGGTCCGCAGCGTCACCTGTCCTGGTCCGAGATGCCCGAGGATGCCGGCCAGGACCCAGGCCATGACCAGCTGGGCGACGATGGTGATCGCGAACAGCACGGACATCGGCGCCGTTGCCGCCTTCAGTTCCGCGTCGGACTTGCCGAGGGCGGCGAGCCAGGGCCGTGCCAGCGCGCCGTACCAGACACCGCCGAACAGAAAGCTCCCGGCGGCGGCCATGACGAGCGACAGATAGTTGACCCCGGCGAAAGTCATGGCGGACCTCCAGTCTGGACGACGGACCATTTGCAAATGAAAGTCTGAACCCAGGCGATCTGGACCCAGGCGAAAAGACTAGCAAACTCTGAGCGGGTGCAAAGCGCCATTCGGGCGACATTGGTCAGACCTGCCAGACCGCCGTGCGCTTGATCTCGGCGTCTTCCAGTTCCCGCGTCACGGGCACCTCATAGCGGCCGACGCAGGCGAAGCGATCGCGGGGAAAATAGTTGCGCTGCGGATCGCCGATCAGAACCAGCGCACCCGCAGCCTTTGCCGCATCGCAATATGCGAGGACGCGCCCGGCGAGCTGCCGTTCGTAGAACAGGTCCCCGACGAGCACGACGTCGAACGGCAGCGGCGGCGCGGCGAGCAGATCGTCCTGCGTGGTCTCGACGCTCACGCCGTTGACCGCGGCGTTGAGCGCGACCGCGGCCAGCGAGAACGCGTCGATGTCCGCCGCAACGACGCGCGCCGCTCCAGCCTTAGCCGCGGCCAGCGCCGATAGCCCCGACCCCGAGCCGAGGTCGAGCACCGACTTGCCCGCAATCAGCGCCGCGTTGTCGAGCACATAACGTGAGAGCGCCTGTCCGCCGGCCCAGGCGAACGCCCAGTACGGCGGCGGCACGTTCATTTCGCCCAGCTCGTCCTCCGTCTTCTGCCAGATCGGCACGCTCTCCTCGGCGAGATGCAGGCGGATTTCCGGCACGAGGGGAGGAGAGATGAGACGCGTGTTGGCGCGAATGAAAGCCGAATGATCGCTCATCGGCCGAGCGACTTCGGATCGAGCCCGCCCATGCGGCAGACCTCGGCCCATTCTGCGGCGGTGACGGGCTGCACGGACAGGCGGAACGAGGTGACGAGGCTCATCTTCGCGAGCTTGGGATTGGCCTTCGCGTCGACCAGCGTCACCGGTTTCGGCATCGGCGCGACCGCGCGCACGTCGACGCAGTCCCAGCGGCCGGCGCCGCTGTCGTCGGTTGGGTCGGGATGGGCGAGCGCGATCACCTCGGCGATGCCGACGACGGCCAGACCTTCGTTGGAGTGATAGAAGAAGCAGCGATCACCGAGCCGCATGGCACGCATGAAATTCCGCGCCGTGAAGTTGCGCACGCCCGTCCACGGCTCGCCGGACTTTCCCCGCGCCACCAATTGATCCCACGAGAACGCGTCCGGCTCGGACTTGAGGAGCCAGAAGCCGGTGGAGACGGGGAGCGGAACAGGACCCTTGGCGCGTTTCGCTGCCGGCTTCTGCACGGGCTTCGGGATCGATTTGCGCGAGGTCAAGCTTTCAGCCCTCTGCCTTGAACGGACGCGCCAGCAGCGCCGCGATGGCGTCGTTCACCGACGCGCGGCCCTCGACGATGGCGTGGACCGCCTCGGCGATCGGCATTTCGACACCCTTCTCCTGCGCCAGCCGCACGACCGCCGACGCCGTGTAGACCCCCTCGGTCACCGCCCGCCGCGCACCCAGGACGTCTGTCAATTTCTCGCCCTGTCCCAGGGCCCGGCCCAGAGACATGTTGCGCGACTGCGGGCTGCCGCAGGTCAAGACGAGATCGCCGAGGCCGGACAGCCCCATCAGCGTTTCCGACCGCGCGCCCATCGCAGCACCGAAGCGGCGCAGTTCCGCAAACCCGCGCGTCACGAGTGCGGCATGGGCGCTGGCGCCGAGCCCTTTGCCTTCGACAATGCCGGCCGCAATTGCAAGCACGTTCTTGACCGCGCCGCCGAGTTCCACGCCCGTCGCATCGTCGGACCAGTAGAGCCGGAAATGCTTGTACCCGAGCCGCTCCGCCAATTGGCGGCCCAGGCCCTCGTCCGGAGACGCGATCGTCAATGCCGCGGGCAGTCCGCGGGCGACATCTGCCGCAAAGCTCGGGCCGGACAGCACCGCGCGCCGCGCGTCGGGAAGTACCTCCGCCAAAATCTCGCCGAGGAGCCGCCCGCTCGATTGCTCGATGCCCTTGGCGCAATTCACGATCGGCTGACCGGGGCGCATCAACGTCTTAAGTTGCCGCGCGACGCCGCGCACATGCTGTGCAGGCGCCACCATGAGGATTGCGTCCCTGGCCGCGATCTCGCCGAGTTCAGCCGTCGCCCGGAGCCCGTGGTCGAGGGCCACGCCGGGCAAGAACAGGCTGTTGACGTGGCGCTCGTTGATTTCTTCGACCGTCTCCGGCTCGCGCGCCCACAGCACGACGTCGCGGCCAGCCAACCGCAAGGTCTGCGCCAGTGCCGTCCCCCATGCTCCGCCGCCGATCACGCCGACGCTGTCGATGCTCGATGTCATGCGGTCTCCCCTGACTGGACGAAACGATTAGCACGCTCCCGGGCGTGCCGCAGCCGGCGCGACGCCAGAACCGGTCGTCACGCCTTGACGCCGGCGCCGATGGCCGGCGCGGCCGTCGCGTCGAGCGGCCAGCGCGGCCGCACCGGAGCATCGAGCCCGTCCGTCAATCCGTGCGCGAGCCGCGACGCACCCGCCCAGGCGATCATCGCGGCATTGTCGCCACATAATGAAATGGGTGGCGCGACCAGATCGAAACCGCGTTCGGTGGCCAACGCGGCCAGTGTCGCCCGCAGATGCTGATTGGCGGCAACACCACCGGCAACGACAAGATGCCGGGCAGATCCAGGCGGCAACAGCGGCTCCGCGAGGTCGATCGACCGGGCGACCCGATCGCGCACGCTGGACGCGACGGCAGCCTCGAAGTCGGCGCAGAGATCGGCCACGTCGGCGTCGGTCAACGGTTGCAGCGCGAGCGCCTGATGCCGGACCGCCGTCTTGAGGCCCGCAAACGAGAAGTGCGGCTCCGCCCGCCCAAGCATCGGTCTCGGCAAGGAAAAGCGGCCCGCGCGTCCGCGCCTTGCCATCGCCTCGACGGCCGGCCCGCCCGGAAAGCCGAGACCCAGGAGCTTCGCGGTTTTGTCGAAGGCTTCCCCGAGCGCGTCGTCGATCGTCGTTCCGAGCCGCTCATAGCGGCCGACGCCGTGTACGACCAGGGTCTGCGTATGCCCGCCAGACACCAGGAGAAGCAGATACGGCGGGTCGATACCGTCGGTCAGCCCGACGGTCAGCGCGTGCGCCTCGAGATGGTTGACGGCCACCAGCGGCTTGCCGTGCGCCAGCGCGATGGCTTTGCCGGTTACCAGGCCGACGATCAATCCGCCAACCAGGCCCGGCCCCGCCGTCGCGGCGACCGCGTCGAGCCGGTCGAAGCCGATCCCGGCCTCTCCCATCGCGGCGGCAATCAGATCGTCGAGGCACTCGACGTGGGCGCGGGCCGCGATCTCGGGAACCACGCCGCCGTACGCCCGATGCTGGTCCCACTGGGAACGAACGACGTTGCCGAGGACCCGGCCCCGGCCCGAGCCATCGCGCACGACCACCGCGGCGGCGGTCTCGTCGCAGCTCGTCTCGATGCCGAGCACCAGCGTCTCGCTCGACGCGCTTGCCGGCTGGCCGCCACTCATGCCATTTGATCCCATGCCCGTTTGCCTTCGCGACGCCGCTGTCCTAGCGTGCCGGACGCCGAGACGCGCGGGCGCGCGCGGTCGCGTCAGGCGGCCCGTCACGTAGCCACCGGCCCGCCTACCACCTGGAGATACGGCGTTGCAAGCACGGACCATCCGCATCGGCACTCGAGGCTCGCCGTTGGCTTTGGCACAAGCCCATGAGACCCGGTCGCGATTGATGGCCGCCCACGACCTCCCGGAAGACCGCTTCGAAATCTGCATCATCAAGACCACCGGCGACATGATCCTTGACCGGCCGCTGTCGGAAGCCGGCGGCAAAGGGCTGTTCACCAAGGAGATCGAAGAGGCGCTGATCTCCGGCAGCATCGATCTCGCCGTGCACTCGATGAAGGACGTCCAGACCGCACTGCCGGACGGATTGATCCTGTCCGCGATCTTCCCGCGCGAAGACGTTCGCGACGCCTTCATCAGCCTGCGCTACGGCTCCATCTCCGATCTGCCCAAAGGCGCCCGCGTCGGCACGTCGTCGCTCCGCCGTCAGGCCCAGATCCGCAGGATGCGACCCGATCTCGACGTCGTCGGCTTCCGCGGCAACGTCCAGACGCGCCTCAAGAAACTCGAGGACGGGGTGGCCGACGCGACGTTCCTCGCCTGCGCCGGTCTCAATCGCCTCGGCAATGCCGGCCGCATCTCCGAGCGGATTTCCACCGACGTCATGCTTCCGGCGGTCGCGCAGGGCGCCATCGGCATCGAGTGCAGCGCCGACCACCTCGACATCCGCGCGCTCCTCGCCCCGTTGAACCATGCCGAGAGTGCGTCCTGCGTCATGGCCGAGCGCGCATTCCTGGCGCGCCTCGAAGGCTCCTGCCGGACGCCCATCGCCGGCCTGGCCGAGCTTCGTCCCGACGGCCACATCCGATTTCGCGGCGAGATCCTCAGTCCGGACGGTCGCGAGCATCACGCCTCAGAGAGGACGGGCGCTCCCGGCGCGTTCGAACGGATCGCGGTCGAAGCCGCCGAAGATCTGCTGGCGCGCGCGAGCCCGGACATCTTCCGCGCACTCGTGTGATGATCCGCAGATTCGCATTCATGTCACGGCCAGACCAGGTTGCGAACATGCGGATCTGAATCACACTAGAAATCATGAGATTGGCTAGTGTCCTTGTCGCTCGCGAAGTTCGCCTTGGGCACGCTGCAAGTGGATGCGAACTTCGCGAACGGGACACAAGCCTGATGCGCGTCCTCGTCACCCGCCCTGCGTCCGACGCCAGCGATCTCGCTGCGCGGCTCGGCGCGATTGGGGTGACGGCGGTGATCGACCCGTTGCTGGATGTGGAGCTGTTGCCGGTGGCGGCCGAGCCTTTCGGCGGGGCGGCGGCGGTCGTCGCGACCAGCCGCAACGCCTTGCGCGCCCTCGCCGCGAGCCCGGCCCTTCAATCGGCGATCGAGTTGCCGATGTTCGCGGTCGGTGGCCGCACCGAACAGGTGGCGCGCGACGTCGGTTTTGTGCAGGTGACACGCGGCCCAGGTACCGCGCGCGCCTTGGCCGAAGTCATCGTTTCGGCTTTGTCCGACCGCAGTCGGTCCATCGTTTACCTTGCCGGCGAACATCTCGCCTTCGATCTGACGCCGGTGTTGCGGTCGCACGGCTATGACGTCGTGCAGATCACGGCCTACCGCACGGTTGCCGCCAAGAGCCTGATGCCGGACACTCGCGCCGCTATCGCCGACGGCCAGATCGACGCCGTGCTTCTCCTGTCGCCGCGAACGGCTTCGGTCTATAGCAATCTCGTCGTGGCGGCAGGACTGGAACAAGCGGCTTCGCGGCTGATCCATGTCTGCCTGTCAGCTTCCGTCGCGGGCGCCTTGACCCCTCTCTCCCCCGAAAGGGTAATCGTTTCCGAACGCCCGAACATCGAAGATTTGCTTGCTCTAGTCGCGGCCCAGCGGCACACTCCGCCGCGAGCTGGGTGAGCCCTGGTCAACGCCACATCCCCCCGTTGAGGTGACCCGCAGCAACACGCGCGGGCACGTCGGCCGTGG
Organism: Hyphomicrobium sp.; assembly: GCA_022843145.1. Lineage (GTDB taxonomy): Bacteria > Pseudomonadota > Alphaproteobacteria > Rhizobiales > Hyphomicrobiaceae > JAKAML01. Next base: position 216,757 of record JALHOF010000001.1, read on the forward strand.
CGGCGCAAGTCGGCCTTGGGCGCGTACGTTGGAGGTCTCTCGTCTCATGACTACGAAGAATGAAGGTCCGGGCAAGGACGACGTCCGCGCGGGCGACGGCTCGCAGCCGAAGAAGCCCTATGCAACCATCGAGCTGAAGGCTACCCAGGTCGAGATCAAGGACGCCAAGACGTCTGACACCAAGTCTCCGGCGGCGGCATCCTCGAGCGCGAGCACCGGAGCGCAGGCTGCGGCATCGACTGCATCGGCGGCCGCGTCCGCCAAACCCGGCGACACCTCGAAACCCGGCGACAAACCTGCATCCACCGCGAGTGCGACGCCCACAACCGGCTCGGCCACGGCCAGCGGCATGAAGCCCACCGATGCCAAATCAGGCGCATCGGGCAACATGCCGCCCGCAGGCGCCAAACCGCCTTCGGCAACTCCGCCCGCCGCCGTCCCACCGCGCCGCTCGGGTGGTATCGGGTCGTTCCTCAGCCACATGGCCGCAGGTATCGCGGGCGGGTTCCTGGCGCTGCTCGGCGCCGACACGCTTGGCCCGCGCATGGCCGAACTGGGCCTGCCTATCGGCCCCTCGATGAAAGCGCCGGTGACGGCCGAACTGATGCAGCGCATCGCCGCGCTCGAACAGGCGCCCAAGGCATCGCCCGCCGCTGGCACCGACCTTGCGCAGAAGCTCGCTGCCGCGGAAAGCCGGCTCGCCAAGGTCGACGACCTCGCGAAAACGGTCGCAACGGTCAACGACGCTCAAGGCCAACTCGCTGCGCAGAACAAGGCGCTTGCCGATGCTTTGGCCAAGCAAGCCCCGGCGGAGGAGGCCGTCAGCCGCGTCGCCAAGCTCGAAGAACGGCTCGCGACGATGGCGGCAGCGGCCGAGAACAATCCGTCTGCCGGACGTCTGCCTCAGCTCGCCGCGATCACCGGCAAGGTGTCCGACCTCGAAACCACCGTGAACACCCAGATGAGCGCCATCCGCAAGAGCGTGGCGGAGCAAATCGAGAGCCGCGTGGCTTTGGTCGCCGAAGGCGCGGAAGCTGCAAAGTCGGGCACGGTGCGAATGGACCGCGACGTCTCTGCCTTGAAGGCCGAGACGGCTAAGCTCGGCACGCGGATGGAGACGTTGAAGGCCGACGGCGACCGTCTCGCCGACACCTTGCGCGTCGTGCAGGCCGAGACCGGCGGGCTGAAAAGCTCGATCGACGGCCTCAAGGGCGACGTCACCGCGTCGATGAAGCTGCTCGCACGCCCGACCGACGTCGCCGCCGCGGTCGGACCCGTTGCCAGCAAGCTGACGTCGCTCGAGCAGAATTTACAGACCGTCGTCAAGAGCGAGGAAGATCGCAAGGCCAACGCCGAGCGGATCGTACTGTCGCTCGAACTTGGCAATTTGAAGCGCACTCTCGATCGCGGCCAGAAGTACGCATCCGAACTCGCCGAGGTCAAGAAGGCGTCCGGCGGAAAGATCGATCTGTCCGCGCTCGAGCGATACAAGGAGCAGGGTGTCGCGACATCCAGCGATCTCGCGCGCGAGTTCCGCGGGCTGGCGAGTTCCATCCTCGATGCCGAGGGCGATCCGGTCGAAGGCAGCGTCGTCGATCGTCTCTGGGCCGGCGCGAAATCGGTGGTGCGCGTGCGCAAGGTCAGCCACACGCCGGACGACAAGAGTGCCGAAGCGATCGTCGGACGCATGGAGCAGGCGTTGAAGGATAACCGCCTGGGGGACGTGATCGAACAATCGAAGCTGCTACCCGCCAAGGCCGTCCAACCCGCACAGGCGTGGCTGGCCAAGGTCGACGCGCGCGCCGCCGTCGACCGTGCCCTCGCCACCGTCGAAAGCCAACTCAAGTCATCACTTGCCGGCACGTCATCGAAGTAGAGGTCTAGCGCCATGGTGCGTCTCATTCTGTTTCTCGCCTTCGTTGCGGCGGCGGCAACCGGTCTTGCCTGGCTCGCGGATCGGCCAGGCAATCTGGTCATCAACTGGGAAGGCTATGAGATCGAGACGAGCGTGTTCCGCGCCGTCGTCATTCTCGCAGCCATCATGGGCGCGGCGCTGTTCATCTGGTCGCTGCTGCGGCAGATCTGGACCAGTCCCGCCGTCGTCGGGCAGTTCATGGCGCGCCGCCGTCAGCAGCGCGGCCTCGAAGCGCTGTCGTCCGGCATGATCGCCATCGGCGCCGGCGACCGCGGATCGGCGACGCGCTATGCGATCCAGGCACGCAAGGCGCTCCCGAACGAGCCGCTGACCCACTTGCTGCGAGCACAGGCCGCCCAACTTTCGGGCGACGGCGCAACATCGCGTCGTATTTTCGAAGCCATGCTGGCCTCTCCCGACACCGAGCAGCTCGGCTTGCGCGGACTGTTCCTCGAGGCGCAGCGCGAAGGCGAAACCGAGGCGGCCCGCCAGTTTGCCGAGCGCGCCATTCGGCTCAACCCGAAACTCGTTTGGGCGGTCGAGCAGCTTTTCGAGTTGCAGTGCAAGGAAAAGGACTGGTCCGGCGCGCTCGAAACGCTCGCTGTGGCGCGCAAGAACAGCCACGTCGAAAAAGCCAGTGCCGACCGCCGACGCGCTGTCCTATTGACGGCTCAGGCCATCGACAAGGAAGACAGCGATCCCGAGAAGGCGCTGAACCTCGCCATCGAGGCGAACGGACTTGCGCCCGACCTCGTACCCGCCGCCGCGCTGGCCGGCAGAATGCTGGCCTCGCGCGGGAACACGCCGCGCGCCACCAAGATCATCCAGAAGACCTGGGCCCGCTCGCCGCATCCCGACCTCGCCACCGCGTATGCCTATGCGCGCCTCGGCGACAGTCCTCGAGACCGTTTCGACCGCGTCCGGCAGCTCGCGCTTCTCAATCCGATGTCGGTCGAGAGCGCTGTTGCGGCCGCGACCGCCGCCATCGAGGCGAAGGCTTTCGACGAGGCGCGTTCGGCGCTGGAGCCGTTCGTCGATGGCCGCCTGACGCAGCGCATCTGCCTCTTGATGGCGCGCATCGAGGGTGAGCAGCATGGCAACAAGGGCCGCGTTCGCGAATGGCTGGCGCGCGCCGTCAACGCGCCGCGCGACCCGGCCTGGACCGCCGACGGCGTCGTATCCGATCAGTGGGCGGCGGTGTCGCCCGTTACCGGCGCGCTCGATGCATTCCAGTGGCGTGTTCCGATCGAGCAGGCCGAAACGAGCGACAGCGAGTTGCTGCACAAGAAGCTCGAGGAACTCGTGCCGCTCGGCGCCGGACTTGATCCAGCGCTGACCGCAAAGCCCGTCGACGCGGTTTCGGTGGAGACGAGCGAAGCCGTCCCCGCCCGCCCGGCATCGCGTCGCACCGAAACCGAATCCGAGCCACCGCGCGAGGTCAAGGTCGAAGCGGCCGCGCCCGAGCGCAAGGTCGACGACGCCGTCGTCGTCGAAACGCGTGCCCCAGCCCCGGCTCCGGCCCCGACGGCTGTAATCGCAGTTGCGGCGTCTCCCGCAGCCTCCCCGCAGCGAAACGCCGACGCGTCAACTGCCGCACGACCGCTTGCAGCGGAACCCGCACCGGCGAGCGCTGCAAAGTCGCCGGCCGCGCCGGACACCGCATCTCCGAACTCCGCTTCGCCGAACACCGGGAGCACGACATCCGAACAGCCCGAGCGATCGGCAACGCCCGCGCCCGCGACGAAGCCCGCCGCGACGGCAGCAACGGCTTCGGCGGCGCCTCTCAATGGCCGCAACGGCGATCGCACTCAATCCAGCGTCGTGATGCCCGCGCCATCGGCCGCCGAGGCGAATGCCAAGGCCTCGGCCGCCTATGCTCGTCTTTCGGAGCGATCGCGTCCCGACCCGCAACCGGCGGTCACCCCAGCGGCAACCGGGTCGCCGCCCGCCGCGGTTCCGGCTGCCACGTCCACCAGCACGGTGGCGAAGGGGCCCCGCGACGCGCGTTCCGCGCCGCCCGCCAAGATCTTCGTCCCGCCCCGCGCTCCCGACGATCCAGGCCCGGATGCCGCCGATGCCGAGGAAATCCGCCCGCCGATCCGCGGCTATCGGGCGTCGAGCTGAGGCTTGCCAACACGCGCGGCAAAGGGTATCTCGTCTTGCCTGCGTCGCGCTTCGTCGCGACGGCAGATGTCGTCGGTCAGCCGCTTTAGCTCAGCCGGTAGAGCACGTCATTCGTAATGACGGGGTCGCGTGTTCGAGTCACGCAAGCGGCACCACAACGTCTAAGTCTCACGGTCCGGTAAGTTAAACAGTCCGGTAAGCTACGCAGACCGGCCGACCGTCCCGGCCAACGGAACACCACTTGATACGCCGACCGCGCCCACGAGGCTCGTGGATGAGGTGCGCCGGGTTCAGCCAGCCGCACTGCGATCAGGCAAGGTGATCAGGAACACCGCACCCTCGTGTGAATCGATCAGTTGCAGCGTGCCACCGTGCGACGCGACGAGTTCGTGCGCGATGGTCAGGCCAAGCCCCGTCCCGCCCTTTCGCGAAGAGCTTTGGAAGGCACGGAACAAGTTGGCCCGCGCCTTCGGCGGCACGCCCGGCCCGTTGTCGCGCAACTCGACGAACACCTTGCGGCCTTCACGCCAGCCCTTGACCACGATCTCGCCCGGCTGGCCGTCGCCGCCTCGATCCTGATTGTGACCCTCGAGCACTTGCACCGCGTTGCGCACGAGATTGCTCAATACGCGGAACAAATGCTCGCGATCCGCGTCGATCCGCAGGTTCTCGTTGATGTCGACGACGAGCGAAATCATCCCGTCGTGGATCAAGCCAGGACCGAGCCCCAGACCATCGCCGACCTCTTCGACCAGCGGCCGCAGCCTCATCAGCTCACGCCGCGGCGCGGCCTCCTCGGCCCGCCCGAACTTGAGGCTGTCGGTGCAGAAGTTGATGGCGCGATCGAGCGAGGCGATGAGTTTCGGGGCGAAACGCTGCACCGTCGGATCCGGGATCGACGTCAAACGGTCGGAGATCAACTGGGCGTTGGCCAACATGTTGCGCAGATCATGATTGATCTTGCTGACCGCGAGCCCGAGCTGCGCCAGCCGGTTTTTTTGCAGCAGCAGTTGCGCAAGCTGCTTCTGCATCTCCGCCAGTTCGCGCTCGGCCGTGCCGATTTCGTCGGAACGGTCCGACGGCATGATGATACGGCTCGGATCTTCGGGATTCTGGCTGAAATGCACCATGCTGCGGGTAATTCGCATCATCGGCTGAACCAGCAGCCGCGACAGCGCCAGATAAACGAGCGCGGCGGTGATGAGCGAGATGATGATCGACAGCCCGAGGATGTTAAGTCCGTGCCGGACCATGACCGAGCGCAACGGCGCTTCCGGCAGCACGATCTCGATGAAATCGTCGGCGCCTGCACCGTTGTCGCCGAGCACGCGCAAAGTTCGGTCGCCACCGAAGAACACGCCCAACGCATCGCCGATCAGCGTCGCCCGCGATCCGATCTCGCCGAAGAACCCTTGATTGGGGCGCTTGCGGAGATCGTGAACCACGTCGACCACCATCGCCGCCTCCGGCGGCAGCACCATGCGCCGCCGGCCGTCCCGCTTCACGGCGATGGCTTTGACTTGCGCAGTACTTAGGAGATCCGCGCGCAGCATCTGAGGGACTTCACCGCCCGGAAGCGCCTCCGCCGCCAGCGCCGCGAGCCGCGCCGCCGTCAGCCGGTCATTGAGCCAGTTGATGCGGTAATTGGCGATCGACGGCACGAAGATCAGCACTTCAGCGAGCATGACGAACGCCGATGTCAACATCAGCAGCTTGAAGGGCAACCCCAGACGCAGCCATTCGAGACGCAGGCGGGCCAGCGTCAATCGGGGAAATGGCGGGGTGGGGGAAGCGTCCGCCGACGCGACCGGCACGGCTGCGCCGCTGGCCACCCGCGTCGCGGGGGCTTCCGTCGCCGGTCCAATGGCCTCCGGCCGATCAACGATATCGCGCGGCACGTGCGTCTCTCGTTCCACCCGGGCTCTCACGGTGCTCGTGGTGCGTCATGACGACTGACCGCTACCACGAAATGCGTTGCCCTGTGGTCCGAGAATCGGTGTCTTCCAGCCAGAGTTCAAGGCCGAAGCCGCGTTAACCGAACTTCTTCAGGAACGAAATCGCTTTCCGGACCAGCGGATTGCTCGCCGCCGTCGCGAAGAACTTGTATGCAGCGCGCTTGTTGACCTCGCCGAGCGTCGGATAGGGCGAAATCCACTCGGTCATCGCCTTGATCTTCATTTTCTGCGAAATGGCGAGCGACCAGATCTGAATGAGTTCCCCAGCGTGCTCGCCGACGATCGAGCAGCCGAGGATGCGCCCCTTCGGGTCCGTCACCACCTTGACGTGGCCTTCCGTGGTCCGCTCCGCCTGGGCGCGGTCGTTCTCGTGATATGGCCAGCGCAGCACGTTGATCTTGCCATGCTTGGCGCGCGCCGCGTCTTCGCTGAGGCCGACGTTGGCCAGCTCCGGCTCGGTATAGGTCACCCACGGCACGACGCTTGTATCGGCCTTGGCTGGCAGCTTGAACAACGCGCGGCGGATGACGATGCCCGCGTGATAGTTGGCGACATGGGTGAACTGCAAGCCGCCCGTGACATCGCCGATGGCGAACACGCTGGCATTCGACGTCACCAGCGTTGGACCGACGGTGATCCCGCGCTTGTCAAATTTGATGCCGGCGGCATCAAGTCCGAGGTCGGACATGTTCGGCTTCCGCCCGGCCGCGATGAGCACGTGCGTGCCCTCGACGATCTCCGTTCCATCCGCCGTCGCCACGGTGACCTTGACCGCGCCGAGCCCACCATCCACGCGCTCGACTTTCGCGCCTTCGCGGATCTCGATGCCTTCGGTGCGCAGCTGACGCAGAACGATGGCGGTCATTTCAGGATCGTCCTTGCCGAGAGCCTTCAACCCCTCGACCACGGTGACGCGCGCGCCGAGCCGGCGATGTGCTTGCGCCAGCTCCATTCCGATCGGCCCGCCGCCGACGATGATCAGGTGATCGATCTTGCTGGCGTTGTCGAAGATGGTTTCGTTGGTGAAATAGGGCACGCTGTCGAGCCCAGGGATCGGCGGCACCACGGGCGACGATCCGGTCGCGATGACGAAGCGGCGCGCCGTGATCTGATGTTCGCCAGCAACGACGGTGCGCTTGTCGATGAAGCGGCCGGCGGCGGTGATCACGCGGACGCCAAGTCCGGTGAACCGCTCGACCGAATCGTTGGGTGCGATGGCGGCGATGACCTGGTGCACGTGATCGTGGACACCCTTCGGATCGATCACCGGCTCGACCGGCGCGATGCCGAACGCCGCCGACGTCCGCATGGCGTGCGCGCGTTTACCCGCGGCGATCATCGCCTTCGACGGCACGCAGCCGTAGTTCAGGCAATCGCCGCCCATCTTGTGCTTCTCGATGAGCACGACGCTTTGACCGAACGCTGCGGCAGCGGCAGCGACGGACAACCCGCCCGATCCAGCCCCGATGATGCAGAGATCGCAATTGATCGTCTCGCTGCCGGCGGCTTGCGTCGTCCCCGACCGGGTCGCCGATCCAGACCCTGCGCCGCCGGAGCCCTTGGCGCTCGCATCCTTCGCCGCGAGCGATGCGCCCGGCGACACGGCGGCGCCGCCCGAGGCGGTCACGTTATGCGGTTGCATGGCGATTGCTCCACTTCTTGATCGCGACGGGAATGAGTGCGACGACGCCGAGCACCGCAAACGCGACCAGGAGTTCCGTCGTCACCAGTTTGGAAGTATCGATCGTATAGGGGCAGATGGCATCGCCGCCGCCGGGATTCTTGTCGAGACACGCCTTATAGGCTGCGTTCTGCGCTTCGACGACACTGCCTAGTCCCGCGCCAGCGATCGAGAACGCCGTCGTGCCGGGAATGATGCCGAGCAATGTGCCGATGACATACGTGCGCAGCGGCACGCCGAGCAGCGCCGGTGCGAGGTTGACGACGACGAAGGGAAATGCCGGAACCAGCCGCAGGAACAGCAGATAGCTCAACGCATTCTCCTTGAAGCCTTGCTGCAGCTTGCCGATCCACGGACCCGCTTTCGCTGCAAGCCCCTCGCCGAACGAGGTCTTGGCGATCAGGAAGATGATCGTCGCACCGATCGTCGCGCCAACGATCGCGGCCGGAGCACCGAGTTGCCATCCAAACAGCAGTCCGCCCGTCAGCGTCATGACGAGACCGCCCGGAAGCGACAGCGCGACGACTGCGATATACGCGACAATGTAGATGGCGAGTGCTGCAACAAGGTTCTGGCCGATGAAGGCCTTCATCGCGTCGTAGTTGAGACCGATCGTCTTGAACGTCAGCAGCTTGTGCCAGCCCATCGCGAAGACGAGCCCCATCAAGCCGGCGATGGCGATCAGTGGCAACCAGCGGCGGAATCCGCTGCCGCTACCGCTTGCCGGTCCGCCGTTGCGGCTCGGTTGATTTGACGACATGTCGCTCAGTCCTCATTAGCGTTGGGTGCGTGCTCGCCGGCTCGGCTCATCGCCGATTGTCACTTCACTTCGTTCAAGCTCCAGTCGTAGTCGTAGTCGGCAATCGCGGTGGCCGCATCAAGCTTGGGCTTCAACGCGGGGCCGGCGTACTTGCGCATGTGCGCGAGCACGCCGGCTTCGTTGCCGCCAAAATCGGCCTGGAACCAGTTGTAAATGGACGAAGCCGTGACCTTGCCGCCGTCGAGCTTCACGCCGCGCGAATGATTGATGTAGGCCTGGGCGCCGGCATCGAGCTGCGCTTCGAGACGCGCGCCCGTGAACGCTTCGGTCGCGAGGTTGGGACAGCCGAACGAAGCGCAATTGACGGCGTAATGGACGCGCGGATCCTTGAAGCCGGGCCGCAGGATTCCATGCTCGATGTCGTCGAGCGACAAGTCTTGGCCCTTGACCTTGACCAGCTTCGCCTTCCACGGCCCACCAGTGACCAGCGTCAGCAGGCCGCCGCCCAGGCTGATGTCCTTGATCGATTTGACCGGGTATTTGTCGAGGACGACGTCGATCGTCTTCGCGTTGTAGAGGTTAGCCCAGAAGGCGAACTGTTCCGGACGGTCGAGCGTGGCGACATCGACTTTTTCCAGGGCCGCGACATAGGCCTTGAGCGCCGCATGACCGTCGGCCTTGAATTTCGCGTAGCGCACGCGATTAACGCCGTCGGCTCCAGGAACAACGTACATTTTCAATAGGTTGTCCCAAGCGGCATGATCGACGGCGACCGTCGATCCTTTCGCATGCATTGTATGGAGATCTGCCACATTCGCGGCCGCCACAGGCAGAGTGATCGCGCTCGTGCCAAGCAAAAGGCCCGCCGCAAAGACGAAAAGCCGCCGAGTGACGTTAGTATTCGACGAGGTTCGCCCACATAATAGATGAAGATCGCGCATGAATACCTCGTCGGGGATGAGTTGTGCTTGCTGCTGTCGCTAAGCCGCGAAGCGACGGCAACGTGAACCTGATCACGGCAAAAGAAAATGGGGTCTCAAGCTGTCGTGAAAACTCGGATGGCCATGTGATAGCACGTGATCATGCCCACTCGGTCATAGCGGCAGGCTCTGATTGACTTGCGTGTTGGGTATACCTATAAGCTCGGGCCTTCATCCATCGTCGCGACGCGTGGATTGCCAGGGGACGAGCTTCAGCTCGGCCTGATGATGGCAGTTTCCGTTTCGCCCCGGACCGCTTTGGGCATTTTGACCCAGACGCGGCAACGCACGGAGAATTCACGTGAAACGTACGTATCAGCCGAGCAAACTCGTTCGCAAGCGTCGCCACGGCTTCCGCAAGCGCATGCAGACCGCCGGTGGCATCAAAGTACTCGCCCGCCGCCGCGCCAAGGGCCGCAAGCGTCTGTCGGCCTAGTGCATCGGCCCGCGGTTCGGTTTCCGAAGTTCGGGCGATGAGGATTGCAGCGGTCTGGCCGCTGGCATCGGCGTGATCTGGGTTGGCGATACGCACCTCCTGGTGCGGACCGGCACCCCTGGCGCGCCGAACGTGTTTTCCGCTCAGACCACTCCGCGCTGGTGCCCGCCGTGACCCGTAAGCGGGTCAGGACTGTGTGCGAAGGCCTCCCGGTATGCCCGTTACCCTCAAGAAACGCTCCGAGTTCCTGCGCATTCGAGGTGGTGCGCGCTGGTCGACGGCATCGTTCGTGCTGGAGACGAAGCCCCGGCCGGCCGCCAATCCCTCCGTTCACACGGGTCCGGCGCCTGCAGCTCCTCCTTCCGCCACCGCATCTTTGCCGCCGCGCTTCGGCTTCACGGTCACCAAGCAGATCGGCAACGCGGTCGTCCGCAACCGGGTTCGCCGCCGGTTGAAGTCCGCCATAGACCTGATTGCCACCGCGCGCGCGCAGCCCGGATACGACTATGTTCTTATCGCACGGTCGCCGGCGTTGACGCGCCCGTTTGCCGATCTCAAGAAAGAGCTTGAAGACGCTCTCCATCGCGTGCATCACGCTCCGCAACGACGCCCGAAGCCACGCGGAACGTGAAGCCGGGTGCGCCAATCCATTTGCACCACGCCGTATCGGAGCCTGAGAGCGCCGGGGCGACGCGGTGTCGTATGCCATTCGACGCGCGCATCGGCCAAACATGCCGGACGCGCCACTCTCAGTGACCGTTGACCCCTGTGACCGTTGACCAACGTGTCCGATCAGCCCGAGGCTCCATGCAAGGCAGAGATCCCGAAAGCTCCACGAACCTCATGCTGGCCGTCGCGCTGTCGATGGCGGTGCTGTTTGCTTGGCAGGTGTTCTACGCCGGGCCGAAGCTGAAGGAAGAGCAGGCACGTCTCGAGCGCGAGAAAGCGGCGCAGTCGCAGACCGTGCAGCCGGGGGCCGCGGCGCCCGGTCAGCCTGCAACGCCGGGGGCACCGGCGCAGACCACCGTCCCTGGCGGCGACGCACCGAGGCCCTCCGCGCTGCCGACCGTCCCGTTGACGCCTGAGCAGGCCGCCCGCGGCCGCGACGAGGCGCTGAAGTCGAGCCCGCGTGTGGCTATCGACACGCCCTCCCTCAAGGGATCGATCTCGCTCAAGGGCGGACGCTTCGACGATCTGCTGCTGACCCGCTACCGGGTCAAGGCCAACCCCGCGAGCCCGAACGTCGCCCTGTTCTCTCCGGCCGATGCGCCAAATCCGTATTTCGCCGAGCAGGGCTGGAGCGCGCAGGACTCCGGCGTGAAGCTGCCCGACCGCGACACCGTCTGGACGCTCGAGAAGCAGGGCACGCTGACGCCGAAGACGCCAGTCACCCTCGTCCACGACAACGGCCAGGGCCTCGTCTTCCGCCGCACCATCTCGGTCGACGACGACTACATGTTCAAACTGATGGACGAGGTCGAGAACAAGACCCAGGCCGACGTCACTCTGTTTCCCTATGCCCGCCTCTATCGCTACGGCACACCGCCGATCGAAGGCTTTTATATCCAGCACGAAGGCATGATCGGCGTCGTCGGCGATGCCGGCCTCAAAGAGATCACCTATCACGACGTGCAGAAGGAGAACGGCGGCCAGCGGTTCGAAGGTAAGACCGGCGGCTGGCTCGGCATCACCGACAAGTACTGGGCGGCAGCGCTCATTCCGGATCAGACCGCGACCTACACCGGCGCACTTCGCCTCGCCTCGCCCAAGTCGGCGACGTCGCGCGAAGCGTTCCAGGCCGACTACCTTCGTGCAGGGCTGGTCATTCCGCCGATGGCTCGGAAGGGTGTCGAGAGCCGCATCTTCGCGGGCGCCAAGCAGGTCGACAAGATCGAGAACTACGAGACCACGCAGGGCATCAAGCAGTTCGACCTGCTGATCGACTGGGGCTGGTTCTACTTCATCACCAAGCCGCTCTATCACCTCATCAACTGGCTCTACAAACTGCTCGGCAACTTCGGTCTCGCCATCCTCGCCGTCACCGTGCTCGTCAAGGTCGCGTTCTTCCCGCTCGCGAACAAGAGCTATGAGTCGATGGCCAAGATGAAAAAGCTGCAGCCGGAAATGGAACTCCTCAAGGAGCGCTTCAAGGAGGACAAGGCGGCACAGCAGCAGGAGCTGATGAAGCTCTACCAGAAGGAGAAGATCAACCCGCTGGCCGGCTGTCTGCCGATCCTCGTGCAGATCCCCGTTTTCTTCGCGCTCTACAAGGTGCTGTTCGTGTCGATCGACATGCGCCACGCGCCGTTCTTCGGCTGGATCAAGGATCTCTCCGCGCCCGACCCGACATCGCTGTTCAACTTGTTCGGCTTGCTGCCATTCGCGGTGCCGGAGTTCCTGGCGATCGGCGCGTGGCCGCTATTGATGGGCGTGACGATGTGGCTGCAGATGCAGTTGAACCCGCCGCAGCCTGATCCGACTCAGCAGATGATCTTCAACTGGATGCCGGTCATGTTCACGTTCCTCTTGGCCTCGTTCCCGGCCGGACTCGTGATCTACTGGGCTTGGAACAACATGCTATCGATGGCGCAGCAGAGCTACATCCTGAAGAAGCAGGGCGTGAAGATTCCGCTCAAGGAAAACGTCACCCGCATCTTCTCGCCGGTATTGTCATTGTTCGGTCTCGGCAAGTCGGCGGACAAGGGTGCCAAGAGTTGACGCGGATCGCCGGCATTGCGGTTCGACCGAAAGTCAGGCGGGAGGCCGGGCCATGAACGAAGGCACGGACCTCACCGCAGCCGAGATAGAAGCCGGCGACGAGTTATTCAAACGGCCGACGACGTTCATCATGAGCGTCGCCGCCATCGACGGTTTGCCGGCGGCCGATCGCGTCGAAATTGCGCTCGCAGGCCGCTCGAACGTCGGCAAATCCAGTCTCATCAACGCCATCGTCCGCGACGGCGCGCTGGCGCGCACGTCGAACACGCCGGGCCGCACACAGCTGCTCAACTACTTCGTCACCGACGACCGCGCGCTCAATCTCGTCGACATGCCGGGATACGGATTCGCCAAGGCACCGAAGGCGACCGTCGAGGCGTGGACCAAGCTCGTGAAGGACTATCTGCGCGGCCGCCCGACGCTGGCGCGCGTGTTCCTGCTGATCGACGCACGGCACGGCATCAAGCCGGTCGACATGGAAATCATGGCGCTGCTCGACACCTCGGCGGTGTCGTATCAGGTCGTGCTGACCAAGGCCGACAAGATCAACCCGTTCGAACTCGAACAGGTCAAGGCGGCGACGTTCGCCGAACTCTCTCGTCATCCCGCGGCGTTCCCGGCGATCCTCGCGACTTCGTCCGAAAAGGGCGACGGCATCCCAGAGCTGCGCGCCACGATCGCCCGCATCATCGCCGAGCGCCGCTGATTAGGCCGCACTTGAGTGAAGTCCGGTGTCAGGTCAGCCGCCGATGGCCTTTTTCGCGGCGAGGTAGGCAACTGCGAACGCGCCCTCGCCGAATTTCGCCAAGAGCCCGCCGACGACGGCTGCGGCGGCCCACGTTCCGGCGGTCATCGCTGCACGGCCGTAGTTGGTCTTGACCTTCACGTCGATAACCTGGTCGGGCAGCGCCGTTTCGGCGGCGACGCCATCCCCACCCACGGTGCGCGCGGACACCACGAGCTGCAACCGCTTCCAGCCGCGTTCGCGCGGCGTCACCGTCCAGCGCCAGCTGGCGTAGTCGTCCGACATCAGGCCGAGCGTGTTCTCGATCCACTGCGTCTCGGGCGACGCACTCTCGATGAAGAAGCCGCCCTCGGGGGCGCGCAGGCGCACCGACATCGCCTTGGTGACCATCACGTCGTGGCGCCACGCCGCGCCGCCGCCTTGCAAGCCCTCGGCGAGCGCTTTGACATTGGCCTTGCCGATCCGCACTTCAACGCGCTGCGGCACGGCCACGCGCATCGCCTTCGGGATGTTCTCGACGAGCTGGCCGATCTCGACGGCGGGGCTGGGGCCGGTGCGCGGCCGACCACCGCCCTGCGCGGACGCCTGGGGCGCGCCGGGCGGCGGCAGTGGCGACGGCATCTGCGGCGCAGGCGGGGGCTGCATCTGCGCACGTCGCAACTCGGCGGACATCTCCTCGCTGCCCGGCATCGGCCGCCCACGCTGCAGCGGAGGAGGTGGCAATCCAGGCGGTAGCGGCGGCGGCTGACGCATCGGGCGCGGCCCGGCGGGAGCGCCTTGCTGCTGCGGCGGCACCCACGACCCGTTCATCGCATCGCTCGTCGGCGAAGGTGGCGGCGGTTGCGGCGGACGCGCGCCGCGATCGGGCGGCATCGGGCGATGCGGGTGGACGCTGGGCCGGGGCGGCGGACCGGGAGGCGGGGCCGGATAAGACTGTGCCGGCTGTGACGGGCCGGGTGGAGGCGGGGCGGGCCGCGGCATCGGCGGCGGGCTCTCGAGCACGGGTGGCGTAACGAGCGGCGGAAAAGCCGGTTCCACGCGCTCCGCGACGCGCGCCTGAGCGCCATGATCTTCGTGGATCGGCTGCTCACGCCAGTCGGGGGCATAGGAGGGGGCGCGAGTGGTCTCGTAGCGCTCGGCCGGTGCGGGGTCGTCATAGTCCACGGACACATCAGCCGAGGACATCGGCTCGTGTACGGGCGGCGCGGCGGCTTCGGCGGTGTGCTGCTCGTCACCGACGGGTGCATGACGCCGCCGGACACGCTCACGCGCCTCGGCCAAGAGGTCGTCCATGCTCGGCTGTGGATGGCTGGCTCCGCGTCCGCCTGTCGGCGGACCGTCGCGCGGCGGCAGGGGCATTGGCCCGGGGCTCGGCGACGGAATCGGGGATGGCTGCTGCAGGGCGGCAGGCTGCGGCGGCGGTTCGGCAGCGCGCGGCGGCTGAGCCGAAGGCTGGTTTGCCGGCGGCTGGGCCGTTGAAGTTTGGGCATTGGCCCGCTGCAAGGCGTGGATGGCGCCCTCGAATGTCAGTCCATGCGCACTGAGCAGATGCGCGGCCGTACTGCGCCCGTCGCCGACGACGGCGGCCAGCACGATGGCGCCGTTGATTTCGCGGCGGCGGCCTTGTTGGGCGGCGGCGGCGGCGGCTTCGAGGATACGGCGGAGATCGGGCGACACCACGAGCTGGCCCTGCCGATCCGGCGGCATGCGCTCTTCGATGCGGCCAAGATGGCTCGAGACATCGGCGCTCAGCCGCCCGACGTCGAGGTTGCTGGCAGCCAGAACCAGACCCGCCTCGGGGTCTTCCGTCAGCGCGAGCAGGAGATGCTCGAGCGTCACCTCGACGTGCTGCTGCGCGCGCGCGTAGTCCGTCGCCCGCGACAAAGTTGCCGCGAGATTGGCCGACATCGGAATCCGGCCCAACTCGGCGACGACCATATTCGTCATGCACCTCTCCCCGCCGGCCGCGGCGCCCTGTCGTCGCCGCGAATCCCGTGCCGCCGCAACCAACTTAGCTGATTGCCGGGCGCGCCGCACGCCCGCCGAGCGACGAAGCTGTGCTTTGAGCTACACGCGGAATGTGAGGGAAATCCGTTGAGGGGTGGCGGCAACCGGATATAAGTGCAGCCGTCGGCGGAATCGGCGCGGCAAACGTGTCGCAGCACGGCTCGCCAGGCCCGCTCCCAGGCCGCTCAACGTATCCAGAGGTCCGCGCCCCATGGCGACACCGATCAAGAGATCCCCGTCAACGACTCCTTCCGACAGCGAGGCGGGCTCGGTTCCGACCACCGCCCATGCCAAGGCGCGCATCCTGGCCGAGGCGCTGCCCAACATGCTCCGCTACGACGAGCAGACCGTGGTCATCAAATTCGGCGGCCACGCGATGGGCGACGACGAACTTGCGAAGGCGTTCGCGCAGGACGTGGTGTATCTCAAGCAATCGGGCGTCAACCCGATCGTGGTCCATGGCGGCGGACCGCAGATCGCCAACATGCTGAAGAAGCTCGAGATCAAAAGCGAGTTCAAGCATGGCCTGCGAGTTACGGACAAGCCGACCGTCGAAGTGGTCGAGATGGTCCTCGCCGGCGCCATCAACAAGGAGATCGTTTCGGCGATCAACGGTCAGGGCGGCAAGGCGGTCGGCATCTGCGGAAAGGACGCCAACCTGATGATCGCGAAACGGATCACCGAGCTGCCCGATCCGACATCCAATCTGATGCAGGCGGTCGACATCGGCTACGTCGGCGATCCGGTCGAGGTCAACCCGCACATCGTCGACGTCATTTCCAAGTCGGACTTGATCCCGGTGATCGCGCCCATCGGCATCAGCCGCGAGGGTGAGACGCTGAACATCAACGCCGATACGTTTGCCTCCGCGCTCGCCGCGCGCATGAAGGCCAAGCGCCTGCTTCTGCTGACCGACGTCGAGGGCGTGCTCGACAAATCGATGAAGCTGATCCCGGAACTGACCGTCGACGAGGCGCGCGCGCTGATCCGCGACGGCACCATCTCCGGCGGCATGATCCCGAAAATCGAGGGCTGCATCGAGGTCGTCGAAGCCGGCGTCGAAGCCGTCGTCATCATCAACGGCAAGGTGCCCCACGCCGTGCTGCTCGAACTCCTGACCGACCATGGCGCAGGCACACTCGTCGGCCGGCGCAAGGGCAAGAAGGTCTGACGGACGCCGTGCGCCTCAACGGCGACTGGTTGCGGGAAGCCGGCGGCCGAGCGGGGTCACGAACACGCCCGTCTTGAGGCAGCGCTGATAAGGCCGCGCGCAATCCGAGTTGTCGTCCCGCATCGTCCAGCACAACGCACGCAACTGCGTGCACGACTTCGCTTCGGCCGTCGCGGACGACACGCTCAATATCGCGGTCGAAATGATAACCGTCGCCACGACAGCGATGAGAAGCGGCGTCATTCGAACCTCCAGATGATGTTGCGTCAGGCGACGCTGATGATCAGCGGACCGAGGCGGATGTGTCGTTGCCGTCGTCCACTTCAAAACTCTTGACCTTGACGAAGCCCTGTTGCGCCGACTTTCGGCCCCAGTACATCTCGACATTGCCGGCACGGAAATCACTCTCAGAGACGGACCGCGCCTTGGCTAAAGTGGTTGCTGGAAAGCCACCGTAGGCCCCCTCATGGACGATCAAGGTCAGCGTGTCGCCGCGCTCGGCCAACTCGCGCGCGTCGCTGCGGTATCCGGGATTTGAGTCGCGCGGACCAGCTGTCACGTCCTCGAACACGATACGCGGCACGAAGTCGGCTCCGAACCGCGCGCGCAACGCGTCAACGTGCTCCAGCGCCGGGCTCTTGGCGATATAGCGGAAGCCGGCCGCGGAGACGGTCTCGGCATCCTTCATCCAATCCGCTGGTCGATTGCCGTTGCCCTTCAGATTGCCGTCCTTCTTGTCGCGCGAACCGTTGAGCTCGATCAGGCTCGCGAACCGCTCCGCGCCATGCGTGCGAGCGAGCGCATCCTGTTTCGACCGCGCCTCGCCGATGCGCTTGGCCACGGGCGTGCCCGTCGGCGTCGGATCGTCCGTCTCTTGCACGTTGGCTTCCACGTACCAGGAGATCTTGAAGCGCTTGCCGGGGTAATCGAGGATCCGCCCAATATCATCGAGCGACCACTCGTGGTGCGCAGCGATGATCGTCCCCGGGTCCAGCCGCCCGAGGATCGAGGCGGCGACATGGCCGTCGCGGGTGACCCAGTGCGGATAATAGGACGACGGAACCGCCGCGGCAGGCGCGACGACGGACGGGGCGGCGGCCTGTTCGCGGCCGGACGCTGCGACGACGGCATGGGCCGACACGGCCAGGACGAGAGAGGCGACGATTAAGCGCGTACAAATTCGCATCAGCGATGTATCCCTTTGAACGTTGGCAATGTAACTCCGCCGCGCGGCCATCCGTTCCGGATGGTGCCTTTCGCGCTCGGGCTGGTGCCACGCATTTCCGCCGCCAACACATCGATTTCGCTCTCATGGAGCGGTCGATCCGACACGAGCAGAACCCGCTCTGTCGTCAGTGGCTCGGCGGTGGTTGCGGCCGGTGGCCAAGCCTGCTTAGTGATGCCAGCCAATTGGAACGAAATCATGGGCATCGATGACAACGGCGAAGCGGACAGTATCGGAGCCCAGCGAATGAACGCACCCGCCCGCGCCGGCTTCGATCGCACCGAGGTGTGGATCTTCGACCTCGACAACACGCTCTATCCCGCCGAATGCAACCTGTTCGCGCAGGTCGATCAGCGGATGGGGGAATTCATCGCGCGCTATCTCGGCGTACCATTCCAGCAAGCGCGGCACCTGCAGAAAACCTATTACCGCCAGTTCGGCACCACGCTTTCGGGCTTGATGCGGATCCACAATATGGACCCCAAGAACTTCCTCGACTACGTGCATGACATCGACCTGTCGGTGCTGCCGGAAATGCCCGACCTCGCGACCGAGATCGAAAAACTACCTGGCCGCCGCTTGATATTCACCAATGGGTCGCGGCGGCATGCGGAGAACGTCGCGGGAAAGCTCGGTGTGCTGCACCTGTTCGAGGACATCTGCGATATCGCGGCGTGCGAATTCGTGCCAAAGCCCGACGCCGCCGCATTCGACCGTATGATCCGGTTGCACGGCGTCGACGCGTCAGAGGCGGCGATGTTCGAGGACATGCCGCACAATCTCGAAGTGCCACATGCGCTCGGCATGTCGACCGTGCTCGTGCATTCGAACTACATGGACCATCCAGTTCAGGCCGATATCAAGCGCTGGACATCGCCGCCCGATCACGTCCACCACATGACCGAGGATCTGACGGCTTTTCTCCGCTCCATCCAGCGGCCGCGCGAATAACCCGAGCCCGGTTGACCGATCACCCGATCTCCGCGAGCAATCCGTCGAGATCGAGGGCACGCGTGTCCATCGCGAGTTGTCCCGCGGCGTCGCGAGGCCAATCGTCCGCCGCACGGTCGCGATAAAGTTCGATGCCGTTGCCGTCCGGATCGCGCAGATAGACCGCCTCGCTGACGCCGTGATCGCTCGCCCCATCGAGGGCGACGCCGGCGGCCAGCACGCGACGTACCGCCACGGCCAGCGCCGCGCGGTTCGGATACACGATCGCAACATGGAACAAGCCGGTCGTGCCGCGCGACGGCGGCGACCCGCCCTTGCTCATCCAGGTGTTGAGCCCGATGTGGTGATGGTAGCCGCCCGCAGAGACGAACGCGGCGTCATGCCCATACCGTTGCGTGAGCTCGAAGCCGAGGACGTCACGGTAGAACGCCAGCGCCCGTTCCAGATCGGCGACCTTGAGATGGACGTGCCCGATCCGCGCGCCGGGATCGATCGGCGGCGCGCCCGCAGTTCGGTTCTGAAATGGTACGTCCGACATTGATCGGGCTCACCCACGCCCTTCGAACGGCATCTCGGTCGCCTTCAGCGTCATGAACAGCACATTCGCCTCGAGCGGCAGGTTGGCCATGTAGAGCACGGCGTCGGAAACGTGCTTCAAGTCCATGATCGGCTCGGGCGCAGCGTTGCCGGAACTCGGCGCCGTGGTCGCCGCCTGCCGCGCGAGGTCGGTCGCGGCATTGCCGATATCGATCTGCGAGCAGGCGATGCGATGGCCCCGGCCTTCCAGCGCCAGCGCCTTGGTGAGCCCGGCGATGGCGTGCTTCGTCGCCGCGTAGGCGGCCGTGCGCGGACGCGGGACGTAGGCCGAGATCGATCCATTGTTGATGATGCGGCCGCCTTTCGGCTCCTGAGCTTTCATTATGCGGATCGCTTGCTGACAGCACAGCACCGCGCCGGTCAGGTTGATGTCGACCACATTGCGCCAGGTGGCGATCGGCAGATCCTCGATCGGCACGGCGGGTGCGAAGATGCCGGCGTTGTTGAACAGCAGGTCGACGCGGCCGAATGCCTCTTTTGTGCGAGCGAACAGCGCCGTCACGGACTGCTCGTCGGCAATGTCGGTCGCGACCGCAAGCATCCGCCCGCCGCCGGCTTTGGCACCCGCCGCCGTTTTCTCGAGTTCCGCGAGACGCCTGCCGGCCAACACGACGTCGAAACCATCGCCTTGAAGGGCGAGCGCCACCGCCCGCCCAATCCCCGAACCCGCGCCTGTAACGACGGCAACCTTGGACATGCGCGGCTCCCTTTTGTTTATCGCTGGCCAAATGCGAGGTGATGCCAGACGCGTGGCCCGAAACGACGACGGGCGGCAAAAGCCGCCCGTGAGATGACTTGTCCCATTATTTGAGCTCGAACACGGCCAGGATGCAAGACCTTGCCGTTCGTAGCCGCCGAAAAGTACTCAGCGCGTCGGCACCGGCTTCTCGCCGCGATAGTCGTAGAAGCCGCGCTGCGTCTTGCGGCCGAGCCAACCGGCCTCGACATACTTCACCAAGAGCGGGCAGGGACGATATTTCGAATCCGACAGGCCCTCGTACAGCACTTGCATGACCGAGAGGCAGGTATCGAGTCCGATGAAGTCGGCGAGTTCGAGCGGCCCCATCGGATGGTGCGCGCCGAGCTTCATCGCCTTGTCGATAGCCTCGACCGTGCCGACGCCCTCGTACAACGTGTAGACGGCCTCGTTGATCATCGGCAGCAGGATACGGTTGACGATGAAGGCGGGGAAATCCTCGCTGACGGCCGTCTTCTTGCCGAGGCTGTCGACGAACGCCCGCGCGGTGGCGAACGTCTCGTCCTCGGTGGCGATGCCGCGGATCAGCTCGACCAGCTCCATGACCGGCACCGGGTTCATGAAGTGCATACCGATGAAATCCTCGGCACGGTCGGTCGTCGACGCGAGACGCGTGATCGAGATCGACGACGTGTTCGACGCGAGGATCGCGCCCTTCTTCAGCTTTGGGCAGAGGTCGATGAAGATCCGGCGCTTGACCGCCTCATCCTCGGTCGCCGCCTCGATCACCATGTCGCAGTCGCCGAGCGCCTCGAAGTTGGCGGCGTAGGTGATGCGGCTCAGCGCAGGGTCCTTGTCGGCCTGCGTGATGATGCCCTTGGACACCTGGCGCGTCATATTCTTGTCGATGATCTGAATGGCCTTCTCGACATTCTCTTTCTTCAGATCGTTCATCGCGACATCATAGCCGGCGAGCGCGATGACGTGCGCGATGCCGTTGCCCATCTGTCCAGCGCCGATGATGCCGACCTTCTTGATCTTTACACCCGACGGGGCTTCCGCCTTGGGCTTCTTCGCGGTCTTTACGGGAGCATCCATGGCTCAATCCTTTATCGCGGCTGACCGGAGTTCCGGTGCGCCCGCTTCTCAAACGTTCAGTGTCAGGACTTCCCGAGCTCAGCGGCGAGTTCGGGCAGCGCTTGGAACAAATCGGCGACCAGGCCATAGTCGGCGACCTGAAAGATCGGCGCTTCGCCGTCCTTGTTGATCGCAACGATGACCTTCGAATCCTTCATGCCGGCGAGGTGCTGGATGGCGCCGGAAATGCCAACCGCGATGTAGAGATCGGGCGCCACGACCTTGCCGGTCTGGCCGACCTGCATGTCGTTGGGCACGAACCCGGCGTCGACGGCGGCGCGCGAGGCGCCCATTGCCGCGCCGAGACGGTCGGCGACCGGCTCGATGTAGGTCTTGAAGTTCTCGCCGCTCGCCATGCCGCGGCCGCCGGAGATGACGATGCGCGCACCGGCGAGTTCGGGGCGGTCCGACTTCGTCAGCTCCGCGCTCGAGAATTCAGAGAGGCCGGCCGCGGCGGCGGCGGCGATGGCTTCGATCGGCGCCGTTCCGCTCTCGCCCGCAGCCTGAAACGCGGCGGTGCGCACGGTGATGATCTTCGTGGCCTCGGCCGACTGCACCGTCTGGATGGCGTTGCCGGCGTAGATCGGCCGCTCGAACGTGTCTGGCGACACGACCTTGGTGATGTCGGAGATCTGCATCACGTCGAGCAGCGCTGCGACCCGCGGCAGCACGTTCTTGCCGGATGCGGTCGCCGGCGCGACGACGGCGTCATACGAACCGGCGAGCGAAAGGATCGTCGCCGCCAGTTCCTCGCCCAAACCATTCGCGAGATGCGGGGCATCGGCGATGAGCACCTTGGCTACACCCGAAAGTTTGGCGGCAGCCTCGGCGGCGGGGCGGCAGTTGTGTCCGGCGACCAGAATATGCACATCGCCGCCAAGCTGGCTCGCGGCCGACATCGCCTTGGCGGTGGCGCCGTTCAGCTTGTCATTCTGGTGCTCTGCAATCAGCAACACGGACATCAGAGCACCCCCGCCTCAGTCTTGAGCTTCTGGACGAGTTCGGCGACGCTGCCGACCTTGACGCCAGCCTTGCGCGTGGCGGGCTCGGCGGTCTTCAGCACCTTGATGCGCGGGGTCATATCGACGCTGAATTCCTCGGGTTTCTTTACGTCGAGCGGCTTCTTCTTCGCCTTCATAATGTTGGGCAGCGAAGGATAGCGCGGCTCGTTGAGGCGCAGGTCGGTGGTGACGACCGCGGGCAGTTTCAACTTCAGCGTCTCGAGGCCGCCGTCGATCTCGCGCGTCACGCTGGCCGAACCGCCGTCGAGTACGAGCTTCGAAGCGAAGGTGCCTTGCGACCAACCGAGCAGCGCCGCCAGCATCTGGCCGGTCTGATTGCTGTCGTCGTCGATGGCCTGCTTGCCCATGATCACAAGGTCGGGCTTTTCGACATCGACGATGGCCTTGAGCAATTTCGCGACGGCAAGCGGCTCGACCGTCGCCGCGTCCGCCGTCTCGACGAGTATCGCGCGGTCGGCGCCGATGGCGAGCGCTGTGCGCAGCGTTTCTTGAGCCTTCGCCGGCCCAACGGACACGGTGACGATTTCGACGGCGCCGCCGCCCTTGTCTTTCAGCCGCACGGCCTCTTCGACGGCGATTTCGTCGAACGGGTTCATCGACATTTTGACGTTGGCGAGCTCGATGCCCGAACCGTCTGCCTTCACCCTGATCTTGACGTTGTAGTCCACCACCCGTTTGACAGGGACGAGGATCTTCATGTCCGCGATTGCTCCGAGGCCGCGCTTGTTGTTCGTCCAACCGGGGTGCGGATTGTGCAGCGCGGCTGGCTCGCTGGGCGATTGGTCACGGGCCTTCGCTTTCGCGCCCCTGCCCGACCTTCGCACTTGCGAAATGAAAAACTACGAGCGCACGGGGACCAAGTCAATTGGCCGCCGGGTGCAATGCGGCCACGGTCACGGAAAAACTGTATTTTGTATTCCAGACGTCGTTCAATTGACGCCAAGGCCGCGATCGAACAGCGGCACGCCCGGCCGCCGCATGACCAGCACCAGCACCGCCCCCGCCAGCAGGCCGCCGATATGCGCCCACCACGCCACCGGGCCGGTCTGCGGCAACATGACCATGACGAGCTGTGTCAAGATCCATGCGCCGAGCGCGAACGCCGCTGAGATGCGCAGCGGAATAACGCGCAGCGCCAGCACCCAGACCTGTACGCGCGGATGCAGCATGATGTAGGCCGCGATGACGCCGGCAACGGCGCCACTCGCGCCGATCAGCGGCACGCCCGAGGCCGGCGTGATAACGGCATGGGCGAAGCCGGCGAAAATTCCGCACAGCATATAGAAGATGAAAAAGCGAACGTGACCCATGGCATCTTCGACGTTGTCGCCGAACACCCACAGGAACAGCATGTTCCCCAGAAGATGCATTGGATCGCCGTGGAAGAACATGTAGCTCAGCAGCGTCAGTCGCTCGGGTACAGCCACCGCATCGTTCGGCCCAGGCCCCTGTCCAGGCCCGAACAGGCCCGCCTTGAACAATTCGTTCGGCACAACCGCGAAACTCGCGATCACGCGCTCATCTATGCCGGTAGCCTGCAGCAGGTAGACGATGACGTTCACTGCGATGAGCCCGATCGTCACGTATTGGAACGGGATCGAGCGCAGCGGATTGTCGTCGCGGATCGGGATGAACACGGTGCCTGCTCCTCGCTCGCGCGGCTGGCGTCGGCCGCTCCGTGGAATGTCGTTACCACGGCCGATGCTCCGCACTGAACGGAAAACTAAATCGCGACTGTGGCCGAATATCCGTGTGAACGACTGCGGCCGGAGAGGAAATGAACGAGAGACACAGTCAGCGATTTTGGCCAGGTACCCAGAGGACGTCGCTGCGGCCGCGATCGTTGACGTAGCGGCCGGCCACGAACAGGAAGTCGGACAGGCGGTTCATGTACTTGATCACCGCGGCGCTGACCGGCTCACCAGGCACGGCGGCCAGTTCGACGATCAAGCGCTCGGCGCGACGGCAAACCGTACGGGCGACGTGAAATTGTGCCGCCGCCGGCGATCCGCCCGGCAGAATGAACGACTTGAGCGGCTTCATCTCCGCGTTCATTTCGTCGATCTCGTGCTCCAGGCGTTCGACCTGCAATTCCGTAACGCGCAGCGGCTCATACGGCAGCTTCTCTCCGCGATCGGGCACGCATAAATCGGCGCCCAGATCGAACAGGTCATTCTGGATGCGCACGAGCTTTGCGTCCAGGCCGGGTTGCCCGCCAGCCATGTGGATGCGCACCATGCCGAGCGCAGCGTTGGTCTCGTCGACGGTGCCGTAGGCCGCGATCCGAAGTGACTGCTTGGGAACGCGCTCCCCGGTGCCGAGACCCGTGGTCCCGTCGTCACCGGTCTTGGTGTAGATTTTATTGAGCTTTACCATTGGCTTATGTTCCCCGCTGCGCCCGGCGCGCTGTCGCCGAAGTCCGCGATACCGCTGATCACGCCCGCTGATACAGCACGAATGCCATGATCACCAGAATGGCCGCGAACTGAAGGCCGATGCGCCAACGCATCAGTTTCTGGCTGAGGTTCGGGCTGTCGCCGCGCAGCAATGTGACCAGACCGAGAATGAGGACGATCAGAACGGCGAGGACGGCGATGGTCGTGAGGTGAAAGAGCGCGAACTGCATGACATGGGTCTCGGTGGTGGATTTCGGTTGGCGTCGGCGCGGCGCACAGGCCGATCACCGCATACGATCACGTGTAGCGCGCGGATGGACGTTCGTTAATTGGCCAGATTGTACCATCGGTGCCATCATCCAACTGACTTACGGGGGGTCTTCGACTGAACGTCATCTGTCGGGGCCCTGGTTGCAGACAAGGCGCAAGAGCCTGGAAAAGCCGATCATTCCGAGCTTTGCAGGTTGCGGGGCGATAGAATTGCCGTAATCCTGGGTTGTTGAATGGTTCGGGAATCACTCACGCCACGCAAGGTCTGGGTTAAGAAATCGTCACCGCGCAACTCACCGCGCAACTGTTGAATCGAACTGCCTTCGCCGCCGGAAAGCCGGCAGGAACAACTGGTCTGACCCGCATGAGGCGCACGCAACGGACGCGATGGGATCGAGGAGCGGCGCTGACGCGCTGCACCGCCGCCATGCTGACCGCGTCGGCTGCATGGAACCTCGGCGTCCCTGTCGCCGTAACCGCAGCTCGAGCGCAGACGGCCGTAGCAAATCCCGACGAGGCCGCCCGCGTGCTCGAAGCCAAGCGTAATGAATTGCTGGCGACGGAAAAGCGCGCGAAGACACTCGAAAGCGACGTCAAGGCGCTGGACGACGAACGCCGAAAGATCAACGAACGGCTCGTCGAAACGGCGGCGCTGATCCAGTCGAGCGAAGCGCGCATGTCGGCGATCGAAGCCCGGCTCGGCGAACTCGAAGCACAGGAGAAATTGCTGCGCGGCTCGCTCAACCAGCGCCACGGCCAGATTTCGAACCTGCTGTCCGCACTGCTTCGGATGGGCCGCAATCCGCCGCCCGTCATGATCACGCAACGCGAAGATGCCCTCAAAATGGTCCGCAGCGCGATGCTGCTCGCTTCGGCCTTTCCGGAGTTGCGCGGCAAGGCGATGGCGCTGGTCGGCCGGCTCGAAGAACTCGTGCGCGTCATGACCGACGTGAGGACCGAGAGTGATCGCCTGAGGGCCGAGACGCAGCGGCTCGCCGATGCGCGGACGCGTCTCGCCGGCTTGATGGAAACCAAGAAGCAGAGCATCGGCGAGCGGCAGTCCGAACTCGAGAAGGTGCGGATCGCGGCGCAAGAGATTTCGAAGAACGTTTCCGATCTCGGAGAGCTGATCACGAAGCTCGACCAGGCCGTGACACGAAACACCAATCTTGCCGCTTACGAGGAAGAATCGCGGCAGCAGGTGGCGGCCTCTCAGCGCCAGCAGGACGCGAACTCGTCTAGCCCCACGCCGGAGCCGACCGCGACGCCGAGCGATCTCACGACACCTGTCTCCGCTCCACAAGCCGCGATCACCGCCGACAACTCCGCGCGCCCGGCCGTATCGCCAGGCGCCAAGGAGACGCAAGTTGCGGCGCTCTCGCCGCCACCGAAGCCGGCTCGGCCCAGTGTCATCGAGTTGGCGCCGGCTGGCGCTGGATCGATGGTCCCGCGCGATTCCGGTCGCATCAAGCCGGCTCTTCCGTTCGAATTGGCCAAAGCCAAATTGCCGCTGCCCGCGCAAGGCCGCCGGGTTTTGGCATACGGCGAGAAAACCAATTACGGCGGCCATTCCAAGGGGCTCGTGCTCGAAACACGGCATGGTGCGCAAATCACCTCGCCCTCCGACGGCTGGATCGTCTACGCGGGCGAGTTCCGCAGTTACGGGCAACTCTTGATCATCAACGCTGGCGGCGGTTATCATATTCTTTTAGCCGGCTTGTCTCAGATCGACGTACAACCCGGTCAGTTTGTGCTTGCGGCAGAACCGGTTGGCACAATGGGCGCTTCTCCGCGGACAACCGCGGGCGGCGCGACCGCTTCAGCTCCGGTGCTCTACGTCGAGTTCCGCAAAGACGGCAGACCGATCGATCCTGATCCATGGTGGGTCGAGGACGCGCGCAAGGTGCAGAATTTCGGCCAGCAGAAGGTACAAGGCTAATGCGCAAGACAGACTTCGCGTTCTGGACATTCCTCACGATGACCGGCTTAGCCGCCGTGACAACCGTCCTCAACGTAACCCAGACGCTTTCTGCCACCGGCCAGAACTCGGAGCTGTATCGTCAGCTCGATCTGTTCGGCGACGTCCTCGAACGGGTCCGCTCCGACTATGTCGAGAAACCCGACGACACGCAGCTGATCGAAAACGCGATCAACGGCATGCTCGCGGCCCTCGACCCGCATTCGGCCTACCTGAGCCCGAAGCACTTCCGCGACATGCAGGTGCAGACCCGCGGCGAATTCGGCGGCCTCGGCATCGAAGTGACGATGGAGAACGGTGTCGTCAAGGTGGTGGCCCCGATCGACGACACGCCTGCTTTCAAGGCCGGCGTGCAGGCGAACGACCTGATTACCCACCTCGACAACGAACAGATCGTCGGACTGACGCTCGAGCAGGCGGTCGAGAAGATGCGCGGCCCCGTCAACACGCCGATCACGCTGACCGTCATCCGCAAGGGCAAGGACGATCCGCTCGACATCAAAGTCGTGCGCGACGTGATCCGCATCAACGCGGTCAAGGCGCGGGCCGAAGGCGACGTCGCTTACATCAAGGTAACGACGTTCAACGAGCAGACCCACGCCAATCTGGTCAAGTCGATCGAGAATTTGAAGAAGCAGATCGGCAAGGATCTCAAGGGGTACATTATCGACCTACGCAACAATCCCGGCGGTCTGCTCGATCAAGCGATCGCGGTCAGCGACGACTTCCTCGATCGCGGTGCGATCGTGCTGACCAAAGGCCGCAACAACGAAGAGACGCAGCGCAGCCAGGCGAGGCCGGGTGATCTCACGGAAGGCAAGAAGGTCGCCGTTCTCATCAACGGCGGTTCGGCCTCGGCTTCGGAAATCGTCGCAGGCGCGCTGCAGGACCACAAGCGGGCGACCGTCATCGGCACCCGCTCGTTCGGTAAGGGTAGCGTTCAGACCATCATCCCGCTCGGCGCCAACGGCGCGATCCGGTTGACCACGGCGCGCTACTACACGCCGTCGAACCGGTCGATCCAGGCCAAGGGCATCGATCCCGACCTGCTGGTCGAGCAGGAAATGCCCGACGAACTCAAGAACAAGCCGAACGCCGACCGTACGCGCGGCGAGGCAAGCCTTCGCGGGCATCTGCGCAATCCGGACAAGAAGGACGGAGCCGACAAGGCCGGGGCCGACAAGAAGGACGAAGGCGCCGCCGCCAAGGAACAGAAAGACGCAAAGGACGCAAAAGACACGAAGGAAAAGGAGCAGTCCGGCTCGTCGGCCTACGTGCCGAAGGAGCCTGAGAAGGATACGCAGCTCCAGTACGCCCTGCGCTTTGTTCGCGGCCTGCCGACCGCGCCGACCGAAACCGCGACACCGGCTCAGCCGACCGTCTCGGGCGAAGCCAAGAAGAGCGTTCCCAACTGACGCTTTGGCGCACTCCGCTCCACACACTATGACGCAGGGCGCCCTAGAGGCGCCCTTCGCTTGTCAGCTATAGTTCACAGCACTATCGACCGAGAGACGACCGCCATGTCCACATCGAAACCCGCTCACGCGCTACCGTATCGACCCTGTGTCGGCATCATGATCGTCAACAGGGCCGGCCTCGTTTGGGTCGGCCGCCGTGCCGATAGCAAGACCCAGGCGGAGGGCCACGGCGACTGGTGGCAGATGCCGCAAGGCGGCATCGACGAGGGCGAGGACCCGCGCGCCGCAGCACACCGCGAAGTGTCCGAGGAAACCGGCATCACCTCGATCGAAGTCATCGGAGAAAGCCGCGGCTGGCACACCTACGACCTCCCGGCCGACCTCGTCGGCAAGGCCTGGAAGGGGCGTTATCGGGGCCAGCGCCAGAAGTGGTTCGTCGCACGGTTCCTCGGCGACGACAGCGAAATCAACATCGCGCCGGAAGGGCACGACATCGAGTTCGACGCCTGGCGCTGGTCGACGCGCGACGACCTTCTCCGCCTGATCATCCCGTTCAAGCGCGACGTCTACGCCGAGGTTGTCGACGAGCTCGGCCATCTGGCGACACCCTGGACACCGGCATCGGCAAGTCGCGGCCTGCGCTGACGCCCTCGCTGACGCCCTGTCGTGCTGGTACGGAAAAGGCCGGACCACCTGGGTCCGGCCTCCACAATCTCGAGTTCCATGCCGCCGGGTCGGTGACGTCAGGCGGCCTTGCCGCCCGCGAGTGCCTTCAACTGCTCGACTGCATCGTAGGCCATGCGGCGGGCCTCGTCGTCGGTGGCGGCTTTCAGCGCAGCCTCGGCGATCTCGATTTCCGACGTCAGCCGCGCGCCAGTCAGCTCCGAAACGTCGGTCGCGTCTTTCGCGAGTACGGTGAGGAGTTCGGCCTGCACGTCGGCGAAGCCGCTCTTGATGAAAACGCGGCGCGTGGTGCCCTCGGCCTTCACGTCGAGCGTGCCGGGCCGCAGGTTGGCGATGACCGGCGCGTGTCCGGCCATGACCGTGAAATCACCGTCCGAGCCGGGCAGCCGAACCTGATCGGCGTCGACCGACATCAGGATGCGCTCGGGCGAAACGAGCTCGAACTTGAAGGTGCCTGCCATGCTCTGTTGTCCTCACGTCACAGTCGTCAATTCCGTCATCAAATCTCGTCACGGTGAGACAGTCCGTGCGTCAGCTCCGTTGGCTCACGCCACGTCTTCGCCGCCCGACTTCGCCCGAACTTCGTCCGCGCTTTGGAGCTTCGCCCCGCAGAACGGGCAGAAGAACATCGGGTGGTCGACCATGCCCGGCTCTTCCTCCTCGAGGTCGACGAGACCGACCGACATGTAGAGAATGCCGTCCTCGGAGACGGTGATGAGCGGCTCGAATTCCTCGCCGCTCATGGCATCCTTCAGCTCCGGACAGCAAGTCCCGTAGGTCTTGCCGGAAGCTGCTTCCCCGCTGGGCTGGCCTCCGCCGTTCTGGTCGACCGCCATGTGCTTCCTCCCACTGTCCCTCTTGCCGCGGGCCTTCCCCGCGACACGCCGCTCAATGCGGTTCTAATCGATGATCAGGCCGCTTCCGCCAGCTTCTCGGCCTTGGCGACAGCTTCTTCCATCGAGCCGACCATATAGAACGCCTGCTCCGGCAGATGATCGTAGTCGCCCTCGCAGAGCCCCTTGAAGCCCTTGATGGTGTCGGCAAGCGGCACCTGCTTGCCCGGCGAGCCGGTGAACACCTCGGCGACCGTGAACGGCTGCGACATGAAGCGCTCGATCTTGCGGGCGCGCGCCACCGTCATTTTGTCGTCTTCGCTAAGTTCGTCCATGCCGAGAATGGCGATGATGTCCTGCAACGACTTGTACTTCTGCAGGATCGACTGGACCTTGCGGGCGACGGCGTAGTGTTCATCGCCGACGATGCGCGGATCGAGCATGCGCGAGGTGCTGTCGAGCGGGTCGACCGCCGGATAAATGCCCTTTTCAGCGATCGAACGCGACAGCACGGTGGTCGCGTCCAAATGCGCGAACGAGGCGGCCGGCGCGGGGTCGGTCAGGTCGTCGGCGGGCACGTACACGGCCTGCACCGAGGTGATCGAACCCTTCTGTGTGGTGGTGATGCGCTCCTGCAGACCGCCCATGTCGGTACCCAGCGTCGGCTGATAGCCCACGGCCGAGGGGATGCGGCCAAGCAGCGCGGACACTTCCGAGCCGGCCTGCGTGAAGCGGAAGATGTTGTCGACGAAGAACAGCACGTCCTGGCCCTTGTCGCGGAAGTCCTCGGCGACGGTGAGGCCAGACAGTGCGACGCGCATACGTGCGCCCGGCGGCTCGTTCATCTGGCCGTAGACCAGGGCGCACTTGGAGCCCTTGGTCGAGCCGTTGTTCTTCTTCGGATCGACGTTGACGTTCGATTCGATCATCTCGTGATAGAGGTCGTTGCCCTCACGCGTGCGCTCGCCGACGCCCGCGAACACCGAGTAACCGCCGTGGACCTTGGCGATGTTGTTGATCAGCTCCATGATGAGCACGGTCTTGCCGACGCCAGCGCCGCCGAACAGGCCGATCTTGCCGCCCTTCGCATACGGGGCGAGCAGATCGACAACCTTGATGCCGGTGACCAGGATCTGCGCTTCGGTCGCCTGATCAGCGAACGACGGCGACGGCTGGTGGATGGCGCGACGGCTCTTGGTGGCGACGGGGCCGACTTCGTCCACCGGCTCACCGATCACGTTCATGATGCGGCCGAGCGTCTCCTCGCCGACCGGCACCATGATCGGCGCGCCGGTGTCGCTGACGTCTTGTCCGCGCACCAGACCCTCGGTCGAGTCCATGGCGATGGTGCGGACCGAGTTTTCGCCGAGATGCTGGGCGACCTCGAGCACGAGCCGGTTGCCCTGGTTCTTGGTCTCGAGTGCGTTGAGGATCTGCGGCAGCTCGCCTTCGAACTGCACGTCGACCACGGCGCCCATCACCTGGCGGATCTTACCAACCTTGTTCGTCATTAGGGTGTCCTCGTTCGTGCGGGGTTCAGAGCGCTTCTGCGCCCGAGATGATCTCGATGAGTTCTTTGGTGATCTGCGCCTGTCGCTGACGGTTGTACTTGATCGTCAGCTTGTTGATCATGTCGGCGGCGTTGCGCGTGGCGTTGTCCATCGCGCTCATGCGCGCGCCCTGCTCGGATGCGGCGTTCTCGAGGAGGCCACGCAGCAACTGCGTCGAGATGTTCTGAGTGAGCAGGAAGCTCAGCACTTCCTCCTCCGACGGTTCGTACTCGTAGACGGCAGTGGCGCCTTGCGTCGTCACCGCGCCGGACTTGCCCGAGACGGATGCGTCGGCGATACGGGCGGGAATGAGCTGCAGTGCGGTCGGCTTTTGCGCAATCACCGACTTGAACTCGGCAAAGTACATCGTCGCGACGTCGAACTCGCCTTTTTCAAACATCGCGAGCACCTTCGAGGAGACCTCCTCGGCATGGCCGGCGTTGACCTGTTTGATGCCGCGGAACTCGATGCGCTCGACGATCTGCCGGCCGAGATCGCGACGCAGGTTATCGGCGCCCTTGCGGCCGACGGTCAGGATCTTGACCGTCTTGCCCGCCGCCATCAGTTTGAGCGCGTCGGCGCGGGCGAGCTTGGCGATGTTCGAATTGAAACCGCCGCACAGGCCACGCTCGGCGGTCATCACGATCAGCAAGTGCACCTGGTCCTTGCCGGTACCGACGAGCAGCGGCGACTGACCCTCGCGGGTCGGCACCTTGCTCGCAACGCTGGCCAGCACCTGATCCATGCGCTCGGCATACGGCCGAGCGGCGGTCGCGGCTTCCTGCGCACGGCGCAGCTTGGCGGCCGCCACCATCTGCATCGCCTTGGTGATCTTCCGCGTCGCCTTGACCGAGGCAATGCGGTTCCGCATGTCCTTCAAACTCGCCATCGGGCGCTCTCCTCAGATCGAGCCCCTGATCAGGCGGTGAAGGCCTTGGCGAATTTGTCGAGGTGAGCGACGAGCTTCTTCTCGGTCTCGCCCGAGACAGCTTTCTCGCTGCGGATCGCTTCGAGCATCGTCTTCTCGTCGCGCAGACCGCGCAGCAGCTCGGCCTCGAATTTGCCGACCGCCGCGACGGGCAGCGGGTCGAGATAGCCGCGGGTGCCGGCGAAGATCACCGCAACCTGCTCTTCCATCTTGAGCGGCGAGAACTGCGGCTGCTTCAGGAGTTCGGTGAGACGCGCGCCGCGCGCCAGCATCTTCTGCGTGGCAGCGTCGAGGTCGGAGCCGAACTGTGCGAACGCGGCCATTTCGCGGTACTGCGCCAGCTCGCCCTTGATCTTGCCGGCGACCTGCTTCATCGCCTTGGTCTGCGCCGACGAACCGACGCGCGACACCGACAGGCCGACGTTCACGGCCGGGCGGATGCCCTGATAGAAGAGGTCTGTTTCGAGGAAGATCTGGCCGTCGGTGATCGAGATCACGTTGGTCGGAATGTAGGCCGACACGTCGTTGGCCTGCGTCTCGATGACCGGCAGGGCGGTCAGCGAGCCCTTGCCCGATGCGTCGCCGAGCTTCGCAGCGCGCTCCAGAAGACGCGAGTGGAGATAGAACACGTCGCCGGGATAGGCTTCGCGGCCCGGCGGGCGGCGCAGAAGCAGCGACATTTGGCGGTAGGCGACGGCCTGCTTGGAGAGATCGTCATATGCGATCACGGCGTGCATGCCGTTGTCGCGGAAGTACTCGCCCATCGTGCAGCCGGTGAACGGCGCGAGATACTGCATCGGCGCCGGATCGGACGCGGTGGCGGCGACGATGATCGAATATTCGAGCGCGCCGCGCTCTTCCAGCGTCTTGACGAACTGAGCGACGGTCGAACGCTTCTGGCCGATGGCGACATAGACGCAATAGAGCTTTGCACCCTCGTCGGTGCCGGCGTTGATCGACTTCTGGTTGAGGAATGTGTCGAGAATGACCGCCGTCTTGCCGGTCTGGCGGTCGCCGATGACGAGTTCGCGCTGGCCGCGTCCGATCGGAATCAGCGCATCGATGGCCTTGAGACCCGTCGACATCGGCTCGTGCACCGACTTGCGCGGCAGAATGCCCGGCGCCTTGACATCGACGCGCATCATCTTGTCCGACTTGATCGGACCCTTGCCGTCGATCGGGTTACCGAGACCGTCGACCACGCGGCCGAGCAGGCCCTTGCCCACAGGGACTTCGACGATGGCCTTCGTCCGCTTGACGGTCTGGCCTTCCTTGATGCTGCGGTCGTCGCCGAAAATCACGACGCCGACGTTGTCGGCTTCGAGGTTCAGCGCCATGCCCTTGGTGCCGTCCTGGAACTCCACCATTTCGCCGGCCTGCACGTTGTCGAGGCCGTAGACGCGCGCGATGCCGTCGCCCACCGACAGCACTTGCCCGATCTCCGATACTTGAGCGTCCTTGCCGAAATTCTTGATCTGATCCTTGAGGATCGCGGAGATCTCTGCGGCGCGAATATCCATGAGGTGGACCTCTTCCCTGGTCGATTGCGTCTGTTGTCGCTTGCCGCCGCACCCATCGGGTTCGAGGCCGAGCGTCGTACCGTCATGCAAAAGCCGCCCTGCGTACGCTGGACGGCCCTGCCTTATCCCTTCATCGCGACCCGGAGGCCGGCGAGTTTCGTCCTGAGCGAACTGTCGACCATGCGGCTGCCGAGCTTGACCACGAGGCCGCCGAGCAGGCTCGGATCGACGCGCGAGGTGAGCTGCACGTCCTTGCCGACCGATGCCTTGAGCGCCGTCTTCAGTTCAGCGACCTGCGCGTCGTTCAGCGCAACAGCGCTGGTCACGACCGCTTCGACTTCGCCACGCTGCTTGGCGAGGCGCGCGCGGAATGCGCGGATCATGTCCTCGACGGCGAACAGGCGGCCGTTGCGCGCGATCAGCTTGAGGAAATTGGTGGTGGTCGCACCGATCCCGGCCTTGGCGAGAAGTGCGGAAAGGGCATTGCTTTGTTCTTCGCGAGAAATCACCGGGCTCTTGACCATCGATTTCAGGTCGGCGCTCTCATCCAGCATGGCCTGGAACGCCAGGAGGTCCTTTTCGACCTCGACCATCGATTTCTGCTCTTCAGCGAGATCGAACAAGGCCGAAGCGTAACGCCCGGCCATACCTTCGGTGATGGGATGATTGTCTGTTGCCACGTCAAACGCTCGCATGCGCCGATCGTGGCGCCTTGGTTGCCTGGGTCATGCCCGTGAAGGGATCCGCCCGCATCGCCTAGCCCGCTTCGAGGGGCCCGCAACGGGTGGACAGCGTACCGTCAAAGCGAACAGCGGCGGGAACGCCCCGGCCTGCCACCCCCTTTATGAAACCGAGTGGTCACTAGCATGTGTCTCCTGATCCTTCAACCGAGCCTGAGCAGGCCGGATTGCCGCATTCGGCACTGCAGCGTTAGTCTTTCGGACAACTGGCCGAACAACTTGCAACTCGGTCGCCGACCGCTGAAGCGATCGCGGCCAGAAAACGGGCCATGCGCGAAGATGAATGGGAGCTGCAAGGCGCATTCAGAGAGCGTTCAACGCCGCGCCTGTATCTGGTCGGATAAGAGACACGCAAAGGATCCAATTGGGCCTTCGGGCGTTGTCTTGGGACCATGCCTCACCGGCACCCAACTCCAACCAGGCCAGGGGGCCAAAAAATGACCTTCTCACGCACGCTGACCAGCCTGTCCGTCGCCGCAGCCGTCGCGGCTGGCGCCCTGATTCCGCTCGCCTCGACCGCCGAGGCCGGCTCGCGACACTATCGCGGCCACGGCGCACACAACTTTTACGATGGCGGGCATGCCTACCGCCATGTCCGGCCCCGCCATTACGGCTACAACAACGGTTATGGCTACGGCTACCGCAAGAAGCGCCGCAACCACGTCGGCCCCGCCATCGCTCTCGGCGTCGGCGCCCTGATGCTCGGGATTATCGCCTCCGAGCACCGTCGCGGCCGCCGCTACTAAAATTTTCTGTAGGTGGCGGAACCCTCCGCCACCGAGACCGTTATGCCTGTATTCCTAGAGCGTGTGCTCTCCCCTCGCACACGACGAAAGGCCGGACCCCGCCCCCCCGCGGTCCGGCCTTTCACTTTTTCAGGCCTCGGCTCCCTCCAACCCTTACAGGAAGCTATAAGGGTCGATGTCGAGCGATATGCGGATGTCGTTGGGAAGTTTGGGCAATCCCGCATTCCAGGCGCGCAGGTAGGCCTGGATGTCGATTTCGCGCGGCGCCTTGACCAGGAGCCGCCAGCGGTGACGACCCCGGACAACCGCGATCGGTGCCTCGGCGGGACCCAGAACTTCGATTTTCTCTGACGACGGCGCGGCCCGGGCGATGTCGCGGGCGACGACAGCCGCGATTTCCTTGTCGCGCGCCGAGATGACGATTGCCGCCAGCCGGCCGTAGGGCGGCAGCAGGCCTCGCTGACGAGTCTCGATTTCGCGATTGAGGAACGCCTCGCGATCGCCTGAGATGATCGCCGCCATGACCGGATTCTCCGGCATGTGCGTCTGGATAAAGCCGCGACCGCGCGCGAAACTGCGCCCGGCCCGGCCCGTTACCTGGTGAAGGAGCTGGAACGTCCGCTCACCGGCGCGTGGATCGGCGCCCTGCGCCAGGCCTAGATCACCGTCCACGATGCCGACCGTCGCGAGATCGGGAAAATGGTGTCCCTTGGCGACGATTTGCGTGCCGATGATGATCTGCGCCTCGCCGGTTTCGATGCGCTTGATGACCGCCCGCATCTCCTCCAGACCATGGATGAGATCGGACGACAGCAGTTCGACCTTGGCATCCGGCCAACGCTCGGCGACTTCCTCCGCGACCCTCTCGATGCCGGGGCCGCAGGCGACGAGCGCGCCCGGCTCATGGCACTTCGGACACTTTTCCGGCATCGCCAGCGAAAATCCGCAGTGGTGACAATGCAGGCGATTGCGGAACCGATGCTCGACCAGCCAGGCCGTGCATTGCGGGCATTCGATGCGGTGGCCACAAGACCGGCACAGCGTCAGCGGTGCGTAGCCGCGCCGGTTGAGGAACAGAAGCGATTGTTGACCTTTGGCCATTGTCTCAGTCACCGCGTCGACGAGCGACGGCGCCAGCCAGCGACCCTTGTCGGGCTGCTCCTTGCGGAGGTCGATCGGCGTGATCTCCGGCAATTCCATGCCGTGAAAGCGGCCGGGCAGAACAAGGTGGCGGTAGCGGCCTGAGCGGGCGTTGACGTGGCTCTCGATCGACGGCGTGGCCGAGGCCAGCAGCACCGGAAACTTGCCGAGATTGCCGCGCACCACCGCCATGTCGCGGGCCTGATAATGCACACGGTCGTCCTGCTTGAACCCTGCGTCGTGCTCCTCGTCGACGACGATCAGCCCAAGGTCCTGGTAGGGCAGGAACAATGCAGACCGCGCGCCGACCACGACCCGCGCGTCACCCGTCGCGACCGCTTTCCAGATCCGCCCGCGCTCCGGCCCCGGCAGCGCCGAATGCCATTCCACCGGCTGGCAACCGAAGCGGCTCTCGAAGCGGCCGAGGAACTGCGAGGTCAGCGCGATTTCGGGCAGCATGATCAGCGCCTGATGGCCACGCTCCAACGCTCGCGCCACCGCCTCGTAATAAACTTCCGTCTTGCCCGAGCCGGTCACACCATCGAGCAGCGAGACGGAGTAGTTGTCCGCGTCCACCGCCGACATGAGCGC
The DNA here is from genome assembly GCA_022843145.1 of Hyphomicrobium sp. GTDB lineage: Bacteria > Pseudomonadota > Alphaproteobacteria > Rhizobiales > Hyphomicrobiaceae > JAKAML01. The sequence goes on from JALHOF010000001.1 coordinate 253,672, forward strand.
CGCGACGGCCTGTTGCTGGTCGCCGGAGAACTCGACGGTCTGATGCCGCGGATTGGGCCGCGGACACTTTTTCTCCGGGATGGCAACCTCGACGAGGTTGCCGGCTGCGGCAAGGCCATCGATCACGCCTGTCGTGCATCCAGCCTCATGCGCCAAGGCCGATTTCGACCGAATGAGCCCGTCGGCGGCGATTTCGAGCGCACGCGTCCGGGCCGGTGACATGCGCGGCGGCGGCGCGGCTCCAGGCACGAGGGTGACGCCGAACCGCGGCTTCTGCGGCTCGAACACCGCCTGCGCGCTCATCATCATGCGCAGCACCATGCCGAGAGGCGCGAGCGTATATCGCGCAATCCACTCCGCGAACCGCAGCGCGATCAACGGCAGCGGCGGTGCGTCGAGGCGGCTATCGATCGTCTTCAACTTGAGGGGGCCCGACTTTTTGCGCTTGGGCGGCGGTGCCGCGTCATCCCCCTCGCCGGCGGCGGGCAGCTCGATCGCACGGTCCCACACGACGCCGATCCGCGTCTGCGGCCCGAATGGCACCAGCACAAACGCCCCCGGCTCCAGTGCCAACCCTGCTGGAACCGCGTAATCATAGGTCTGGTCGAGCGCAACCGGCAGCAGCACGGGCACGCGCCCGCCCGCCTCGCCCTGGGCGCCGTTGTCCATATGATCGAGAAGGCTATCCAAAGGGTCCAACGCTGGATTAGAAGCTTGCAGCGACGAATCGCACTCTTAACCTAGTGATGCCGATGAGGCGAACAGAGGGCGGTCGTTGGCTTGGCGCACAGCCTCGGTCGACAGCATCAGGCGGGGGCGAACCGCACGCCGATGCGCGGAATGGAAGGACTGACACGGAATGAAATTTTTCGTCGACACCGCCGAGTTGAACGACATTCGCGAGCTGGCCTCGACCGGGCTTCTCGACGGCGTCACCACCAATCCGTCATTGATCGCCAAGTCGGGCCGCGATTTCAAGGAGACCATCGCCGAGATCTGCAAGGTCGTCTCGGGTCCGGTCTCCGCCGAGGTCGCCGCGACCGATTATGACGGCATGATGCGTGAAGCCGAAGTTCTGCGAAAGATCGCCGCGCACGTCACAATCAAAGTTCCGATGACACTCGACGGCCTCAAGGCGTGCAAGGCGCTGACCGGCGACGGCACGATGGTCAACGTCACGCTTTGCTTCTCCGCCAATCAAGCGCTGCTGGCAGCGAAGGCCGGCGCGACGTTCGTGTCGCCGTTCATTGGCCGCCTCGATGATATCGGCCTCGACGGGATGGAGTTGATCCGCGAGATCCGCGCCATCTACGACAACTACGACGACTTCCGCACCGACATCCTCGCGGCGTCGATCCGCACGGTCAATCACGTCAGGGACGCCGCTCTCATCGGCGCCGATGTCGCCACAGTGCCACCGGCGATCCTGAAGGCGCTGGTCAAGCATCCGCTCACCGACGCTGGTTTGACCCAATTCGTGGCCGACTGGAAAAAGACCGGTCAGTCGATACTCTAAGTTCTTGCGCTCCGGATGCCCACGAACATCCGCGCCGGCACTTCCGCCGGATCGTAAACACGAGCACAGTTCGCGTCGGTTCACTGTCCTGTGATGCCGCGCGGTGGAACATTCGACGACACATCACGTTTCAACTCCAATGGATCGCATCGCGCAGACAACGCGCGTGGGACCTGCGCCGGACTTGGCAGAGGTTCCGTCGGCGATCCCACTTCAGGAGGATGACATGATGCAAAAACACACAACGGCCCGATTACTCGGCCTGACGGCAACGATGGCGCTGATGATGGGCTTCTCCACCAATCTCGCCAGCGCCGCACCGATGGCTCCGGGAGCAGCCTTGCTTCCGGCCGCCGCAGCCGATCTCAACTCGCGCAGCGATCTTGTCCAACAGGTCCAGTTTGGTAGGCGCGGCATCCGTGGCGGACGAGGTTTCGCCGGTAATCGCGCCTTCCGCGGTAACCGTGGCGTCCGCGTCGGTCGCGGGTTTCGTGGCAACCGCTGGGCCGGACGTGGTCGCGGACGCGGTCTCGGGTGGGTCGGCCCTGCCATCGTCGGCAGCGCGATCATCGGCGGCGCTCTTGCGGGATCGCGCTACTCATACGGTAGCAGCAGCTACGGAAGTGCAGAGCAGCGCTGTGACGAGGCCTATCGCTCGTACCGGCACTCTGACGGCACTTACCAGCCCTATGGCGGCGGGCCGCGTGAACTTTGCCCCTATCTGCGGAACTGACACGGCTTAACCCCGTGAAGGTTTAGGGGCAATCGGGCCGGAAGCGCACGCGCAAGCGGACGCTTTCGGCCCATCCTCGTTCGAGCAGGCCGATCTCAGCAGCTCCCTGCCTAGTTTGTGTTAATCTTCCTTTAACCATCTGCCCGCAACGCTCGGCTGCATGATGTCATCACGCGCGCCACGCTCCGATACTGAAGACCGGCCATCGCCTGGCGAATTGCCGCTCGGCCGGGACCTCGACCGCGCCGTTTCCGATTGGCTCGCGCATCTCGCTCACGATCGCGGACACGCCGGCCACACGCTCGAAGCCTACGCGCGCGACCTGCGCCAATTTCTGGGCTTTGTCGCATCCCATCTCGGTTACGCGCCATGCCTCGGCGACCTCGCCCGGCTCAACGCCAAAACCGTGCGCGGGTTTCTCGCACAACGCCGCCGCACAGGCGTTCAGTCCCGCTCCCTCGCCCGTTCGCTGTCCGCATTGCGCACGTTCTTCCGTTGGCTTGAAACCGGCGATACGTTGAAGAACCGCGCGGTCTTGCAGGTCGCGCTCCCCAAAATCCCGCACTCCGTGCCGAAGCCTCTCAACGTCGACAAGGCGATGTCGGTCGTCTCGCCAGGCATGGACGCGGATCTCGATTGGGTCGCCGCCCGCGATACCGCTGTGCTGTTGCTGCTCTACGGCTGCGGGCTGCGCATTTCCGAAGCGCTCGGCATCTGCGTCCGCGACGCGCCGCTGCCGGGCCGAGACACACTCCGCATCGTCGGCAAGGGCGGCAAGGAGCGCATGGTTCCCGTGTTGCCGGTCACGCAATCCGCCGTCGCCCGCTATATCACGCTTTGTCCCTATCCGATGACACCCGACACGCCGCTCTTTCTCGGCGCGAAGGGCGGCCCGCTGTCGCCGCGCCTGATCCAGCTCGCGATGGAGAAGCTACGCTTGGAACTTTCCCTCCCCGCGACCGCAACGCCGCACGCCCTGCGCCACTCTTTCGCCACCCACCTGCTATCGGCGGGCGCCGATCTGCGGCAGATCCAGGAGCTGCTCGGCCACGCCTCGCTCTCGACGACCCAAGTTTATACCGAGGTCGATCGCGACCGGCTGCTTGCCGTCTATGACAGCGCCCACCCGCGCGCGAAGCAGAGCTGAACCATATTTATACCAAGTATCGCCGCGAGGATGCTCAAGCCCCTTTGGTTGGGCATACTGGACCGATCGCGCATCCTTCAGCCAAGCAGGTGCCGCCATGTCTCACGGCTTCATATCCCTCATTCTGGCATCGCTCGTCGCATTTCCTGCGGCCGTGGGTGCCGCGCCGAAAGCCGAGCCCCAGACGCCCGAGCCGCACCGTGCATGCCGCGGGGTCGACATGCTCGATGAATTGAAGTCGAGCGATCCCGCGCTGCATACGCGCATTATCGATCAGGCGGCGCAGGTCGAGAATAGCAACGCCATCCTGTGGCGGATCGAAAGACCCGGCGCGGCGCCGTCGCACCTGTTCGGCACCATGCACGTCTCCGACACCCGCATCACGACGTTGAGCGCGGCCGCGGCCAATGCGCTCCACGGCTCCAAGGCCGTGTTGCTCGAGGTCAAGGATCTCTCGCCCAAGGCCACTGCTGCGGCAGTCGCCAAGTCGGCCAATCTGATGATCTTCACCGATGGCCGGCGACTCGACAAACTCCTGTCGCCGGAGGATTTCGCGACGGTGAAATCGCTGGTTTCGAAGTCGGGGATGCCCGGCGATCTGGCATCCGTCATCCGCCCCTGGCTCGTCTCCACGCTGCTGGCGGTTTCCGATTGCGAGCGCAAGAACGCCGAGGCCGGCCATCCCGTGCTCGACAGCAAGATCGGCGCGGAGGCGCAAGCCCGCAAGATCCGCGTGATCGGCCTCGAAACCATCGAGAGCCAGCTCGCGGCGATGTCGGCGATCCCCGACACCGAGCAGGTCGAAATGCTGCGCGCGGGGCTCAAGTATGCGACCCGCATCGACGACATGCTGGAGACGCTGACGCAAATGTATGTGAAGCGATCGATGGGCGCGGCGATGCCGTTCAACATCGCACTCGCCTCCACCGCCGGCGTCAAGCCGGATGCGTTCAAGGGCTTCCAGCACGAGCTGCTGACCAAGCGCAACCGCAAGATGCTCGATGGCGCGCGACCGCTCGTCGACAAGGGCGGGGCCTTCATCGCCGTCGGCGCGCTGCACCTCTCCGGCCCGGCAGGGCTCGTCAAGCTGTTCCGCGACGCCGGCTACACCGTGACGGCGGTCGACTAGCGCGTCACGCACGCCCCGCCTTAACCCGCGCCTCGATCGCGTCCCAGATCATGGCGGCGATGTCGTTGCCGCCGAACGCCTTGACCTGGCGGATGCCGGTCGGCGACGTGACGTTGATCTCGGTGAGGTAATCGCCGATCACATCGATGCCGGTGAAAATCAGGCCGCGTCGTTTCAACTCCGGTCCGAGCCGCGCGCAGATTTCGCGCTCCCGCGCCGTCAGATCCGTCTTCGCCGCCGTGCCGCCGACGTGCAGGTTCGACCGCGTCTCGCCCTCCGCCGGCACGCGGTTGATCGCGCCCGCGACCTCGCCGTCGACCAGGATGATCCGTTTGTCGCCGCGCCGCACTTCCGCGCGATACTCCTGCACCATGAACGGCTCGCGGAACACGGTCTGAAACAGCTCGACCAACGCGCCAAGGTTGGTATCCTCCGGCCGGATGCGGAACACCGACGCGCCGCCGTTGCCGTAAAGCGGCTTCAGGATGATATCCTTATAGCGAGCGCGGAACTCGATCACGTCGGCCAGCGCCCGCGTCACCATCGTCGCCGGCATCAGATCGAGGAAGTCCAGCACCCAGATCTTCTCGGGCGCATTGCGAACGTGCGCGGGGTCGTTGACGACGAGCGTTTTCGGGTGGATGCGCTCCAAGAGGTGTGTCGAAGTGATGTACGCCATGTCGAACGGCGGATCCTGACGCAGCAGCACCACGTCCTGTGTCGAAAGATCGATCGCCCGGGGGTTCGATACGCGATAGTGCGCGCCGATCTGGTCCTCGACCTCCAGCGTCTCGCCGCGCGCCATGAGCTTCGCGCCGTCGAGGCACAGGCTCTGCGGCGTGTAATAGAACATCTCGTGCCCGCGGCTCTGGGCCTCGAGCAGCAGCGCGAACGTCGAATCGCCGCGAATGTCGATGCGGTCGACGGGGTCCATCTGACAGGCGATCTTCAACCGGCTGCTCCTTGGTTTGCGCGGGCGTCCATCGCCGCTTGCATGCGCGTTATCGCCCAGGGCAACGCGCACCCGGCAATGGATTATGGGGAGTGCTCACGGACTTTGCCAGCGCATCACGGAATTGACCCGTCAAAGCCCGTTCGCGATGTGGCGCGGCCATCGCCAAGGCACCACGAACACGACGTCATAGCCCTGCTCGTGCTGCTGATAGCGCGCATTCTGTCCGAGCCACAACTCGGCAGACCGCCGGACGCGGGCCCGCAGCGCCGGCGTGATCGCGGTCTCGCAGTCCTCGAACGTTTGCCGCGCCTTGACCTCGACGAACGCGATCCGCCCGCCGCGCACCGCCACGATGTCGATCTCGCCGAGCTTGTTTTTGAGCCGCCGCGCGACGATCCGGTATCCCTTCGCGCGCAACATCAGCGCCGCCGCCATCTCCGCCCGATGCCCGCGATGATAGCGCCGCAGGCGGTCGGGGGAGGGGGCGTGCGGCTGCGTCGTGGCGGAAGCGGGCTCGCGTGCGGTCATCCGCGGACTGTAGAACAGCGGATGCGCGAGGGCGAGGGGCCATCATCGGCACATTTCCCTCTCCCCTCGGGGGAGAGGGACAGGGTGAGGGGGCTGGCTTCCAACGTTGAGCAATCGGCAGACCCCCCTCACCCGCCGCGGAAGCCAGTAACTGCGCACATCTTCAACACCCCGGCCGCGCCGGCCTCTCCCCCGAGGGGAGAGGCGGATCGTCGTCAGAGTCAGCAAGCAATCAACCGGACCTGGATATCAGCGCAATGGATTTAGAGATCCTGGAAAAATGTGGCGTCCACGTCAACAACCTCCACGACCTTTAACTCCACTCCAATACGGAGGTTCTTCAGAAGGTCACACAACGCATCTCCGTCGATCAAATCGATTGCTGGGGCCCCATCTCGGGTCGCCTCCCTTCTTGCGTCCGCAGTGAAGGTGCCTGTCGTGATAACAAGACCCTTATCCGCGCGACCCACCATCGCACCTCGAAAATCGCGAATTACCGATGCGCCAACGGAGCCACGAAACCTCTTACTTTGAAAGAGTACATGGAAGGAAAGAAGATTGAGTCGCAGCACACCAGTCCCGTCGATTCCACCGTCTCCAGATCGACCTGTCACTTCAACTTTAATGAAGCCAGATTCTCGAAGGAGCCTTTGGCAGAGCCTCTCAAAGGCATCCGGACTGACTGCCAGAAGCGTCCCTAGCAATCGATCCTTCCAAGGTATCTCGATTTCGCTTTGTGGCGCTTCAAGTTCTTCGACTTCATCTGCCTCAACTCTTTGAAGTTTACGTTTGCGATCCTGCTCGCGGACGAGGCGAGGAATTTTCAATATCTCAGCGTCAGACATTGAAGCGCCGTCGGCGGTAAGTCGCCATACACCGCGTTCGCTATTCTCCAATGCCCCAGCCTTCTTCAGATATGTTCGCACCCATGCAAGTTCGTAGTCGAATTGCATTCGGGGGCCATTTCCATGCAAAACCGATCTCACCTCGTCTGATAGTTCCATGGCGGTGGCAACCGCATCCTCCATCTCTTCGATGGTCATGGAACCGCCCCGTGACTTGAAGCAGTCGATGGCAGGCTTGAACAAACTATCGAATGAAGGCAGGTCAGATTTCGTAGCCATCTCTCACACCCCCCTTGCCACCTTCCACATTTCCTCCTGCACGCGGATGTCGGCGAGCATGCGGTCGAGGAGGAGGCAGGTGCGCTTGAACAGGTCCGAGCCGCGGCGATAGTCGGCGGGAGCGAAAAAATCGCAGCGGCCGGCCTTGAACAGGTCGACGCATTTGGCGCGCGATTTCCCCGGCGTGTGGACGGCGATGGCGTGGCCGCCGCTCTTGCGCATCAAGGCCATCGACGGCACGTCGGTGTCGCCGTCGCCGAAGTAGATCATGTTGGAGAAGGGGATCGGCCGCTCGGCCTCGGGCATGTGCGAGTTGATGCTTTCGCCCAGATCCTCGATGCCCTTGTTGATGCGGAACAGATACTGGGTCTTGCCGGTGTCGGTGATGACGCGCTTAGGAAACGGCAGGTCGTAAGCGTCGAACCAGTATTCGGATGCGAACACATTGGCGAAATGCGGATAGATCGACGTGCCCTCGACGATCTCCGTCAGCCCTGACGATACGAGGTAATGCTTCAACGTAACGCCGTGGCTTTCGGCGCGGATCTTCACATACGCCTCGATCTCGCCGAACCATTCCGTGACGCCCTGGAACAGCTCGACGGCGCGGCCCTGCGCGACGAGATCGGCGCGGTCGATGCGGATGCCGCGCTCCTTCGCCTTTTTGTACATGAGGTGCATGTAGGTGATGAGCGGGTCGGCGCGCTCGGCCTTGGCGACGCGGCCGCACTCGGCCCAGAACTCTTTCGGGTCGATGCCGAGCTTGGGGAGGAAGCTGTATTCCTGCATCGGCTTCGGCGACAGCGTGCCGTCGAAATCATAGACCATTGCGATGGTCTTCTTGTCGAAGCCGGATTTGGCGGCCTTCGCGGGGGCGGCGGGCTTGCCCTTTGCCACGCGCTTCGGCACCGATGCCGTGCCCGCGCCGTCGCGATCCGCTTGTCCGCTCCGATCCCGTCCCGTCACGCGCTCGACCATGTCGCCCACTCCCAGATGCAGGCCCTCGCGGCCCGACTTGCAGGTGCACGATCAGCCGATTCGGGGGGCGGCAAGAAGACCGGGACCGGCGACACCCACCGATTTTACATCCTCGGCACGGGCCGGGAGTCAATTTGGCGGCAATCCGGCCCGCCGCATCCGCGGGGCCCGATCTCCGCGAACCTGGCCGGACATGCGAACGGCCGGACGTTCCCGCCCGGCCGCTGTCGTCGTATCCCGTGTGCCGTTCAGCCCCCGGCCGGTCAGCCGCAACCGCAGTTGTCGGACCCGCAGCCGCCACCAGACTTGGCTTTGGCAGGCTGGGCGGCAGCTTGGTGGTCGTGGACGTGGCCATGCGTATGCCCGTGATCGTGACCATGTTCGTGGTCATGGCTGTGAGCACCGCCGCCACAACATCCGCCGCCGGCGGCATGGCTGTGCTCGTCGTTGTCGTGATGATGATGCCCGCCACCGCCGCAGCAGCCGCCACCGTGGTCGTGATCGTGCGCATCGGGATCCACCAGCGCGATGGCCAGCCGCCGCTCCAGCGCCAGCGACACCTCGCGCGGCGCGTCGGCCGGCTCCATCGTCAGCGCCATCACCTCGGCCGCAAGGCGCACGTCGTCGACGGCGCCCAGATAGTGGCGGCGCAGGCGGCCTTGGCGATCGAACAGCAGCACCGTCGGCGTGCCTTGCAGCTCATAAGCTGAGAATGTCGCCGGCATACCGCCGCCGTTCGGCTTGTCGTGAGCGATGGCGAACGGATAGCCGTGCTCCTCGATGAAGTCGGCGAGCAGCTCAGGCGTCTGCTTGTCGTGGTTCTCGAACACCGAATGCAGGCCGATCACCGCGACCTGATCATCGTTGAACCCCGAGGCGATGCGGGCGGCTTGCGGCAGTCCGTGCTTGATGGAGGCCGGGCACAGCATCTGAAACACGGCGATCAGTGTCACTTTGCCCCTGGTTTCGGCCAGAAGCTGCGAGCCTTCCGAGTTGAACCAGCGCGTGACGCTGAGCTCGGGCGGACTTTCGGGATTGAACATGGGGGCGTGGTCCTTCGGCCGGTTCGATGGGGCGTCAAATACAGGTCATATCGTCGTTCTCGTCTCGCTTATAGCACGAGCCTTGAAAGGTGCGCGGGCGTCCTAGTCGCAGCCGCGCGACGACGGGCGGACTTGTGTTTTCGTGAGGCTGCAGGCGAGGTTAGCGACGGGTGTGCAGGTCCTTGCCTGTGGATCGCCGGCGAGGACGGTAAACGTCAGCGGGCAGCCGCGCATGGTATTGAACGCGTCGATGCAGCCGAGCTGGACGGGGACCCGCCCCTGCGCCGCTTGGCTCGCAAGATAGCGATCCAACCACCGGCTCTCAACCACGTGCACCATGTCCGGCCCGGCAGGCATCGTGTCCGGGACATACGCGGCCTTCGGCTGACCGAGCACGAATGCCGCGGACGGCTCGCGGAACCCGAGGACAGCCACCGGCCCGGGCGCGCAGGTGGCCGAAGCCGCCGCCGCAATCACCCGCGCCGGCCAGATAGCCTGGACGCCAGGGAACACGACACCGAGAAGTGTTATGGCGAACAGCGCCAGCGCGCCGATACCTGCCAGTGCCCACGCGGTCAAATCGCCGTCACGGCCAAACTTAGCGCTCCACGCAAACAGCGCCGCGACAGCCGCGATCAGAAGGATCGCAGTCAGCGACGGCCATTCCCGCGCGAATCCGTAGACCGCGCCGAACAGCGCGAGCGCGAACACCGCAGCGACCGGCGGCCACGGGATCAGCGACCACTTAGGCGGCCCACCCTCGCCGCGCCGCTGCATGACCAGCATCGCGACCGCCAGCGCGAACGCCGGATACATGACCTGCACCGTGTATGTGCCGGGCTTCGACGACAGCAACTCCAGATACACGAGATAGCCGATAACCCACGCCAACAGGAACCGCGGCAGGCGCTCGGCGCACGAGCTCCAGAGCGATTTCAACGCCGCTGGCAACAACGCCACGCCCGGCAAGAAGCCGAGCAGGGCCGCCGCTGTGAACGTCCCCGGAAACGCCCTGAGCTTCATGTCCTGCGCGCCGCCGAGCGCCGCCAGAAACGCGTGCCACCCCATGCCGCTGAACGGCACGCCGTCCTGCATGACACGCACCACGAGCCACGGCATCGCCAGCACCAGCGCAATCGGCACGCAGACCAGTGGCCGCGTCCGCCGCAGCCAGGTGAGGTCACGGTCGAACGTGAAGAGTGCGAGCAGCGTCACGCCGACGAGGATCGGCGTGTGCAGCGCGTTGACCAGCATCCCGGTCCCCATCGCCGCCCAGAACAGCAGCGCTATTCGGAGATCGTCCTGGCGATCGGCCGGATCATAGAGCCGCATCAACGCCAGCATCGCCACGGTCGCGGGCAGCAGCGCCAAGCCATCGGCGATGGCGAGTTGCGACACGAGTACGACCAGCGGCGCGACCGCGAACAGCCCGGCCGCAATCAGCGCCGTGGGACGACCGACGCGCGGCGCCGAGAGCCAGAACACCGCCAGGACCGCGAGCACGACCGCAACCAGTGACGGCCAGCGATAGACCGAGATGTCGCGCGCCCGCTCTGGCCCGGCTACCGCCGCCGTGATCCCCTGCGCCCAAAACGTGCCGATGGGCCGGAACTGGTGGATGGTGTTGCCATAACGCGGATCCAACCAGGCGCCGCGCTCAACCATCTCACGCGTCGTATCGGCGAACACGATCTCGGTGCGGTCGACGGCCGGAAGCCGCACGACGCCCGGGAGGTAGACGAACAAGGTCAGTGCGAGCAGCGCGACGTACGGCGCAACGCGGCCCTGAGCGATCCGGGCGAAGGCGTCCAATAACGCGTCCCAGCCTCCGCGACGTCCCTCGTGCACCGCATCGCCCCCCACGGCAGGCTGCATCCCCAATCCTCCGTGCGCCTTTGGCCGAGCCCTAGATGCTTGACACATGCCGCACTATCGGGCGATTGCGCAAGCCGGGGCAACGGAGGGCGGAACATGACCATACTGCGGGACCGGACGGCACGCGCCCGGCTGATCGAGATCGTCAAGGCACGTTCGTTCCAGGTCGGGCCGGAGATGAAGCTGGCGTCCGGCCGTACCTCCACCCACTATTTCAACATGAAGCCGACCATGCTCGACCCGGAGGGCGCGCACCTCATCGCAACGCTGATCATCGAACAGCTCGCGGTGGATCGCGTCGACGCCGATCTCGTCGGCGGTCTCGAACTCGGCGCGGTGCCGATCGCCTCCGCCGTCTGCGCGGTCAGCCACATTGCCGGCCACCCGCTACGCGCGTTCCTCGTCCGCAAGCAAGCCAAGGAGCACGGCACCAAGAGCCTTGTCGAAGGATTGGGCCCCGGCGAGACGCTCGCGGGCAAGCGCGTCGTCATCGTCGAGGACGTGACCACCACCGGCGGTTCGTCGATCAAGGCCGCAGCCGCCGTCCGCGCCGAGGGTGGCGAGGTGGTCCGCGTCATCACCATCGTCGACCGCCAGGAAGGCGCAGACGAGGCATTCAAATCGGCCGGGCTCGACCTGCGGCCGCTGTTGACCATGTCCGACTTTACCGGCGGCAAACCCTACGGCTGATCCCCGGCGGCTACAAACGCGGTCCGTGACATTGTCACTGACACGCTGGCATCCGGGTAATACGTCGCGACGAACACTGGACGAGCCGTTGGAGAACCCGTCGTGCAAGATCAGACCACGCTCTACGATCTGCTCGGCGGCGTTGATGTCCTCCGCCGGTTGACACGGCGCATGTACGAGTTGATGGCGACCGATCCGCGTGCGGCAGCCGCCCGCGCCGTCCATCCGCCGGATCTGGCGGGCAGCGAGCAGAAATTCTTCGAATTCATGTCGGGATGGCTCGGCGGTCCGCCGCTGTTCGTGGAAAAGCACGGTCCTCCCATGCTGCGCCGGCGGCATTTCGTGGCCCAGATCGGCGGCCCCGAGATCACAGCTTGGCTCTATTGCTTTGAGACGGCGATGGAAGAGACTGTGCAAGATCACCGCATGAGAGCGGCGCTGCGCGAGCCGATCCGCCGCCTCGCCCATCACATGCACAACAAGGACTAGCCGCGTCGCCGCACCCGCCGGCCGCAGACTTCCCGCATCGTTCAGGTTCAACTATACTCGCGAATATTCGCATTTCCGAATAACAGAGGAAGCACTCCCATGAACATCGACCGCGCCGTGATGGCGTTCGCAGGTCTCGTCATTCTGGTCAGCGTGGCCTTGGCGTTCTACGTCCACATCTACTGGCTCGCCGTGCCCGCCTTCGTCGGCTTCAACCTGCTGCAGGCTGCCTTCACTGGGTTCTGCCCGCTGGCCAAGATCCTTGGCGCCTTCGGCATGAAATCGGGCTGCGCGTTTTAAGTTGGCGCTTCGGTTGCCCACCAGCAACCGTGCCGGCCAGTGGCGGGACAACGATCACCTCGGACGCGGGAGACTGTCGCGGCGCTTCGGTTGCCCACCAGCAACCGCGCCGGCCAGTGGCGGGACAACGATCACCTCGGGCGCGGGAGACTGTCGCGGCGCTTCGGTTGCCCACGTCTTGGCGAAGCCAAAGCTCCGCTTGGACGCAAACGCGCCGGCCAGCGGCGAGATAACGCGCTCCTTCCCTTCTACTCCGGAGACCGTCAGGGCGCTTTAGGTGCCCACGTCTTGGCGGTGCCGAGCTGCGCTTGGAAACACCCGCTCCGGCCCTCGCGCTGGAGCGGAGTGGGCGCGCGCCTCTAAGAACTCAACCCCCGCTTCTGCATCAGGCTGTCGACCTTCGGCGCGCGCCCGCGAAACGCCACATAGGCCGCGTGTGGGTCGCGGCTGTTGCCGCCCGAATAGATGTAATCCCGCAGCTTCCGCGCTGTCTTGGCGTCGAAGATGTCGCCGGCCTCTTCGAACGCCGCGAACGCATCGGCGTCCATGACCTCCGACCACAGGTAGCTGTAATAGCCCGCCGCGTAGCCCGACATGATGTGCATGAAGTGCGGAAGCCGGTGGCGCATGATGATCTCGGCCGGCATCCCGATCTTCGCGAGCGCCGCCCGTTCGAACGCGCCGATGTCGAGACCCTTGGTGTCTTCCAGCGCATAAAGCTGCATGTCGACCAGCGCCGACGCCGTATACTCGACGGTCGAGAATCCCTGGTTGAAGTTGCGCGCGGCTTTGAGACGTTCAAGCAGCGCGTCGGGGATCGGCTTGCCGGTGACGGCGTGCCGGGCGAAACGCTTCAACACCGCAGGCTGCGACAGCCAGTGCTCGTAAAGCTGCGACGGCAGCTCGACGAAATCGCGGCTGACGGCCGTGCCCGCGATCGACGGATAAGTGACGTCCGACAAGAGACCATGCAAGCCGTGGCCGAACTCGTGGAACAGCGTGCGCGCATCGTCGAATGACAACAGCGTCGGCTCGCCCGCCGCACCCTGCGCGATGTTGAGCACGTTGATTATGACGGGGCGCTGGCCGCCTTCGCTCGCGTTCGCGAGCTTGTGCTGTTCGCGGAACGAGCTCATCCACGCCCCCGACCGCTTCGAGGAGCGGGCGAAATAATCGCCTAGGAACAGCCCGACGTGCGCACCCGCCTTGTCGGTCACTTCCCAGGCGCGGACATCCGGGTGGTAGAGTTTGAGATCTGGTCGCGGCGTGAATCGAAGGCCGAACAGCCGCGTCGCGCAGTCGAATGCCGCAGCGATCATATTGTCGAGCTCGAAGTACGGCCGCACCTCGCCATCGTCGAGATCGAACCGCGCCCGCCGCACCTTCTCGGCGTAATGCCGCCAGTCCCAAGGTGCGATCTTGAAGTTGCCGCCCTCGCTGCGAGCCACCTTCTCGAGCGCTGTGCATTCCTCCGTGGCGCGCGCCACCGCCTTCGGCCACACCGCACCGAGCAGATCCTCGACGGCCGCAGGCGTCTTGGCCATCGTGTCGGCGAGCGCATAGGCGGCGAACGTCGGATACCCCAGCAGCCGCGCGTGCTCGGTCCTCAACGCCACGATCTCGGCGACGATGCCGCGATTGTCGGTGTCGCCGGCATTCTCGCCGCGCGCCGCCCAAGCCTTGAACGCCACCTCGCGCAGATCGCGCCGCGACGAGAAGGTCAGGAATGCTTCCACGCTCGAACGATTGAGCGTGATCATGTGCTTGCCGACGAGCCCTTCGTCAGCAGCCGCCCGCGCCGCGGCGTCGAGCACCGACTGCGGCAGGCCGGCGAGATCGCGTTCACTGTCGAGGACGAGCCGCCACGACTGCTCGTCCTTCAGCACGTTCTGCATGAACTGCGTGACGAGTGAGGCCAGCCGCTGGTTGATCTCGCCGACGCGTTTCTGCGCCGTCTTGGGAAGCCGCGCGCCGGCTCGCACGAACCGCAGGTGCGTGCGCTCGAGAACGCGTAGCGCTTCGGCGTCGAGGCCGAGCACATCCCGCCGCTGATAGAGATCGTCGACGCGGCGGAACAGCTTGGGGTTCATCAGGATCGCCGTCTCATGCCGCGCGAACTCGGGCGCGAGATCGCGGGCAATCTCCTGCAGCGCGGGCGTCGTGTCGGCGGCTTCGAGATTGCCAAACACGCCCGCCACGCGGTCAAGCAGCCGGCCGCTCGTTTCCAGCGCGACGATGGTATTGCGGAACGTCGGCTTGGCCGTTGCGTTCGCGATCGCGTCGATCTCGGCACGATGCCGCGCAAGTGCCGATTTGATGGCCGGCTTGAAATGGCGCGCCGCGATCCGATCGAAGGGCGCGATGCCGAAGGGCCGGCGCCACGATCCGAGCAACGGATTGCTCTCGGTCCGCTTCGACTTGGCCGCTGTCGCAACCAGCTTCCGGGCAGCAGTTCCACGCGTCGCCATGAATGTCCCTCGTCGTTGCCGCACGCTCCTGCATATCGGCACGCGATGCCGCGCGGCAAGAGGTGAAAGACTTCTTGCTTGGCGCTTCAGATGCCCACACGGCATCCGCGCCAACTTTGCTTGGCGCTTCAAGGCCCACGGGGCAGCCGCGCCGACTTTGCTTGGCGCTTCAAGGCCCACAGGGCAGCCGCGCCGAAACCCGCGGCGACAATCCATTGCATCGCTGGCCATTGCACCGCTGGCCATTGCACCGCTGGCCGCGCCGGATGCGAGTAGGCATCCGAAGGCGCAAACGAAAAAGAGCCGGCTTGGGGGAAGCCGGCCCTTCATTCGAAGGAGAAGGAGATTGGCAATGCAGGTGCCAGAGTGCCCGATCCAGTTCGTCGACCCCGGGGGCTGGGGGGCTGAGAATTCCAAGGCCTCTGTCCGGGATCGGGCGTCTGAGGCAACGATCTCACTATCGCCGTGATTCTGGGCGGCCATTCGACCGAGGCAAGGTGTGATTATGACGGATTGGAGGAATTCTCGCGGTCATGCGCCCTGCGTTCTGGCGAACCTTGCCATTGGGGCTTGAAATGCCGGCGGTCTGGCGCGATCATGACGCGAACGTGACACGGAGGCGCGCTTGAGCGAAACCGAGCCGATACGTCCCCGCCCGCGGCAGGCGGGCAACGCTTCGAATCTCGTCACCTTCACGCGACCCGATCCAGGGCAAGGCTCCCATCCGGATTTGCGTCCAGGCCCGCAGCGGACACGCGCCGTCACGGCTTTCGACCGGCAAGAATTGTCCACGATCCTCGCTGTCTACGGGCGCAAGGTGGCGGCGGGCGAATGGCGCGACTACGCGATAGATCTCGGCAGCGAGACGGCATCGTTCTCGGTCTACCGCAGGACCAGCGAGTGCCCGCTGTACCGGATCGAGAAGACCCCCAAGAACGCGCGCAAACAAGGCGCCTATAGCGTTGTTGCCGCATCGGGGCTGGTGCTCAAGCGCGGGCGCGAACTGGCGCGCGTTTTGGGCGTATTGGAGCCGGCGCGCCTCGTCGACTGAAAGACCGAAATCAGACGGCAGGCGGCGCCCCATCCCCCGGCCCGAGCGGCCGCTGCATCTGCACGCTGTCGAGCCAACGGCCGTGTTTGTAGCCGACCGACGGCAAACGTCCGACCAGCTCGAACCCCAGGGCTCGATGCAGTGCCATCGACGGCGCTTGCCGCGCGCTGTCGCCTATCACCGCGATCATCTGCCGGTAACCGAGAGCAGCGGTCTGCTCGACGAGCGCCGCAAGCAACGCCTTGCCGATGCCGCGCCCGTGGAAGCCCGCCGCGACGTAGATCGAATCCTCGACCGTGAAGCGGTAGGCCGGCCGGCTGCGAAACGCCTGCGCGTAGGCGTAGGCGGCGACGGCGCCGGCAACTTCCGCCACAAGATAGGGAAAGCCTGATTGCGTGATGGCTGTCCAGCGCCGCATCATCTCGCCGTCGCCGGGCGGCTCGAGCTCGAAGGTCGCCGTCCCGTTGAGAACTTCTGGCCGGTAAATGGCAGCAATCGCCGCCACGTCGGCAGGCGTTGCGCTCCGGATCAATGGCGGCAAAGGAGGCGTCGGCGGCATCGTTCCAGTGTTCCCCGGCTACAAAATGAAAGGGCCCCGCTTGCGCGAGGCCCTCTCGATTATCGTCTCGCTCAAGGCGAGAGATTACTCTCGATCGCCGAACAACTGCAGCATCGAGGTGAACATGTTGATGAAGTCGAGGTACAGGTTGAGCGCACCCATAATCGCGCCCTTCGCCATCATCGTCGCGTCACCCGCGATCTCGTAATAGTTGTCCTTGATCTGCTGCGTGTCATAGGCGGTCAAGCCCGCGAAGATCAGCACGCCCAGGGCCGAGACGGCGAACTGGAGGGCCGACGACTGCAGCCAGATGTTGACCAGCGCGGCGATGATCAGGCCGATGACGCCCATGATCAGGAAGGTGCCCCAGCCCGAGAGGTCCTTCTTGGTCGTGTAGCCGAACAGGCTCAGACCAGCAAAGGCAGCGGCCGTGACGAAGAAGACGCGCGTGATCGACTGGCCGGTGAAGACCAGGAAGATCGTCGAGAGCGAAACGCCCATGACCGCCGCGAACAGCCAGAACGAAAGCTGGGCCGCCGGCACGCTCATCTTGTAGATGCGGAACGAGAGGAAGAAGACGAACGCCAGCGGCGCAAGCATGACGACCCATTTCAGCGGGGTCGCGTAGAGCATCTGGCCGAACGGCGAAAGGGCGACCTTGCCGCCCACGCGCTCGACGACAGCAGCCGAGCTGACGAGGTAGGCGACGATACCGGTCAGACCAACGCCGGCGGCCATATAGTTGTAGACGCCGAGCATGTAGGAGCGCAGGCCCTCATCGACCGCCGCGCCCGTGCGCGTCGCGGATCCTGCGACTGCGTACCTATTGTCGAACTGAGCCATGTTCAATTCCCTTTGTACGTGCTGCGAACCAGCACTGTGCTCGTGGAATATGACCTGCGTACCAGTCGTATTCAAGGCTGACGGGTAGAAAAAATTCCAACCCGCCCGGTCATGTATGACGCATCCGCCACCGTCGAGCAGGCGACGGTGGGGCGCCGCTATTCCGACCGCAGGTAGGGAACCGGCCGGGCGCGCAGCACCTGCAGCGTTCCGAGCCCGCCGAACAGCACGACCAGCGACGTCGCCAACCCGAGCGCTAGCCCGACGGCCGCCCACGAGAACGAAAACTCCACGTCCATGACGAAACGCAGCGTCGCCCACGCCGCCAATGCCCCCAGAATGACCGCGAAGAGGGCGGTGATCGCGGCAAGCGACAAATACTCGACGAGATGCACGCCGACGATCCGCCGCCGCGTCGCGCCGAGCGTCTTGAGGATCACGGCTTCGAGAATGCGCCGCCGCTGCGCCGTCACAAGAGCACCAGCCAGAACCAGCGCGCCCGCGATCAACGTCACACTGCCCGCCACCCGGACCGCCGTCATCACCTTCACGAAAATTGCGTTGAACGCGTCGAGCGCATCTTTGACTCGGATCGCCGTGACGGCCGGGAACGACTTGCCCAACTGGCGCCCGACGGCGGCTTCGTCGGCCAGTGACGTCCCCTTCGGCAGCATGATCGTCGCGAGAAGATTATGCGGCGCGGCCTTCAGCGTGTTGGGCGAGAACACCATGACGAAGTTGATCGCCAAGCTCTCCCAGTTGACCTCGCGCAGGTTCGAGACCCGCGCCGTGATATTGCGGCCGAGCACGTTGACCGTAACCTCGTCGCCGATGGCCAGGCCGAGCTTCCGCGCCAAATCCACTTCGAACGAAACCAGCGGCTCGCCAGCGTAGTCTGCCGCCCACCAAGACCCCGCGACGACCTTCGAACCCTCCGGCACCAAATCGGCGTAGCTCAATCCACGGTCGCCGTTCAGCACCCATGCCGCCTCGGGCGGGGCCTTGATCTCCTCCACAGGCACGCCCTTCAAGCGCACCATCCGCCCGCGCAGCATCGGCGCACTCGAGACCTCCGCCGCCGCCGACGCCGCGGTGACCGTCTTGACGATCGCCGGGTAATCCTCTTTCGGAATGTCGAGCACGAAGTAATTCGGCGACCGTTCCGGCAGCCGCGACGTCAACTCCTTGACCAGCGACGCATCGGTCAAAGCCACGGCCACCAGCAGCGACAGGCCCGCGCCGAGTGACAGCACGACACTGCGCGCCAACCCGCCCGGTGCGCCGATGTTGCCGACCGCCAGCGCGATCTCGGGAATGCGCGATCTCGGCGCCCGGCGCGCGAGCCATGTGACGGCATGACCAAGCGCCAGGAAAACGCCGAACACCACGAACAGCCCGGCGCAGAACATCAGCGCGAGCTTCTGCGATTCAGACGTCATCACCGCCACCGCCACCAGGCCGAGCAGGACCATCGCCGTCGCCAGGATGACGCGGGGCCGCGGCCAAGCGCTTTCCGACGTCACCTCGTCGCGGAACAGGACGGCGGCGGACACACGCTCGGCGCGGCCGAGCGGCCACAATGCAAACAGCAGCGCGACGAGCAGGCCATAGAGCGCGGCGATCGCCAGGCTGCGGCCCGAGACTTCAAGCTCGACGCGGATCGGCAGAGCGCCGCCATAAAGCGCCTGCAGCACGCCCGGGATCATGTAGCCGAGCGCCAAACCGATCACGACGCCGATCGCCGCGACGGCGAGAATCTGGATGAGAAAGATCTGGAACACAGTACCGCTCGGCGCACCGACACTCTTCATCGTCGCGATCACCTTGCGCCGCTTGTCGACGAACGTGTTAACCGCGTTCGCGACGCCAACGCCGCCGACGAGGAGGGCGGTCAAACCAATAAGCGTCAAGAACTGCCGCAACCGTTCAAGCGTGCGCGACACCTGCGGCGACGGATCGCGACGGTCGGTGACCGTAAATCCGGCTTCGGGCAAGTCGGCCTTGACCTTGTCGCGGAAGCCCACGAGCGACGCCGTGTTCGTCGAGCCGGAATTCGAGTTCGCATCCGGTCCGGCGGAACCGTTCAAGTCGACGGCGTACCGCCAGCGGATCAGCGTGCCGGGCTGCACGAGCCCGGTCTGCTCCAGCGTGTCGAGCGACACCATCACGCGCGGTCCATAGGTCAGCCGGTCGACGAGCTGATCCGGCTCCTTGGTCAGCGTGGCGCGGATCTCCACCTGCGTTTTGCCCAGCGTCATGCGGTCGCCGACCTTGAGCCCCAGCCGCTCGAGCAAAATCGGCTCGACGGCGGCACCCGGGCCAGATCGGATCGCTGCCGCGACAGTCGTCGGCTGCTCGAAGGCAAGGGCGCCGACCAGCGGATACGCCGCATCGACCGCCTTCACTTCCGCCAGCGACTGATCCTCGCCGTCGAGGCGGCGGGCCATCGTCCTGACGGTCGCCGTCTCGCTCGACCGCCCCTGGGCCGCCAGCCACGCGCGCTCCTTCGGCTCGGCACGCGCGTGCATCCGCGCCAGCGTGACATCGCCGCCGATGATCTCGCGGCCCTGCCGCTCCAGTCCAGACCGCAACGCATCCGACAGCGCGCCAACGGCGGTGATGACCATCACGCCCAGGGCAACACACGCGATGAACACGTAGAAGCCGCCCAAGCCGCCGCGCAGCTCACGCAGCGCGAGCCGCAAGACGGCTGGCATCGCCATGCCTGGACGGCTCTGTGCGACAGCGCCTGCATCTGTGGTGGTCATGCCGCGATTGCCCCGCTCTCGGAAACGATCCGGCCGTCGGCCATGCGGATCGTCCGCTGGCATTCGGCTGCCAGTCGCTCGTCATGGGTGACAAGAACGAGCGTCGAATGCCGCCGCCGCTGCAATCCGAACAACAGATCGACGACCGCGCGCCCGGTCTTGCCGTCGAGATTGCCAGTCGGTTCGTCGGCGAGAATGAGCTTCGGCCGCGCCGAAAGCGCCCGCGCGAGCGCCACCCGCTGCTGCTCGCCGCCCGACAGTTGCGCTGGAAAATGGTCCGTGCGGCTCGCGAGCCCGACCTCGCCGAGCAAAGTCCGCGCGGTGTCGAACGCGGCAGGATCACCCGCGAACTCGAGCGGCAGCGCGACGTTCTCGACCGCGGTCATCGTCGGCACGAGATGGAACGATTGGAAGACGATCCCGATCTCGGACCCACGCACCCGCGTCACGTCGTCTTCGCTCATCGACGCGAGATCATGACCCGCGACGCGCACCATGCCGCTCGTCGCACGTTCGAGGCCGGCGAGAACCATGAGCAGCGACGTCTTGCCCGAACCCGAGGGACCGACGATCGCCACCGATTGGCCGGCCGGCACCTTCAAGCTCACGCCCCGCAGAATATCGACAGGCCCGGCACGGCTCGTCAAAGTGAGGTGGATGTGTTCGAGATCGATAATGGGCGGCGGCGAGGGAGCGTGCACGTGATGAATATCCTTGAGCGGCAGCATATGCGTCGAGTTGGACGGGTTGGGATTGCCTCACGCGCACCCTACTTCTAAGCCAGAAGACGCCGTTACGTCAGAAAGCGCTGGCCTCGAACGATCAAAAGCCTTCGCCAGATCTTGACCACGCCCGTTCTTGACCACGCATGAGGCACAATCATGGAATCGCCGTACTCGAGGCTCCGGGCCGGCCCCCCGAGGAAGCGCGCCCTAGCGCAAATGGGGGCATGGCTGGCGATCGTCAACCTTGCATTGGGACTAGCGATGACGCCTGCACGTGCCGCCGGACCCGATCAGCGCCCGCTCGAACTCGTTGCTTTCGGTGACAGCTTGAGCGCGGGCTACATGCTCGCGCCCGCCGAGGCCTTCCCGGCGCAACTGGAAAAAGCGCTGCGGACGCGCGGTCATGCCGTCAGGGTTGCGAACGCCGGCGTATCCGGCGATACGACGAGCGGCGGCGTGGCGCGGATCGATTGGGCGGTGCCCGACACAACCGACGGCGTCATCCTCGAACTCGGTGCAAATGACGCGCTGCGCGGAATCGATCCGGCCACGGCACGCGCAAATCTGGAACGCATTCTCACTGAACTCGGCCGCCGCGGCATTCCCGTATTGATCGCGGGCATGCAAGCACCGCGCAACTGGGGCGACGATTATGCGCGGACCTTCGACGCCATGTATCTCGAGCTGGCCGGAAAGCATGGCGCGCTCCTCTATCCGTTCTTTCTCGACGGCGTCGTGCTCGATCCGGCGCTCAATCTCGGCGATGGCATGCACCCCAACGCCAAAGGTGTCGCGCGCATTGTCGAACGCATTTTGCCCTCCGTCGAACAACTGATCAAACGCGCGCAGGTCCGCGCCGAGGCGCGTGCCAAGCCGCAGAGCGCTGGCCGCGGCTGATCGAAATTTCTGGTACGCAGAGACTGGCACGCAGAGAGGAGCACTCCGAAGCCATGCCGCGCCTGTTCGTTGGTCTAGAAATCCCCGAGGACATTCGCCAGCGCCTTGCGCGGCTGACCGCACCGCTGCCTGGCGCGAAGTGGGTCGACAACCGCAATTACCATGTGACGTTGCGGTTCGCCGGTGACATCGACAATCTGACCGCGCGCGAGTTCGTCGATCAGCTCGCCCGTATCGATATCCGCTGCTTCTCCATGCGACTGAAAGGTCTGGGCAGCTTCGGCGGCGCCGATCCTCGCGCCATCTGGGCCGGCGTCGAGGCCGGCACCGAACTCGACGAATTGGCGCGTGCGACCGAGCGAGCCGCGCGGCTCGCTGGACTGAAACCGGAAAATCGGGCCTTCGTGCCGCACGTGACGCTGGCGCGGCTCAAGCACTCCCGCGACGACGCGGTCGCTCGCCTGCTCGGCCGGCATGCAACCTTCCGCAGCGCCGACATCTTCGTCGGGCGCTTCGTCCTGTATTCGTCGAAGCCGGGTGTCGGCGGCGGACCGTATGTCATCGAGGACACGTTCCCGCTCGCCGGCGGACACTATGGCGACGCCTATCCGGATGGAACGGATCAGGATTCGCGTTGGTAGCGAGGCTGCTCGTCAGCGCTTCGGCGCATCGCCCGGCCACGTATATTTCGCACTCGACGGAGAGAACCACGTGGTCCCGCCACTCTGCGACGGCGTCGCCCGGGCGACCGCATGTTGCCGGCGGGCTGCCATGCCGCGATCGGCACCGCGAGGCGCAGCGCCCTGGCGGTTGCGGTCTGCGCGGGCTGACAGCTTGCGCTGATCGGCGTCAGAGACGACGGTCGCGTCCGCATCTGCCGCCGGTGCGGTTTGGGGATCGTGCGAGGCCTGGCCTGTCTCCGCACGATCCGGCGGCGCTGCGCTGTCGGAAGTCGGCGCGAGCTTCGAAGCCACCGTTGCGGACGCGACGCCTGCAATCCGATCTCCGGCCTTGCCCGGCTTCGGCTTTGCAGCGCCATTAGGCTTGTCGGCGGCGGCAATTCGCGCAACCTCAGCCGCTTCCGCAGCCAGACGCTTGCTCTCCGCCTCGGCCGCAGCACGGGCCGCGTCAGCGGCGTACTGCTGATGTCGCTGCTGCTCGGCAGCCGACCACGGCATGGGACGACAGGTGCAACCGTCGGTCAGGGACTTGCGATACTTGAATGCCGCCGGCATCCGCACGTAACTGCGCCCCGCGAGGTCGATCATGGTCGAAACATTGTCGCTGCCCGACGGCAGATAGAAGAGCCGCGCCTCCTCGCCGCAACTGGCACGGCATTGTGCGGCATCCCGCATGAACCGCTGTCGCGAGACCGCATTCCCGATCGGGAAATAATAACCATCGCAGGTGCGGACGCAGAGCGTGCGATACTTGCCGCCACTCGACTGCGGCTGCTCGCCATCCTCGCTCGCTTCGCTCCGCGTATCCTCGGTAGCGGCGGGCGAATAGCGGCGAATCTCGCGGCTCCACGGCAGATCGGGCCGGGAAGAACCGGAATAGGCCGGTGCGCCTGGCCTGCTCATGGCCCGGTCCGGCGGTGCGGAGGATTGGCCAAAGCCGAACAGACTTTGCAGGAACGATTGGGCGGATGCCGGGACCGGCAAGCCGATGACAGCAGCAATCAATGCGGCACGCAGCGCGGCTGACGACAGAAAACGCATGTTACTGAACCCGTGCCGCCGAACCGGCCAACTCGTTACAAATAGGTCAACGGCCACCGCTGAGCGGCACCCAAGACGTCACAATGACCGACGTCTGCAAATAATTCTTGAACGGCGGACGATGTCCTCGCCGATGAAGCGCGATCACGTAGGTCGCCAGGGTAAGTCGACACTTGGGCGTCAAGAACTCGGTGGGATGTCGCCAGCGATCGTGACCGTCACACACGGACACTCGATGATAAGCAAATTCAAAGCGGCTCGTATGCGCTGATCCGCCAGTCGTTGCCGTCGTAGCGCCGGGTCGATGCCGCAGACTTCACGACGCTGTCGAGCGGCAGAACGACGGAAGACAATTTGTTTGGCTTGCCAGTCGCTGTGGTTTCGCTGGGGCCAAACAGAACGAGCAACGCCGCGTCTTCGGCCTTCGCCCGCGCCGCTTTAGCCTTGGCCAAGGCCGCCGCTTTGGATTTGCGTTGACCGGATGCCTTGCGCGAGGATTTCAGGCGCGATGGCGCGACAGTCTCGGGTTCGACCTGCTCGGCTGCCGCCACCTGGTCACCAGCAGGTCCAACGGGCAATTGCCCCCCCGCCGATCCCGTAACGATGGCGGACTGCGGCGCGCGAGCCGCCACTGCAACAGGTAACGAGCGGAATGCGGCCGACCTGATTACAGCCAAACGGCCTTGCACGACCTGACGACCGTTCCGCAGCCGGGATTGGATTTCGAACAACCGGTGCCGGGCCTGCGCGATGCTCTGCCATGCGTGCGGGCGGCATGTGCACGCGTCATCATAAGACGTGCGAAACTTGAAGGCCGTCGCAAGCGAGGCATACGGCTTACCCTCAAGATCGACGAGGCCTTCGATGTCACTCGAGGGGTTCTTCTGGACGTAGAGCTTGGCCGGACTTCCGCAACTCTTGCGGCAGCGTAGCGCGTCGAGCGCCAGACGATCCTGCGAGGTGGCGAAACTGATGGGCGTGATTGCACCATCGCACATCCGGACGCAAACCGTGCGGTAGGTCTTGAGCTTGGCGGAATACCAGTCGGCGTAGGAGCCGGTCGGCGTCAAATCGTCGTCGTCCGTCACGATGGCCGCCGGCTCGCGTGACGCGCGCTCCAACGCGGCGACGGCGTCGGCATGACGCGTCGGATCCTCGTCCACGGTCCCGGCGTTGATGACACGGATGACGGGTCCGGATCGAGCTTTGCGTTCGACGTCACGACCTTCGGGAGTGCGGTGGGCCTGCGCAATCTCGGCCGGCTCGGCCTCTTCGAAAAGCGAGTTGCCGGGTATCACGTCCAAAACGACAGCGGCGGCGAGGACAGCAAAGATCGCGACGACCGATATGGCGCTGACCTGCACAAGGCGCTCGACAAACAAGCCGAGACCCCTCTCACCATCCGGTCGACCAACGCTACCCCAACCGAACATCGCAAATCACTTTCAACGCCATACTGATAATGCCGTGAACGGACATTAACACTTCGTCAGCCGCTCGCACAATTCACGATTTTTGCAGTTCTCTTGCGCGCGAAACGCGTGAACACGGCGCTCGCGTGATAACCGATCCGTGCGCGGACTGCAGGAACTTCCGCGCCCATCGTTAACGCGAGGTTTGAACCGCCGGTGTGGCTGAACTCGCCTCCGCGCAGTTAGGCAACGCCCAATCGTATCAGGAGTTCCGCGCTCTTTGGACCATCGCTGCCAGAACCGCAAGCGTCAGCGCGAGCCCCACCGTCGCAGGGCCAGCCGGGAGCCCAGTCACACGCGAAAATCCGGCGAATAACGAAGGGAACATCAGCATGACGCCGGCGATCAGGAAAACGCCGGTCTCAAGTCCGTTGGAGCGCTTGAACAGCCAGCCCTGCAGTGCGACGCCCAGGATCGCGATGCCGGCAGCCGACTGGGCCGCCAGGAGCGCGACGTCGATCCAGGATCCGCCCTTCGGCAAGTGCAACAGCAGCCCGACACCGCTCGGCTCGAGCACGAACGCGAACGGCACCAGAAACGCAGGCATCGTATACTTCCACGACTGCAGCGTGGTTTTATAGGGATCACCCCCGGTGATCGCGGCGGCGGCAAACGGCGACAGCGCGGTCGGCGGCGAGACCTCGGATAACACCGCATAGTAGAAGATGAACATATGTGCCGCAAAATCAGGCACACCGAGTTTGATCAGGGCCGGCGCGGCGATCACCGCGCACATGATGTAGGACGCGGTCACCGGCACCGCCAATCCGACCACCCAGACGATCGCCGCCGTGTAGATCGCCGTCAGCAGCAAGCTTCCGGCGGCATACCCGATGATGATATCGGCGAAACGCTGAGCGAGCCCGGTCAACGTAGTCACGCCGACGATGATGCCGGCCGTCGCGCAGGTCGTGGCGACATTGAGTACGCCTGTCGTGCCTTCGGCCAGCGCCTTGACCAGCTTCGGCGGCACGAGCGCCGTGTCCGACCGGATAAAGCTCACGACGATGGCGAGGATCGTCGCCCAGAACACCGAGAGCACCGGCGAAAATCCCGCCAGCATGAACACGATGATCGAAATCAGCGATCCAAAGTGGAACCAGTAGCCGCGCGCCAGCTCCCATACCGTGCCGCGCGTCGGCAGCCGGTCAGCGCCGCCGCCGTGCTTCGCCGCATCCAATTCGACCATCACGAAGATCGACAGGTAGTAGAGCAGCGTCGGGATCACGGCCATCAGGATCACGTCGAAATACGAGATCTTGAGAAACTCCGCGATCAGGAAGGCCGCGGCGCCCAGGACCGGCGGTGAAATGATCGCACCAAGACCCGCTGCGGCGAGCAAGCCTCCCGCCGCGTTCTTCTCGTAACCAGCCTTCGACAACAGCGGATAGGCGACGGTGCCGATCGTCACCGTCGTCGCGACACCGGACCCCGACGGCCCTCCCATCAGGAACGACGACAGCACGACGGCGCGCCCGGCGGAGTTCCGCCTGCCGCCCATCGCGGCGAAGGAGAAATCGATGAAGAATTTTCCGGCGCCGGAGTGCATGAGAACGGCGCCGAAGATCGTGAACAGAATGATGAGGCTCGACGAAACATCGACCGTGGTGCCGAAGATGCCTTCAAGCGTCATGTAGAGATGAGCGACGAGATCGTCCGGCCGATATCCGCGATGCGTCCATGGCGCCGGGAGATGCTGCCCGAACAGCGCGTAGAGCAGGAACGCCGATGCCACCACCGGCATGATGAGGCCGGTCGTGCGGCGCGTCGCTTCGAGCAGCAGCGCGACGAGAACAAGGCCGACCCAGTAGTCGGCTTGATTGGGTGTTACGGCGCGTTCGCCGAGATCCTCGCCCTGCGACACGATGTAGACCGTAACGCCGACGGCCGCGAAGGCGAGCAGCCAATCCCACCAACGCACCTGGTCCCGAAAGCGGCGCGCCATCGGGAACATCAGGAACGCGAGGAACAGAATCGCGCCGACGTGGACAGGGCGCAGGATCTGCGCCGAAACGATTTCGTAAGCCGCGTAGAGATGGAACAAGGTCACAACGACGGCCGTCGCGGTGATGAAGGTCGCGAGGAGGCCGCGCACGCGGTTGGTTGCGCCCTCCTCGGCTTCGATCAGCTTTTCGACCTCGGCGCCCACTTTCGCGTCGAGACCCGCCGCACCAGCGCGGGCTTTGTCGTCGCTCGCGTCCATGGGCAACTATCCCTGCGCTGTCGAAGACGCCATGGCGGGCACCGCCGAATTTCGGCTGTCCCCGCCACGCCGCCGCTCTCTATGACGGTGTCTCTTGTGAAGGCGCAGCCGCGTCATCAGGCGTGGCTCGCAGAGCTATTCGACCTTGATGCCCTTCTCGGCGAGATACTTGAGCGTACCCTTGTGGAACGGAATGCCGGACCGCTTCACAGACTGCAGCTCAGCCTTGATGTTCTTGCCCTCGGCGTGGACTTGACCGAGATCGGCGTTCTTCTCGAACACCAGCTTCGCGAGCTTGTAGGCAAGGTCTTCCGGCATGTTGTCGTTGACCGCGAGGATGTTCCACACCGTCAAATTCTTGGCATCGGCGGTCATGCCCTTGTAGGTCGCCTGCGGAATGGTCGCCGCGGCGTAAAGCGGGCCATACTTGGCGTTCATCTTGTCGCCGTACTTGTCGACGTCGATGAACTTGATCATCGTATTCGGTGTCGCGGCGAGATCGGTGATTGCGGCGGTCGGCAAGCCGCCGACCCAGAAGAACGCGTCGATCTTGCGATCCTTCATCGCATTCACGCTTTCGGCCGCGCCGAGCTTTTCCTTGACGATGTCCTTCTCGGCGTCGAGACCCGCGGCCTCGAGCACGCGCACCGCGAACACCTCGGTCGCGCTGCCAGCGGAACCGACAGAAACGCGCTTGCCTTTCAGGTCCTCGATCTTGCCGATGCCGGTCCCATCGACGGTGACAGCGTGTAGATTGTTGGGATAGAGCACGGCCAACGCCTTCACCGGAAGCGGTCCGGCGAACTTGCCTTGACCCTTGATCGCGTCCCACGCGGCGTCGACCTGGGTAAAGCCGATATCGGCCTTGCCGGCGGCGACGAGCTTGAGATTGTCGACGGATGCGCCCGTCACCTGAGCCGTGGCCTGCGTATTCGGAATTTCCTTACCGATCAGACTCGCAAGTCCGCCGCCGAGCGGATAGTAGACGCCGCCGGTTCCACCTGTGCCGATCACCAGCTGTTTGGCGTCCTGAGCCAAGGCGGCCGTCGCGAAGGCAGCGCAGGCCGTAGCCGCGGCGATTGTCCGAACAAGATTCAAGCGAACCTCCCAAGTCAGTTTGTGAACTTTCGCGCCTTCGTGGCGCGCTCGTCGGAGTATTAAAGCAAAGGCGCGCCGGAATCCCAAGGGTTTCTGGGATCCGTGATCCTGCGGCCAGTCGGTTTCATTCGCGACCGCCGGGCCTAAATCTCGATCACGACTTTCCCCGTTGCCTCGCGCCGGTCGAGCACACGGATCGCCTCGGCGATGTCGGCCAGCGGATATGTGGCGTGGATATGCGGCGCGAGCTTCCCGGCGGCCACCCAATCCAGCACCTGCGCCATGTTCGCGCGATGACCGTTCGGGTCGCGCTTGACGCTCTCGCCCCAGAACACGCCGACCGCCTCGCATCCCTTGAGCAGAAGGAGATTGAGCGGAATGCGCGGAATATCTCCGGCCGCGAAACCGACGACGAGAAATCGCCCGCCCCAGGCCATCGCGCGCAACGCCGGCTCGCTGTATGGCCCGCCGACGCAATCGTAGACCACATCCACCCCGCGCCCGCCTGTTTCCGCGCGCAAGGCGTCCTTGAGGTCGGCTGTGCCGTAGTCGATGACGGCATCCGCGCCGTGGTGACGGCAGACAGCGAGCTTGTCGGCCGAGGATGCAGCCGCGATGACACGCGCGCCCATCAGCTTGCCGAGTTCGACGGCCGCCAGGCCCGCCCCGCCCGACGCGCCGAGCACGGCCAGTGTCTCTCCGGCGCGCAGTCTGCCGCGCGAGGCGAGGCCGTGGATCGCCGTGCCGTAGGTGATGCTGACGCCAGCGGCCAGAACGTCCGAGACGCCTTGGGGGATCGGGACCAGATCCGCCGCGCGCACGACCACCCGCTCCCGCGCCCCGCCCCAGCCGAGGTAGGCCTGCACCCGTTCGCCGATGCGCAAACCTTCGACACCCGCACCGAGATGCTCAACGACACCCGCGATCTCCCCCGCCGGCGAGAACGGCAGCGGCGGCTTATGCTGGTACTTTCCGCGCGTCACGAGCGTGTCGAAAAAGTTGAGCGCCGCCGCGTGCACCCGGACGATCGCCTCGCCCGGCCCCGCCACCGGATCGGCGATATCCTCAACGACGATCCCATCCGGACCATCGAGGGTCTTGCACAGCGCCGCCTTCATGTGACACCTCCTGAACGCTGCGGCCTCGTCTGCACGCACCGCGCCCGTCATCTAGCGGCGTTGCCGACAGAAGCCAACCCATTCGACCGAGCTTGCGAACCCCCGGCCCCCTCATGACGCGACCCGCCTCCACCGAATGGCCACCTCTGCCGCGCGGCTACTTCGCGATCGGCGCCGAGCGCATGTCGAAGGCGCTGAACCTCGGCAACCTGATGCGCTCGGCGCACGGCTTCGGCGCGAGCTTCACGTTCACCGTCGGCGCCAGCTATCAGGCGATGGAGGCGCGCGCCGACACGTCGAAGGGACAATGGCATTTGCCGCACTACAATTGGGGCAAGACGCCGGACTTGATCTTGCCGCACGGGTGCAAGCTCGTCGGTGTGGAACTGATCGACGACGCAATCGACCTGCCGAGCTTCCGCCATCCGCTGCGTGCGGCTTATGTGCTTGGGCCGGAACAAGGCTCGTTGTCGGAGCCGCTGCTGGCGCGCTGCGATTATGTGGTCAAGATCCCGACGCGCTTCTGCATCAACGTTGCCATGGCCGGAGCAATCGTGATGTATGACCGCGTGCGCAGCCTCGCCCGATTCCCGGAGCGGCCGATCGGCGAGGGTGGACCATTGCAGGGCCTTGAACCGCATGTCCGCGGTGGGCGCATCGTGCGCAACCCGGAGCCGCAGGATTGATCGAAGCAGAGACGACCGTTGAGACGGAGCGACTGATGCGCGAATTGCGACAAGACATCAAATCGTCAAGGCGCGCGGCTGCACCGATGCCGAAGGCCAATGCGATCAGCGCGGCGATGACCGTAGCGATCACGGGGATCGTCCTCGGCTCACCGGCGCTGGCGCAGACCGCAAATCAGATCGAAAAGCACGGCGACTGGACGATGTACACCGCCGACGCGGGCGGCTCGCGCCTGTGCTTCGTCACGTCCCAACCCACCGATTCAAAACCCGACGGCGCGCGCCGCGACCCGATCCACTTCTACGTCTCGGCCTGGCCCAAGGAAGGGGTGAAAACCGAAGTCAGCATCAAGCTCGGCTACCCCGTCAAGAAGGGCAGCGCACCGACGGTGTCGATTGGCCCGCAAGCGTTCAAGCTGTTCACCAAGGACGACAAAGCGTTCGTCGCCGACCCGACGGCCGAGCTCAAACTCATCGAGGCGATGAAGAAGGGCGGCAAGGTGCTCGTCGAGGCCGTCTCAGAGCGCGGCACCGCGACGTCTGACATCTATTCGCTCGGCGGCTTTGACAAGGCACTGCAGGCGTTGTCGACCAAGTGCACATGATGTCCGCCGCGATCACGCGCGCTCGTCGAGCTTGCTCGCACTCCGCAAGTGAACGTAGATCGCGCCCTCGCCACCGTGACGAACCGACGAGTCGGTGAAGCTGACGACGATCCGTCTCAACTCCGGCTCGGCCAGCCAACGCGGTACGTTGCGCTTCAAGACGCCGCGCTCGTGGCCGCCGACCCAGCTCTCGCTGTCCTCGCGCCGCGCGCCACTGCTGCCGCCCTTGCCGGTGATGACGAGCACCGTGCGCAACCCGTTGCCATGACACGATAGAAGAAAGCGGCGCAGCGCCGCGTGCGCCTCGATCTGCTTCATGCCATGAAGATCGAGCCGTGCCTCGATGTCGGCGCGTCCAGACTTGAGCCGGCGGGCCCGCTTCGTATCAAACGCTTGAAGCTCTGGCGCCGCCTTGGCGCGTGGCGCAAGCTCGGGACGCGCGGGCTTTGGGATATCGGCGCTTGACGCGGGATGGCCGGCGCCATGCCGTCGGCTATGCGATGACGGCTTCGGCGCGAACATCGCATCCGGCGGCTCGTCGCCGATCGCAGCGTGCACGCGCGGCTTCGATTTCTTAAACGGAACGAGCGAGCGCGCGGTGTGCTCCCAGACCGCGGAATCATCGTCAGACATCAGGTCCCGGCGTTTGCCGCCACCCTTGCCGCGATTGGCCCCCGACGCGCTCATTGCCGCGCCGACCGCGGGGCGTTTGGTTGCCGGCCCGCCGCCGGCTCGTTGTCGGGCGCGAGTCCAGGCCGCGACTTCGGCAGCAGTACGACGAAGTTGGCGGGATGCTTGGTGACGCCCGCGAGCCGGCCCGCAGCCTCCCCTGATCCGAAATAGATGTCGCCACGCTCCGGGCCACGGATTGCCGATCCGACGTCCTGCGCAATCATCAGCCTGTGGAAACCGCCGCCGCGCGTCGCGTGCGTCAGCTTTGGCGCTGTCACCCAGACCGGAAGCCCGAGCGCGTGAAAGCTCGTGTCGACCGCGAGACTGCGGCCTTCCGACAACGGGATCGACATCGCGCCAAGCGGGCCCGACGCCTGTTCGCCAGCAAGCTCACGGAAAAAAACATACGACTTGTTGTGCCACATCGCAGCGCGGCCGCGCACCGGATCGGCCTTCAACCACGTTTCGAGCGATTGCAACGAAACCTGCTCGGCGGCGAACTGTCCGCTGTCGATGAGATGTCGTCCGACCGACGTGTACGGATGCCCATTCTTTCCGTCGTAGGTGACGCGCACCATCGAGCCATCCGGCAGCACGATCCGGCCGGAGCCCTGCACCTGCATGAAAAACACGTCGACGGGATCCGCGAGGTAGAGGAGTTCGAGACCCTTGCCCGCGAGCGCACCCTCGTCGATGTCCTGCCGTGTGGGATATGGCGTGCGGCGGCCGTCCGGCGTTTCGCGCACGTGCGTGAGCGCATGTGCCTTGGCGCCGCGTTGCGTTTCGTCGACGAGGTTCACGAGATCCGCCGGCCGCCGGAAAATCGGTGTTGTGAAGCGCCCGCCTCGGGTGCGCGACCCCTTGAGCACGGGCTCATAATAACCCGTGACCATGCCTTCACCAGCCGAGTGCACGACCCTGTGCGGAACGAAATGCGCCTCGAAGAACGCCTTTGCCGCTGCCTTCGTCGTCCCAGCCGGCAACGTCAACGCCGCCTGGCATACGGAGAGAAGCGCATCAGCGGTCGCGACATTCGAAACAGTTTGAGCGCCTGCGCCAGACCTGGATCTCGATGCCGCCGAAACCAGCCTGCGGCACGATTTGACGAAGCTCGCGAAAGCCGCGCCGTGGTCGTCTTCTGCCCAGCCGGCGATGACCTCGAAGGACACGGACACATAGCTGGCTGGGGCTGGCGTCATGGCGGCTCGACGGTGCGCTGGTTTCTGAGACTGTGCCGAGGCGGGCAGGGCGGCGGACGCCAGCAGCAACGCCGCGCCGATGACACTCGAAAGACCAAGCCGGAGGACCTCCGGTCGCGCGGCTGAGGGATCTTTATCGGTGCGCACGGAGTCCACCCGTTCGTGTTCAACCGCCGCGCCCGACCATCGACGCGGCGTCGGGCTCGACGCCGCGCGCAGGCCGCACCTATCGCGCTAGTTCGAGGCTTGGGTCGCGATAAGTCGCCAGTTCGGGTCCTGCCGGGCACGGCTCGTGGAAACGTCGCGGCTGAAGGTCCAGATGTCGGTCACTTCCTTGATCTTCTGGGGGTCGCCCGAGATCACCGCTCCGCCACGATCGCGCGTGGCCGAGATGAGCTGGCTGACAAAGCGCACGGTGACGCTCGCGATGCCGCCCTTCACCTCAGCTTCGAGGATGTCGGCCTTGTTGATGCCGACGAAGCTCTGATCGATGATCTCGCCGCGCGCTTCGCGATCCGTAATGGCGCTCGAGAAGCCGTCGAACACATCGCGATTGAGCAGGCCTTTCAACGCCTTGCGGTTGCCCTCCGCGAAGGCGGTGACGATCATTTCATAGGCCGCCTTGGCGCCACCGACGAAATGCTCCGGATTGAAACTCGGATCGAGCTTCAGAATATCCAGCAGTCCCTTGGCGATCAGCGGGTCGGTGGCGAACGTGCGAATGCGCTCCTCCGCTTCGGCCACCGTGGCGCCGGACTGGGCGGCCGCAGCAACGCCGGCCTGCTCTTCACGCTCCCGCCGCGGCAGCGTGACCACCTTGTCGGAACCTGCGGCGGCTCCACCGGCTCGCGCCTGCCGCTGCTGCTCGGCACGGGCTCGCTCGACCCGCTGCGCGTCGTCGTCCGTCCGCCGGCCGAGCACACTCCTCAGTTTCAGCACGAGGACCACCGCGACAATCAACGATATAAGTGTGAGGAGATCGATCTTTCCGTCCATCTGGGCTGCTTTCCGGGCCTCGGGCCCAAACGAGTGGCTCTCGAGACCTGATGTTGGTTCACGACCGATTGATTTCCAGCACCGCACTCGAAAACGGATGCCGAAACGACCTTCGGAACGTATGTCGGTTGGTATTGCGCTGAACTTAGGGCACAAATAGCGGAAAGCCAACCCGATTGCCACACGCGCGGCGCCGAGCGTATCGATCCCGCTGACGCTGGTTTGCATCTCGCGAGTGCGCCGAAAGGCTTGCGCGATCAACGGCATCGAGCGCGATGCGATCGGGCAGACTTGCCCCGCCTGCGACAGCATCACTTTGAAAATCATGACTCGGGCCTCGCCAACACCATGCAATCACCCTTCCGACTGATCGTAGCCCTGGTGCTCCTGGCGTTACCGCTGCTGGAGCTCGCGCTGCTGATCAAGGCGGGGCAGGCGTTTGGCCTCTGGCCGGTCGTGCTTACCATCCTTGGCACTGGTTTCCTCGGCGCGCGCATCATCCAAACGCAAGGCATCGCTACGTTCCGGCGGATTTCCGAAGCCCTCGAAAACGGCCGAGAACCGCATCGCGAACTGGCGGACGGGGCTTTGCGGCTGTTGGCCGGTGGTTTGCTGGTCCTTCCGGGACCGCTGACGGACACGGCAGGCGCGCTCCTCATGATTCCGCCGCTGCGGTCGGTCGTCGCCAACGCGATCTTCTCCCGTGCCACGACGTTCCGCGGTTCCGTGCGCCAGCGCCATGGTCAGACCGGAGATCCAGGTCAAGGGTCCGCGCCACGCCACGCCGACCGCCCCGACCGCGCTTCGGCGAGCGACAGCCAAGTCATAGAAGGCGAGTTCGAGCGCATTGAGGAGCGCACGGTCGACCCATCCCGGTATCCCCCGCGAAAGCCTCGGGACGAGTGAGCGGAAACATCGCCAATTGCGGACCAAGCGGTCGCATGATAGCCAGCCGCCCATCGGACTCAACACGATCGGGGCGCTAAACGCATGGCAGAGCAGTCGAACGGCAAGGGAAAATCGAGCGCGCCGGCCGTTGGCGCGACAGGGGCAGCGCCATCCGCAGGCGGGCAGCCGGGAATCCAGGCCCAGGTCATCGGTCAGTACATCAAGGATCTGTCGTTCGAGAACCCGAATGTCGGCAAGCTGCTCGGTCCGCAAGGCGAGAGCCCGAATATTCAGGTGGCCGTCAACGTCGATGCCAAGAAGGTCGGCGACGATGTGTTTGAAAGCGCCATCACCTTCAAGGCGACCGCCGCCAACAAGGACATGACGTTCTACGATCTCGAGGTGGAGTACGCTGGCCTGTTCCGGCTGCAGAACATCCCTGAGACCGCGCTCGAGCCGTTCCTACTGATCAACTGTCCGACGCTGATCTTCCCGTTCCTGCGCCGGCTGATCGCCGACCTGACCCGCGAGGGTGGTTTCCCGCCGCTGCTGATGGACCCGATCGACTTCGCTCAACTCTACATGCGCCGTCAGCAGGAAATGGCCGCGGCGGCCGGTGCGGCAAAGTCTTGATCGGCACACGCGGCGACGCGGCGCATGTTCACGACGAAGGTGGGACGCGCAGCCAAAGCGACTTGGGGCCAAGCGTCTCGACGAACTTCTGGTGCGCGGCTTCATCCTCCACCGTGAGCCGCTGAGGCAACGGGCGCGGCCGGGCGAGCGCAACCGCAGCGTTTCGCCGGCCGCTCGCCGAATTATCACCACGGCCAGCCGCGTCTTTGCTTCCGAGCGACAATGCGGATTGACGCTCTCCAAGAAGCTCGACGTAGACAGTGGCCAGCAGTTCGCTATCGACCAACGCGCCATGCTTGATGCGCTTCGAGTTGTCGATGCCGTAGCGTTTACAGAGCGCATCGAGTGTGTTGGGTCCGGCAGGATGCCGCCGCCGCGCAAGCTGCAATGTGTCGACGACACGATGCATCCCGATCGGCCCCAACCCGAGCCGCACGAGTTCGGCATTGAGAAACCCGATGTCGAACGACGCATTGTGGATGACAAGGGTATCCTCGGCGATGAAGTCGAGGAATTGCTTTGCGACGGACTTGAACAGCGGCTTGTCCTTGAGGAACTCGGTCGATAAGCCGTGCACGGCCTGCGCCTCGGCCGGTACATCGCGTTCCGGGTTGATGAAGCAGTGATATTCGCGCCCAGACGGGATCCGGTTCACGATTTCGATGCATCCGATCTCGATGAGCCGGTCTCCGCGACGCGGATCGAGACCCGTGGTCTCGGTATCGAGGACGATTTCACGAAGCATCGCGGCAAATCCCTTTATTGCGGACGCCTGGCGCCGGTGCGCTTCAAGCACCGCGTCAGTCTAACGGGCTTGCCCAGTACCGTTGATAAGCCGAGCCGTCCCGTCCGGTGAGCGTGCGCACGAGTGTATCGACCTGCGCCTCTGTCTCGGAGAAGGACCCGTTCGTATCCACAATGAAATCGGCTCTCCGGCGCTTTTCCGCGTCCGGCAACTGCCGCGCAACAATCTGGTCGAAACGATCTGCCGACATGCCAAGCCGCTCCAGTACGCGGCGGCGCTGCGCCTCGGCACTTGCACTCACGACGACGATCGTATCGACAAGCTTGTCGCCGCCAGTTTCAAACAACAATGGGATCTCGAGCACCGCCAGCTGCGCGCCGCGCGCCGCCTGCTCGTCGAGGAAGGCCCGTTCGGCGGCCCGCACCAGCGGATGTACGATCGATTCGAGACGGCGAAAGCCGTCGCGATCTGTTGCGAGAAGTGCCGCCAACTTCGGCCGGTCGACGACGCCGCCGTTGGACGCGCCGGGAAAAGCAGCTTCGATCGGCGCGACGGCTTGGCCGCGATAAAGGTCATGCACGACGGCGTCGGCATCGAGAACTCCGATGCCTAAAGCGCGAAACCGAGCAGCCACGGTCGATTTGCCCATCCCGATCGACCCTGTGAGACCGACGATCAGCATCAGGCCGTGCTCACGATGTCCGCGACGATCACCGCGCGCAGCTCGTCCGTCACTTCGGGCCGCACCCCAAACCATCTCTCAAAGCCGGGCACGGCCTGATGCAGCAGCATGCCGAGGCCATCGACCGTTGTCAGTCCAGCCTTCCTGGCTGCAGCCAGAAAAGCCGTTTCGAGCGGAACGTAGACGATGTCGCAGACGATGGTCCTCTGGTCGAACTCGCCGAACTCGATCCCCGGATTGCCGGCGCCCTTCATGCCGAGCGTCGTCGTGTTGACGATGGCGGACGCGCTGGCCGCCTTCGCGGTTCGGTCTTCCCAACGCTTCGCCACGACGCGCGGTCCGAAATGCCTTGCCAGCGCCTCGGCGCGATCGAACGAGCGATTGAAGACGCGCACCTGTTCGACGCCGGCTGCCAGAAATCCATGCACGATCGCGCGCGCCGCGCCGCCCGCGCCAAGGATCGCAACAGGCGCATCGCGCGCTGTCCAATCCGGCGCCGACCGGCTGAGATGCGTCATGAATCCAAACGCGTCGGTGTTCGAACAACAAAGCCGGCCGTCGTCGAGCCATACCGTGTTGGCGGCGCCGATGGCCACAGCGGCCGCATCCCGTTCCGACGCCACGGCAAAGGCAGTTTCCTTATGCGGCACGGTGACATTGCAGCCGACGAGCCCGCGCAGCGCGAGGCTTTTGAGGAACTGCTCGGCCGACTCGGGCCGAACCGCCTCTTTCGTGTACACTCCGTCGATGCCGTATCTGTTCAGCCAGTAGCCGTGAATGAGCGGCGAGCGCGAATGCTCGATCGGCCATCCGATGACGCACGCCCGCTTCATGTCGATAGAACACCGCGACGTCGAAGCTCTTCGACCAGCGCGAGAAGCGGCATCCCGAGGATCGTGAAGTAATCGCCCTCGATGCGCTCGAAGAGCTGCACGCCACGGCCTTCGATCTCATAGGCGCCGACGACGCCGAGTACGCGCGGGCCAACTGACGCGAGATAGGCGTCAAGAAATTCTTCGGAGAATGGCCGCATTACAAGCCGCGCCGATTGCACATGCCGCCACACCACGCGCCCGTTTTCGGCGAGCACGACGGCGGAATGAAGCGCGTGTTCGCGTCCTTTCAAGCGCAGCAGACTTTTGCGCGCCGCTTCGAGGTCGGCGGGCTTCTCAAAGACTTCGCTGCCAAGCGCGAGGATCTGGTCACCGCCAATGACAAGGGCGTCGGACTGCGTCCGGCTGACAGCTTCGGCCTTAACGCCCGCCAGATGCTGCGCGAGGGTGACCGCATCGATCAATTCGGCTTTCGACATCATCGTGGCACGGGCGGCGCGTTCGTCGACGCCCGACGCCACGGCATCGAAGCTAAGTCCTGCCGCCGTCAACATTTCGCGCCGAGCCCGGCTTTCAGAAGCAAGGATCAAGCGCATCATCAATACTCCGCGCCGTCCGACGCATCCGCGACACCCGAGTTGCGGTCGTTCAGCAACTTGATGATCATGGCAGACGATTCCTCGATGGACTTTCGCGTGACGTCGATGACGGGCCATCCGTACTTGCCGCAGATCTTACGGCAATGAGCGATCTCGGCGGCAATCAAATCGCGATCGACATAGGTGTCCATGTCGCGGTCCGACATCAGCATGGCCCGGTTGCGGCGCACTTCGGAAATGCGCTCGACGCTCGCCACGAGGCAGACCACGAACGCCGTATGCGGCTGCGTCAGCGACGCCGGCAACGGGATCGACGGCACGATCGGCAGATTGGTCGTCTTGTATCCGCGCTGCGCGAGATAGATCCCGGTCGGCGTTTTCGACGTGCGCGAGATCCCGAGCAGGATGATATCCGCGGTGTTGAGGTCTTCCGGAAGCTGGCCGTCGTCGTGCGTCAGCGTGAAATTCAGTGCATCGATCCGCTTGAAATAATCGGCATCGAGGACATGCTGGCCAGCCACCGTGGGCGTCTGCGGCGCACCGAGGTAGCTTTCGAAAACCTGCATGATGGGCGACAGCGCGGCAAGGCACGGGACCTTGAGCTCGCGGCATCGGCGCTCGATCTCCGTCGCCAGAGCCGGATTAACGACTGTATAGAGCACGATCCCCGGCGCTTGCTCGATCTCCTGCAGCACACGCGTCAGTTGCCGGCTGGTCCGCACCAAGGGATGCATATGCTCGATGGGCCGGACTTGCGCGTATTGCACGGCCGCAGCCTTGGCGATGGCGTTCAGCGTTTCGCCGGTCGAGTCCGAAATCAGATGCAGGTGGTAGTAGCTGGTGGGGGGCGTGGCCATGTGCAGAACTGCCGCGGTTATCCAAGGTTATACAGCGGCGGATGCAACCAGCGGCGGTGATCCACCCCGGCTGCACGGCCATACACCGTGATACCCACATTTGACGGGAAACGGATGGATTATTTGCGATCCTCGACACCCTGTGGAGTGCGATCTCATCCGACGGTTTTCCCCCCGCAACCCACAGGCAGGCACTGATGAGCGCAACCCTCGGGCTTGGCCTAACCGACTGAGGAGAAACATTTCTGCGGCGTCTGGTAGCGAAGCCAGCGTACACACGCTAAACCTGGACCCGATCTCGCGGCATGAGAACAACCTGGGGACGATGTTGGGTTCGCCCGGTATCCCCGAAGTTCGACCTCCTAAGAGATAATAAAAATAAGCCTAGAAGGCTTTTCTAGATTGGAAAGAGGACCATGCCCCCGTCCACGACCGCAGCGAATTCGAAGGCAGCTCACCGCCGTTTCCTCGCCCCCTTCCGTGGCGAAGCACTCGCAATCCCGCCGATGTGGCTGATGCGGCAGGCCGGCCGCTATCTACCGGAATACCGTGAAACGCGCGCCAAAGCCGGCGGATTTCTCAAGCTGTGCTACACGCCGGAACTGGCCGCCGAAGTGACGCTGCAACCGATCCGCCGCTATGGCTTCGACGCCGCGATCCTGTTCTCCGACATCCTCGTCGTCCCGGATGCGCTCGGCCAAAAGCTCACGTTCGCCGAGGGGGAGGGGCCCCGGCTCGAAGCAATCAGATCGGTTGCAGACCTCGGCCGACTCAGCCCAGAGAAGACCGGTGAGAAGTTCGGGAAGGTGTTCGAGACGGTTGCACGGCTCCGCCAGGATCTCCCGGACGAGACGGCGTTGATTGGATTTTGCGGGGCGCCCTGGACGGTGGCGACCTACATGGTCCAGGGCGAAGGATCGACCGACCAGGCCGAGGCGCGGCTGTGGGCATATCGAGATCCGGACGGCTTCGCATCGTTGATCGACACGCTCGTCGATACGTCGATTGTCTACCTCGACGGCCAAGTCAAAGCCGGCGCGGATTGCCTTCAAATCTTCGATACGTGGGCTGGAAGCCTGCCGGATACCGAGTTCGATCGGTGGGTGGTCGAGCCGACCAAGCGCATCGTCGAAGCGCTCAAGGAACGCCATCCCACCGTGCCGATCATCGGCTTTCCACGCGGTGCGGGTGCGTCGAGCCTCTGGTATGTGTCCGAGACGGGCGTCGACGGTATCGGCTGCGATACCGCCATGCCGCCCTACATGATGGGCGAGGCGTTCGAAGAGGAAGAAGTCGTTGTCCAGGGCAACCTCGATCCCTTGCTGCTCGTGACCGGCGGTGACGCCATGGACGAGCGCGTCGACGAAATTCTCGAGTTGATGGACGGCAAAAGGTTCATCTTCAATCTCGGGCACGGCATCGTGCCGCAGACTCCGCCCGAAAACGTGGCGCGCCTCGTCGAGCGTGTGCGGCGGCAGGGAGACGCGGCGTGAGCGCCGACGTTTCCCGTTCGGCACCGGCTAATCCCGCCAAGCGCGCGGCGATCGCTATCGTGGTCACCGTCGCGCTGACGGCGGCGGCGATGTACGTGATGGGCGATGCGGCCTATCTGTGGGTCAAGGCGGTGCACGTCATGGCGATCATCGCCTGGATGGCGGCGATGCTCTATCTGCCGCGGCTGTTCATCTATCACGCCGAGGTCGATCCGAAATCGGACACCAGCCAGACCTTCAAGGTGATGGAAAAGCGCCTGT
This sequence comes from Hyphomicrobium sp., assembly GCA_022843145.1. Classification (GTDB taxonomy): domain Bacteria; phylum Pseudomonadota; class Alphaproteobacteria; order Rhizobiales; family Hyphomicrobiaceae; genus JAKAML01. Next base: position 294,251 of record JALHOF010000001.1, read on the forward strand.
TGAGGATCATCATGAACCCGGCCATGGTGATCGCCTGGGTGCTCGGATTGTGGCTGGCGTGGACGGCAGGCTTCCTGCTGTCCGGCTGGTTTCTCGCCAAACTCGCGCTGGTGACAGCGCTGTCTGCGATGCACGGTTATCTGTCGGCGGCGGTGCGGCGGTTCGCAGAGGACCGCAACACCGTCCCGGCGCGGACGTGGCGCATCTTGAACGAAGTGCCGGCGCTGCTGATGGTCGGGATCGTCATTCTGGTGATCGTAAAGCCGTTTTGACGCGTCGGGTGCGCCGCGAAACGCTTTCAATCCCCTGAGTCGTCTGCTATAAACCTTGCATTCCGAAACGACTCGTGGCCTCTCCGGCCAGAGACACGGACGTCAGCGGCCGATCCCCTCGGTCCGACGGCTCGAGACGCGCGTCATCCGACAGCGCTCCTCGCCACCCTTAAAATCCGCCCGGCATCGACGTCCCATCCTACTTCCCATCCCCATATGCCGTGGACTATTGGAGTCCTTCCATGAAGGAAATGAAGCTCGAAGAGCTTAAGCAGAAATCACCGACCGAGCTCTTGAGCTTTGCCGAGGAAGCTGGCGTGGAAAACGCCAGCACCATGCGCAAACAGGAGTTGATGTTCGCGACCTTGAAGCAGCTTGCGGCCAAGGAAATCGACATCATCGGTACCGGCGTCGTGGAAGTGCTGCAGGACGGCTTCGGCTTCCTGCGCTCGCCCGACGCGAACTACTTGCCCGGCCCCGACGACATTTATGTTTCGCCGTCGCAAATCCGCCGCTTCGCGCTGCGCACGGGAGATACCGTCGACGGCCAGATCCGCGGCCCGAAGGACGGCGAGCGCTACTTCGCGCTGCTCAAGGTCAGCCGCATCAATTTTGAAGATCCGGAAGCGACCAAGCACAAGATCCACTTCGACAACCTGACGCCGCTCTACCCGACCAAGTGGCTGAAGATGGAAGTCGAGGATCCGACCATCAAGGATATCTCGCCGCGTGTCATCGACGTCGTCGTCCCGCTCGGCAAGGGCCAGCGTGGCCTCATCGTCGCGCCGCCGCGCACCGGCAAGACGGTGCTGCTGCAGAACATTGCGCACTCAATCTCGACCAATCATCCCGAGTGCTTCCTGATCGTGCTGCTGATCGACGAGCGGCCCGAGGAAGTCACCGACATGCAGCGCTCCGTGAAGGGCGAGGTCATCGCATCGACCTTCGATGAGCCGCCCTCACGCCACGTCCAAGTCTCTGAGATGGTTATCGAAAAAGCGAAGCGTCTGGTCGAGCACAAGCGCGACGTGGTGATCCTGCTCGACAGCATCACGCGCCTCGGCCGCGCCTACAATACGGTCGTGCCGTCCTCCGGCAAGGTACTGACCGGCGGCGTCGACAGCAACGCTCTGCAGCGTCCGAAGCGCTTCTTCGGCGCCGCGCGCAATATCGAGGAAGGTGGCTCGTTGACGATCATCGCGACGGCGCTGGTCGACACCGGCTCGCGCATGGATGAAGTCATCTTCGAAGAATTCAAGGGCACCGGTAACTCGGAAATAATTCTCGACCGTAAGGTCTCCGATAAGCGTGTGTTCCCGGCCATAGACGTCGCGCGCTCCGGCACCCGCAAGGAAGATCTGCTGGTTCCGAAGGATCAGCTCAAAAAGGTGTACGTGCTGCGCCGGATTCTGAACCCGATGGGCACGATGGACGCGATCGAGTTCCTGATCGACAAGCTGAAGTCGACCAAGACCAACGGCGAGTTCTTCCAGAGCATGAACACGTGACGAGCACGGCGCTCGGCGGCTATTCCGCCGGGTGCATCGTGTCCGGCGCCGGGCTTGCGGGGACGCTCTTCTGCGAGCCGGGATTTTTCAATCCCACGCCCGGCGTGTAGACGAACGGGAACATGAGCTGCTCCCAATACGATTTCGGGAAGTCCGGCACGTCATCGACGCCGAGGTCATTTGCCTTGATCGGGCGCGGCGGCTCGGGATGGAACGTCCCGAGCATGCGGTCCCAAAGGGTCGTGAACAGCCCGAAATTGCAGTCTCCCTCCTTGCCCCAATTGACGTGGTGCAAGTGATGGATGCGGCCGATCGACATGACGTTGCGGAACGGGCCGAGTTCATATTCGACGTTCGAGTGCTGGACAATCAGTTGGATCGAGACGGCAAAGCCGAGCATCAGCGCGACATCGACCGGCATGCCTGCGAGGGCAAGCGGAAGCGTTCCGACGACCATGTCGAGCGTCTGATGTAATGGATGCCGGACGAGGCCATTGAAACCGTACATCCTGGGCACGCCATGATGCACGGCATGCAGCCGCCACAGCACCGGATAGATGTGGCTCCAGTAGTGGACCAGCGTGAATGCGAGGTCGGCCACGACGATCGCGAGCACCACCTGAATGATCAGGGGCCAGTCATGCGGCCAAATTCCGGCCCAAGGCGTCAGCCATGCGATCAACGGCAACAGCATCACGCCGTTGAGGCTCGACATCTCATAGACGAGCGCATGGACGGCATTCGCCTTCTCGTCCCCGTGGGAGTGGTTCCATTCGTCATGCACCGGCGAGATTCGCTCTGCCAGAAAGGCCAGCGCGAGCGCGGCGAGTAGCACAGCACCGAGCCATCCGTAGTGATGACCCTTGGCCACCACGAAGAATGCCGCCGCATTCATTCCGATGACCATCACCGGGGCGTACGCATAACGAAACGCAACTTTTAACGCAGACATCATCAGCTCCTGAGAGGACGCCGGACACAAACATAGTTCAGGTCTGTGTGCCAAGTCTCTGGGCATTCATCTAGTACAGGATGGTAAACACCTTATCTCTTTGAACCAGGGCAATAAACGACCTGTGTCAATTCTTGGCACCCGGTTGGATGAGCGTGAGTTCGGTCGGTGCGTGACCAAGGCATGTTGCGCGATCCCGGACTGCATGGTGTGGATACGCTTGCCTATCGAAATGGTTTCCATTTCCAACGCCAAACCACGAGCGCACCACCATCGGGGACCCGACCAACGTGTCCGAAGCTGCTGTCAACGCAACGATTTTTGCCGTATCGAGCGCGCCTGGCAGAGCCGGCGTCGCGGTTATTCGCGTCTCAGGACCGGCAGCGGGGACTGCACTTGATTTGACGGCGACGCCGCGGCCAAAGCCGCGGTTTGCCGCGTTTCGGAAGGTGCGGCACCCGAAGACGGGCGATCTGATCGACGAGGCGCTGGTCCTCTATTTTGCAGCGCCCAGGACCGAGACCGGCGAGGACATGGCCGAATTTCATGTCCACGGCGGCCGGGCGGTCGTCAGTGCAATGCTAGCTGCCCTCGCGCAAGTCCCTGGATGCCGGATGGCGGAGGCGGGCGAATTTGCGCGCCGCGCATTCGAGAACGGCAAAATCGATCTGACCGCGGCCGAGGGATTGGCCGACCTCGTCGACGCCGAGACCGAAGGCCAGCGTCGGCAGGCGGTGCGGCAGGCAGGCGGCGCGCTCGCCCGGCTTTATGATGGTTGGCGGCAACGGATCGTTGCTTCGCTAGCGTTCGTCGAGGCCAGTCTCGATTTCTCCGATGAGGCCGACGTCAGCCTGAATGCCCTCGAAGCAGCTCGCCCGGCCGTGACGGCCCTCAAAGGTGAGATTTCAAGGCATCTGAGCGACGGCCGGCGTGGCGAGATTTTGCGAGACGGCTATCAGGTCGTGCTGGCTGGTCCACCGAATGCGGGTAAGTCGAGCCTCTTGAATGCACTTATCCGGCGTGACGTGGCAATCGTCTCGCCTGAGCCGGGAACGACGCGTGATGTCATCGAAGTGCGGATGGATTTGGGGGGATTTCCGGTTGTGTTGGCCGATACGGCTGGTCTGCGGGAAGCCGAAGGCGAGATCGAGCGGGAAGGCATTCGCCGGACACTGGATCGCGCCCTACATGCGGATCTGGTGGTTTGGCTCGTCGATGGGGCCGCATCGCACGGGAGCGGCGACCACGTGCCCTCATTCAAGGATGACCGTGGAAATGAGGTCGCCCGGATCATCGTGTTGACCAAGGGCGACTTGGCAAAAACTCGATTCCTGGGGCGCAGCGTGGAGCGAGATCTTGTCATATCAGCCAAGACCGGACAGGGACTCGATCGTCTCGCGGCGGCCATTGCGGACCGGGCCGCGGGCAGCATCGGCTCGACCGAAGATCCAGCAATCACGAAAGCGCGGCATCGCGAGCAACTGGAGATCTGCCGTGATGCCCTGCATGACTTCATGACCGGGACGCCGGATCAGCCGGAACTGCGGGCCGAAGACTTGCGGCGGGCCGCGACGGCTCTCGGGCGGATAACCGGCCGCGTCGACATCGAAGACGTTCTCGATCAGATTTTCGGCCGGTTCTGTATCGGAAAATAGCTACCGAAATGGCTTTTTGGCCGGCACATCATTGACGGGGTTGTTTCACGTGAAACCGCGATTCGGCGCAATTCGAGGGCTTCGTCTCGTGCTGGCCATCGCAGCGAGGTTCGCCTAGATTGCCGCCAAATCAGCAACCAGGGACGTCATGGCGTCCCCCATTCGGATCGACCATCGACATGGTGGCGCGGACAAACTTTGACGTCATCGTCGTGGGCGGCGGTCATGCCGGCTGCGAGGCAGCGGCTGCAGCGGCCCGCATGGGCGCGCGCACCGCACTTGTGACCCACAGCTGGGCGACGGTCGGCGCACTCTCTTGCAATCCCGCGATCGGCGGCCTCGGCAAGGGGCACCTGGTCCGCGAAGTCGATGCGCTGGATGGCCTGATAGGCCGCGTGGCAGACGAAGCTGGCATTCAGTTTCGCGTCCTCAATCGCTCCAAAGGGCCTGCCGTTCAGGGACCTCGCGCCCAGGTCGATCGAAAAGTCTATCGGGAGGCGATGCAGGCCGCTCTTGCGGCGACGGCCAATCTCACGATCGTCGAGGGTTCGGTTGAAGATCTGACTATCGCCGGGGATTCCGAAGGTGGCGGGGAAGAAAATTCTAATCAGCGAGTTCGAGGTGTGGTCCTTGCGGATGGCCGAACCTTGAAAGCAGGCGCCGTGGTGCTGACCACCGGCACCTTTCTTAATGGCCTCATCCATATGGGTGGGGAGCGCGTTCCGGCCGGCCGACTTGGCGAGGCTCCGGCGGTGGCGTTGTCGACGCGTCTCTATGGCCTTGGGCTCCGGATGGGCCGGCTGAAAACCGGCACGCCCGCGCGGCTGGATGGACGGACGATCGATTGGGCTTCCCTCGAGATGCAGCCGGGAGATGAGCATCCCGTGCCGTTCTCCTTCCTGACGGAGGTGATATCCGCGCCCCAGGTTTCGTGCGGCGTTACGGCGACGACGGCGGCGACACACGACATCATCCGCGCAAATCTCTCGCGCTCGCCCATGTACTCCGGGCAGATTTCAAGCACGGGACCGAGGTACTGCCCGTCGATCGAGGACAAGGTTGTGCGGTTCGCTGACCGGTCGTCACACCTCGTGTACCTCGAACCGGAGGGCCGCGCAGACCACACGATCTACCCGAACGGCGTGTCGACCTCACTTCCCGCCGAGATCCAACTCGCCTTCCTCAGAACGATGCCAGGTCTCGGCAACGTGGAAATCCTGCGGCCGGGCTACGCGATCGAATACGACTACGTCGACCCGCGTGAATTGACCGCCGCGCTGGCCGTGAAGCGGATGCCGGGGCTGTACCTGGCCGGCCAGATCAACGGGACGACGGGGTATGAGGAAGCGGCGGGGCAGGGGATCATTGCGGGTATCAACGCGGCGCTGAGTGCCGGGTGGGACGGTCTTGGTCAAGCGCGGGAATTGATCGTGTCGCGCGCCGACGCTTATCTCGGCGTCATGATCGACGACCTCGTGAGCCGGGGCGTCAGTGAGCCATACCGCATGTTTACGTCGCGTGCCGAGTACCGCCTCAAGCTGCGTGCGGACAACGCCGATCAGCGCCTGACCCCGATCGGGATTGAAGCCGGATGCGTCGGTAGCACGCGCATCAAGGCGTTTGCCAGGAGGGCCCAAGCGCTCGAAGCCGGTCGTGCGCTCCTGGCTTCTTCGTCGCTGACGCCATCGGAGGCCGCAAGGCACGGAATCGAAATCAACCGCGATGGGCGGCGGCGCAGTGCTTTCGAGCTGCTCTCGTTCCCGAACATGACGATTGGTCGGCTTGCCGCCGTCTGGCCCGAGTTGGCAGCACTGGATCCCGGCATTGCCGCTCAGCTCGAAATCGATGGCCGCTATGCGGAATATGTGCGCCGTCAGGATTGCGACGTCGAGGCGCTTCGCCGCGATGAAGCCGTGCGGCTGCCGGAAGCATTCGACTACGGTTCGATATCCGGACTTTCTGCTGAGCTGAAGCAAAAGTTGATCCGCAACCGCCCGTCGACGATTGCTCAGGCCGCGCGCATTGAGGGGATAACGCCTTCGGCGCTGCTGCTGCTGGTCGCAACCGCGAAGTCGCTGCAGCGGCGCAAGATCGCGCCCGAAGTATCGGGTGAAGGCCAAGCGCGGGATCGTGCATGAAGCCGGTGCAGAGGGGCGGCGCAACGCCAGCCGGGACGGCCGCTGCCAAGTCCGAGCCAGAGTCCGCCGACGCGGTCTCGCGGGTTGCCGCTGTTTCACGTGAAACGCGCGAAAAGTTAGAGGCTTACGTCACGCTCTTGAAGTTGTGGCAGAAGACGATCAACCTGGTCGCGCCGGCCACCCTTGCCCACGTTTGGAGCCGGCACGTCGCGGATTCCGCGCAACTGTTCGCGTTCGCTCCTGAAAGTGCCAAGAGCTGGGTCGATCTCGGTTCCGGCGGCGGGTTCCCAGGGCTCGTTCTCGGGATCATGCTGGCCGAGCGGCCTGGAGCGCGGATGACGCTGATCGAAAGCGACAGCCGGAAGGCCGCATTTCTGCGCGAAGTGGCGCGTAACGTCTCGGCACCTGTGGACATCCTGTGCACGCGAATCGAGAACGCGGCGACTCAGTTTAGCGTTGCAAGCGTCGATGTGGTGACAGCACGCGCGTTAGCTCCGCTTCCACGGTTGTTTGGTTTGTGCCGCCCGCTGTTCGGTCCGACGACCATCGCACTCTTTTTGAAGGGCCGCGATGCCGAAGCCGAACTCGCTGAGGCGCAAGCCCAATGGTCACCGACGTGGCCGTTTTCCGCGGAGCTGGTGCCGAGCCGTACCGACAGCGAAGGGCGTATCGTCATCGTGCGCCCTCGCGAGGTTTAGCCGGAGGTTAAGTCCGTGTCAGCAGCAGCAGGCTCCCCGGGGCTCCGGGTCATCGGGATCGCAAATCAGAAGGGCGGCGTCGGTAAAACGACGACGGCCATCAATCTCGGCACCGCGCTCGCCGCCGTCGGAGAACGCGTACTGGTGGTCGATCTCGATCCGCAGGGAAACGCTTCGACCGGGCTCGGCATTGCAGCCGACGTCAGGACGCGGACGTCCTATGACGTGCTCGTGGGTTCGGTGTCGTTGCTCGAAGCCGCCTTTCCGACCGCCGTCCCCGGGCTTCATGTCGTCGCCGCCAATTCCGATCTGGTTGGCCTGGAAAGCGAAGTAATGGCCGACCCGGGCCGGCCGTTCCGGCTGCGCGATGCGGTTGCGGCGCTCGTCGCACATCAACGCACGCGGCCGGCCGATCAGGCATTCTCTTATGTGCTGATCGACTGCCCGCCGTCGCTCAATCTCTTGACGCTCAATGCGATGTCGGCGGCCCACGCCGTACTGGTTCCCGTGCAGTGCGAGTTCTTCGCGCTCGAGGGAATTTCGCAGCTCAAGGAATCGATCGATCAGATCCGGGCCACGCTCAATCCGACGCTGGAGATACAGGGCGTCGTGCTGACGATGCACGATGCGCGCACGACGCTGTCACGGGAAGTGGCGGCGAACGTCCGCGAGTTCTTCGGGCCCAAGGTCTACGAGACGGTCATCCCGCGGAACACGCGAGTTGCCGAGGCGCCGTCGCACGGAAAACCGATCCTATTGTACGACTACGACTGTGCGGGCAGCCAAGCGTACATCCGCTTGGCGACTGAGATTATCGAACGCGAGCGGCACATCAAGGCGGCCTAGGGCGCAGGCCCTGGATCGCGGCAAGACGTCAAGACGGCACGAGAGAGGAAGAAGACCCGTGATGAATTCACCGTTGCCCAAGAGCAGACTGGGTCGTGGGCTGGCATCGCTGATCGGTGAGCCGGTATCCGCCCAGCCTCGGCTGCCGGCCGAGGGCGAGCAGCGGGTGGTTCCGGTCGAGTTGCTGCGCGGTGGCAAATTCAATCCGCGAAAGGACTTCCGCGAGGAGGAACTGGCGGAGCTCGCGGATTCAATCCGCACCAAGGGACTGGTTCAGCCGATCGTGGTGCGGCCGGACACGGCGACGGGTGGTTATGAGATCGTTGCTGGCGAGCGCCGCTGGCGGGCCTCGCAGAAGGCAGGTTTGCATTCGGTCCCGGTGATCGTGCGCGATCTTTCCGACAAGGAAGTGCTCGAACTCGCCATCATCGAGAACGTCCAGCGCGCCGATTTGAACGCCATCGAAGAGGCCGCCGGCTATCGCGATCTGATCGAGCGGTTCGAATACAGCCAGGAACAGGTGTCCGAGATTATCGGCAAGAGCCGTAGCCACGTCGCCAATACGCTCCGCTTGTTGAAGCTGCCCGAGAGCGTGCAGGCGATGGTGCAGGATGGGAAGCTGACGGCCGGGCACGCGCGAGCCCTGATTGGACAGGCGGATGCCGAAGCGTTGGCGCAGCGCGTTATCGACGGCGATCTCAATGTGCGCGAGGTCGAGGCTCTGGTGCAGGGCGGCGGTATTGGCGATGCCGGACCGTCGGGGCGAAAGCCGCGCGACAAGGATCCCGACACCCGCGCCTTCGAGAAGGAGCTGACCGATATTCTGGGTCTCAAGGTCGAGATCAAGCGCGGCTCGGGCGAGAGCGGGCACCTCGTCATCAAGTATGGCAACTTCGATCAGCTCGACTATATCCGGCTCAGGCTTGGCGGCGGTACGGATGGCTGAGCCTCCGCGGTCGCCGGTCGACCAAGATGTTTCGTGTGCGTTGGCCCTCTGACGAGTGGGTCCGGGTCCCCCGCCCGGGCCCTTTTCGTTTGGCGGAAATCATCCGCCGCGAGACCGCTTGACGGGAGCGCATGTCTATCGGACACCAAACGGGCGCCTATTTTGCGCCTAGCGAATTGCGCTGCGTCCTGGTTCGTCCTCAGCCGCACGCCAGGAGACCTGTGCCATGACCGACGACGTGCTGCAGCGCCTGGCGCAGCTCATTCAGTCGCGCCGTAACGACAGCGCCGACAAGTCCTACACCCGCCAATTGCTCGACGGCGGCCCCGAGCGCTGCGCAAAGAAGCTCGGCGAGGAAGCCGTCGAAGCGGTCATCGCCGGCGTGAGCCAGGATGCCACGGCCTTGACCGCCGAGGCCGCAGATCTGCTCTATCATCTACTCGTCCTGCTGGAAGTCCGGGACGTGACGCTCGACGCAGTGCTTGAAGTTCTCGACGGCCGGATGGGAACATCCGGCATCGCGGAGAAGGCGGCGCGCAAGGGCCAGTGATCGACATGCTCGACAAGCAGACGCCGCGCCTTCATCTCACCGAGCAGCAGGTCGGGTTGCAGTTCTCGCCCTATCGCGTTTTCACGCGGGCCGAGTGGGCGCGGCTCCGCGCGGATACACCGATGACGCTGGTCCCGCGCGAGCTCGAGCAATTGTCCGGTATCCTCGACGAGCTTTCGGTCGACGAGGTCGTCCAGATCTATCTCCCGATGTCGCGGTTGTTGAACCTCTATGTTGCGGCCTCTCAGGAACTCGATCTCGTCACGTCGAAGTTTCTGTCCCGGAAAGAGCACAAGGTCCCCTTCATCATCGGCGTCGCCGGATCGGTGGCCGTGGGCAAGAGCACCACGGCCCGCGTGTTGCGCGCGCTTCTGGCGCGATGGCCGGACCATCCCCGTGTCGACCTCATCACCACCGATGGGTTCCTGCGTCCCAACGCCGAGCTGGAACGGCTCGGGCTGATGCAGAGGAAGGGGTTTCCGGAAAGCTTCGATACCGCGCGGCTCCTGAATTTTCTGGCAAACGTCAAGTCTGGCGTCGAGAAGGTGGACGCGCCGATCTATTCGCATTTCCACTACGATATCCTGCCCGGACAGACGCTCACCATCGAGCGGCCAGACATTCTGATCGTCGAAGGTTTGAACGTCCTCCAGCCCGCGCGGCTGCCCAAGGACGGTGAAGGCATTCCGTTCGTCTCCGATTTCTTCGATTTCTCGATCTACATCGACGCCGATCCGGCGCTCATCGAGCAATGGTATGTGGCGCGGTTCATGCGGCTCCGGCAAACCGCGTTTCGTGATCCAGCGGCCTACTTCCACCGCTACGCGCACCTCAGCCACGACAATGCCGTCGCGCGGGCGACGGAGATCTGGCGATCGATCAACCTGCCGAACCTCGAGGAGAATATCCTCCCCACTAGGCAGCGCGCGCGTTTGATCCTGACGAAGGCCGCAAGTCATCAGATCGAGCAGGTTTCTCTTCGCCGTCTCTGATCCTCGCCGGACACGAAAAAGGGGCCGCTTGGGGAGCGGCCCACGAGTCGCAAGTCGAGGAGTTTGTGCTCAGGCGGAGGCCAGAAATCCCTGCCGGGAAACCCTGTCAGTGCAGGGTCGTACGCGCCACGACGCGGCCGGGAATGAAAGCCATCGCCATCTCGTTGATCGCAAGATGCTGGCGCAGAGCCATGTCGACATGAGGGAGCCGGCTCAGGCTCCTGGTCATGGCGGCCTGGGTGGCCATTGCGGTCGAGATGACGTCGAGCCCCATTCCGCACCAGATGGCGAAAAGGTCGATTGGCGAGGGGTAGTGCCCCGAGGCAGCTGGCGCTGCGGGGGCCGTCTCCGCCGGCGCGATGGCGGCGGCGGTCGACTGCGGGAGAGCACTCAGTGCATCGCTTGAACGCGGAATTTCTGCAGCGAGGCAACGGTGCGTCGAAACGGAGGACGGAACGAGAGCAACCGTCACGTCGCCGGCGGCGGGCGAGGCGGGGCCCGACATCAGTTCGGAGCTGAATTGGTGGAACTTGTCACGCAGGCGGCGAATAGCCGACGGATCCGTTACGCCAAGCGCTTTGATTGCGGTCGTCGGTTTCAGATCGGGCTTTGCCGCGATCATGGCAGCTATATCGGATAGAAACTTCTGATCGTCTATTCCGCTGCCTTTCGGACGGCCGCGGCGAGGTGCGTGCAACGACATCAGCATAGCCTTGATGTGAACCGATTCGATGAACCCAAGTGTGTTGGAGTTCGTTTCACCATTCTACGGAAATTAAATGAACAGACCGGGAAAATCGAGCGGACGCAGCTACATCTGTTGCCCAATTACATTCAAATCTTGTATCTGCGGCCGGAAATTACCGGACAAATCGCAGGGTTGTAGCGGGCGAAGAGCCGATCGATCGCTACAACAATGTTTCGATCGCTATTTCGAATAGAAGCGAAATAGACGGGAAATGGACTATTTCATCAGGCCTTTTTCACGGGCAAGTTTGTCGAGGCGGACTTCCGGCCGCGCGCCAATATGGCCGATGATTTCCGCCGCCGCGATACTGCCGAGGCGACCTGCGACCTCCATCGGCATGCCCTGAGTCACGCCATAGAGAAATCCGGCGGCATAGAGATCGCCTGCGCCGGTGGTGTCGACGACTTTGGCGACCGGATCGACGGGTACGTTGATCGATTTCCCGTCGGCCAGGATCAGCGATCCCTTCGCGCTGCGGGTCAGGGCGGCCAGGGATGTGTCCGCGGCCGTTCGTGCGGCGGCCTCGTCGAACGGAAGCTGGTAGAGCGAAGTGATCTCGTCCTCGTTCGCGAACAGGATGTCGACGTCGGAGCGGATGAGGTCGAGGAACTCGTCGCGGTGGCGGTCGACGCAGAACCCGTCCGAGAGCGTCAGGGCGACGCGGCGGCCGGCCTTCTTGGCGATGCTGGCGGCTTGGCGGAAGGCCGCCTTGGCCTCCGGCCGGTCGAACAGATAACCCTCAAGGTAGACGATTGCCGACTGTGCGATCATGTCGGCGCGGACTTCGCCCTGATCGAGCTCCGTCGAGATGCCGAGAAAGGTGTTCATCGTCCGCTCGCCGTCCGGCGTGACCAGGATCATCGAGCGCGACGTCGGCGCCCGTCCGGCAACCGGTTCGGAATCGAAGACAACGCCCGCGGCCTTGATGTCGTGCCGGAAGATTCGGCCGAAGTCGTCGCTGGCGATACGGCCGATGAACGCGGCGCGGGCGCCAAACGATGCGAGTCCAACCATCGTGTTGGCGGCGGAACCGCCGGAGATTTCGACGGCGGGGCCCATCGCGGCATAAAGCGCGGCGGACGTGTCGGCGTCGACGAGGCGCATATGGCCTTTAGGTGCGCCGTGACGTTCGAGGAAGGCGTCGTCGCAGCGTCCGATAATGTCGACGATGGCATTGCCGATCGCGACGACATCATAGCGGATTTCGGTCATGGGATGTTCTCGGGCTGTTGGGGAGGACGTTGGGCGGGCACTATAGGGGTGCGCCGTAGGCCCGCAAGCGCGCGGTGGGCGGAAGCTCCCGGTCTAAAGGACGCGGCGCTACGAGCGGCGGGTGGCAGCGGAGGTGGGTCCAGCGCTCGCCAGACGGGCGAGATCGAGCAACAGCCGCTCGGTCAACGCCGTCTCGAGGCTCGGCGACAGGCGCGCCGCCTTCGCGGCGGTGGCGATGCCGGAGAGCGCGCGGGTGAGACGGTCCAGCGTCCAGATCCGGCATTGTGTGCCAAAGGCTTGTTTCGACTTGAAGTGAAGAGGCGGGCGCAGAAGTTTCACGGCGTCGTCGAGGGATCGCCCCTGATCGAGGATGGCGCGCACGCGATGCAGGCGCTGGAAGTGGCGTTGCAGAGCGATGATCACGGCCTGCGGGCTTTCACCGGAGGACACCCAACGGTCGCACTCGATCACGGCGGACGTGCCATGACCCATGGCCGCGGCCGTGGGGATCCTGTCGAGCGCCATTTCAGCGACATCGCCGACCACCGTCTCGACGTCTTCGATGTCGATGAGCTGCTTTCCAGCGGCGAAAAGCGCTAGCTTCTCGACTTCATTGCGGGAGAGCGCGCGGTCGGCGCCGAGCCGCGAGACTAGGAGATCGCGCGCATCGGCCGCGATTTCGAGTTTGTGCGCCCTCAGCACTTGCCGGACGAGGTCGTCGAGATCGGCCGCTTCGTCGGCGTAACAAGCGATAGCGGCGGCCTCCGCCGACTTCTCGAACAGTGCACGCAGGGCCTCGTCGGGCTTGAGGTTGCCGCCCTCGACGATCAGCGTCGCAGCCAGTCCGCCGCCAAGCACGAGAGGCTTCAGCATCGCCGCGTTCAACCGGCGGCCGGCAATCGCGCGGATCACCTTGCGTCCGCCGAACATCGGCATGGTGCCGAGTTCGATCGCCAACCGGTCGCTGTCGGTTTCGAGGTCGGTGTCGTCGAACCGCAAGATCTCGCCGGCAGGCGTCTCGCGCGCGGCGATTGCTTTGGCCAGAAGCTGAGCGCGTTCGGAGACGAGACCGGCGTCGGAGCCGAAGAACAGGAAGGCATTGATGCGCGGGTCGGGCGACTTGAGGAAGCTTTGGGCCTGATGCGCTTTGACGGCAACCATGGTTGGACCGTGGAATTGGCGGTTAGCGACCGGCGGGTCGACTGCGGCCTTGAAACGTCAGGATCAAGCGGATGTGGCGAGGAAGGCCGCGAGCCGCGACTTGACCTCTTGCCCGACCGTCAGAGCGGCGCGGTTCTCGGCCTCTTCTCGCGCGCGGACATTGGCGAAAATCGAGCGGAAACGCTCGAAACCGGCACGGCCGTAGCTCTTGCCGGTGAGAACGACCGATTTATCGGCGCTGCGGATCAGACGGAAATTGACGTCGACATTGTAGACGCTGCCGATCGCATCGCCGTTGGTCGACACCAGCGTCGCTGACACGGATTCGGTCATGATCATCTCGAGGCGATACTGCGGTAACGCAGGTGCCTTGCCGCCGGTGGTCTGGAACATCAATTCGTTGCGGATGCGCTGGCCGACGCGGCCGGGGACCGGCGCGACTTCGACGTTGGCCAGTTTGTCCGTGAGGTCGTTGCCACCGAATTGCGAGGAACCGTACATCGGTCGGAAACCGGTTCCACCGCAGGCGGCCAGTCCTGGAGCGACGATGGCCGCGGTCACCAGCGCACGCAGCATCGACCTGCGGGTCAGTCCGCCTTCGTCACTGCTGTCACGCCACCTAGACGACGACATTCACGATCCTCTGCGGTACGACGATCACTTTTCTGACCGGCCGTCCTTCGAGCGCACGCACCACGGATTCGAGCCGCAATGCCGCCGCTTCGACTTCAGACTGCGACGCGGCGCGCGCGATCTTCAGCTCGTCCCGCCGCTTACCATTGACCTGTACGGCAATGACAATCTCATCGTCAACGAGCAACGCCGGATCCGCTGCCGGCCAGGGCGCATTGGCGAGGAGGGTGTTGTAACCAAGCCGCGCCCAGCATTCTTCAGCTAAATGCGGCATCATCGGGCCGATCATCTGAACGAGAATTTCGGCCGCCTCGCGCATCGCCCAATCCATGCCGTCTGAAGACTTGGACGTTGCTGCCTGAAGCGCATTGGTCAGCTCGTAAAGCTGTGCAACGGCGACGTTGAATCTCAAACCTTCGATATTTCGGCCGACGGCATCCAGCGCCTTGTGGGCGGAACGCCGCAGGTCCAGTGCGTCCGGACCGAACTGCGCCGGGCGGGTGTCGATCTTTCCCGGCACGCGGCCGCCAATGTCGTCAACCAGACGCCACACGCGCTGGATGTAGCGGCCGGCGCCTTGCACGCCGGCCTCGGTCCAGATCACGTCGCGTTCCGGCGGGCTGTCCGACAACATGAACCAGCGCGCGCAGTCGGCACCCCAATGCGCGATGATGTCGTCCGGATCGACCAGATTCTTCTTCGATTTCGACATCTTCTCGATCGAACCGATGGTGGCCGGTTTTCCCGTGGCAATCTCGGTCGCGCGGCGCGTATCGCCTTCGCCGTCGAAGCGGATCTCGGTCGGCAGAAGCCACGCGCCTCCGGACGATTTATAAGTTTCGTGGGTCACCATGCCTTGCGTGAACAGCGCGCCGAACGGCTCGCGCAGATTCGAAGATCCATGTCCGGCATCACTCATGGCGCGATAGAAGAAGCGTGAATACAGGAGGTGCAAAATGGCGTGCTCGATACCGCCGATGTATTGGTCGACCGGCAGCCAATACGCTGCGGCCTTCGCATCGATCGGGGTCTTGGCATCGGGTGACGTGAAGCGCGCGTAGTACCAGGACGAATCGACGAACGTATCCATCGTGTCGGTTTCGCGCACGGCCTTCGTACCGCATGATGGGCAATCGACATGCTTCCAGGTCGGATGCCTGTCGAGCGGATTGCCGGGTTTGTCGAAGGTGGCATCCTCGGGCAATTTGACCGGCAAGTCCTTGCCGGGCACGGGTACCACGCCGCAGGTCTTGCAGTGCACGACCGGGATCGGACACCCCCAGTAGCGCTGACGGGAGATGCCCCAGTCGCGCAGCCGGTAGTTGACGCGCCGTTCACCGACGGGCTCCTTGCCGAGCATTTCAGTTTCGAGCCGCGTGGCGACCTTTTCGAACGCCGCCTTGGGAGTCAGGCCGTCGAGGTCGTATGAGTTGATCATCGTGCCGTCGCCGTCGACGGCCTTGTCCTTGATCGCGAACGTCGCGGGATCGGCGCCAGCCGGCAGGATCACAGGCTGGAACGTGATGTCGTACTTGTGGGCGAAATCCAGGTCGCGCTGATCGCCCGACGGGCATCCGAAGATTGCGCCTGTGCCGTAGTCCATGAGCACGAAATTGGCGACCCAGATCGGAATCATCCACTCCTTGTCGAGCGGATGATGTGCGCGCAGACCCGTGTCATAGCCGCGTTTCTCGGCGGTTTCGAGGTCGGCGACGGAGGTTCCGAGGCGCCGGCACTCCTCGCAGAATGCGGCGAGATCCTTGTCCTTCTCGGCGCGCGCCTTGGCCAATGGATGGTCGGGCGAAATGGCGAGGAACGCCGCGCCATAGAGCGTATCCGGGCGCGTCGTGTAGATCTCGAGGTCCTTGAAGCCCTTCGGCGCCCCTTTGCTTTCGAGCTTCCAGCGGACCTGCATGCCTTCTGAGCGGCCGATCCAGTTGGCCTGCATCAACCGCACCTTCTCGGGCCATTTGTCGAGGGTCGAGAGGGCCGACAACAGCTCGTCGGAGTATTGCGTGATCTTGAAGAACCACTGCGTCAGCTCGCGCGTCTCGACGTCGGCGCCCGAGCGCCAGCCCTTGCCGTCGATCACCTGCTCGTTGGCGAGCACGGTGTTGTCGACGGGGTCCCAGTTGACCTTCGAGGATTTGCGGTAGGCGAGGCCTTTGGCGTAGAGGTCCAGGAAGATCTGCTGCTGGTGGGCGTAGTATTCGGGCGAGCACGTCGCGATTTCACGGCTCCAGTCGAGCGACAGGCCCATCGACTTGAGCTGGCCCTTCATCGTCTCGATGTTGGCGTAGGTCCATTTCGCCGGATGTGTCTTCCTTTCGATTGCCGCATTCTCTGCCGGCATGCCGAAGGCATCCCACCCCATGGGATGAAGCACGTTGAAGCCCTTGGCGCGCTTATATCGGGCGAACACGTCGCCCATGGCGTAGTTTCGGACGTGGCCCATGTGGATGCGCCCCGATGGATAGGGGAACATCTCGAGCACGTAGCATTTTGGTTTCTGGGCGTCGTTCTCGGCCCGGAAGATGTCGCCCGCTTCCCACGCCTTTTGCCAGTGCTTCTCGCGTGCGGGGGCATTGTAGCGTTCGGATGCCATGGGGCTCGTCTTGATGTCGTGGTGGGGAATGTTGGTGAGCAAAGCTGCCGGTACAGAGCCCGAAAGGCTTCCGGGGGTCAAGGCGGCGGAGCGGGTTGTCACGGGTAAAAAATAGTCTTATTGACCTATGACAGTCTGGTCATGGGTCGCCACCGCCCATGAGGACAACGTCATGTGCAAAAAATGCACTATTTTACGCATGAGCAGGCGATCATGTGTAACTTGACGACATGAGTCGTCACATCATATCCGTTTTCTCTTGAAAATTACCCACGAGCCATGGCCAAACCTACCCCGCCCCAAGCTCCGAAGCCGCGCAAGGCGATCCCTGACCCGGCGCGGCCCTACAACGCGCTGCCGGCGCTGCCGCCCGCGGTCGACCTCGAAACCAAGGCCGTGCTCAAGCGCTGCGTGGCCGCCAGGACAGAATTGGCCGAGTTGCGCGTCTCCGGTCAGCTCATTCCCGACCAATCGGTGCTGATCAACGCGATCCCGATGCTCGAAGCGCGCGCCAGCTCAGAGATCGAGAACATCGTCACCACCAACGACTCGCTCTTTCGCGAGGCGAGTCTCGGCCACGACAGTCCCACCACCGATCCGGCCGCAAAAGAGGCGCTGCGCTACCGGACAGCACTGCACCAGGGCTTTCAAACGCTCACGGAGCGCCCGATCACAAGCCGCCTCGCGGTCGAGACCTGTCGCACCATCACCGGCACCGCGCTCGATGTCCGCGCAACGCCCGGAACCACATTGCGCAACGGCGTTACCGGCGAGGTGGTCTACACCCCGCCCGAGGGCGCCGACGTGATCCGCGACATGCTCGGTAACTGGGAGCGCTACGTCAACGACGAGAGTGACGTCGATCCGCTGATCCGCATGGCCGTCCAGCATTATCAGTTCGAGGCGATCCACCCGTTCGGCGACGGCAATGGGCGAACCGGCCGCATCCTCAACCTATTATTCCTCGTGCAGGCGGGCCTGCTCGACAAGCCGACGCTCTATCTGAGCCGCCACATCCTGCGCACGCGCGCGGAATACTATGCCTCGCTTGCCCTCGTGACGCGCTCGGGCAATTGGGAGGCGTGGGTTCTTTACATGCTGACGGCCGTCGAGCAGACGGCGCGCTGGACCAATCTCAAGGTGCGCGCGATCCGCGAATTGATGCAGGCGACGGCCACACACGTTCGCGCCGAAAGGCCACGACTTTATTCGCGCGAGCTGGTGGAGCTGATCTTCACGCAGCCATACTGCCGGATCGAAAATTTGACCGAGCACGGCCTCGGCACGCGCAAGACTGCCTCGCTACATCTGAAGGAGCTGGTGGACATCGGGGTCCTCGCCGAGGAGAAGGTGTGGCGAGACAAGGTCTTCATCAACCGCAAGTATCTCGACCTCTTGTCGAGCGACGAGCACGCGTTCGCGCCCTACGGGATGCGCGCGGTCGAAGGGAAATCGAAATGAACGAAACGACGACGGGGCAAGGCCTGGCCGGCTCCTCGGCGCAAGCGCTGCGCGAAATCGAAGCGCGCATCGCCGTGGCCGCGAAAGGCGTCGGCCGCGACCGATCGGCCGTGCGCCTCATCGCCGTCTCGAAGACGTTCGACGCCGAGGCGATCCACCCGGTGATCGACGCCGGCCAGCGGCATTTCGGCGAGAACCGCGTGCAGGAGGCGCAGGGCAAATGGCCCGCGCTCAAGGCCGCCACGCCGGATATCCGGCTGCACCTGATCGGCCCGTTGCAGTCGAACAAGGCGAAAGACGCGGTCGCGCTGTTCGACGCCATCCACACGATCGATCGCGAAAAGATCGCCCGCGCGGTAGCCGAAGAGATGGCCCGGCAGGGACGGACTCTCGAACTCTACATTCAGGTCAATACCGGCGAGGAGCCGCAGAAGGCGGGCATCATGCCGGCCGAGGTTGCGGCGTTTGTTACGATGTGCCGCGAGACGCTCGGGCTTCAGGTCCGCGGCCTGATGTGCATCCCGCCCGTGGACGAGGAGCCGGCCGTGCATTTTGCGTTCCTGTTGAAGCTCGCGCGCGAGAACGGGCTCGATCATCTCAGCATGGGCATGTCGAGCGACTTCGAAACCGCCGTCGAACTCGGCTCGACCGACATCCGCGTCGGCAGCGCGATATTTGGATCGCGCTGAGCAGCGGACTCCTCAATTCATTCCGAGAGTTTTCCTCAGGCGATTTCGGCCGCAGTGACCGGCGTTCGTGTTGCCTCTGCTAACCTCGACCAACTGATTCGGTTGAATAGCTCGGAGGTTCCGATGGCGACGAAAGCGTTGCGCGCACTGGATGCGGGCGGCCCGGCCGGTGACGAAGCGGCGCGCGAGGCGCGGATCGAGGCCGAAGCGCAGCGCAAGGCCGAGCCACAAAAGCCGCTCGCGCCAGGCAAGGACGGCTGGCACCGGTTCTCGGTCGACGTCTGGATCACCAACCTCAACTCGATCGAGTTCGGCATCTACAAGCGCTCGCGCAACAAAGCCAAGTCGCGCCAGTTCTCGACCGACATGGACATTTTCGCCGAGATCATCGAGGGCGGCGAGCGCACCGGGCTGCTCGGATACCGAAAGGATCTGTGGACCGATCAGACCGGCATGGACAAGCGGCTAGTGTTCAAGCTCTTCACCGGCGGGCTTGGCTGGCGGGCGACGATGGACATGATGGTCGGCAAGAGCCTGCAGCAGACCATCGGCGCGCGCGGGTTGCCGGTGACTGCTTATTCGATCAATACCGACGATGACGACTTCATCATCTACCTCGAGCGATCCAGCAACAAATGGCCGCTGATGCCGGAGAACTTCGCGTTCTTCCTGATGAACAAGACCGGGCCGGAGTTCTACCGGTTCCGCCGCGCCTTCATCAATCTCGGTGGTGACTACACGTTGCTCAACCAGAAGGACGAAGTCGTCGGCTGGCTCGACGGCAGGGTTCTGAGCATCGGCGGCTACTGGAAGGGCGCGGTCAAGGTCGGCGAGGCAGACAAGCGGCTGCTGGCCGTGATGAAGCTGTTCGCCGGCATGGTGCTGTTCAACGGCGAGGCGCGGCGTCATGTGAAGTGGCTGCATCGCGAAGTCCAATCCGGACGGTTACAGCCGCAAGTCGACCGTCATGAGTCGGACCTCTACATGAATCCCCGCCGCGTGCGCTGAGTGCCATTCCCTGGCGCAACGCCATCTTGCGCGGCGAATGCTGCTCGACAGAGTCCAGACACTTGTCGACCTTCGTCATTGTTGCGAAGGTCTTGGTCGGATTTTGGGAAGTTGTTGTCGTAGAAGATTATAGGTATTTAGCGTAATCTTCTATGCAAGATGGCAACACGAAGTCTCAAGGCGATCCTCGACCAACTCGGTCTCAAACAAGCGGAACTGGCTCGTTTGCTCGATGTCAGTCCGCGGACCGTGAGCCTTTGGGCAACTGGAGAGACGGGTGTCCCGGGGCCGGTTGCCGCGTATTTGCGCGTGGTGCAGTCGCGACCGGACGTGCTGCACCTCGAATTGAAGCGGTTGAGTGGGAGAGACAAGATGCTCGACGAAGGGATCTATGGGTTTACGTACAAGGGTGAACACATGGGAATCCTCGACGGAGACAGCGCTCTGGCGGTGCTGCGCAACGGCAAGATCCTCGGGTCCGATCGCGCCGGCGCCGTGTTCGCGGGCAGCTATGAGTATGATGGCGTGAACGAACTCAATAAGGTGCATGTCCGGATGCAGGTGCCGCCGGAGGGAGAGCTGGTGACGGGCTATGCAGCCGGCCCCAATGGCGCCGTGCTCGACATCGCCGGCAACTTCCAACGTGCCGAGCCCTACTCCAAGGCCGTCATCGAAGTCGCTGGACGCCCGGTCGAGATCACGCTTTCCTATCTCGGACCGCTGCCGAACTGAGCGGCCGCGCCAATCCGCAAGACAATCGGGGAACGTCAGAGCGCCATGACCGCCGAACCACGCATGGTGCTTTTGGGCCATATCTCGACCGCGCATGGCCTCAGGGGCGAAGTCCTGATCAAGACTTACACGGGCGAGCCGAACGCCATCGGAACCTACGGCTCGCTCGTCGACGAGACGGGAACACGGCGTTTCGACGTGAAGGTCGTGCGCGTCACTGAAAAGGGCGTGATCGCCCGCATCGGAGGTATCGGCGACCGGACGGCCGCCGAGGGGATCAAGGGCACGAAGCTGTACGTGTCGCGCGGGCAGCTGCCGGACGCGGGCGAGGGAGAATATTACCACGCCGATCTGATCGGCCTCGATGCCGTCTCCGAGACCGGAGAAAAAATCGGCCATATCGTTGCCGTGCAGAACTTCGGCGCGAGCGACCTATTGGAAATTCGGCTCGACGGCACAATCAAGACCGAGCTCATCCCCTTCACCAATGCTTGCGTCCCGACGGTCGACATCGCCGGTCATCGTGTGATCATTTGCCGTCCGGCGATGATCGAGGGGGATGACGTCCCTGACGCGGATGACGACAGCGTCACGGATGGTACGTCGCGCAACGACTAGGCGACCGGGCCGCGCGCGATCAGATCCGCTCGCCCTTCAAGAGCTTCGGCAATTCGCCCGCGAGCCCCGCGGCCTCCTGGACGAGCAATCTCTTGAGGCCGGGCATTCGATCGACGAGGCCTAGTCCTACGTCGCGGGCGGCGCGGACCAGCGTCCAGTCGTTGGAAAACAACCGGTTGAGCCCGTCGAAGGTGGCGGCAGACACCATCGAATCGAACCGCCGCCAGCGTTCGTATCGGGCGAGTGCGTCGGCATTGCCGGGTTCGAGGCCGAGCCGCGCGGCGTCCGCCAAGACTTCGGTCAACGCCGCGACATCGCGAAGTCCGAGATTCAACCCTTGGCCCGCGATGGGGTGGACGCCGTGCGCGGCATCGCCGACCAGCGCGAATCGCGGCGCGACGTAGGCGCGGGCCAGATGCATTTCGAGCGGCCAGCTCTGGCGTGGCCCGGCCAACGCCAGCGGGCCCAGCCTGCCGCCAAAGCGGAGATCGAGTTCGTCAAGAAATCGCTCGTCGTCGAGCGCGAGGATCCGCACGGCCTCCTTCGCGTCCTCGCTCCAGGTCACGCACGACCGATCCCCCGTCAGCGGCAGAATTGCGAACGGCCCTGCGGGGAGGAAATGTTGGACGGCGACGCCGCCGTGCGGCCGCTCGTGGGCAACCGTGGTGACGATGCCGGTTTGTCCGTATTCCCAGCCGATGACCTTGATGCCGGCGGCATCGCGGAGAACCGATCGGCGGCCGTCGGCGGCGACAACCAGCCGGCCCCGCACAGCCGAGCCGTCGGCGCGCAGCACGGTCGAGACGTGAGGTCCGGTTTGTAGTCCGGTGACGGCGGCTCCGGACATGACGCGGATCGACGGATGGGCGGCGACAGCCGCGTCCAGCGCGATAAGAAGGGTCGCGTTGGGCACGATGAACGTCGCCGGATCGCCGGCGTCCGTCGCGTTGTCGTAGGACATCTGAACCGGCCGGATGCCGGATTCGAGGCTCGAATCGGTAATCTCGATGCGCGAGACGGGTTGTGCGGCGGCGCTGATCCGCGACCAGATCCCGAGCGTGCCGAGCAGCCGCTGCGACGCCGCCGATAGCGCGGAGGCGCGGCTGTCGGGCCGACGGCCGGTGTTCAAATGCGTCGCGGGCGTGGCGTCGAGGACGGTGATGCGCAATTCAGGACCGAACGTTTCGGCAAGCGCCAGAGCCAGCGTCAATCCCGCGAAACTCGCGCCGGAGATCACGATGTCGTCGATCTGGGTGTCGTCGCTATTCGACGTCATGCGGCCTCCGTCAGGTCTCGGCGGTGGACGGACGCCAAATGCCCATCCTCCGGTATCTCGGTGCCGGGTCCGAGTCTTGACATGAATTGTGTTCTGACGCCTCCTGGATTTGACGTAAACGTCAAGAAGAGACACACCGGCATGACAGCCAGATCCGAACCGTCCGAACGCCACGTCAAGCCTGCGGATCCGGCAACGGGGACCGCCCTCGACGCCCTGCGCGGCATTCTCGATCTCGAACCGCTCGAGCACAATCTCTTTCGCGGCATTAGCCCGAAGGACGGCTGGCAGAGGGTTTTCGGCGGCCAGGTTCTCGGGCAGGCGCTCGTCGCCGCTGGGCGGACGGTCGAAGACGGTCGCCGCGCACACTCCATGCACGCCTATTTTCTGATCGGCGGCGACCCCCGCCATCCGATCGTCTACGAAGTCGACCGCGTGCGCGACGGTGGAAGTTTCACGACGCGCCGCGTGCGGGCCATTCAGCATGGTCAGCCGATATTCGTGATGAGCGTGTCGTTCCAGCGCGACGAGCCGGGATTCGAGCATCAATTACCGATGCCGAAGGTGCCGGGCCCCGATGATTTGCCGAACGCGAGCGAACTGATCGCGCGCCATCTCGACAGACTGCCGCCAGCAATGCAGGCCTACTGGCAGCGCGAACGCCCGATCGAGATGCGCCCAGTCGATTTTTCGCGGTTTCTGACGCGGGCCAAGCAACCGGCCGTGCAGCAGGTGTGGTTCCGCGCAAATGGTGCTCTGCCAGACGATGATCGGCTGCACCAATGCATTTTGGCCTACGCTTCCGACTTCACGTTGCTCGACACGGCGCTCATCGCGCACGGCAAGGTGCTGTTCGATCCGGATATGCAGCTCGCGAGCCTCGATCACGCATTGTGGTTCCACCGCCCGTTTCGCGCTGACGATTGGCTCCTCTACGCACAGGACAGCCCAAGTGCCTCCGGGGCCCGCGGCTTTTGCCGCGGCAGCGTGTTCACCCGTGATGGAAAATTGGTCGCTTCGGTCGCTCAGGAGGGCCTGATGCGGCCCATCCAAATTTCGCCCCAAACAGTAGCCCAAAAAGCAGGCAAACACGGAAAGAAGCCTAAAAAGTGATCACTAGCAGCCGCCGCAAACATCGGCACTGTGCTGCTCATTCAGGCAATTATTAGCAGAATCAATATCTTACCGATTCATTGCCAGACTGGCACAGCTCTTGACTCTATCGCTGAGGAAGTCGGGCACCAAAAGCCCGGATCTCAAACGCGACGTCCATGATCTCGCTCGGCGGGATGGACCAGAAGAGGGGGTGCCTGAATGAAGCTCATTACAGCCGTCATCAAGCCTTTCAAGCTCGAGGAGGTCCGCAGCGCGCTGACCGATCTCGGCTTCCAGGGCATGACCGTCACGGAAGTCAAAGGTTATGGCCGGCAGAAGGGCCATACCGAGATCTACCGCGGCGCCGAATATGCGGTCAGCTTCCTTCCGAAGATCAAGATCGAAGTCGTGGTGCCGACCGGGCAGGCCGACAAAGCAGTCGCCGCGATCCAGAACTCCGCCCGCACCGGCCAGATCGGCGACGGCAAGATCTTCGTCTCGACCATTGAGCACACAGTCCGCATTCGCACCGGCGAAGCCGACGACAACGCGCTGTGAGTTGCTCGACTCGCATTTTCTGATCAACGATGGGGAGTATCACCACATGACTTTTGGACGTAACGCGCAGATCGCCAGTGCCTTCGGTGCACTGGCTGCGCTTGTTCTGGCGGCCGAGCCGTCACTCGCAGCGACACCCGTCCCGAACAAGGGCGACACCGCGTTCGTAATGTCCTCGACCGTGCTCGTCCTCTTGATGACGATCCCCGGTCTCGCGCTGTTCTACGGCGGCCTCGTGCGCACGAAGAACATGCTTTCGGTTCTCATGCAGGTGATGTCGATCGTCTGCCTCGTGTCGATCATCTGGGTGATCTACGGATACTCGATGGCCTTCACCAACGGCGGGTCGCTCAACAATTGGGTTGGCGGCTTCTCGAAGATCTTCCTCTCGGGTGTCACGGCTGAATCGGTCGTTGGCACGTTCTCGAACGGAGTGGTCATTCCCGAGTACGTCTTCATCTGCTTCCAGATGACATTCGCCTGCATCACGCCCGCACTGATCGTCGGCGCTTTCGCCGAGCGCATCAAGTTCTCGGCGCTGATGTTGTTCGTCGCGCTCTGGGTCACGTTCGTATACTTCCCCATCGCGCACATGGTCTGGTACTGGGCCGGTCCGGATGCGGTCGGTGATGCCGCCAAGGCCGTTGCCGCTGCCACGGGCGATGCCAAGAAGACGGCTGAAGCTGCTCTCGAGGCCGTTACGCTGGACGCTGGCCAGATCTTCCAGTGGGGCGCCATCGACTTCGCTGGCGGCACCGTCGTCCACATCAACGCCGGCATTGCGGGCCTCGTCGGCGCGCTCATGATCGGTCGCCGCGTCGGCTACGGCCGCGAGGCAATGCCTCCGCACTCGCTGACCATGACCATGATCGGCGCTGCGCTGCTGTGGGTGGGCTGGTTCGGCTTCAACGCTGGCTCCAACCTCGAAGCCAACGGCACCGCCGCTCTCGCGATGATCAACACGTTCGTCGCAACGGCTGCCGCCGGTCTCTCTTGGATGCTCATCGAGTGGGCCGCCAAGGGTAAGCCTTCGCTGCTCGGTCTCGCCTCGGGCGTGGTCGCTGGTCTCGTCGCCGTCACGCCGGCTTCCGGCTTCGCGGGTCCGATGGGTTCGATTGTCCTCGGCTTGGTTGCGGGCGTCGTCTGCTTCGTGTTCGTGACTTCGGTCAAGAACGCGCTCGGCTATGACGACAGCCTCGATGTGTTCGGTGTGCACGCCATCGGCGGCATCCTCGGCGCCATCGGCACCGGCATTCTCGCCAGCCCCGACTTCGGCGGAACCGGTATCCTCGACTACGCATCGAAGCCGGGTGAGGCCGTCGTCGCCGCCTACGATGTGATGACGCAGGTGATCAACCAGTCGAAGGCCGTCGGTTTGACGATCCTCTGGTCCGGCATCGGATCTGCGATCCTCTACGCGGTGGTCAACGTGGTCGTCGGACTGCGTCCCGTCGAAGAGAAGGAGCGCGAGGGTCTCGACGTCACCTCGCACGGCGAACGCGCCTACAACTATTGATCGACGTCTTGGCCCGCGACCGGAACCCGGTTGCGGGCCAACTCCGATTTTCCTCCCGAGCACGCGTCTTCCCCTAGAGCCGTGCTCAACCTTGACCCGGGCCGCGCGAACGCGGTTCGGGTCTTTTTCGTTCGATGGCGATGAACCTTCCGAATGGAAATCTCGGGTCAGACGACCCGAATGCGATCGCCACGCTTGAACAGCGATGCCAGTCGAACGATGTCTCGTCGCGACAGTGCGATGCAGCCTGCGGTCGGTGTCCAATTCGGACGGGCGAGGTGGATGAAGATCGCGCTTCCCGCGCCACGCCTCCGAGGCCGGTCGTTGTAACCGATCACGATGACGAGATCATATAGCGGGTCTTTGCGCGCCATATCTTCCGCACTCGATGAATAGGGCAGTCGAACGAGACGGTTATAGTTGCGGTCGCGCGGCTCGTCGCACCAGCCAGCGAAACTCCGGATTCGATGCAGCGCTAGCAATGTGCGCGGACGGCGCAATCGGTCATCTCGGTAATAGGCTTCCCGAATGGGCCAGATGCCCATGGGCGTTGCACCGTCTCCTTCGCGCTTCAAGACGCGCTGGCCGGAGCGTCCGATCACGCATGGCAGGCGAAACGGGCCGTAGGTTAACCAGGCTTGAGTAGCCCGCCTCGATAGCGATCGCAGTGTAAAGGAGCGGGTTGATCTCGGGAATGTCATAAGTTGTGTTCCGGCACGCAACGGGCAGACGACCAAGCCGTGGAAAGTAGGCGAGAGACTATGTTATCGCGATATCCGGTGCTAGAAGTCGAAGGCACTACACGAGCCGTGGAGCTATGAAAACATGACGACGTCGCGCCGCATTTTGATCGTCGACGACGACGAGGATCTTCGGTCGTCGATCCGGGATCAACTGGCCTTGCACGACGAATTCGAGGTGGTCATCGCGCCGACCGCGTCGAAGGGGATCGAGACCGCCAAGGGCGATCACTTCGACCTCGTGCTGTTCGACGTCGGTCTGCCGGATATGGACGGCCGCGAGGCAGTGAAGTTGCTTCGCAAGTCCGGCTTCAAGAGCCCAATCGTCATGCTTACGGGCAACGACAGCGACGCCGACCAGATCCTCGGATTGGATGCCGGCGCGAACGACTACATCACGAAGCCATTCAAGTTCGCGGTTCTGCTCGCCCGGATTCGCGCCCAGCTTCGTCAGCACGAGCAGAGTGAAGACGCGGTTTTCGCAATCGGGCCGTATACGTTCAAGCCGGCTTCCAAGCAGCTTCTCGACGAGCGCGGCCAGAAGATCCGGCTGACCGAGAAGGAAACGTCGATCCTCAAGTTTCTCTATCGCGCCGGCGAGAAGGTCATCTCCCGCGAGGTGTTGCTGCACGAAGTTTGGGGCTACAACGCCGGCGTGACCACGCACACGCTCGAGACCCATATCTACCGGCTCCGCCAGAAGATCGAGAAGGATCCATCAAGCGCTGAGATTCTCGTAACGGAAACAGGTGGTTACAAGCTGGTTCCGTGATCTCTCTGCGCCTGCCCGAGTATTTCCCCACAGCAAGCACGCGGGTTATCCTCAGCTTGTTCATTGCTCGGATCATCAGCTTTACCCACGCTGCCGAATCAGCCGACTTTGGTGGCTGGAAGCGTTGTCGGCCCCTCGTTGTTCGTCGCCGATCCGCTCGCTTGGTTCACGCCCGCGAGCGCTCAAGATGTGCAACCAGAGGGTTTGGTGCCAATGGCTATCGATCAACTTGTGCGGCCATTGCTGGGCGTGGAGCTGTTTCAGGGTCTAAAGCCGCTGCAGATCACCGAAATTGCGCGCCGGGCCGATCGCATCGTTTTTCGACCGGGTGATGTCATCGTCGCGGAAGATACCACGGGCGACGCGGCAATCCTGATTGTCGCCGGAGACGCGGCACGTGTCAGCGGCCCAGGTATCGGAGGCGATATCGAACCGGTTGCACCGGGCTCTCTCGTTGGTGAAATGGCGATGTTGGTCGATACCGTTCATAGCTCGACCGTGGTCGCGCGGAGCGCCGTCAGGGCGCTGCGGATTTCGCGAGCCGAACTCCTCGAGCAGA
The DNA here is from genome assembly GCA_022843145.1 of Hyphomicrobium sp. Classification (GTDB taxonomy): domain Bacteria; phylum Pseudomonadota; class Alphaproteobacteria; order Rhizobiales; family Hyphomicrobiaceae; genus JAKAML01. The sequence goes on from JALHOF010000001.1 coordinate 322,191, forward strand.
TGGAAGCTGATCCCGCGCTGGCCGAGCATTTCGTGGCTTGCATCTCCGGCCGCTTGAGCAGGCTGGCTGCCGATCTTCGCGCGGTCGACGCCGCGCTCGATCAGACGTCGCGGGAAATGTCGGCTGCGCGGCAGACAATCCAAACTTATCACTGACAGCCACTTTCGATGCTCTACGAGCGTCAAACGATTCGGACTGGACCGAAAGTTGTTTGGCCGGGTCCGTCAGCTGCTTGCATGAAAACGTGGTGAGCGGCCCCGCTGCGGGCTCAAAACATTCAAAGCCCGAAATGATGAGCGCCCAGCTTCGGGGGGAGAAGCTGGGCGCTTGGCGCTTACGCGCTTGGTACCGGGAGGGAATCCGATACCCCAGACGGTGTCTTCGGTTAGACGGGGGGGCACTACCGAAATTAAAACTGCACCGTCTGTCTGAAAGTCATTTAAGCGCAGATGCTCGGATTACAATAGTACTTGACTGTGTCTATCACGAAAAGTTTACCGGAGATCCACAGGCAGGTACTTGCCAGGCTCTAATATGCCACAGATGCGTGATCCGCACGTGATCAGCAGGCAGACTGCACGGCCTACTGCTGCTGCATTTTCCCAAGGCCAACTGGCTGAATTTTAAAGAGATTAGCGTCCAGGTCTTCCGACTTCACGAGTTCACTGACCTCCACGCGCGTATCAAGTCCCTGGGCATCTGTTGTGACCCATTCCTTGAGTTCGAGGCCCGGTTTCGTCGTCATGAAGAGCTTAATGCGCCCCGGCGCGTCCGGATCCTTGTCCTGGATCGCCACGATCATAAGGTCTTCGGCCTCTTGAGCCTCGATGATACGCGCGTCGCGCAACAGATCGACATCCTTGCGCAGCAGCAGCCTGAATGGGGTCTGGTCGAGGGCAACGCGATCCTCGTTGTTCAGGTCGAGGTCCTGGATGGCGAGATATTGCCCGTCCGACACGATGATCTGCTTGGATGGCAACGAATAGTCGAACCTGAAGCGGCCGGGGCGCTTGACGAAGAATTTGCCGCGCATGCGCTTCTTGTCCGCGCCAGTTTGCACGAAAGCGCCCTTCAAGCCGTTGAGTTCGTTAAAGTATCCGCTGACCCGCTTGACCATGTCGGTTTGCTTGGCGTCGAGCGTCACACCGGTCGTATCGGCTTTGTCTGCAGCAACTTTGGCATCCCAGGTTGGCGATCCGGCGGGATTGGGAGCGGCGGCCGCGGTTTGCGCTTTGAGCGCCGTGCTGTCGAGGAGACCGAAGCCGAAAACGGCTCCCGCCATAACGCTCGCTGCCGCAACCGTTGAGAGCCAAGATTTCATGCTGTTCCCCATATTGATCCGGACACGGCACATCGTGCGGCCCCGGCATCCCCCGCGCGTGACGTATTCCACGAACATTGCGACCAGATCTTGACCGAATGCCGGGTGCGAGGTGCGGTGCTGTAGCGAGGGAGCCATACTGTGGAAAAAGCGCGACAGCGGCAGTTGCCGGTCAGGCGGCGTGCGAGCCGCCGTGATCGCGTCCAGCGAGAATGTCTCGCTTGCCGACTGCATTGGCCGGGCTGATCAAACCCTCACGTTCCATGCGCTCGATCAGGTCGGCCGCGCGATTGTAGCCGATCGACAAGCGGCGCTGGACATAGCTTGTGGAGGCCTTGCCGTCCCTTAACACGACGGCCACGGCGCGATCGTAGAGATCGTCCTCGGACGGCGACGCGTCGCCGTTCGCTGGCATTTCCATGACGTCCGGCACGTCGGTGACACCTTCGACGTAGCGGGGTGCGCCCTGGCTCTTCAGGAAAGCGACGATGCCCTCGACTTCCTCGTCAGCGACGAAGGCGCCGTGAACGCGGATCGGCTGGCCGCCGCTCGACCCTGCGAACAGCATATCGCCTTGACCGAGCAACTGCTCGGCGCCCTGGTCGTTGAGAATGGTACGGCTGTCGATCTTCGACGCGACCTTGAACGAGATGCGGGTCGGAAAATTGGCCTTGATGGTGCCGGTGACGATATCGACCGAAGGCCGCTGCGTCGCCATGATGAGATGGATGCCTGCGGCGCGCGCCATCTGCGCCAGCCGCTGCACGGCCGCTTCGATCTCCTTGCCGGCGACGACCATGAGGTCGGCGAATTCGTCGACGACGATCACGATGTAGGGGAGCGGCTCGAGTGCCAGTGTCTCTTGCTCGTAGATCGGCTGGCCGGACTTCTTGTCAAAGCCTGTCTGCACCGTGCGCTTCATCAACTCGCCGCGCTTCTTGGCATTGCGCACGCGGTTGTTGAACACATCGATGTTGCGGACGGCGAGTTGCGACATGCGCTTATAGCGTTCTTCCATCTCGCGTACCGCCCAGTTGAGCGCCGCAACCGCTTTCTGCGGATCGGTGACCACCGGCGTGAGCAGATGCGGAATCCCATTGTAGACGCTGAGCTCCAGCATCTTCGGATCGATCATCAGGAAGCGGCAATCCTCGGGCGTGTGCCGGAACAGCAAGGACAGGATCATCGTGTTGACGCCGACCGATTTGCCCGAACCGGTGGTGCCGGCGACGAGCAGGTGCGGCATGCGTGCGAGGTCGGTGATGACCGGCTCGCCGCCGATCGACTTGCCAAGCGTGATCGGTAGCGCTGCGTCGGTCGTGCGGAAGGATTCGGCCTCGAGAATCTCGCGCAGCAGCACGGTTTCGCGGCGCGCGTTGGGCAATTCGATGCCGATGGCATTGCGGCCTGGAACAACGGCGACCCGGACGGCCGTCGCGCTCATCGAGCGAGCGATATCGTCGGCGAGTGCGATGATGCGAGAGGATTTGGTACCGCGCGCAGGCTCGAACTCGAACAGGGTGACGACGGGGCCAGGACGGATGTCCTTGATCTCACCCTTGACGCCGAAATCGGCGAGCACGTCCTCGAGCAGCCGCGCGGTTCCGCGCTGCATGGCAGGGGTGTAGTCGGCACCGGGCTTGGAGGCGGCCGGGCGCTTCAAGAGATTGAGTGACGGCCGCTTGTAGGCGGGCTCGTTGCGGCGGAACGACATGCCGCCAAGGAGTCCGGGCCCGAGTTTGCGCGGCGCGTGGACTGCTGCCGGCGACTGGGCGCCTGGCGCAACCGGCCCGCGCGCGCCTGCGGGTGCAAAGCGCTCGGCGATCGTGCGGCTCGCGGCGTCGGTGCTGGCGTCGAAGTTGTCGTCGTGCGCAAGCGCGCTCGGCGTGGCGGAAGCAACGGCGGGTACGCCGTTCTGCCCTGCCGCCGATTGGACGTTCGGACGGCTAGCAGTAGACGAATTCGCGGGCATCGACGCCGTGTAGGACGGCGCACCGTCGTCGTGATCTGGCCGGCCCCAATCCGCGCGGCTTCCGGGAAGCGGCACGTTGCTGCTGAAAGAAAGCGAAGAATCGAGGTCGCCCGAGGCAGCATAGCCGCGAGCGCCCATCATCGGCTGTTGCGGCTGCGCATAGTGACCGCCCGGCGGCGCGGACTGCCACTCATGAGCCCAGCCTTGCTGCTGCGGATGCATGGGATAGTGCGGCGCGCCGTAACCGGTCGGATATCCGGCTGGAACGGCGTAGTGAGGATAGCCGTGAGCCACCGCAGCCGCCGAGGTCGTTGCCGCGCGACGGAACGGCCAAGCGAACCACCTCGGCCGCGATGGGCGCGGTTGCTGGGCACTGGCAAATGTCTGGTTCGGCGCCGGCTCGGAAGCATAGGGTTGTTGCGGCCGCGCCACGATCGCGGCGAGATCCTTGATCTCGAGCCCGATCGACGTGAGCAGCGCTGCGCCGCCACTGATGAAGAGGACAAGTCCAGCGGCGAGGCCGCCGCGGTCTGGATTGAGGATGCCGAACGTGCTCGATGCGAGCCCATAGATGAGGTCACCGAGGATGCCGCCATAGCCGTGATTGAGCGGCCAGCCGGCAGCGGTCGGCAGGGCTGACAAGCCGCCGGCGAGGATCAGCACGGACAGCGGATAGAACGAGATCTTCGCGCGGAAATCGCGGATGCGCTGCGCCCCGATCAATTCCAAGGCCCAAAGTGTCGGAGCGAGAATGGCGAGCACGGCGCCAATGCCGAGCGTCTGCAACAAGAGGTCGGAAACGATGGCGCCTGGTATGCCGAGGACGTTCGAAGCGCTACCACCGGTCGCGTGCGTCAGACTCGGGTCGGCGACGGACCAGCTGATGAAGCTCGCCCACAACACCGCAGTCGTGGCGAGCATCGTGATGCCGCCAGCGCGTCCGAACCAACCGACGAGGCGGTCCTCGATCGCGGCGGGCAACAAACGCTGTTCGTACGCTCCTGAGCTATCGAAGGACATCGGGACTTGGAACTCTTACGCGACGATACTGACGATACGCTGCAGCGCCTCCCGGATCGTGGCCGCGTCCTGAACCAAAGCCACCCGGACGTAAGGGGTCCCAGGGTTCAGTCCATTGCGGCCCGGCTGAGCCAGGTAGGCACCGGGTATGACCTTGACACCGCAGCGTTTCCATAAGGTTACCGCCGCGTCACCGCCGTCGCCGATTTGGCTCATGTCGAGCCAGAGGAAGAACCCGCCGGCCGGACGGCGGTATCCCAGCCGGTCGCCCAGGACTGCGTCGCAGATGTCGAACTTGCTCCGGTAGGCTTGCCGATTGACTGCGACATGCTGTTCCTCGGCCCAGACGGCCGCGGACACGTGCTGCGTCGGGCCGGGCACCTGCGGGCCGATGAGATTCCGGACCTCGAAGAATGTGTCCATGAACCCGGCATCGCCCGCCGCGAACCCGCTGCGAAGACCGGGCAAGTTCGATCGCTTCGAAAGCGAATTGAAGACGACGATGTTCTTGAATCGCTCTGCGGTCGTCGCGGCAACCTCGAGGCCGCCCGGCGGCGGCTCGGCCGAAAAGATCTCCGAATAGCATTCATCGAAGAACAGCATGAAGTCGTAGGCACGCGCGAGATCGAGGGCGCGGCGGATGTAGGCGGCGTCGGCGACCGCGCCTTGCGGGTTGGACGGCGAGCAGAGGTAGAACGCCACCGTCCGCCGAAGAAGTGCGTCGTCGGCGGACAATGCGTCGAGGTCCGGGAGATGCCCGGTCGCGGCGGTTGCGTCGAGATAGACGGGCTCTGCGCCGGTTGTCAGCGCCGCGCCGAGATAGGCTTGGTAATAGGGATTGACGATGAGGATCGCCGGACGCCCGTCGACGCGCTTGCGGCCGACAGCCGGCAGTCCGGCATAGAAGAGGCCCTCGCGCGATCCGTTCAGCGGCAGGATCTCGCGCGCGGGATCCACGGCGTTGGCGCCGGTCAATCCATACCGCCGGCCGAGCCAGGCCGCGATCGCCCCGCGCAAGTCGTCCGACCCGCGGATCGGCGGATATTTCGCATAAAGTGCCGCGGCGTCCCGAATCTTGTCGGCGACGAAGGCGGGGCTGGTCTCTCGCGGCTCTCCCAGCGTCAGATCGATGGGGTGTGCGTGACCGGGCGCGATGCCGTCGAGCAGCGTGCGCAGCCGCGAGAATGGCGAGACGATCGCGCCGGAGGCGAGGGCTTCGAGGCCGGAAAATGTGGCTGGGCTCATGTTGATCACAAGTGGGCGGGGCAGTCGACATCCATTAGCTGGGTAGCCGGCGGACGTCGAGAGCGCCGTCGAAACGCTCAATCGTCGCACCCGAGTTCCGTGGGGAACAGCATTGCGGGTACAATCGATCGATTTTGACGTCGATTGGCGCCGGTTCGTCTGGCGCGTGTTTTCAGGAGGCTATTGTGATCCCAAGATCAATCAAAACGTTCTCGATCGGGCTCGTCGCGCTCGCTGCGACGGCCGCCACGGCATCCGCTAACGGCGACCCGACCGGAATCTGGCTCGACGCAGCTGGCCGAGGCGCTGTCGAGATCGCGCCATGCGGAGAGGGCAGCGCGCTCTGTGGCCGCGTGGTTTGGGTCAAATCGGCTGATCACCAGAAACGCTGCGGCGAACAGATCCTCGGCAGCTTGAAGAAGGTCGGCACTGGCACTTGGGGCGGTGGCTGGATCTATAGTCCCGATCGCGGCCGCAAGTTCGATGTCGAGATCAAGCAAGTCGGCGCGGACAAGTTGCGGATTCTTGGCTGGGCCGGAATTCGAATGTTCTCCGAGACGCACTATTGGAAACGCGCGGCGCCCGATCTCGCCAGATGTGGCAGCGAACAGATCGCCTCTGTCGAGACCAAGTCCAGCCCCGCTGCCGCGAGCCCACCTTCGGCAGCCGCCGCGCCGGCGCCATCGGCTGAAGCGTCTACATTGCCCGCCGCTCCGGCATCCGATGGCGTTCCGTCTCGTAGCGCTGCAAAGTCGGCCGCGAGCGATAACGCCGAATCCGCGAAGCCGGAGCCGCGTAGGAAAAGCGCCAGCCGTGACGATGGGCTGGGCGATCTGCCGCCGGTGGTCGAGAAGTATTTCAAGCGATCGGCCGACGGCACCTGCAAGGTCGACACGCCTTGGATCAAGGTGAAGTTCGACTGCAAGAAGCTCTAGAATCGCGCCATCTGAATTTTCCGAGTTCAATTAGTAACGCCCCGGCGATCACTGATCGCCGGGGCGTTACGTCCGAGCCCGTGATTTAGGTTCGACCCATGCGCGCATCGTCCTCGGGGTTGGCGCCGATTTTGTGGATCGCGAGGTCCGCTCCCTGCCGCTCGTCCTCCGGCGACATTCGGAACCCGAGCATCATGTCGACCAGCGAGTAGATGACGATACCGGCCAAGAGCCCGAACGCCGCGCCCATGACGCTGCCGACGAGCTGGGATGCGAACGTCACCCCGCCGAGGCCACCGAGCGCTTTCGATCCGAAGATGCCGCAAGCGATCCCGCCCCACAGGCCACTGAGGCCGTGCAGCGCCCAGACGCCGAGCACATCGTCGATCTTCCAGGCGTTGGTCGAGAGCTGGAACATCTGCACGAAGATGACGCCGGCGATCGCGCCCGTGGCCAGTGCGCCAACCGGGTGCATGATGTCGGAACCGGCACATACCGCGACCAGGCCAGCCAACGCGCCGTTGTGGACGAAGCCCGGATCGTTGCGTCCCGCGATCAGCGCCGCGAGGATGCCGCCCGCCATCGCCATCAGCGAGTTCATGGCGACGAGGCCAGAGATGCCCTTGAGGCTCTGCGCGCTCATCACGTTGAAGCCGAACCATCCGACGCACAGCATCCAAGAACCCATCGCCAGCCACGGGATCGACGACGGCGGCGTCGCGATCGGCCGGCCGCGATCATAGCGCCCCAATCGCGCACCGAGCCGCCAGATGGCACCGAGCGCGACCCAGCCGCCGAACGCGTGAACGACGATAGAGCCGGCGAAATCCTTGAACTCCGCGCCGAGCGTGGTTGCGAAAAGCCCGGCTTGCAAACCGAAGTTCTTGTTCCACACCGCGCCTTCGATCAGCGGGTAGGCGAGGCCGACCAGGATCGCGGTCGCGAGGCACTGCGGTCCGAACTTCGCCCGCTCGGCGATGCCGCCCGACACGATCGCCGGGATGGCCGCGGCGAACGTGCAAAGAAAGAAGAATTTGACGAGCGATAGGCCCTGCGGATCGAAGCCCTTGGCGCCGCCAGAGATCGCCTCGGCGCTGACCAGGAAGCTGACGCCGTAGGCGATCGAGTAGCCGACGAAGAAGTAGACGACGGTCGAGATCGCGAAGTCGACCATGATCTTTACCAGCGCATTGACTTGGTTCTTGTGGCGAACCGTGCCGACCTCGAGAAATGCGAAGCCGCCGTGCATCGCGAACACGAGGATCGCGCCCATGAGGAGAAAAAAGACGTCCGAACCGGCTTGTAGTTGTTCCATGCCCCTAGCCCCGTTGCCTGTTTATTCGGCATCCGCTCACTGTTTCGGCGGATTGCTTAGTGCGCGGGCGGGATGATCAAGAACTGTGCCAAATCGTTATGATTTGTTAACTATCTGATTTTCAGATCGAAACGAACTTCGATCGGGTTCTCTCCGCGCTGGCAACGCCCAAATGCTAATCGTTTTTGGGCTGATCGAGCTTAATTAGAAGGCAACTCGGGGTGTGCGCCAACCTGCGCGGGGTCGCTGGTGCTGGCAGGACGCGACATGCAAACGACGACGGCGGCGTCGAGGACGCCGCCGTCATACGAAATGGCAGACGTGTCTGATCAACCGGCGGCTTCGGCAGCCTTCGCGGCCTTGTCGGCGGCAGCGGCGGTGCGCTCCTGCGCCTTCTTCTTCGGCTTCGCCTTTTCAGGATTGTTCGACGGCGTGCGCTTCATCAGACCGGCGGCATCGAGGATGCGGGCGACACGGTCGGTCGGCTGTGCACCCACCGAGAGCCAATGCTTTGCGCGATCGGAGTCGAGCTTCACGCGGTCGGCGTTGTCCTTCTTCAGCATCGGATTGAAGGTGCCGATCTGCTCGATGTAACGGCCGTCGCGGGGCGAATCCGCGGTTGCGACAACAATGTAGTAATACGGGCGCTTCTTGGCGCCGCCACGGCTGAGGCGAAGTTTGACCGACATGTATTTTTCCTTTCAGATCGAATGACTTGAATGTTGCTGTGTGATCGTCACGTTTCGGTCGCGACACCCGCCGGCTGATCGTTCGCAGCGGGCCGCGGAAACCTCATTTTTTCTTCCCCGGCAGACCTGGGAAGCGCGGCATTCCTCCCCCGAGACCCGGCAGACCTTTCGGCAAGCCGCCGCCCATTCCGCCGCCAAGACCAGGCAGCCTCGGCAGTCCGCCCGCGCCGCCGCCCGGCAGCACGTCCTTCAATTCCTTCGGCAGGCCTTCGAGGGCCTTGGGATCGAGGCTGGCGAGTTCCGCCTGCATCTTGGCCATCTCGGCTTCGCTCGGCATTCCGGCGCCGCCGCCAAGGCCCATGGCGCCGGCCATCTTCGCCATCATGCCCTTGTTCTTGCCCATGGCTTTCATCATGTCGGCCATGCCGCGATGCATCTTGAGAAGCTTGTTGATTTCCTCGACCTTGGTTCCGGACCCAGCGGCGATGCGGCGCTTGCGCTTGGCGTCCAGAACTTTGGGGGCGCGGCGCTCCTTCGGCGTCATCGACGAGATGATCGCGCGCTGCCGCTTCAATTCTTTATCGAGGCCCTTTTCGTTGATCTGACCCTTGAGCTTGGCGACGCCGGGCATCATGCCCATCAGGCCGCCCATGCCGCCCAGCTTCTCCATCTGCTTGAGCTGATCGGCCATGTCCTCGAGGTCGAACTCGCCCTTCTTCATCTTCTGGGCGATCTTCAGGGCCTTGTCGCGGTCGAAGTTCTCCGCGGCCTTCTCGACGAGGCCGACGATATCGCCCATCCCGAGAATGCGGCCGGCGACGCGGCGGGGGTCGAACTCCTCGAGCGCGTCCCACTTCTCGCCGACGCCCAGAAGCTTGATCGGCTTGCCGGTCACGGCCCGCATCGACAGCGCCGCGCCGCCGCGGCCATCGCCGTCGGCGCGAGTGAGCACCGTTCCCGTGATGCCGATGCGGCCGTCGAACTGCTTCGCCGTATTGACGGCGTCTTGGCCAGTGAGGCTGTCGACGACCAGCAACGTTTCATGCGGGTTCGTCGCCGCCTTGATCTCCGCCGCCTCGGCCATCAGGGCGTCATCGATCGAGATGCGGCCCGCGGTGTCGAGCATCACGACGTCGTAGCCACCGAGACGCGCCGCCTCCATTGCACGCTTGGCGATTGCGACGGGCTGCTGCCCGGCGACGATCGGAAGGGTATCGACCTGAGTTTGCTCGCCGAGTACGCGAAGCTGCTCCTGCGCGGCAGGGCGTCGCGTGTCGAGCGACGCCATCAGAACTTTTTTGCGGTCGCGGGTTTTGAGGCGATAGGCGATTTTGGCGGTCGAAGTGGTTTTGCCAGAACCCTGCAGGCCAACCATCAGGATGGCGACCGGCGGCGTCGCGGCGAGGCTGATCGGATCGGCCTCCGCGCCGAGCACGCGCACGAGTTCGTCGTGAACGATCTTCACGACCATCTGGCCGGGGGTGACCGATTTCACCACCTCTTGGCCGACGGCTTTCGCCTTGACCTGATCGACGAAGTCTTTGACGACCTCGAGCGCCACGTCCGCCTCGAGCAGGGCGCGCCTGACCTCGCGCATGGCTTCGCCGACGTCGTTATCCGTCAACGCGCCACGTCGGGTCAGCTTGTCGAGTACGCCTGAAAGCCGGTCTGATAGGCTCTGGAACATGCGGTCCGTTCAAATCCCCTCGGGGTGACGTCTGGCGACCGCAAAAGCACAAAAGCACCCGCGGGCGCATCGCGCCGGCGGATGTTGACCTCCCTGCTCAAGCCCGCGTCCGTAAATGGCGCGGCGAGCCCCTGCAAGGCGGCGGCTGTGCTGTCTGAGCCGCTAGAATGGCCGGACCATCGTTGAATGAGTTGTCGATGTCAACAACTAGAACGGCCGAAAACCGCCCTCAGCGTGCCATCGCTCTGGCGTACGGGCAGAGCCGGAACTAGGGTGCCCAAAATTCTGCCAGGGCTGATTTGAACCGAAAGCGCGCCGATGCAACCGAAGCCGACCTCCTCCGCCCGCGTTTTCATGTGCGCCATGCTTCCGGCTGCGGCGGCATGCGCGCTGGCGGTCGGCGGCTGCCAGTCGGGTTCGCCGTTCTCGGGAGCGTCGGGTGTTGAAGTGACGTTCATCTCGGCGGCGCAGACGTGGGATCTGAACAAGGACAATGTGGTGACGTGCGACGAGTGGAAGCAATACCTCGCCACGTCGTTTGGCGAGGTCGACGCCAACAAGGACGGTCATCTCTCCAGAGACGAATTCGCCAAGCTCACGAAGCAGGATAAATTGTTCGAGGAGGCGAACTACGAGTTCTTCGGTGGCAAGGCGGACGGAAAATTGACGCTCGCTGAGATGCAGGGCCGTTCCAACCCTGCATTCAAGCGGCTCGACAAGGACAGCGATTGCCGCCTCGTCAGCACCGAACTCGTGCGGCAGCACTCGGCGGAAAAAGCCAAGGACGTCGATTGGCAGTCCCGCCAGGATGCACTGCGTAAGTAGAACCGTCTCACTACGACTTGGGCGTGATCCGCAGCAGCTTGCCGTCGCGGTCGTCGATGACGACCCACACGGCACCATCAGGACCCTGCCGCACGTCGCGGATTCGGTCCCCGGTCCCGTCCAGCAATTTTTCCTCCGCCACGATGGCTCCATTCTCGACGACGAGACGGGACAGGTGCGCGCCCGCTAGTCCGCCGACCAGCAGATTGCCTTTCCAGGCCGGAAACAGGGTTCCGGTGTAGACGGCGAGGCCCGAAGTCGCGATTGACGGGTCCCAATAATAGATCGGCTGCTCGAGGCCCGACTTGTTCGTGCCCTCGCCGATCTTCACACCCGAGTAGTCGCGGCCGTACGTGATGATGGGCCAGCCGTGATTGCGCCCCTTCTGGGGAGCATTCAGTTCATCGCCGCCACGCGCCCCATGTTCGACCGTCCACAATTTCCCGCTCGCAGTGTCGATGGCGGCGCCCTGAATATTGCGATGACCGATCGACCAGACCTCCGGAGCCCAACCCGCGAGTTTGGGATTGTCGGCGGCCGGTTTGCCGTCGGGCGTGACGCGGATCAGCTTGCCGATGTGAGACGCCGGGTTCTGCGCTTCGTTGCGCTGGCCGCGATCGCCGGTGGTGATGAACAGCGTTCCGTCCGCCGCCGGGATGATCCGCGATCCGAAATGGTGACTAGACGCGACTGCCGGCAGCTGGCGGAAGATCACGGTGGCTCCGTCGAGCCGCGCCTTCCCTCCATCGAGGACGAGTTTTGCACGCGCGACGGCAGTTCCGGCCTTGCCGCCGTCGCGGGGCTCGGCATAGGAGAGGAAAATGGTGCCTGAAGTCGCATAGTCGTCGGCAAGGCGCACGTCGAGCAAGCCGCCTTGTCCCTGTGCATGAACGCGCGGAACACCTTCGACCGGCGGTGATATACTGCCGTCCTTAGCGACGATCCGCAGCCGTCCCGGCCGCTCCGTCACAAGCATGCGGCCGTCCGGAAGAAATTGCAGCGCCCAAGGATTCTCGAGGCCCTTTGCGACGGTCTCGGTCTTGATAGCCGTCGGCCCCGCCTTCGGAGCATTCGTCTGCAAGGCTCCGGCCACGGACGGAATGAACAATGCTGTCGCCAGGATCGCGGAGCCGGTAAGGCGTGGGAAACGAGGCGTCATGTTGGTTGGCCTTTCGAGGTCAATTCGGCATAACCCGGAGGTTTCAGAGCGTCGGGCGTCAACAGGGCTGCACGATGACTTGCAGCTACGAATGGTAAGCGCGCGGGGCGTCAAACGAGGTCGCGCGGCGGATCCTTCAGCCAAACGTGATCGGGCCCGACCGCTGCTATACGCGCAACTATTCGCGGTGGTTCCGGCAAGGTGACGTGCTCGTAGCCGATGGGAATCAGAGCAGCGCGGGTGCGGTCGACGAGTTCGCCTGGAGCGAGCAGAAAATCCGGATTGCGCGGCGATCCATAGCGTTCATTGCCCGAAGCGAACGTCTCATAGATTAACAAGCCGTTCGGCGCGACCGTCGCCACGATATCCGAAAAGATGTCCCGCCACAGGTAGTTAGTCACGACGACGACGTCGAATGTCCGCCCGGAAAACGGCCACGGACGTCCCGTTTCCAGGTCCGCTTCCAAGAGCGTCAGACCAGGTGCGCCGGCCAGGTCGGCAACACCGTCGAGGGTGCGGTCGATTGCCGTCACGGTGAAGCCGAGCGATCGGGCGAGCCGGGTATGACGGCCACGCCCGCAGGCGGCGTCGAGCAGCGATCCCCGGTGTGGCAAGGCGGTTAAATATCGTGAGACCCACGGCGACGGCCCGGCGTGAGTACCGCCGTCGCCCTTCTTGGAAGCCATCTCGGGCCGGCTTGGGTCGAGTTCGCTCAATCTGCGTACCCTGGTCGCGGCAGCGTTGACGCCGCGTTTGTAATTTCGCTTGCTCCGGCCATATAAGGTCGCATGGGCGACACCGCTAGCTTCAAGATCGCGAAGATGAACGGGCTCGGCAACGAGATCGTCGTGGCAGACTTGCGCGGCACCGGTAAGGTTTTGAACGCGCGCGAGGTTTCCGCCATCGCCGCGACGCCGCGCTTGCATTTCGACCAGCTCATGGCGCTGCACAAGCCGCGGTCGCCGGGCACCGAGGCGTTCGTGCGGATCTATAATAGTGACGGCTCGGAAGTCGGCGCCTGCGGCAATGGCACCCGCTGCGTCGGATTTCTCGCAGCGCGGGACACCGGGCGCACGGCGCTCAAGTTCGAGACGGCGGCGGGCGTTCTCGATGTCTCCGTCAAAGGGGCCGATCAAATTACCGTCGATATGGGCGAGCCGCGGTTCGGGTGGCAGGATATCCCGTTGGCCGAGGAATTTCGCGACACGCGCATGATCGAGTTACAGATCGGTCCTATCGATGATCCGGTCCTGCATTCGCCGTCGGCCGTCAATGTCGGCAACCCTCACGTCGTCTTTTGGGTCGACGATGTCGACGCGTACGACCTTGGACGCTTTGGGCCTTTGCTCGAAAACCATCCAATTTTCCCCGATCGCGCGAATGTCTCGTTGGCACAAATCACGTCGCCGTCGTCGATCAGGTTGCGCACCTGGGAACGCAGTGCGGGCCTGACGCGCGCCTGTGGCTCGGCGGCGTGTGCCGCGGCCGTCTGCGCCGCGCGCAAGAAGCTGACCGGTCGAACGGTGACCGTCAGCCTGCCGGGTGGGGATCTCGTCATCGAGTGGACCGAAGGCAACCGCATCCTGATGACAGGACCAGCCGAGCTCGAATTCGAGGCGCGGATCGATGCCGCTTCCCTCGCCATGAGCGTCGCCTAGCTCTCGATGACATTGTCGGATATGACCAGCAAATGCCAACGCCCGCCTGCCCGATCTCCTGTCCGCACGCCACGCGCTGCAGCGGCCGCGCAGATCGAGATAACACCTCAGAAGTATCCTCTAAGTGAACGCTCGAATGTCTGAACCGACGATCATGAACTTCGGCTGCCGCTTAAATGCCTTCGAGTCCGAAGTGATGCGGGGCCATGCGCATGCGGCCGGCCTCGATGACTGTGTGATCGTGAATACGTGCGCGGTGACTGGCGAGGCGGTGCGCCAGGCTGCACAGGCGATCCGCAGGCTGCGCCGTGATCGACCGACCGCACGGATCATTGTGACGGGGTGCGCTGCTCAAACAGAGCCCGGCCGCTTCGCCGATATGGCCGAGGTCGATCATGTTGTCGGCAACGCCGATAAGCTCAAGGCGGAGACGTTCAGCGGTCTGGCGCTACCCGATAGCGCGCGAGTGCTGGTCAACGACATCATGAGCGTGCAGGAAACGGCGCCGCAACTCATCGATGGGTTTGGAACGCGGTCGCGCGCCTTCGTTCAGGTTCAGAACGGGTGCGATCACCGCTGCACGTTCTGCATCATTCCGTATGGCCGCGGCCCGTCGCGCTCGGTTCCGGCCGGAGAGGTTGTCGAGCAGGTCCGCAGGTTGACCGCCGCCGGGTATGCGGAAGTCGTGCTGACGGGCGTCGATATCACGTCGTATGGTGCGGATCTGCCGGGTTCGCCGGCCTTGGGGCGTCTCGTGCAGCAAGTCTTGAAGCACGTCCCGGAGTTGAGACGGCTGCGGCTGTCGTCGATCGATCAGGTGGAAGCTGATCCCGAACTGATGCGAGCAATCGCGGATGAGCCGCGGCTCATGCCGCATCTGCACATTTCCCTCCAGGCGGGCGACGACATGATCCTGAAGCGGATGAAGCGGCGGCACCTGCGTGCCGATGCGATCCGGTTCTGCGAGGACGCACGCCGGCTGCGACCCGACATCGTTTTCGGTGCCGATTTAATTGCGGGTTTCCCGACGGAAACAGAAGCGATGTTCGAGCAGTCGCTGGATATCGTCGAAGCCTGTGGCCTGACGTGGCTGCACGTTTTTCCATTCTCGCCGCGCACCGGCACGCCGGCGGCACGCATGCCGCAAGTCCCGCGCGCCATCGCGAAGGAGCGAGCGGCTCGTCTCCGCGCCAAAGGCGAAGCGATGGTCGCACGCCATCTCGATCGCGAATGCGGCCGCACCGTCGAAGTGGTCGTCGAAAGTGACGGCATCGGTCGCACGCCACACTTCGCCGAGGTTGAAATCGGCGCGACGACGACGGTCGGCAAGCTCGCCTTGGCACGCGTGACGGGACACGACGGGCGCCGGCTTCAAGGCGAGGTTCGGCCGTGACCGACGCGAAGAAGTCGTCGCCGGGCTTGTTCGGCCGCATGTTCGGTCGTGGCGCACCCAAACCGGAGCCCACTGATGCGCCGTCTTCGGATTCGTCGCTGGAGCCAGTAGACGGTGATCCAATTCCTTCGCCGGACGCGGTGCCTGCCGAAGCGGAGTTCGCGGCGCTGGATCATGCGACCGTACAGCAATCCGTTGATTCCGATACTGTTGCGGAAGTCGACGATCAGGTCTCCGTCGCGCACGCAGGGGCAGAAGTCTTGGCTGCGCCTGAGCAGCCGAAAGGTTGGTTCGCGCGGCTCAAATCCGGGCTCGCCAAGACGTCGTCGAAGCTCGGCGAGGGCATCACTGGTCTTTTCACCAAGCGTAAACTCGACGTGGAGACGCTCGACGATCTCGAGGATCTTCTGATCCAATCGGATCTCGGTGTCGAAACGGCCACACGCATCACGTCCGCACTGAGCAAGGGCCGCTTTCTCAAAGGCATTTCCGCCGAGGATGTGCGCGGCGTCCTGGCCGAGGAAGTGCAAAGAGTGCTGGAACCCGTTGCGCGTCCGCTCGTCATCGATCCGTCGCGGAAACCCCACGTCCTCCTCATGGTGGGCGTCAATGGGACAGGAAAGACGACGACGATCGGCAAACTCGCGTCGCAGTTCCGCAGCGAGGGAAAGAGCGTCATGATGGCAGCGGGCGATACGTTCCGCGCCGCCGCCGTAGCCCAGCTGAAAGTGTGGGGCGAGCGGACCGGTACGCCGGTGGTGACAGGAGAGGTCGGCACCGAGTCTTCCGGCCTTGCCTTCGACGCCATGAAAGCGGCGCAGGCCGCCCGTAGCGATGTGCTGCTGATCGACACGGCGGGCAGATTGCAGAACAAGCAAGCGTTGATGGACGAGCTGGAAAAGCTCATCCGTGTCGTTCGCAAACTCGATCCGACGGCACCGCACGACGTGCTCCTGGTGCTCGACGCAACCACTGGGCAGAATGCGCTTCAACAAGTCGACGTGTTCCGGGAGCGTGCCGGCGTGACTGGATTGGTGATGACCAAGCTGGACGGGACTGCCAGAGGGGGAATTCTGGTTGCCATATCGGCGAAGTATGGATTGCCGGTTCACGCCATCGGTATCGGCGAAGGCGTTGCCGATCTGCAGCCGTTCGACGCGCACGAATTTGCCCGCGCCATTGCGGCGGGTTAGGACAATGACGGGGAGGTCATCAGTCGTCCGATGGACCGCTGAGGCCACAAAGAGGTTGCGACAACCATGCAATGGCTGAGACGGGTCTATCCCTTCAACGCGGATCAAACAGTCAACATCATGAGCGAGTTCGGCCCGCTCGTGACGATGTTTGTCGTCAACGCGGCCTTCGGCATCAACGCCGGCACCTGGGCGCTCATCGCTTCGACGGTCATCGCGATCGGCGCCATGATGTATGTCTTTGGCCGGCCTCCATTTTTTCCGCTAATTGCGTCGACGGTCACGATCGTGTTCGGTGCGTTGACGCTGATCACCGGCGACCCGATGTGGGTGCAGATCAAGGTGACCATTTTCAACGCCATGTTCGCCGGTTTTCTGTTTCTCGGCCTCTACCTCAAGCGCAACTTCTTCAAGTACGTCTTCGACAAGACGTTTCACTACACCGATGAAGGTTGGAATAGATTTACTTGGAGCTTCGCCTGGTTTTTCATCTTCACAGCCGTCATGAACGAAGTAGTTCGGCAGTCGTTCAAGGACACTCAGATATATGATGTGTTCGGATACCAGATGAATGGCGTTAATATCTGGATCCTGTTCAAAATCGCATTCATCATGCCGCTTTCTGGGATCTACGCTTGGTTCCTCACCCAGCTGATGCAAAAGCACCGCATCCCCGAACCTGAACCTGCCGCGCAGCCAGTCCAGATGGAGCCACGCGCTCAGTCCCCCTCGCCTGCCGGGGAACTGGCGGCGATCCCGGTGGATCATCGCACGGCGGCGCAACGCAACGTGCGCTCGGGTGCACCGGGCGGTCGCTCTGTCTAGGGTCGACGCGAGGGGCAGCGGAGATCGGCCATCGGGTATATGACCACGTCTGAACAATCCACATAGATCCTTGAGAGAGGCGCGTGATGGCTGACGAGAAGCGGCAGGCTGAAATCGCTCCAGTTGGCGACGGCGAGAGCCTCCAGGGAATAAAGCTCTTGATCGAGCTTGGTCCGCTGCTGATCTTCTTTGCGACGTACTGGGCGTTCGGCATTTATCCGGCGACGGCAGTCCTGATGCTGACGACCGTCGTATCCCTCGTCGCTTCTCGCGTGCTCCTCGGCAAGATTTCCCCAATGCCGGTCGTGACTGCCGTGGTGGTCTGCCTGTTTGGCGGGCTGACGTTTTGGCTCAACGACCCGAGCTTCATCAAAATGAAGCCGACCTTTGTGAACCTGCTTTTCGCGGCAGCGCTCGCAGTGGGGCTGCTCCTCGGCAAGCCGCTGATCAAGATGCTATTCGGCGAACAGATGCGGCTCACCGACGAAGGCTGGACCAAGTTGACCGTGCGCTGGATGTTGTTTTTTGTCGCGATGGCGGTCGTCAACGAGGTCGTGTGGCGCAACTTTTCCGAGTCGACATGGGTGAGTTTCAAAGTATTCGGCTTGCTACCTCTTTCGTTGGCGTTCGCGTTGGCTCAAATGGGGCTTATCCGGCGCTATCAAGCCAGTTCATGAGACAACTTAACCGATCTTTTTTGATTAATAAAAATAATCACGCCACGGATCTTATGGACACTGTTTCAGTTCTGCTGTGTTCTTAGTTTTCTATTCAGGATTGGCGATTTTTCTACTAGACGAAGGCTGCAGTTTCGTATTTTCTCCAATTTGAAACTACTCCTTCCTTGAGGTGAGCACAGTCGCATGACCGACAGCGCTGATCTGGACACAGGTACAATTGGAAACGGCCGAATGGGTCCAAGAAAGAACATGGCAAAAGAAACTCCCCCAACCCGTCTCGAACGCTCTCCGATCCACTTGCTTCACCGCGCCGGTCAGTGCGCTGGCGATATCTTCCAGGCCGAGATGGGCAATGCCGATCTGACGCCTCGCCAGTACGCGGTCCTCATCACGGTGTCGCAGAACGAGGGTCTCAGCCAGACCAATCTCGTCGACAAGACCGGCATAGATCGGTCAACGCTCGCTGATATCGTTCGCCGGATGCTCAAGAAGGGCCTTTTGCAGCGCCGCCGGACGAAGGAAGATGCTCGCGCCTACGCCGTCAAGCTGACGGAAGAAGGTTGGCGGACGCTCAAGTCGGCGGAGCCCATGGCGCGCCGCGTCGATGAAAAAGTACTTTCAGTTCTCAGTGGACAGCAGCGCGACCGCTTCATCACCGATCTCAACACGATCGTTGATGCCTTGACGGTTCTGCAGCCGCAGCAGCCTCTATCGCCGGCGCCGGGTTCGGCCAAAAAGGGCTGATCGAGACGGGCCTCGCCCGACAGACTTCTTTCGTGGCCATGCAAAAAGTCCCGCAACCTCACGGTCGCGGGACTTTTGCATTTTTGAGCCAGGGGCTAGTGACGACGACCACGACCGAGGCGTCGCGACAATCGTTCTAGGCTGCGCGCTTGGCCAGCAACCCCTGCTCGATCATCGTTTCCGCGATCTGGATCGCATTGAGCGCCGCGCCCTTCAAAAGGTTGTCTGAGACGATCCACATCGCAAGACCATTCTCGACCGTGGCGTCCTCCCGGATTCGCGACACGAACGTTGCATACTCGCCAGCACATTCGACCGGTGTTGCGTAGCCGCCGGCCTCACGCTTGTCGATCACCATGATGCCGGGCGCGCCGCGCAGGATTTCCCGCGCCTCTTCGGGCGAGATCGGGCGCTCGAACTCGATGTTCAGGCTCTCCGAGTGCCCGACGAAGACCGGCACGCGCACGCAGGTTGCCGTCAGCCGGATTTTGGGATCGAGGATCTTTTTCGTCTCTGCCAGCATTTTCCATTCCTCCTTCGTGTACCCGTCCTCCATGAAGACGTCGATGTGAGGAATGCAGTTGAATGCGATCTGCTTTGGGAACTTTTTTGGCTCGACCTCGCTGCCGGGCACGTATTTGCCCTTGGTCTGGTTCCACAATTCGTCCATCGCTTCCTTGCCCGCGCCCGATACCGATTGGTAGGTCGAGACAACCACGCGCGTGATCTTGGCGGCGTCGTGCAGCGGCTTCAGGGCGACGACCATCTGGGCGGTCGAGCAATTGGGGTTCGCGATGATGTTCTTCTTGGTGAAGCCGCGAATTGCCTCGGGGTTTACCTCCGGCACAACCAGCGGGACGTCCTGATCATACCTCCAGTAGGAGGAGTTATCGATCACGACGCAGCCCTTCGCGCCGATGCGCGGGCTCCAATCCTTGGAAACGGCGGAACCGGCCGACATCAGACAGATGTCGACCTTCGAGAAGTCGAAGTGCTCCAGGTCTTGACACTTCAGCGTGCGGTCGGCGAACGACACCGCCGTTCCGAGAGAGCGGCGCGAGGCGACGGCATGGATTTCGTCGATCGGAAATTTGCGATCGGCGAGCACGTTCATCATTTCGCGGCCCACGTTGCCGGTTGCACCGACGACGGCGACTCTGTAGCCCATAGATCAAGTCCTTGATGTGTAGGTGTTAATCGGCAGCAGCGAAGGTAGCGCCGGGCCGGCTCCCAAGCGCGATGCAATACGCGTGACGGGGAGGATATTCAAGAACCTTGTCGGCTACGTCAGGGCTTCAGCGGCGGCGCATTCCGTCAGGATGCCGCTACCGCTTCTGCGTTTCCTGCTGGCGCATCGGCATGGCGTCGATCGTCGAGAAGAGCGTCGTCCCGGGGATCGGTGCGGCCGATGACAGCTTTACGCCCCCGTCCTTACCGACGAGCAGGACGCGGAATGCCGAGGCCGCCACGCCAAATCGTGCCCTGAGAGCGGCGGCGCTGACGCCTGGACCGGTTCCCAGTTCCGCGCCGACTTTATCGTCGACGACGTAGACGACGACCATCTGCCGGTCTTGGAACGCGGGCCGCAGCGCCGCCACGATGCCGCGCTGTCGGGCAAGTGCGGGATCGCCCTCAGACGCGGCGAAGACCACGAGCGGCCGCTTCTTCCACTTGTACGCGGAGATGGCCAAGGCAGGGCTCGTCAGCGCGGCGAGGGTCGCGGCAGTCGCCGTGAGGGCGAGCATTCGGCGGAAGGTCATTGGCAACCTCGTTCGACTTCGGGCTGTAGAGGAGTTCGGAAACCCGAACGCTGTTAGGAAGGCTTGTGGCGGTCACAATTTCGTGGTGACCAATTGGGCGTCCTCATTGAAGAGCCGCTCATGTCGCTGAACCATCTCTACTCAATCCTCTGCGTCCTCGGGCTCGTCATGCTCTCGCCGTTGCCAGCGCGCGCCGACGGTGGCGCCAGCGGTTGGATGTCCGACAACGACCTCAGCCAGCAGTTTCGCGGCGTCGAGATCGACGGCCACTATGCGAGCGGGCGGACCTTCTCGGAAGCCTATCGGCGCGATGGCCGGCTCGAATACCGTGAGCGGGACCGCGAGACACGCGGCCGGTGGTCGGTCGAGGCGGGGTCATTCTGCACGATCTACGACATGGATTCGAGCGGCGGCTGCTACCGGGTGAAGCGCGTCGGGCGCAACTGCTTCGAGTTCTATTTTGTCGCCAGAACCGAGGATCAGGCGCGGCTGGATCCGAACAAGCCGAGCTGGACGGCGCGGGGATGGATCAAATCCGAAACCGCGACCTGCGCCGACGGGGCTAGTGTTTAGAGGCCAATGTGGCATCGAGCGATCGGATCGAGCTAATCCATGATGCGGCCGAAAAGGTAACTGATGACCTCTACGGTCGCCCCTTCGACGACGTCGCCCGAAATAACGTCCGGATCGGCCACGATGTCGATGGGGATCTCCAGCGACTCCACCGACAGCCATTGAAACTTGCGTCCGGTCGCCTCGTTTTCCAGCATCCGGGCTTCACGCACACGTCCGGTCAAGGCGGCGTAGGATGACGGCGCCTGCTTGCCCGCCGCATTTTCGGGTTCTGACGAGAACATGCCGATCGGAACGAATGATTTCGACGCGAACGCCGGCTCGCGGGTCTGCGCCGCATAATACTCGGCCTCGGTCTGATAGGCTTTCAATTCTCGCGCGAACCCCGTCAGCCGCACACGCAAGCGCGCCGGCAGCTTGCGATCGCGATAGGCGGAAAAATTGACCGCATCGAAGACGAGCGGGAAACCCGCGTCGTCGCCGGTTCCGCCGACTTGAGCCTGGAATGCGCCTTCGAACGCGTTGTAGCCGTCACGGTTGATGATGTCGGTGATGACGAGCTGCGTCGTGTGTCCGCCCTCATAGAAAGGCGTGAGACCCGCGATGGCCCGCTCGTTGACCCCGACCGCATCCGTGCCCTCGATGTGGAACCACACCTCCGCGCCTGTTCGTGAGCGCCAGATCGCGTACTCGCCGGGAGGGCACGCGTGATACTCGCGCGCTTCGGTCACCAGACGAATCATCGTGTCGTGGAACTCGTCGTCAGACGCGAACACGAAGCCGATCGTCGACATATTACTGGCCATGGCGCGTGTCCGATCGTGGGGGCCGAGCAGCCGGCCTAGGCCGTGCGTTGCATCCGGCTCGGTTGATAGATGCCGCCCAGCTCCCGCACGCGTGTGGCGAAGATCGCCTTCAAGGCATCGTCTATCTCGAGGATGTTGTTCGTGACGATGTCGCCGATGGGATCGGGGAAGATGTACTTATCATAGCCGTCGGCGCCTTCGATGAAGTCGAACAGCCGGCCCTTGCGCTCGCGATCGTAGAACACGGCGAGCTTGCCGACGTAATCCTTCATCTGCACGTTCTCAATGGCGGCGAAGTGACCTTCGTCATCGACCAGGAAGGCGAGCCGGCGCTTGATGAATCCAAAGATCTCGATTTCGCGCTCGGTGGTGGAGATCCGCTGGCCGATCTGATGCAGTCCAACCGAAGAACGGCCTTCGGCCGCAGGCTCCGACCGAAGCCGCGCCACGACCGGAAGGACGAGGCTTTCCTCGAACGCGGTCTTGATCATCGGCGCATAGTACCGCTCGATCGCGGCTTTGCGCACGTTGCTCAGTCCGGCCTTCTGCAGCGCGTACCGGCAGAATTCCTCCGACGGACCCTTGGCCTCCTCGACGAAGATCGTGCGCAGGCGCTTCTTGACGAGCTGGACGTGCGCCGCTTCGGCGATGGTCTCTGGATCGTAGTGTTCCTTGGTCGCCGAGACGAGCGATTCGAGCACCTCGTCGGATACTCCGACCCGGGCGATGGTCTCGAGATCGAGTGTCATGAACGGCTCGTCGTCCATGAGGTTCGGCTGAGCGGAATCGACGAAGAATTCGAACAGGATGCCGTTGGTCATGATGCCGAGCTTCACTGTCGGCAGCGCGTTGAAGTAGCGCGCGAGCTGACCGCGGCATTCAGTAAGGTCGGCGCCCGTTTGCTTGCACTCGATGGCAATCTCCGGCTGCCCGTCGCGCAGGATGGCGAGATCGACGCGCGCGGTGTCGCCGGCGCCGAAGCCGGCAGCGTGCTCTGGATAGACCTCATAAGGGTTTGTGAAATCGTATCCGAGCAACCCGAGCATCGGCAGCACGAGATAGAGCTTGGTGCTCTCCTCGTTGGTGCACGCGGCCATGATCCCGATGGATCGCTTGGCTACAGCCAGAAGTCCCGCGCGCAGCTCGTTCTGAGTCGTCATGTTGCATGTCCCCGCCGGCTCCGTGCGTGCTCTAGCACGCCGCGGAGCGAATCACCCGGCTGAGATTGTCTCACGCCGCGCAACCGGGGCGAAGTTCTCTCCCCGACTTCGCAACGATCAAGCCGCCCGTTGTGGCATACCGGAGGCTCTGTGGCCCTCAGGCCGTCAGTTTTTCGAGAGCGGCGGCAATTGCTTTGCCCATTTCGGTGGTTCCGACCTTGGTCATGCCGGGCTGCATGATGTCACCGGTGCGCAGGCCGGACGCGAGCACGTCGGCGATGGCCTGGTCCACGAGGTCGGCTTCCTTCGCCATATCGAGCGAATAGCGGAGCGCCATCGCGAAGGACGCAATCGTGGCGATCGGATTGGCGAGGCCTTGGCCGGCGATATCGGGCGCGGAACCGTGCACCGGTTCGTACAGCGACTTGCGCTTGCCGGTCTTGGGGTCGGGCGCGCCGAGCGACGCCGACGGCAGCATGCCGAGCGAACCCGTCATCATCGCCGCTTCGTCCGAGAGGACGTCGCCGAACAGATTGTCGGTGACGATGACGTCGAACTGTTTGGGGTTGCGGATGAGCTGCATCGCACAGTTGTCGGCCAGAATGTGCTCGAGCGTGACGTCCGGCGCATAGGCCTTGTGGGTGGCGGTGACCACGTCACGCCACAGCACGCCCGTGCGCATGACGTTCCACTTCGCGGCCATGTGCACCTTGTTGCGGCGCTTTCGGGCGAGATCGAAACCGACACGTGCGAGGCGGTCGATCTCGCGCGTGGTGTAGACGGTAGTATCGACGCCGCGCTTCTCGCCGTTTTCGAGCGTGACGATTTCCTTCGGTTCGCCGAAGTAGGTGCCGCCCGTCAACTCGCGCAGGATCAAGATGTCGAGGCCCTCGACGACTTCCCGCTTCAGCGTCGAGGCGTCGGCGAGTGCGGGATAGCAAATCGCCGGCCGCAGGTTCGCGAACAGGTCGAGATCCTTGCGCAGCCGCAGCAGGCCCGCCTCAGGGCGATGCTCATACGGCACGCTGTCCCACTTAGGCCCGCCGACCGCGCCGAAGATGATGGCGTCAGCGGCGTCCGCCTTTGCCATCGCCGCGTCGGTGATCGCGACGCCGTGCGTGTCGTAGGCCACGCCTCCGACAAGATCCGTTGAAGTCGCGAACTGGGCCTTGTTGCTCTTTTTGTTGAAGAACGCGATCAGCCGTTCGACCTCGGCCATCGTTTCGACGCCGATGCCGTCGCCGGGCAGCAGCAGAAGGTTGAAGGTGGCCATGAGCGTTCTCCCCGGCTTGTTGCGGTTGCGCATTGATATGGAGCGCTTCTGCTAGCGGCTGGCCGGGGTTTGGGCAAGTGCGGGATCACCCTGACCGCTACGAACGAAAGCGGCCCGGACGCTGGGTCCAGGCCGCTTCAATGGATTTCAACGCCAATGGTGCAATCAGCTCTTTTTGGCCGGCGCGGCCGGGGCCTTGACGGCCGGTGCCGTCACAGCCGGCTTTGCCGGTGCGGCTGCGGTCTTGGCCTTCTTGAGGCATGCGGTGCGGAACGACTTGCGCGGCTTCCCTGTCAGCTTCTGCTCATCCGCCTGCTTGGAGCATGCCAGCGAAGCTTCAGAGCGCGGCTTTGCCGGTGCGGCTGGGTTCTTGGCCTTGGCCATGGCCGCGCCCGAGGACAGCGCCATGGCGGCCACGGCGGCAATCAACGTCGACTTGATCAGAGACATCTCGGTTCGTTTCCTTTTGGCTTACTTCTCAGTCGACGGAGCCTTTGCAGAGGTCCGAAGCGATAGCCAGTCAGCCTAAAGTCTCGATACGCCTGATCCACGTCAGTGAAAGGCGAGCCGTCAGCCGATAATTGGAAGCCGTGTCAGGAGAAGAAAGCCGTTCGACATCAGCAGGGTACCTGCGGCGCCTATGGCGACGCTCACGACCAGCAGAAAGTTGCCGCTCGAGATCAGCGCCACCGACGCGAGCACGATGGCGATTTGCAACAGCGCCTGGCCGTAATCGAAATAGGGATCGCGAGCCATCGCAATGTCGCGCGCGGATTCGAGCGCCTTGCCCTTGTTCCAGAGTTGATCCAGGCCTTCGCCGCTCTTCTCGTCGCTCGTCAGGAGGTCGGCCTGCTGCTTGTAAGACGCGATCTTGGCCGTGATCGCCGATTTGGCCGCCTCCGTGAGCTGAGGCTCCTTGATCAGCCACAACTCGAGTTCCTCGGACTGCGTGCGCAGAACTTGGCGGCGCAGGTTCTTGGCCTGAAAGAACGACCACGTATTTGTGGCCTCGATGTTCTTGAGTGTCGCTTCCTTGGCCGCGTTGCCGCCGCCCATCCCGCAGATCGCGAGCAGCACGGCGAGCACGCCGATATATACGCCGATCAGCCGGTCGCGATCCTTGCGATTGTCATCCGTTGCCTGGCGGCGCAAGTCATCCCACGTCATCACGCGCTCCGTCGATTGGCTGGTGCCGACACTCTCAAATCACCAGGTTTCGCCGCTCCGCGACCGTTCCGTTCTCAGTCAGACGGTAGACGATCGGTGCGCCGGTCGCGACTTCGCGCTCCAGGATCTCCTTCGCCGACAATTCCTCGAGATACATGATCAGCGCACGCAATGAATTTCCATGCGCGGCGACGATCACGTTCTTTCCGGCACGCACGGCCGGCCAGATCTGCGTCTTGTAGAACGGCAGGACGCGGGCTGCGGTATCCTTCAGGCTTTCGCCGCCGGGCGGCGGAATGTCATAGCTGCGGCGCCAAACGAGAACTTTCTCCTCACCCCACTTGGCTCGCGCTTCGTCCTTGTTGAGGCCGGACAGCTCGCCATAGTCGCGCTCGTTCAGTTTCAGGTCGCGGATCGTCTCGAGTTGGGGCTGCCCGACTTCGTCGAGAATGATCTTCAATGTCCGTTGCGCGCGACCGAGTTCGCTGGTGAAGGCAACATCGAACTTGATGCCGAGCGCCTTGAGCAAGCGACCGGCTCGTTCCGCCTCTGCGACGCCCTTCTCGGTGAGATCGGGATCTCGCCAGCCGGTAAAGAGATTGAGACGGTTCCACTCGCTTTCGCCATGGCGAACCAGCACCAGCACGTTGTTCATCGCATTGTTTTCCATTCGGTCGCGGCCGCTCGACCCGGAGGTCGCCGGCTCAAAGTCCAAGCACGTCGCGCATCGCATAGACACCCGGCGCTTTGCCGCGTCCCCAGAGCGCGGCTTTGACCGCGCCGCGCGCGAAGATGCCCCGGTCGGACGCCCGATGCGTGAGTTCGATGCGTTCGCCCGTTCCTGCGAAAATCACCGTGTGGTCGCCGACGACGTCGCCGCCGCGCAGTGTCGCGAAGCCGATGTCGCCGCGGCGGCGCGGTCCGGTATGACCGTCACGGGAGCGAACGCTCGCGCTGGTCAAGTTGACGCCGCGGCCTGCAGCCGCTGCCTCGCCGAGCATCAGCGCCGTGCCGGACGGTGCGTCAACCTTGCGGCTGTGGTGCATCTCTATGATTTCAATATCGAAATCCGCGTCCAATGCTTCCGCAACCTTGCGCGTGATCGCGGTCAGCAGATTGACGCCGAGGCTCATGTTGCCGGCTTTGATGATGGTGGCGTGGCGCCCCGCCGCCGCGAGGGCTGCTTCGTCGGCGGCGCTGAACCCGGTCGTTCCGATGACGTGTACAATGCGCGCGTTGGCCGCGAGGCCCGCAAATTCGACCGTTGCCGCCGGCGACGTGAAATCGAGCACAGCATCGGCGCGTGTGAAGAGGTCGAGCGGATCGTCGGTGACCGAGACGCCAATCGCACCGAGTCCGGCCAGTGTGCCGATGTCGGCGCCGAGATAGGGCGAACCCGGCCGCTCGGTTCCGCCCGCGACGACCGCGCCCGCCGTTTCGCGGATTGCTGCGACGAGTTCGCGACCCATGCGTCCCGCCACGCCCATCACGGCTACTCTGAGATCGCCGTTCATCTCGACCATGTCACATCCAACTCCGATGGCGGTTTTGCCGTGATCTCGTTTCGTCGCGCTCTGGATGACGCTGCGCCGCAGCAGCGAGGCTGGTCCCAGCGTGTCGTCCGCCTTGGCTGAGCGCTTACACCGACGATCGTTTACGTCCCCGCCTTGGCGCGGTCGATCGCCTCGACGATCAAGCGGCGCGCCTCATCCGCATTGCCCCAATGGTGGATTTTGACCCATTTGCCGGGCTCGAGGTCCTTGTAGTGGGCGAAGAAGTGCTCGATCTGCTCGACTGTGATCTCGGGCAGATCGGAATAATTCTTGATGAGGTCATAGCGCTTGGTGAGCTTGTGACTCGGAACCGCGATGACCTTCTCGTCACCGCCGCCATCGTCTTCCATGATCAGAACGCCGACCGGCCGGCAGTTGATGACCGCGCCGGGAATGATGCCGCGCGTGTTGCACACCAGGACGTCGATCGGATCGCCATCGCTCGACAGCGTGTGTGGCACGAACCCGTAATTCCCCGGATAGCGCATCGGGGTATACAGGAACCGGTCGACGATCAGCGTTCCGGCTTCCTTGTCCATCTCGTACTTGATCGGCTCGCCGCCGACCGGCACCTCGATGATCACATTGATGTCTTCGGGTGGGTTCTTTCCGATCGCGATTGCATCGATGCGCATGAGGGACCTTCTTTTTCCTCGATTTGGGTTCGCAGACCCGTGCATGCCACGAGTGCCATCGGCAATCCACCATTTGTCGCAATCTGGTGTCTTAACGGTGCATGGGCGCGATTGCGGGCTCTTGTCTCGGCAAGTTTGCGCGAGGGGCGCTGCATAGTGCCAGGGCTAGCTGCCGCCAGATCCCGTGCTAAGGATGTCAGCGGACAATTGCAACGGGTGGGAAAGGGACCAGGGATGACGACGCTCAGAATGGCCGGCGCAGTTTTGCTTCTCGCATTGGCGGGTTCGGCCAACGCGGCCGACCACAAGCGTACGAGCACCATCACCAGCCTTGAACCGAAGCTCTGCAAGGTCATCAAGCGGCACCGCGACGGCAATTCCTACGAGTGCCAAGGCGTGCCCGGCTATTCTGTCTATTTTGCCGAGGGTGACTTGCGCGCGTTCGTTGCGTTCGGGCCCAAACCGGCCGCGACGCGGGCCGCGACTCAGACACTCGGCCCCTTCAACACGCCGTTTGAAAAAGGGCATCAGCGGGCTACGATCGAGTGGCGGATCGACAGGCGCACGGGTGCCGAGCGGCCGCATGCCGCAATTCTCCGCTACTTTGTCTCGCGGGATGGGCAGTCGTCTCAGGCGCTCGTGGTGACGCGCGTGACGGAGAAAGAGGCTTGCCATGTCGCCTACATCGACGCCAAGGCGAACGAGGATGCGATCCTGATGGCCCGCCGCATCGCCGACGACGTCGCACCGCGCTTCGACTGCAAGGCCGAACCCAAGATCGAGGGCAAACCGGGCATGCTCGGCGGTTGATGCCCGCGTCGGACAACATCCGTCTTCGCAGCGAGATGGTGTCTCAGTTCCAAACCAACGCGATTTTTTCGAGCTTCGCGCCGCCGATCCGGTCGTAAGTCGTGCGGAATGGCCGGCCGCCGCGACGCCAATAGAAGTCGATCGCAGGTGTGTTCGCTGAAAGCGCCCAGACGATCAGCCCCGCAAGCTTGCGGTCATCGAGCCCGCCGCGGCAGGCCTCGAACAAGTGCTCTCCAAAGCCGAGACCCTGATAGATGGGACTGAGGTAGAGCTCATAGATCTCTCCCTTGTACGGAGACCGCACGCGCGCGGGTCCGCACGTTGCATAGCCAGCAGGCTTGCCGGCGATCTCAAGGAGATAAATGGTGTCGCCCGACTTCAAGGCACCCGTCCACCACTCGCGGCCGCGACGGCGGATCATCGTTTCGAGATGCAGGGGCGGGATGATGCCGAGGTAGGTCTGCTGCCAGGACTCGCGAAAGATCTCAGCCAGCGCCGCGGCGTCGGCCGGCCGGCCTCTCCTGATGCTTATGGCTGAACTCGAGCCCAACATTCGACAAGTATAGCGCCAAATGCCGCTGGGCATAGCCGGTCGCGAAAAAATGGCAAACCAAGTGCTGCGACCATCTCGCACTGAGGCGGGCTTGCAATGTAAATGCGCCCGGGATCCGATCCCGGGCGCATCGCAATGCTCACATCGTCATCAGATCGGCGAACCGATCCGTGCGATCAGCTGGCCTTCTTGACCTGCTCGAACGACTTCTGCGTCGCAGCGTTGACCGACTCGAAGGTCTGCTTGCTGACCTTCGTCGACAGGTCGAACAGCTCCTTCGTCTGGGCGTTCGCAATGGCGAACTGCTGCTGCCAGAAGTTGGCCTGGAGGCGGGCAACCTCGGGGAAGGTCTTGGCGCGGGCCATGGCGAGGGCGGCGTCGAAGGCAGCCTCGGTGTTGACCATCGTGTTGTGCATCACCTTCTCGCCGATCGCCTTTGCGCCAGCGTGGCCGGCCAGCATGACGTCTTCGATGACCTTCGCGCCGTCTTTGGCGACCGAGCTCATCTTCACGTAAGCCTCACGCGACTTGAGGACGGTCTCTTCGGCCATCGCCTGGACGTTCTCGGGGATGCGGGCATCCTTGGCAGCGTTCAGCATGTCCTGGGCCTGGCGGGTGAATTGGTCGTTCATGGGTCAATCTCCTTGCGTGTTTTGGCAGGGAGCCCCTGCCGAGCGGAATTTCAGGTCGTGCGTGTCTCGGGAGGCGTGGACCCCTCACCGAGGTTCGCGCTGTTCTTGTGACACTGCTTATATAGTGAGCTTTTTTGCAGTGCAACAAAAAAATGGTGCTTCGCACTAAAGACGGTAATGCCACACATCACCGGCAATCCTGAGCGACCAACTCAAGTTCTACCAGTCGCAGGTCCGCGTATGAGAATTCATCATTTCGCAGATGCGAATGGCTCTTATCGCCGGTCAAAATTCAATCTAGAGATGTAAAAACATCTCTATAGCCCATCACAGATGGGTCAAACATGATATCCGTCGGCTTGAGCGGACGCGCCAGCGCCAGCCCATCGAGCGAACGGCATCGCGAAAGGGCCACGTAGGCCTGCCCATGCGCAAAAGTGCCGCGCCCCAGGTCAATGTACACCGGATCGAGTGTCAACCCCTGGCTGCGGTGGATCGTCAGCGCCCACGCAAGCCGAACCGGGAACTGCTTGAACGTTCCCGCGATCGTCTCGACAATCTTCTGCTGCGTCTGATCGTAGGCGTAACGCCGCTGCTCCCAAGCGACCGGCTCGATTTCATATTCCTTGCCGTTGATCTCGATCCAAACCTGCTTGTCGGTGAGCCGGGAAACCCTGGCGACCGAACCGTTGACCCAGCGGCGGTCGCTATCGTTGCGCAACATGATGACCTTGGCGCCCGGTTTCAGCAGGAGCCGCAGGTCGGTCGGGTGCGCGCCAGCGTTGAAATCGCCGGTGACCCCGGCCTCGTAGGCAGTCACGGCGCCGACAAGCGCCTCGAGGTAACTCATGTTGATACGTTGCGCGGCGGCGTTCGTCGGCGTCAGGATCACGTAGGGGTCGCCTTCGCGCAGCGTTCGGATCGGGCGCACGCGCTCGTTGAGGATCACGAGGTCCTCTTCGTCCGCATCGCCTTCGCGGACCTTGTTGAGCACGTTCAACAAGCCCTCGTCCTTTTGGCGGAACACCTGATCGAGCTCGATTCGGGCGGTGCCTGCGCCTTCGCGCAGCGCGGCGACTGTGAAGAAGAACGGACCTCCGTGCTCGCTTTCGAGGTGGCTCGCGACTTCGGCTTCCTGAACGACGGGCGGCAACTGATGCAGATCGCCGAACATGACGAGCCGCACGCCGCCGAACGGCTCCCTGGGCCGGCCGCGGTTGATCCGCAGCGACTGGTCGATCGCCCACATGAGATCCGACCGGACCATCGACACCTCGTCGATGACCAGCAGCTTGAGCTTCCGCATCAGCGCACCGTTACGGCTGCGCCGGATGTCGTCCGAGCGGATCAGCCGGGGCGGCAGGCCGAAGAACGAATGGATGGTCTGGCCGCCGACGTTGACGGCAGCGAGGCCTGTCGGGGCAACGATGACCATGTCGTCGGTCACCATGTCCCGCAGGCAACGCAGCAGCGTGGATTTTCCCGTGCCGGCGCGGCCGGTGACGAACAGATGTCCTTCGCTCTCTCCGAGATAGTCGAGAGCTGCTTGATACTGCGATGTCGGCGTCACGCCCTCCGGCCACGGGCGTTGCAGCGCGTGTGCCGGAACGGCTGCGGCAGATCGATCGGGAATGATGGTTGGAGCGCGTGTCAAGCAAAGCCTCTCGGGTGAGAGGACTTCCTATCATCGCTCGGGGAGCCGACACAAAAGAGTTCGGTTCCGTGCCCGCAGAACCTGGGGAGTGGCTGACGTGTCCTGGCGGGCGACGGTCAACGCAACCCGAGGAGCGCCCTTATTTCCGCGATGTCCGTCTCCGACGTCCCGGCCGGGAGTTGATAGGTCTCGCGGTTGTTCATGACGAGCAACGGCACGCGCTGCTGGTAGCCGTCGTCGTCGTAGACGGTTTCGATCCGCGCCGACGCGATGCGATCGAATGGCAGCGTCAACACGTTGTTGGCGAAGGCGCCTGACCGAACCAGATCGACGGTTCGCCGGGCGGGATCGAATGCGACCTGGACAATGTTGCCGGGGTTCAAAATCGAGAGGAGGAAAATCGCCGCGGAGATGAACACGACGGCCATCATGACGATGTGCAGTACGAGCCGGCTATTGCCGAGCGCGCGGGGATCCAACATCGAGAACAGGATGATCGGAACGCTGAGGCCGATCAGGATCGGTACCAGCGCATGCAGGCCCTTATAGGCACCTGGGTCCGAATGCGTCACGCTTGCGTCGACCAGCACGACCGGTGCTCGCGCGCTTTGTTCATTCGACATGCCAAAACTCCGTACGCACACGGCCGACGAAGTATACGACGGAGGTCGAAAAATACCGTTAAGGCGTTCATTGCGGCCGACAGCGGTGTCGTCGGGGGTGACATGCCCAATACGAAAATGACCGCCACGAGGGGGCGGTCATTCGAGGATATGCAGCCGAACCGGCGGACGTTCAGTCGGCGGTGATGCTGATGATCTTGAAATCCTTGTCGAGCTTCAGATCGTACTTCTTGCCGTCGGAGCACTTCGCGTCGTCGACCTCGTAAAGCCCCGAAGACTCGGTTTCCTTTTCCATCTCTCCGCCCGCGCAACCCCAGGCCTTGACCGCCGCGCCGATCTTCTCCGCCTCAGCAGCCGAGGGCTTCTCGTCTGCGACAGCGACGGCTGCACCGAGGGCCAGCGTGGCAACAACCAGAAGTGCACGTTTCATGATCTTTTCTCCGTTGGAAATGGTAGCCGGAGAGAGATAAGCACTCAAACCTTGCGGTCCAAGCCGCCGCGATTGATCGAAGTGGCATACGCTAGGCGATCTGGATTGCTGCACTTATCCAAGCTGTTGAATAAGAATGAAAATCGACCAATTCAGATCGGGAAGAAGTCCCGGCTGTTTCGCTGATCGAACGCAGCCGGATTTGGTCAAGCGACGTTGGCCTCGCGATCCGCCTCGCGCTTGCGCTCCATGCGTTTGCGCTCGTTCGGATCCAGCCAGCGCTTCCTCAGCCGGATGCTCTCAGGCGTGATCTCGACCAGCTCCTCGTCGGTGATGTAGCTCATCGACTTTTCGAGCGTCAGTTTGATCGGCGTGGTCAGCAGCACCGCGTCGTCCTTGCCGGACGCGCGGACGTTTGTCAACTTCTTGCCCTTGACGACGTTGACTTCAAGGTCGTTGTCGCGCGTGTGCTCGCCGACGATCATCCCGACGTAGACCCGCGTCTGGGCGCCAATGAAGAACGGCCCGCGGTCCTGCAGGTTGAAGATGGCATAGGCGGCGGCCTCGCCGTCCGAATTCGAGATCAGAACGCCCGTGTGCCGGCCGGCGATCTCGCCCTTGTACGGTGCATAGGCGTGGAACAGCTTGTTCATCACCGCCGTGCCGCGCGTATCCGACAGCAGCTCCGACTGGTAGCCGAGCAGCGACCGGGTCGGCACGTGAAACACCATGCGCGTGCGTCCACCGCCAGACGGCCGCATTTCCAACAGCTCGCCTTTGCGCTCCGAAAGCTTCTGCACGACGATGCCGGTGTGGCCATCGTCCACGTCGACGATCACTTCTTCGATCGGCTCGAGTTTTTGTCCGGTCTCCGGATCAATCTTGATCACGACCTTGGGCCGCGACACCGTCAGCTCGAACCCTTCGCGGCGCATGTTCTCGATGAGGATCGCCAACTGCAACTCGCCGCGCCCCGAAACGCTGAAGCTGTCGCCGTCGGACGTGTCGCCAACCTTGATCGCGATGTTGCGTTCGGCCTCCTTCATCAGCCGGTCGCGGATGACGCGGCTCTGCACCTTGTCGCCTTCCTGACCGGCGAACGGACCGTCGTTGATGCGGAACAGCATCGACAGTGTCGGCGGATCGACGGGCTGCGAGGCAATCGGCGTTTCGACGCTCGGGTCGCAAAGGGTGTCGGCGACGGTCGCCTCACTCATGCCGGCCAGCGCCACGATCTCGCCGGCCTCGGCCTGGTCGACGGGAACGCGCTCGAGACCGCGGAACGACAGCACCTTCGACACACGGAAGTTTTCGACGAGCTTGCCGTCGCGATTGAGCGCCTTCATCATCATGTTGGGCTTGATGACGCCCGAGCTGATGCGGCCCGTGAGAATGCGGCCAAGGAAGCTGTCCGCTTCGAGCGTGGTCGCAAGCAACCGTGCCGGGCCCGGCTCCACGACCGGCGGCGGTACGTGGCTGACGATGAGGTCGAACATCGGGCCGAGGTTTTCGCGCGGGCCTTCGGGATCGAATGCCATCCAGCCATTGCGGCCCGACCCGTAGAGAACAGGGAAATCGAGCTGCTCGTCCGTGGCGTCGAGATTGGCGAACAGGTCGAACACTTCATTCAAC
This sequence comes from Hyphomicrobium sp., assembly GCA_022843145.1. Lineage (GTDB taxonomy): Bacteria > Pseudomonadota > Alphaproteobacteria > Rhizobiales > Hyphomicrobiaceae > JAKAML01. Next base: position 356,113 of record JALHOF010000001.1, read on the forward strand.
ACATCGAGGTGACGCTCGTCGGGGCGGTCGATCTTGTTGATCGCGACGATCGGGCGGATGCCGCGCTTCAGGGCCTTCGACACGACGAACTTCGTCTGCGGCAATGGACCTTCGGAGGCATCGACCAGCACGACGACGCCGTCGACCATGTTCAGAATGCGCTCGACCTCACCGCCGAAGTCGGCGTGACCGGGTGTGTCGACGATATTGATGCGCGTGTCCTTCCAGAGCACGCTGGTGCACTTCGCAAGGATCGTGATCCCGCGCTCGCGTTCAAGGTCATTCGAGTCCATGGCGCGCTCGGTGACCTTCTGGTTGTCACGAAACGTTCCAGACTGCTTCAGAAGCTCGTCCACGAGGGTCGTTTTGCCGTGGTCGACGTGGGCGATGATCGCGATGTTGCGGAGATTCATTGGGATCCTAGGGTGTCCTGGTGGTCTTGGCGGTGACCTGATCGGTCGGATGCGGTGTCGGCTGTGGCGCGGCCCCAGTCTCGGTGCGGTCATGGTGCGGCGCAAAAATCTGCCGGTGAGGTATCACACAAGCCGCCCTGCCGCTAGTTGCCGCTGCTGCGGCGGGTGCTCTCAGGGGCCAAACGGCACGAGGATGGGGTCTGGCGGCTGTTGCACGATCCTTGCTACGGGCGGTGACGGATTGCACTGCGGCCCCTGCAGCGGGCGCTGTGCAATCCTCAAACGAGACACTTCGAGGCAAAGTGACCATGTTCGAGCGCGTCAAAGTCGACAATGTCAGCGCCATGCAGACAGTCGCCATTCCGGTCGAGGCGACGCTGGACGACGGCCGCACGCTGCGTGGGAAGTTCCTGGTGCCGCAGGGACGCACGGTCGTTGAAGTTCTCAACGGCGGCGCGCAGTTCCTGGAATTCGAGCCCTATGGCGGAGAGCGCACACTGCTTGCAAAGTCGTCGCTAAAATCCGTGAAGCCTGTGAACGTGCCGGGAAACAGTCAGCTATCGCGGCGCGTCAACGAGGTCGATACGTTCGATCCTTATGCCGTGCTCGGCCTGCGAGCCGCCTCGTCGTTCGACGAAGTGAAAGCAGCCTATCACCGGCTGGCCAAGATTTATCATCCCGACCGCTATTCGATGGCCGAACTGCCGCCGGAGGTGCGGGAATATCTGGCGGCCAGCGTCCGGCGTCTCAACGCCGCGTTTTCCGCCCTCGAGGTGCCGCATCAAGTCGTCCGCAAAGCTACCGCAGAGCGCGCCGAAGCGGTTTACGAGTCGCGTCCGCGCACTTGATCCGGCGGCATGGCGCCGACGACCGCGTCCTTGCTCGATTGTTCGGCTTGCTCGACCGCGTAGAGCCGCGACAGCAGCAGATCGGCTTCGTTCGGCACGGCTGTCCGGGACTGTTGAAGCCGCCGCTGGCTGTCCTGCATCCGCCGGGCGGCCTTTTCGGTCCCCGAGGCCTTGAGGCGCTTGGCTCCTGATATCAAGAGACTATGCGTGGGCTGTTCGAGATCGAGCTCTTCGAGGAAGATTTCTCGCAGGGCGTAGAACGATTGCAGGATTGCGTCGCGTGCAAGCTTGCGTTCCTCCGCCGGGATATTGGTCCGCTTGCGCGGATCGATCGATTGCAGGGCGCGCCGCATGTCATGCAGCGGCGCATACGGATAGAGCCCGATCAGCGTGTCCGTTTCGCCGACGTTGCGATAGACGATGCGCATGTTATCGATCGTTTCGCTGATCCTGCAGAACGCGGCGAGGTAATCGTCCGTCGAGGGGTAAGGCTTTTCGCAGAAGGCATAGAGCGCCGATTTGGTGCGCACGATGCCCCGCCATTCCTCTTCCAGGCTCTCGACGAACTTCGAGCGCTTCTGAAAGATGTTCGTGACATACGCGACGCCCGCGGTTGCGATCAGCAGGCTCATGTCGCGAAGAACGTCGTAAACGCGGCTGCCGGCGTCGATCAGTGCGGCCGGTAAACCCGGTACGAACTCCGCGAAACGAGAACCGAGCGCCAGCGATACGACGAGAAAGACCAGCACGTAGATGCGGCGGAGCACGCGGTTCAGCGTCGTTCGGGTCATGATGCGGGGTGCTCGGAAAATGGGCGGGATAGCGCAAGCTTATAGACCGAGTTGGGGCGCTTTCGCGACACGCCTTCATGAGCCGGCTGCACGGCAGCTACGCGTTCGCCATTACTGGCATATCGTCGAACATGAAGCGGTGATCCGCGGCGAGGTGAATGAGCGCACGCTCGGCCAGTGCCGTTATGGTTAACAATGGGTTGACCCCGAGCGATCTCGGAATAACCGCACCATCGACGACATAGAGGCCGTCGTGGACGTCCGCAGTTCCGAACCCTGACGTCGTGTCGAAAACCTGTCCCTTGTGATTGACCACGCCGTCGGAATGATCTCGGCCCATGCCGCATCCTCCGAGCGGGTGGGCGGTGGCGGGTTGTGCGCCCATCACGGTGCCGGTGAGCGGGTTTTTGACGTAGCTTCCGCCGGCTTCGTTGACGATGGCATTCAGCGCGGCATCGAGCCGTGCATAGACCGGCTCTTGATTGGCGCCGGGCCACGACAAGACGAGGCGGTCGTCGTCGAGCGAGAATCGACCCGATGCGCTGTCGTGCGAGACCGCGAAGAACGTTTGAAGCCGCGCGAAGGGACCATTGTAGACGCCGTTTATCAGGCTTTGCAGCGCACCAAGCAGGCGGCCGTTCGGAATGAAGAGCAGCGGAAGCGCTGGCGCGAGCGCGGACGGCAGGACGCCCTCCTGAACGCAGAGTTCGTGCTCGAGCCGGTTGGCGTTTCGAACTTCGATCTGGCCCGAGACCGCCGCGCCGATCTCTAGCCCGGCCACCTTGGCGGGATGTCCGACCCCGACCGCATTGACCGGCTCGCGCGCGCCGTACCCGAACGCGATGATGTCGCCGTTCGCGGAAAACCGTTGCCCGATGCGATCCGATACCGCCAAGCCGGCGTCCCGCGAGCGCAACAGAATCTCGGTTGAGCCGAGTGTACCGGCTGCGAGGATCACCATCGCCGCATCGATGACGATGTCTCCGGATTCACCGCTCGGATGAGCGTCGCGCCGTTGCACGAAGACACGCCACGACCCGTCCGCCGCCTTCTGAATCATGCGGACGCTGGCGTGCGAATAGACCTCGGCGCCGTGGCGAACGGCATCCGCGAGATATGTGGCGGCCACCGTGGTCTTGGCCCCGACGTTACAACCGCCGCAGCAATCGCCACACCGCGTGCATGCCGTCTGCGCCACGCCGCCAGCGCTGAGACCGCCCGAAAAGTTGACCGTGATTTGCGGAGCGACGGGCGCTTGACCGATGGCTTGCCCCGACGCTTGCAAAACCTTGAACTTGGTCATTTCGCGGGCGCGCGGATCGCGCATCGGACGCAGCCATTGGACAGCGCGGCGATAACCTTCCTCGAGCGTGCCGTCGCGGGAAATTTCGCCTGGCCAAACCGGATCGTCGAACACGCGTGCGTCGGGGCGCAACGCGACGCCTGCATTCACCAGCGATCCGCCGCCCACGCCGCAGCCGACGAGTACGTGCATATCGTCACCGAGCCGCACGTCGTAGAGCGCGGTGTCAGGACCGGTGCGGACGCGGCGGCCACGGACCTGAAGCTCGTTCTTGAGATCGGGAAAGCGGTGCGGGAAATCGCCCGGCAAGAACTCCCGGCCACGTTCCAACACCGCAACCCGTTTGCCCGCGCGCGCAAGCCGGCATGCTGCGACACCGCCGCCGTAACCCGAGCCCACGACGACGACGTCATAGGCTTTCCGGATGGCATGCAACGAACGGGCGATCTTGGTCATTGGCTCCGTCTTCGATGTCCGTTGCGGATGTGGGCTGGCCGAGGTGGGCCGGAGATAGCAACGTCGGAAGGGCGCTCGGTGTTCGAGATGCCATGCTCCGCGCGTGCGAGGCAACACTCGCGATCAAGCCATCCACATATGCGTCGCATGAGACATGCCGACCGAAGCACCGTGCGATGCAGCAGGCATGCAGGAATCAAAGTCCCGCCAGCTTGCCGGTGTCAGTTGGGAAACAATGAAGCAGGCGGATGGTTCCGCTCGCCACGGCGATTTACATGACCCAGACGATGCTGCCGCCGGTAAGTCCCGCGCCGGCAGCCGTCAGCAGCAGGTTTTGATCCCGGACGATGCCGCGCCGGGAGGCTTCGGCCGATATCGTGAACGGGATCGTTGCTGCGGAACTGTTGCCGAAGTCCGCCACGCTAGAAACGAGTCGATCCGGTGCAAGGCCGAGCTGCTTTCGCGTCGCTTCGATGATGCGGGCATTGGCCTGGTGCGGAATCCAAAGGTCGACGTCCGCGATTGCTAATCCGGCGCGGCCGAGCGCGTCACGCGCCGTGCGCGCCATCATCCCTACGGCCTCCGTGAAGACGGCGCGGCCGTCGGAGATCACCATCAAGGTCTCGTCGATGCCGACGCCTTCCGCGAAGGGTTTGCGGCTGCCGCCCGCGGGGATCTTGATGAGGTCATATCCGGCCCCGTGCGACGCAAGGGACACGCCGGCTATTCCCGATGCGCGGTCGGTCGGCGCGAGAAGTACGGCGCCCGCCGCGTCGGAAAACAGAATGGCGCTGCCGCGATCGGCGAAGTTGATGCGACGGGACAAGATGTTGGCCGCGACGACGAGAACGGGCGCGCCATGGGTCCTGACATACGAATCCGCGAACGTCAGTGCATAGAGAAAGCCCGCGCACGCGCCCGCCATGTCGATCGCGCCCGACGCCGGAAGCCGCAGCTTATGGGTCAACAAAGGCGCGGAGGGCGGCAGCAGATGGTCCGGCGTCGATGTGGCAAGTATGGTTAGTGCGACCGTCGCGCGGTCTATGCCCGACTGCGTTAGCGCCATCTCGCCGGCCCTGGTCGCGATGTCGGTGAGTGCCTCGTCGGGTGCCGCCCAGCGGCGTTCGCGAATGCCCGTTCGGGCTTCGATCCAGCCCGCGTCCAGCCCGAGGCGCGTCTCGATCTCGGCATTCGGAACACGCCGCAGAGGAGCGTAATGGCCGAGCCCAATGATCTCCGCGCCCATGCGGGTCCGTTTCCTTTCGATGCGCCGGATCGGCTGGTTCAAATCCCAGCCAAGGCTTCCGAGGCCGCGGCGTCGATCGTGCCATAGATCATGTCCAGCTCGGCGCTCGTCGTGCAATAGGGTGGCATCACATAGATCGTATTGCCGAGGGGACGCAACAGTACGCCGCGCGCCAGGCTGGCCTTGGTGAAGCCTGGACCGGCACTGGCAAGGTAACCCGCGTCAACGACGGCGAGGTCGAGCGCGGTCATCGTGCCAACTCGGCGGACATTCGTGAACCGCTTGTCGCCCTTGAACTGCGCGATTTTCTCGTCCTGCAGCGCCCCGAGTGCGCTGATTCTGTCGAGCACAGGCTCGTCCTCCCACACCGCGAGATTTGCGAGGGCGGCGGCGCAGCAGATGGGATTGGCTGTGTAGCTCGACGAATGAAAGAACGTGCGTGCCCGGTCGGTGGAGTAATGCGCGTCGAAAATCTCCGGCTTCGACAACGTCGCGGCCAGTGGCAGCGATCCCCCCGTGAGGCCCTTTGCCGTGCACAGGATGTCGGGCGTGATGCCCGCCTGTTCGCAAGCGAAAAGGGTGCCCGTGCGACCCCAGCCGGTCATGACCTCGTCGGCAATGAAAAGCGTGCCGTGGCGCGCGCAGATCTCGTGCATGTCGTGGAGGACGCGCGGCGGATAGCTCAGCATGCCGCCAGCGCCGAGGATCAGGGGCTCGACGATCAACGCGGCGGCCTTGCGCGTGGTGCAGATCGCTTCCAGCGCGTCGAGCGTCGCCTGCTCAGCGCCCTCATGAGGAAACGGCAGACGCGCGACATCGAACAGCATCGGCGCATAAGGCTGACTGAACAGTCCACGCGCACCGGCGGACATCGCCGCTGTCGTATCGCCGTGATAGCCGTGCTCCAAGGCCACCACGGTCGTGCGCGCTTCTCCCCGATTGTGCCAGGTGCCGAGCGCCATTTTCAGCGCGACTTCGACGGCCGTCGAACCGCTGTCGGAGAAAAAGACGTGCGACAACCCGGCGGGCGCAACCGACAGGAGTTTCGTCGCGAGCTGCTCCGCCGGCTCATGAGTGAAGCCCGCGAATATGACCTGATCGAGCTGTCCGGCTTGAGCACGAATGGCGGCCGTGATGCGCGGATTCGCGTGGCCGTGCGTGATCACCCACCACGACGAGATCGCGTCCAGAATGCGCCGTCCGTCCGGTGTTTCGAGCCATGCGCCCGAGCCGCGTGCGATCATCTCCGGGTCCGGCTGCACCGCGTGTTGCGTGAAAGGATGCCAGACCGGAGACCGACGGGTCATTGCTGGAAGTCTTCCATCCGGAACGAGAGGTCGAACGTGCGCTTCAGTGTCGGTTCATCGAGTGGTTGGATCCACGGCAACCGTCCCAGACGGCGGACACGGCCGAAGTTCGCGATGTCGTCCTCCACCTCTGGATTGGCGTCGCCGACGAAGGCCACGCCTTGGATCATGATGTTGCGCCGTCGCAGCGCTTCGATCGTCAGCAGCGAGTGATTGATCGTGCCGAGGCTCGTGCGCGCCACGATGACGACCGGCAGCGCCCAGCTGTCGAACACGTCGATCTGCAGCGCCTGCCGCGTGAGTGGCACGAGCGCGCCGCCCGCACCTTCGATCACCAGCGGGCGCGTGGTCGCCGTGGCCGTGCCATTGCCGGGAACCGCAGTCAGGCCGCTGCGGCCCCTCGGCTTGAGCGCAACGATGTTCGAGCGCTCGGCGGCAGCCTCCTGCGGCGCGACCGCGGCCAGAACCGGGACTTTGCGCGCTTGTGGCAACGTCAGCCGCGCGAGATCGATCTCGACGCCGTCGCGCGCCGCGGCCAAGTGTGGCGACATGAGCTGTTTCAGCCGGTAGATCTCATTCAAGATCTCGACGTCGCTGTCGGCGGTCAGCCGTCGCACGACTTCGCCATCCGTCTCGCCATCGAGCCCGGCCTGGATCGGCTTCCAGTAGCGTCCACAGAGCGCAGCGGTGAGACCGGCGGCAAAGATCGTTTTGCCGACGCCGGTATCGGTGCCCGTGACGATGAATCCTGCACTCATGCAGCCAGTCTCCCCAACTCGTCACGGAGAGCTGAAGACAGCGCCGCGACGTCGTTCTCCGAAACATTTAGTGTGATTGCGATCCGGAGCCGGGACGTTCCTTCCGGGACCGTCGGCGGCCGGATGGCCCGAACATCGAAACCGCGTACTTTCAGCGCTGCCGCCAATGTCGTCGCGCGCGCATCGCCGCCGACGATGACCGGCGCGATGTGCGTGCCGCTCGAGCCGAGACCGAACGCAGCGACACGCTTGGCAAGCTCGGCACGCCGGCGCGGCTCCTCGCGGCAAATGCGCAGGCTTTCACGCACCACCGCGGCGATCAAGGGCGAGGGTGCCGTAGCATAGATGAAGGGCCGGCAGCGATTGACCAGGAAGTCGCGGATCGTGCGCGTCGAGAGGACAAGCGCACCGCTGGCGCCGAGCGCCTTGCCGCAGGTGTGGAGTGACACGATGTTGTCGCGGCCTTCAAGGTGCGCGGCCAAACCTCGCCCGTCGGGCCCGAGTACACCCGTTGCGTGCGCCTCGTCGACGACGAGCATCGCGTCGTGCCGGTCGGCAATGGCTAGGAGCGCATCGAGGGGCGCTTTATCGCCATCCATGCTGTAGAGGCTTTCGACGGCGATCCAAGGCCGCCCGACACCGCCAGCCGCGCGCCAGCGCATGATCGCGTCGTCGACGGCTCCGGCGTCGTTGTGCGCGGCTGGGACGTGGTCGGCCTTGCCAGCCCGAATGCCGTCGAGAACGCTGGCATGAATGAGTTCGTCGTGAACGACGAGATCGCCGCGTGCGGGCAGCGTCGAGAAGATGGCATAGTTGGCCTGGAAGCCGCCACCGAAGAACAATGCGCTCTCCGATCCGAAATGCCGCGCTGCCTCGGATTCCAGTGCTTCGTGCTCGGGATCGTTGCCTCGCAGCAGCCGTGATCCGCCTGCGCCGATCGCGACACCTCGGGCCAGGGCATCTTCGGCGGCGCGCGTCAGAGCGCCGGAGGCGGCAAGTCCCAGATAATCGTTCGACGCGAAATCGAGCCCGCTGCGCGCCTCGAGCGTCCGCAATCGACCGCGTCGCTTCAGCGCCTCGAGCGCGCGCTCATGCGTTCCGGGCATTCGGCTCCTCAGGCGCGAGGCCGAGCTTGCCGAACAATCTGGCGTCGGCGTCGTCGCCGGGATTGCCGGCGGTCAGCAGCGTTTCACCGCAGAAGATGGAGTTCGCACCGGCAAAGTAGCAGAGCGCCTGCGTTTCATCGCTCATCTCCGTCCGCCCGGCGGAGAGGCGCACGTAGGAGCGCGGCATCATGATGCGCGCCAGCGCGATCGCGCGCACGAAGTCGATGCCTTCGATCCGCGCTGCGTTTTCCAGCGGGGTTCCCGGTATCGCGATCAGCATGTTGATCGGCACGCTTTCCGGATGCTCGGCAAGATTCGCCAACGTGACCAGCATATCGATGCGATCTTCGGCGGTCTCGCCCATGCCGAGAATGCCGCCCGAGCACACCTTCATTCCGGCGTCGCGCACGCGGGCCAGGGTTTCCAGGCGGTCTGCGAACGTCCGCGACTTGATCACCTCGCTATAATAGCGCTCCGACGTGTCGATGTTGTGGTTGTAGTAGTCGAGCCCGGCTTCCTTGAGTTTTGCGACATCGCCGTCCGACAGCATGCCGAGCGTCATGCACGTTTCCAGGCCCATCGCCTTCACGCCCCGAACCATCGCCACGACCTGGTCCATATCGCGGTCCTTTGGGCTGCGCCAGGCGGCGCCCATGCAGTATCGCGTGGCGCCCTGCGTCTGCGCCGCCCGCGCCTCCACCAGCACGCGTTCGACCTCCATCAGTTTCGACGCCTTTAGGCCCGACGCATGATGAGCGGACTGGCTGCAATAGCCGCAATCCTCGGGGCAGCCGCCCGTCTTGATCGACAGCAAACGGCTCATCTGAACGCGGTTGGGGTCGAAATGCTGGCGGTGGACCAGCTGCGCGCGGAACAAGAGGTCATTGAACGGGAGATCGTGGATCGCTTGGGCTTCCGCGCGGGTCCAATCGTGGCGTGCAACCCCATCGCCCTGTTCGGCGCGCGCGGTGTCCGGCTGCGCTGTCGTCAGTCGCTGCTGCATGCGGTCAGATCTCCCGGACCGGGCTCGGGACCGGTCGCAATGCCGAACCCAGCCCCGCTCGCCTCACAGGCAGAAACCCAAAAAGGCTCCGCCGACGGCCTTGTGATGCACCGCAAGAGGGGGAGACTGCAAGGCTCTCTTTCGGTCCGGGCCCGGGCGATCGTCGCATACGTGCCGGTCAAGTGGCGATCTTGCCGCCGCCTTTGCGGGTGATCGCCATGACGGACGGGCGTGGCGGCATGCCGTCCTTGAAATCCGGCCATCGCGTCAAGGGTTTATCATGCGTCGACATCGACGGGCTGTCGTCGGCCGAGTCGCCTGGATGCTGGATCGCGACAAAAAACGTTTCCAAGTCCGGCGTCATGTATGGGCCACACAGCTCCGCGCCCTCGGGCACCCGGAAGAACAGCTTGGATGTCCCGCGCGCCGGTCCGGCCGTCTCGAGTGCCCAAACGCCGTCGGTCCGGCCTGTTTTGCCGCGGTTGTTGCCGTCTGTCGCTACCCACAATCGTCCGGCGGGGTCGATCATGCAGTTGTCCGGCATGCCGAACCAGCCATTGGCGGTGGTCGCCGGATTGAACGTGGCCCCGACCGGCGCGATTGCCGGATCGCCGCAGCGGAGCAGGATGTCCCAGCCGAATGTCTCTGACGCGTGATCGCCGCCGTCTGGCCGGATTTCGACGATGTGGCCGAAATCGTTGCCGGCCCGCGGATTGGCGGCGTTGATGTCGCCCGCTTTGCGACGTGAGTTATTGGTGAGCATGACGAAGACGCGGTTGGTTGCCGGGTCGACATCGACATCCTCAGGCCGATCCATCTTGGTCGCCCCGAGAAGATCGGCCGCGAGACGAGCGTGGATGACCACGTCGCCCTGATCGGCGAAACCGTTGGCGGCCACCAACGGGCCTTGCCCATGAACCAAGGGCAGCCAGGCGCCGCGGCCGTCCTCGTCGAATCGCGCGACCGACAAGGTGCCGGCGTCGAGCAGGTCACGGTTCGCGGCGTGGTTGCTCGCGTCCACGCGTCCCGCCGTCACGAAACGGTAGACGTAGTCGAAGCGTTCGTCGTCGCCCTGGTAGACGACGAACCGTCCGTCCTTGTTGACCACGTTCCCCGCGCCCTCGTGCTTGAAGCGGCCGAGCGCAGTGCGCTTTTTGGGAACGGATTTGGGATCGAAGGGGTCGATTTCGACCACCCATCCGAAGCGGTTCGGTTCATTCGGCTCGCGCGCCATGTCGAACCGCGGATCGACGCGCGCCCACGGATTCCAGGGCTTTCCAAAACCGTAGCGGGCCAGCGCCGCGGCATCGGCGCTGCGACCGACAGGGTCCTTGCCGTCGAAATAGAAGTTGATGTTTTCTTCGCACGTGAGCCACGTCCCCCACGGCGTCATGCCGCCGGCGCAGTTGTTGATCATGCCCTTGACGAGGCGGCCTTCCGGATCCGCGCTCGTTCGCATTTTCTTGTGACCAGCAGCAGGGCCGGTGATTGCCATCTCGGTGTCGGCGGTGATGCGGCGCGCGTACTTGGAATTTGCGACGACGGTCCATTTTCCGCCGGTGCGGCGTACCTCGATGACCGAGCCGCCGTGCGCCATCATCGTCGTCAGGATTTGCTCGGGGGTGAGCGCCTTCTGGATCTCTGGACGGGTGCGGCCCTCGGCGATCCCGGGGAACATTAGTTCTTCGTTGGTGTACTCGTGATTGACCACGAGCAGGCCGTGATTGCTCGAGCCCTCGAGCGGGAAGTAGCCGATGTAGTCGTTGTTGTAGCCGAACTGTGTCGACTGCGATGATGCGGTCTGCTTCGCGGTGTCGAACGGCGGCGCATCGCCGAGTACGGGGTCGCCCCAGCGGATCAGGACGTCGGCGTCGTAACCCTCGGCGACGTGATGTGTGGCATCGACGCCGGCTTCGACTTCGGCGAAGCGGAACGATGGCGTCGAATTGGTCGCCGCGCCCGTGGCGTGCGACTTCGACGGGATGTCGAGATCGGCGGCGATAGCGGACACGGCCGTGACGGCGAGTGCCCCCATCATGACGTCGCGCCGAGACAATCGTCCAGCGATGACGTCACCCAAGGTCGCGTTGGCGGTGGGATTGGAGCCGTCGTCCTCTTGCGCTTCCGGGAGCGGCGTCACTCTCTTCAATTCGTTCATTCGTCTTACCTGGGATCAGCGTGGACGCGGCAGCCATATGCGGGCCACCGCAGACTTGTTCTGCACCTTATACGTGATAGGAGCGTGACTGGCCGTTCGTTCGCCGAAAGAGGCGATCATCGACCGTGTCCGCTCGGAAAGTTTCAGCGCCCGCGCTTAGCGAGAACCGTCATGAAATTCGCCATCGAGCCTGCTCCGGTACCAGTTCTGCCGGTTGCGGGCACCAACGAATGGTTTCCCGTCCATCGCATCTATTGCGTGGGGCGAAACTATGCGGAACATGCCCGCGAGATGGGCCACAATCCGGATAAGGAGCCGCCCTTCTTCTTCCAGAAAAACCCCGACAATCTGGTTCTGGATGGGGTCTTCCCCTACCCCCCGCTTTCTCGAGACGTTCAATTCGAGGTGGAGCTCGTCGTCGCGCTACAATCGGGTGGCGCCGGTATCGCGCCGGATCGGGCCCTGTCTCATGTCTACGGATACGCAATCGCGCTGGACATGACGCGCCGTGATTTGCAGGGCGCAGCGAAGAAGCTCGGCCGTCCATGGGATGTCGGCAAAGCATTTGAGAAGTCGGCGCCTGCGAGCCCGCTTCGTCGCGCGGCCGAAATCGGACACCCGTCGTCGGGCGCCATATGGCTTGACGTCAACGGGCAGCGCCGCCAATCCGGAAATCTCGCGGACATGATTTGGGATGTGCCGAACCAGATCGCCATCCTGTCGACGCTGTTCGATCTACGCGCTGGCGATCTCATCCTGACGGGAACGCCGGCAGGCGTAGGTCCGATCGTTGCCGGCGACCGCATGCACGGGCACATCGACGGGGTCGGCGATCTCGAAGTCACCGTCGTTTGAGTTGGACACGCTGCGCATGGTTAGACGCGATTTAAGCTGTCGCGCACGATTGGATTAAAATGTGCGGAGAGTTGTCTTCGAAATGCAATCAGATTGAAGGAAAAATGCTTGCTTGTAATCCGCCAATACTTAACTGCCTGAATCGCTCTTTATTGCCGTTAGAATGAAAATGCCGGATACGTTTGATCGAGTTTTTTGGAAAAACGCAAATGATGCGCCGATGAAGGCGCAATTGCGTGGAGCGATCACGGATCATGTGCACAGAAGAAGCAATAAAACATCTGCTGGCGACGCTGCTTGGCCAGCCCATTCTGGCGCAGCGGGGTTACTCGTTTCGCATCGAGAACGGCGTCGAGTTGTTGGCTTTCCGCGGTCAGCATCTGCGCGGGATCTGGCGCTGCGTGGAGCGAGACTTCTCGTGGACGCCGGCCGGCTACAGCGTTCCCACTCACACGGTTCAAGACGTCGATGCCGCGCTTCGGTACACGCTGGTGGCGCTCGCGACGTCGTCGTGATGTTCGGCTTCAGTTGTTCTCTTCCGGAAGCCGGGGCAGCGGCAGGATAGCGATGCCATCGTCCAAAAGTGCCCGCGCCTCGCTGGCGGTGGCCTCGCCGTAAATTCCGCGGTCGGGGGCATCGCCAGCGTCGATCTTCCTGGCTTCGTCGGCAAACTTGGGGCCAACGTAATCCGCTTTCTCTTTCACCTCCTGGCGGAGGCGGCGAACCGCGGCGACCAGTTCGGGATTGCCGCTCGCGATCTGAATGTTGGTGTCGTCAGGCCTTGAGATCTCCGCGCCTGAAGGCGTCTTGGGCGTACCGCCTCCCTTGGCGATGCGCGGCGCCATCAACGCCTTGCGAACGTTCGAGGCCCCGCACAGGGGACACGTCAGTTCGCCGCCGGCCGCAAGGACGTCAAAAGCGCGGCCGCTCTGAAACCATGTCTCGAACTCATGTCCGCAGTCGCAAGCGAGGCGATAGAGAATCATGTCGTCGCCTTGCCGGCGCTGGAAACCGTGGCGACGGCAAAGGGCCGATCATGACGCAATGACGGAACGCGTTGGCGCACATCCGCCAGAACGCCAAGGTCGATATCAGCAAGGATGACGCCGGGCTCGGTGCCGCCTTCCGCGAGGACTTCGCCCCAAGGTGAGACAATGAGGCTGTGACCGTAAGTGTCGCGGCCGTGCTCGTGATGGCCGCCCTGGGCGGCGGCAAGGACGAAACATTGCGTCTCGATGGCGCGCGCGCGGATGAGCGTATGCCAATGTGCTTCGCCCGTCGTTTTTGTGAACGCTGCGGGAATTGCGATCACGTGCGCCCCGGCCTGGGCCAGTGCGCGATGCAGGCCTGGAAAGCGCAAATCATAGCAAATTGTCAGACCCAGATTGCACCATGGCAATTCGACGACGACGGCATCGGCTCCTGGCGTATAATTGCGGCTTTCTTTGTAGCTTTCGCCACCGGGGAGATCGACGTCGAACATATGGATCTTGTCGTAGCGCGCGACGATGCGCCCCTGCGGAGAAATGACGAAACTGCGATTGGCGAGTTTTTCGTCGCTGATTTTGATGGCAATTGAACCAATATGCAGCCAGATCGCGAGTTCACGCGCCAATGCCCGGAAATGAGCGAGCGAGGTGTCGTCGTCCTCGCTCCGGCATTCCGAAAAAAGCCGCTTCCGATCGAGTTCCATGATCGTCGTGACTTCCGGCGTCTGGACATACTGCGCGCCGAGCGCGACCGCCTCACGGACGAGGGTGGTTGCCGCTATGACATTGGCCTCGATGTGCCGGCCCGAGCACATTTGAACGAGGCCGGCGCGAAACTGCTTGTGGGTGGCGGGCGTGGTCATCGAACTCCTTGGACGACGAACGTACTCAGACGCGGGTCGCGGCTCATGCCGACAAGAGCGGATCCAAACGGCCGGCGCGGTCCAGCGCGTGCAGGTCGTCGCAGCCGCCGACATGCTGTCCGTCGATGAAGATCTGCGGCACCGAGGTGCGGCCGCCCGCCAGCCGCGTCATTTCCCCGCGCAGATCGGATCGGCCGCCGACGTCAATTTCCTCGAATGCGACGCCCTTCCGACGCAGCAGGTCCTTGGCCAAATGGCAGTAGGGGCAGAGCATCGAAGAGTAGATCTTGATCTTGGCCATCTTAGTGGGGTCTCCGGCGTCGCGTCTGTCCTGGTTCGTTAATCTAGTGCGGCGCGGCTGAACGTAAAGCCAACCGAACAGGTCATTCGGTGTCCAATCAGCGGGAAGCCGTGGATATCGTGATCACCGCGCGACGAGCGCATGATCGGTGACGAGCGCTAGCGTGAGAACGTCGACCCTCAGCGCGCCGGCGGATTTCAAGGCCCGCGCACATGCACCAACCGTTGCTCCGGTGGTCACCACATCGTCGATCAGCAGCACGGCGGATCCCGCAACGTCTGTGACACGATTGGCTCGAACTGCGAACGCCCCGCGAACATTTGCCTCACGCTCCCGACGCGACAAACCGGGCTGCGGACGAGTGCGGCGCGTTCGCACCAGGGTCAGCGGTCGGAATGGGAGACCCGTCAGGCGCGCAACCTCCTGTCCGAGTAGGGCCGATTGGTTGAACCGGCGCCAGATCAGCCTGAGCCTCGACAAAGGGACCGGCACGATGATGTCGGCATCGGCCAGCAAGTCCCGGCCTGCGTCGGTCAGCCATCGACCGAACAGCCGCCGACCCTGATGCTGGTCGTGAAATTTCAAAGCCAGCACCAAGTCTCGCATGGCGCCGTCATAGCGCGCAACGGCTCGCGCCCGGTCATAGTCCGGCGGATCGGCGGCTGCGGCCGCGGAAATCATACGATCCCCCACGTCGAACGGCATCGGAATCCCAAGGCGATCGCACAACGGAGGCCGGATGAAGTCGATGCGGCGCCAGCAATCGGGACAAAGGGTGTCGTGCGCGGCGACCGGGGTGTGACAGCCGAGGCAGACTGGGGGTACGATGACATCGGCGCACGCGCGCCCTGCTTTGGCGAGCCAGGCATGGCCGGCGCGCCACGGCGAGGGCCGCTCGAGCGATCCATCACCGGCATGCTCTTGTCCGTGACGTTGCTTGTAATCGGTCATCCGTGCCGCCCTGTGGCCACCGAGACTTTTCGCCGGCAGCGTATCCGCAGTGCCCGCCGTGCATGGTAGACCCATCGAGTGGATACTGCGAGCCCGTCCGTTTTCTGATGATCCGCATCCGCCAGGCGGATGAATGACCTGGAGACATCGTCCCGCAATGAATGATGGTACAAGCCCGCCAATGGATATCTTCGATCGTGCCCTTGTCGCACGGCGCCGGGATCGGGCGGCGCATTCAGCCATCGAGCAGGCGTTCCTGCTGGACCGTGTCGCGGAAGATTTCGCCGAGCGGCTTTCGATCGTCCGGCGCAGTTTTCCGGCGGTGCTCGATTTGGGCGCCGCTCATGGCGCGATCGGACGCGCGATCGCGGACCTCGATTCGGTCGGCATGGTGGTGTCTGCCGATCTCTCATCGAGATTGCTGGCCGGGATCAAAGGTGGATTGCGGGTCGTCGCTGACGAAGAGGCACTGCCGTTCCGGGACGGGTCGCTCGATCTCGTCGTTTCGGGTCTGTCGCTGCAGTTCGTCAATGATCTCCCGGGCGCCTTGGTGCAGATCCGGCGTGCGATGAAGCCGGACGGCCTCCTTCTGATTGCGCTTCTTGGCGGCATATCACTCCATGAGTTGCGCACGGCGTGGCTCATGGCGGAAGCGGAGATCGACGGTGGTGCGTCGCCGCGGGTCGCGCCTTTCGCCGATGTCCGGGAGTTGGGCGGGCTGCTGCAGCGTGCCGGGTTTGCCTTGCCCGTCGTGGATAGCGATATCGTGCGGGTCGCCTATGCGACGCCTCTCGACCTTATGGGGGACATCAAGGCGATGGGCGGCAGCAATCCGCTACGCGCTCGCCAGCGCAGACCGACAAAACGAAGAACGCTGCTCCGCGCCTCCGAAATCTACGCCGAGCGCTTTTCGCGCCCCGATGGCCGGGTCGAAGCGACCTTCGAGATCGTAACAATGACCGCCTGGGTTCCGCACGAGAGCCAGCAACAGCCGCTGAGGCCAGGATCGGCGAAGGTGCGTCTTGCCGATGCCTTGGGCGTCGAGGAACACGTCCTGAAGCGCGATGGGGGCAGTTGAAAGCCGCTGCGAAGCCATCGTCGAAACGAATAATGGTCCAGCGCCGTGGCGCTGGACCATCGATGTCGTGCAGCAGTTCGTCAGAACCGCTTATTTCTTTTTCGCGGCGCGCGCGTTGTATTCGGTCCAGCCGGGGCCCTTGATCGCGGGAGCCTTGCTGAGGCACGCCTCAAGCTTGCTCGCCTCGACTTTGGCGCACGGCGATGCTGAAGCAATGCCAGCAGCGGGAGCTGCGGCCTTTGCCGGAACAGCGGCGGTTTTCGCGTCCTTGGCAGGCGCGGCGGTCGCAGCAGCGGCGGCAGCGACACCAGCGCCAGCGATCGGCACAGGTCCGCGCACGACCGGCAGACTGCGGATGCAGACGTCGCGCTTGGCGACATCGACCTTCGAGCAGTCCGTCCAAGCCTTGGCGGCGGCGGCCGGAGCAGCTTTGGCAACAGCCTTCTTCTTCTTTTGGGCATAAGCCTCGGGCGCCATTGCCATTGCCAGACCGGCCACGGCGCAGAACGCGATTGCAACTGACTTCTTCATTTTTTCTCCTCCTGGACCAGTCTTGGCCTTAAAGCCAGTTGACGTGGCTGTTCTCCAACCGTGTCCGTTGTCCGTTTAGCAGAGTTATCTCGCTGCTGTCACCGTATCGCCTTATTCTTCCGTCGCGCGAGCGCTGCGATGTGATCGCTTTGCAGCGCGCAGACCGAGTCATGGCGAGGCGATGCCCGCTATCCAAGCAAATCCCGGAGCCACGGCACGATTGGAAGGTCGGCCGGTGGCATGGGATAGTCGGACAGACGACTGGCCCTGACCCAAGCGAGTTCTTGTCCCTCCTTCGGAACAAGTTCGCCGTCCCAGTTCCGGCATAGATAAACTGGCATTAAAAGGTGAAACGTTTCATAACCATAACTTGCGAAAGTGAAGGGCGCGAGGCAAGTCTCGCAGACATCTATAGATAACTCTTCAGAAAGCTCGCGGCGCAGTGCTGCTTCCGGCGTTTCGCCCACGTCGACCTTGCCGCCCGGAAACTCCCAGAGCCCAGCCATCGACTTGCCCGCCGGCCGGCGGGCCAGCAGGACGCGGTTGTCGGGGTCGATCAGTGCCGCGGCCGCAACCAGCAGTATGGGCTTCGTCATGCGATGGCATTCCCAAGGGTGTGCGAAATTGTCGCACTCGTGCCTGCGCGACACGGCTTTGGGCCGCTCAGCTTCGGTAGTCGGCATTGATCGAGACGTACTCGTGCGTGAGGTCACAGGTCCAAACCGTTGCCGACGCCTTGCCCACGCCGACGTCGATGCGGATCGTGATCTCGCGGTTTTTCATGTAGCCGGCGACCGTTTTCTCGACGTACTCCGCGGCTCGCTCGCCGTCGCGCGCGACGCAGTGTTCACCGAACCAGATGGTCAGCCGGTCGCGATTCGCCGCCTCGCCGGATTTCCCGATCGCCATCACGACACGGCCCCAGTTCGGATCCTCGCCGGCGATCGCTGTCTTGAGGATGGGTGAATTCGCGCAGGCGAGCGCGATTTTGCGCGCCGCAGCCCACGTCTTGGCACCGCCCACCTCGAACGTGACGAACTTCGACAGTCCTTCGCCATCCTTGGCGACCATGATCGCGAGTTCACGCATCATATCGTGCAACGCCTGCGAGAATTCCGCGAGCGCAGGGCCCATCCGCGAAACCGAACGCTGGCCGCGCTTTGCAGCCGCTCCCGTGGCGAACAGCAGACAGGTATCGCTCGTGGATGTGTCGCCATCGACGGTCATGCAGTTGAACGTCGTCTTGGCGTGCTCGGCGACGAGCGACTGAAGTACAACCGATGGAATGGCGGCGTCGGTGAACATGAAGCACAGCATCGTCGCCATATCCGGCGCAATCATCCCCGCGCCCTTGCAGAAACCGTTCAGCGTCACGTCGACGCCGCCGAGGCGCGCCTTCCGCGTCACGAGTTTCGGATAGGTGTCGGTTGTCATGATCGCTCGCGCCGCCGCTTCGAAACGGTCCGGTTCGGCGCGCGCCGCGAGCCCGTCGAGCAGATGGGCGAACTTCTCCGCGTCGAGGGGTTCACCGATGACGCCAGTCGAGGCGATATAGACTGCGCGCTCGGCGCACTTGGCGGCCTTTGCCGCATACTTTGCGGTCAGCGCGACGGCGTCACGCCCCCTTTGGCCGGTAAAGGCGTTTGCGTTGCCCGAATTGACGACGAGCACGCGCGCGGTCCCCGATTTCAGCGACTTGCGGCACCAGAGCACCGGAGCCGATGCGGTCTTCGATTGCGTCAGCACGCCCGCGGCGGTTGTGCCCTCGTCGAGTACCGCGACCATGAGGTCGGTTCGTCCCTTGTAACGGATCCCGGCCTCTGCCGTCGCAAAGCGGACGCCGTTGATCGCCGGCAGCCGTGGCACCGATTTCGGCGCGAATGGCGAGACAGATGCGGTCTTACCCATAGTTTGCCCTCGAAGTCTTGCGCGCGGATGCGGGTGGGCATGCGAAGCGCCAGCCGACACCGCGCCACAAAACAAATCGGGCCGCTCTAATCAAGCGGCCCGATCAAAATGCTTGCTCGCCGTGGCGCGCGTTACTTTTTTTGGCCGTCGACGGCACCCTTGGCCTTGGCCTGCGCGTCTTGCGCTTCGATCTGCTGCTTGATCTGATCCTCGAGCGCCTTCTTCTGCGCGTCGGCCGATTTATCCTGCTCTTCGACCTGCTTCTTGATTTCAGCGTCGACGTACTCGACCTTGGCTTTCGCGCGGAGATCGCCAGCGACCGTCTGCGCCTTGCGATAGATCATGGACGACAAGATCCGTTCCTTGACCTCGTCGAAGGTCGGCAGCTTCTTCGCACGGCGATCTTCGAGTTTGATGACGTGCCAGCCGAACTGGCTCTTGACCGGCGTCGAGATGTCGCCCTTCTTCAGCGCGAAAGCAGCGTCCTCGAACGCCGGAACCATCTGGCCGCGGCTGAAATAGCCGAGCATGCCGCCGTCGTCCTTGGAGCCTGGGTCTTTGGAATGCTCCTTGGCGAGAGCCACGAAATCGCCGCCGGATTTCACTTTTTCCGCCAGTTCCTTCGCCTTCTCCTCGGTGTCCACGAGAATGTGGCGCGCCTGGACTTCTTCATCCGGCTTCATGCCTTTGACCTGGTCGTCATAGAACGTCTTGGCAGCCGCCTCGCTGACCTGGTCCTTCACGTTCTTTTCGAAGTAGGCGTCACGCAGCGCGCGGCGCCGGTAGTACTGCATCCGGCCATCGAATCCTTCTCCGGCGCCGAGCTTCTGCTCCTCCGCGGCATCTGCAAACACCTGATTCTCGATCAGGAATTCGACGAGCGCGCGCCGGCGCTGCGATTCCGGCAGGCTGCCGAGGTCGGCGCCGATTTCGCTCTCGGCGCGCTGAATGTCGGCGTTTGTCAGCGTCTTACCGTTGACCTTCGCGACCACGTCGCCCGGTGCGCCGGCCTTTTGCTGAGCGTCGGCAGAGAGGCTCGCGCCGCCGATGACGGCGAGTGCCAAGGCGCTGGCGGCGAGAATGCTACGAGCATTGAGGGTCACGGCCAATTTTCCCGGATTGTTGATGCGGATAGTTGCTTAGGCACGGCACGTCACAGCCCGCAGGCGGCGCCTGCGGACGTTGCGGCTGCTTAGACCACGCCATCGCCACCTGCCAAGTTAACAATTCGCCACGTCCAGCGACGCCGTCGCGCCCCAATTCACGGCGAGTTCAGGGTCGCCCAGCGTATCGCTTCGCATGAGAACGCGTTGACAATATGGGGGTGCGGTTCTTATCTCTGCCCCGAAACGGCGCGCCATCTGAGCCGTCCGGCAGGCTTGAGCGCAGGTTTCGCGATCCCATTCGATCAGGAGCCTCACGCAGTCCCGCAGCGGAAGCGTGGCGGTCTGCGCCTGAAAATCTATTCCTGCTTGGCTGTTCGGTGACTCTGCGACAGCCGGCACTTTGATCGAGGATGCTATCTGATGCTCTCTTTCGGCGGTCTTGCCTCGAAGATTTTCGGCTCGTCCAACGAGCGCCGAATCAAGGTCTACCGCCCCAAGGTCGAGGCGATCAACGCGCTCGAAGACGAAATCTCGAAACTCTCCGATGCCGAACTGAAAGGTCGGACGGCGATGTTCCGCGAGCAAATCGCTGGCGGAGCAAGCCTCGATTCGCTGCTGGTGCCCGCGTTTGCCACCGTCAGAGAGGCGGCCAAGCGGACGCTCGGCCAGCGCCATTTCGATGTTCAGCTCATCGGTGGCATGGTCCTGCACGAGGGCAACATCGCCGAAATGAAGACTGGTGAAGGCAAGACGCTGGTCGCCACGCTGCCGGTCTATCTCAACGCGTTGACCGGCAATGGCGTCCACGTCGTCACCGTCAACGACTACCTCGCAAAGCGCGACGCAGAGTGGATGGGCCAAGTCTACCGTTTCTTGGGGCTCACGGTCGGCATCATCGTCCACGATCTCGACGACGAGCTGCGGCAAGCCCAGTACGCTTGCGACGTCACCTACGGGACCAACAACGAACTCGGGTTCGACTACCTCCGCGACAACATGAAGATGCGCAAGGACGACATGGTCCAGCGCGGTCATTCGTTCGCGATCGTCGACGAGGTCGACAGCATCTTGATCGACGAGGCGCGGACGCCGCTGATCATCTCCGGTCCCGTCGAGGATCGCGCCGACCTCTATGTCGCCATCGATGCCCTGATGCCAAAGATCACTGATGCCGATGTCGATCTCGACGAGAAGCAGCGGCAGGTTGCCCTCAACGAAGCCGGCAACGAAAGGATGGAAGCCCTGCTCGAGGAATCCGGGCTGATGAAGGGCTCGCTGTACGACATCGAGAACGTCACTATCGTCCATCACGTCAACCAGGCGCTCAAGGCGCATCGGCTATTCCATCGCGACAAGGACTATATCGTCAAGGGCGGGCAGGTCGTCATCATCGACGAGTTCACCGGCCGCATGATGCCTGGCCGGCGCTACTCCGAGGGCTTGCATCAGGCGCTGGAGGCCAAAGAGGGCGTCGAGATCCAGCCCGAAAACCAGACGCTCGCGTCGATCACGTTCCAGAACTACTTCCGGCTCTATGACAAGCTCGGCGGCATGACCGGTACGGCCAATACCGAAGCCAGCGAGTTCATGGACATCTACGGGCTGGAAGTCGTCGAGATCCCGACCAACCAAAAAGTCGGCCGCGTCGATGACGACGACGAAATCTACCGCACGCAAAAAGAAAAGTACGCGGCCATCGTCACAACGATTGCCGACTGCCACCGGCGCGGACAGCCAGCCCTGGTCGGAACGACCTCGATCGAGAAATCCGAGCAGCTTTCGGCCCTGCTCAAGGACCGCGCGTATTTCAAGACGCTGTCGGACAAGCTCAAGGAACAGGCCGCGGGTATCAAGGAAGGGCGCGACTCCGAAGCGAAAGCCTACCTCACCGATATCGCGTCGTATCTCGCCGGGCTCGCCGAAGATAAGAAGTCGAACAGCGATCCGGTACCGCATCAGGTGTTGAACGCGCGCTTCCATGAACAGGAGGCGTCGATCGTCGCGCAGGCCGGTGTGCCCGGCGGCATCACGATCGCCACCAACATGGCCGGTCGCGGCACGGACATCCAGCTCGGCGGCAACGTCGAATTCCGGCTGCGCGATTGGGTCCAAGGCGAAGAAAACGAGGGCCGAGCGCCCGATGAGCGCGACATCGCGAAGAAGCGGTCGGAGATCTCGGAAGACGTGGCCGACAAGAAGCGGCGCGCACTCGAAGCGGGCGGCCTTTGCGTGATCGGCACCGAGCGTCACGAGAGCCGCCGCATCGACAATCAGTTGCGCGGCCGCTCCGGTCGCCAGGGCGATCCCGGACGTTCGAAATTCTATCTCGCCATCGACGACGACCTGATGCGCATCTTCGGCTCGGAGCGCATGGACAGTGTACTCCAGACGCTCGGTCTCAAGGAAGGCGAGGCGATCATCCATCCGTGGATGAACAAGTCGCTCGAAATGGCGCAGAAAAAGGTCGAGCAGCGCAACTTCGATATTCGCAAGCAGATCCTCAAATACGATGATGTCATGAACGATCAGCGCAAGGTCATCTTCGACCAGCGCATCGATATCATGGCCGAGGACGACGTTTCGGAGACCATCAAGGATTTGCGCCACCAGACCGTTCGAGAACTCGTCACTCGCCACATCCCCGAGAAGGCCTATGCCGAACAGTGGGACACCGCCGCGCTGAAGGAATCGGTCGACGGCATTTTCGGCCTCGACCTGCCGATCGAAAAGTGGGCCGAGGAAGAGGGGATCGCCGATCAGGAGATTCTCGAGCGGTTGATGGCCGAAACAGACGCGAAGGCCGCCGCCAAGGAGGCCAGCATCGGAACCGAGCTCTATCGCCAGATAGAGAAGATGGTGCTGTTGCAGACGCTCGATCATCTGTGGCGCGAGCACATCGTCACGCTCGAGCATTTGCGGCAGGTCATCGGCTTCCGAGCCTACGGTCAGCGCGACCCGCTGAACGAGTACAAGTCCGAGGCCTTCGTGCTGTTCGAAGCCATGCTCGGCAAGCTGCGCGAGGCCACCACCGGCCAACTCATGCACGTCGAGCTGTCGCCGAACGACGACCCCTCATCACTGATCGACATCGAACTTCCGCCGATGGAAGCCCATCACGTCGACGCCACGACCGGCCTCGACGAATTCGCAGGGGCCCAGCAGATCCCGCCCGAACTGGCGCGGGAGCTTGCGATGGTCGATGCGGCGATCGCGGCCGACGGCCGCGGCCGGTCGGAGCCCGATCGCCGCATGCCCGTGCAGTCGCGCAAGGCCGCCGGCGGATTGGATCCGGGCGATCCTGCGACCTGGGGCAAGGTGGCGCGCAATTCGAGCTGCCCTTGCGGTTCAGGCAAGAAGTACAAGCATTGCCACGGCAAGTACGAGTAGGTTGACGGCGGAGTATCGTGCGGCCGCCAGTCAAACTCAATGGGCTGCTGCCTTGCTCGATGTTTGCCGAACGGCGTGCAGAAGCCGCCCGTCCAAGATCTATGGCGATGGCATGGTCTTCGCCCGTTCGAAGGCGATGTGGTTGGCGCCGGAGTTAATCGGGATTGCTTCCGACCCTGGCATGGGTCACCGGACGTGTGGTACTTAAGGGCAACCCGGAAACAGGACACCCGCGTGCGTATTCTCGGCCTTGTCGCCTCGACCCATGACAGCGGTCTGGCCATCCTCGATCATGGCCAGCCGGACATGGTCATCGAGGAGGAGCGGCTCAATCGGGTCAAGAAGACGCTCGCCTTTCCTCGCCACGCGATTCAAGCCGCTCTCGGTCCCAAAGCAGAGGGCCTGTCGTCGATCGACGTGATCGTCACGCCGTGGGATCAGAGGGCGCTCGCGGCCAACGCAGCCAAGGCGCTGCTGGCGCGCTTCCCGATGAGCTTGTCGTTGCTGTCGCGCCGGGCGCACACGCCTCAAAAGAACGAGGTTGTTCTACTCGACCGCGTAATCCGCCGAAAGTTCCGCCGCTATTTCGGCGTCGACCGTCTTCCACCGATCGTCAGCGTCGGCCATCACAATGCGCACGCCGCGATGTACTTTGTGTCCCCGTTCGCGGACGCGGCCGTTCTGGTGATGGATGGCTATGGCGACGATGCCGCCACCAGCATCTACGCCGGCACCAACGGCAAGCTTCAACGTCGCTGGCGTTCGTCGTTCATGAACTCCATCGGCATGGTCTATACGCTGGTCACCGAATATCTCGGCTTCGGCGGCTTCTCCGACGAAGGCAAGGTGATGGCGCTCGCAGCGTTCGGCGACGCCACCTACGTCGAGCGCTTCAGCGACTGCATCAAGCTGACGGCCGAAGGCGGCTATATAGTCAACATGGACTATTTCAGCTTCGATACGTACGGCGAGATCCGGCCCTTCAAGCAGAAGTTCTACGACACCTTCGGCCCGCCGCGCGGCGCCGACCAGCCGCTTGACGATCGTCATCGCGCAATTGCGTTCGCGCTGCAAAAAGTGACCGAGGACACGATCTTGCACATCGTGCGCGCGATCACCGCGTCCACCGGACAGAAGCGCCTCGTGTTGTCGGGCGGCGTCGCGTTGAATTGCGTCGCCAATGCGCGCATTCTCGAGATGACGGATATCGAGAAGATCTGGGTCCCACCCTGCGCGTCAGACACCGGCGCTCCACTCGGCGCGGCGCTGTGGCACTACCATCAAACGCTCGGCAAGCCGCGCGGCTTCGAATTGAAGCACCCGTTTTATGGTCTCGCGTATTCGGACGACGAGATCGTGCGCGCCCTCGATGCCGCGGGATTGACGGCCGAACGACTGCCCGAGGCGGCGTTGATGCCGCGCGTGGCGGCGGACCTTGCGGATGGCAAGATCGTCGGCTGGTTTCAGGGACGGTTCGAGATGGGACCGCGCGCGCTCGGCAATCGATCGATCCTCGCAGACCCCCGCAAGGCGGCGATGCGCGACGTTATCAACGCCAAAATCAAGCAGCGAGAAAGCTTCCGTCCCTTTGCGCCAGCCGTCCTGATCGAGCATGCGGCAGAGTACTTCTTCATCAATCAGCCGGATCCGTTCATGACGATCGCGCCGTGCATCCGACCGGAGAAGGCGCACCTCATTCCAGCGGCGGTGCATGCCGACGGCACGGGCCGCATTCAGACTGTCGAGCGAACCGCCAATCCGCGCTACTACGGGATCATCGAGGCGTTCGGAAAACTGACCGGCGTGCCGGTCCTCTTGAACACGAGCTTCAACCGGCAGGAGCCGATCGTGGCTACGCCGGCGGAAGCCATTTCGTGCTTTCTGAGAACCGGCATGGATGTGCTCGTACTCGGCGACTATTACGTCGCCGATCGCAACACCGCCGCGATCGGCAAAGCCACGGCGAGCTTCGCCTCGAGCTGACGGCGAGCAAGCTTCCTGCGGACCCTAGATCTGGTCAGTGGCCCTTCGCCGGCCCCGATTGTTCGGCCGGCTTCCCGCCTCCGCCATTGCCCGCGTCGTGACCTTTGGAATGGCCATGGGCGATGCGGTCGGACAGCGCCAGAAGCACGCTCGAGACGACGAACACGACGTGGATGACGACCAGCCAAAAGATTTCGCGCTCGGAAATTTTGTCGATCGCCATGAACTTCTTCAGCAACTGGATGGCCGAGATGGCGACGATCGACGACAGCAGCTTGAGCTTCAAGGCGGCGAAGTCGATCGTGCCCATCCATTCGGGCCAGTCGCGGTGTCCGCTGTGATCGATCTTGGACACGAAATTCTCATAGCCTGAGAATATGACGATGATCAGCAGTGATCCGGTGAGCGACAGATCGACCAGCGCGAGCACGCCGAGGATAACTTCGCCCTCGGTCGACGTGAAAGCATGCGTGACGAGGTGGAGCAACTCGGCCATGAACTTGACGAGCAGCACGCCGATCGACACCGCCAGCCCGATATAGAATGGCGCCAGCAGCCAGCGGCTCGCGAACAAGACCTGCTCGCCGTAGTACTCGAGCTTCTCTTGCACGGTCGTGGGATTTTTGCTCGCCATTCTTGATCCTCGGCTGACATCGTTCAGTTTCGCCGTCTATCGCACGCGCGTATTGGCGCCGGCAAGCTCGGCGACGCCAAAAGCGGCCGTAAACGCTCGGTTCGCCTGGATAAAATGCACGTGAGAGTTCAGCGATTGGCCGCAGCCGACTTGACCCGCCGGGGGCGTGCGAGCTTCTTCGATTGCAGAGCGACGAAACGGCGGCAGCTAGCGCGTCCCAGCGAACACTTCGCCGTGGATATCGCGTTCTGCTGCGCCGTTAGCGCCACTGCCTGCAGCCTGGCGGACCCGGGCAGCGGAAGTTGATCGGCGCGGCTCATCGCCAGTCGCGGGGCGACGAGATTTCGCCGCTTCGCGTAGGCCTCCGTCTGGCGCGGCGTCAGAAGATCCAGCGCTTGCCTCCACAACACCGGCTGGAGTGCCGCAGAATTGTATAATGGGGCTAAATTCTCGACTGCGGCGACCGTCGCGCCGCACACGGCTAAAGGGCTCGTTTCGCCCCCCTCCCCGGGGGCAGGGTCGGCGAACTCATAGCGATTGTTGCAGACAGAGACGCGCGGCGCGCGGCGCGTGCTCTCAAAGGCGTCGTGACCCTGCTTGAGGTTGGTCCAGAAATCGATCCACGGACTCGACTTGTGTTTTTCGAAGTTGGCTTCCGTCATGCGGAATGGGAAGACGTGAACGGGAACGTTCGCTTGTCCGGCTTTGATGGCTGCCGACGTCAGGCCGTAGATCTCCTCGATGACCGCATTGGTCATCGCGAAGCATCCGACCGACGAGCAGGCGCCGTGCACGAGAATGTACGACCCGGTTCGCGACTGGCTCTTGTCGAATGCATTGGGGAAGCCGAGGTTGAGCGATCGCGGATGCCGGCCGATGCGGTGGAGCTGGCGCTGCGTCACCGTATAGAAGCCCTCAGGCGTCTGCTTGTCGCCCTCCTTGATCTTGGGGCCGAGAGTACCCGACCAATGGCAGATCGGGTAAGTCGCGAAGTGCTCGAAGCTGTCGCCCTTTCGCATCCAGACTTCGAGTTGCGACTCGGCCTTGAAGATGCGGAGGAGCAAGGGCGATCCGGTAGCTGCGCCGAATTTCGTCAGGCGCTCGTCCAGTCGCGACAGATCGGGTGTTTCCGGAAGCGGCAAACTGCCTTCGACGAACTTGCGCTGCCGCTCGACCCGATCGGGTGCGACGTCCTTGAGCTCGATCGTCACGGCCTCGGCGGCGAACGGCAGCATCACCAGCGTCGTGACGAGCGCCATGCGGAACCACTGGCCGGTCGATTGGGTCAGGTCAGACAACATACGCGGGCAAGTCTCCCAACTCGAACTTGACGTCGTCGTCACGATGCTCCGCGCACCGTCGTATCCTCTTAGCATAGCAGCAGGCCGGGTCGAGTCCGAGTGCTTCGACGAACTATCCCCTACGGCTGTTGTTTCACTCGAGACAGAGTAAATGACGGTCGCCGATGAGACATTTCGATCGTTCATGCGCCATCCTCTGTGTTCCGCGAGGGCTGATCTGCCGGGCAATCCGCCGTAACGGCTGCATTCCAAGCCCGCCGTGAAACCACGCTCGCAACGCGATAGCGTCCGTCACACACGGTGACGCGAGGCGGCAACAGGTTGGCTTCGAAACGATCGTGGCCGGCTTTGAGATCCGTCCAGAATTCATACCAGCGGTGACCCTCCATCCGCCGCATGGTTTCAGTTGTCATGCGAAACGGAAAAATGTGGATCGGGATCCGGGTTTGGCCCCTCTCAAACGCAGATGTGACGAGACGCCACACCTCGTCGATGACGGGATCGGTCATCGCGTAACACCCAACGGAGCCGCACCCGCCATGGACCATCAGGAACGTTCCGCTTCGGTCGTGCGCGCGATCGTAGGCATTGGGAAAGCCGATGTTGAAGGACCGATGCCAACGGCTGTTCGGATTGAGCGCGCTCGCATCGAACGAATAGAACCCTTCAGGAGCTTGCCTGTCACCTTCCCGGAGTTTCGGTCCGAGCACGCCCGACCAGCGGCAGATGGGATAGGTCGCAAAACGCTGGAAGCGACCGTCGCGCTGCATCCAGAGTTCGAGTTGGAACTCGGCTTTGAATATCCGGATAAAGATGGGCATGCCGCGTTCGAGGCCAGCCTCGGCGAGACGCGGTTCGAGTGCCGCAAGATCGGGGGTGCCAGGGAGCGCGTGTCCCAAAGTCGCCGTCAGTCGTCGGCTCGCGCGTTCACGTTCGATCCGGAACGGGTAGCGTGCGTCGAAGTACGCATGAAACGACAGCATCGCCGCACCGAGCACGAGCACCGCAAAGAGGATGAGCTTTAAACCGCGCCGACGCATCTCGCCTCCATCGCCGGGTGCCTCGATGGCGCCTAATGCAGACGACGAAGACAGCGCGTCAGTTTGTCGGAGATGTGTCGGCGGGTGATTACTGGTTCAAGCCGAGCTTCGGCGCGGCGTCCGATGCCGGAAGCAGCGAGCCGCCTCCCGTCAGTCCGGACAGCGCGTTGCTGCCGGTCTGCGATGCCATCACCGTCCGCGTGCGCGGGCCGGGAACCGTGATTCGCTCCTCGGCGATCTGCTGGTCTCCGGGACGAGGCACGAATGGCTCGATCAACGGCCGTTCGAACTGCGGACAAGAGCCGAGCGGATCAGGCTTGGATTTCGGCATGCTCACGTTGACGACGTACTTGCGCTCGCACACGGCCACGGACGGCGGCAGGCGATGCGCCTCGAAGTGGTCGTAGCCCTGTTTGAGCGTCGCCCAGAACGGCGCCCATTTGTGCTTCTTGTGACGTTCCATGTTGGCGTGCGTCATGCGGAAGGGGAAGGCGTGGACATCGATGCTCGACTGGCCGCCTTTGAAGCTCTCGCGGGCCAATGCGTAAATTTCTTCGATGAGCGCGTCGGTCATGGCGTAGCAGCCGGCGGATTTGCACTTACCGTGCACCATCAGGAAATCGCCGGTGCGATTGTGGGCGCGGTCGTAGGTATTGGGATATCCGAGGTTGAACGCGAGATAGAACTGCGAACTCGGGTTCATCTGGTGGGCGTTGACCGAGTAGAAGCCCTCGGGAGCCTGTTTGTCGCCCTGCTGCTGCTTCGGCCCGAGATCGCCTGACCAGTTGCAGATCGGGTAGGTCTTGAAGTGATAAAAGCGGCCATCGTCGCGCTGCTTCCAAACTTCGAGTTCCGACTCTTCCTTGAAGATCCGGACAAACATCGGCGCGCCGGGTTCGATACCCTTCTTGCCGAGCAGCATCAGCGATTCTTTGGCGAGAGGCTGTTCAGCCGCCGGGATCTGCGGGGCGCCCGAACAGGCAGCCAACATGCAAACGATTCCCGTCGCGGCGATAGCCACGTAAGTTCTGACGTCAGACAATTTTATCCGCCCCAGGATGATCAAATCGATACCCAGTGCCCCTGGCACACGCCGATCACCTTCCGGCTTGCCTGGTTAACACCCCATTAACGCAAAACAAGCTGTTGATATCACTAGCGCTCACGTGCCGCCTGTCAAGGCAAAGTAACGGGTGATTGGGGCACCGGAAGGGCGGTTGTTGTGCTCGCCCAGAGTCGAACCTTGCGTGTAAGCCCCGTTGCGCTTGAACACTTGGTTCCGGGGCTGCCTTAAAGGCTGCGACCGATTTTCAGGAACCGGTCATGGCGCTGCGCTCGGATCTCATCAGGCGACTTGCCGTCGAATTCGGCCAACGCCTTGGCGATCGCGTCGCCCGTCGCCCGCATGACCCGTGTACGGTCGCGATGCGCGCCGCCAACCGGCTCGGTGATGATCGTGTCGATGACGCCCAGGCCAGCGAGGTCCTGGGCGGTGATCTTCATCGCCGTCGCGGCTTCTTCCTTTTTGGCCGAATCGCGCCAGATGATCGAGGCGGCGCCTTCAGGCGAGATCACAGAATAGATGGCGTGCTCAAGCATCAAAATACGATTGGCGCTGGCGATAGCGACCGCGCCGCCGGATCCGCCCTCGCCGATGATGACCGAAATAAGCGGCACGCCGAGTTTCAGGCAGCAGGCCGTCGAACGGGCGATGGCCTCGGCCTGCCCACGCTCCTCGGCGCCGATGCCCGGATAGGCGCCTGC
Organism: Hyphomicrobium sp.; assembly: GCA_022843145.1. Lineage (GTDB taxonomy): Bacteria > Pseudomonadota > Alphaproteobacteria > Rhizobiales > Hyphomicrobiaceae > JAKAML01. The sequence goes on from JALHOF010000001.1 coordinate 386,193, forward strand.
GGTGTCGATCAACGTCAGCACCGGCAGCGAGAATTTCTCGGCCATCTCCATCAGCCTGACCGCCTTGCGATACCCCTCCGGCATTGCCATGCCGAAGTTGTGCTTGAGGCGGCTTTCGGTGTCGGAGCCCTTCTCGTTGCCGATGACCATTACGGCGCGACCGCGGAACTTGCCCATGCCGCCGACGATGGCGGCATCCTCGGCGTAGTAGCGGTCGCCCGAGAGCGGCGTGAAGTCCTCGATCAGGGAGGCGATGTAGTCGAGCGCATGCGGACGATCCGAATGGCGCGCCACCAGCGTCTTCTGCCACGGCGTCAGTTTGCCATAGGTCTCGATGAGCGCAGCCTCGGCCTTCTGCTGCAGTTTCTTGATCTCCTCGGTGATCGAGACGCCGCTGTCTTCGTCTTCGAGCGCGCGCAACTCCGCGACCTTGCTTTCAAGTTCCGCAACCGGCTTCTCGAAATCCAGATAGGTGCGGGGGGGCGGTGTGCGTTCCACGGGCAATCTCACGGGCTAGCCGGCGGGGCTGACGAGGTAGCGGACGCGCTTTGGCGACCGATTTGAGGCCCGGCGGGCGGAAGTCTCGAATTTGCCGGGACATTCGCCCCGCGGGTGCGCACTGTCAAGAATAGCCTGGAGCAAAAGTGAACGTCGTTTATCTCGTTTATGCGTGGGCTTTCAGGTTTTCCTCGCCAACGGATGGTGGTCGTGCACGAGCTTCTTCAGCCGCTCTTCGAGCACGTGTGTGTAGATTTCCGTGGTCGAGATGTCGGCGTGCCCCAAAAGCTGTTGCACCGCGCGCAGATCCGCGCCCCGATCGAGCAGGTGGCTGGCGAAGGCGTGGCGTAGCACGTGCGGACTTACGCGTTCGGCGTCGAGCCCCGCCTCGATCGCGATCTCCTTGAGATCCATGGCGAAACTCTGCCGCGTCATGTGCCCGGTATCGCTCTTGGCCGGGAACAGCCAGCGCGAGCGGATGGCGCTCGGGGTCGGTGAGCCGTCCACCGCGGGGCCTGGATCGAGGTAGCGATCGAGCGCCTCGCGCGCCGCGGGATTGAGCGGGACGAGGCGCTCGCGGCCGCCCTTGCCTTTGATCGTCAACACGCGGTCGTCGCCATCGAGCACGGCACGCGGCAGGGAAACGAGCTCGGTCACACGCATGCCCGTCGCGTAGATGAGTTCTACGAGGCAGTTGAGACGCAGCGCCCGCGCGCGTTCCGGTCCCGTCGTCGAACACGTCCGGTTTCGCGCCGCCGCGATCAGCCGATCGACCTCGGCGACGGACAACGTCTTAGGCAACGACCGGGCCTTCTTCGGACCGGTCAAGCCGAACGCCGGATCCTCGGCGACGACGCTCTCGGCGGCGAGGAATTTGTAGAGCTGCCGGATCGCCGAGAGACGTCGGGCGCGCGACGCCGGCGCGAGACCTTCGTCGTTGCAGGATCGCAGGTAAGCCGTGATGTCCCGGTTCGACACGGCTGCGAGATCGAGCCCGTCGCGGCCGATGTGGCTGGCGAAGTCCTCGAGGTCGCGGCGATAGGCGTCGAGCGTGTTCTTCGACGCACCGCGCTCGGCCACGAGCATTTCGAGGAATTGACCGATGTGGTGCATGCAGGTGGCCGTCATGGGCTAGGTCCGCCCCCGCGTCAGTTGCTGGCGGTGCGCGGCCAAGACGCGAATAGCGCCTCGAAACCAAGCCGCCGCGCGTCCGATTCGAGACCTGCCCGCTTCAGGGCGCGGATCGAGTCGCCGAGTGCGATCATGTGCGCGCCTTCGGCTCCGTTCGGTCCGAGCGCCTGCATGGCGAGCAGTACCGTACGCCCGAACTCTTTCTTCTTCGAAGCCTCGAGCAACGTGCTCAGTATCCCTGTCTCCGGCAGATGCCCCGCCGACGGTTGCGGCGTTTTGCTGGCGGCCTCCCACAGCGGAATGGGAACGTGCGTGTCGAGCGCGTCGAGCACAGTCGTCAACCGGTGCAGAAGGTCGGCGCTGAACCGCCCGCGCAATGCCAGCGCCTCGACGGATGCGAGGCTCTGACCGCGTGAGCCGGGGAGCTTGGTGTCGGCGATATCGGAGAGCGCGAGCCAATGGCCGAGGGGGCCTTGCTCACCGGTGAACTGGCCACGGTCTATGCCTGCGGAAAATCTCACCCAGTCCCGAGCCCGCTCGTAGTTCCCCGCCGCCAGCGCCACCTCGATCGCGGTCTCTGCGAACCAGCCGATTTCGGCCGCCGGCGTCACGGCGTCGGCGGCTGGCGCCATCATTTCGAGGGCCGGCAAATAAAGCCCGGCGCGCCGGGCATCGTCGAGGAACGACCGAATCAGCCGCACCTTCTTGAGTGGTGTCCGCTCCGCTTCAGCCGCGACAAAGAGATGGGCGCGCTGTTCGGCATTGCCGACTTTTGCGCTGAGTTCCGTCTGCTGCGCCGAGCCGCTCGCATTGTCGCCCAAGTTGCCGCCAAGTCCGCGATAAACAGCGGCGAGTTCGGCCGTGCCGATGGCATTGAGGCGGATCGCGGCCTCGGCAGCCTCGATGCGCAGAAGTGGCGAAGTCTGAGTATCGAGTGTGACTGCCGCGACAGTCGCCGGCGTCCCTTTGGCAATCACCGGTCCGATATCTGCCTGCGCGGTCAACGCGATCAAGCTGTATTCGATCGGTGAAATCGATTTCACCGTGCGGAGATCCGGCTTGGCGCCCAAGACAAGTGCATCAAGTGCCCCAAGCCCCGCGCTCATGTCCGCACCGTGTTCGCGGGCAAGGTCTGCCGTCAGACCTGCCGCAGCCGTATTGCCGCCCGACACCGCGCAATATCCGCTAATCAGGATCGCTTCGGATTTCAGGGTCTTTGGGACGCTGGCGGTTGGCGGCGCGGCTCGGATGGCTTCGCATGCGACGTCTCGGCGCCCAATTGCGATTTCGTTGCGCGCCGTGAGGATGGCGGCCAGGGCGTCGTTCGGACCGCCGGGCAAACGGGCGACAGCTTCACCCGCCTCCTTGAGCAAACCCGACCGCGTCAGTGCTTCGACGCGGAGCGCGGCGAACTGATTGTCGCCAGCTTGGCCAGCGGGCGGGTTGGCATCCGATGTAATCAGACGTCGCCAAAGCGCGGCCAAGGCCGGGGAGCGCGGCGGGATTTCGAGTGCCGAGAACAGCGCTTCGACTTGCTGCACATCTAGCCCGCGCCAAAGCTCCAAGGGCAGGCCCGTGCCGTCATTCGCCATCACCGGTTGCAGTTCGCCCCGATCGACAGCCCGGCTTTTTTCGTCGAGTGCCGGCAGCGTCTCGCGCACGACGTCGTCGCGGCGGTTGCCGTTCGAGCCCGTATCGGGCCGCGCCATTGCGGGGCTACGTCCAGGATCCGTCCATTGGCCGTTCATCGGCGGCAGCATCGGACGATCTTCGGCGGCCGGCGGTGGCGTCGTGCTTCGACTGCGCGGCGGACGGCGGGTCTCGGTGTCGGGAAACGGCTCCCAGCCGACTTGGGCGGATGCGTCTGATATCGCAAATCCGCTGGATAGGACACAGAAGCCGAGGGCGGCCGCGGCGGCGGATGAAGGGATTCTGAGGAAGCGTGTGGGATCAGCGGTCATTGTTTGCGGATCTTGACGCCCGGCAGAGGTTTCGACACATCCTGCTGCTCCGGCTCGAATTTGGTCGCCAGCACGTAGAGCCCCCCGAGCACCAACCCGCCGAAGGTGGCGACCACGATCAGAAACCTGAAGAGGCTCGGCATCGAAATTCACCTGCTTCTTAGTGCTATGTCGGAGTGCAAGTTGACACCATTATGGCCAGTTCCGCATACCGCGATTGAACCGGCCCATTCGCAATGACATACCGTGCCGTAGATGGCGCCGCCCAGACGTTGAAATCGTGCCCCGCTGGACAACTTCTATGCCGGCGCGTGACATGACCATAGGTGATTCGGAGAGGTCTCGAAGGTGTCGGCCAACGGCGACGGGCATGGTCTGGATAGGCTGAAGGCTTCCCTTGGCCGCCGATCGCTGGTCATGGTCGGATTGATGGGCTGTGGCAAGTCGTCGGTCGGCAAGCGGCTGGCCAGCCGGCTCGGTTTGCCGTTCGTCGATGCCGACGACGAAATCGTGCGCGCGGCCGGCCAATCGATCAACGAGATCTTTGCGGCGCACGGCGAAGCCTATTTCCGCGACGGTGAGCGGAAGGTCATTTCGCGCATTCTAGCGAGCGGCCCCCAGGTCCTGGCGACCGGAGGCGGCGCCTTCATGACTCCGGAAACGCGTGAAGCCATCCGCGAGAAGGGCATCTCCATCTGGTTGCGCGCCGAACTTCCTGTTCTGATGAAGCGCGTGATGAAGCGCGACAACCGGCCACTATTGAAGACGGGCGATCCCGAAACCGTCATGCGCAATCTGATGGATACGCGATACCCGGTCTACGCCGAGGCCGATCTCGTGGTCGACAGCCGAGACGTGCCACACGATGTGATCGTCAACGAGATCCTCGACATCTTGCGGCCGCGGCTGTTTCGCGCGCCGGCGCATCTCGTCCCGGCCAATCCCAACCTTTCAGTTTCGAGCTCGACGATGTCCAACGTTACAGAAGCCACGCGCGCCTTGGATTCAACCCGCACGGTGGATGTCGCGCTTCCGGGCAGAGCGTACGACGTATTGATCGGGCCGGGGCTTCTCGGGGAGGCGCATCGTCACATCGCCGCTCGTTTCGGCAAGGCCAAGTGCGCCATCGTCACTGACGCCAACGTCGCCCGGTTTCATCTCGCGACGCTGGAGGCAGGCTTGCGAGCCGACGGCCGATTGCGCGGACAAGCGATCGTTCTGCCACCAGGAGAAGCCACGAAGAGTTTCCGGGAACTCGGGCCGCTGTGCGAAAGGCTGCTTGAGACCGGCATCGAGCGCGGCGACCTCGTGATCGCATTCGGTGGCGGCGTAATCGGTGATCTCGCGGGATTTGCCGCCTCCATCCTCCGCCGCGGCGTTCGCTTCGTTCAGATCCCGACTTCATTGCTCGCCCAGGTCGATAGTTCGGTCGGTGGCAAGACAGGCATCAACACGCCGCAGGGCAAGAACTTGATCGGCACATTCCATCAACCCAGCCTGGTGCTGGCGGATACGGATGTGTTGGCCACCTTGCCGCCACGGGAGATGCGCGCGGGATATGCCGAGGTTGCGAAGTACGGACTGCTCGGCGATGCGTCGTTCTTCGGCTGGCTCGAAGCCAACAGTTCGGCCATTTTTTCGGGTGATCGCAAGCCGCTGACCGACGCGATCGAGACCAGCGTAAAAGCCAAAGCGGCAATCGTCATCCGCGATGAGCACGAGAACGGCGACCGTGCGCTGCTTAACCTCGGCCACACGTTCGGTCACGCCCTCGAATCGTGGACCGGCTATTCTGATCGCCTTCTCCACGGCGAGGGCGTCGCGATCGGCATGTGTCTCGCATTTCGCTTTTCCGAGGATCTGGGACTGGCCCCGAAGGGCACCGCCGAGCGTGTGTCGCGCCACGTGGCCGCCGTTGGCCTGCCGACCCGCATCGCCCAGATCCCCGGACAGAATGCAACCGGCAAGGCCGACGCCGGACATCTTGTGCGGCTGATGGGGCAAGACAAGAAAGTGCGTGACGGCCGGTTGACGTTCATTCTCGCGCGCGCGGTCGGCGATGCGTTCGTCATGCGCGACGTCGACGATCAGAAGGTCAAAGCCTTCCTCGCGCGCGAAATCGCCGCCGGTTGAGACACGCTAACGTCGCGTCTCCACCGTTCAACGTCATTCAGGAAGTCCTGCTGCCATGTCTTTTGAAGTCGGGTTGACGATCGCTGCCGTGGTCATTCTGCTCGCGCTTTCGGCCTTTTTCTCCGGCTCCGAAACGGCGCTGACCGCGGCGTCCAAGGCACGCATGCATTCACTCGAACAGGAAGGTGACGCGCGAGCCGCACAGGTCAACGAGCTGCTGACCAACTCTCACCGCTTCATCGGAACCGTGCTGCTCGGCAACAACCTGGTCAACATTCTCGCCTCGGCTTTGACGACCAGTCTTCTCATCGGCCTGTTCGGAGAGGTCGGCGTCGCCTACGCCACCATCGGCATGACCGTGCTCGTGGTCATCTTCTCCGAGGTGCTGCCGAAGACTTATGCCATCGCCTATCCGGATCGCGTCGCACTGATCGTCGCGCCGATCATGCATGTTCTCATCGTCGCATTCCGGCCGGCCACGATGGCGGTCGAGTTCATCGTCCGCATGATCCTCAAGTTCACGCCATCCGGCGACGATGATGCCGCCAATATTCTTGCCGCGCACGAGGAGATCCGCGGCACGATCGAACTGCAGACGAAGGAGGGTGCGGTGGCTCGCGGCGATGCCGCGATGCTCGGCGGCGTTCTCGACCTGCGTGATCTGCAGGTCGCCGACATCATGGTGCACCGGACCAAGATGGAAACGGTCAACGCCGACGACCCGCCCGGCACGATTGTCGAAGAGCTGTTGAAGACGCAGTACACTCGTATGCCGATCTGGCGCGACGAGCCTGAGAATATCGTCGGCATCCTGCACACGAAGGACCTCCTGTCTGCACTCGGCCGCGCCGGCTGGGACGTCTCCAAGCTCGACATCATGAGCTTCGCGGGCGAGCCGTGGTTCGTTCCCGATACGACGAGCCTCAAGACGCAGCTCAATCAGTTCTTGAAGCAGAAGCAGCAGCTTGCACTCGTGGTCGACGAATACGGAGAGGTTCAGGGACTGATCACGCTCGAGGATATTCTCGAGGAGATCGTCGGGCAGATCGCCGATGAGCATGACACGCACGAATCGGCGATCCGCCTGCAAGCCGACGGAACGGTCAACGTCGACGGCACCGTCCCGATCCGTGATCTCAACCGTCATCTGGATTGGTCGCTGCCCGACGAGGAGGCGACCACGGTTGCCGGCCTCGTCATCCATGAGGCGCAAACCATTCCTGAACCCGGTCAGACTTTCACGTTCCATGGATACCGGTTCGAAATCCTGCGCAAGGCACGCAACAAGATCACGGCATTGCGCGTGCAGCCGATCGCCGACGTGACGACCGCCGCGAACCTCGAACGTCGCACCGATGTGAAGAGTACGGCGTCGTAACGAACGTTCGCACCGCCGGTTCGTTCAGGCGATATTCATCGCCGACCTATGAAAGTCTTCTTGGCCATTGCCGGGAATGCGCCACAAATAGTCGCAAGCTTGAGCAGGTGGAACGATCTCGGTTTCGAGGTGTTCCGATAGCTTAAGCTGTCGACCTGGACCACAAACAGGAGTTCCAAAAACATGACGATCGCAAAGACCAAGCTGACTGCCGCGATGGTTGCTGCCGCGGGTGCGATGATGCTGTTTGCCGCCGGACCTGCATCGGCCGCGCCGGCCCAGAGCTTCGCGCCGATGAAGACGTTGTCGCTCGAATTCAAGGGCGATGTCTCTGAGATTCGGCATCGTCGCTGGCATCGTCCGCATTGCCGACTTGTCAAGCGCTGCTGGCGTGGCAAGTGGGGCGTCCGTCGTTGCACGGTGACGCGCCGCTGCTGGTAATTCCAACCTGAAATGTAAACGCGCGGTCCTGACGGGCCGCGCGTTTTGCGTGGTGCGGATCTATGGCGGTTGCAGGAGGCCGCCGCAGCGGTTCGCCAATCGTCTTCAATTCAGGGGTTCGCCTGGCGCAAACGTCGAAATTGCCAAAGCATGGACCGCGCCCGCAAGCTCGTCAGCCAACGCGGTATTGACCATGCGGTGCCGTTCGACACGCGACTTCGAGGCGAAAGCCTGTGACACGATCAAAACCTTGAAGTGGCTCTCGCCTGTCCCTGGCGACCCAGCATGACCGGCGTGCAGGTGGGATTCGTTGATCACATCGAGGCGGGTCGGGTTGAGTGCGATCATCAGTTTTTCGCGCATCCGTCGTTCTGCGGACATTTGAACACCTCTCCGAAGGTTTATGCGTTAGAGTGTCGGGCTCGTTCGACGCCGCCGCGCTGGCGCATCGCCGTCGCCGCTAGTGTCGATAGGAACTTCGCGCCGCTGTGAGTTGTGGCTTGCTCTATGGCGGCGCCGCAACGATCTCTGCGTCTCGCTTGTTCCGTCAACCGCCAGGGATCATACTCGCTCGCTATGAAGCTCAACTCGAAATATTTCGATTCGATCCGCGTCGGGTCCTCCAAGCGTGAGGCCGGGGACACGTCCGGCCGTCAACCGAGTTGCGAGTGGAAGGGCTGCGGCAAGCCCGCGCCGCACCGCGCTCCAAAGGGCCGCGGCCGTGACGGCGAGTACTTCCACTTCTGCGTCGACCATGTGCGGCAATACAACGCCACCTACAACTATTTCGACGGCATGAGTGACACCCAGGTCGAGGACTTTCGAAAGGATGCCCTGACCGGCCATCGCCCGACCTGGAAGGTTGGCGCCAATGCCTGGGCGCATGGCACGCGCGAAGGTGGATCCAATCCGGAACTCGGTCCCGACGGTGAGCCCAAGGGATTGGGACCGCAGGGTTTTGCGGCTTGGCGCGCGAAAAAGGTGCGCGAGGAGCCGCCCGAGCGCCGCCGCAAATTGAAGCCCTTGGAGAAGAAGTCTCTCGATGCCCTCCATCTGACCGAAGGAGCGACGAAGGAAGAGATCAAGTCGCGCTTCAAAGAGTTGGTGAAGCGGCACCATCCCGACGCCAATGGCGGCGACACGCGTTCCGAGGACACGTTGCGCGAGATCATCCAAGCCTATAACTATTTGAAGCAGGCGGGGCTGGTCTGAGCCAGTGCGCTCGGCCGTATGTGTTTGAGGGGCGGCGATCGCGCCTAAACCTGCGAAGCTCACGACCTTCTGACGACGCCGTTCGACGAACCAGAACAATCCCGGACACAATAGACTTCGGACACGACGATCATGCGCGCGCAATCTTCTGCGGGATCCCCGGCCGTGACGGCGGCGCTTCCCGACCTCAAGCTTTCGGTCCGGCAGACTTTCGGTATCGACAGCGACCTCGAGGTTCCCGGCTATTCGAAAGCCGACGAACATGTCCCCGACCTCGATCCCGATTACCTCTTCAACAAGGAGGTCACGCTCGCGATCCTGGCCGGCTTCAAGCACAACCGCCGCGTCATGATCCAGGGCTACCACGGCACCGGCAAGTCGACGCACATCGAGCAGGTTGCGGCGCGGCTCAACTGGCCGTGCATCCGCGTCAACCTCGATAGTCACGTCAGCCGCATCGATCTCGTCGGCAAGGACGCGATCGTGCTGAAGGACGGCAAGCAGGTCACCGAATTCCGCGAGGGCATTCTGCCGTTTGCATTGCAGTCCAACACCGCGCTCGTGTTCGACGAGTACGACGCCGGCCGGCCCGACGTGATGTTCGTCATCCAGCGCGTGCTCGAGGTCTCGGGCAAGCTGACGCTGCTCGACCAGTCAAAGGTCATCCGGCCGCACCCGGCGTTCCGGCTCTTTGCGACCACGAACACCATCGGCCTCGGCGATACGTCGGGGCTCTATCACGGCACGCAGCAGATCAACCAGGGTCAGATGGACCGCTGGTCGATCGTCGCGACGCTCAATTACCTGCCGCACGACGACGAGGCCAAGATCGTCCTGTCGAAGGTCAAATCGTTCGCCAAGACCGATGCCAAGAAGAAGCAGGTTTCGGCCATGGTGCGCGTCGCCGACCTCACCCGCTCGGCCTTCATCAACGGTGACTTGTCGACCGTGATGAGCCCGCGCACCGTGATGACCTGGGCCGAGAATGCCGAGATCTTCGGCGACATCGGCCTCGCGTTTCGGCTGACGTTCCTCAACAAGTGCGACGAACTCGAGCGTCCGCTCGTGGCGGAGTTCTACCAGCGCTCGTTCGGCCAGGAGCTTCCCGAAAGCGTCGCCAACGTGGCGCTGGCCTAAAATTAGATGCGGGTAAGTTCTGTGTCGGCGGAGACAGCGGTTCAATCGCGGCCCTCGTAACCTGCCTGCTGCGAGCATTCTGGCTCGGGCAGGGAGAACGACATGTCGGCACTGACGCGGTTGGCGAAGACTGTCCTCGTGAGCGTGGCTGTTGCTCTGGCGACCGTTGTGGCCACCCGCGCATTGCTGCTTCCAGACTCTACGTGCACGGTCACACAGTCTGTCGCGGATTCCGTCAAGCTGGAGCTGGCCTACGACCGGGTCCGCGACATATTAGGCTGTGAAGGCGTGCGAGTTTCGGGCCAAGATTGGGGCGAAATCCGCCAAGACATCTACCATTGGCGCGGCGACGCATGGCCCTTTGGCAGATTCGAAGCGGTGTTCTACAATCGCGTCTTGCACCAGACACGTAAGCTCTGGTTCAACCTCAACGTCACGCTCCCGGCGACCGAACGCGCACGGTGATCACATAGGTCGACAAGAACTGACATGTCATCCGGTTCCGGAAAGCGCCGTGAAGCCCCAGCCGAGCACCTGAAGCGTGCTCTCGGAACCTGTGTTCGCGCGATTGCGGGCGACGGCGAGGTCCAGGTCTCGTTCGGCCCCGGCCGCCCCGAAATCGATGGCAAGACCGTGATGCTACCTGAGCCATCACGCGTCCCGAGCGCGCGCGAAATTGCGATCGAGCGTGGATGGGCCGACAGCCTCGCGCTCTCAATCGCGTGCCACGATCAGCGCGTCCACCGCAAGCTTGCGCCGCCTGCAGGACCGGCTCGCACCGTCTTCGAATCGGTAGAGCGTGCGCGCGTCGAGGCCATCGGCGCCAACCGCATGTCCGGCATGGCCGACAATCTCGCAGCCAAGACCGAACACCTTTATGCGCACGGCCGCTTTTCCGGTGTGCTGACGCGCGAGGAAGCGCCGCTCGATGACGCATTGGGCTTGATCGTGCGCGAGCGGTTGACCGGCCGCGCTCCACCGGCCACCGCGATCGGCCTCGTCAATGCCTGGCGGCCATGGATCGAAAAGCAGGCCTCCGGCGTGCTCGATCGCATGGAAACGCTGGCCGACGACCAGGAAGCGTTTGGTCGTGTCCTGCGCGACCTCTTGAAAAAGCTCGAGCTAGCTGAGGAGCTCGAGGACACCGAACCCGACCAATCCGAAGAACAAGCCGAGGAGGAGGCGTCGGGCGGAGAAGAAGAGACCGAGGACGCGGAAGAAGGCAGCGAGGGCGAAGATCGCCAACAGGATCAGCAGGCCGAAGATGGCGATTCGGGCGAGGCGTCGGACATGTCCGAACAGGCCTCGCCCGACGACCAGGAAGCCGAGATGGATGGCGACGACGAGTCGTCGACGCCCCAGCCGTGGCGGCCCAATCCGTCCGTCCTCGATGACCCCGAGCGCTTCGGCTACAAGGTCTACACGCGCGCTTTCGACGAGGAAGTCGAGGCCGAGCAGCTCTCGACGCCCGACGAACTCGAACGGCTCCGCGCATTCCTCGACAAGGAGTTGCGCGCGCTGTCGAGCGTCGTCGCGCGGCTTGCGAACCGGCTGCAGCGCCGGCTTCTCGCGCAGCAGAACCGTGGCTGGGATTTCGATCTCGAAGAAGGCGCGCTGGATGCGGCGCGGTTGCCGCGCGTCATCATCGACCCGATGCACGCACTGTCGTTCAAGCGCGAGCGCGACACCGATTTCCGCGATACGGTCGTCACGCTGCTGCTTGATAACTCCGGCTCCATGCGCGGCCGGCCGATCATGGTGGCGGCCTGCTGTGCCGACATCCTTGCGCGGACGCTGGAGCGCTGCGGCGTCAAGGTCGAGATTCTCGGCTTCACCACGCGGGCGTGGAAGGGTGGGCAGGCGCGCGAACAGTGGCTTGCCGCCGGAAAGCCGCCGACGCCCGGCCGCCTCAACGACCTTCGGCACATCATCTACAAAAAGGCCGACGCACCCTGGCGCCGCGCCAAGCGTTCGCTCGCGCTGATGATGCGCGAGGGCCTGCTCAAGGAGAATATCGACGGCGAGGCGCTGGCCTGGGCCCATGCCCGGCTGCTTGCACGGCCCGAGCAACGCCGCATTCTGATGATGATTTCAGACGGTGCGCCGGTCGATGATTCGACCTTGTCGGTCAATTCCGGGAGCTATCTGGAGACGCATTTGCGGCAGGTTATCGAGGAGATCGAGACGCGCTCGCCGGTCGAGCTGATTGCGATCGGCATCGGACACGACGTCACGCGTTATTATCGTCGTGCCTTGACCATATCCGACCCGACGGAACTCGCCGGCGCGATGACCGATAAGCTGGTTGAGCTTTTCGAGGAGAAAGAAGCCAAGCAAGCGCCGCGCGGCCACGGACGCAGGCATGGTCGGGGCGTGGGACGCCACGGCAGGGCAAACTGATGGACGGGCGGCGAATACAGCGTGTCCTCAGCTCGATTTGTCTGGCAGCGGCTCTCGTCATCGCGGTCCTGCTCGTCACGCCGCCCCCGCTGCAGGCGCAATTCAAGCCAGATACCGCCGACGCCGAGATCGAGCCGATCGACGTCAAGGCGACGCCGCTCGCCGGGTTCGAAAAGCTGCTGCCTTACAAGACAAGGTTCGGCCGGCTCGAGTGGCGCGGCGGATTGGTGCTCACGTCGCCGTCGGAGAATTTCGGCGGCTGGTCCGGGGTTGCCGTCGATGCCAATGGTCGCGGCTTTGTCGCCGTCTCCGATGCCGGGACATGGTTGACCGGCGAGATCATGTATGACGGCGCAAGGCCCACGGGCGTCGCCATGGCCCGACAAGGACCAATCCAGGCGCTCGGTGCCAAGACGCTTAAGCGAGACCGTGACCGCGATGCGGAAGCCATCGCGCTCGTCGACGGAACAACGTCGCGCGGCTCGCTCCTCATTTCATTCGAGCAGAACCAGCGCATCGGACGTTTTGACATCGGCGAGCGTGGCGTGTCTGCGCCGAAAGGCTATCTCGAGATGCCGCCCGAGATGCAGCGGAAGAAGCGCGGCGACGGTCTCGAGGCGTTGACGGTCCTCCGCGGCGGCCCACTCAAGGGTTCAGTGGTCGCCATCGCCGAACATCTGCTGGACAAGTCCGGCAGGCACACCGGCTGGATCTGGTTGCGCGGCAAACCGCAGCGGTTTCAGATTTCGGATATCGGCGGCTTCTCGATCACGGGAGCCACGAGCCTTGCTGACGGTTCTCTCGTCGTCCTCGAACGCCGGTTCCGTTGGTTCGAAGGTGTTCGGATGCGATTGAGGTTGATCCCTGCGGTTGAACTCGCTCCCGGCGCCGTGCTGACGGGGGACGTGTTGCTCGAAGCCGACATGACCCAGGAGATCGACAACATGGAAGCCATTGCAGTCCATGATGGAGTGCGCGGCGAAGCCATTCTGACGCTGATGTCCGACGACAATTTCAATGGCTTCCTGCAGCGGACGCTGTTGCTGCAATTCACTTTGCATCCCGAAAGCCAGTCGAGCGCCCGGTGAGCCAGCCGCCAAATCCGAGGGTTTGCCTCAGAAGCCCATCCACGCCGCGCCGATGATCGGACCGCCGTCGCCGGCCTGAACGAGGATCGCGCACGCCTCCGATTCGGGGCGGATGATCGCGTTGCGCGACAGCCTGATCTGCATAGGCTTGCCCGACCACATGCCGACTGGTGCCAGTTCCTTCACGACGTTCGTATAGGTGATCGTCTTTCCCGCGTTCTCGCCGCGAGGAATCATCACCTCGGCCGATTTCTTGATGATCGCGAGCCACACCGTCGCTTCGGTGTGCGGCGACGATTTTCTGCCGCCGCCAGTCTGGATCACGATCGTGCTGCCCTGGTTCCAGAAGCGAACCGGAATTTGGTTGGCAACGAGTTTTGGCCAGCCTGCCTCCAGCGCCGAGTCGATCTCCTTGGGGCTTGCGCCATTGACGTGCGCAACACCGTTGATGACGACTTGCGGGGTATAGACTGCGCCGTCGGCGCGCGCCTTGGCGTAAGCGCGTTGGCGCTCGGAGTTGCGCGGTGTCGCGAGCGTATCTTTCCAGCCGAGGTAGTCCCAATAATCGACCGGAAACGAGAGCGCCACCGTATCCGGCATGTCTGCATAGTGCTTCAGCAGGGCATCTGCGGGCGGGCAAGCCGAGCAGCCTTGCGACGTGTAGAGTTCTATCACGCCCTTGAGCGGCCGTGAGATCTCGTCTGGCGTGACCGGCGTCACCGACAGGTCCTGCCCAGGCGCCCGATCACCCATCAATGCGGTGCCGAAGAGTGTGATTGTGAGCGCCAGGAGCCGCTTGAGCATCTGATCCAATCGGTGTTCGCGCGCCGCAACGCGGGGCCCGAAGCGAACTATTCCAGAACGAGGTTGCGAATCCCACTCACGAATGGGTGAGTCGTGCGTGGTAAGTATGCCCGGCGGCGGTGTCGAGTGCGCCGCCGGGTTGTCGACCGACGCGTCATGCCGCGAGATTGCGCAGCACGTACTGGAGAATGCCGCCGTTTCGATAATACTCGATCTCGTCGAGTGTATCGATCCGGCAGAGGATCGGGACTTCTCGCTTGGTCCCGTCCGGCGACGTGATTTCGGCGGTCATCATCTTGCGCGGGGCTACATCCGTCAAACCACGGATCGAAACGATCTCATCACCGTTGAGGCCGAGCGATTGCCAGGACGTGCCTTCGAGTAAGGTAAATGGCACGATGCCCATGCCGACCAGGTTCGAGCGATGGATGCGCTCGAACGACTGCGCGATCACCGCTTTGACGCCCAGCAGGTTGGTGCCCTTCGCCGCCCAATCGCGAGACGAGCCATTGCCGTATTCGATCCCTGCAAAGACGACGAGCGGTACGCCTTCCGCGGCGTAGCGCATGGCCGCATCGTAGATTGATGTCTGTTCGCCGGACGGTTGATGCACGGCGAAACCGCCTTCTTTGACATTGCCGGCCGCGTCCTTCGTCGCGAAGTTCTTGATGCGGATGTTGGCGAACGTGCCGCGCATCATGACTTCGTGATTGCCGCGGCGCGTGCCGTACTGATTGAAGTCGGCAGGCGTGACGCCATTGTCGAGGAGGTATTGCCCTGCTGGGCTGTCCTTCTTGATCGAGCCGGCCGGCGAAATGTGGTCGGTCGTGATCTTGTCGCCGAACAGACCGAGGATGCGCGCACCAACGATATCCGTGACCGGCTTCGGCTTCATCACGATGCCGGAGAAATAGGGGGGGTTCTGCACGTACGTGCTGTCGCCATCCCAGGTGTAGGTGAGGCTTTTCGGGGCTGCCACCTTTTGCCAGTTCTCGTCACCTTTGAACACGTCGGCATACTTGCTCTCGAACATTGCGCGCGTGACGTTCTCCATCACGAACTTCTGCACCTCCGCCGAGGTCGGCCAGATGTCCTTGAGGAACACTGGCTTGCCGTCGCTGCCCGTGCCGATCGGTTCCGTCGTCAGATCCTTCTGCACGGTGCCCGCAAGCGCATAAGCGACCACCAGTGGCGGCGAGGCGAGATAGTTGGCTTGCACGTCAGGGCTGACACGGCCTTCGAAATTGCGGTTGCCCGACAAGACGGCCGCCGCGACGAGACCGTTGTCGTTGATCGCTTTTGAGATCGGCGCGCGTAGTGGACCGGAGTTACCGATGCACGTCGTGCAGCCGAAACCGACGAGGTTGAACCCGACGGCGTCGAGTGATTTCTGCAGACCCGACTTCTCGAGGTATGCGGCGACGACCTGCGATCCCGGCGCCAGCGAAGTCTTGACCCACGGCTTGGCCTTGAGGCCCCTGGCCAATGCGTTGCGAGCGACGAGGCCGGCTGCGATCAGTACACTCGGGTTGGACGTGTTGGTGCAGCTCGTGATCGCCGCGATCGCGACGTCTCCGTGGCCGAGGTCGAAATCCTGCCCCTCGACCGGCACGCGTTTCGAGAGCTCGCCCGGCTTCTTGTATTCGCCTTCGAGGGCGAGCGCAAAACCGGCCTTGATATCCTCGAGCGCGATGCGGCCTTCCGGGCGCTTTGGTCCGGCCATCGACGGCACCACCGACGCGAGATCGAGCGACAACGTGTCGGTGAACACGGGGTCGGCTGAGCCCGCCTCCCGCCAGAGCGACTGTGCCTTGCAATAGGCGGTGACCAGCGCGATGCGATGGGCGTCACGGCCGGACATCGTGAGATAGTTGATGGTCTCGCCATCGACCGGGAAGAAGCCGCACGTCGCACCGTACTCCGGCGCCATGTTGGCGATCGTCGCGCGGTCGGCGAGTGTCATCGCGTCGAGGCCAGGACCGTAGAACTCGACGAACTTGTTGACCACGCCCTTCTTGCGCAGCATCTGCGTCACGGTGAGCACGAGGTCGGTCGCGGTGACTCCCTCCTTCAGCCGGCCCGTCAGTTGGAACCCGATCACCTCGGGGATCAGCATCGACTGCGGCTGGCCGAGCATCGCGGCTTCGGCTTCGATGCCGCCGACACCCCAGCCGAGCACGGCAAGCCCATTGACCATCGTCGTGTGGCTGTCGGTGCCGACAAGCGTGTCGGGATAGGCGACCGTGGTGCCGTCGGCCATCGTGTTGGTCCACACGGTCTGCGCCAGGTACTCGAGGTTGACCTGATGGCAGATGCCCGTGCCCGGAGGTACGACGCGGAAGTTCTGGAACGCGCCCTGTCCCCATTTCAGGAAGTTGTAGCGCTCGCCGTTGCGCTCATACTCGAGCGCCACGTTCTGGGCGAGCGACGTCGGTGTCCCGAACGCGTCGACGATGACGGAATGGTCGATCACGAGGTCGACGGGCACCAATGGATTGATCTTCTTGGGGTCGCCGCCGAGGGCGGTCATGCCGTCGCGCATGGCGGCCAGATCGACGACCGCGGGCACGCCCGTGAAATCCTGCATCAGCACGCGGGCGGGCCTGAATCCGATTTCCTTGCCGGCCTTGCCGCGATCCTCAGTCCAGGCGGCCAGCGCCAGAATGTCGTTTCGCGTGACCGTGCGCCCATCTTCGTGGCGAAGCAGGTTCTCCAGCAGGACCTTCATCGAGAACGGCAGCTTGGACGCGCCCTTCAGGCCGTTCTTCTCGGCTTCGGGGATCGAATAGTAAACGTACGACTTGCCATCGACGTCGAGCGTGCGGCGGCACTTGAAGCTGTCCAAGGAGAGGGGGGTGGTGGCGCTCACGAGAAGTCCTCCGTAGCGGTTGAAATCGCCGCGCCGCCGGAGCGCCGGCGGAGGTCTGGAACGGGGCCATGCGGCGCCTTGCGGCGGGCCTGCGGCCAAGCTCCCCTTTTTGCGCTAGCCTCATCTGGAACCTGCCCGTTATATAGGCCGTCGCGGCAGAGGGCCACATCGACTTCCGGTGTGGCCCGGCATCGATGCCGCACCCGATCGTCGCGGCCACCGCCACACGTCACGGTCAGTCTTCACGGTCAGGCGGGCTGGTCGTGGCGAGACTAGTCCGAACGCGCCATTTATGAGCGTCCCACGCCCACCTCCATCGTCGCAGATCCCCCGCCTCCGAGTCCTCCCCCACCTCCGAGTCCGATGTGAAACTTGCAGCCGAAAGCCTGGTTCTGGTCCGCGGCAGCCGCACGATCGTCGATGGCTTGTCGTTTGCCGTGCAGGCGGGGCGCGCGCTCGCGCTGACCGGGCCGAACGGCGTCGGCAAGACGACACTCATCCGCGCCATCGCCGGCTTCCTGACCCCGGCCTCGGGCACGATCCGGCTCGATGGCGGTGAGCCTGACCTCACGCTGGCCGAGCAATCCCACTACATCGGCCATCTGAACGGCATGAAATCGAGTTTGACCGTCGAGGAAAATCTCGCGTTCTGGGCGCTGTATCTGCGCGACGCGACGGCGGTGGCGCTGCAGGATCGGGTCTCGGACGCCCTCGCGGGATTCGAACTCGACGTGCTGCGGGACATTCCCGCCGGCTATCTATCGGCGGGCCAGAAACGGCGGCTTGGTCTAGCGCGATTGCTCGTTGCCCGCCGGCCGGTATGGTTGCTCGACGAACCGACCGTTTCCCTCGATGCGCGCTCGACCGAGCTTCTTGCCGCGGCCGTCGACCGTCACACGGAGAGCAACGGCATCGTCATCGCCGCGACGCATCTCGCGCTCGGGTTGTCGCGAACCGACGAATTGCAGCTTTCTCCGCACCGGGCGGTCGCATGAGGGGTGCATTCGCGACGTTTGTGGCGCTGGTCCGCCGGGATCTCGTCCTCGCAGTACGCGAGGGTGGCGCGCTCGGGACCGCGCTCGGATTTTTCCTTATCGTCGTGGCGCTCATGCCGCTCGGTCTGGGTCCCGATCTCAATCTCTTGTCGCGGATCGCGTCGGGCGTGCTGTGGATCGCACTGCTTCTTGCGGCGCTCTTGTCGCTGCCGCGGATATTCGAGGCTGACTACGAGGATGGCGCCCTCGAGGTCATGGCGATGGGTGAGCTGCCGATGGAGATGGTGGCGGCCGCCAAAAGCCTCGCGCATTGGATTTCAACCGGGATCCCGCTGGCGCTGATGGCCCCGATGCTCGGCATCCTGCTCAATCTGGACCTCGCGAGCGCGCCCGTGCTGGTCGCGACCATGCTGGCTGGAACCCCGGCGATCAGCTTTCTCGGAAGCATCGGCGCGGCGCTGACGTTGAAGGCGCGGCGAGGCGGCTTGCTGCTGGCGCTCCTGGTCCTGCCGCTCTACATTCCGACGCTGATCTTCGGCATTTCGACCGTCAACGCCGCGTCCCTGGCGTCCGATAGCTTCTGGCCTTCTTTCGCCATCCTGGTAGCGTTGTCTCTGGGTTCGGCGGTGTTGGGGCCGATCGCGGCGGCGGCTGCGGTCAAGTTCCAGATCCAGTAACCGTTTCGCCGCCTTGTGTTGCGCCGCTCGAATTCAGGGCTTAAATGCCAACCATGCAGACCAGCCAGTCGATTACCCAGAAACTTGCCAACCCGACCCGGTTCATGGACCTGTCGGGCCGGCTTCTGCCGTGGATCACCGTCGCGAGCGCCGGCATCATCGCCTACGCGATGTATCTGGTTTTCTTCGTCGCCCCGCCCGACTATCAGCAAGGGCAGACGGTCAAGATCATGTATATCCACGTTCCATCGGCTTGGCTCGGGATGATGGCCTATGCGCTGATCGCGATATCGAGCTTCGGGCTGCTGGTGTTCCGCCATCCGCTGGCCGACGTGTCGGCCAAGGCCGCAGCCCCCATCGGCGCCGCGTTCACGCTGCTCGCACTGCTGACCGGCTCGCTCTGGGGCAAGCCGATGTGGGGCACGTACTGGGTCTGGGATGCGCGACTGACATCGGTGCTGCTGCTGTTCTTCCTCTACCTCGGCCTGATGGCGCTGCGCTCCTCGATCGAGGATGAGGCGCTCGCCGCCAAGCTGACGGCCGTGCTGGCGCTGGTCGGCGTTATTCTGCTGCCGATCATCAAGTTTTCCGTCGATTGGTGGAACACGCTGCATCAGCCATCCACCGGATTGACCACGACGGTCCACGCCAGCATTCGCGTTCCGCTGCTCATATCGGCGTTCGGATTTTCGCTGCTCTTCTTCGCGATGCACATGAAGGCGATGCGCAATGAGATTCTGCGCCGTCGCGTCAAAGCTTTGCGCATGGCCGAGGTCGAGCGGGCACAGTCTAATAGCCCGCCTGGCAACCCATCCGTCAGCGGTGATATTCGCGCTCGAGCTGCCCAGGCGGGAGAGTAGGTGATGGATCTCGGCCCGCACGCTCTGTTCATCGTCGCGTCCTACGCCGGCATGGTGGTCGTCCTGGCCGGCCTCATCGGATGGCTCATCGCTGACGGTCGCCGCCAGCAACGCGCGCTGGCTGATCTCGAAGCGCGCGGCATCACGCGCCGCTCGCGCGCGCTCTGACACCGAAGCCATCAAGCGCAGCGCATCTTTGAAGAGGACGTCCGTCCATGCAAAAAGCTGCTGACCGTCCCGCCGAACCGCCACGGGATCTGCCTGAGCGCCCAAGCCGCGTCCGCGCCGTGGCCATGCCGCTCATCATTTTCAGCGCTCTGGCGGCTTTGTTCGCGGTTGCGCTTCGATCGGGAGACCCGTCCAAGCTGCCGTCAGCGATGATCGGGAAACCGGCGCCGGCCGCCACGTTCCCAGCCGTCGACGGACTGCTCGACGGCAGCCGCCCGATCGTCGGGTTCTCGACCGCTGATCTTGCGCGGGGCGAAGTCTCAGTCGTGAACTTCTGGGCGTCGTGGTGCATCCCTTGCGTGCAGGAGCATCCACTGCTCGGCGAGTTGAGCAAGCGCGCGGGCGTCGGTGTCTACGGCGTCAACTACAAGGACGATCCGGCCAACGCGCGGAGGTTCATCGGGCGTTACGGCAATCCGTTCACCGCCGTAGGCGCGGACGCGAGCGGCCGATTGGCGATCGACTGGGGCGTTTACGGCATGCCCGAAACATTCATCGTCAATGGACGCGGCGAGATCGTCTACAAGCACGTCGGGCCTTTGACCCCGGCAAGCCTCGAGCAGAAAGTTCTGCCCGTCATCGAAGCCGCGAAGGCCGCTAAGGCACCCGCACGGTAAATGCCAGTCTCGTCCGCGCGCCTCAGCGTCGTCACAGATTGTAGAATTCTCGTGTCACCTGATTGAGCACCGACAGCTGACCCGTCGCGATCTCGAAATGCACGCCGTGCAAGCTGAGACGGCCCTTGTCCTCGAGGTCCTTCACGAACGGGAACGTGCGCAGATTACGGATCGAGCTCTTGATACCTTCCCGCTCGAGTGCGGATACTTTCTCGCTGTGGGTTTTCATCTGATGTGAGGCGAGCACCGTGAGGCGCGCGTCGTCCAGCATCGACATCCAGCGCGAGATGAAGTGCGCCTCCGTCTCGATCGCGGTCTTCTTGTCGAGCGCTGCTTTGATGCCGCCGCACCCCGAATGGCCCATGACGATCAGATGTTTGACGCGGAGGTTCATCACCGCGAATTCGATCGCCGTCGAGACACCGTGATAGCGGCCCCCGGTTTCATACGGCGGTACGAGGTTCGCGACGTTGCGCATCACGAACAGTTCGCCCGGCATCGAATTGAAGATTGTCTCCGGATCGACGCGGCTGTCGCAGCACGAGATGATCATCGTATCCGGGGCCTGGCCATAAGTCGCCAGCTCTTCGTACTGATCCTGGTTCGGGGCGAAGTGGCGAAATTTGAAGCGGCGGAAACGGTCAGCGAGGTGATCGGGGAAATGAGACATTGGGTATTGGGTCCGGTTTGTTGCGCCGGACCGTCATATAGCCGATTTCGCAGCGCGTTTGCGAGCCCTCTTCGGTGCCGGCTATGGCTATCCGGCTGGCGTGGGTGGCGTCGCCGCACCGCCGTTTCGGCCCCGCGAGCGATACTTCGCGGTCAACGCATCCCATTCGATCGTGAGTGAGCCTCCGGCCGCATCGTGTTGCGTATTCCAATTCGTGAGCAGGTCGATACAGGCATGATCGATGTAGCTCAGGCCCTCGATATGCACGTGGATCTCGCTGGTCGGCGGCAACTCCTCGAGTATCGTTGCCAGCGTCGGTAGCCTGACGACGGTCGCCGAACCCGTGAGATGAAGGTCGATCCGATTGGAGCCCGGCGACTGTTCTTTGCGGATATCAAGATATGAGAAGACATAAATGAGTTTGGCGAGCGACAGCACGACGCCGAGCAGGACACCCTTGAGCAGATCGGTGGCGACAATCGCGACGACGGTGATCGCGTAGATCGCCACTTCGCTGCGACCATATTGCCGGAGCGCGGTGATGATCTTCGGATACGCAAGCTTGTAGCCGGTGTGGACGAGCACGCCGGCCAGCGCGGAGACCGGAATATAGCGCAGTGTGAACGGCAGCACGCTGGCGAACAGCAGGAGCCACAAACCGTGCAGGATCGCCGAATTGCGGGTCTGGCCACCCGCTTCAACATTGGCGCTAGAGCGCACGACGACGCCCGTCAGTGGCAGTACGCCGAGCAGCCCGCAGATCGCGTTGCCAATGCCCTGCGACTTGAGTTCCTGATTGTACCGGGTCCGCTGTCCTGTGTGCATCTGGTCGACCGCGGTCGCACAGAGCAGCGATTCAGCGCTGGCGATGAGTGCGATCGAAACGATCCCGATGAGGATTGCCGGCTCGATGATCCGCATCAGGCGGTCCGGGGTCGGCAGGATTGTCACGGCCCAGATGTTGCTCGGCACGTCGACGTAGTGGATGTGGTTGAGGCGGAAGACTCCGGCGACGGTCATTGCGACCAGAACGCCGACCAGCGGCGCTGGCACCATCCGCAGCGTCTTCGGCACGAACGCGTTCCATGCCACCATCGTCGCGATCGTGAGCACGCCGATCTCACCCGCCGTCAGATGATGATCGCCGACCCGCAGCGCGGACATCAGCGCGGTCGGAATGCCGAGCAGGTTCTGGAGGCCGTTGCCGAGCGGCGCGCTGTCGAGCATGACGTGAAACTGGGAAGCGAAGATAAGCACGCCGATGCCCGCCAGCATCCCGTGGATGACCGCTGGCGATACCGCGCGGAACCATTGTCCAAGTTTGAGCTGACCCGCCGTGAACTGCAGGAGGCCGGCAAACAGGACGATCACGCCGAGCATCTCCGGACCGTGCGCCCTGACGAGATCGAGGACCAGTACTGTCAGGCCCGCTGCCGGTCCGCTGACCTGCAGCGGTGATCCGGCGAAATAGCCAACGACGATGCCGCCTATGATGCCGGTGATGATGCCCGACGTTGGCGGCATGCCCGATGCTATCGCGACGCCCATGCAGAGCGGCAACGCGACCAGGAACACGACGAAGGATGCGAGCAAATCTTTGCCGAAGACAGACGAGGAGCCGTCCGGCGTCGCGGTCGTGGTTGTCATTCGGATCAGGTTCCCCGTCATCGCCGTTCAGCGTCATGGCAGGCACCTGTTGCGGTGCCTGCTCTTGCGCAGCAACCTGTGCCGCCGAGCAAAGGCGGAACGCTGACCAGACGGAAATGATAGACACTTGAGACCTACCCCGCAACCGACGGTCGAGCCGCAGCTGCTTTAGGTCAGGTGCATTTCTGCGTTCGATCTTACGCCCAGATTTCCATCCTAAGCCCACGCTTGTCGCGCGGCGGATCGGCTGGAAATCGTTGCGCAGCGCCGGTTGCGATACGTGCGGCGGTCCACGAGGCCGCGGCGGCGTCCACGAGATCGTCGGCTCCGGCAGCGGCGGCGCTCCAGCCCGCGCGGCAGAATATCGCATCCGGATAGCCGGCCGCTTGCAAAAGACAGCGCCGAGCCTCGATACCCGCGGGATTGGGCCGTGACTTCACCTTCTTCGGCAGGTCGAGGGCTGTGCCGCCGTTCATTGCCCAGAACGACGCCTCCGGATGACATTCCATGACGCGCTCCTGCAGCATGGGCGTCATCAGGTCGTCGATCTCACGGATTTTCGGAAACAGATGATAGATCTGCTTCGACACCTTCCGCGGCGGGTCCGATGCCGCGAAGGCCGCACTGCACGCCTCGCGATAGTCTCGCTCGCTGACGGCGCTCCGTGCCGGCACGGAGAACACCGCGGATTGACGGCCTCCGAGGTGGGCACGGGCGGCGACGTCGGCAGCCCTGCCACCCGCCCCCGCGCGCTCCGGCAAGCCGATAGGCATATCGACGGCGATGACGCTCGGCTGCGGTTCGATCGCCAGGATATCGCGAAACGTTAATGCCAGGATCGTACGTGCCGCCGCCGGATCGTCGAGCGGCCTCAGGACCACGAGCCATCCGCCGCGACAGCCGTCCACGCCTGCGACGAAGGCCTCATTGATCACGATCGGGCCTCGCCGTTTGCCGAAGACGAAGGCCGCTCGAGCGGCCACGCGGGTAGCGCTGCCAGCGCGTGCGGCAGAGCGCTGACCGCAAGCGCGTCGCAGCCAGAGCTTGCCGCAAGCACATGGTCTACGCCGGCTGTCGCCGCCGCCAAGGCTCGATCGAGGCTTCCGCCCTCGACGCGACTGGCCAGCAAGAGGGCTGCGAACAGGTCGCCGGTGCCGTGCGGCGCACCAGGCCTTTCGCGCACCCGCGCTTCCACTCGTGTGCCGGGAGCATTCGCAATATTTCGCAGATGGCGCGGGTCGGCGTCGGGCATTGAGGTCGCGACGATGGCCGGGCCTTGCAGCATCCCCAGCCACGCCGCCGGGTCGGCCGGCTCGACGGTCCCGGGCACCATTGACGCGCCCGCCAGCCATCCGAGCTCGAACCTGTTGGGCGTGATCATGTCGGCCAAAGGCAGCAACCGGTCGCGGATTGCGCCGGCGGCGCGCGGGTCGATGTACAATCCCTTCGGGTGATCGCCGAGGACCGGGTCGCACAAGTACATGACCTGCCGCGCCGGTTGCCGCGCCCGGACCCGGCTCACGGACTGCGCCGCGAAGTCGACGTGCGCCGCGCTCGGCAGATAGCCGGTGAGCAGCCCGTCGATGTTGTCGAGCCAGCCGTTCGCCGCGAGCGCATCGAGCATCTTGCCGAGTTCAACGGGTTCGACCACGAGTCCGCTTGTCGTCTGGTGTCCCGGATGGTTCGAAAGGATCACCGTCGGCAGCGCGATGACCTCGTGGCCGAGGGCCTGCAGCGCCGGCGTTATGATCGACAATCCGACGGCGCCTCGGGCGACTTGGCTGGAAATAGCGAGGATGCGGGCCATGCGGCACTCCGTTGCGGCCGCGCTTGCGCCCGTAACCAACTCCTGGGTATCCGACAAATGTCGGTTTGTCGCGGCAGCGATGACCGACTAATGTCGCACCGCACAAAAAACAACAACGCCGAGAGGTGACCTCCGATGGCCGTTCGTCCACGCCGCAGCGTGCTGTATATGCCTGGCTCCAACGAGCGCGCGCTCGAGAAGGCGAAGACGATCGCCGCCGACAGCCTGATCTTGGATCTCGAGGACGCGGTTGCGCCGGACGCGAAGGTCGAGGCGCGCGAGAAGGTCTGTTCGGCGGTCAAGGGTGGCGGCTACGGCCGGCGCGAATTGATCATCCGCGTCAATGCGTTGGAAACCCCATGGGGCGCTGAGGATCTGGTCGCCGCCTGTGCCGCCCGGCCCGACGCCATTCTCGTGCCGAAAGTCGCGCGTCCAGGTGACATCATCAGTGCGGCGAAGATGTTGAAGGCGCAGCATGCGCCAGAATCCATCAAGCTCTGGGCGATGATGGAAACGCCGATGTCGATCATCAACGTGCATGACATTGCTGCTGTCGGAACCGAGCCCGAGCACCGGCTCGCCTGTCTGGTCATGGGAACCAACGACCTCGCCAAGGAAAGCCGCGCCCGCATCCTTGCCAATCGCTTCGCCGTGGTGCCGTGGCTCGCCATGACCATCGTCGCCGCCCGCGCCTACGGGCTCGAAGTTCTCGACGGCGTCTACAACAATTTCAAGGATGAGGCGGGTCTGCGCGAGGAGTGCGAGCACGGCCGAACCTTAGGAATGGATGGCAAGACGCTGATCCATCCCTCGCAGGTTGGACCCTGCAACGAGATCTTCTCGCCGACCGAGGACGAGGTGATGTGGTCGCGGAAGATCATGTCTTCGTTCGAGTTGCCCGAGAACGCGCGCCGTGGCGTCATCACCGTCGATGGCAAGATGGTCGAGAGGCTGCATCTGGTGCAGGCCGAGCGTACGGTGGCCATCGCCGAGGCGATCAACGACATGCAGAAGGCGGCATAAGGCTCATGGAAGCGACGACATCGACACCCTCGAAGACCAATCCCGGCAATTTCTTCGAGGACTTCAAGCTCGGCCAGATCATCGTGCACGCGACGCCGCGCACGGTCTCTGCTGGTGATGTGGCGCTCTACACGGCGCTTTATGGCCCTCGCTTCGCCGTGCAGTCGTCGGACGCGTTCGCGCGTGCGCTCGGCTATCCGGCGTCTCCGGTCGACGATCTGCTCGCCTTCCATGTCGTGTTCGGCAAGACCGTGCCCGATATCTCGCTGAACGCCATTGCCAATCTCGGTTACGCCGAGTGCCGGTTCGAGCATCCGGTCTATCCCGGCGATACCCTCGCGACCGTGTCCGAAGTGATCGGGCTCAGGGAGAATTCGAACAAGGAGACGGGCACCGTCTACGTGCGGTCCACCGGACGCAACCAGCGCGGCGACGTCGTCCTCTCGTACGTGCGCTGGGTGATGGTGCGAAAGCGCGACAAGGCGGCAATTTGCGCCGAGACCCTGGTTCCAAAGCTGACGGACCGTGTCGAACCGGCGATGCTCGGCGCAGCCGTACCCCGCTTCCTCGGGCACTCCTATGATCTCGCTCTGGCTGGCTCCAAGCACTGCTGGCGCGATTATTCCGTCGGCGAGAAAATCGACCATGTCGACGGCATGACCGTCGAAGAGGCCGAGCACCAGATGGCGACGCGGCTTTATCAGAACACCGCCAAGGTGCACTTCAATCAGCATACCGAAGCCAAGGGCCGCTTCGGCAAGCGCATCATCTATGGCGGCGTCGTCATTTCGCTTGCCCGTGCGCTGTCGTTCAACGGGCTCGGCAATGCATTCCATCTCGCGGCCATCAATGGCGGCCGCCACGTTGCTCCGTTGTTTGCCGGCGATACGGTCTATGCGTGGTCGGAGGTGCTGGAGAAATCCGAAATCGACGGCCGGGACGACGTCGCGGCGCTGCGGACACGTCTCGTCGCGGTCAAGAACCGGGACGCGCGCGACTGTCCACTGAAGACCGGCAGCGGGGAGTATGTCGAGGGCGTCATCCTCGATCTAGATTGCTGGCTGGTGTTGCCGCGTTGACATCGAGATCTGCCGCGCCGCCGCCAATCCCGACTTTTCAATTGAACGAAGACTGATGTTGGTCTGTCGAGGGTTCCCGCGGCAGCCCTTTTCGCTATATTGCAGCCGCGGCACCGGGGTGCGTCGCGTATGGCTCACTTCCGAGGTCGATGACGTGCAGATGTTGAAGATCGATTCAGTGCCGATCGCCGCTTCCGCGATTTGGTCCGCCGCGTTGTCCATCGCCGCGTCAGTTCTGGCGTTGCTCTGGATGGTCACGCCCGCGGCGGCGCTCGGTGAGCGCGCGAGGGCCGACGTCAAATCGAAAGACGGCAAGGACCTCGGCTCTATCGAAATGGTGGAGACGATGGCGGGCGTCATGCTGACCGTGAAGCTCAAGGGCCTGCCGCCGGGCTCGCATGGCTTCCATTTCCATGACGTCGGCAAGTGCGACGGCGACCTTTCGAGCGCCGGCGCGATCTACAATCCCCTTGGGGCCAAACACGGTTTCCTCAACGAGGAAGGTCCGATGGTCGGCGATCTCAGCAACCTGATCGTCAGCGCCGCGGGCGAGGTCGAACTCGAAATCCTCAGTCCGTTCGTGACCCTCAACAAGGCGGCCGAGGAATCGCTGTTCGACGCCAACGGATCGTCGATCGTCATTTTCGAGAAGCCTGACGATTACCAGTCCGAGCCGGAAGGCAATGCTGGCCAGCGTATCGCTTGCGGCGTGGTGACTTCATCCAAGTAATGGATCGAGAATTCTGGAAAACTTCTTTTCCAGATCAGCGAAGTGTTTGATCGCTGTTCCATCGGATGCTTTATCCATACTATGGTTTATGTGCTGCATCGGGCGTGAGTCCCATCCGGCTCAGTTGCGTATACGTCAGTTTTACTGAGATCTTCGTGTCGCTGGACGTCCGCCTCGCTCTGCCGTGGCGGCTCTTCTATACATCAAGATATTTCAATGACTTGTGAGGGGATTTGACGAAGCGTGCTGCCGTGGTCGGGGCCGGGTTGGCGGGGCTGGCGTGTGCCAGGGTTCTTCGCAGGGCCGGGCTTTACGTCGAGGTCTTCGAGCAGGACCGAATCATCGGCGGCCGCATGGCGACGACACGTGTCGGTCTCGACACCTTCGATCATGGCGCTCAGTACCTGACCGCGCGCTCCTCCCAGTTCAATTCATACATCTCAGAAATGGTCAGCAGCGGCTATGCCGCGCGCTGGACGCCGCGTTCGTCGAGTGGCGAACAGGGTGGTGGCCAGATGTTACCGTGGTACGTCGGCACGCCGGGGATGGCGTCGATCGTCAGGCCGCTGGCGGAGAGTGTCCGCATCCACAATGGCCGCAAAGTCCACACGATCGAACGTTCGGACAAGGGCTGGCATATCTGGATGGAGGATGAGACCTCCGTCGGTCCGTTCTCGGCGGTGGCCGTGGCGGTGCCTGCACCGCAGGCGCAGCTTCTTCTCGGCCGTCTCGACAGCATCGCGGAGCCACTGTCGCGCGTCCGGATGTCGCCATGCTGGGCGCTGATGGTACGCCTCGACGAACGGACCTTGCCCGATCAGGACGTCTTCTCCGACATGTCCGAGGTTGTCCGCTGGATCGCACGGAACGGCACCAAGCCGAGCCGCAACACGCGCGGCGAAAGCATCGTCATCCATGCGTCGCCGGCTTGGAGCCGGCAGACGGAGGAT
The DNA here is from genome assembly GCA_022843145.1 of Hyphomicrobium sp. GTDB lineage: Bacteria > Pseudomonadota > Alphaproteobacteria > Rhizobiales > Hyphomicrobiaceae > JAKAML01. Next base: position 414,528 of record JALHOF010000001.1, read on the forward strand.
GCCGATCCTGAAGTCGTCGCCGAGGAATTGTGGGGCGAGGTCAGCCATATCCTCGGCCTGCCACCGGTGCGACCCGTCAAAATGCTCGCGCATCTGTGGCGGCATGGCCTCGTCGACAGCTCGCTCGGCGAGTCCTACGTCTACTCGAGCGACCATAAGGTGGGTGTGGCCGGCGATTGGTGTCTGGGCCGGCTCGCCGAACATGCGTTCGACAGCGGCACTAGCCTGGGCCGCGCCATCGTGGCCTCGCTGGTCTGACGACACCCCCGCGCCGCAGCCCTGCCGCACGGACATGGCGGTTCCGCCGAATTATCGGACGTCTTTGTCATTTGGCGAATTGCGGCGTTGCCGTCCGGCGGGCTAGAAGCGACATCGAAGCAACCCCGGGAACGAACCGAATGGCTGTCGCGAAGTCTACGCGCGGAAACGTGAAAGTCGATCGTCCGCTGTCACCGCACCTGCAGATCTACTCGCCATTGATCAACATGGTGATGTCGATCCTGCACCGGATGACGGGGGCGGCGCTTTATTTCGGTAGTTTGCTGCTGGCCTGGTGGCTGATCGCGGCGGCAACCGGACCCTCCTATTTCAACTACGTCAATGGTCTCCTGGGCAGCCTGCCCGGGCGCATCGTGCTGCTCGGGTTCACGTGGGCGCTCGTGCATCATGCGCTGGGCGGCATTCGCCATTTCATCTGGGACACCGGTCGCGGCTATGACCTCAAGACGATCGACGCCATGTCGTGGGGGTCGATCATACTGTCGGTACTGCTGACGGCGCTGATTTGGGCCGCCGCGCTCTGGCTCAAGTGAGCTGATATTTCTGAAGGATCGATCGATGAGCACGAACTCGACGATGCGTACGCCGCTGAAGAATGTCCGGAGACTCGGCTCCGCCAAAGAGGGCGCCGATCACTTCTGGAAGCAGCGCGTGACCGGCGTCGCCAATTTGGTATTGGCCGTGTTTTTGATCTGGCTCCTGGTCACGCTCGTAGGTGCTGATCATGCCAAGGTCAAATCGACCCTCGCAAGTCCGCTGGTTTCGCTTCCGCTGCTGCTGCTGATCGGCTCGGCGATGGTCCACATGCGGCTCGGGATGCAGACTATCATCGAAGACTACGTGCATGGCGAGGGGACGAAAATCGTCTGCCTGATGCTGAATACGTTCTTCGCAATCATTGTCGGCGCCGCCAGCGTATTCGCGGTGATGCGCCTCACGCTCGGAGCTTGATCGGATATGGCAGCAGCATCTTCCGCCGGGCGCAGCTCGCCGGCCGTCAACGGCAAGGCCTACACGATCGTCGATCATACCTATGACGTCGTGGTCGTCGGTGCAGGAGGTGCGGGCCTCCGCGCCACGCTCGGCGCCGCCGAAGCCGGCCTCCGCACCGCCTGCATCACTAAAGTGTTCCCGACGCGCTCACATACCGTCGCCGCGCAGGGCGGCGTCGCAGCGTCGCTTGGCAACATGGGGCCCGACAATTGGCGGTGGCATATGTATGACACCGTCAAGGGCGCGGATTGGCTCGGCGACCAGGACGCCATCGAGTATCTGTGCCGCAATGCGCCCGACGCCGTCTATGAACTCGAGCACTACGGCGTTCCGTTCTCGCGCACCGAGGATGGCCGCATCTACCAACGACCGTTCGGTGGCATGACGACCGAGTTCGGAGAGGGGCCGCCCGCGCAGCGCACTTGTGCCGCCGCCGACCGCACTGGTCATGCCATGCTGCATACGCTTTATGGGCAGTCGCTGCGCCACGCGGCCGAATTCTACATCGAGTATTTTGCGCTCGACCTGATCATGGATCAGGACGGGGCCTGCCGCGGCGTCATTGCCATGTGCCTCGACGACGGCACCATCCACCGCTTCCGTGCGCAGCGCACGGTGCTCGCCACCGGCGGCTACGGACGCGCCTACTTCTCCTGCACTTCGGCGCACACCTGCACTGGCGACGGCAACGCGATGGTGCTGCGCGCCGGCCTGCCGCTGCAGGACATGGAATTCGTGCAGTTTCACCCGACCGGCATTTACGGCGCGGGTGTTCTCATCACCGAAGGCGCGCGCGGTGAAGGCGGATACCTGACCAACAGTCAGGGCGAGCGCTTCATGGAGCGCTATGCGCCGCATGCCAAGGATCTTGCGTCACGCGACGTCGTCTCGCGGTCGATGACCATCGAGATCCGCGAAGGCCGCGGCGTCGGCGCCGAGAAGGACCACATTTATCTCCATCTCGACCATCTCGATCCGAAAATCCTGCACGAGCGCCTGCCTGGCATCACCGAGAACGCCCAGGTGTTCGCCGGCGTCGACCTCCGCCGCCAGCCAATCCCGGTCATTCCGACCGTGCACTACAACATGGGTGGCATCCCGACCAACTACCACGGCGAAGTGCTGACGTTGAAGAACGGGGATCCCGATACCATCGTGCCGGGCCTGATGGCGATCGGCGAAGCCGCCTGCGTCTCGGTCCATGGCGCCAACCGCCTCGGCTCCAACTCGCTGATCGATCTCGTCGTGTTCGGCCGTGCCGCCGGGCTGCGCTGCTCGGAGAAGATCGAGCGCGGCGCCCGCCAGGCGGATCTTCCGAAGGATGGCGTCGATTTCGCGTTGAACCGCCTCGACCGCTTCCGTCACGCCAACGGCAAGACGCCGACGTCGGCGCTCAGGGCGCGGATGCAGCGTGTAATGCAGTCGAACTGTGCCGTTTTCCGCGACGGCCCGGTGCTCAAGGAAGGCGTCAAAAAAATCTCCGACATCTGGTCGGATTCAGCCGACATCCGCGTCACCGACCGGTCGCTCGTCTGGAATTCGGATCTGATCGAGACGCTCGAATACGACAATCTCATCTCGCAGGCTGCCGTCACCGTCGTCGGCGCCGAGGCACGCAAGGAAAGCCGCGGCGCGCATGCTCGCGAGGATTTCCCCAAGCGCGACGATCAGAACTGGATGAAGCACACGCTCGCTTTTGCCGACGACACCAAGAAGACCGTGCGGCTCGATGCGCGCCCGGTCCACACCAACACGCTGACCAACGAGATCAAGTACATCGAACCCAAGGCGCGCGTGTATTGAGGCGCGGCGCTGCGTTCGTGTACGCTGGCGTTCGGTTTTGCTAGCCTGCTGCTTAAATGCGTCAGCGGGCGGAGGGACGGCAAATGACAGCCGGGGGCACATCGGAGACGCACGCATCAGATGGCCGATGGCTTTGGCCGTTCTGCATGTTTGCAACGGTATGGAACCTCGCCGCGCTCGCTCTCGTGCCGGCGCACAGTGACTTGGCCGAACCCATCGCCGCCAACCTCGCATTCGCAATCGGCGGCGCGGTGACGTTTGAGCGCTTCGCCGCATATGCGGCGCTGGTGGCCGACGATGGCCTCGACAGCATTGCAGCGCGACCGCTGCCGACGGCACTGGCGAAGGTGTTGATCCGGATCTTGATCGCCTTTCTGCTCATCGTCGTCGCGGCCTGGCTGCACGCCGAACTCGGGCTTTCGGGGTTGTCGGCATGACGGGTACTGCACCAGCCCCTCCCTGGGGGGCTTACGCGCCGAGCGGAGTGTCCGCGCTCGTCATCTGGCTCTCGCGCTCGACGCCGCTCGGCCGCGGCGCGCCTCGGAAGCTCCTCTACAAGGCGTTCAAATCACTCAGTCCGGGGCCGGTCGACACGACCTTGTTTGGCGCCCGCGTCCGTTTGCACCCCTCGAACAACGTGTCCGAACGCAAGGCGCTGATGCGGCCCGACCGGATGGATCCGCGTGAGCACGCGATCGTGGGTGGGCGCATGACAGATGCCGGTGCTGTGCTGGTCGATGTCGGCGCAAATGCCGGGCTCTACAGCCTCGACGCCGCGCTCCACGGAGGTCCCGGCGCACGCATCGTCTCGATCGACCCCAATCCCGAATTGCTCGCCCGGCTCGCCTTCAACCTCGAAACCGCGCGCGCCGACGGCAAAATCCGGCAGGACGTCGTGCTCTCGCCCATCGCCGTCGCTATCAGTGATCGCGACGGTATGGGCGTCCTTCTGGGCGGGGTTGATGAAGGGTCGCGCTCGCTGGAGGCGAGTTCCGCCGGCGGGCGCGGTTCGGCCGCCGAGGTCCCGTTGAGACCGCTCGTGGCGCTCGTCGCCGAGTTGGGGCTCACGCGGGTCGACGTGATGAAGATCGACGTCGAAGGGCACGAGGACAAGGTTTTGCCGCCGTATCTCGCGGGCGCGGCGCGCACCATGTGGCCGCGTCTGATCGTCATCGAGCACCTTGCGCGCAGCCGTTGGGCGGTCGATTGTATCGCCGACGCCTGCGCCAGGGGCTATCGCGTCGAGCTGACGACGCCCAACAACACTGTGCTCGGGCTCTGAGAGCGGATCGCTAGAGCAGGATCACCATCGATCGCAGCACTTCGTTGGACGACGCGGAGACGACGAACTCGTCGAGGATCGTGAGTCCAAAGGGCGGCAGGTTGAGATAGACGCCCGAGTGAAGGCCATCGCGTGTGCGGTAGCCGCTGACGATGTCGAGGTTCGGCCGATCGGTCGCGACGGGTTGCGATTCCGTGATGATGGCATGCTGGAACGTGCCGCGCAGGTTCATCAGCGCTGCGAGGATCGCGTCGTTCGACAGGTGTTGAAATACCTCGCGGACGGTGACGAGATCGCCGGGCGGCAGCGCATCGCGCGTCACGTCGAGCTGCATGAACGAAACGCCCGGCCGGGCGTGGTGCGCCTGATTGTAGGCCACGACATCGCCGACGATATCGCAACCGACATAGGTGATCTCACGCGGTATGCGGGCGAGGATCCGGTTCGCCACCTGGAAGTCGCCGCAGCCGATATCCACCAGCTGTTCGATCTCCGGATGACGGGTCAGATAGTCGATGACGTAATTCTCATAGCCCAGCGTCACCTCCGGCGCCGAGCCCGGACCCGAAGAATAGCGCGCCGTTCCCTCCGGCGTCGCCCAGACGTTCTTTTCGTAGATCTCGCCGAACACGTCCTCGAGCGGGCGTCCGCGCGCTTGCGCCTGTTCGTAAGCGTATCGTAGCCGCTGCCATGCAGCGCGTGCGCCATCCGGAAGGGCACTTTTCAAATAGTCTTTGATGTGCATCGTCACGTGTCGTCCCAGTGGCGCTGATTGGTTAACGGTTTGCTCGGTATTGCAACAACTTAGCATGTTGAAATCGTCATCGCGCCGGTTCATGTGGTGGATGGAGGGTGAACCTCCCGAGCTGGTGAACCAACCGTTAATGGCAGCGCGCCGCACGGCAGGGACGATGCCGCCGCTTGCTCGCCGTATGCGGCTTGTAGGACCATCACGCGGGTGATTCGCGGCGTGGTGCCGCGGACCGCGTCGTCTCTCCGTGAGGTCGGTCCTGTGGCCAAGCCGCCGAAAAAGCCCGATCCCGGTCCGCCCAAGCAGGGGCCGGACTTCGATACGCGGATCGCGCCCGATCCCTTCGCTGCGGTTCTGCCGGGACTTGCCGCGCTCGGCGCGATCGCCTCGATCGCGGCGATCAACTGGGTTGGCCACGAACGCACGCCTGATCGCGCCAAGGCGCGCCGTAAGGCTTCAGCGGCACTCCGCGATCTCGAGAACTGCTGCCTGGGATTGAGCGAGATCTTCCGCCGCTTTCAGCGTCATCCGCGCCTGTTCGCGGGCGAGGGGTCGCAGGGCGCTTCGCCGCTCAAGTTCGGCGTTCATGGGCCGCGCGCCAGCGCCGACGACTGCCGGCTCTACCAACAGCTCGTCAACGACGTTGCCTCGATGCTCGTTCTCGCCTCGCAGAACGCCTTCGACGTCATGTGCGCCGTCGAGGACGGCGAGATCGACGCTCCGGAGGAGCTGTTCTATGGCTTCGGCGACGAACAAGAGCGGCTCAACAAGCTCATTCAGGAGCGAGCCACGCTGAAGGTCACGGTCGATACGTGCGCGACAGTGGCGGAAACCTTGACGGGGCTCGTACGCCGGCTGAAGGGCTACAGGTCCGAATAAGCAGTCGGATGAGCCCTGCACCGTATGCGATGCGCCTCTTCCTAACGTAGCGTTGACAGCGCGGCGCGGGAGCCGCATCTCATGAGCACGATCCGGGAAGCCGGAGCGCGCGCAGTCTTTTCCCTGAACGCCACCGAGGACACATGGTCCAGCTCACCCTGCCGAAGAACTCGAAAGTCAACACGGGCAAGACCTGGAATCGCCCCGAGGGCGACGGCGACTGGAAGGAATTCCGCATCTATCGCTGGAATCCGGACGACGGCGAAAACCCGCGCATGGACACCTATTGGGTCAATCGCAGCCAGTGCGGCCCGATGGTTCTCGACGCGTTGATGAAAATCAAGAACGAGATCGACCCGACCCTGACCTTCCGGCGCTCATGCCGCGAAGGGATCTGCGGATCGTGCGCGATGAACATCGACGGCACGAATACGCTGGCCTGCCTCAAGGGGCTCGACGACGTGACGGGCGCGGTGAAGATCTATCCGCTCCCGCACATGCAGGTGGTCAAGGATCTCGTGCCGGACATGACCAACTTCTATGCCCAGCACCGCTCGATCGAGCCGTGGCTGAAGACCGATACCCCGGCCCCGCCCAAAGAGTGGAAGCAGAGCCGTGAGGATCGTGAGAAGCTCGACGGCCTCTACGAGTGCATCCTGTGCGCGTGCTGCTCGGCGTCCTGCCCGAGCTACTGGTGGAACTCCGACCGCTATCTGGGGCCGGCCGTCCTGCTTCAGGCCTACCGCTGGGTCATCGACAGCCGCGACGAGGCAACGGGCGATCGTCTCGACAATCTGGAGGATCCGTTCCGGCTCTATCGCTGCCACACGATCATGAACTGCGCCAAAGCCTGCCCGAAGGGTCTCTCTCCGGCGAAGGCGATCGCCGAGCTGAAGAAGCTCATGGTCGAGCGGCGGGTCTGACGAGGCGAGACACGCCGCCCGCGCAATTCCATCGGCTGAATCCGTTGGCTCATGCGGTCACGGCGTCGCGCCGGTCGACGGGGCCGCCCGTGGCCGGGTTCGTCGCGATATATGCTTGTCCGGCTTTCTTCCAGGCGGCGAACCCGCCTGCCATGTGCATCACGCGCTTATGTCCCGCGGCGATGCATTTATCGGCGACCATCTTCGAGCGCATGCCCGAGCCGCAATGGAATACGATCGGCTTCTGATGCTGTTCGGGGAGATGGCGCGTGTCGAACGTCGCCAACGGCGACAACAGGGCGCCACGGATATGCTCGAACGCATATTCGACCGGAGTGCGGACATCGATCAGCACGATCTTGTCTGCGGCGAACAATGCAGCCACCTCAGCGACGTCGAGCGTTTCAAGTGTTCCGGCGGCGTTCATATCGGGCATCCACGGGTCTCCTGTTGAGCGGGTCTGAGCCGCTCGCGATTGGCGTGCTGCGGCCCGTCACAGTGCGACAGCGTGGCGATAAGGTCAAAGCCGTGCGGCAATTGGCGCGGATCGCGAATATCGTCCAATTGTTGCGACCGAAGGTTCGGTTGCTGTTGCAGCCTGAATTGCAATAGGGCCGCTGAAAACAACAAGGCCGATGGCGCATTTCGCAGCCACCGGCCTTTGAGTTTGGTCCGCAATTTGAGGTGTCGCCGTTCACGCCCCTGGCGCCCAATTCCGGGGGCGCGTGACGGCGAGCGTCCTCAGGCGGCCTTCTTGGACTTCTTCGCGGCGGCCTTCGGAGCAGCCTTGCGCTTCGCGGCCGGAGCGGCCTTGCGAGCAGCGGTCTTCTTTGCGGGAGCCTTAGCCTTCGCCGGGGCCTTCTTTGCAGCGGTCTTAGCCATGGTATTTCTCTCTTTCTCTCTCTCGTGCGTTCGAATCAGTTCGAACACAAAAAAAGATGAGCAAGTTCGCGGAATTTGTTGACAGCCAAATCGATTTCGGACTGTCGAAAAGGGTGTATTCACCCCGGACTGTTGCGCCAAAGTCGCAATTTCGTATTGTTTCGAGGGTTTTGTAGGTTCTCGTAATCACGCGACTTGAGTGCGCGGATGCAAACTCATGATTGGCGCTCGGCAATTCGAGACTGCATTTCGCGTCATCGTGGCGTCATATCGAAGTGATTGAAGAGTGGAACGAGAGGTCGGATGTAGCGCGCGGATTTTCGATGCGCCGAACGACGGCATCGCTCCTCTCGGTAAGATTTGAAGGGCTGGCCAGCGCGAGGTGATCGCGATGGCCAGCCCTCTTTCATTTCATGTGGTGGGTCACGCGGCCGAGCGCGCGCGCTTCGAAGCGAGCGATTGCAGGTCGAGCACGGCCATCATATAGCCGACACGATCCTCCACGGCTTCGGCGAGTATCGAGAAGTAGTTCGAGTCTTGCGGCACGATCTCGCCAACGACTTCGCCGTATTCAAAACGCAGCTCCGCTTCGTGCTTGCGCGCGATGGTCTGCATTTTGCCGTTCTCGGCGAGGCAGCTCATATAGAGATGCTGTACGCCGCGATTTCGAGCCGCGCGGATGACGCGGCCCATCAGCTCTGTGCCGAGGCCCTTCTCCTGATGCGCTTTCTCCACCGAGAACGCTGCCTCGGCTTCCTGTCCCCAGCTGTCGCCGAGCTTGCGCAATTCCGCCGCGGCGTGAACTTCGCCGTCGACGACATAGCCGAACACGATCGAGCCCATCTCGCTCATGCGGTTGGCATAGTCTTCTATGAAACCGTCAGACACGCCGTGCGCGAAGCGCATGCGGCGGCTGTCCTTGTCTAGTCTCAACAAGTGGTCGCGGAACTTGTCGGTTTCCTGCGGCCACAGCTTGCGTATGTTTCCTCCCGTCCATCGGTGTTCGCTCATTGAAGAACCTCCGCTCGGGTTGCTCATGTTCATCGGGGCGGCGTCATCGGCGCTCTTGTGGCGCTCTAGTGGTCGTCCGCCTTGGCTTTCAGCCTAGCATAATACGCTCTTTGCAACGGCATATAATGCACCGCACAAAACTAACAAATAGCTGGAGAAGCTAATAAAACAGTCATATTGGCGTATCGATGGGCACCTCAATGCCGCAATGCGGCAAGAGTGTGAATGCGCGCGCGCCGTGCTATGCGGCAGATGGGTTCGTGGCCGGCAGCTGCACCGGTATATCGGGTGATATGCTGTCCTCGGGCTGCTGCCATGCATTCCCAGGATGACGCGAACGCTTACTTGACGGCGCGCGGTCGACAGCCGAGGCACAGCGGATCAGCGCTGTTTGAGACGGCGGTTGAACGCAGACAGTAAATGGGGGGTCATGACCGGGGCCGTCGTCGAGCGCTATGAAGAGCGAGTCCGGCTCGGCCGGATCGAGCCGGATGCCGCGCAGCAGTCTGCCGTTCTCGATCTGGACCGTCTGGCGAAGGCGCTCGCAGGCTGGCGGCCGGCCAAGCCCGGACTGCTGTCCTTCTTCGGACGCGAACGCGGTGTGCGCCCGCGCGGTCTCTATCTGCATGGCGGTGTGGGGCGCGGGAAGACGATGTTGATGGACCTCTTCTACGACGCCGTCGACTTCAAGCCGAAACGGCGATCGCATTTCCACGGCTTCATGGCGGAAGCGCACGAGCGGATCGCGGTGGCGCGGACCAAAGTCGATGGCGATCCGATCCCGCTCGTCGCGCTCGAGATGGCGGGAGACCCGGGCCTCCTTTGTTTCGACGAACTGCACGTCACCGACATCGCCGATGCCATGATCCTCGGCCGCTTCTTCAAGGTCGTCTTCGAGCGGGGCGTGGTCATCGTCGCCACATCAAACGCGCATCCGTCCGAGCTCTATCGCAACGGTCTGAACCGCCAGCTGTTCCTGCCGTTCATCGATCTCATCGAAGACAATCTCGACGTGCGCGAAATCAAGGCGAAGAAGGATTTCCGGCTCGACAAGCTTGCGGGGCGGCCGCTCTATTTCACACCCGCCGATGCGGCCGCCACGGCAGAACTCGACCGGCATTGGCTCCGTCTTGCCGGCAGCGGCGCGCACGGCAGCACCGAGATCGAGGTCAAGGGCCGCCGGCTGCATGTGCCGCTCGCCGCTCCCGAAATGGGCATCGCACGGTTTTCCTTCGCCGATCTTTGCGAAAAGCCCCTATCTTCCGTCGATTATCTGGGCCTGACGCAGGTCTTCCACACCATCCTCATCGACGGAATCCCGCGGCTCGAGCCGGCCCGTCGCGACACCGCGCGCCGCTTCATCAATCTCATCGACACGCTGTATGACAGCCGTGTCTGTCTCATTGCCTCGGCGGACGCCGAGCCGGACGATCTCTATCAGCGCGGCGAAGGTGCAGATCTGTTCGTGCGCACGGCCTCGCGGCTGACGGAGATGCGCAGCGAAGGCTACCTTTCGGAGCGGCGCACGGCCTCAGATGCAGAGGGACTGACCATCTGAGGTGGCTGGTGCCCAATAGGCGTGCACCGACTTTGGTTCGAGAGAACGCGCATTCACTTGAGATGGTGCGGGTTTCCCGCTAACCAAGCCCCGATGTCCGGTCAGGGGCGCACGGCTCCGGCAAACGATCGCTGCATTGACCGGCGCTCGACGTTCTTCATTTCCTCATCATCCATCAAAGGAGGCTTTCCGCATGGCGCGCACCAAGATCGCCCTGATCGGCGCAGGCATGATCGGCGGCACGCTCGCCCATCTCATCGCTCTCAAGGAGCTCGGCGACGTTGTGATGTTCGACGTGGCGGAAGGTCTTCCGCAGGGCAAGTCTCTCGATCTCGCACAATCCGGCGCCGTCGAGGGCTTTGATTGCACATTGAAGGGCGCCAACGCTTACGCCGACATCGAAGGCGCAGACGTTTGCATCGTCACCGCTGGCGTGGCGCGCAAGCCGGGCATGAGCCGCGACGACCTGATCGGCATCAATATCAAGGTCATGGAGCAGGTCGGCGCGGGCATCAAGAAGTACGCTCCCAACGCTTTCGTCGTCGTCGTCACCAACCCGCTCGACGCGATGGTGTGGGCGCTGCAGAAGGCTTCGGGCCTGCCGCGCAACATGGTCATCGGCATGGCCGGTGTGCTCGACACCTCGCGCTTCCGCCACTTCCTCGCCGAAGAGATCGGCATTTCGATCAACGACGTCTCGGCTTTCGTTCTTGGCGGCCACGGCGACGACATGGTGCCGCTCGTTCGCTATTCGGCAGTCGCTGGTATTCCGCTGCCGGACGTCGTCAAGATGGGCTGGCTGAAGCAGGAGCGTCTCGACCAGATCGTCGATCGCACCCGTAAGGGCGGCGGCGAGATCGTCGCGCTTTTGAAGACCGGATCGGCCTATTACGCGCCGGCCTCTTCGGCGATCGAGATGGCTGAAGCCTTCCTCAAGGACAAGAAGCGCGTGCTGCCGTGCGCCGCCTATCTCAATGGCGAGTACGGTGTGAAGGGGCTCTACGTCGGCGTGCCGGTGATCGTCGGCGCGGGCGGTGTGGAGCGCGTTGTCGAGATCGATCTCAACGCCGCCGAGCGCGCAATGTTCATGCGCAGCGTCGAGTCGGTGAAAGCATTGGTCGACGTCTGCTCCAAGATCGCACCGCAGCTCGGCTCCTAGGCGGGCAGATTGTTGCACTGCGAGACTAGGTTGCCGCCGCGTGCCGAGTTCGTATTGGCACGCGGGTTTGTCTTGGAATACCATATGCCAGAATGTGATCGCATGCCACAAAGAAGCCGGCGCCCGGTGCGCCGAGCTTCGCGATGGGGAGACGCCCGATGAACATCCACGAATATCAGGCCAAGAAGTTGCTCAAGGGATATGGGGTGTCTGTTTCTGATGGCGCTCCGGTACTGAGCGCAGCCGACATCGCCGGTGCGGTCAAGTCGCTGCCCGGTCCGGTCTACGTGGTCAAAAGCCAGATCCACGCTGGCGGGCGCGGAAAAGGCAAGTTCAAGGAACTCGCACCTGATGCCAAAGGTGGCGTCCGCGTCACCTTCTCCGCCGATGACGCGATCAAGAACGCCACCGAGATGTTCGGCAAGACGCTGGTCACCAATCAGACTGGTGCCGCCGGTAAGCAGGTCAACCGCCTCTACATCGAAGACGGCGCCGACATCGCGCGCGAACTTTATCTTTCGATGCTGATCGACCGCACGGTCGGCCGTCCCGCCTTCGTCGTCTCGACCGAGGGCGGCATGGACATCGAGCAGGTTGCTCACGATACACCCGAGAAGATCATCACGCTCGCCGTCGACCCGACGACGGGCCTCACGGCCGCCGATATCGCCAAGCTCAGCGACGCGCTGAAGCTCGAAGGTGACGCGCGCAAGGACGCCGAGACGCTGTTTCCGCAGCTTTATCGCGCCTTCACCGAGAAGGACATGAGCCTTCTAGAGGTCAATCCGCTGATCGTCATGAAGACCGGCCAACTGCGCGTGCTCGACGCCAAGGTATCGTTCGACAACAACTCGCTGTTCCGCCACCCGGATGTGGTTGCACTCAGAGACATGACTGAGGAGGACGCCAAGGAGATCGAGGCGTCGAAGTACGAACTCTCCTACGTGGCGCTCGACGGCAACATCGGCTGCATGGTCAACGGCGCCGGCCTCGCCATGTCGACCATGGACATCATCAAGCTCTACGGCGCCGAACCGGCAAACTTCCTCGACGTCGGCGGCGGCGCATCGAAGGAGAAGGTGACCGCGGCGTTCAAGATCATCACCGCCGATCCGCAGGTGAAGGGCATCCTCGTCAACATCTTCGGTGGCATCATGAAGTGTGATGTCATCGCCGAGGGCGTCATCGCGGCGGTCAAGGAAGTCGGCCTCAAGGTGCCGCTCGTCGTCCGCCTCGAAGGCACCAACGTCGAACTCGGCAAGAAAATCATCAACGAGTCGGGCCTCAACGTCATCTCGGCGAACGACCTCGACGATGCCGCCCAGAAAATCGTCGCCGCCATCAAGGGGACTTGAGCGGCATGGCGCGCTCAGAGTTGATCGAGCTGATCGTCGCGTGGCTACCGCTCATCATTCTCATGGGTATTTGGTGGTTTCTGGTGCGGAAGTGGAACCGCCAGTATCGGGGGCACGTCGACCAAGTGAATGCGATCAATGCCGAGATCCTCGCGGCCAACCGTGAAATGCTCGCCGAGCTGAGCGAGATCCGAAAAGCTCTTCAAGACAGGAAATCCTGATGTCCATCCTCATCGACAAGAACACCAAGATCCTCGTCCAGGGCCTCACCGGAAAGACCGGCACGTTCCATACCGAGCAGGCGCTCGCCTACCACGCCACAAAGATGGTCGGGGGCATCCACCCCAAGAAGGGCGGCGAGACCTGGACTGGCAAGGGCGGCGAGAAACTGCCGATCTTCAAGTCGGTCGCCGACGGCGTGAAGGAGACGGGTGCCAACGCCACCGTCGTCTACGTGCCGCCGGTCGGCGCCGCGGAGGCCATCATCGAGGCGATCGACGCCGGCGTGCCGCTGATCGTCGCCATCACAGAGGGCGTGCCGGTCATGGATATGGTCAAAGTGAAGGCCCGTCTTGAAAAATCCAAGTCGCGGCTGATCGGCCCCAACTGCCCCGGCGTGCTGACGCCGAACGAGTGCAAGATCGGCATCATGCCGGGCAATATCTTCAAGAAGGGCTCGGTCGGCGTGCTGTCGCGCTCCGGCACGCTCACCTATGAGGCGGTGTTCCAGACCACCAACGAGGGTCTCGGCCAGACAACGGCGGTCGGCATCGGCGGCGACCCGGTCAAGGGCACCGAGTTCATCGATATCCTCGACATGTTCCTGTCCGATCCCGAGACCGAGAGCATCATCATGATCGGCGAAATCGGCGGATCGGCCGAAGAAGACGCCAGCGCATGGCTGATCGAGCAGGCCAAGAAGGGGCGCAAGAAGCCGATGGCGGGCTTCATCGCCGGCCGCACCGCTCCTCCGGGCCGCACCATGGGGCACGCTGGCGCTGTCATCTCCGGCGGCAAGGGCGGTGCCGACGACAAGATCGCGGCTATGGAAGCCGCCGGGATCCGCGTCTCGCCCTCGCCCGCGCGCCTGGGCAAAACCCTGGTCGAGGTGCTGAAAGGTTGAGCAATGCGCAGATCGCGCAATCGATTTACGAGGGGGGCTTTTGCCTCCCTTTTGCTTTATATTTGATGCTGTGAATGTGACAGTGCGGCCGGTTGCCGGCTCGCATCTTTTCCAAGTCACCCCCACTTTCGACGGTCTTAAAGCGCGCACGCAAAAAGACTACATAGTGTCGCAACGCTGCGTCCTGCGGTCGCGCCGGCTTCGGAATTCCCGTGTTTGCCGAACGCGCCGTCCACCGCCACCCTTTCCGAAACCGAGGGCATCTGAATGTCACGCCAGCCGCTCAACGAGCAGTTCCTGCGCACGTCGTTCCTCAACGGCGTCAACGCCGCCTACATCGAGGACATGCAATCGGTCTATGAGGAAAATCCCGGTTCCGTGAGCGACGAGTGGCGGCTGTTCTTCGAGAGCCTGCAAGACCCCTCCGCCAAGACCCATTCCGACACGTCGGGTCCGAGCTGGGCTGTGCCCATGCACAAGCTCGAGCAGGGTGGCGAAATGATTGCCGCGCTGACCGGCAATTACGACCAGATCGAGAGTGGCATGCGCGACCGGATGCACATGCGCGCGCATCAAAGCGGCTTCGAGATGTCGCCCGCCGCGAGCCTGCGCGCGACACAGGATTCGATCCGCGCCCTGATGCTGATCCGCGCCTATCGCGTCATGGGCCACCTCGCTGCCGATCTCGACCCGCTCGATCTCGCCGACCGCAAGGTACATCGGGAGCTGAAACCTGAAACATACGGATTCACCGAAGCCGATCTCGACCGGCCGATCTTCATCGACCGCTATCTTGGCCTCGAGACGGCGACAATCCGGCAGATCCTGAAGCTCCTGCGCCGCACCTACTGCCGCCATATCGGCTACGAGTTCATGCATATCTCGAACCCGGCGCAGAAATCGTGGATCCAGGAGCGCGTCGAAGGCGAGGAGAAGGACATTCGCTTCACCGTCGAGGGCAGGAAGGCCATCCTCAACAAGCTGATCGAAACCGAGGCATTTGAGAAGTTCTGCGACGTGAAGTACACCGGCACCAAGCGCTTCGGCCTCGACGGTGCCGAGGCGTGCGTGCCGGCGCTCGAGCAGATCATCAAGCGTGGCGGCCAGCTCGGCGTGCGCGACATTGTCATCGGCATGGCGCATCGCGGTCGTCTCAACATCCTCGCGAACGTCATGTCGAAGCCGTTTCGCGCGATCTTCAAGGAATTCAAAGGCGGATCGTTCAAGCCGGACGACGTCGAGGGCTCGGGCGACGTCAAATACCATCTCGGCGCCTCGTCGGACCGCTCGTTTGACGGCAACAACGTCCATCTGTCGCTGACCGCCAACCCATCGCACCTCGAGATCGTCGACCCGGTGGTGCTTGGCAAGGTGCGCGCCAAGCAAGATCAGCTCGGGTTGGGCGCGGGCGAACGCTGGCCGGTATTGCCACTGCTGATTCACGGCGACGCGGCGTTCGCTGGTCAGGGTGTCGTGGCGGAATGTTTCGGCCTCTCCGGCCTCACCGGTCATCGCACCGGCGGCTCGATCCACTTCATCATCAACAATCAGATCGGCTTCACCACCAACCCGCGCTTCTCCCGGTCGTCGCCCTACTGCACCGACGTCGCCAAGATGGTCGAGGCGCCGATTTTCCATGTCAACGGTGACGATCCCGAGGCCGTCGTCCATGTCGCCAAGATCGCAACCGAGTTTCGGCAGAAGTTCCAGAAGCCGGTTGTCATCGACATGGTCTGCTATCGCCGCTTCGGCCACAACGAGACCGACGAGCCGCTGTTCACGCAGCCGACGATGTACAAGGCGATCAAGGCGCATCCGACCATCGTCGAGACCTATTCCAATCAGCTCGTCGGGGACGGCACCATGACGCCCGAAGGCGTCGTGCAGATGAAGGCGAAGTTCCGCGAGCACCTCGACGCGGAATATGCCGCTTCCGATGGGTTCAAGCCCAACAAGGCCGATTGGCTCGATGGCCGCTGGTCTGGACTGGGCCTCGCCGATGACGAAGCGCGCCGCGGCGATACCGGTGTCGCGATCGACGCGCTGAAGGAAGTTGGACGGCGCATCACGACCCTGCCGACCGACCTCAACGCTCACAAGACGGTCGCGAAGCTGCTCGAAAAGCGTCGCGAGATGGTCGAGACCGGAGAGGGCATCGACTGGGGCATGGCCGAGCACATGGCGTTCGGCACCCTGGTCAAGGAGCAGTTCCCGGTCCGCTTGTCGGGTCAGGATTGCGAGCGCGGCACGTTCTCGCAGCGCCACTCCGTCGTGATCGACCAGGACAGCGAGCGCCGCTACACCCCGCTCAAGTACGTCGCACCCGATCAGGCCAAATTCGAAGTCATCAACTCCATGTTGTCCGAGGAGGCGGTGCTCGGCTTCGAATACGGCTACTCGCTGTCGTCCCCCAATGCGCTCGTGCTCTGGGAAGCGCAGTTCGGCGACTTCGCAAATGGCGCACAGGTTCTGTTCGACCAGTTTCTCTCGTCCGGCGAAAGAAAGTGGCTGCGCATGTCCGGCCTCGTCTGTCTGCTGCCGCACGGCTATGAGGGCCAGGGCCCCGAGCATTCCTCGGCCCGACTCGAGCGTTTCCTCCAGCTCTCCGCCGAGGACAACTGGCAGGTGGCGAATTGCACGACGCCGGCCAACTATTTCCACATCCTGCGCCGCCAGCTTCATCGCCGGTTCCGCAAGCCACTCATCCTGATGACGCCGAAATCGCTGCTGCGCCACAAGCGGGTGATCTCGCCGCTGGCCGACATGGGTCCTGGAACCACATTCCATCGCGTGTTGTGGGACGACGCCCAATCTCGTCCGAACGAGAAAATCAAGTTGAAGCCGGATGGCGAGATCCGCCGTGTCGTGCTCTCGTCCGGCAAGGTCTACTTCGACCTCTATGAAGCGCGAGAGGCCGCGGGCATCGACGACGTGTACCTGCTGCGCGTCGAGCAGCTCTATCCGTTCCCCGCGCGCACGCTCATTGCCGAACTCGGCCGCTTCCCCAATGCCGATGTGATCTGGGCGCAGGAGGAACCGAAGAATATGGGTGCGTGGTCGTTTATCGAGCCCAATATCGAATGGGTCCTCGACCATACCGGCGGCAAGGCCAAGCGCGCGCGGTATGCCGGCCGGCCGGCCTCCGCATCGACAGCAACGGGCCTCGCCTCCAAGCATGCGTCCGAACAGAAGACGCTGGTCGCCGAGGCGCTGCAGGTCTGACGTCGGGCGATTGTTGAAGACGGCGCGACGGCGGCCAATCGGGCGGCGCGCAGAACGACACACGACAACCGTGCCAGCGGTTCCGCATGGCACTCCACCTGAGGGTAGCACGACACATGACCATCGAGATCAAGGTGCCGACGCTGGGAGAAAGCGTGACGGAGGCCACGGTCGGCCAGTGGTTCAAGAAGCTGGGCGATACGGTCAACGTCGACGAGCCGCTGGTCGAGCTCGAAACCGACAAGGTGACGGTCGAAGTGCCTGCGCCCGCGTCCGGCATTCTCACCGAGATCATGGTCGAGAAGGGCAAGACGGTGGCCATCGGCACGCTGCTCGGTGCGCTGCGCGAGGGTGGTGGCAAAGCGGCTCCTGTGGCAAAGGCTGCGCCGTCAGCAACTCCGGCCTCCGCCGCACCGGCTGCCAAAGCCTCGCCCGCGTCGGAGATGCCGCCCGCGCCTGCGGCCCGGAAGATGATGGCTGAAAAGGGCATCGCCGCTGACGCCGTCGAAGGCTCGGGCAAGCGCGGCCAGATCTTGAAAGAAGATGTCGCGGCTGCCGCATCACGCCCAGCCCCGGCACCGGCTGCGTCGTCCCAGCCCAGAAGCGCACAGCAGGGCCAAGCGCTCGCCACGCAATCGGTGACGCATGTCGCCGTACCCAATCCGCTGCCGTCGCAAGCGTTGCGCGTTCCCACTTCGCCGTCGGACGCCGATCGTGAGCAGCGGCTGCCGATGTCGCGTTTGCGCCAGACGATCGCGCGTCGCCTGAAGGACGCGCAGAATACCGCCGCCATGCTCACGACCTTCAACGACGTCGACATGTCGGCGGTGATGGCGATGCGCAACCAGTACAAGGACCTGTTCGAGAAACGCCACGGCGTGAAGCTCGGCTTCATGGGCTTCTTCGTCAAAGCATGTCTGCAGGCGCTGAAGGAGATCCCGGCGGTAAATGCCGAGATCGACGGCGCCGACATGATCTACAAAAACTACTACCACATCGGTGTCGCCGTCGGCACTGAGAAGGGCCTCGTTGTGCCGGTCGTGCGCGATGCCGACCGCATGACCATCGCCGGCATCGAGGGCAAGATCGCCGAGTTCGGCCGCAAGGCGCGCGACGGCAAGCTCGGCATCGAGGACATGCAGGGCGGCACGTTCACCATCTCCAACGGAGGCGTCTACGGCTCGATGTTGTCGACGCCGATCCTCAACGCGCCGCAGGCCGGCATCCTCGGCATGCACCGCATCGAGCAACGCCCCGTCGTCCTGAAGGACGGCACCATCGCCGCCCGCCCGATGATGTATCTCGCGCTCTCCTACGATCACCGCATCGTCGACGGCAAGGAAGCCGTGACGTTTCTCGTCCGCGTGAAGGAGAACCTCGAGGATCCGCAGCGCTTCATCCTGGAGCTTTAAGCACTCATGTCCCACGACCTGATCGTCATCGGCACCGGCCCCGGCGGCTACGTGTGCGCCATCCGCGCGGCGCAACTCGGCATGAAAGTCGCCGTCGTCGAGAAGCGCGTGACGCACGGCGGCACCTGTCTCAACGTCGGCTGCATCCCCTCGAAAGCACTCTTGCACGCGAGCGAACTCTATGAGGAAGCGGGCCACGGCTTCGCGGCGATGGGGATTGACGTGAAGCCAAAGCTCGATCTCAAGAAAATGCTCGCGTTCAAGGACGAGGGCGTCAAGGGCAACGTCGATGGCGTCGCGTTCCTCCTGAAGAAGAATAAGATCGAACATTTCCACGGCTCGGGCCGCGTGCTCGGTACCGGCAAGGTCGAAGTCACCTTCATGAACGGCGAGAAGAAGACGCTCGAAGCGAAGTCGATCGTCATCGCCACCGGATCCGCTGTCGCCAATCTCCCCGGCATCACCATCGACGAGAAGAGGGTCGTGTCGTCGACGGGCGCGCTCGAACTGCCGGTCGTGCCAAAGAGGATGATCGTCGTCGGCGCTGGCGTCATCGGTCTCGAATTGGGCTCGGTCTGGCGCCGTCTCGGTTCCGAGGTCACGGTCGTCGAATATCTGGACCGCATCCTGCCGGGCATGGATCTCGATGTCGCCAAGCAGTTCCAGCGCATTTTGCAGAAGCAGGGCGTGACGTTCAAGCTCGGCTCGAAGGTCTCCGGCATCAATACCGATGCGTCGGGTTGCACGGTCTTGGTCGAGCCTGCCGCGGGCGGCGCGGCTGAGACGCACTTCGCCGACGTCGTACTCGTCGCCATCGGCCGCGTGCCCTACACCGACGGTCTCGGCCTCGCCGAGGCCGGCATCGCGCTCGACAATCGCAAGCGCATCGCGGTCGACGACCATTTCCAGACCAATGTTCCGGGTGTCTACGCCATCGGCGACGTGATCGCCGGGCCGATGCTCGCCCACAAAGCGGAGGACGAAGGCGTCGCCGTGGCTGAAATCATCGCTGGTCAGGCTGGACACGTGAACTACGGCGTTATCCCCGGCGTCGTCTACACCTACCCAGAGGTCGCCACGGTCGGCAAAACCGAGGAAGAGTTGAAAGCCGAGGGCACGGCCTACAACGTCGGCAAGTTTCCGTTCCTCGCCAACGGCCGCGCCAAGGTCAATCGCACGACCGACGGCTTCGTCAAGGTCTTAGCGGACGCTGTGACCGACCGCGTGCTCGGCGTCCACATCATCGGGCCGCACGCCGGCGAAATGATCGCGGAAGCCGCCGTGCTGATGGAATTCGGCGGATCGGCCGAGGATCTCGCGCGCACCTGTCATGCCCACCCGACGCTGACCGAAGCGGTCAAGGAAGCGGCGATGGCCGTCGACAAGCGCGCAGTCCATATGTAGGCGCGGCGGTCCAGTGGTCGGACGCGGTTGCGTGAACGTACACCTCACGTCGACTGAACGCCGGAGGCCGCCGCCATGCAGACTGTCATCGCCTACGTCGCGACCCTCCTGGCGTTCACGCTGATCGACCTCATATGGCTCGGCGTCGTCGCGAAGGATTTCTATCGGCGCGAGCTTGGTCCGCTGATGGCCGATCCCATCAATTGGGTCGCCGGTTTTGCGTTCTACGCGATCTTCGCTGTCGGCATCGTCATCTTCGCCGTGCAGCCGGCACTCGCCTCAGGCGGGCCGATGCGCGCGGGCCTGATCGGCGCGATGTTCGGCTTTTTCGCCTATGCCACCTACGATCTCACCAATCTCGCAACGACCAAAGGCTTCCCGCTGAAGATGGCGCTCGTCGATATGGTCTGGGGTTCGGTGCTGACCGGCCTCGCCGCTGCCGTCGGTACAGCAGTTGCGACGCGGTTTGCATGAGCGTTCCTTTTTTGTTCTTGACGGTCGTCCGCCTGCGGGATTAAATTTCCTCGAGTGGTTTTCCGAGGAAGGCTTTCCCGCATGTATGCCCAGATGTCCACGCTCGCATTCGTCGGGATCGAGGCGCGGGCGATACAGGTTCAAGTCCGCATCACGCCGGGCGCGCCCGCATTCGCGATCGTCGGCCTTCCCGACAAGGCGGTCGCCGAGAGTCGCGAGCGTGTTCGCAATGCGCTGCACGCCGTTGGTCTCGGCCTCCCGTACAAGCATCTGACTGTCAATCTCGCACCCGCCGATCTGCCGAAAGAGGGCAGTCATTTCGATCTGCCGATCGTGCTCGCACTCATGGCCGCGATGGACGCGATTTCACCCGAGGCCATCGCAGACTACGCCGCCATCGGAGAACTGGCGCTCGATGGCTCGATCCGTGCGGTGCCCGGCTGTCTGCCGGCCGCTATCGGCGCCAACGCCATGGGCAAGGGACTGATCTGCCCGGCTGCCGGCGGCGCCGAGGCCGCGTGGGCGAGCGAGAACATGCCTATCCTCGCCGCGCCGCATCTTTTGTCGCTGGTCAATCACTTCAAGGGACTGCAAACGCTGCGGCGGCCGGAGCCCAACCTGGAGCGGGGTATCTCGTCGTCGGTGGACCTGCGCGACGTCAAAGGACAGGAAACGGCCAAGCGTGCGCTCGAAGTCGCCGCCGCGGGCGGACATAACCTCATGTTCGTCGGGCCGCCCGGATCTGGAAAGTCGATGCTTGCGGCGCGGTTACCGTCGATCCTGCCGCCATTGACGCCCGAAGAGATGCTCGAAGTCTCGATGGTGCATTCGCTGGCGGGTGAATTGATGGGCGGCAAGCTCGCGACCGAGCGGCCGTTCCGGTCTCCGCATCATTCCGCCAGCATGGCGGCGCTTGTCGGCGGCGGGTCGCGGCCGCGCCCGGGCGAGGTGTCGCTCGCGCATCTTGGCGTGCTGTTTCTCGACGAGTTGCCGGAGTTCCAGCCCAACGTTCTCGACGCGCTGCGACAGCCTCTCGAAACCGGGGAGACGGTGGTGGCGCGCGCGAACCACCGCATCGCCTACCCCTGTCGCATTCAGCTCGTCGCGGCGATGAACCCCTGCAAGTGCGGCGGCGCAGCGCCCGGACAATCGTGCAAACGCGGACCGCGCTGCGCCGACGACTATCAGGCGCGCGTGTCGGGCCCCTTGCTCGACAGGATCGACTTGCAGATCGAGGTTCCCGCCGTTTCCGCCGCGGATCTTTGTCTGCCACCGCCGACGGAGGGGAGTGCCGAGGTTCGTGCCCGGGTGCTTGCGGCGCGGACGCGACAACGTGAGCGCTTTGCGGCTCACGGAGCGCGCGGCGTGCGCACGAATGCAGACTGCAACGGCCAGTTGCTCGAGGATATCGTGATGCTCGACGCGGCCGGCCAGACACTGCTGCGCCAGGCGGCCGAGCAACTTGCCTTGTCGGCGCGCGGATATCACCGCACGCTCAAAGTCGCCCGTACGCTCGCCGATCTCGATGGTGCCGACGGCGTCGGACGGCTGCACATTGCGGAAGCGCTCGCCTATCGCGGCGAAACCATGCGCCAGGCCCGCGCCGCGTGATCGTGGCCGACCGTCGCGAGAAATCGGTTCGCCGGCCGCAAACGGCATCGCCGCCCAAGATGACCTGGACGGCGATGGCCGGCGGCCTATGCCACCTTCCGGATAGGCCGCGTCAGTCCTTGATGCCGCGCTGGATCTTCGCCGCCTCGACAGTGTTCTTCAGAAGGCACGCGATCGTCATCGGACCGACGCCGCCGGGAACAGGCGTGATCGCGCTCGCGACCCGTGCGCATTCCTCGTAGTTCACGTCACCGACGAGCTTGGTCTTGCCGGCTTCCCCCGGCACTCGGTTGATGCCGACGTCGATCACGATCGCGCCCGGCTTGATCCAATCGCCCCGCACCATCTCGGGGATGCCGACGGCGGCGATGACGAGATCCGCGCCCTTTACGACGTTATGGATGTTGCGCGTTTTCGAATGTGCGATCGTGACCGTGCAGTTCTCGCGCAGGAGCAGCGCCGACACCGGCTTTCCGACGATATTCGAACGGCCGATCACGACGGCATTGAGTCCGGAGAGGTTGGGCTGCACCGACTTCGCCAGGATCACGGAGCCGGTCGGCGTGCACGGGACCAGCGTCCGCTCGCCGACCCAGAGGCGTCCGACGTTGACGGGATGAAAGCCGTCGACGTCCTTGTCCGGATGGATGGTATTGAGAACCTTTTCAGCATTGATGTGCTTGGGCAGCGGCAGCTGCACCAGGATGCCGTTGACCGCCGGATCGTCGTTGAGCTTCTGCACGATGGCGAGGACTTCGGCCTCGCTGGTCTCGGCGGGCAGCTTGTGCTCCCACGAGTTCATGCCGCTGGCTTTGGTCTGCTCGCCCTTGTTCTTGACGTAGACTTTGCTCGCGGGATCTTCGCCGACCAGAACAACGGCCAGGCCCGGAAGAAAGCCGTGCGCGCTCTTCATCAGCGCCACCTCTTTCGCGACGCCCTCCCGCACTTGCGCTGCAATGGCCTTGCCGTCGATGATCCGGTGCGTCTGCATAAATCCTCCCTGTCGTGTTCTCGTGTTCTGAGGTTTCGTCTGTCGCCGTGCTGGTCACCGGCTCAGCGAGCGCGCTGACCTGGATTTCGGTCATCCGAGCCGAGCACGGCCAGTCTTTCTGAAAGACGCCGCGCGAGGCCTTCTGGATCTCCGGCTACGCTGATGTTCTTGATGCGGGACTTTGCCCCACCGATCAATGCGACGTCCCGCTTCGGACATTGCAACCAGGCGGCGACGAGTTCAGTCAGTGCCATATTCGCCGCGTTGTCTTCAGGCACCGCATTGACGCGCGCGAGTATCGCTGGCCCCTCCGCGGTTTCACCACGTCCATCGATCGCCGATCGTGACGACCGCGGCGTCAGCCGGAACCGGATGACGATGCCCGCGTCGGTCGATCTCCAAGGCAAGCTCGGCTTGCCGGAGGCGGATGCAGCGGGTATCACGCGCCCCGCATGCATCAGAAGAGCTTGGCGATGTTCGGCAACACGACGCTTTGCACGAAAAAGCAGCCGAGAAGCAGGATGATCGGAGAAAGGTCGATGCTGCCGAAGTTCGGCATGGCATTGCGGATCGGCCGCAACAGCGGCTCAGTGACCGCGTTCAGCCCCTGATACAACGACCGCACGAAGGGATTCTGCGCGTTGACGACGCCGAACCCGAGCAGCCAGCTCATGATGACACTCGCGATCACGACGTATGAATAGAGCGTAATCAGATAATGGATGAAACCAAGCAGTTCGATCATCGGTCGTGGCTCCTGGACCTCCGCGGGCCGTTGACGTGTAACGGTGCGCGTTCGAGCGGGCAAGCGCTTGTCGGATCGGGCGTCGCCTTAGCCTAAGCGGTACGCCTCCCCGCCCCGTCCGAGTGCATGGTCCGGTGCACGCAGGCAAAAGCATCGATGCTGACGCGCGTTGCCGGTCTCGGCGGCGTTGCATTCTTGACAAGCCCGCCCCGCCGCTCATAAATCGGGCACTCATGGTCAGGGGCCGTAGCTCAGCTGGGAGAGCGCTGCAATCGCACTGCAGAGGTCGTCGGTTCGATCCCGATCGGCTCCACCAAATAAATCAGTCTGTTACGCCGCAAGTCAAAAACCCGCGTTTTCCCATTCACGCCGGGTTCACGCAGGATAGATATGCAGGCATGTGCGGGCATGTTCGCCGGCGTACGAAACATAATGGTGATTCAAAGCTCGCGGCCAAGAGACGCCTTCGCATCTTTAGCGTCGCGCCTCGCGTGCGCCCGAACATTGTGCGCAGCGATGCACGCTCTGAGGTCTGCGCGGCGATCACCCTATCTTGTCATAGTCCGGTGTTCACCTCGAGCACTTCATTCTGGGGGCCGGAGTCGGTCCTCCTAATTGAGGAGCATTGCTGATTTTATTACAGACAGGCAGGCAGCTCCACAGATTCCACGGCCGATCGTCGCTCCAATAAGCTTTGACGTCGCGAAAGCGTCTCGCGGTAGTCTTGCGCTTCCACATCTCTGAAAAACGGTGCCGTTGGAGCGAGGCGCTCGATTGCTTCCTCGACCTCCGTCAGGGAAACCTTGAAAAATTCTTTGCGATGGTTCTGATCATTCACCCGTCGCGCTGCAAACTCTGAATGCAACGCCGCTTCTAGTGCGGGCGCAGCCTCGCTGAATATGATCGCGTGAGTGTCGAAGACAAAGGGTACGCTCGCGTCGCCCAACTCGCGCACCCTGTCCATTGGATCAAGACGTCGCGTCAACCCGATCTTCACAACATCTGGACCGAAGGATCCTACGTTTGATATTATGTAAACGTATCCGCAGGACGTGAGCTCTGCCATCGCTTGCGCGCGTTCCCGTTTCGCGCGCACTTCCGCCAATTCCTGTTCCAACCTCTGGACATGTTGTCGAAGGTTCTGCAACTCACCGCCCGAGGCGCGTCGGATGTTGGCTCTTGCGCGTTCGATTCTTGAAAGACATTCCTCCTCATTTACTTCGGCTTTGAGAAGGTCTTCCCGCAATCGTAGTTCCTCGCGGGCGCGAGCCATTGCCTCTCGGCGTTCTTCCCGCTCGTGGCGAACTTTTTCGCGGTATTCATGCGTAAGTCTCAGCTCCTTGAGCTTGAGGTCGAAATATGCCGGCGCAATCGTTATCTTCAGAGTGGCGTTGAGTTTGTTGATCTTGTCGCGAGCCAGCTCGATTCTTTTCTGCATCGTGTGGGCGTTATTCCAGCGAATTTTCGCGATCGCTGCTTCGCATTCGTTGTTGAACGCCCGGAGCGTGAGGTTGATGCCGCGATCCGACATCTTGCGGCCCTCCGTTTGACTCCCATCAACGGTCCAGGGGATTGCGCAGGTTACCGCAGACTTTGCGGTGATCATCTCTTTCTGAGCCGCCGCCACCTCATTGATGGCCAGCTTGAAATCTTCGCTTGTCGCGAACTCGAACGTAGGTTCGTAGACACCGAGCTCTGCGAAGCCCACTTTCTCGTCAACGATGGACAGCACTTCGAGCAGAGCGTCGTAGTGTACCTTTTTTTCCATGTACGATGCACGCAAGTCCCGGATGGTCGTTTCCAAGTGGCGGACTTCGGATTTTGCCCGGTCACATTCAGCATTCGCCGCTTGGCTCACTTTCAGAGCTTCCCCATCGGCGTCGATCACGGCTTTAAAGCGAACCGAATAATGATCGACAGTTTGTTTGAGCTGCGAGGCTTCGCGCTCCAGCTCGGAGCAAGCTTTCTCCGCCGCTCGGCGGCGAGAGTGCTGCGTGAACCATGAGGTTATCAGAGTGTAAACAAGCAGTGCGAGCCCAGTTGCTGCCGTGAACTGAATGGCTGTCAAAGACATGCGAGCCTTACCCAATCCAAAATATTACCGGTATCAGACGTGGCTTGGGATTCAGTTAAGACGTCACCCAGGGATGAGAACGCCGGAGGAGGTGAACTGCCGCGCGCGACCTGATAGGGTCGCCGTGACCTGGACTCGGCTCCAGGTCACTACCGTCACCAATCATTGAGGGGCTGCGAGCAGAATGGCTAAGGAGCAAAAGCGATCGAACAAGGAAGTGCGGAAGCCGAAGAAGTCAGCACCCGAAGTCAAGACCGCCGTCGGATCCGCTAGCTCCAAAAAGCGCTAGCAGCGCAGGTTCTTGGATCTTTACGCGCCTGGCTTCCTTGGCACTCAGGCCCTTCTCATGCCGAGCGACAAAGCAGTGCACTTGCTGCCTTTGTTGGTTGGCGGCAATAACGAGAAAGCCCGCGCCGGAAGAGACGCGGACTTTCTGTAAGCCTAGGAGGTTGGGATGTCGTGAGCCTGCGTGACTCGCGAGCGCCCCGCAAATCACGTTTCCTAACGGGATCTTACTTCTTGTCGGGTCTGGTTGCGGCCACTGGTTCACGATCGCGCGAACAACAACAGGGGCTCAATATCGTGGTCATCAGCCGCCCGAAGAGCCCCAACATATTGCCCGCGCAGTTCGCCCACATCATGAAGCGTACCTCCACCCCAGGAAAACGGCTGGCCGCCGAGCCGTTCTAACAAAAGATCGGCCATGAGGCGTGCGTGCCTGCCATTGCCGTTCGGGAATGGGTGTATGTAGACAAGACGGTGATGCAAACGAATGGCCATCTCGTCAGGTGGAAAGGTATTGTTATCCCTCCAGAAACGTACGTCGTCGAACATCATGAGCGTGTCGTTCGGAATGCGATGCGCATCGATGCCGATGTTTCTCGGGGTCAAGCGGTAAACTCCGGCCCAGGACCACACATCGCCGAACATGCGCTCGTGAAGTGTTCTTGCGAATCCATCATCTAGAAGTTCGCGGCGCATCGTTCTTGGCCGTCGGGCCCAAGTCGCGCCGCTGACGATATTATCCTGTTCTGCGGCGTTGAGTTCGCTGCGCAGTGTGATCCAGTTCTGACGAAGGCCATCGCGTTCCTCCGGCGCCAGGGGCGTGGCATCTTCCGGCTCGATGAAGAGATCAGTCACGGTCGGCCCACAGGTCACGATCCCTGATCTCGTTATGCAGATAGTTCTGGATTTGGCGTTCCAGATCGGAGTCGGCCACAGCTTGGTCTTCCAGCTTCATGCTGTGAGCGACGCGCTTGAGCGCTCGTAGCGCAATCTTGCGCGCGCGGGCGTTGACAGCTTCCTGAAGGGCCGTCTTGGGCACAAGCGCGTAGACGACCGAGCAGCCGAGCGCTTCAGCAGCGCGGTTAAGCGTATTTAGCTGGATGGTACCAAGGGCTTCGGACTTTTCGAGGTCTATAACGGTGGGCGGTTTGATGCCCATACGGACCGCAAATTGCTGCCCCGTCATGCCAAGGGCTTCGCGGATGGCCTTGATCCAGCCCTTGGGAGGGGGTGTAAGTTCTGCCGAACGTAGCGGCGTTAGCCGTTCGTCAAGGCGGGTCCGGGCACGGATGCGAAGTGCTGAGTCCATAGGCTATAGCCTAACCGTAGCGAATTTACATTAGGTTATGAACTAATATCTCATAGATAAAGTTAGGTTTCAACCTAATTTTTCAGAATTAATATTAGGTCAAGGCCGAATCTAGAGCTCCCTGCCGAAGTCCTTGCCGCCGTTGCGAGCGCGCCATTCCGCCATGCGAAGTTTGATTTCATCCGCGAGCCAGCCAGGATCGTTCGCAGCTTCTTTTGGCATGTCGGCTGCGAGAGACGCCTTCGCATGCTCTAGCGTAACGCCTCGCGTGCGCCCGAACTGTTCATTGCGCAGCGATGCACGCTCTGAGGTCTGCTCGGCTATCAGCCGGTCGACCTTGGTGCGATACTGCGTCCAGATTTTCTCGGTGTAGATTTTGGCTTCTGTCTTTTCGACTCGGGAGAGGCTTCGCCTATCGCGCTCGTGAACCGCGTCGATCCGGTCGAGCAGCTTGCCGGGACTGCGAATGAATGAGATCGCCTGACGCAACGACAACGGTTTGCGCAACCCTAGTCGTTCACGCCGCGAGAAAACAAACACCGCCCGCTCCAGGAGCGCGGCGTTGGCAACAAACTTCGCCTCAGATCGGTGTGCCCGGTAAAGATCCTTCCATTGTGGCTTGAATTGAGCCCGCACATATTCGCGGGCGTGATCGACAGCCGCCTGCGTGTTGGCCGTGATCTCAGATCGCACCATCTTATGGCGCTGCCACAGCTGATCGCGCTCGCCCTTGTGTGTCAGGTCCATCTCGGCCCGCAGGCGCGACATGCGATCCTTCAGTGTTTTGCGGGTGAACCACTGCTGCCGGTTCGGGCCTTGATGCTTGACCGGCACATATGGCGGCTTCGCCGCCGTCGCGGAGGAACCGGGCATAAGCGCGTCCGCCGCTTCGCGAGCGCGAGCGTGCCGTTCGCGTTTCGAGTTGTTGATGATCCGCTCGTCGCAGTGAATGCCATGCGCCCGCTCGTATGCTTCCGCCCATCGGGACAGTCGCTCCTTCGAGTATTTGAGTTCGGCGGTAAGTCCTGTGACGGGATGGATGGAATTGACCACCAGATGAACGTGCAGGTGGTCCTTGTCCCCGTGAGCGGCAATCACAGCCTGGTGGTCCGCCAGTCCGAGGGCGTTCAGCGCTGAGGTGGCGGTCTCCAGCATGTGCTGCGGGGTTGGCTTCTCTCCGATGGCCCAGGACAACGAGAGATGGATGACAGGCTTTTCGTTCTTCCGGCCTCGCGCATCACGTCCCGACTGCCGCTTAAGCTCGGCCTGATCGCGGGTGGTCGCGAACATCTCGAACCAGGCGTCATCGGCCGGCGAGATAAGATTGCGTGTTTCGCTCCATAGCACGCGGTCACGGGAAGTCTTCTGGGCGTCGTGCAGGATGTACCCGCACGCTCCTTTGAAAGACGTCCCGCGCTTGTGGAGGCGGGGTACCATCGTCGTCGGTCCTCGTTCTGAGGGCTTCGGTTTTCTGTTTGATAAGTTCGGCCGCGAGCAGGTTGGTCAGCAGGCCATGGATGCTGCGCCACGCCATCATCTGGTCGGGCGGCAGGTTGCCGTTCACGGCATGCGCGATCTGGTTGATGTTGTTGCCGATGCGCCGCAGCTCTGTGAACAGCGCCGGGTCCATCAACTTGTAGGACGGCCCCGCGCTCATCTCGACCTTGCCTTCCAGAACAAGCCGTTCGCAAAGTCCTGAGGTCGTCAGGCCAACCTCGCGTGCCTGTGCGACCTTGAGGGCGTAGTCATCTTCGGTCATGCGAATGCCGACCATTTTAGTGCGGGCACCTCCCGGGTGCGTCCGTCGCTTTGGCACTTGCCGCCTCATCAGGTTGGGTTCGGGGCGCGCGGGATAGCGCGCCCTGACCGGAGGGGTCCAGGGGAGTGCGGAGCACTCTCCCCGGCGAGTGGGATTTAATATCGATATCGGCGTAAGCCGTAATATCGATATCAAATCCACATCTCGCTACTCCGCGTTTTACGCTACGTGCTTCGCTTGCTGGCTCTACAGAGTCTGCTTTCAGTTACTCCCAACTTTAATATGCTGCTTTCATAATAACGCGCAATTGCAGGAGTTTTCAGAACATCGGCACGCATATGCGTGCGTCGGTGAATTTCGCATAACATTTCGATCGAAAATAATTTCGCCACCTCGCGTAGTTTTCAATCCCGACGTTTATCGAGCGTGCCGTCGCGGTCGCTTCGGTCAAGCCTGGCCTGCGCCCACCCATGCGCGTTGCGCGCGCATGGGTCCCTGCGGCTCGGCCACCGCTTGCGCGGCTGACGGCCTTGACCTCTGCTAGCCCGCGAGCGGCGGTGTGATGTGGTGGGTCGGGACGGAAGGATGGGCTTCTAGGTCGAACAAAAGGATATAACTCAGAAGCAACGGCAATACGCCCCCGAGCCGTGAGGCCGCGGGCGCTACCGCGAGCCAACGGTTGCGTGCTCAGACCCCAGCTGACGCTAAAGGTGGCCTGAATTCTGGTCGAAGCGATTGCTCAACTTTATTTGCTGCGAACATACGCAAACATCACTGCACGTCGGGGCGCATATCCGAATTTGGCGTTTCTTGCGCCAATTGCGCGGCTGGCTTTAACTTCAGATCAGAACCAGCGTGCAGCGTTTCCCGCTTCGGGAGCGAAAATGGCTATCGACGAATTTCCACCGCGCGGCTCCGGCATCGCGGGCCGCCACGAAGTCGGCGCATCGGCCAGGTGGGGACATCCGTGGGAGCTTGGCCCGAACTGGGATTGGAAGCCAGGCAGAGTACTGCTTGGCCATTCGCAAGGCAGACTGCTCGGCATCGATGACGATCGCCAGATCGCGACCTTGGCGTGTAGCCGAGGCGGCAAGTCTTCGACCGTTCTCATTCCGAACCTATTGCGCTACCCGGGCTCTGCACTGGTGCTTGATCCCAAGGGTGAGCTAGCGCGCGCGACAGCGGCGCAGCGTATCCGCATGGGCCAGACGGTACACATTCTCGATCCCTTCGGCGAAACCGGCGCACCGTCTGCCAGTCACAATCCATTCGACGAGCTGGGGCAGGGAAGGCGCGAGCATGTCGCGGCGGACGCAGCGCAGCTAGCGGACGCCCTGATTATCTCCAACAACAAGGACCCCCACTGGACCGATAGCGCGAAGAACCTGTTGCGCGGCATTACGCTCCATTTGCTATCGACGACCGCCGACAGGGCCAGCATTCGCGAAGTGCGCAGAAGACTGAGCGGTACGCCCGCAGACATGGATGCGCTCTTCAGCGCCATGGCGGGTTCGAGCGCCTTTGACGGCATCGTCGCCAATATCGGCGCTTCGTTCCTCGGAAAGCTGGAAAGCGGCGGTCGCGAATTGCAAGGCATTCTCTCGACCGCTCAAGAGCAGACTGCGCCGCTCGACGATATTGTGGGCGTCACCGAGCGTTCGGATTTCCGGCTTCGCGATCTCGCGGCCGGCCGCATGACGATCTACCTCGTACTCCCCGGCATGCGGATGGGCACGCACTACCGCTGGCTGCGGTTGGTGATCCAGCAGGCATTAGCGGCGATGGAACGGAATCCAGTGCCGCGCGGCCAGCCGCCGGTGTGGTTCATCCTCGAAGAATTTCCGTCGCTTGGCCACATGCGCTCCATTGAGACCGCAGCTGGCCTGATGGCCGGTTTCGGCGTCAAGCTCTGGTCGGTGTTGCAGGATCTGACGCAGCTGCAAACGCACTATCCCAAAAGCTGGGAGACGTTCCTTGGCAATGCCGGGGTAATTCAGGCATTTGGCAACGCCGACGTCACCACCACGGAGCATCTGGCGAAGCTGCTAGGCTCGACACAGGTCATCGAGCGGCAGGCGGTTCGGTTATCGGCCCAGGCCATGAGCCATGGCGATCCGGGCGTGCGCGAGCATCTGCGCAGCGTGCGCCTGCTCGATCCGAACGAGATCACGCGTCACTTTTCCCGCGAGAGCAACCGGCAGCTGATCCTCGTGCCCGGGCGTCCGCCCATTTACATGGAGCGATTGAGCCGCGATGCATAAGCTTCTCAAATATCTTTGGGACGACCCAGTCATTCGCGAACGCGACCGGGACGGGCTTTTGTCCGCTACCGGATTCACGTGGCGCGAGCGCGTGATGTGGGTCTTCCATATTTTCGGGACGGCGGCTTTCGCATTGTGGTTTTACTGGCTCTTGTGCCTGACGGATCGCCAGACCCCGACAGAGTTCACGACGAACGTGTTGTTGGCGATGATCGGCTGCATCAGTGCGTGCGTATTTCTTGGGAGCATCAGGCGCGGGATTGCGTTTGAACGCGACGGGCGCGTGAGCAACCGCGGCGGATGGGTGAACTGGCTAGATCTCGTTGGCGGGATCAAGGACCATGCCTACATCGCATCCATCGAGGTTACCAAGACGGAGCAGGGTATCGGCGTTGCGCTCTTCACGACTTTCGGCGGAACGATGATGGTTTCTGAGGATCTAAGCGAAGCGGGTGCACGGCGCGTAGCCGTGCAGCTGACGATCGCCCTGCGCGAGATGCGTGAAAGTCTGACCACCGTGCGCAGTCACCAGTCAGGGCAGCGGCCAGCTGCCGCTGCCCTGATCGACTAGAACAGGTTGCCCTGACGCGACGCGGCGACAGCGGCTCGCCATTCGGGGGATTTCGATGCTGCATCGAGCCATCGCATGACGAACAAGGCCGCACCGCCCGCATCCTCGACTTCTCCGCCGTGGATGAAGAGAGACCGGTATCCGGTCTCGCTGATGGGAAGCGGCTTTCGTGGTTCGGTGATGACCTCCACGTGGCAGTGATGAAACGCACTGCCCGGCGTCGAGTGGTAATCCGGCGTGTAGACGACGGTGGCCGCGATGCCGTGCCAGACGATCGCATGATGCTCTATCGGCCGTTTTTCGGCGACTGTAGAAAGAGGTAAGCTGCTCATGAGCCTGCCTCCTCTTCAAACAGTGCGAAGTGTCCGGTCTCGACGCGGCCGTCACGGCAGCGGAAGGCGGTTTCTCCATCAAGATCGTAGAGATCGTTGGCGCGCAGGATCGTGTTTTCGATACGGGCCTCGTAGGGGTCGGCAGCAAGCCGGCGGGGCATGGTGGTGAAGGGGCTCATTGCTGAGCCCCTTTGTCTTCTGCGTCCTTCTCTGAGAACTCGCGGACAACGACTTTATTTGTCAGGGGCAGAGCATCGAGCATTAAGGACAAGCCTTTGCCATCTCTGTTTTGCCAGGCTGCGCCGATCTTGATCCAGCGGACGTTGTCGCCGTCGCCTTGCACCACGTAGACGCCGTGCGTCGGGGCTTTCTTTTCTTTTGGTTCCTTCTTCATTTTAGTCTCTCCGTTTTTTTGTTCGGCCCGACACCACGTCAGGCCTTGATGGGGGCTTGAGGAACCGGGCTCGGGGAGCGGGTCAAACGCAGCGCGTAGCGCTCCGAAGGGGCGGAGCTGCACAAGGCGAAGCCGCGGAAGCGAGCCGCGTTGACCCATAGCGATCGAGCCCGGTTAGACCCCATCCTAGAAAGGCCTTACGTGATGCCGGACGAAGGTATTATGCGGGGGGACGTGGGAAGAAATCCGAAAAACAGAAGCCTTGACCTGTCGGCGCGGGGCGCAGGCAAGGAGGCGTCACTATTGATGAGACAGTTGACCGCTACCGCTAATAAACAGTAGACTGAATACGGGCTTGCACTAACCTGAACGTGCATTGGCGCCCGTTCGGGGAGTGATTGAAGACCGCATTCAGAAGCACTGCTTTAGCCGTCATACTGTTAGCCCTCACCGGCTTAACTGACGCCAATGCGGCTTGCACGTCGCCAGCCGGTATTGAGGGATCGATCACCTGGAACGGCACGAACGCCGTCATCTGGTGCGATGGCGCGAACTGGAATTCGTTAGCGTCGGGCGGCGGTGGGATCACAGCACTTACAGGCAACATTACGGCGTCAGGAACGGGAAGCGTTGTTGCGACCATTGCGAACGGTGCAGTCACGTATGCCAAGATACAAAACACATCGGCTGCCAGCGTGCTTCTAGGTCGAGGCGCAGGAGCAGGGGCGGGAAACGTCCAGGAACTCACACTCGGGTCCGGGCTGTCACTCTCGGGCACGACACTGAGCGCGATAGGTAGTGGAACGGTTTCCGGCACGACAAACTATGTCGCCAAATTCACCGGAGCGTCAGCCGTCGGCAACTCGCAGATTTTTGACAACGGCACCAACGTTGGCATTGGGACGACGGCGCCTGCTAAATTATTGACGGTGTCGAGCACCGGCAGCCTTGGGGGACCGACCTTTGGGGGCGGCGTACCTGTAGTGCGGCTGCAAAATTCCGGCTCATGGTCAGAGCCATCTTTGGAGTTCATGGAAATTGGCAGTAATCCGATTGCATCGATCGCCGCTAAAAACACTGGCGGTGGGGCAGGGGACCTTATTTTCTTAACACGGCTTGCGGCAAATACCACGCCAAGCGAGCGCATGCGCATAGATACGAACGGCAACGTCGGCATCGGGACGGCTACCCCTGCCGACGCGGTTCACGCGCTGAGAGATCAAAACGCAGCGACGCGCCTGCAGGTCAGCAACTCCGATCTTGGCGCATCAGCTTCAGCACAATTGACGGTAGCAAACGTAGGAGGGTCGGTAGAAGACACTCTGAGGATGATGGCCATGGGGAGAGGCTTTGGCTCAATTGGTGGTTTCGTCCAGGATGGTGGAGCTGTTGTCGCTGGCAGCAACCTGACAGGAGGCTTGTCATTGATAGCAAGGGAGGCTGCAGCGCCTATCCGCCTCTATGCCGGTGGGGAATCAAATGAAGTAATGAGGATTACAGCCGCCGGCAACGTCGGCATCGGGATCACTACTTTTGGTGCCAAGCTGTACGTTCAGAACACTGGTACTAATCAGGATACAATTGTAGCGACGACTGATGTGACAAGCCGTGCCGCCTTGTCGGCGGCAAGTTCTGTCTCTTCGGCCTACGCAGGATATTTTTACGTCAGCGGCGGCAGCACCTGCTACATCGGCAATGGATCGGTTGGATGGGCCTGCTCATCAGACATCCGTAAAAAGAAAAACGTGCTTACGCTCGTTGGCGCGCTCGATAAAGTCGAGCAGCTAAGAGGGGTCTCATTCCGGTGGAAAAATAGTAGCGATGATGGCGTCAAGCTCGGCGTCATTGCACAAGAAGTGCAGAAGGTATTTCCGCAAGCCGTCAATGTCGACAATGACGGATTTTTGAGCGTTGACTATGACGCGCTGATCGGACCAATGATTGAAGCCGTCAAGGAGCTTAAGGCTGCGAACGATAAACTCCGTTTTGAATTAGAGACCGCAAATGACAATCGAGCGGCTGAAATCGAAGCGCTCCGCGCCGAGATTGAGGCGTTGAAGAAGGCGGGTCACTAGACGACTAACTGCCGTTGGTCGGGATGACCCAATTGCAACACGCCGCCGCGTTGAGCTGAAGGCGACCAACGACGAAGTTGGGCCGCGGAACGTAGCCTTCGACGAGCTGCGCCGCGAGATCGACGCTTTAAGACCGGCCCGTTAACAGTGCGGCGGTAGCCGCTTCGAGTAGGTACCTGCCTCCCAAAACCTTCGCAGCGGCCCAAAGTTAGCCCAGCCGTCATCCCTCTTGCTGAGCCACTGTGCCAGGACTGTGCATGATCCACTGGCCTGCGCGGCTAGCGGTCCATAGAATATTCCCTGCGAATATATGAAACGTCCGCGACAGGGATTACGACGCTCCTGATGCCACCAACAGCATCCCATGAATTACGCAGAAGCCGCTTGTCATGGCTGTTTCGAAGCCTGTTGGGGAGCCGATTGCGAAGCATCCGTATTGCAGAGTCTGGTATCGATCTTTCTGGAGGCAGTCCGCGGCAGCTGCTTTTCACGCAGATGACCAGCCCGGCACGCGTAGCTGGCCGCGGCTCGGTCATTGTCACACTCGCGAACGGTCCAGAGTTTCACGCATCAGGCTTCCGGCACGCGGACATTCCGCCATTCGTGCAAGCAGTGAATGAGGCGCGCCAAAGTTTCATCTCCGGCCTGTTTGAACAGGCGGAGCCAGAACTGCGCGCGCTGACGCAGGCAAAGGATCGTCTGGATCGACCAAGGCGCTTTCCGGCCGCATGCCTCCTGAACCCTTTCGTCAAGCGGGCCCAGGTTCTGTTCGAGCGGCTGCCGGCCGCCCGGCCGGCGGACCTGCTGACCGACGAGCAGATTCTGATGTACGAGGCCGCTTCGGCAATGCGCCATCAGCCTGAACAGCTACGCGACGCGGCTACTAATGCCTTCGTCGCGGTCGAGCTCTTGGAGATGAAGTCATTCTTCGACACGATTGAATCGCACCCTTTGACGCCCGAACAGCGTCTGGCCGTGGTGACGGATGAGGATGCGACCCTCGTTCTGGCGGGCGCAGGCTCCGGCAAGACAAGCGTGATCGTCGCAAAGACCGCCTATCTCATCGAGCGCGGTATTCGCACTCCCGAAGAGATCCTTCTCCTGGCCTTCGGAAAAGACGCCGCTGCGGAGATGGCCGCCAGGATCGGGCAGCGATGCGGCTCACCCGTCGAGGCAATGACCTTCCACGCGCTTGGCTACGAAATCATTCGACAGGTCGAAGGACAAGGACCCGCCCTCGCTGCGCACGCAAGCGATGACGCACAGTTTTACGTATTGTTGCGCGAGATCCTGATGAGCGAGATCGCGACAAAGGCCGGTCCTTGCGCAATCCTTCTTAACTGGTTTGCGGAGTTCTACAGGCCCTGGAAAACGGAATGGGATTTCACCTCGGCGCATGAATACGCACACTATGTGCAGATGACCGAGCTGAGGACTCTTCAAGGAGAGCTTGTGCGCAGCTTCGAGGAGCTGGTGATTGCGAACTGGCTCTATCTCAACGGGATCGCTTACGAATACGAGCCGGACTACGAGCACGCCATTGCGGGCAATGACCGCCGTGCCTACACGCCGGATTTCCGGCTAAGCGAAAGCGGCGTCTATATCGAGCATTTCGGCGTTCGAAAAACGCGCGGTCCGGGCGGTGAAGAGCGCCTGACCACAGCGCCGCATATCGATCGCGAGCGTTATCTCGAAGGCATGGCGTGGAAGCGCAAGCTCCACAAAGCGCACGGCACCATTCTGGTCGAGACCTATAGCTATGAGAATGTCGAGGGACGACTGCTCGAAGAGCTTGGGAACAAGCTCAAACCGTACGTGACACGTAGGCCGATCTCTCCCACCGCAGCCCTGGAAAAGCTCTCGCAACTGGGACAGGTCGATGCGTTCACGCAGACTCTCGGCATCTTCCTGCGGCACTTCAAGAGCGGAGGTTTGAGCGTCGAGAATTGCCGGGAGCGCATCGGGAATAGCGCTGGCGCTCGACGAGGAGAGGCATTCCTCCAGATATTCCAGCTGGTCTTAGAGGCCTACGAGGAGCGATTAGGTGAGCGTATTGATTTTGAAGACATGATCAATCGCGCCGCGGCTCATGTAAAATCGGGCCGATACCAGAGTCCCTACAGGCACTTTCTGGTCGATGAGTTCCAGGATATCTCAGACGGCCGGGCCGGTCTGCTTCTGGCCCTCAAGGCGCAGCATTCGGACGCGCGGCTTTTCGCAGTGGGGGATGACTGGCAGTCGATCTATCGCTTTGCAGGGTCCGATCTCACCCTCATGCGCAAGTTCGGAGAAACCTTCGGAGGCAGCCTTGCTGGCTCGAAGGACGTTCACACTGTCGTGGATCTGGGCCGGACATTCCGCAATGTGGACCGGATCGCTCAAGCGGCGCGCCGCTTTGTACTAAGGAATCCAACGCAGCTTGCGAAACATGTCATCCCGGCTGCCCAGGCGGACGCGCCGGCAGTCAAGCTGGTGTTTTACACACGCAGCACCGAGGCCGATGCCTTGCGGGCAGCATTAGACGAGATCCGCGTCCGTTCCAACGCAAGCGGCGGAGCCCGTGTTCTTCTTCTTGGGCGGTACCGCTTCGTCCAGCCGCAGAATCTTGCCGCGCTCGGCACGGCGTATCCCGACCTGGATATGCGCTTCCTCACGGCGCATCGCTCTAAAGGCCTTGAGGCCGATCACGTCATCATCCTGCGTGCTGCGCGCGGGCGAATGGGGTTTCCATCAGAAATAATCGACGACTCTCTTCTTGATCTGGTTTTACCGGAGCCAGAGGCGTTCGAGCATGCTGAAGAGCGTCGGCTCTTCTATGTGGCTTTAACGAGGGCCCGGCATTCGGTAACAATATTGGTCGACCGGGACGCTCCATCGGTCTTTGCTACAGAGATTCTGGAGGACAACAAGTATGGCGCCATTCGGCTCGCCGAGTAATGAGAACGTCGGTGGCGATCCAGGTAGCGGGCTCTTACTCTCGAAGGGGTCCGGCGCGGCGAGACCAGATATGCAATTGCGCAAATGTAGGTTTGCAATGACAAGGGAATAGCCGCCTATTTCCGAAGAAGGAACGCTGCATGAGCGAGGACGACGCGATCCAGAATGCAATCGATGTGGTTTCGGCATTCTTCGACGTGTCGATCGAGGACTTGGCATCAGAACGGCGGTCGCGCAGCGTGCACCGCGCGCGTTGTTTCGGCATCTATCTAGCGTACATGGCAGGAGCAGACGAACAGGAGATCGGCCGGCGGTTTGGCAGAGACCAAAATATGGTTCTCGCCATCTGCCGGGCAATCAGGAACGAGGTCTCCCGCGATCAGGAACAAGCGAGGCAACTGAGTGACCTCATGGATGCCTGCGCTTCAGCCTCCGAAAGCCGCAACTGGCTCAATCGACCAACGACCTGACAGGCCTGTCACCCCCGACAAGCGAGCGTATTTCGGCCTCTGCCAGGCAGCGACGCTCGATCAGGGCATCAGTGACGGCGATGACAGCAGTAGCGTCATTCGTGATGAGAGCCCGCGCGTCTGCGTAAGCTGCCGATAGGATGACATCGACTTCCTTCGCCATGGCACCGCGATAGGGGAGCGCGGGACGTTCCATAACCGAGGTGCCGTACCAGACGATGGAAGAGGTATCGCCGAGACCCAGGTTTGCGATCGCATCGATAGCCGCACGCGTAGCTGCTGCCAAATCAGATGAGGGGCCTCCGCCGGCACCGCCGCTGATCGAGCCGAGCAGAACTTCTTCCGCAGCGCGTCCGGCCAGCAGGACCGTCAGCGTCTTTGTAAAGCTGTCACGGGTTATGAGCTGATGGCCTGAACCGATAAAGGTGCGTCCCGATCCGCCCCCACGATCAATTATTGAAACATGCATGCCGTCGGCCTTCTTCAGCCGAACGGCGGCGACTGCGTGTCCTGCCTCATGGATGGCGACACGCCTGTCTTCGTCGACGTCACGCTTCCTCGGCTCAAGGACTGCATAGAAATCTTCAATATTGAGCGTTCGTTTGAGGATACGGGCGTGCCTGCGCGCGTCGCGCACCAGCTTGCCAAGATCGGCGCCGGTCATCCCAAAGCAGCTCACCGAAAAAAGCGAGAGATCGCCCAGGCGATCTACCTCTGCTTGTTCGAGGTGAAAACGCAAGATTTGCGGAATGTCGCCCGAGCCGGGCATTGGCACATAAATCAGTCGGTCGAGCCTGCCGGCGCGCAGCAATGCAGGATCGAGGCGGGATGGGTCATTGCAGATGCCGATGACAGCCACACCCTGTCGGGCGATAGCGCCACTCAGGCGCTCCAGCAGAGCATTGACGACGGGTATCCACCAATCCTGCCGATCGTCGCCGGGACGGCGCGTGGGGATGCTGTCGAGTTCGTCGATTGCAAGAATGCACGGGGCGTGCGATTCCGCGGCCCTGAAATCCAACTCCATCGCACCCAGGACGTCGCCAAGGTGGCCTTCGCGGTGTCGTTGCCACCGCGCGTAGGATGCCGCGATCAACGGAACTTCGCAGCTTGCGGCGAGGGCTTTGGCGAACGTCGACTTGCCCGTGCCGGGAGGTCCGTGGACGACAACTCCGGGATCAACATCCTCCCACCGTATTCTGTTTTCACGAAACGCTAACAGATCCTGCGCGAATGCCTCCCCCCATGCCCGCAATTCGGACATGCCGGCGAGATCACAAAGCTTGGGAGATTCGGGTCTCAGAAGAGGGGAGCAGCCGATCAGGGGCGGCCGCGGTCGTTTGTCTGCCATGAAGCTTCCTCCAGCGTTAAAGCAAGCGCTCTTGCCTGCATCAGGAAGCTTCGTGAAAAACGAGGAACGCTTGATGTACTTGCGGTCGAAGGCAAAATTTTGACGACAGAATCAGCCGCGAGAAATCACTCTGTTCTGAACATGCCCGAACGTGGGCTAACCTGCAGTCTAACCCGCCAAGCCTCAACTGATGAATGTGGACTATTTGAAAGCGAGACTTCCCGGATTATCGCGGACACGCTCTGATCGACCTAGATTATTTTTGATGTGATTCCCGAGGCGACCATGTTTGATGATCTGATTACATATCACGCGCCACCGCCCAACCGCGTCATCGCCTGTGAAGCCGACGTTGAGCATCACCTGTCAGAAGCCGCGGTGATGCTCGCGTTCGCCATGCACTTGCTGCGCACAGTGCCAGATCTGATGCATGTTGAGATTCACCCAGACGGCGAGCACGGCAAACGCTTTGATTTTCACGGCTGGCTGCAGACCCACGATTTCACGATGACGAGTTCATTGGGCTCGACCAGCTACGGCGGCATGTATTCGGACAAGGCCGGGCGCACGTTGACGTTGAGCCTGATCCCGGGACGAGGCGACGTCGTTGCCGACATAAATGGGCAAAGCTTCGTTGCAGAGTGCAAGGGGGGCGTGATCAATACAAAACACTCCGGCCAGACCTCCAGACTACGCAAAGGCCTGTGCGAGACGGTGGGTCTATCGCTCGCCACACCGATAGTAGTTGGAAGGCGTCAGTTCGTTGTCGTTCCGAAAACGCGGACGACCGAGGTCCTCGCTCGTAAAATGGCTCAACGCGCCCAGCAGGCTGGAATCTCGATTGCGTTGGTCGACGGTCGCGGAAATATTTTTGACATCCGGCCGGATCACGCGCCCGGATAAGCTAAGCGCCATGAGCATGTCTCGGTTCAAGCGCATCGGAACGCAGTCACCCACCCACTAAGAGCGCGGCTGCGACTGCTTTAAGTAAGCCACCGCTTCCGAAGCCTTCGCCGCGGCCGTGAAGATAGCGCGGTTGTCATCCTTCATCAGCTTCAGCCATTGCGCGAGGTACTGCGCATGATCGGCGCGTATGTCCTGCGTGATCCCAAGCTCGCTGCACAGGAAGGCGGAAGCGATCTCAGCGATCAGTTCTTCAGCTGCGTATGCAGCATC
>JALHOF010000002.1 GCA_022843145.1 Hyphomicrobium sp.
GCTCTGCAGAGCCTGCTTGTCTCGCTGTCTCATCGTGTCCCTCCGTGGGGTTACGATGAGCCGGAAACACTCCCCTACGCAATCAGCTCAATCTGTCCGACAGGTCCTGACGGCGAACAACGATGCGCGAAGTGGCGCCCGGCGACCTGATCTTGTCGTTCGTCGACACCCGCCTGGTCGTGATCGGAATCGCTCAGTCGTATTGCTGGGAAAGCCCCAAACCGTCAGAGTTCGGCACCGCCGGCCAGAACTGGGAAGACGTCGGCTGGAGGGTGCGGGTCGCGTTCACACAACTTCTCAACCAGATCCGGCCCAAAGATCACATCGATATTCTCAGGCCCCTGCTGCCGGCCAAGTACTCGCCTCTACAGGTCAACGGCAACGGCCTGCAGTCGATCTATCTGGCAGAAATTCCCGAATTGCTCGCCGAGGTGCTGTTCGGGCTGATTGGCGCAGAGGTTGCGGCCATTGTTGCTGCTGGCGCAGCGGTTGAGCAGGTTGTCGCCGATGATCTCGACACATGGGAAGTGAAGATCGAGCGCCGAATCGAGGAGGACGCGAGCATTTCCGATACCGATCGGCTCGCGCTCGTGCGGGCGCGGCGTGGGCAAGGGCTCTTTCGCGATCGCGTGGCGCGCATCGAACAGCGATGTCGCATCACTGGCGTCGAAAACCCAACCCACCTCGTGGCAAGTCATTGCAAGCCGTGGCGAGATGCCACCAACGAGGAGCGATTGGACGGCGAGAATGGTCTTCTTCTCACGCCGACGATCGATCACCTGTTCGATCGCGGCTTCATCGGCTTCGAGAACGACGGGCGGCTCATTCTGTCGCCTGTTGCGCACAGACCTTCGCTGCAGCGCATGGGAATCAATGTGACAGCGCCGACCAGCGTGGGCTCGTTCTCGAGTGGGCAGAAGGCGTTCTTAGAGTTCCATCGTCAGTCGGTTCTATTGCAGTCGTTGCGCTGAGGCGCTCGCAGCGGCCCTACAGATGCGGCCGATTCTCGTGCTGGCAAACAGGAAGCCGAATGCAAGGCTGGTCGGGAACGCCAGTGCAATCGGCGATCTCGACGAGGGGGGCGCGATATGAACGAGCCCGACTTGGTACCTGATGGCGATCCTTGGGCTCAGTCGACGGCAGTGACATCCCAGGAGCGGACGAACCACGGCATGCAGTTCACGTCACGAGGCGTGCCGCCGGCCAATGTCTGGAACCGGAGGAACTGCGTCAATCAGAACGTCGATCTCCCCCACAGCCCCGAATTCTAAGCCACGGCGAAGTTGAGGCGTTACTCTTAGAACTCCATGCGGCGTCTGAATTGCTTGTTAAGGGCACTGTTCCAGGCAATGAGTCCTTCCCGTTGCAGGCGGGCCAGGAGCAACGCGGGATCAATGTCGATCTCGCGGGAGAATGTGGACAGCG
This sequence comes from Hyphomicrobium sp., assembly GCA_022843145.1. Lineage (GTDB taxonomy): Bacteria > Pseudomonadota > Alphaproteobacteria > Rhizobiales > Hyphomicrobiaceae > JAKAML01. The sequence continues at coordinate 1,426 of JALHOF010000002.1, forward strand.
CATTCGCGGAATAGCTGTCGGGCACGCGGCCGTAGCGATCTATGAAACGATTGACGGCGTCGGCAGGGATCAGCGTGTTTGCAGCGTGTTCATCGGCCTCCCGCTCCTCCAGCGAGCCGTCCTCGCCGTTCGTCACGTAATCAATAAAAAGCGTCTTTTTGCTGTGAAGCAGTATGTGCATGGCTTCGTGGAACAGGGCGAACCAGAAGCGGCTTTCGTCCTTGAGGCGGTCGCTTAATATTATAATGGCCTTATCCTTGGTGGCCCAATAGGCAGCGCCGCGCAAACCGAGGCTGTGAAGATCGGGAATAAAGGCGACGGCAACGCCAGCGGCGGCGAGCGTCGATACGAGTTCATCGCGAAAGCGCGGCCATTGATGCCGCGTGAGTGTGCGTAGTTTTTTGAGGGCGTCCTTGAAACGGGTTTCGCTGTACGGCTCGCACTCAATTGTCGCGGCGGTGACATCGCCGAAGCGGAGCCAGGCGGCAACGGCATAGCCGTTTTGTTCGGTCCTTGCGGCCTTCTTGAATCGGGCGGCGGCGACGCGCTGCTCCCAATATTCTTCCCACGCGGCGACGGAACTCACGCCAAAGAAGCTTAGAATCTTTTCGACGAGGTCGACCGGATCCTGCGTTGCGGGAATGAAGCCTTTTGACTGCATTTCCCGGTGGGGAAAGCGGCGGGCCCAGGCAATGCCGGCGGCGAGGCCCTGCCGCTCGCGCTCGCGCGCGGCGTGGAGCTGGTTGTTGGCTTCCCAGGAGAGCCAGAGCGAGGCGGAGATGTCGAGCACGCGCTCGAACTGCAGGGCGGTGTCTGGCGTGATGGCGGCCTTGCCGGCGATGATTTCGCTGATGGTCTTGGCCGGGCGGCCGCAGCGCGTGGCGAAGTCGGCCTTGCGGATACCGCGCTGATCGAGAACGTCCTCCAGATAGGCACCGGGCGGCTGCGAGTAGTTTGGGTTGAATGGCTTTGTGGTCATGTGGATCAACGGCCCCCCTCGCCGATGGCAAAGATCTCGATCGCATCCGCGTCGTCGAGATCGGAACGCGCGCCGCTGTCGCGGCGGCGGGCGTGGAAGTAAATGCGCCCCGCCTCGCGCGCGCAGACCGACATGGCGCGCGGCCCGTAGGTGGGCTCCGGCCGGCGTCGGTCGGGCGGCTGCACCGTAACGTCACGGAGTGTCGGCGCGTTCCAGAGCGCCAGCAGGCGCCGTTCGACGACGAGGCCGTGCCGGCCGAAGCGAGCGGCCAACAATTCACGGCAGTTGCACAGCGCGCGCAACGCGTCGGTCTCAAAGGTCAGAAGCATGATCAAGGTGCGCCCCGCCCGCACCCGAGCGAATCGGACGCGGCCCCCAAGAATCGGACGCCGGGGCCTTGAGGTCAAGACGTAATCCTTCACCCATGCCGTTATGGTTTCTCTTGACCGGCTGCACGCGAATCCGTTATTCATAACCCTATGGGTTAAGCCAAAAGGAGTGGAAGTTCATGGGTCACGAGCAGATGCACGGGATCGTCGTGCGCGACGAGCGGTTCGAGAAGCGGATGGTGGCCTTCCACGGCGCCGCGGCTACCGGACGGGCAATCCTCGCCGCGGCCGGCGTGGGGCCTTTGGAAGAGTACGTTGTCCTGCAGCACCTGCCCTCGGGCGAGCTCGAGGACGTGCGGCCGGACGAGAGCGTCGATCTCGCCGCGGGCTCGCGCGAGTTTTTCGTGATCCGCGGCTCCGAGATGTTCGCCTTTTATGTCAATCAGCTGAGCCTGCGGTGGCCGCGTGGCGTCATCGGCGGGTGCGGGATCCGTTTCCTGGCGCGGGTCGGCGACGATCACGAGCTGGTGCAGGTCCGCGAGGGGCACGGCGAGAAGGTCATCGAGCCGGACGACGAGGTTCGCATCGAGAAAGCCGGCGTCGAGCGCTTCGTGACGCGGCCGCGGCTCGCGACGATCATCGTCAATGGCCGGCAGAAGCGGGTACCGCTTGCGCCGATCAGCTTCGAGGCGGTGGTCGCGCTCGCCTTCGAAAACCCGCCCACCGGGGACGGTGTGCAGTTCACGGTCCAGTACACGCGTGGTCCCGAGCAGAACCCTTCGGGGGCGCTTGTCGAGGGGCAGTCGGTCATGGTGCGCAACGGGATGGAATTCGATGTCACGTCTACGAATCGCTCGTAATTCGGACCTGCTCCGGCTTCAGAATGAGGGCTATGACCTTGAGCTGCGCGCCGGCGGGGCTCTCCTCCTGGTGCGCGACGTGCCCTATGTGACGAAGGCACGGGCGGTCGCCCGCGGCACGCTGGTCGTCAAGCTGGCGCTTGCCGGCGACGCGACGGTGCCTCCCGGCGACCACACGGCCTGCTGGATCGGCGAGCATCCGTGCGACCGCGAGGGCCGAAAGATCACCAGCATCGAGAACGGCTCGCCGCCGCAGGATCTGGGCGACGGCGTGCGCGTGGACTTCATGTTCTCGGCCAAGGCGGCCTATCGGGACCACTACCACAAGGTCACCACCTATATCGGCCGCATCGCGGGCGAGGCCTCGGTGGTCGAGCCCGGCGTTACGTCGCAGACGTTCCCGACGATCGCCGAGGACGGGAAGGATGCGGTGTTCAAAGTCGTCGACACGGCCTCTTCGCGCGCCGGCATCGGCGCGATGAACGATCGCTTTGCGGGACAGCGCATCGGCATCGTCGGGCTCGGCGGGACGGGCTCGCACGTGCTCGACCTCACCGCCAAGACGGTCGTAACCGAGATTCACCTCTTCGATGGAGACCGGTTCCTCAACCACAACGCCTTCCGAGCGCCCGGGGCGGCGGGGCTCGAGGATCTGCGGAAACGGCCTTTCAAGGTCGACCACTTCGCCGAGCTGTACGGGCGGATGCGCAACGGCATCATCCCCCACGCGCACTATCTTGACGCCGGCAACGTGGCATTGCTCGATCCGCTGGATTTCGTGTTCGTGTGCGTGGATTCCGGGGGTGCCAAGCGCGCGATCGTGGAACACCTGGTCGCGACCGGCAAAGCGTTCGTCGAGGTCGGCATGGGCGTGGTGGAGACGGAGGGCAAGCTGGGCGGTATCGTGCGCAGCGTGCTCAGCCGGGCCGAGAGCCGCGATGAAGCGGCGCGGCATATTTCCTATGCGCATGAGGACGGCGGCGCCAACGCCTATGCCACCAACATCCAGGTGGCGGAGCTCAACGCCATGAATGCCGCGCAGGCTGTGCTGCTTTGGAAGCTGCATTGCGGGTTCTATCACGACACGCGCAAAGCCTATCTGCGGAGCTACTCGATTCCATCGGGCGAGATGGTGGTGCAGGGTCTCGGCTGATGCGGCGGATGACAATCACACACACGTTCGTGGAATATATTCCTGAGCGGATGGAGCCGGGGGTCTTGTACATCTCCCGGCGCTACGCCACGGCCTCGCATTTGTGCTGTTGCGGCTGCGGGCTGGAGGTGGTGACGCCGCTGAACCCGGACAAATGGCGTCTCCTCGATCGCGATGGCGCTGTCTCGCTGTTTCCATCGATCGGCAATTGGAGCTTTCCGTGCCAGTCACACTACTGGATCGATGGCGACCGCGTCCGTTGGGCGGCTGCGATGTCGGCAGTGCAGATCGCCCGTGTGCAGGCTCGTGACCGCGCTGATGTCCTGGAAGGGGCTCGGGCGCCCGTGACCAAGATGCAGAGGGCCCCGAGTCGCAGCATGTTGGTGGGATGGATGACGGCAGCCGTTGCGCGCATACGGCACTGGTTCGGCTGACCCTGCCCCCATCTTGCCCTCGGTCATAACGAGAGTCCGTTCTGGTTTTGAGCTTGACCCCGTTTCTGGACCAGTCTGAGCCAGAATTTTCCGCCTCTTTCGCTCATGGCGGGCTCGTGGCCGATGAGCGTTTCACCAGTGCGGCCGGCGTCTCGTAGCCGATCGCGCTGTGCGGACGGACGTCATTATAGTCTCTACGCCAACGCTCGCATTTTCGCCGCGCGTCGGCAAGGCTCAGGAACCAGTGCGCCGATAGGCACTCGGCGCGGAACTTCCCGTTCAGGCTCTCGATGAACGCGTTGTCGGTCGGCTTGCCCGGCCGTGAGAAGTCGAGTTCGACACCGCGCGCGTAGGCCCACAGGTCGAGGTCCTTCGAGATGAACTCTGGTCCCTGATCGACGCGGATCGACTTTGGATAGCCGGTCTCCCGGCACACCGCTTCCAGCGTCGCGACGACGTCGGCGCCCGTGTAGCGTTCGCGCACATCGATTGCCGGGACATACCGCGTGAAGGCATCGATCACCGTCAGAATGCGGATCTTGCGGCCGTCGTAGAGCTGGTCGTGGACGAGGCTGGCGCTCTCATGAGGTGTCGATCCTGATCGGAGCTGTCGCGGGCGGACGGCGCGGCGGTGCGACGCCGTCGAAGGTCTCGATGATGCGCATTCGTCCACCACAGCACGGGCAGGGGCGCGCGAGCACCGCCAGCGCTTCAGCTCCGTCGGCACCGTCGCAGTCCTCGACCGGCGGCGGCACGGCAACCGCAAGCAACTCGCGCATGCGGGCGAGGCTCTCGGCGCGGGCCGTGTTGGCGAAGAGGCCGTAATGACGGATGCGGTGCAGGCCCTTCGGCAACACGTGGATGAGGAAGCGGCGGATGAACTCGTGCGCGTCGACCGTCATCGCCTTGTAGCGGTCGCGGCCCTCGAACCGGTAATCCTTCCACTTGAAGGTGACGCTGCGATCGTCGGTCCGCAGCAGGCGACTGTTGGAGATCGCCACGCGGTGCGTGTAGCGCGAGAGATAGGCGAGCACGGACTTCGGCCCGGCGAACGGTCGCTTGGAGTAAGACGAACCAGCGCGTGACCTTCAGCGGCTTTAGGAACGCGGCGAAGGCCTTGGCATCGGCGAGGGCCGTATACTTGCCGTGGAAGGTGAGCCTGCCGGCCGCATGTGCAGCGAAGAGCCTCTCCAGCATCAAACGCCGGAACAGCTTGGACAGCACCAGCACCGGCAGGAAGAAGTCGGGTTTCTTCGCGATCCACCTCTTGCCGTCGAGCGAGATGCCGCCGCCGGGCACGATCATGTGCACGTGCGGATGGTGCGTCATGGCCGAGCCCCAGGTGTGCAGCACCGATGTGATAGCGATCTTCGCGCCCATTTGCCTGGGGTCGGCGGCGATGGTGAGCAGCGTGTCGGCGCTCGTCCGCATCAGCAGATCGTAGATCACGGCCTTGTTCTGGTAGGCGATGTCGGCGATCGCCGCCGGCAGCGTGAACACGATGTGGAAGTACGGCACGGGCAGAAGTTCCGCCTCGCGCGCTTCCAGCCAGTCGCGCGCCGCGCCGGCCTGGCAGCCGGGGCAGTGGCGGTTGCGGCAGCTGTTATAGGCGATGAGCGTGTGGGCGCAGTCGTCGTTCTCACAACGCGCGACGTGCCCGCCGAGGGCTGCCGTGCGACAGCTCTCGATGGCGCCCATCACCTTCAACTGGCCGAGGCTCACATGACCCCGGTTGGCGTCGCGCCAAGCGGGGCCATGGTCGCGGAACACGTCCGCGACCTTCAGGGCAAGCTGAGCCATGATCGCCGCCCGCTACCGGGGCGACTCCGAAGATGGCGGCAACAGCCGATCGAGCGGGCTCGTGACGGCGCGCAAGGTGTTGATCGCAACCTGCGTGTAGCGCGCCGTCGTGTCGAGCTTGGCGTGGCCGAGCAGAACCTGGATCACGCGCACGTCGGTGTGCGCTTCGAGCAGATGTGTCGCGAACGAGTGCCGCAGCGTGTGCGGCGTCACCCAAGAGCCGAGCCCGGCCGCCGCAGCGGCCATGTGGCAGGCGCGGTTTAACTGACGCGCGGTCATCGGCCGGATCGGATCCTGTCCCGGAAACAGCCAGCCTTGCGACCGGCACTGTAGCCACCACGCTCGCAGCAGCTCCAGCAGTTGCGGCGAGAGCAGCGCGTGACGGTCCTTGCGGCCCTTCCCCATCTCGACGCCGATCAGCATGCGTTTGCTGTCGATGTCGCTGACGCGCAGCATGACGACCTCGCCGCCGCGCAATCCCGCACCGTAGGCAATGCTCAAGGCCGCCTTGTACTTGAGCCCCGGCCCTGGCGCAGCCTCCAGGAGCCGCCCGACATCCTCGGGTGAGAGAATGCGCGGCAGCTTGCGGGGATAGTGGGTGCGAGCCAGCTGGTTGGCGAGATCGGCCCGGCCGAGCGTAATGGTGAAAAAGAACCGCAGCGCCGAGGCTTGCGTGTTCATCTTCGGCGGCTGCGCGCCGCTCTCGACCTGGGCGAGCTGGAAACGGCGCAGATCATCGCCGGTGGCCGTATCGGGCGAGCGGCCGAGAAACCTCGCCAAGGCCTCGACGTGGCGGATATAGTCGTTCTGCGTCTTGTCGCTGAACCGGCGGACGGCCATGTCGGTCAGCATGCGACGACGCAGATCGCTGATGGGCTTCTCGAAACGAGGGTCGGTCATCGGGGGCTCCTGGTCTTGAGGTTGGAGGTTCGGAACCCCTCGATCCTCAAGACGGGACGCCTGCCCCGTTAACGCGTGCTCATCTGTTGGTTAGCGATGCCCTCGCCACGCGCTCCGCCCCCGCGCGCAGCGCCATCCCGCGGTAGCGGGTTCGTTCTGTGACCCGAAGCAGTCCTCAGCCGGAAGTGCGAAGCGGACCTTAACTCTTCTGCTTTTGGTGTTTGAACGGAAGTCGCGCACGGAGGCGTGAAGGGCGGCGGCTAAACGACGGCGCCGAACAGCTTGCCGATACCGGCAGTGGCGATCATTGCGAGCGCACCCCAGAAGGTGACTCGTGCCGTGGCCCTGATGATGTCGGCGCCACCGGCTTTCGCGCCGACCGCGCCCAACAAGAACCCCAACGAGGCGACGGACACGATCGGAATGAAAATAGCGTCCTCAAGAGACTCACTTGAGGAGCCTGCTGCTTTGATTACCGCGTGGTCCGCAACTTTCATGGAACCCTCTCCGTTTCGCGACAAACGTGCCAGGCGTACTGAATGCGACCTGATGAATTACGCTTCGACCGCCTTGCGGCGCTGTTCAAATTCCTCTCGATTGATTTCGCCCCGCGCAAAGCGCTCGTCGAGGATCTGGCGCGGTGTCCGAGTGGAACTCGTGGTCCCAGTCGAACCACTTTTTGCGCGCATGAGGGCGAAGATCAGCACCACCGCAAAGACGAGCACTCCAATAATTAACAGCGGACCAAACCACATGCCGCTCCAACCTCCTTGGCCCCAATTCATCCAGCCATCGTGCATCATCTCATCCTCCGATCCAGTTCATTGGCTCAATTTTGACAGCACGATAGGTGGCGATGGGATTGCACCGACAGACTCGGAACCTACCCAGTATCGACATCAAGACGAGCCATCGACGATCGGCGCCACGCTCGAGAAGTTGCCGGATCTCTGAGTAGTTTCCGATCCTGGTGGCCTGCTGCTTGAGGGGCAAAAATGGCTCCAGTCGAAAACCGAACTGAGCAAGCTGCCCGTCGTGGTCTCGGGGGTACGTAGCACTGCCGCCTCGTGTTGAGCAGGCACAGACCACGTCCCCTCCGGAACCCGACGCCTGCAAGTGGGTTGTTTGAATTGGGCCTTCATCCCCAAAGAGGAACGCTATGAACAAGATGTTCGCTACTACCGCTCTCGCCCTTGCAATAAGCGCGACCGCGTTAGCGCCTTCCTTCGCCCAGACCAAAGCTCCGTCAGGGCACATGATGGGCATGGCAGGAGGTGGCTGCCCCATGATGGGCATGATGGGTCAAGGCATGATGGGCCGAGGGAAGATGGGCCAGGGCACTCCGTCGGGCAATGGGGAGCAGATGGGCGCCTTAGCTGATAGTCGTCTCGCGCATCTCAAGACAGAATTGAAAATCACCGACGCCCAGGCCGATGTCTGGAAGACATATACCGAAGCAGTCAAGGCCCGGGCGACAGTCATGCAAGGCATGCGCACGACCATGATGGATGCCATGGACCAAGGCGGTGCTGTTGACCGGATGGATATCCGCATCAAGAGTATGGAGGCGATGGTCGAATCCATGAAGGCCATTAAGCCGGCAACTGAGAAGCTCTATGTTGCCCTGACGGCCGAGCAGAAGAAAGCCGCAGATGAGCTGATCGGCGTCGACTGCGGCGCGATGTGACGGAGTACGGCAGGTCCTGCAACAAGGCGGAGCGTCGAAGACCGGGCGGCTGGACGTCGAGTCCAGACCTCCCGCTTTGCCGCGCCGTTCTACGCTTTGAGAAATTTTGAGAAATGGAGTCGCGTGTGACCTACTATTTTAGCAAGCAGCTCGAGATGCCGTTCGATCAGGCGATCACACATGTGACCGAAGCCTTGGCCGCCAAGGGGTTTGGAGTCCTGTCCACGATCGATGTTCAGGCCACGATGAAGAAAAAGCTCGACGTCGAATTCCGCCCCTACACAATCCTCGGCGCCTGCAATCCTCAGTTCGCACACAAGGCGCTGCAGAGCGAGGACATGATCGGAACGATGCTGCCATGTAACGTCGTCGTCCAGGAAAAGAGCAAGGGTTCGGTCGAGGTTTCCGCCGTCGATCCCGTCGCCTCGATGATGGCTGTCAGGAATCCGAAGTTGGCGACGATCGCCGGCGAAGTCAGGGATCTCTTGAATCAGGTCGTTTCGGGTCTATGAAGCGATGTGTGCCATGGCCCAGCAAGAGACGCATTCGCACGACCACCACGATCACGGGATGCACGCACACGCCGAGCACGCCGTGAAAGATCCCGTGTGCGGCATGACGGTCGACCCGCACACAGCCAAGCACCGGCACACCCATCACGGGCGGCCCTATTACTTCTGCTCGGGCAAATGCCGCGAGAAGTTCATCGCCGATCCGGCTAAGTACCTTGTGGCCGAAAAAAGACAGGCTGCTCCCGTAGCGGCGGGCGCGATCTACACGTGTCCGATGCATTCCGAGATCCGCCAAGAGGGGCCGGGCTCATGTCCCATCTGCGGCATGGCGCTCGAGCCAGAGACAGTCTCGGCCGACACCGCATCCAATCCAGAGTTGGCCGACATGACGCGTCGGTTCTGGATCGCCCTGGCCCTCGCCTTGCCGGTGTTCGTGCTTGAAATGGGCGGGCATTTGACCGGTCTGCACCAATGGGTTGGCCAGCAGACATTGAACTGGATACAGCTCGTGCTCGCGACTCCGGTCGTGCTGTGGGCCGGCTGGCCGTTCTTCGAGCGGGCCTGGACATCGCTCAAGACGATGAACCTCAACATGTTCACGCTGATCGCCATGGGAACCGGCGTCGCTTGGATCTACAGCATTGTCGGAACCTTGCTGCCCGGCGCGTTCCCGGCCGCCATGCGAGGGTATGATGGTTCGGTCGCCGTTTATTTCGAGGCTGCTGCCGTCATCACGGTGCTCGTGCTTCTGGGACAGGTTCTGGAACTGCGCGCCCGTGAGCAAACCAGTGGCGCCATTCGGGCCCTCCTCGACCTGTCCCCCAAAATGGCACGCCGCATCAAGCCCGACGGCACGGATGAGGATGTCGGTCTCGATCAGGTCGTCGTCGGCGACAAGCTACGCGTGCGCCCCGGCGAGCGGGTTGCCCTCGACGGGGCCATCCTCGAAGGCCGCAGTTCGATCGACGAGTCTCTCGTGACCGGAGAATCCATGCCCGTGACCAAGAGCGTCGGCGACGTGGTTATTGGCGGCACGATGAACCAGTCAGGTGGCTTCATCATGCGCGCCGACAAGGTCGGCCGCGATACAGTGCTCGCGCAGATCGTGCAGATGGTCGCCCAAGCACAGCGCAGCCGTGCACCCATCCAGAGGCTGGCGGACCAGGTCTCGGCGTGGTTCGTGCCAGCCGTCATTGTTGCGGCTGCCGTGGCGTTTATCTCCTGGTCGGTCTGGGGACCCGAGCCACGCTTCACCTTTGGCCTGATCGCGGCAGTCTCGGTCCTCATCATTGCCTGCCCCTGTGCGCTCGGGCTCGCCACGCCGATGTCGATCATGGTTGGCGTCGGACGCGGCGCGCAATTCGGTGTGCTGATCAAGAGCGCCGAGGCACTTGAACGAATGGAGAAGGTCGACACACTCGTCGTCGACAAGACCGGCACGCTCACGGAGGGCAAGCCGAGCGTCGTGGAGATCAGGACTGTGCCTGGGTTGGATGAAGCCGAGTTGTTGCGGCTGACCGCGAGCCTGGAATTGAGCAGCGAGCATCCATTAGCCGATGCCATCGTTCGGTCGGCCAATGACCGGGGACTGGCCATTGCCTCGATCGAGAACTTCGATTCCCCCGTCGGCAAAGGTGTCACAGGTACCGTTGAAGGCCGAAAGCTGGTCATCGGCAATCAGCGGATCATGACCGAAGCCGGCATCGACACGGCAAGTTTGGCGTCTGCGGCCGATGACATGCGCAAGGACGGTGCGACAGCGATCTTCGTTGCGATCGACTGGAAGGCCGCCGGCATCATCGCGATCGCCGATCCGATCAAGGCCACTACACCGTCATCTATTGCCGCATTGCAGGCGGCGGGCATCCGCGTCGTTATGCTGACAGGCGACAACGCGACCACGGCGAAGGCGGTGGCAGCCAAGCTCGGGATCGCGGACGTGGAGGCCGAAGTGCTCCCTGAGGACAAGGGCAAGGTCGTCGAGCGGCTCCGTGCTCAGGGGCGTGTGGTGGCTATGGCCGGTGACGGCGTCAACGATGCGCCAGCACTGGCTGCAGCCGATGTCGGCATCGCCATGGGTACAGGCACCGACGTCGCCATGGAGAGTGCGGGCGTGACACTTCTCAAGGGTGATCTCAACGGCATCTTGCGGGCACGACATCTCTCGGCCGCGACCATGTCCAACATCCGCCAGAACTTGTTCTTCGCCTTCGTATACAACGCCGCTGGCATACCGATTGCGGCCGGTGTGCTCTACCCGGTGCTTGGCGTTCTGCTCTCGCCGATCATCGCGGCGGCGGCAATGGCCCTCTCCTCGGTCAGCGTCATCGGAAATGCCTTGCGGCTCAATCGTGTGAAGCTATAGCGCCATGGGCATACTTCTTCCCGAGCAGACGGTCGATGTTCCGGTCGATTGGCATCAGGCCCTGCGTCGCTATCTTGTTGTGTCGTTTTTGGCGCACCTGATCTGGGAGATCCTGCAGCTACCGCTCTACACCGTGTGGACAACCGGCACCCTCGCACAGCAGACATTCGCAGTTCTTCACTGCACCGTCGGCGATACGATGATTGCAGGCCTGTCCATGCTTTTGGCCTTGGCTTTGTTCGCCCGCGCGACATGGCCCAGTACCGGTGTTGTCCGCGTTCTTGTGGCGGGTCTAGCGATTGGAGTGGCCTACACGGTCTATAGCGAATGGCTGAACGTCAGCGTGCGCAGAAGCTGGGCTTACTCCGACTTGATGCCCGTCGTGCCTGTTCTTGGAACGGGCCTCGCACCGCTGTTGCAATGGCTGGTCGTGCCGACCTTAGCGCAGTGGGTCGCCATTGGCCGCCCGCCTTGGATCGATCACCGCGAGCCCCAGAGGTAGCGCGGTTTTTTCGGGTGCCCCGACCGTGCACGCGGCTATGTTCTACAAAGCGCCGCTTCGGGGTTCATATGGCACCAACTGGTGAACGACGGGCGTGGCCTTGAACGGAAGTCAACTGGGCGATCTACCGACGTGCCCTATCGTAGACGTTTCGTCGAACGCGCACGGCTTCATCTTGTAGGACTTGCCCATCGTCATGGTGCAATCGCAGGAGCAACCTTTGCCGCTTCGCGCGCTGGTCGTCGCTCATCGGCCAGTCCGATGCCTTTCACCAAGGCATAGATCGCCGGGATAACGACGAGCGTCAGCACGGTCGACGACGCCATGCCGCCGATCATCGGCACCGCGATGCGCAGCATCACCTCGGAACCGGTGCCGTGGCTCCACAGGATCGGCACGAGACCGGCCATGATGGCGATCACGGTCATCATTTTCGGGCGCACGCGCTCGACGGCGCCTTCCATGATTGCGGCGGTCAGATCGGCGCGGGTGACGGTGCGCCCCTCGGCGAGGGCTTTGCGCTTCTGATCCTCCCAGGCGTGGTCGAGGTAGATCAGCATGATGACGCCAGTCTCGGCGGCGACGCCAGCGAGCGCGATGAAGCCGACGGCGACCGCAACCGACAGGTTGAAGCCCATCCACCACATCAGCCACAGTCCGCCGACGAGCGCGAACGGCAGCGACAGCATGACGATCAGCGTCTCCGTCATGCGGCGGAAGTTGAGGTACAGCAGCAGCAAGATGATCAAGAGCGTCAGCGGCACCACGACTGCGAGCCGCTTCTTCGCCCGCTCGTAGAACTCGAACTGTCCGCTCCAGATGGCGTAGTAGCCGGGCGGGAACTTGACCGAGGTTGCGACGGCCTTCTTAGCGTCGGCGACGTAGCTGCCGAGGTCGCGCTCGCGGGCATCGACGAAGATGTAGGCCGCGAGCTGGGCATTCTCCGTGCGAATGCCTCCCGGACCTCGCACGAGCGCGACTTTCGCGACCTGCCCAAGCGGGATCGAGGCGCCGTTCGGCAGCGGCACCAGCACCTCGCGCGCGATCGCCTGCGGATCGGAGCGCACGTCGCGGGGATAGCGGACTGAGACCCCATACCGCTCGCGCCCTTCCACGGTCGTTGTCACCGTCTCGGCTCCGAGTGCGGAAGACACCACCTGCTGCACGTCGCCCATCATCAGGCCGTAGCGGGCGAGTTCGCGCCGATCCGGCTCGATGTCGAGGTAGTAGCCGCCGATGATCCGCTCGGCGAAGGCGCTTGAAGTTCCTGGAACCGTCTTTATGGCGGTTTCGATCTCGCGTGCAAGTTTCTCGATGACGGTGAGATCCTGGCCGATGACCTTGACGCCGACGGGCGTACGGATGCCGGTCGCCAGCATGTCGATGCGCGCCTTGATTGGCATCGTCCAGGCGTTCGAGACTCCGGGGAACTGCAGCGCCTTGTCCATCTCCTGGATCAGGCTGTCGATTGTAATGCCCGCCCGCCAGTCCGTTGGCGGCTTCAAGTTGATCACCGTTTCGAACATCTCAGTCGGCGCCGGATCGGTCGCGGTCGCGGCGCGACCGGCTTTGCCGAACACACTCTCGACCTCGGGGAAGGTCTTGATGATACGGTTCTGGATCTGCAGTAGCTCGGCCGATTTGGTAATGGAAAGACCAGGCAGCGTGGTCGGCATGTACATGATCGTGCCCTCGTTCAGACTGGGCATGAACTCAGAACCGAGCTTGGTCGCAGGCCAGACGCTGCCGGCGAGGATGAGCAACGCGACGGCGATCGTCAGTCCCTTGGCCTTCAGCACGCCGCGGATGACCGGCCGGTAGAGCCAGATCAGGAAGCGGTTCACCGGGTTCTTGTGCTCCGGCACGATGCGCCCGCGCACGAAGATCACCATTAACGCCGGCACGACGGTGATGGACAGGATCGCGGCGGCTGCCATGGCGAACGTCTTGGTCCAGGCCAGCGGCTTGAACAGCAGCCCTTCCTGTGCCTCGAGCGCGAAGATCGGCAGGAACGAGACGGTGATGATCAGCAGCGAGAAGAACAGCGACGGACCGACCTCGCTCGCCGCCTCGATCAGCACCTCGGTGCGCGGCTTCTCTGGAGGTGCGCGCTCCAGATGCTTGTGCGCATTCTCGATCATGACGATAGCCGCATCGATCATTGCGCCGATGGCGATGGCGATGCCGCCGAGGCTCATGATGTTGGATGAAATACCGAGCGCCCACATGCAGATGTAGGCGATGAGGATGCCGAGCGGCAACGTGATGATGGCGACCAGCGCGCTGCGCGCATGCAACAGGAAGACGAAGCAGACCAGCGCGACGATGGCGCTTTCCTCGATGAGCGTGATCTTGAGTGTGGCGATGGCGCGGTTGATCAGGTCGGAGCGATCATAGACGGGCACGATCTCGGTGCCCTTCGGCAGGCTGCCGGCGATTTCCGCCAATCGATCCTTGATGCTGGCGATAACGGAGAGCGCATTCTGACCGTAGCGCTGGATGGCAATGCCGGAGACGACCTCGCCCTCGCCGTTGAGCTCGGTGACGCCGCGCCGCTCGTCCGGTGCCAACTCGACGCGCGCCACATCTTTGATCAGCACTGGCGTGCCGCCCTGTGCCTTGAGGACGATGCTCTCGATGTCGGCGATGCTCTTGAGGTAGCCGCGCCCGCGAACCATGAATTCGGTCTCGGCCAACTCGACGACGCGGCCGCCGACGTCCATGTTGGACTCGCGAATGGCACTGCGCACCTTCGACAGCGGAATGTCGAACGCGCGCAACCGGCGCGGATCGACCACGACCGAATACTGGCGGACGAAGCCGCCGACACTGGCGACCTCCGCCACGCCCTCCGCCTTGGCTACGGCGAAGCGCACCTGCCAATCCTGCGTGGTACGGAGTTCGGCGAGATTGCGCTCCTTGGCCATGACCGCATACTGGTAGACCCAGCCGACACCGGTCGCGTCCGGACCGAGCGTCGGCACCACGCCTTGCGGCAGTGTCCGCGTCACGCCGGACAGGTATTCAAGCACGCGCGAGCGCGCCCAATAGATGTCGGTGCCCTCCTCGAAGATCACGTAGACGAATGAAACGCCAAAGAACGAGAAGCCCCGAACCACTTTGGAGCGCGGCACCGACAGCATGGCGGTCGAGACCGGAAAAGTGACCTGATCCTCGACCACCTGCGGCGCCTGGCCCGAGAATTCCGTGAACACAATGACCTGCGTGTCCGAGAGATCGGGAATGGCGTCGAGCGGAACTTTAGTCACGGCGTGCAAACCGGCTCCGGTCACGAAGACCATCGCGATCAGAACGAGCGTCAGATTGGTGGCCGACCAGCGGATGATACGAGCGATCATGGCTTCTTCTCCGCTGCTGCTGGTTCGGGTGACGGATCAGCGGTGAAGCTCGACAGCGCGGCTTTCAGGTTGCTCTCGGCGTCGATCAGAAAGTTCGCTGCAATGACGACGTCCTCGCCGGCCTTGATACCCTCCGCTATCTCGACGAAGCCGTCGCCTCGCACGCCGACCTTGACGGCACGCGGCTCGAAGCGACCCCTGCCGCGATCGACGATCACCACCTGACGATTGCCACTGTCGATCAAGGCCGAGACGGGCACGCTGAGACGCTCGGCCTCGCCATCACCGGCGTTGATCTCCACATCCGCGAACATCTCGTGCTTGATCCGGTGATCGGGATTGGCGACCTCGATGCGCACTTTCGCCGTGCGCGTCGCCATCTCGAGCTCATGCAGGATGAACGTGACGCGCCCTTCGAACATCTCGTTCGGGAACGCGCGGAACGATACCTTCGCTTTGGCCCCGACGCGAACCTGGGCGATGTCCTGCTCGGGCACATCGGCGATGACCCAGATCGAGGATAGATCGGCAAGGCGCAACATCTCGTCGCCGGCCTTCATCATCATGCCCTCGATGGCCTTCTTTTGCATGACGACGCCCGAGACGGGCGACGGCCAGTCGAACGAGATGACAGGCTCGCGCGTGCGCTTGAGTTCGGCCAACACAGCTTCGGGGATTTGCAGGTTCTGTAGCCGCTGCAGGGCACCCCGATCGTCACGGGCGCCTGCGGCGTTGCCTGAGATTCTGTAGTCGACCTGCACCCTGACCATGTCCGGGCTGTAGATGCGGAACAGCGGTTCACCCATTTTCACATGGCGCCCGGTCTCGTTGACGTAAAGCCGCTCGATGAAGCTGTCGGCGCGCAGTGCGACCGTCAGCAACGTTCGCTCGTCGGGCTTGGCAACGCCGGGCGAACGGATCGGCTGCACGAGGCGGCGCATAGCGGCCGGCTCGGAGCGCACACCAGCGTTCTGCAGCTTGGCGACGCTGACCTTGACCGTGCCCGGTTCATCCCCCTCGCCTTCGTAGACGGGGATGTAGTCCATCCCCATCCAGTCTTTTTTCGGCAATGGCGAGGTGTCCGGCAGTCCCATGGGATTGCGGTAGTAGAGCAGCTTCTTCGGTCCGCCACTCGCCGCCATTGGCGGCTCCTTCGGCCTCGCTTGCGCGAAGTCGGCTTCCTGATCGTCGTAGACAGCGACGTAATCGCGGCCATCGCCGGTCTTCTTCGGCGCGGCGGCGAAGTCCGTGTTGTCGTCGGGGTGCCTCCAATACAGCACCTTGCGCTCTTTCGGCGCGGCGGCCGGCATGGCGATGGCCTCCGGAGCGGAGGTCGCGGACCATGTTCGTGGATCGGGCCATTTGCCGGCACCGAGGCGATAGCCGGCAACGCTGGCAGAGAGGACCGCCACTATGGCGATCCCCCCGGTGAGGAACTTGCTCATGGGTGGCTCCTCAGTCCTTGGCCTGGAACACGACGACGCCTTGCACCGTGTCAGTCTCGCCTGGAACCTTGGCCATGACGCGGAAAGCCCAACCGCCGGCCATGGTGAGGTCAGCTTTGAAGCGATAGACGCCGGCCTCTGGCGACGGCATCGCTTCGTGCTTGGCCGTCATGTCGGCCATGTTGTCGGGCGCCATGTCGAGCCGCGTGCGGAACAGCACCGCTCCGGCAACCGGCTTGCCGGATGGTTTGTGCACAAGACGGACGGCAAGTTCGCTGCCGTTGCCGTTTTTCACATCGACCTTGAGTGGCTGGAACTCATAGTCGGCAGCAGCAGCAAGGGCCTGCGCCGCACCAAGGGAGAGCGCGAGACCTACAAGGCCTGCGCGAAGGGAGAGTCGGAACGTCATGGGTTGATCCTGTCCATAGAGAATGCCTTCGCAGCGGCACCGAGCCGGTTGCGAGGAGCGCTGGACGATATCCAAGCGCCAACGCCCGCGACGATGCGCGGGCTCATCATCGATGGATCAGGTTCGCGGAGGTGGAGGCTGAGGCTGGTCCGACCAATCGGGCGGATGCTCAGTTGCGGTACTTCGAAACAGTGCCGTCGCTAATATGGTGACCAGCTGCGATTGCTGGACGAGACCGAGTAGCTGGCAGCACTTGGCGAAGCAAAGTTGGTGCGGGCAGGCCTTGTCTTCATCGCAGCACGGGCAGTCATCCGTGCCTCCTGCGCCATTCATCATCGAGGCGCAGTGTTCCATGGGGGCAGCGGCTGCGGTGGCCTCGCCTTCAACCGCGTGGGCGGCAGCTGTATGGGCGGGACTGTGCGCCATCGCCACGCCCATCCCCTTGGCGCCGCCCGCCCACGCAGCTGCCAACGGCGCGAGAACGATCGCAGCCGCGACGAGCACAGACAACATGACGCGATGCAGGTGCAACGTGGGGAGCCTCCCGCAGCTACTCTCAGAGGAGCACGCTGAAGGGTCAAGGCAAATTGTCGTGTGCGCCGGTTGGGGCGCCGCGGCTACGGGCTGAAACAGCATCCAGAAATCTGACGCCGTCCGATCGGCATGTCCGCAGTTGGAAAATGCGGAAGTCGTTGTACTCGACTGGATTTTCGCCAGGTCTTGGCCCTGACCGACGAGTGTCCCCGATCGTGGCGATGCTTGAAGCTGAAGGGGAAGCTGACGTTCGTCAAGTCACTGGCAGCTTTCTAGGGTGCATCACTCATCGACTGCTGGTCACTCGACCGACTCGATTGGACCAGAGCATCGTAGGGCGCGAGCCGACGTTGCCCAGAAGTGCACGACTGCTTTGGATCATCGCGACAGTGACGGCATTGAGAGGTACGAAGTGAGAGACCAGCTTCAGACCTCGTTGAAGGTGCGCTATCCGGAACTCTTTGAGCTGCAGGAAGAGACCTTCCCAATCAAGCGATGGGGGATTGAGGTCGGGGATGGCTGGTACTTGATTATCGACGCGATTCTCTCGATTGCGCACTGGCGCGTGCGTCAGGGCGAAGGGCCGCTCACGCTCTCCGACTGTAAAGAAAAGTGCGACACGCTTCGTATCAGCTTTCGTGGAAACGTCGATGATCGTCTCCGCGGCGCCGCCGATGCAGCCCTCGAAATCTCCGCCCGCACGTGCGAGCGTTGTGGCAGGCTTGGCGAGAGGCGCAAGCACCGCGCGGTCACGCTCTGTAACAATTGCGCTTCCGACGACGAGTGCAAGCATGCGGATCGATCGTCGCCGTGAATGCCCACAAGCAACAACATCACAGCCGCAGATCGGAGCGACCTGAGAAATGCCGCCAGATGCGAACCACCACATAGATGTCGACACGGCAATGCTCGGTGAAATGGCGCATTAGTTTCTTCCGGCGTGTACGAGCTGTTCCGGCATGCTCGGCTTCACGATCGGCCGTCAACCGAGCTGCCCGCCTGAATGCTCCTTCTCTCGGTTGCGCGGGGCAGAGAGTCGCCTTACGGCAGGCTCCAACTGACTTGCGGTCGCTGTGCGTGCGTGACGAGCGACGCGGCGGCTACCATCAACTCTAGTCCGATCGGTGCTGCCACCAACCTTCGAGACGACCAGCACATGTCGTGGCAAAATCATCACGCGCGTGCGCGCGCGCCCAACCGTGCATTGGCTGCGCCTGAGAATGCGCAACCCGCCGCTGTCGAGCAGAAAGATCTGTCGCGGTGTGCATCTCACCGCGACGGTCCAATGCCGATGTCTGCCACCAAGGCCGAGTATTGCCGAACTGCCTCGGTCCAGGTGTGTTGCGAGTTCCTTCCAAAGCAGCGCAAGTGACCATCGTGTCTGTCGTGATATGCCGCTCGCTTTCGCAATGGCGATGGTCCTTATGCGGAGGTCAAGGCGTGAGGCTACATGCTTCTGCGCAATTGCGAGAAGCCGCTTGAGTTCGCTCGATGTCAGGCCGACATGAACGGCAGTGAGCCCCTGGCGAGGGGCTACGCAATTTGGAAGTCGATCGAGAAGGCACCTGAACAACGCGCGACATCGACGGTGATCGAGTGAGGGGTCCAAGACGCGAATAGCGTTGATGATCGCGTAGATTCCGCACAGGCCGTCGAGATCGCCCTGTCGAAGAGCGGTGTGTGATCTGCGCCTTGAGCCGGGGTGCTGCCGGGCTTTCGGCAGCAGCGGTGATGGCGCAAAGGCTTCCGCAGCGAGGCCGCGCAGACAAACCTGCAGACCTCGCCTCGTGGGCGATCTATCGCCGGGGGGCTGACGGTAGGTCAGTATTCGCTCGCCAGCATGATGGTGAGCACGCGCTCGGTCACCGCCGGGTCGGTGGCATCTGGTGAATGCATTGCGCGCTCGAGGTCATAGTAGTCGAGCTTGAAGAAGACGTGCTCGCCGTCGACATCGAGGGCGCCGAAGTCGTGCTCTCCCCAGGGGTCGTTGTCGGCATCGAACTGTTCGAATCGTTGCACCGCGTTGATGATGCGCTTCTGGGTTTCGGCGCCCAAAACAACGATCCCGGCCGTCAGCACGACCGAGCCACCCCTGAGCGTCGTTCGGAATTGATCATTGAGTGCTCGAATGCGTGTCACGCGGTCAGCATTCGCCATTTCGCCTTGTGTATTCATGCTTTGTTCTCCATGCAAAATCAGATCAGGTTGACGAGCCGGCGCTGAGCATCGCTATCGCCGTCGATGTAGACCTGCGTGGTCTCGATCGATCGGTGGCCGGCGAGCATTTGAACGTCTCTGAGCGAGGCGCCTGCACGGTGGGCCTGTCGGGCGGCGTTGGTGATGAAAGTGCGCCGCCCGGAATGCGACGAGCAGCCAGTGAGCCCGGCCTCGTGGCAGCGGGTCACGAACCAATTGACGACGCTGTTCGCGCGCATCGACCCGCCGCGCAGTGAAGGCACCACGACGGCGTCTTGCGCGAAACTCTCGGCAGGCAGCTCAGACTTCCATGCTTGCAGAGCGCGGCGCAGCTGGGCGTGCATCGGCACCCGCCGACCAGAGCCGCGCTTGGCGATGTGTTTCGGAACTTCGATGAGTTGAGCGATTTCCCCGGTCGGGTCGAGCACCATGCCCCACGTGAGCTTTGCGATTTCGCCGGCCCTCAGGCCGGCCCGCACGGCCAGCAACACGATCACCTGGTCGCGCTGCGGTGTTCTCGATTGCCCCGCCACGTCGAGCATCGCGGCGATGTCGCGCCGAGAGAATGCCTTCGCCTGCCTTCCAATCATCAGCCCAGTTCCTTTCGCGTTTGACCGCACGTGTCCTCACGAGGACGACGATCCTCGCGTAGCGGTCACGTGGGTGTTTCGGGTGCCTTGTCGGCGGCGACGCCACTCAGCCAGGAATCGGCGGAATGGTTGCCTCGCGACAGCTTGAGACTAGCCACTCGCGGTTGGCGCGTCAACTATTACTGTTATATTTCAATGTGTTGAGTGTGTTTCGCGGCGCGCATTGGCCGATTTTCGAGTTGAAACGCACTGAGAGCGCCCGTTGTTGGGCATCGGTCGGCAAGTGTCGGCGTTTAAGATCGTTTCGTCTGCTGCGTGAGTAGCTGTGCTTCGAGTTCGGCCCACGTCTCGTCGTGTAGCGCCATGGGGCCAAAACTTGCCAGTGTCTCGGGATCATTCAGGAACGGGTGGGGTGCGCCATCCTCGCCGGCAAAGTATGGCCTGATCGACGCGAAGAGCCAGGCAGCCAAGATCAACGCGCGCGTCTCGCTGAAACCTTGGAAGCGGTTCGCGTAGAGTTCGAGCTCTTGCACTTCGCTGGCCATGAACTCTTGCTCAGTGATAGCCCGAGACACATGCACCGAGTCGATTTCGTCCGTGCCGATTTCGACGCCGTGCTTGCGCGACAGAGCCTCCGCGATGAGGCCCGTCGCTTCTTCGATCAGCACTTCGGGGGTGAGATCCTCCGGTCGTGGCACCGCCCGGGCCTCGAGGCGCCGACCACTCTCAGACAACCACCCCTCGACGACCTCGACCTGCCAGCCGACGCGGTTGGGGGCCAGCTGAATGGGCCTGGGGAACCTACCCTCGCGAACCATGCGTTCGATCGTTCGGCGTGACACCCCCAATGCCGACTGTACCTCACGGTAACCGACAAACATTGGCAGGAGATTGGTTCGGTCTTTTGGGGGCGGTTGGCGGCTCATGCGATCAGCGCCTCTGATGCGATTGGGGCGGTCGATAGCCTCAAATGCCCCGCCGCCGTGTGTAACCGGTGCGCAACCGCAATTTTACATCAAGCTTTCTGAGTGTCTAAGTTTTTGATTTTATTGGTACCGCCTCCCCGGATCGAACGGGGGACCTCTAGATCCACAATCTAGCGCTCTAACCAGCTGAGCTAAGGCGGCATATCGTCGGGGAGGCTGCCGGGCAACGCGTCGCGACGTTCGAGGCGATCTAAAGCCCCCCACCGGCACCAACGTCAAGTCAAAATCGCAGGTTGCGACCGTGCGTCTGTTCCCGAACAACGCAACGACCCGAATCCCGGTGACGCCGGTCCGCATCGCATCGGCCAGCTTTAGCCGGTCTCGATCGCGAGCACCGCCCGCAAAACTCCGGCCAATGCCGCCCGGCACAGGAAGGAACGCGCCGCGTCCGCGTCACGCGCCGTCAGGACTTGGGCTGCACTTTCTGGGCGGCTTCCGTCATCATCCGGCCGAGTTCCTGAGCCTGCTGCGTATAGGTCTGCATCTGGCTCTGCGCATGCCGCGTCTGGATCTCGAGGTACTCCTTGAAATCGCGGGCCCGCGCCAGCTCGGTCGCAAGGTTGAAGCTCGAGTCGATGTTCTGTTCGGTGAACCGCATCACGCGCGCCTGGATCTCGAGCGCGCTGACGGCCATCGCGCCTTGCGATTTGGTCAGCATCGACTGCGCCTGCCGCGCCATCTCCATGAACTGGCCATAAGCTGCGCGGGTCTGTTCGACATTCCGTTCCGCCATTTCGCGAACGGCGCCGGGAATCTCCATCGATGGCTTCTCGAACATCGGGCGTCTCCTCAAATTTTTCGCCACCGGGCCGCGCCTGCTCGGGTGCGTTTCCGGCCAATCAAAGCTCGGCAGGCGTCCGCCGATCGGAAGAATATAGCCGACAGAACGGGGTATGCGAGGGTGATTTGACGCGAGACGGACGATCGAGACGAGATTTGCCCGCGCCCCTGGCTCGTCTCCAGGCTCATGGACGCGGCCAGCCGTTCGCGCTAACACATTCGACCCTCTCAGAGTTCCCGCAATGAACCACAGTGTTACGCCGCACCGTTCGGACGCCGCGATCGACGGCCTCGTGGCCTGCGCGACCGGACCGGCGTTCGTCGTGGCGATGCGGACGGGGCGGCTCGAACGCACCAATCCGGCAGGCCGCGACTGGCTGGGCGAACCGCCGCGCGCCGGCCTTGCGGACCCGGAAACGGCGCAAAGGGAGACGGTGTTGCTCGATCCCGCGATGCCGGCTGTGAAACGCCTTCGCGAATTGGCCGAAAGCCTCGGTCCCGGCACGCGCTGCAGCGTGACGTTGACGTTCTGGACAGCCTTGGGTGTCCAAACCCGCGTGTGCGATGTCGCTTTCGCCGGCGCGGGAGACGACACGTTGGCGCTGGTCGAAGTTGGTTCTGACAAAACGGCCGCCGAGGCGCAGACTTGTTCCCAGTCGCCGTCGCGGACCCCCGCGCAGCCCGTTGCATCGTTCGGTTCGGGGCCGACGCCCGGTGACGCCGCGATCTTGAAGGAGATCGCGCGGCGCATTCGCGAGGGCCAAAGCATGCGTGCCCAGAAACCCGACGATCCTGCCGTGACACCCGCCGACCTTCCGCCCGCCGAGCTTTCAACCAGCGGCGCGACACCGGAACCGCAAAGCGTGCGCATCGCCAAGCTCGCCCACGAACTCAAGACGCCGCTCAGCGCGATTGCCGCCGCCGCCGAGATCATGCGCGACGAGCGGCTCGGTCCGATCGAAAACGCGCGTTACCGCAGCTATGCGTCCGACATCTTCGATAGCGCACGTCATGCGCTGATGGTCATCGGCAACATGCTCGGCGATGCGGCCGCAGGTATCGAATTCGACCAGGGGTCGAGCTTGCCGGCGATGGTGTTCACCGAGGTCAATCTCAACGCCGTGGCGGAAAGCTGCGTGTCGTCGATGCGGCCCTTGGCCGACGCCGCCGGACTGACGTTGTCGGCCAGCCTCGGCGACGGCCTGCCGCATGTCGTCGCCGATGCCACCGCCATCCGCCAGATCGCGCTCAATCTGCTGAACAACGCGGTCAAGTTCTCCGGCCCGGGCGGCGAGATCCGGCTGATGACGCGATACGACAGCGATGGACGCGTCGAACTCGTGGTCCGCGACACAGGCCGCGGCATGACGGCGGACGAAATCGCCAAGGCAGGCGTGCCCCATGAGCGCGTCGCATTATCCCGCCGCGAAGGTGGCGGTCTCGGCATCGGCCTGCCGCTGGTCGGCGCTCTGGCACGAGCGAACGGCGCTGGCATCGCCATCGCCAGCGAACCATTGCGCGGCACGACGGTCACGCTGTCGTTCGCCAAGGATCGCGTCGTTCCCGTTTGATGACGAGTGGACCGGCGGCTCAACTCCCGCGACGGGGAAGCAGCGGCGTCGAAGGCCAGATGCGCACCACGCCATCGTCGCCGGCTGCGGCGATGCTCTTGCCGTCGGGTGCGTAAGCCACGGACTTCACCACGCCGGCATGCCCCACGAACGTCCGCGACGTGCGCCCGCGCTTCTGATCCCAGATCCGCACGGTGCCGTCGTCTCCGGCCGAAGCCAGTGCATCGCCTGCGGGAGAAAACGCGAGGCTGCCGACGCGGCCCTTGTGACCCGTCAACTTGCGCTGCATCCGGTTCGACGCCGTCGACCAGAGCCGGATGCTGCCGTCGAGGCTGGCGGACGCGAGCGTCTTGCCATCGGGCGAAAATGCGAGCGCGGTGACGAAATCGGGATGCCCGCGATAGGTGCGTTCGAGATCGAGCGTCTCGAGATTCCAAAGTTTCACGGTGCGATCCGCGCTGCCGGATGCCAGGAGACGCCGCTGGCGCGAGAACGCAATCGCCTGCACGGCGCTCTCATGCCCGTCGAACACGTGGAGCGGGGCCGTGGTCGTGCCCGCATCCCACAGCGCGATTTTCCAATCATGCGTCGCGACCGCGAAACGGTTCGGCTCACCCGCAAACGTCACCGACCAGACATCGGCGTCGTTGCGCTTGTACGCCGCCGGCTTGTCGCCGCGATCGAGGTCCCACAGCATCACGCGGCCATCGTCGTGCCCGGTCAAGGCGCGGGTCCCCATCAGCGCCAGCGACGTCGGCGGGCTTTCGTCGAGCGGGACGGTGCGCGACAGGCTGCCCGTGGTCGAACTCCAGATCCGCAGCGTGCGATCGTCGCCGGAGGTGACGATCGACCGGCCGTCGTCGGTGTAGGCAACGTTGCCGACCGCGCCCTTGTGACCCTTCAATTCCGCGAGTGGCACCGCGGCCGGCGTGGCGGTCGTTCGTGCGCCGGGCAACGGCTGTGGCGTCGATTGGAACCCTGGAATTTTATCCTGCATGGCCACGGCGGCGCTGGCGATACCGGCGCCGACCACGAGCTTGAACACCAAGGGCCGCCAGCGTGGGCCTCCCCAGCGCCGGACTGGCTTGGGCGGTGCGCGCCGTTCGTGCGCGACGACAACGGCCGGAAGTGCGGCAACCGGCGCGGGGGCCGGCGACGCCGCCACGCTCGCCTTGTTCTTGCGGCCCTTGGCCAGGACGCGCGGAATCGGCGGCTGATCGACCTTTACCGTCGCGGCCTGCTGCGGACGCGTCACCGACTTCACGTCGCCGCTGGCCGCAGCACGCGCCGCCGCTGGGTCGGCTGCGGCAGCCGGCGGACGCTTCAGTTTGTCGACGAAATCCAGCAGCCCGCCTTGCGGACCCGGCACGTCGGGCAGCGGCTGCGTGACGGCCACGGCGGCCGGCTCGCTGTCGTCGTCCCGCGCTTGCTGCCCGCGCGTGCGTGACAGCCAGTTCGACTTCGGCGGCTCTGGCGCCATCAGGTCGCCGCGCCACGCCGCCACCGACTGCGGACGCTGATTGATTTGCAACGCCAGCGCGCGGTCGATGGCTTTGAGGAAGCCCGGCCGGTACGAACTCAACGCCGCCTCGCGCGCGGGAACGAACTCGTCCTTGACCATGCGCGACGGCGAGTCCGGCGGCCGTTTTCCCGTGACAGCGTGATAAAGCGTTGCGCCGAGCGCGTAGATGTCGGTCCAAGGTCCCTGCTGGCTCGACCGCTCTGCGTACTGCTCGTACGGGCTGTAACCAGGCTTGACCAGCGCCGATACCGTCTTCGAATGCGCCGCGATTTCGCCGCGCGCCGAACCGAAATCGATCAGCACCGGCTCGCCGCTCTTGCGGATGATGATGTTGTCGGGCGCGATGTCGCGATGCAGGAAATCGGCGGCATGGATGAGGCTCAAGGCATCGAGCAGCGGCGGCACGATCCGATCGAGCTCCTTCTGGCGCGGTGCGCGGCCGAGCCCTTTGAGCCAGGCCTTGAGGCTCTGCCCTTCTTCGAAGTGCAGCACCATGTAGCCGGTGTTGTTGGCGCGGAAATAGCGGTAGACGCGGACGATGTTGGGGTGGCTGAACTTGGCCAGCGTCTGCGCTTCTTCGATGAAGCGATCGAGGCCCCAACGATAATCGCCGGCGCAATCCTGCGAGCGGGGTGCCGCGTCGACGGCGCTGGACCGGGCCGCGAAGTCGGAAGGAAAGTATTCCTTGATCGTGACGGCGCGTGCGAGCGCCACCTCGTCGGCGAGATACGTGATGCCGAAACCGCCAGCGCCCAGCACCCGTTCGATGCGATAATCGCCGACCAGCTCCGTTCCGTTCGGAAGCGCGATGAGGTTGGTCATCCCACCTCGTGTCCCGCGTGACGTTCCCTACGTTTCACGACAATGCCCCCGGCCCCGATTATGTGTTCGAGCGTCTGGCATGGCTCGAATCCGAGTCTCATCCCGAGCCTATGCCGCAGGATTGTGGCGGTGGCAGGGGCGATGAATGACCGATGAACAAATCGCCAGCATGCCGCTTTGCGGCCTTGTTGCTGCCGCGAAGCGTTTCGAGAGTGGTCATCACGACTATATAGGCAGAGCGATGCCCGATGTTTCCGATCTCGTCGATATGTTGGCCGCGGCTCTCGAGCACGCGGTGGCGTTGTTGCGCGACAGCGAAGTGTGGCTGGCGATCGGATTCGAAAAGGCGCCCGCTCTCGTGATCGGCATCGCGGTGATGCTCGCACTGCTGCCCTTGACCATCATCGGCCGTGTCCTGCTTCGTTTGCGCTACTCCGACCTCACGCTCGCCTTGCGCCGCGGCCGCCCACATCCCGACGACACCACCGGCCGCACGGCCGACATCGCCCAGTGGCCGGCGGATGCCTGGGTCGAACTTTCGGGCGACGTCGACCGCTCGTCCTACTGGATCGGCCGCCGCATGGTGCGCATCGGCCGCGACGACGACAACGAAATCCAGCTTCCGATCGGCACGGTGCACCGTCATCACGCCGTCATTCATCACACCGACGACGCGGAATTCATGATCAAGGACCTCTCAAGCGCCGACGGCAATGGCGTCGTGGTCAACGGCAAGCGCGTCGGCGAAGCGCGGCTGCGCCACGGCGACACGGTCGTTCTCGGCGAAGCGGTTCTCAAGTTTCATCTTCAATTCGCGTGACACGGCCCATGCTCGGGCAGGCCGCCACAGAGCATCGCGGGAATTTCGGCGGCACAACGACGTGGTGTGGTAATCGACAGGAGGTCATGATGTCAGAGGAGGACGCACGGATGGCGCAAGGAGCGGGTGGACAGTCCGGATCGCGGTCGAACCGCTTTCTGGGATCGTTGAAGGACGCACTCGTCGCCGCCAGCCGCGATGATCACGCGCATCCGGCCGGACGCCCCGTCTCCGCTGATCGAGAAACCGCCGCCGAAGGCGCGAGCCTGCGCGAGATCGCGCTCATTCCGGCGCCGCCGCCGCTCCCCGTGGCGTCCGCCGGCGACGTTAAGCGCCCCGACCCCGACGCCACGATCCCGATGCGCAAGGACAGCCCCGCCACGCCGTCCGCCGCCGAAGCCGCACGCGAGGTAAAAGCGCAGACCTCGCTCAAGGCTCAAGACCGGGCGATCGAGCGACATATCGAACTCGACAGCGCGCCGACGACTCGCGTCGTGAAGGCAGGCGCTCCCAAGCCGGCCGAAGACCCTGCCCGCACGCAGCTCATTCGCGGACGACAGCCATTGAAGCGCGGCGAGTTCGCGCAGGACCCGGTCGTCGGCTGGCTTGTGGTCGTCGGCGGGCCGGGCCTCGGCTCCTATCGCCCGGTCTACGAAGGCAACAACTCCATCGGCCGCGCGCCGACCAACCGCATCCCGCTCGACTTCGGTGACGCCGCGATCTCGTCGGAGGAACAGGCCTACGTCCGCTACGACGCGGCCGACCGCTCGTTCCTGTTCGTCCCCAACCTCGCCAAGACCAACGTCGTGTCCGTCAACGACAAGCGGCCGACCGGCGCGGTCGCGCTCGAAAGCATGGACGTGATCGTCATGGGTCGCACTCAGCTCGTGTTCGTGCCATTCTGCGGCGCTGAATTCGATTGGTCCGAGATCACTGAAAACAAGGCCTGATGAGCGCGTTCGAACACGCCTGCACCGCCATCCAGGGCGCCAGGAGCTACCAGGAAGACACCGCACTCGTCTGGCCGGGAACGGATGCGTTCGTTCCCGGCCCGGCCATGTCACAACTGGTCAATGGCAATGTCGTCGCCGTTCTCGCCGATGGCATGGGTGGTCACGCGGGCGGGGCGCTGGCGAGCCGCATCGCCTGCGAGAAGTTTCTCGCCGCCTACGCCACGCACGACGACGGCAACACCCAGGAAAGGCTGCTCGCGGCGCTGCAAGCGGCCAACGTCGCCATCGCCGAAAAAGTCGAGGACAATCCCTTGCTCAGCGGCATGGGCTCGACACTCGTTGGCGTCGTGTTCTCCGATGCCGGCGTGGAGTGGGTCAGCGTCGGCGACAGTCCGCTGCTGCTCTATCGCCGCGGCGAGATCGCGCTGCTCAACGAAGACCACTCGCTCGCTCCGGAACTCGATCAGCTTGCGGCGGCCGGCGTGATGACCGAGGAGGACGCGCGGCGTGATCCGCGCCGGCATATGCTGCGGTCCGCCGTCACGGGGGAGGAACTGGACCTCGTCGATCTGTCGAGCCATCCGCTGGTGATCGAGCCCGGCGATTATGTGATCCTCGCCAGCGACGGCTTAAACACGCTGGAAACCAGCGAGATCGAGCGGATCATATCGGCCTATGCCATCGACGGACCGGAAGCGGTGTCGCGCGCCCTCATCCGCGGCGTCGAGGCGATGCGCGATCCGCATCAGGACAACACGACCATCGTCGCCGTCCGCGCCAGCATCTGATACGGGCCGGCTGACGTCAGACAGCCGCTTCCCGCCCAAAGCTGCCATCAAACGCTTTGGCTATCGGGCTCGGCGTCCTGTCGCGTTTCGATGATGTGGTGCCGCGCGACGGCGGCGCGGATGCGACCCGCCACGTCCGGCGCCGCCATCTCCAGACGCTTGAAGTCTTCCTGATAGAGTTTCAACAGCCTGCAGCGTCCCGCCGTCACGTAGGTCGAACTATGCAGACCGTGACTGAGCGCGCCCAGTCCTCCGAAGACTTCACCCGACTTGTAGCTGTGTTCGCCTGAGCTCGATCGGCGGCGCACGTGCCCGGCCGCAATGAAGAAGATCGCGGTGTTGGGCACGCCTTGACCGATGATCTCGACATTGGGTGGAAAATTATGCGCGTGAAAGAGCGGCATGACGAGCGCGGCATCGCGGGCTTCGAGTTCCGCCAGCAACGGGATCTTCGACATCAGCGACCAGTTGACCACGAAATCGCGGCGATTGACCTCCTGCGCAAACCCGGTCGAGATGATGGCGACGGGAAGCGCGAGGATACAGAGGCCGACAACCATCACGACACCGCCGAATAGTTTGCCGATGGGCGTGACGGGCGTGACGTCGCCGTAGCCGACCGTGGTCAGCGTCGCAACGGCCCACCACGCCGCGTCGGGGATCGAGCCGAATTTCTCGGGCTGCGCATCGCTTTCGAGGTAATGCATTCCGGTCGAGGCGAACAACACCGCGGCGGACAACAACAGCAACGCGCCGGACAGCGCGCGGCGCTCGTTGGAGATGACCCGGATCAGCGTGTGCATCGCGGGCGAATATCGCGACAGCTTCAGGAGCCGCAGCAGGCGCAGAGCGCGGAGCATGCGTAGATCGATCGCGAAGAATTGTCCGAGATAGAACGGCAGCACCGCGAGCAGGTCGATGACTTGCGCCGGGCTCTTCGCAAACCGCCATCTCGCCTGCCACGGAGAGAGGCGGCGCAGATAGGGCACTTCGACGGACACCCACAATCGCGTCAGATACTCGAGCGAGAACACCGCAACTGAAGCGTATTCGAACGCGGCAAACTCGCGTGCATAGGCGGCATGCAGGCTGGGCACGGACTCGGCCACGAATGCCGCGATGTTGAGGACGATCAGGATGACGAGCGCGGTGTCGAACTGTCGACTGGTGCGATCCTCGCCGTGGCCAAGCTCCATGATCTCGTAGAGGCGGCGGCGGAGCGTGACGGGCGGCTCGGGCGGAAGCGAGCGCTGCTCCGTCGGATCTCGATCGTGTTGCATTTTTTGGTGGGTCACGTCGCTGGATCTCCCGAGCCGTGGCGGCCGTCGAACAGGGCGCACGATCATGCCCCAACAGCGCGCATGGAAAAAGCCGCCGGCAATGACGCCGGCGGCTTTTTAAGTTTGACCCCGCTGCTGAGTTACTCGCTCGACGTCTCTCGACGTGAGTGCGCGCAATCTGCATCGCGCACAAAGCCTCTGCTTGTCGTTGGCCGTCGTTGCGATCGGCGAAGGCAACGTGCCCTCTTTCACACCCCTTGCGGAGTGACGGCCCCCGTAGATCACGGGCGGAAGATGCTCGCGCATTCGGCGCAACGCAAGCCGACAACAGTTTATCTCCGGCGATTTCTTGAACGATAGCGCCATGCAAATTGCCGCATGCGGACCACTCATCGCACTCAGCGCCCCATGCCAAAGTTCCGCCGCATTCAAATCGGCCGCGCGGGTCTGGCCGGGGCTCTTGAAAAACGGGACTTTTCCGTCGTCGATGATCGGTGGAGCGTGGGACGCACTCGCGTTTTGACGATGTGTCCAGTGCGATCGGGATGAGAAATCCACAGGCCGTCGCATGGCTCTCGCCGGTCCCGGCGTTGCACGGCGGGCACGCATCAAGCCCATCGCACCGTCGCGTCGATTGCGCCGCGCGGAGGGCTATCACGCCCCCGCGCGCGGCGTGGTCGTCACTCGAATATTTTGTTGCTGGCTTCGTCCTCGACAACTTCCGGGTAGACCGGATAGACGCCCGCCACGCGACCCATCTGCTTGGTCAATGCCAGCACGATATCGACCGCGGGCGTCTGCACATCGACCAGCCGTCCCATCTCCTGGATGACCGACAGCAGCGCGTCGAGTTCCAGCGGACGCTTCTTGTCGAGGTCCTGCAGCATCGATGTGCGATGCGCACCGACCGACGCCGCGCCGTTGATCCGTCGCTCGATGTCGACACGGAAGTGCGCGCCGATGCGCCGCGCGATCGTCTCGGCCTCTTCCATCATCTTGCGCGCGACCATCCGCGTACCGGGGTCCGTCGCGACGACGTCGAGCGTCGCATGGGTCAGCGCCGAGATCGGATTGAAGCAGAGGTTGCCCCACAGCTTGAGCCAGATGTCGTTGCGGATTTCCGGATAGATCTTAGGCTTGAGGCCGGCCGCCTCGAACGCCCCCGCGAGCTTCTTGACGCGGTCCGTCTCCTTGCGTGTCGGCTCGCCGAGACCATAGCGATCGCCATACGTGTGCTTCACCACGCCCGGGCCGACGATCTCGGCTGCCGGATAAACGGTGCAGCCGATCGCGCGCTCGGGCCCGATGGCCTTCCACTGGCGGCCGCGCGGATCGACGCTTTCGAGCTGCAGATTGGCGTATTGTCCCTCGAAACCATAGAAGTACCACCACGGGATGCCGTTCTGCGCGGTCACGACGGCCGTCTCCGGGCCAAGCAGCGGCTTCATGTGATCGGCGGCGTCCCAGGCCTGATGCGACTTCAGCGCTACGATCACGAAGTCCTGCGGTCCGAGGTCCGCGGGCTCTTTGGCGGCAGGCAGGCGCGCCACCTTTTCCTCGCCGTTGATGATCAGCTTGAGGCCGTTGCTCTTGATTGCCTCGAGATTGGCGCCGCGCGCGATGACCGACACGTCGATCCCCGCGAGTTTCATCAAAACGCCGATGTGCGCGCCGATCGCTCCAGCGCCGTAGATGCAGATTTTCATGACGGTCCTCCCCGCTCGTTTCTTGAAACTTTTTGCGCCACCGGCAGTGCGGAGGCATTTGGTATACCAGCATACCAGCGGCCAATCCGGCTGCACAGGGGTGCCCGCGCGGCGGGCGACGGCAAACCGTCGCAACGACGCGAACTCCCCTGGCCGGGCATTGACCGAAGTCGGCGCATGACCTTGGATCAGCGGCCAACCGCCGGCAAGACGGAAGCCGCGCTCCGATGCGCGCCGCGCTTCGCCAGAAGCGGTCCTGGACACCAGACCGATCCTCAATTCCGGAGACGCGACATGGCCGAGACGACCCCGATCTGCAACTTCGGATGGAAGGCGCCCGCCTTCTCGCTACCGGGCACGGACGGTCAGACCTACACCCTCGGCGACGTCATAGGCCCAAAGGGAACGCTCGTGATGTTTATCTGCAATCATTGCCCCTACGTCCGCGCGATCCTCGACCGGATCGTCCGCGATGCCCGCGACCTCGAATCCCTCGGCATCGGCGTTGTCGCCATCTCCGCGAACGACGCGAGCACCTACCCCGACGACAGCTTCGCCAACATGCAGGCGGTAGCGCGCGAAATGGCGTTCCCGTTTCCCTACCTCTACGACGAGAGCCAAGCCGTGGCGCGAGCCTATGGCGCCGTCTGCACGCCCGACTTCTTCGGCTTCGATGCGGCGGGCGGATTGCAGTACCGCGGACGGCTCGATGAGAGCCGCAAGGAAGCCGCGCCGGCCAGCGTGCGCCGCGATCTCTTCGAGGGCATGCGCCTTGTCGCGGAAACCGGGAACGGCCCCCGCAACCAGATCCCGTCGATGGGCTGCTCCATCAAATGGAAGCCAGCCTGACCGGACCGTCGTCGAGGCGACCGGTTACTCGGCCGCCTCGCGCGTCCTCTCCAGCTTCTCGATCCGCGCCGCGCAGACCTTGAACTCGGGGATCTTGCCCATCGGGTCGAGCTGCGGGTTGGTCAGCATGTTCGCCGGCGCCTCGGCGAAGGCGAACGGAATGAACAACATGCCCTCGGCGACTTCCGTATCCGCGCGCGTCTTCAGCGTGACGTCGCCGCGCCGGGTGGCAACCTTCACCATCTCGCCGGGCGCGATGCCGAGCCGGTCGAGATCGCGCGGGTTGAGGCCGACAATCGCCTCTGGTTCCAGGCCATCGAGCTTCGTCGCGCGCCGCGTCATCGAACCCGTGTGCCAATGTTCGAGCAACCGCCCGGTGGTGAGGACCATCGGATACTCGGTATCCGGCAGCTCCGCCGAAGGCCTGATGTCCGCCGAGACGATTTTCGCGCGGCCGGACTTCGTCGGAAACGACGAAGCGAAGATGATCTCGTTGCCTGGCCGGTCGGGTGCATCGCACGGATAGGTGACCGACTCTTCGCGCTCGACGCGCTCCCACGTGATGTTCTTGAGCGACGGCATCACCGACGACATTTCGGCGAACACCTCGCGCGGATGGGTGTACTTCCAATTGAGCCCGATCCGCTGTGCGAGTTCCTGGATGAGCTCCCAGTCCTGCCGCGCCTGGCCCGGCGGCGGAACCACCGCGCGCGCCATCTGCACCTGCCGGTTGGTGTTGGTGAAGGTGCCTGACTTCTCGGCGTGCGCCGTCGACGGCAGCACGACATCCGCGTGCCAAGCCGTTTCGGTGAGGAAGATGTCCTGCACGACGAGATGTTCGAGATGGGCGAGTGCTGCGCGGGCGTGATTGAGATCGGGATCCGACATCGCCGGGTTCTCACCCTGAATGTACATGCCCTTGATCTTGTCGTCGTGGATCGCGTTCATGATCTCGACGACGGTCAGGCCCTTCTTCGCGTCGAGCTTTGTGCCCCACAGCTCCTCGTAGAACGTGCGCGTGCGCATGTCCTCGACCGAGATGTAGTCGGGGAACACGAACGGGATGAGACCGGCGTCGGACGCGCCCTGCACGTTGTTCTGGCCGCGCAGCGGATGCAGACCCGTGCCCGGACGGCCGATCTGGCCGGTCGTCAGCGCGAGCGCAATCAGGCAGCGCGCGTTGTCGGTGCCGTGCGTGTGCTGGCTGATTCCCATGCCCCAGAAGATGATGGAGCGATTGGACCTAGCATAGAGGTGCGCCACCTCGCGGATGGTCTTGGCGTCGATCCCGCATTCCGCCGCCATCTTCTCGGGCGTGTACTGCTTGATGTTGGCGCGGAAGGCGTCGAAGCCCTCGGTCATCGCCGCGACGTACTGCGCGTCGTAGAGTTTATCCTCGATGATGACGTTCAGCATCGCGTTGAGCAGCGACACGTCGGTGCCGGACTTGAACGGCAGCACGTGGCTCGCATAGCGCCTGAGCCCCTGCATCGCCGGACGCGGGTCCATGATGACGAGCTTGGCGCCGCGCTTCGCCGCGTTCTTCAGATAGGTCGCCGCGACGGGATGGTTGTCGGTCGGACGCGCGCCGATGACGATGATGCAGTCGGCGTCCTTCGCCGCCATGAACGGAGCGGTCACCGCACCCGAGTTCAAGCCTTCCATGAGGGCCGCCACCGATGACGCGTGGCAAAGCCGCGTGCAATGGTCGACGTTGTTGGTGCCGAAGCCCTGGCGCACGAGCTTCTGGAACAGGTACGCCTCCTCGTTCGCGCACTTGGCCGAGCCGAAGCCGGCCAGCGCCCCGCCGCCATCGCGAGCCTTGATCCGATTGAACCCGGATGCTGCGCGATCGAGCGCTTCTTCCCACGTCGCCTCGCGGAAGACCTTCGACAGATCCTCGCGCGCGAGTTGCATGCCGCCGTCCTTGGCGACGCCGTCGCGCCGGATCAGCGGAACCGTGAGACGGTCCTTGTGGTGGATGTAGTCGAAGCCGAAGCGGCCTTTGACGCAGAGCCGGTTCTCGTTCGCCGGACCGTTGCGGCCATCGACGTAAAGCAGCTTGTCGTCCTTGACATAAGCCGTGGTCTGGCAGCCGACGCCGCAATACGGGCACAGCGTATCGACCGCCTTCTCCTCGAAGCCGACGCGCTTCTGCGTCGCCTTGTCGAGCAGATTGGCTTCCATCAGCGCGCCCGTCGGACACGCCTGCACGCACTCGCCGCACGCGACGCACGTCGATTGGCCCATGCCCTTGTCGAAATCGAAGACGACCTTCGAGCCATGCCCGCGATAAGCCATGCCGATGACGTCGTTCATCTGCACTTCGCGGCAGGCTCGCACGCACAATCCGCAATTGATGCAGGCGTCGAGATTGACCGAGATCGCGGCATGCGTGGTGTCTGAGGCCGGCCTGTCACCTTTGGGCAGGCGGCTCACCGGTGCGATGCCCATATCGTCGACCCAGGTCCAGAACTTGGAGTTCGGGTCGTGGCAATCGCTCTTGGCGGGCTGGTCGGCGAGCAGCAACTCGAACACCATGTCGCGCGATTTCTTCGCGCGCTCGGACGCGGTCTTGACCTTCATGCCCGGCGACGGCATGCGCTGGCACGACGCGGCCAGCACGCGTTCGCCCTCGACCTCGACCATGCAGGCGCGGCAGTTGCCGTCGGCGCGATAGCCCGGCGCTGGATTCCAGCAAAGATGCGGGATGGTCGTGCCGAGCCGCTTCGCCACTTGCCAAATGGTTTCGCCGGGCGCGGCTTCGACGTCGTGGCCGTCGAGCGTGAACGTGATGGGCTTCTCGGTCATCTCTGCATCTCACCTGGTCGCGGCGTGGTTCTTGTTTGGCGATGTCGCGGCGTCTTGCGGTTCGGTCCCGAACTAGGAGACGTCCTCGGGGAAGAACTTCAAGACGCTCATCACCGGGTTGGACGCGGCCTGTCCCAGTCCGCAGATCGACGCGTCGCGCATGACTTGCGCCAGATCGCCGATCAGCGACTTGTCCCAAACCTTCTTGCTCATCAATTTCACGGCCTTCTCGGTTCCGTTGCGGCAGGGCGTGCATTGCCCGCAGCTCTCATCCTCGAAGAAGCGCATCAGATTGAGCGCAACGTCCTTCATGTCGTCCTTGTCGGACAGAATGACAACCGCATGGCTGCCGACAAAACAGCCGTGTTTCTCGAGCTGGCCGAAATCGAGCGGGATATCGGCCATCGTAGCGGGCAGGATGCCGCCGGACGCGCCACCGGGCAGGTAGCCTTTGAACGCATGACCGTCGGCCATGCCGCCGCAAAGCTCGATCAGCTCCGCAGCGGTCGTGCCGGCGGCAGTCAGCACGACACCGGGCTTCTTGACGCGGCCGGACACCGAATAGGACCGCATCCCCTTCGCCCCGTTCTTGCCCTGGCTCGCGAACCACTCCGCGCCCTTCTCCAGGATCTGCGGGATCCAGAACAGCGTCTCGACGTTGTTGACCAACGTCGGGCGATTGAAGATGCCGACCTGCGCGACATAAGGCGGGCGATGACGCGGCAAACCGCGCTTGCCTTCGATGCTTTCGATCATCGCGCTTTCTTCGCCGCAGATGTAGGCGCCAGCGCCGCGGCGGACCGTGACCTTGGTGTGGCGCGTCAGTCCGGCCGCGTTCAGCGCCGCGATCTCGTGATCGAGAATGTGCAGCACCGCCTGATACTCGTCGCGCATGTAAATGAACACTTCTTGCGCCTCGACGGCCCAGGCTGCGATCAACATCCCTTCGAGGAACTGGTGCGGATTGCGCTCGAGGTAATAGCGGTCCTTGAACGTGCCGGGCTCGCCCTCGTCACCGTTGACGGCCATCAGGCGCGGACCCTTCTCGGCCTTGACCAGGCTCCACTTTCGCCCCGTGGGGAAGCCAGCGCCGCCGAGGCCGCGCAAGCCGCCGTCGGACAGCGTGGCGATGACGCCGTCAACCGTGCGCTGGCCGCCGAGGCATTCGCCCAGAACCTTGTATCCGCCCGCCGCGCGGTAGGCGCCGAGACCCTGATAGTGCGGGATGGCGGGGCCGGTTTCGTGGGCCGTCACGAGATCCTTGATCTTGCCGAGCGTCGCGTAGTCGACATGCCGGTGGCCGACATGGACCGCGGGCGCGGTATGGCACGAACCTATGCACGGCGCACGGACGACGCGCACATCCTCCATGCCCTCGGCACCGAGTTCTCCGAGCAGCTTTTCCGCACCCGCCAGCATGCACGAGAGGCTGTCGCAGACGCGGATCGTGGTTTTCGCGGGACGCGGCTCGTCATCCTCGACGACATCGAAATGCGCATAGAACGTCGCGACCTCGTAGACTTCTGCCATCGGGATGAGCATCAGCTCGGCGAGCCCCTGCATCAGGCCGGTCGGCAGGCAGCCCTCGGCGTCCTGAATGCGATGGAGATACTCGATCAGCAGCGGCCGCTCGTAGGGCGGATCGCCGATGATGGCGCGGGCGCGTTCGAATTCCTTCTGATCGAGCACGCGCCCCTTCGCGTGCGACAGCGCTTTGCGCCGCCCGGCGCCCGGATGCACGCCTTTTCCTTGCGGCTTGCGATGGCCGGTGTCTGCCGCGTCGATCGTCTTCGGAAGGTCGTTCATGATCACTCAGCCGCTGATGCGTGGGGTTGTTATGCTTATTGCTTCGATAGGCAGAGATGGCCGTTCAGGTGGGCTGCCTCGCGCCGGGTCTGATCGTGTTTCTGGTCGATAGCACCAACGCCTCCTGGCGTGAGATCGATAGCGCAAATGAGCCAATTGGTGCCGCCGAGCCAGATCAGGCCGCATCGCGCCTTGCGATCGCGACCGCCTGCTTGACCGCGTCCTGCATGTCGATGCCCTCGTTGAACCGGATGCCTGAACTTTCGAGCCGAGTCCGCGCGAAATCAGCGTTGTTTCCCGCCATCCGCACGATCAGCGGCTTGGGCGATTTGGCGCGGCGCATGGCGATGCCGATCGCCTCGGCGATCGTATCGCAGCGCTGCATGCCGCCACCGTGAACGTTGACGAGGATGACCTTCACCTTCGGGCTCGACAGCAGCAGCTCGAGGCCATAGGCGACATCGAGGCTCGATGCGGTCGTCCGGATATCCATGAAGTTCGCCGCCTTGCCGCCGGCATCGGCGACCATGTCGAGCGTCGCCAGCGCGAGGCCGGCGCCGTTCGCGACGAGGCCGATGTCGCCGTCGAGCCGCTGATAATTGAGTTGATGCCGATCAGCGCCGAGTTCCTCAGGGTCGCCGCTCTCCATCTGGAACGCGGACCGCATGGTGGCGAACGCCGGATGACGCTGCATCGCGTTGTCGTCGACCGTCGCTTTGGCGTCGAGCGCCACGAGACGCCCGTCGTCGGTCAGCGCCAGGGGATTGATCTCGACAAGCGTGGCGTCGAGCCGAACGGCGATACGGCCGAGGCGCGCAAACAGCCGGACGGCCTCATCGGCGACATCGCCCGTCAATCCGATGCCGTGCGCGAGTTCCTTGAAGTCTCCCGTCGCCTCGCCGTTCTCGATCGAAAGCGTGATGCGCTTGATCAGACCCGGTTCGTGACGCGTCCTGGCTTCGAGATCGCTACCGCCCGCCGCGCTCGCCAGCATGACGAGCGTCCCGCTGGCTCGATCGAGATTGACCGCGACATAGAACCTCCTGACCGGATCCAGCGCCTCCTCGACGTAGACCCAGCGCACCTTCTCTCCTGCCGGCCCCGTCTGCGGCGTCACCAGAACGCGGCCCAGCATCGCGTCCGCGGTCTGCCGCACGCCTTCAGGCGTCGCCGCGAACCGCACGCCGCCGGCGCTTTCCCGATCGCCACTGAGGACCTGCGCCTTGACCACGAAGCGATCGCAGCCATAGCGCCGCGCAATACGCTCTGCATCGGCCGCGCTGTCGGTGACACGACCACGCGGGATTTCGATCTCGTGGCTGGCGAGGATTTCCTTGGCTTGGAACTCGTGCATGTGCATCGGTCGCATACTCCCCGCGAGGCGCGCCAACGGCGGTGCAGCCCCACGTCCTACAACATCAGCCCAGGCCGCGCCTCGCCGGCCCCCTGGGAGCGGCTAGAGCGGTGCGTCGCTCGTGGCGTTCGGCCACATCGGGTCGCGGTAGGGCTGGCGTTGCTGGGATGCGGCCAATCCGTGACCACTCATTGGCATATGGTATACCAATTGAGTCGCTCGTGTCGAGTTGTCCTAGGACATTTTGCGCGCTGAAAAAGCAAAAAAAAGAGGCCGCAGTGAATACGGCCTCATTCGAATTATTGAATATGTCGCGTGACTTGTCTCAATAGCCGAGCATCGCTTCGAGCGGTCCTTTCGGCAACGGAACCTGAAACCACTTCTCGAACATGAAGAAGAGCGTCAGTGGGATGCCAATGCCGACCAAGGCGGATTTGAGCGGGTTGTCCTTGCCGATGAAGATCATGAACAGCGTGATGAAGATCGCCGACGCGACGTAGAGGCCGAGGCCGGGGATACCGATGGGGCCAAGATTCACGCCGCCGATCAGCATGACGTAGAACACCGACGGAATGAGCACCGTCAGGACGCGGCCAAAGCCGACAACGGACACGAACGAGTCGTCGCCTCCAGGAAATGAACCTCGAAGCGCCTGGAACAGCGTCACGAGACTTGCGATCCCCATGGCGAGTGCGACGTAGAAGGGGAAGTAGCCCGGCGCCGGCCCCTGTCCTTCGATCCATCCGAATCCGAGACGGGCGCTGTCGTAGATGACGATCGCGCTTCCAGCAAGGAACAACAGAGCCACGATGATTTCGAGCGTCCGGTTGCTGGCGAGGCTCGGGCCCTCGTCTTCGGTGCTTTCGTCGTTGTGCATAGCGATGAGCTTTCCTCGATCAGCCGATACGAACTCTGAGTGCCGTGGAGATGCGTTGGAGATTCGCACCGGGATCGGACCTGAGCCCGATCCCGGCACGACTGTCGCAAGTTACTTCGCGGCGGGCGCCGCTGCGCCGGCAGCGAGGAAGCCGGCTTCCTTCATCAGATCGAAGTGCGTCTTGTCCGCAGCCGCGACCCACTTGGCGTAATCCGCGCCAGTCATGAAGGTGTCGTTGAACGCGCCCTTCTCCATGAACTCCTTCCAATCCGGCGTTGCGCGCACCTTCTTGAAGAGATCGACGTAGAACGCGGTCTCCTCGGCCTTCACGCCGGCCGGCATGAAGATGCCGCGCAGCATCTGATATTCGGTCGGCAGACCCGATTCCTTGCAGGTCGGGATGTCGCTCCACGCCATCGTCTCGGTGACCTTGGCGGTGTAGGTCGAGCGCTTGCCGTCGAAGATGCACAACGGCCGCAATGCGCCGCCGCGCCACTGGGCGACAGCCTCGATCGGGTTGTTGACCGACGAGTTGACGTGATTGCCGACGAGCTGCGTCGCAACTTCGCCGCCGCCCTTGTAGGGAATGTAGACGAACTTCTTCGGTGCCGTGACGCGCTCGAGCGCGGCGGTGATGATCTGGTCCTCCTGCTTGGACCCCGTGCCGCCCATCTTGTACTTCTTGTCTTCGGCCGCCTTCACCGCGTCGATGTATTCCTTGGCGGTCTTGTAAGGCGCGTCCTTGTTGACCCACAGCACGAACTGGTCGAGCGCCAGCATCGCGACCGGCGTCATTTCCTTATAGGAGAACGGCACGCCGGTGCCGTACGGCGTGGTGAACAGGTTCGACAGAGTGATGATGATCTTGTGCGGGTTGCCGGCCGCGCCCTTGACCTCGAGGAAGCCTTCAGCACCCGCGCCGCCGCCCTTGTTCACGACGATCATCGGCTGCTTCATCAGGCTGTGCTTGGAGATGACGCCTTGGATGAAGCGCGCCATCTGGTCGGCGCCGCCGCCGGTGCCGGCGGGGATCACGAATTCGACCGGCTTGGTCGGTTCCCAAGCGTGAGCTGCTGTCGCACCCATCACGGCCATCGCGGCTGCACCCATCGTCAGCCGAGCTGTCTTCTGAATTGTCATTCCGAGAGTCCTCCTGGAGCGTAAGAAGCTTTTCTTGTCTGGTTCGGACATTCGATTTTTTTCATTGCGAAGCGGGACTGGCCCGCTTCGATCCGGGCAACGGCGTCCGAACGGCCGGTACCCTATGTTGCAGTTCGAAGAACGTCCACAGTTTGACGGACGCTAGGCCGTCGCCGATTTCGTCCCGCCGCGGATTTTGCCGACCACCATCGCGATCAGCGGCCAGAACAGCATGACCATTCCGAGGCCCATGATGCCGCCGACGAGCCAGTTTGAGAAGAACACGGTGAGGTCACCCTGCGACCCGAGCAGCGCCTGCCGGAAGCTTTCTTCGGCCTTGCTGCCCAGCACGATCGCCAGCACCAGCGGCGCCAACGGATAGCCGAGCTTGTTGAAGACGTATCCGGCGAGACCGAACACCAGCATCAACCACACGTCGAACATGGAGTTGTTCACCGTGTAAGCGCCGACCGCGCAGATCACGAGGATGGCCGGCGCGATGATCGAGAACGGTATCCTCAAGATCGCCGCGAACAGCGGCACGCATGTCAGCACGATGATGAGGCCGACGACGTTGCCGAGATACATCGACGCGATCAGGCCCCAGACGAACTCCTTCTGCTCGATGAACAGCAGCGGTCCCGGCTGCAATCCCCAAATGAGCAGGCCGCCCAGCAGCACGGCCGCGGTCGGAGATCCCGGAATGCCGAGCGTCAGCATGGGCAGCATGGCGGCCGTGCCCGCGGCATGAGCAGCGGTCTCCGGCGCGATCACGCCCTCGATTTCGCCCTTGCCGAAGTTGTCGCCGTTCTTCGAGAACCGCTTGGCCAGCGCATAGCTCATGAACGAGGCGGGCGTCGCACCACCTGGCGTGATGCCCATCCAACAGCCGATGGCGCAACTCCTGAGCGAGGTCGCCCAGTACTGCGGCAGCTTCTTCCAAGTCTGGAGAACGGCATCCATGCGGATCTTCGCCGTCGCGCCTTGGAACTTGAGGCCCGATTCCATCGACGCGAGGATTTCACCGATGCCGAAGAGACCGATCACCGCGATCAGGAAGTCGAAGCCCGTCAACAGTTCGGTATGGCCGAATGTCAGGCGCAGCGTGCCGGTCACCTTATCGAGGCCGACCGAAGCCAGCGCCAAGCCGAGACACATTGCGGCCAGCGTTTTCCAGGGACTTCCCTTGCCCATGCCGATGAAGCTCGCGAACGTCAGGAAGAAGACCGCGAAAAACTCGGCTGGACCGAATTTCAAAGCGAACCTGGCCACCACCGGGGCAAGGAACGTGATCAGCACCACGGCGAAGAAAGCGCCGATGAACGACGACGTGAACGCGGCGGTGAGCGCCTCGTCCGCTCGGCCGCGCTGCGCCATGGGGTGGCCGTCGAAGGTCGTTGCCACAGACCACGGCTCGCCTGGAATATTGAACAGGATCGAGGTGATCGCGCCGCCGAACAACGCGCCCCAATATATACACGTGAGCATGATGATCGCCGACGTCGGCGGCATCGAGAACGTCAACGGCAGCAGGATTGCGACACCGTTCGCACCGCCCAGGCCGGGCAGAACGCCGATGATCACGCCGAGCAGAATGCCGACGCACATCAAGAAGAGATTGAATGGTGTGAGAACGACGGCGAAGCCGTGCATTAGAGAACTTAGTTCTTCCACGCGCGTAGCCCCTCGGATATGGATCCACCCTGAAACTGGACGGCTGTTTCGGGATCATTTAATCGCCCCGATGAGGTGACAATGGCCGCGTCACGCCGCCAATCACCCACTCCGTCGCCTTGGTGGTATACCGTATACCTTTATGCTACCTTCGTGCAATGCTGAATCTACAATTTTACATAGCTTGGGTTTGCAATGCAGCATTTCGCAACTGCGAAAGGCTTGGTTATTCGGATATTCTGATGGAAGATCGGAAATCGACGCGAATTAATTCGCTTTGCCTCTTGCCCGCTTTTTTGACCTTGGTGTATGGTATACCAGAAGCTGAGCGTGCGCCTTCGCTGAACAATCGGTTTGCGCCCCCGCGCTAACGCGGAGCCAGCGCGGTCGACCCGGCCAGCAGCCACCTCGCGGCAAGACTATAATCGACGTCCATGCAGCGCGGACGAAAAGGGCGGACACGGTGATGGCTGATACCCGTCTCAGGATCGTGCCTATCGGCGAAGGCCAAAGCCTCAAGGCGAAGGCTTATGAAGCGCTGAAGTCCGCGATCATGAATATGAACATCTACGATCGCAACGCCGAGCTGCGGCTCGACGAGCGCGATCTGTCGGCGCGGTTCGGCATCTCCCGCACACCGCTGCGCGAGGCGCTGGCCCAACTCGACCAGGAAGGTCTGGTCCGCGTCATCGCGCGCCGCGGCATCTTCATCGTCAGAAAGACGAAGTCCGAAGTCCTCGACATGATCACGGTTTGGGCCGCGCTCGAAGCGAT
Source organism: Hyphomicrobium sp. (assembly GCA_022843145.1). GTDB lineage: Bacteria > Pseudomonadota > Alphaproteobacteria > Rhizobiales > Hyphomicrobiaceae > JAKAML01. Next base: position 43,993 of record JALHOF010000002.1, read on the forward strand.
GTCGGCGCGCATCGCCACGCGCTCGGCAAGCGACAAGAGCATCGCCGCCCTGCACGAACTCGTCGACCAGTTCTCGCACGACGAGATCGCGCGCCACATGGGCGAATACTCCGACGCCAATATCCGCTTCCATCAGGCGATCATCGAACTTGGCGACTGCCCGCTCATCACCGACATCACCAACAGCCTGTTCTTCCATGTGCGCGCCATCCGGCAGCGCACGATCTTCGAGAAGGATCGCGCCAAGCGGTCCGTCGCCGATCACAAGGAAATTGTCGCCGCGATCGAGCGGCGCGACACCGAACTCGCGGAACGTCTTGTGCGCGAACACACGATGAAGCTTCGCGATCACGTCGAGCACTTCGTCGATCTCGAATGACGAGAACGGCGCCCGTCGCATCACACTACGAACACAGCGGGCAAAAACGCGCCCACAGGCCCTCAGGGAGGTTTTACTCATGGCAGAGCAGGCAATGAAGTCGTCGACGACAACGGCCGAGGACACTCTGAAGCAGAAGAGCACCGACCCCAACATCGTTTCGGGTGGCCGGCTGGTCGCGAAGGCTTTGAAGAGCGAGGGCGTCGATACGATCTTCACCCTCTGCGGCGGCCACATCATCGACATCTACGACGGCTGCATCGACGAGGGCATCCGCATCATCGACGTGCGCCACGAGCAAGTCGCGGCCCACGCCGCCGACGGCTACGCACGTCAGACCGGCAAGCTCGGCTGCGTCGTGACGACGGCGGGGCCCGGCTGCACCAACGCCGTCACCGGCGTTGCGACCGCCTTCCGCTCGGAAAGCCCGATCCTCCACATCGGCGGCGGCGGCGGGTTGGCTCAGCACAAGATGGGGTCGCTGCAGGATCTTCCGCACGCCCAGATGATGCGTCCGATCACCAAGTTCGCCGAGCAGGTGCTCACGACCGAGCGTATCCCCGACATGATCGCGATGGCGGCGCGCGAGAGCTTCGCCGGCGCCTACGGTCCGTCCTATCTCGAGATCTCGCGCGACGTGCTCGACCGCGAAGTCCACATCAAGGACGCGGTGATCCCGAAGCCGGGCCACTACCGCGCCTCGACGCGTTCGATCGGCGATCCGGCCGACATCGAGCGTTTGGCCGACATCCTGGTCAAGTCCGAGCGTCCCGCAATTCTGTTCGGTCAGCAGGTGTGGTCGTCGCGCGGACACAAGGAAGCCATCGCGCTGCTCAAGGGCCTCGACGTTCCGGGCTACTTCAACGGCGCGTCACGGGGCCTCCTGCCACCGGGCGATGCGCACCACTTCGATCGCACCCGCTCGCTCGCCTTCGCAAAGGCCGACGTCGTGGTCATCGTCGGCACGCCGTTCGACTTCCGCATGGGCTACGGCAAGCGCATCAACGTGCCGACGCTCGTGCAGATCGACCAGGATTACCGCACGGTCGGCAAGAACCGCGACATCACGTTCGGCATCGCCGGCGATCCGGGCGCGGTGCTCGAAGCCGTTCTCGCCGCCGCGACGGCCCGCATCGACGCCGGCAAGCGTCAGGTTCGTCAACAATGGATGCGCACCCTGCAGGAAGGCGAGCGCGCGGCGACCGAAAAGCTGATGCCGCTGTTCAAGTCGGACCAGACGCCGATCCACCCCTTCCGCGTCGCCTGGGAACTCAACGAGTTTCTCGGCGAGGATACGGTCTACATCGGCGACGGCGGTGACGTCGTGACCATCTCGGCGCAGGCCGTGCGTCCGCGCAACCCCGGCCAGTGGATGGACCCGGGCGCGCTCGGCTCGCTCGGCGTCGGCACCGGCTTTGCGCTCGCCGCCAAGCTCGCCAATCCCGAGAAGGAAGTGCTCTGCTATTATGGTGACGGCTCGTTCGGCATGACCGCGTTCGACATGGAGACGGCCAACCGCTTCGGCGCTCCGTATCTCGCCGTCATCGGCAACAACTCGGCGATGAACCAGATCCGCTACGGCCAGATCACCAAGTACGGCGAGCAGCGCGGCAACATCGGCAACCTGCTCGGCGACATCCCGTTCGGAAAGTTCGCCGAAATGCTCGGCGGCTATGGCGAGGAAGTCCGTGATCCCAGCCAGATCCAGTCGGCGCTTCGCCGCGGCCGCGAGGCCATCGCCAAGACCGGCCGGTCGGCGGTGATTAACATCTGGGTCGATCCGCGTGAGTACGCGCCGGGCACCAAGAACCAGACGATGTACAAGTAATCCATGAGCGGCGGGGCGCGTGCGTCCCGCCGTCTTCGTTCCAGCCAATCTCACGCAGTAAAAATCTTCAGGGAGCCAGGGAAATGAGCAAGGCACTCGAGGGAGTGAAAGTCCTCGATTTTACGCACGTCCAGTCCGGTCCGACCTGCACACAGCTTCTCGCCTGGTTCGGCGCCGACGTGATCAAGGTCGAGCGACCGGGCGAGGGCGACGCGACCCGTAAGCAGCTCATCGATGTTCCGGGTGCGGACAGCCTGTATTTCACGATGCTGAACCACAACAAGCGCTCGATCACCATCGACAGCAAGAACCCGAAGGGCAAAGAGATCCTCGAGCGTCTGGTCCAGACTTGCGACGTTCTCGTCGAGAACTTCGCACCGGGCGCGCTCGATCGCATGGGCTTGACCTGGGAGCGCATCCAGCAGCTCAACCCGCGCATGATCTATGCATCGGTGAAAGGCTTCGGCCCCGGCAAATACGAGGACTGCAAGGTCTACGAGAACGTCGCGCAGTGCGCGGGCGGCTCCGCCTCGACGACGGGCTTCCGCGATGGACCGCCACTTGTCACCGGCGCGCAGATCGGCGATTCGGGCACGGGCCTCCATCTTGCGCTCGGCATCGTCGCCGCACTCTTTCAGCGCGAGACCAGCGGCCGCGGCCAGCGCGTCCAGGCGCCGATGCAGGACAGCGTACTCAATCTCTGCCGCGTCAAGCTGCGGGACCAGCAGCGTCTCGCGAAGGGTCCGCTCAAGGAATATTCGCAGCACAGCGAGGGCATCCCGTTCGGCGAGGCCGTGCCACGCGCGGGTAACGACTCGGGTGGTGGCCAGCCGGGCCGCATCCTGAAGTGCAAGGGTTGGGAGACCGATCCCAACGCCTACACCTATTTCATCACCCAGGCCGCCGCCTGGGAGAAGGTCTGCGACGTCATCGGCGAGCCCGAATGGAAGACCAAGCCCGGCTACTCCAAGCCCGCCGAGCGTCTCGACAAGCTCAACGAGATCTTCAATCGCGTCGAGCAGTGGACGATGACCAAGACCAAGTTCGAGGTCATGGACCTGTGCAATCCGCTCGACATCCCCGCCGGACCGATCCTTTCGATGAAGGAGATCGCCGAGGACGAAGGCCTGCGCGCCAGCGGCACGATTGTCGAAGTCGATCACCCCAAGCGCGGCAAGTATCTGTCCGTCGGCTGCCCGATCAAGTTGTCGGACAGCCCCGTCGAGGTCACGCGCTCGCCGCTGTTGGGCGAGCACACCGATGAAATTCTCGCCACCGTGCTCGGTTATTCGGCGGATGAGATCAGCGCGTTCAAGTCTTCGGGAGCCACCGAACCCAGCAAGAAGATGGCGGCCGAATAAATCCGGAGCATTCGACCGGATCGAAACGGACAGCCTATGACTCCCATCCCCGACAGCCATGCCGGTCATAGCCCGGCGGCAAAGGAGAAGCCATGCGTATTGTAGTTCACGGCCAGGAAGCCTTCGGCAAAGCCGTTCTCGAGCGCCTGCTTGAACGCGGCGAGAACGTGGTCGCCGTCTTCTGCGCACCCGACAAAGAGGGCAAGGCGAAGGATCCGCTCGCGGCCTTCGCAGCCGAAAAGGGACTGCCGGTGCACCAGCCGAAGTCGTGGAAGACGCCCGAAGCGCTCGATCTGATGCGATCGTTCAAGCCCGACGTGTGCATCATGGCTTACGTCACGCTGTTCGTTCCTCAACCCGTCATCGACGCGCCGACCTACGGCACGTTCCAGTATCACCCCTCTCTGCTCCCGCTGCACCGTGGCCCGTCGGCGATCAGCTGGCCGATCGCGATGGGCAAGACCCACACCGGCCTCACCATCTTCTGGCCCGACGAGGGCTTGGACGAGGGCCCGATCCTGCTGCAAAAAGAGTGCGATATCGGACCCGACGAGACGCTCGGCGACGTCTATTTCAAGAAGCTGTTCCCGATGGGCGTCGACGCGATGATCGAGAGCCTCGACCTCGTCCGCACCGGCAAGGCGCCCAAGGTTCCGCAGGACCATGCGAAGGCGACTTACGAGTACCGCTTCAAAAAGGAGTTAGCCGAGATCGATTGGTCGAAGCCGGCGGCCGATGTGTACAACCTCATCCGAGCCGTCAACCCGGCGCCGGGGGCCTGGACCACGATCAAGGGCACGAAAGTGGATTTCTACGACAGCGCCAAGGTCGACGGGTCCGGCGCGCCGGGCCAGATCCTAGACATCTCCGAAGCCGGAATGAAAGTCGCCACCGGCAGCGGCGCAATCCTGGTCAAGCGGGTCCGCGCTGGCGCCGGTGCGAAAGTGACAGCCGCCGAATTCGCCGCGAGCGCCGGTGCGAAAGCCGGTGACACGTTCGATCCGCCGACGTCGAAAGCTGCTGCAGCCTGATCGACTGAACGACCTAGACATTCGACCGGGTTCGAACCCGGCGTGGAGGGAGAGACGCACGATGGTGAAGTCCGATATCGAAGTCGCACGCGAAGCGAAGATGAAGCCGATCTTAGAGGTCGGCGCCAAAGTCGGCGTTCCGGCCGACGCTCTGCTGAACTACGGGCCCTACAAGGCCAAGATCAGCCAGCAGTTCATCGACAGCGTGCAGGGCAACAAGGATGGCAAGCTGATCCTCGTCACCGCGATCAACCCGACGCCTGCGGGCGAAGGCAAGACGACGACGACGGTCGGCCTCGGCGACGGCCTCAATCGCATCGGCAAGAAGGCGATGAGCTGTCTGCGCGAGCCATCTCTCGGACCGTGCTTCGGCGTCAAGGGTGGCGCGGCCGGTGGCGGCTACGCCCAGGTCGTTCCGATGGAGGACATCAACCTCCACTTCACCGGCGACTTCCACGCCATCACCTCTGCCAACAATCTCCTTGCCGCATTGATTGACAATCACATCTACTGGGGCAACTCGCTCGGCATCGATCCCCGCCGCATCGCCTGGCGGCGCGTGCTCGACATGAACGATCGCGCGCTGCGCTCGATCGTGAACTCACTCGGCGGCGTATCGAACGGCTTCCCGCGCGAGGACGGCTTCGACATCACCGTCGCCTCCGAGGTCATGGCGATCCTCTGCCTGTCGAAGGATCTCAAGGACCTCGAGAAGCGCCTCGGCTCGATCGTAATCGGCTACACCCGCGACAAGAAGCCGATACATGCGCGCGACGTGAAGGGCGACGGTTCGATGACCGTGCTGCTCAAGGACGCGCTGATGCCGAACCTGGTGCAGACGCTCGAGAACAACCCCGTGTTCATTCACGGCGGTCCGTTTGCGAACATCGCGCACGGCTGCAACTCGGTGCTCGCCACCAAGACCGCATTGAAGATCGCCGACTACGTCGTCACCGAAGCCGGCTTCGGTGCGGATCTCGGTGCCGAGAAATTCTACGACATCAAGTGCCGTCACGCCGGTATCGCGCCGTCGGCCACCGTCATCGTCGCCACCATCCGCGCACTCAAGATGCACGGCGGCGTAGCCAAGGACGAACTGAAGAACGAGAACGTCGCGGCGGTCGCCAAGGGTTGCGACAACATGAAACGCCACATCGAGAACGTCGCCAAATTCGGCGTTCCCGCTGTGATCGCGATCAACAAGTTCATCACCGACACCGACGCCGAAATCGAGGAAGTCAAGCGTCAGGCCGAGAGCGTCGGCGCGAAGGCGATCCTCTGCACGCACTGGGGCGAGGGCGGCAAGGGCACCGAGGAGCTGGCGCGCCACGTCGTCGAGCTGTGCGACAGCGGCAAGGCTGCGTTCAAGCCGCTCTACCCGAACGAGATGCCGCTGCTCGAGAAGATCCGCACCATCGCGAAGGAGATCTATCGCGCGTCGGACATCGCGCCGGATGCTTCGGTCATCACCGCGCTGAAGGACTTCGAAGCGCAGGGTCATGGCCATCTACCGATCTGCATGGCCAAGACGCAGTACTCGTTCTCGACCGACCCCAACAAGCGCGGCGCGCCGACCGGGCATGTCGTCCCGGTGCGCGAAGTCATCCTCTCGGCCGGCGCCGGCTTCATCGTCGCCGTGTGCGGCGAGATCATGCGCATGCCGGGACTTCCGAAGGTCCCGTCCGCCGACTTCATCAAGCTCAACGACAAGGGCCAGATCGAAGGGCTCTTTTAAGTTGCGCCTTCGGGTGCCGACGTAGCACCCGGCGCGGTGCGCTTTCGGGTGCAGCCACCGCGTCGGCGCTTGCGCCGGAGCGGCAAGAAAACACCCGGCGCGATGCGCTTTCGGGGGCAGCCACCGCGTCGGCGCTTGCGCCGGAGCGGCAAGAAAACACCCGGCGCGGTGCGCTTTCGGGTGCAGCCACCGCGTCGGCGCTTGCGCCGGAGCGGCAAGACAACACCCGGCTCGGTGCGCTGACGTACAACGACAACCTTCGGCCTCGCACTTCGGTGCGGGGCCGATTTCGTTTCGGCCGCGCGGCGGCTCCGTCCCAACCGTTTACCGCACTTGATCAGGACACCACGGCAGCTCGGTGATATTCTGTACAAGCGTCACTTGGAAAGTGTTGGTTCGTGAAAAGGAAAAGCAACATGGGAATGAGAAATCTCGCCGTTCTCGTCGCGGCAATGGCGATGTCGGCATTCTGGCTATCGAGTGGCGCCTCCGCCTTCTGCGGCACGGTTCAGGCTTCAGCGACCGGACCGAGCGAAGGCCAAGCGCTTTCAAAGGCGAATAATATCGGACTTAAGGAAACCAACGACCTCGATCGCAAGTACGGCAACAAGGTCAAATATCAGCAAGCCAAGTCCCACTGCCAACTGACGAACTCTGGCGCCGTGTCGTGCAAAATCACGCAACAATTTTGCGTCAACGGCAGCAAGCCCAAGAGCAACCAGGTCAATCCCAATTCTTCGAAGTGCAAGATTTGGTCGGACAAATGCAAGAACGGCAATAATAAATCTTGCGCCAACTACGAAAGCGAATGTCAGAACGACTGAGATCAGTTTTGTGACGCATCCCGCTCGCGCCCAGAACACGAACGATGCGACGGATGCTGACCGAGCGTGACCGACTTCGCCGAGTTGCCCGGCCTCGCACCGAGTTGTGCGGGGCCGATTTCGTTTCGGCCGCGCGGCGCAAGGCCTCAGCCGGGGAGAGATTGCCGACGTCTGCGGATCAATACTAGCGAAGGAAACCATGCGGTCCGCCCTTCGCTCATCGATGCGCCCACTGAGCGCCCTTGCCGCCGTCCCCTGCTCGCCGTGCAGGCGGTGGCGTTCCCGGGATCAGGCAATTCCGATCAATCTTCCCCGGCCAACGCTCGTCGCATCGTCTCGCCGACGTTGTTCGCGCTGCTCGCGATCCGCACGCCCGCGCCACGAAGGACCGCGATCTTGGTCGAGGCACCACCGTCGGTGCCGCTGGCGAAAGCGCCGGCATGTCCCATCCGTCGTTCCGGGGGCGCGTGGCGTCCCGCGACGAACGCCACGATCGGCTTGGCCGGACGCAGCCGCTTCACGAGCGCCGCGACGTCCTCTTCCTCCGAGCCGCCGATCTCGCCGATGACGATGACGCCATCGGTTTCGGGGTCTGCAATGAAGAGTTCGACGCACGCCTTGAGATCGATCCCGTGAATGGGATCGCCGCCGACGCCGATTGTCGTCGATTGGCCGAGCCCCGCGACGGTCGTCTGCAGAACGATCTCGCTCGTCAACGACGCCGAGCGCGACACGATGCCGACTCGTCCCCGGCGCGCGTCGATCGTCGACATGACGCCGATCTGGGTGATGCCCGGAGCAAGGATGCCTTGTGAATTCGGACCGATCAGCTGCGTCTTCGAGTTCGCGAGGGCTTGGCGGACGCGGACCACGTCGAGGACGGGAATCCGTTCGGTGACGCAGACGACCAGCGGCACGTCGGCGGCGATGGCATCGAGGATGGCATTCGCCGCATGGAGCGGCGGCACGAAGACGATGCTGGCATTGGCGCCGGTCTCGCGCACGGCCTCAGCCACGGTCTCGTAGATTGGCAAATCGAGGTGCGTGCGTCCGCCCTTGCCCGGCGTCACGCCAGCCACCAGCTTGGTCCCGTACGAGAGCATCCGCGCGGCGTGGAACGTCCCAGCCCGGCCGGTCATGCCTTGGCAAACGACCCGCGTGTCGGGACCGACCAAAATTGCCATCACCCACCTCCCGGTCGTTTCGTTTCTATCTCTATCGCCGCAGGACCGACCACACGCGTCGCGCCCGGAAACTGCGTCCCGGACTCCGACCTGTATCGCGACATGACGGCAAGAGAGGAATTATTTGGCATACCATATACCAACGGCCGAAGGGCTGTCGAGCGAACACTTGCCATCCAACCGGGTGACATTCGGCCGATCGCTGCCTGACGTCCGTTGGTCATGACGTTCGACGTGTTCATGTCGGTCAAACGTCATGTCCCAACAGGCCCGGCGGAGGGCGCTGTCTGGGGTTCCGGCACCGGATCGATCACCCCGAGGATCACGTCGCAGACGCGGTTTTCCCGCCAATAATTGAGATGTCCCCCCTTCGGAAGCGGCTCGTTCCGGACGAATCCATCGAGCACGATGTCGACACGGCCGCCGATCGGATCATCGATCCGCCACAGGTTCGTCCAGGTCGCGAGCTTGGGATTGAGCGCCGCGGCCGTTCCGGACTGCACCTCATAGGCGCGGAAGAAATGCTGATAGATGTGTGATAGCGGGCTCGCCAGCGTCACAACATCTATGCGCTTGATATGGCTAAGACTTCTGTCGTCGCGCACCGACCTCAGATAGTCGTGCATGATGACCGTCCCCTGGCTATGGGTGACGAACACCAGACGGTTGAACGGCTCTTGCGCGACGAGTCCTTCCATCAGGGCGTCGAGGCGCTTCTGGATGCGCTCGCGCCGCGGATAGGTGCCACGCGGACGAACACCCGGCAGCATACCGCGGGCCACGGCGAAGCGCGGCGTAAACTGGTGATCGACGATGTCGCGAGCGACATGCACAACGCCGCTCGATGCCTTTTGAACTACGCCGAGGAAGTATGGGAGCACCGTCACGAGTGTCGTGCTCGTCGTCAGAACACGCAGCTGCTCGAGCCAGCCTTTGGTGTCGAACCAGGCTCTGAGCGCGCAGAATTTGCCATCGTGATCGTAGTAGCCGTAGTACGTATAGACGTTCAAAAGCAGTCCGACGAAGAGTGCGACGACGATGACCGGGCTCACGATCATGCGAGGCAGAAGGAACTTCCCTGCCAGCAATTCCTTGCGCCGCACGGAGCCGATGATGGTGCGACTGGACACGGCGATCGCGACGGCGAATACCGCGATCAAAGTCATCCCGAGATTGAGCACAGACACCACGACCATCTTGACGGCAATGATCTTGACCGTGTTGTCGGCCCAATCCACCATGTTGTCCAAATCGGCTGGAACCTGACACCCGGCGGCAGCGCTCTCGGGGGCGAGCGCATGGATGATCGCCAGCGACACTGGACAGATGATGAGCTTCCAGATCGTTCCCTGGACAATGGCGAGCGCCACAGCGTTAGCTGGCCGTTCGAGCGGCACGCGGCGCTTCAAGCGGCTACCGACGACGAGGCGTTTCAGGAAGATCGCAGCGATTAAAACGATGGCGCCGATCGTCGCGAAGTTCCAGACGATCCAGAGATAGATGATGCTGTTGCCCGCGACAGCGAGATAGACCGCTTCATGATCCATGATCGCGGATGGAACCAGGACGCTGGCCAGCGCCACGATACCGAACATCAGACTCGAGAACAGCGCCATCGCCAGCCCGAGATCGGTCAGCGCGATGTCGTGGTTGACGCGCCATCGTGCAAACAGGTAGCCGATCAACGCGGTCGATGCGAGCAGCCCCATGACGACGTGAGACAGCGGAACGCCCGATGCCAACTCGAACCGCCGCAGCAGAATCAGTCCGAACGCCGAGGCGAAAAGACTGAGGCTCATCCCGGCGATCGGCCAGCGCAGTAGCCAGAGGGCGGTCAGAATGAGCGTGCGGATCCAGCCGTGGACACCCGAACTGCTCTGGTTGAGGAAACTCGTCCCAAGGACCTGCGGCGCTTCGAAGAACAACTTCAGCACCGTGATCAGACGCATAAAGGCACCCGTACCGACGCGGGACAGATCGGCCCAATGCAACTCCGCGAAGGTCACGAGCGTTCTGTTCGCGATGTTCCCGCGCCGGACGATGGTACGGAACATGGCGCCGGGCTTCGTGCGGCCCTTGTCGGGGAGGCGATAGAGTTGACTGTAAGGATCCAGCGCCATCGCCGGTTCGCGTTTGCCGAGTTCGGCGACGATATAGTCGTTGATCCAGCCGACTTCCGCTTCGCCAACCCCGTGAATGACGACGACGGCGACGTTGTCGCGCTCCGCCGTAGGCTTGTCGCCCGGTCCGGCAGTCGCAGCAGGGGGCGACGGCGATTGAGGAGGACTTGGTGACAAAGGGACCTCGTTCATCGCAACCACTCACTCGAAATGCGCACAGCCGATCGCTGCGGTCAGACCGCAATCCGCTCAAGCTATCATACTCGATTTAGGACCGGTGTTTCCTTCGCGAGACAGGCAATTGAGTAAATGATGGGCACGTGCTGCCTTCTTGGGCGGCGGTTTATTTGGCAGCTGATCGATCGGATGACTTTCCAGGCACGCGTGTTCCGGTCTAGCGTCGAAGAAGCAAATCAGGGGAGTTCGAGGGTCGGGTGCGCAACTTCTTCGACGAAATGTACGGGGCTGGCGGGGAAGTTCGTGCCCCCTACTCGATGGTGGCCGAGTGGCTCGGGACCCAGCGACTGGCCGATCTCAAATTGAAGCACGACGAGGCCGAGGCGCTGTTCCGGCGCACGGGCATCACGTTCTCGGTTTATAGTGAGGGTAGCTCCGCCGAGCGGCTCATCCCGTTCGATATCGTTCCGCGTATCCTGTCGGCGTCGGAGTGGCGCCGGCTTTCGGCGGGCATCGAGCAACGCGTGCGTGCTCTCAACGCCTTCATGTACGACATCTATCATCGACAGGAGATCTTGAAGGCCGGACGGATACCAGTCGAACTGATCGTCCAGAACGAAGCCTTCGTGCCTGAGATGATCGGCGTCGACCCACCCCTCGGCATCTACAGCCACATCATCGGCATCGACATCGTCCGCACCGGCGAAGACGAGTTTTTCGTGCTCGAAGACAATACGCGCACCCCATCTGGCGTGTCGTACATGCTCGAAAACCGCGAAACGATGATGCACATGTTCCCCGATCTGTTCAGCCGCAACCGCGTGGCGCCGGTCGAAACGTACCCGATCAATCTGTTGCGTACGTTGGAAAGTGTGGCGCCGCGCGGCCTCGATCGCGAACCTGTCATCGCTGTTCTGACCCCGGGCCTCTACAACAGCGCCTACTTCGAGCACGCATTCCTCGCCGACGAAATGGGTGCCGAACTCGTCGAAGGGCGCGATCTCGTCGTGCTCGATGGCGCATTGCATATGAAGACGACGCGTGGCCTGCGACAGGTCGATGTCGTCTACCGCCGCATCGACGATGAATACCTCGATCCGCAGGTATTCCGTCGCGACTCGATGTTGGGGGTGCCGGGCATTTTCGACGTCTATCGCTCCGGCCGCACCACAATCGTCAACGCCCCCGGGGGCGGCATCGCCGACGACAAGGCGATCTACAGCTACATTCCCGAGATCATCGAATTCTATACGGGCAGGGCGCCGATCCTGAAGAATGTTCCGACGCACAATTGCCGGCGACCCGAAGACCTAGCGTACGTGCTCGAACATCTCTCCGAGCTTGTGGTCAAGGAGGTGCACGGCTCGGGCGGCTACGGCATGCTGGTTGGACCGGCCGCCTCGAAGGATGAGATCGAGAAGTTCCGCCAGAAGCTCATGGCACGGCCGGACAACTACATCGCGCAGCCGACGCTCGCACTTTCGACATGCCCCACACTCGTGGATTCAGGGCTCGCACCCCGTCACCTCGATCTGCGGCCGTTCGTGCTCGTCGGCGATCAGGTCCGTCTGGTTCCCGGCGGCTTGACGCGGGTCGCACTCAAGTCGGGCTCGCTCGTCGTCAATTCCAGCCAGGGAGGCGGAACCAAGGACACCTGGGTCCTCCAGGACTAGCTAACCAATTGCCCTCGGCGACCTAGCGGTCGCATAGCTCTTGCCGCGCACCTCAGCGTAGCTTTCTGACGCAATAGGATGGAGAACCCTTCAGCACCATGCTCGGACGCACCGCCAACGATCTGTACTGGCTTTCGCGCTACATCGAGCGTGCCGAGAACATGGCGCGACTGCTGGAGGTCGGCTATCGGATCGTCTTGCTGCCCCGCGAAGGCCAAGGTTTTCACGAGGAGTGGCGATCGACGCTGGCCAGCACAGGCTGCGCGGAGCGGTATTCGTCCAAGTTCGAGAAGATCAACACGCGGGACGTCGTCGACTTCCTGCTGTTCGATGCCGACAATCCGTCGAGCATTCGGTCTTGCCTCACCACGGCGCGGCACAACGCCCGCGCGCAGCGCACGTCACTGACGCGCGACATGTGGGAATGCCTGAACAGCTCGTGGCTCGAGTTCAATGCGATCAAGCCATCGAATGTGACGTCGAACCAGCTTCCGGGGCTGCTCGACTGGATCAAGGAGCGATCGGCGCTTTTCCGCGGAACGCTGCTGAACACGATCCTGCGCAACGACACCTACTATTTCAGCCAGCTCGGCACGTTCCTCGAGCGCGCCGACAACACGGCCCGCATTCTCGACGTCAAATACTATGTTCTTTTACCGTCGAGCGAGGTCGTCGGCGGCGGCGTCGACAATTTTCAGTGGGGATCGATCCTGCGATCGGTCTCGGCACACCGCAGCTATCGCTGGGTCTACAAGGAAAACTACAAACCATGGCGGATTGCCGAGTACCTGATCCTGAACCCTCAGATGCCTCGATCTTTGGCCTATTCGTACGTCGAGATCGCCACGGCGCTTGACGATCTCGGGCGGCAATACGGCGATCGCCATGCCTGCCACGAAACTGCGGCAAACATAACCAAGCTGTTGCAGACGCGCGGGATCAACAGCATCTTCCAATCTGGCCTGCACGAGTTTTTGGAAGACTTCATCGGTCGCACCAACACGCTCAGCGCCCAAATTTCTGACGCTTATCACTTCAACGGTTGACCGGTCGGCACATGCGCATTGGAATCCTGCATACCTCCCGTTACGCGTACGATGCGCCCACGCACTACAGCATCCAGACCCTGCGCCTGACGCCGCCCGGCTTCGAAGGCCAATCCATCGTCTCCTGGGAGATCCGCGCTCCCGGCATCGAGCGCGCATCGACGTTTCGCGATGGGTTCGGCAACGTCGCCCACCTCGTCACCGCATCGGGCTCGCACTCCGAACTCGTGATCGAAGCGCAAGGCGTGGTCGACACCTCGGATACGAATGGCGTCGTGCGGGGATTGTGCGAAGTGGCGCCCGTTCGAGTTTATCAACGCGTGACGCCGATGACAGCGCCGGATGACGCCATCCGCAAACTAGCCGAAGACACCGGCGACAGCGATCCGATCGGGCGGTTGCATCGGCTCATGCACGCCGTCGCGGATGCAGTGAGCTATGTGATTGGCGAAACGCACAGCGAAACCACGGCTGTCGAAGCCTTGGCGCGCGGCCGAGGCGTTTGCCAGGATCACGCCCACGTCTTCATTTCAGCGGCCAGAACGCTTGGACTGCCCGCGCGCTACGTCAATGGCTACATGGTCGCTGAAGACGGCGAAGATGCCGAGGCGCATCATGGCTGGGCCGAGGCCTACGTCGAGAGTGTCGGCTGGATCGGCTTCGATCCCGCCAACCGAATTTGCCCCACCGAGCGCTACGTCCGTCTCGGAACCGGGCTCGACGCCGCGTCCGCCGCGCCAATCCGCGGCAGCCGACATGGCGGTCTCAGCGAGCATCTTGACGTTCGCGTCGAAGTCGCGCAGCAAGGCGCCAGCCAACAATAGCGTTCCGACGGGCACGATCAGGAAGGAGTGCGCGATGACGTATTGCGTCGCGTTGAGGTTGGAGCGTGGGCTGGTCTTCGCGGCGGATACGCGGACCAATGCCGGCGTCGACAACATCGCACAATATCGCAAACTGCACTTCTGGCGCGAGCCGGGAAAACGCGTCCTCGTTTTGCTGACGGCCGGCAATCTCGCGATCACGCAATCGGTTGTGAGCGTGTTGAACGAACGGCTGGCCGAGCGCGACGAAGCAAAGGCCGACTCGCTGTTCGATGCTCCAAACATGTATCGGGCGGCGCGCATTGTCGGCGACGCGGTCCGTGAGGTCCGGCGCATCGACGGAGCGGCACTCGAGGCGAGCCGATCCGGCTTCGGCGCGAACTTTATCCTCGGCGGGCAAATCGGCGATGAACGCCCTCGACTGTTCCAGATCTATGCGGAAGGGAACTTCATCGAGGCGACGGAGGATACGCCGTTCCTGCAGATTGGCGAGCACAAGTACGGCAAACCCATACTCGACCGCGTCGCCGACGCGCGGATGCGGCTTGGTGAAGCCGCGAAGCTGGCTCTGCTGTCGTTCGATTCCACTTTGCGATCGAACCTTTCGGTCGGCATGCCGATTGACCTCCTGCTTTACGAGCGCGACAGCCTCGATGTCAGGCGTCAATCGCGCATCGGCCAGGACGACGATTATTTCAAGAAGCTGTCCACCGCGTGGTCAGAAGCGCTCCGGCATGCGTTCACGAAGATCGACGAGTTCAAGGGTTGAGATGACCGCGCGATTCAGTGACGGTGCTCGCGGCGGAATACGCCGAAACGCATGCCGAGATAGCTGAACGTCATGGCGGCGAGTGACGCGGCGACAAGCGCCACGAGCGGATCGGTCACAGGGCGCAACACAAGTATTGCGGCATAGACCGCATAGTTGAGCGCCGCAGACGTCCACGCAACGGCCGCATAGGACAGGAACTCTCCGAGCGACGCGGGCGTCTTGACGTCGAACGTCAGACGGCGATGGGACAGCCAGCCGGCGACCATCGCGACGGAGATCGCCGCGAGACGGGCGATGAACGGATCAAATCCAAGCCCGCGCGTCAGGACCGTCAGGATCGTCGCGTCGACCGTGAAGGCGATCGCGCCAGATGTAACGAAGCCTCCTACGTGGCGAGCAACACCTTGGGCGGCTGGCGATGCGCCGGACCGGCTTCCGGATTCTGAGTTTGAGTGATCGCTCATGCGCGCGCAAATCCGCGGCCAAGCCAATCGACCGGCGGGCCCGACGCATCGCGCTCCGGCCTCCAAAGCCGGCCGGGGAATGGCGGATGGTCCAGGAGCAACTGATGCTCGACACGCCGCCGCTCGGTCACAGGATCGATCGCTCCAAGTTCATCATCTACGAATCCAGGATGACACATCACGAGGTGGAACGGACCAGCACCGATCGCCGCGCGCTCGAAGTCGCGGGCGGCGCCCGCCGGAGTGAAGTCCGATATGCCCGCAAAACTGTCGTTGACTGGAAATCCCGCGCGGCGCGCGGCCGCACCGAAACCTCGGGCGAGCCACGACAGGGCCAGCGCCTTGGGCAAGGCCGTTCGTCGTTTGAGTATCGTTGCGATCCGCTCGGCTGGGTCGCGCACCAGGGGAGGCGGATTGCGCGTACGCTGGACGAGCGCATCGAGCACGCCGTCTCGTAGTCCAGGCAAAGCATGAACGTGTTGATGCCCATCGACAAAATCGGGAGGATGGCCGCATACCTGCTCGAAATGATCGATTTGACGGACCACTTCCGCCGCGATTTCCTCTCGGTCGATTTCGCCGCGGAGTGCGCGTGCTGTCACCTCGCCGACAGTGGGAAACTTCCCCCGGCTGGCCAGTTGCGGCATCACACCCAGCGGTGCGCCGAGCGTGAGATTGATGTGCAATCCGACGGCGACAAACGCGCGCAACTGCTGTGCGCGAGCGCCGAGTTGCGGCCAATGCCGCGTCGTGACCATGACGCTGGTCGCAGAGAGTGAACCCGCTTGCGCGAGTTCCTCGATCGACCGCGAAACGCCCTCCGTCATGGCGTAATCGTCGGCGCAGAGCACGATGCGTGATGTCTGCGAGCGTTGCTGCGCGCCTTCACCCGGCATGACGGCGCGCTTCTTTGCCAGGCTCGTCACCGCGCGCATCGACAGTTGTTCGCGCAAGGCCGATCTCGTTGGCGACGAGGAACAGGGGCCGCGCCTTCACTTCCTCATAGATCCGGCCGAGATACTCGCCGATAACGCCGAGTGAGATGAGCTGAATGCCGGAGAAAAACATGATCGATACGATCAATGTAGGAAAGCCCTTGAGGTCGGTTCCGAAGATCAGGGTCTTGAGTACGAAAACGACGATATAAGCAAACGCGAGCAGCGAGACGGCGAGGCCGATCACCGACCAGATCCGCAGCGGTATAGTGGTAAATGAGAAGATGCCGTCGAGCGCGAACCGCAGGAGCCGGCGCGGACTCCACCGGGACGTTCCGCCATCTGGCCGATCTGGAACGTCGAACGGCAGGCCGATCGACTTGAAACCGACCCATGCGAACAGGCCCTTGTTAAAACGTGCGCGCTCACCGATGCGGTTCAGCGCATCGACGGCACGCCGCGACAACAGACGGAAATCGCCGGCGTTCTCGGGCAGCTTCGTCCCGGACAGCGCCCGGAACACTCGATAATAGACGCGCGAAAACAGGCGCCGTGCCGGACTATCGGCCGCTCGGTCGATGCGCTGTCCGTAAACGTCGTCATAGCCCGCGCGCCATTTTTCCACGAACTGCGGGATAATCTCGGGCGGGTGCTGCAGGTCGGCATCCATCAGCACGACGGCGGCGCCTGAGGCGTATTGAAGGCCTGCGGCAACGGCAATTTCCTTGCCGAAATTCCGGCTGAAGGAGATTGCCTTGATCCGGATGTCACGCGCGTTCTCGTCACGTAGTGCCTGCAACGTCCCATCAGTCGACCCGTCGTCCACGAAGACAATTTCCCACGGCTCACCCAAGTCTTCGAGAATGGGCGTCAATCGTGCCAATAGCGCCGCGATCCCGCGCGCCTCGTTGAGCACGGGGATGACGACCGACAGTCCAATCAGCGGCGCGGTTGATCCGTCACGTTGAAGACCGGAAGTTCGGGAAGTCTGGTCGACGGACGTCACGGTGGTTGCCTCACTGTGCAAACAGGGACTTCAGGTTAGGTCAACTGACAGGCCCGACCGGCGACCTTATGGCGGTGCCTCGACGAACCGTCCAGTCGTGCTGGGCAAAGAGGTTGATCCGCGCGTATATGACAATGCCCAGATTTCGGGCAGTACAATCGGCCTGAGCGGAGCAAAGCGAGCGATGAGTTGGCGAGACTACTGGGAGGGTGAAAGCGCGGTCTATGTCAGTGATCGCCATAAGTCCGCACACTATTCGCATCTCGCCGATGATATCCTCCGCATTGCAGAAGAATCTGCCAACCAATTGACATCACTGCGTATATTAGATTTTGGATGTGGCGAAGCGCTATCCGCCGACCACATTGCTGCGCGTGTCGGTCATCTCACCCTGAACGACGGTTCCGCGAGCGTCCGCCGCCACTTGCAAACGCGCTTCGGCGAACTGGCGAATGTGACCATCGCCGCGCCGGAAGCCTTGGTCGATACTCCGGACGGCTCATACGACCTGATCATTGTGAATTCCGTGCTGCAATACGTCGATAAGACCGCAGCCGGGCCTCTTATCGGGACGCTGAGGCGGACGATGCGACCGGACGGGCGCATGCTGGTGGCCGATATTCTCCCCCCCCATCTGAGCGCACTGACCGATGCCCGCGAACTCCTGACGTTTGCCGCTCGCGACGGATTTCTAATGGCGGCGGTGGCTGGGCTCGTCAGGGCTGCGATGTCTGACTACGCTAAAATCCGCGCGCAAATCGGATTGACGCGCTATTCAGCCGCCGAGTTTCAGGAACTTGCGGCATCGGTTGGACTCTCATCGACCGCGATGCCTCGCAACATCGGCCACAACCCGCACCGGCTGGCGTTCATCCTTAAGCACGGCAAAGGCACGGTCTAAATAGCGATTCCAGACGCCTTCAAGCTTTCGGGCCGGCCTTGCCATCTTGACGATCCACGCGCTGAAGGCGGCCAACCGTGGGTTTTCCGTCCGCGCCAGTCGTCCGCATATTGGGCTGCGTGGACTTGAAGACTGTCGTCACCAACTGGTGGAGCAGTTTGCCGAGCGCTTTCCGCTCGCCGATCGCCTCGATGATCCAGGGGATGTCGCCGGACCGCCATTCGTTGATATTGAGTGAAGTGGTTTCATTCTCGGTGTCCGAGAGCCGGCGGTCGACTTCTGGAGATACGCGGGCCCAGAGGACGGCCGCGATAGGCATCACGGCGCCGGTTTCTTTTGACTGCGCCTCGGCGATGGCGACTTGCCCTAACGCGACGGGCGCGGCCGCGGTCGCCTCGAGGGTCTCGATCGGCATCTTGCGATAGCGGGGCGTCCGCATCATCAGCGTCACCACTTCGCCGAACGACGCAGCAACCATTTTGGACATCAACTGGCGCTTTTGCGCCTCGAGCTCGGAGATTGCTCGCTTTGCCGGCTTCGCTTTGGGATCTCCGGCCTTGACCGGTCGCGGCGAAGCGTCCGATGCGCTCTTACCGGTTGCCATGCATCCTCCTTGAAATTCTTCATCGAAACGTCGGCCCAGGTGCCGGAAATGCGTCGAGGCCCCTCACCGTCACTACTCCGTATCGCACGCGATGCGTCAAGCGTTTCGCATCCTTTGCCCTAACAGATTTGATCAATTTTCTTTTTGCTTCCGGATCGCTGAGGGTACGGTCGTCTGCAAGTGGCAGGCTGGGCTCTCTCCAGGCCGGACGGGGCGTATAGTCAACGAGGGGACGATGATCGCAGTGCAGGACCTCGATCGGCATCTGGCTAATTGGGCCGGCAGCGATCCGCTGCGCCGCGACGTCTCCACGACCGTTGCCGCTTTGGCAGGCGCGGGTCGCATGATCTCCGCGCTACTCGCGCAAGGCGCGCTGGCCGGGCCGCTCGCGTGTCCGACGGGCCATTGCAGCATCAGGCATCAACAGAGTTTACTCGACCTGATGGCCAACGGAGTATTCCAGGATGCGGTGCGACATGCGCCGGTTGCAGGCTACGTATCGGAAGAACTGGCAGCACCATTGCCCATCCAACCCGGCGCTTCTCTTCTCGTCGCCGTCGATCCGATCGAAGGTTCCTCAGAGGCGGATGCCGGGTTGCAGTTGAGTTCGACTTTCAGCGTTCTAGCGGTCCAAGGGGCGGGCGCGAATGGGACTGTCGCGCCAGCCGAGTTCATCCAGCCGGTCTCGGCACAGCTTGCGGCAGGTCTCATCGTCTACGGCGCCTTCACCGCGCTCGCACTTACTCTCGGTGCCGGAACGCACATTTTTACCCTGGATCGCGCGTCGGATCGGTTTCTCTTGACTGCGTCTCACGTGCAAATTCCCGCCGAAACCGACGTGTTCGCCATCGATATGGGCGGTTCGAGACATTGGCCACCCGCGATCCGAACCTACATCGACGACTGCCAGCGCGGCCGTGATGGGCCGCGGGCGAGGGATTTCAAGATGCGGTGGTCCGGTTCAGCATCCGCGGAAGTCTTCCGCATCCTGCTGCAAGGCGGCATCGCCCTCAGTCCCGGAGATGTCCGGGGTACTTCGCATGCAGGTGAGTTGGCGCAACTCTACCAGATTGCGCCAATGGCGTTCCTGATCGAGCAAGCCGGTGGGAAATCGGTCTGCGGCGCGAACGATTGCCGCAACATGACGCCTTCCGGACTTCACGATACCGCGCCATTCGCAGCGGGTTCGCGCGAGGAGATCGCAAGATTGGTCAGGCTGCACCTAAACCCCGATGCGCCCGGTGAGCGATCCCAGCTGTTCGGTCATCGCGGGTTGTTCTGGTCGTGAACGGCCCGCAGCAACGGTGCGACTTGCGCGCGCCTGCCGTCGGCAGGTAAGTCGTGCTCATGAGGTCCAGCAATCCCGCGCCTGCACTGCCCATCGATACCGTGCTGCCGGCGCTGCGGGTGGCGCTTGCCGCTTCGCGCTCGGCCGTTCTGGTTGCGCCACCCGGTGCGGGCAAGACGACGCGTGTGCCACTGGCTCTGCTCGACGAGGAGTGGCTCGAGGGGCGAAAGATCCTCGTTCTCGAACCTCGGCGGCTGGCTGCGCGCGGCGCCGCAGAACGAATGGCGAAGACGCTCGGCGAACGGGTTGGAGATCGCATCGGGCTGCGCGCTCGGCTCGTCTCGAAGTCCGGCCCAAAGACCCGAATCGAAGTGGTGACCGAGGGCGTCTTCACGCGCATGATCCTCGATGATCCTTCGCTCGACGGCGTCGGCGCAGTTCTGTTCGACGAGTATCACGAACGATCTCTCGACGCCGATACCGGGCTCGCATTCGCACTCGACGCACAATCGGGGCTCAGGGAAGATCTCCG
Organism: Hyphomicrobium sp.; assembly: GCA_022843145.1. Taxonomy (GTDB): domain Bacteria; phylum Pseudomonadota; class Alphaproteobacteria; order Rhizobiales; family Hyphomicrobiaceae; genus JAKAML01. The sequence continues at coordinate 64,677 of JALHOF010000002.1, forward strand.
CATTCTGGTGATGTCGGCCACCCTCGACGGAGCGCGTGTCGCAGCGATGCTCGGCGATGCGCCGGTGATCGAGAGCGAAGGCCGCGCGTATCCAGTCGATACCCAATACCTGGGGCGCGATCCGCACGGCCGGCTCGACGCGCAGATGACGGCTGCCATTATTCGTGCGCTGCGTGCCGAGACCGGCTCCATACTCGCGTTTCTCCCGGGTCAAGGTGAGATCCGCCGTGTCGCCGATCAATTGGCGGAGCAGGTCGGCGATAATAACGTGATCATCGCGCCGCTCTATGGCGCCATGGATATGGGCGCTCAGGACCGTGCTGTGTCGCCGCCCCCCCAAGGCTCACGCAAAGTCGTGCTGGCGACGGCCATCGCCGAAACGTCGCTGACGATCGAAGGCGTTCGTGTCGTCATCGACTGCGGGCTTGCGCGCGTACCGCGCTTCGAGCCCGATGCCGGCGTCACGCGACTGGAGACGGTCAAAGTCTCGCGCGCCGGAGCCGATCAACGCCGGGGCCGCGCGGGCCGCACCGAACCCGGCGTCTGCTATCGCATGTGGGATGCCCCGCAGACGGCAAGCCTCAAACCGTTCGCGGAGCCGGAAATCCGATCCGCCGACCTTGCTGGGCTCCTCCTCGATTGCAGCGAATGGGGCGTGACCGATCCTGCCATGCTCAAATGGCTCGATCCGCCGCCGCCAGCATCGGTCGCCGCCGCGCGAGCTGAACTTGGCGCGTTGCGTGCAATCGATGGCGCGGGCCGGATTACAGCCAACGGCCGGCGCATCAGATCGTTGCCCCTGCCGCCACGACTGGCGGCCATGGTCATCGAAGCTGCGCATCTCGGCGCCGAGCGGGAAGCTTCAGAGATCGCCGCGTTACTCGTCGAGCGCGGTCTGGGCGGCAACGATACCGACCTTTCACACCGCCTCGATGCCTTTCGCCGCGATCGCTCAAGGCGCGCGGAAGATATGCGCCAGCTCGCGCGCGGATGGGCCCGGCTTGCCGCATCGGGCTCGCACCATGCCCAGCATGAGCCGGCGAATCGCGATGAGACGCCGATCGCCGAACTGCTGGCGCTGGCGTATCCCGACCGGATTGCCAAATGCCGCGGTGCGCCAGGTCATTACATTCTGGCCAACGGCCGCGGCGCTCGCCTCGACGTCACCGATCCGCTGTCGCGCGCCGCGTTCCTCGTCGTCGCGGAGATGCAGGGATCGGCCGCTGCAACGCGCATACTCCTGGCGGTTGCGACGAGCGAGGCCGATGTGTCGCGCTTTGCTGGTGATCGCATCGCGGAGCTCGACGAGTTGTCTTTCGATCGGGATGCTGCCGCAGTCCGTGCCCGGCGTGTGCGCAAACTGGACGCGATCACGTTGTCGAGCGAGCCGATTGTTCTGAAGGACGCGCGCGTTGGCCACGATGACAGTTCGGAAACAGATGTGGCGCGGCGTCTCGCGGGCGGGATCGCCGCACTCGGGCTCGATCGGCTGCCTTGGACAAAGACGCAATTGCAGCTCCGCGATCGCGTACTTTTCCTCCGCGCCGCGGGGCATGGGACTTGGCCCGACGTATCCGATGCTGCGCTGTCGAGAGATGTATCGTCCTGGCTCGCGCCCTTACTTCAAGGCAAGAGCCGCCTGGCGGACATTGGCGCCGACACTCTCGGCGAAGCGCTCGATAGCCTCTTGCCATGGCCGCTCAAGCAGCGTCTCGAGACCGAGGCACCGACCCACTTCGACGCGCCGACGGGCAATCGTCATGCGATCGACTATGAGGGAGAAGGTGCGCCGGCGCTGCACATTCGCGTTCAGGAACTGTTCGGTCTCAAGTCTCACCCGAGTATCTCCAACGGCCGACTGCCGCTGACCCTGCACCTGCTGTCGCCCGCGCATCGGCCGATCCAGATTACGCGCGACCTTCCCGGCTTCTGGGCGGGTTCTTGGACGGCCGTCAAAGCGGACATGAAAGGCCGCTATCCCAGACACCCGTGGCCGGACGATCCCGCTGCGGCACAGCCCACCGCACGCGCCAAACCGCGCGGCACATGAGGGCGGCCCGCGCTGCGGCTGACACCTGCATCCCTTGATCAAAATCAACCTGCCGCGCGCTGCCACATGCTTCCGTCTCGCTCGAGGACTGTCGGGCTCAGGCTTCAGAGGCATGGGTCAGAGCGAACGGGAGACAGCTTGCGTGGAACGGACGATCGGCAAGTTCAATCCACAGCCCAAACATGCGGCCGGCGAGGTGACGATTTCCTGCGAGTCCTGCCTCGTCCGTGACCAGGCGCTTTGCGGCAAGTTGAATGTCGATGAACTGATCGCGATCAATCAAATCTCGCGCCGCCGACGGCTCAAGGCCGGTCAGCGAATTACTCTCGACGACGAGGCGCCGGAGTATTTCGGCATCGTCCTGTCTGGCTCGGTCAAGCTGACGAAGGTTCTTCCCGATGGCCGCCAACAGATCGTAGGCCTTCTCTTCCCGTCGGACTTCGTTGGCCGCCCGTTCGAGCAGCAGGCCGGTTGCCATGCCGAAGCTGCAACCGATGTAAATTTGTGTGCGTTCCCCGCCGGTCCCTTCGAACGACTGGCCCGTGACTATCCCGCCATTCAGCATCAACTGTTCCGCTTCGCGCTCAGTCAGTTGTCGGCTGCACAGGACTGGATGTTGCTGCTCGGACGCAAGACGGCGCGCGAAAAGGTCATCAGCTTGCTCCTGATGTTTGCCGGCCGGCTGAGCGAAACAGGATGCGCAGCAGGGAAGACCAGCAATCGACTCGAGTTCGCCTTGCCGCTCAGCCGCAGCGATATCGCTGACTACCTCGGATTGACTCTGGAGACGGTGAGCCGGCAGTTCCGAGTTCTCAAGTCGGAGGAGCTGATCCGATTGCATGGATCGCGCGGTGTCACCATTCTCGATTTGGACAGACTACGGGCGTCGTTCTCACACCCGACCGCATGATCGGATCTCTGACTAGTCCTTCCGACCCGGAAGCCCGTGCGCTGCGGCTATTTTTCTTCATTAAAGTCTGACACTTACCGGCGTCCGACCTGTTGTGTGTCTTTTGTGAGCGACCGAACGCGCTGGATCGCGCTTCCGACCGGCGACCGGCTTTACAATCGAACTTTCCGTAAACTAAGTTTCTCCCCAGCGTTGATATGGCTCCGAAGACCGGCACTGGCGGCTCGAAGCGAGCACTCCTGGAACGGCCGGATGATGTGGCGTAACGAGGGGAGAGCCGCATGCCTCACCGGGATCACGGGACGGAACACGCGGCGGATCCGAAACCGGAAGTCGACATTTCCAAGTTGCCGGGAATGGTCGCCTGGTACAGCCCCGCGCTTCTCATCGAAACTGGGTCGCGACATCTGATCTCGCGGATTTTCGGGCAGTACGCAGACCAGCGGATCATGCAGGCAACCGTCGACGGGTTCGCGCCGTCCGTGCTCACGACGGTGGCCAAGCGCTACGACTATTCCAACAAACCGCAATACACGTCAGAGGGTGCGTTCTGGGTCGATTATGTTTCAGATCTCGGTGACGGCTTCGACAGTACCTTCGCGGTTGCGTCGCTGATCTCAGCCGACAGCCTCGATATTCCCGGCGCGGGGCAGCTTCCTGGCTCGAAGCTCCTGATCATGGGCGGCGACCAAGTCTATCCGTTCCCGACGCGGCAAGCGTACCGGGAGAGACTCGAAACTCCCTACAAGCTCGCGCTACCGGGCGATGACAGCCCAGACGCGCCGCCGCGGCGTGACATCTTCGTGCTTCCCGGGAATCACGACTGGTACGATGGGCTGACATCGTTCGATTTCATGTTCTGCAAGGCACGGTATGGTCTCGCCGCCGAGAACCGTCTCGGCGGATGGATCTGCCCGCAACATCGCAGCTACTTTGCTCTCAAGCTTCCTCACAACTGGTGGATCTGGGGCGCCGATATTCAGATGTCACAGTATCTCGACGCTGGTCAGGTGCTGTATTTCCGCGAGGTTGCGCGGCAGATGAAAGAACATCCGACCGAGGCGCCGAAAGTCATCTTCTGCATCGCCGAACCCAGCTGGCAGATGGCCGACCGCCAAAATCTGCAGGGCGAGGGCAATCTTGATCTCATTACCGAGATGGCTGTCGATGCCGGAGCCCGCGTCTGCGCCGTCCTCGCCGGCGACCTGCACCATTACAGCCGTTATCACGCTCCGGATCTCGGGCTCAACTTCATCACGACCGGCGGCGGCGGCGCGTACTTTTCCCCGACGCACTCGCTGAAGGACAAGCTCGTCCTCAACTGGTCGAACCAGAAATTCGACCTGTTCCTCACTGCGCCCGAAAACGGGAGTCCGGAGGGCAGCGCGGAGGCCTGTTGGCCGTCGCGTAGCGAAAGCCGGAAGATGTCTGTCGACATCCTCGCATTTCCCTTTTTCAACTACTGGTTCTCGGCCTCTCTCGGTCTCTTTTATTGGGTGATGACGTGGCAGTTCGCCGAGACGCACGTCCGCCTCAAGTCGTCGATCAAGGAGGGCAACGTCGATCAGCGCGTCATCGATTGGCTCATGGGGCCGGGTGAGACGATCAACAGTCCGCTCGATCTCGGCTCGCTCGTATTATTCGCCGGGCAACGGAATGCCTTGCTCGGATTGCTGGGTATCGCTCTGTTCCTGACACTTTGGAATTACGCCAACGCGCCGGACCGGCCGGTGTTGCGGATCGTCATGGCGACCTTGCATTGGTGGGCGCACATTCTGATGATGATCCTGTTGATGGTCATTTTCATCAAGCTCAACACGTGGCTGCTCGGAACGGCTCTTCCCGTCGTCGGTATCAACATTCCACCATCGAATGACTGGTACGGCATCATCCACGGCGTCGCCCTGCCGCCGTTCGAGATGACGCTGATTGGAGCAATCGGAGCAGGACTCGTCTGGGGCGGGTATCTGACGATCTGCTGCCTTTTCGGCAGGCACTGCGACGAGGCGTTCTCATCAATGCGCGTCGAAGGCTACAAGCATTTTTTGCGCATGAAGATCGAGCCGGACAAACTGACGATCTACCCGATCGGATTGAAGGACGTCCCGTCGCGTCGAAGCTGGCGTGCCGCGGTTCCCGACGCGGACAACGTCGTCAAGGGTCCAAAGTTTGTGCCGTCCCGTCCGATGAAGCCGCGCCTCATCGAGCCTCCTATCGAGATCCGCGTCGGCGACGTGAGGCGGCGCGACCCCAACGCAAAGCAATCGTGACGTCGGACCAGTTTCATGCAGGAACGGCGCACATGACGAAGCGGCTCTCGATCTCGGCGACTGCACTGAAGCCCAGCTATGACGCGGTGGTTGTCGGCTCCGGCTACGGCGGCGGCGTCGCGGCTTGTCGGCTCGCTCGCATGGGCTTGACCGTCGCCGTGATCGAGCGGGGACGCGAGTTTCTCCCGGGCGATTTTCCGTCGACCGCGATGTCGGCTGGCCGTGACATGCAGGTTCGCGGCGGCGCGGCGGATTTCGGATCAGAGACCGCGCTTTTCGATGTCCGGCTCGGAAAGGATATTCACGTCTTGTTGGCGTGTGGGCTCGGCGGCACATCACTGATAAATGCCAACGTCTGCCTGATGCCAGATCCGCGATTGTTCGACGACCCCGTTTGGCCAGCCGAGATGCGTACCGACCGGATGCTGGCGGAGGGCTATATCCGCGCCCGCCACATGTTGCGGCCCGTGGCAGATCCGGCGACGAGAACACTTCAGAAGGTTAAGTCATTGACCACCGCAGCCCAAGGCATAGGCAGCTCCGTCGATCCGGTTCCGCTGCATGTGTCATTTGCCGATGCGGTGAACGCGGCAGGCGTCACGCAGCCGGCATGTGTCCGCTGCGGCGACTGTTGCGGCGGATGCAACGTCGGCGCCAAAACGACCGTAGCGAACACGTACCTTTCAGACGCCAAGGCATTCGGCGCTGAAATTTTCACCGAAGGCCGCGTGCAATCGGTTGTGCGCGATACCGATGGACGCTGGCGAGTGACACTGAAGCGACCGGCAGGTTCGCGGGCCGGCTGGGCAGATGCGGACGTGCACGCGGGCATCGTCGTCCTGGCGGCCGGAACGCTCGGCACAGCGGAAATCCTGCAACGGTCTCGCACGCGAGGGCTCGCGCTATCGGATTGTCTTGGAACCGGCGTGACGTCGAACGGTGATGCAATTGCGATCGCGTATAACAACGACAAGCCGGTGAACGGCGTCGGTGTCGGGCATCCGCCGCGCGCCGAGACAGACCCCGTCGGAGCCGCCGTGAACGGGCTCGTCGACCTGCGGCGTGGAAAGCCCGTCGCCGAGGGCTTGGCGATCGTCGACTGTGCGCTGCCGAGTTCGATGGCGGCGGTGCTGCCGGCCATGCTCGTTCCCAGCGGCGCCTTGTTTGGCAAAGACGGCGACGGCGGGTTCAAGGACGAGTTGGACGAACTCGGGCGCGCCACGGCATCTTTGCTCGGCGGTGCTTACAAGGGTGCCGTTCATCACACGCAGACGTTTCTCGCCGTTGGTCACGACGGCAACGACGGCACACTGCGCTTTGAGCGCGACCGGATCGTTTTCGACTGGCCCGGTGTTCCGCAGCAACCCGTATTCCAGAGGATCGAGGCCGTGCTCAAGGACATGGCCACGGCGACCGGCGGAACCTACATGCGCAATCCTGCCGCCGAGAAAATGATGGGCGGCAATATGATGACGGTGCATCCGCTGGGCGGATGCCGCGTCGGCGCGGATCGTACGCAGGGTGTCGTCAACCACGCGTGCCAAGTCTTCGACGGCAGCCCGGCCGGAGCGCCCACTACTGTCCATGAAGGGCTTTATGTCATGGACGGATCGGTCATACCGCATTCGCTCGGCGTCCACCCGCTGCTCACCATCACCGCCGTCGCGGAGCGCGCGATGATTCACTTTGCAAAAGCTCGCGGGCTGACGATCAACGAGGCACCGGCGAAGCCGTATCGCGATGACGAGGACCAGGAAAAGCTCGCCGCTGCAGACGGTGCACGTCGCGGCGGGGGCTTCTGGTCGCACCTTTTCGGACGTTCGGGCTGAAGGAGGACTCCATGCGTCGTCTATCACGCTCGATCGCGGACTTGAAAATCCACTATGACGCGGTGGTCGTCGGCTCGGGATACGGCGGCGGCGTGGCCGCGTCGCGTTTGGCGCGCATGGGCCGGCGCGTGGCGGTGATCGAACGCGGTCGCGAGTATGCGATCGGTGATTTTCCCGATCGGATGAACGAAGCCCGGCAGGAATTCCAGGTGTCGCGAGGCGGCCGCCGGCTGGGCTCGGAGTCTGGGCTATTCGATCTCAGGCTCGGCAAGGATATTCATGTCTTCGTCGGCTGCGGGCTCGGCGGCGGTTCGCTGATCAATGCCAATGTCTCGCTCCCGCCGGATCCTCGCGTTTGGGACGATCCGGCATGGCCGCGTGCATTGGTCGACGATCAGGCGCGGCAGGAGGGCTTTACGCGAGCACGTAACATGCTGCGGCCAACGCCTTACCCGAACAGCGTGCCGCTGCCCAAGCTCAAGGCCCTGGAGATCGCTGGCACGGCTCTCGACCGGCCCGCCGAGCGGCCACCGATCAATGTCACATTCAAACAGCAGGTGAATCACGCGGGCGTCGAGCAGCCCGCATGCACGCTGTGCGGCGACTGTTGTTCCGGCTGCAACGTCGGCGCCAAGAACACCGTGCAGGTCACATATCTCGCGGATGCCTGGCACCACGGCGCGGAGATTTTTTGCGGCTTGCGGGTCGATCACGTGCGCCGGGATCGATCGTCGTGGCGCGTCATGATGGAAATCGTCGGCGACGAGCGCGACAAGCTCGGCGGCGGACTGCAATCGATCACCGCCGATATCGTGGTGCTGGCCGCAGGAACGCTCGGTTCGACGGAAGTTCTTCTGCGCTCGAAAGCCGAAGGGCTTGCCGTTTCCAATGCTCTCGGCGAGCGCTTTACAGGCAACGGCGACGTCTTGGCCTTTGCCTACAATAACGACGTTCCGATCAACGGCATCGGATTCGGCCATCCGCCGCAAGCCGATCCGGGACCTGTTGGCCCTTGTATAAGTGGCGTCATCGATCTGCGCCGAACGGGCGCCGCGGCCGATGCGCTCGATGAAGGCATGGTGATCGAGGAAGGTTCGATTCCGGCCGGATTGGCTCCCGTGCTCCCGGCATTGCTGTCGGCTGGAGCGTTGGCATTCGGCGACGATACGGATGGCGGCTTCGCGGATGAAGTGTCGGAAGCCGCGCGGGTTCAGCAAAGTCTCGTGTTCGGCGCATACCACGGCGCGGTGAACCATACCCAGACGTTCCTCGTGATGTCGCACGACAACGCCAAGGGCCGGATATCGCTCGACGACGGGCACATTGCGGTGTCGTGGCCTGGCGTCGCCGATCAGCCCGTCTTCGAGAAGGTCAGCCGGATGCTCCGCGCCGCGACCGCGGCCACCGGCGGCACCTACACGCGCAATCCGCTGCAAGGGGATTTGCTCGGCAATAACCTCATCACCGTCCATCCGCTCGGCGGTTGCGCGATGGGGGAAACGCGGGCGACGGGCGTCGTCAATCACAAATGTCAGGTGTTCGACACGGATCCGGCGGCGCCACCCGAGACGATACACAAGGGCCTTTATGTCTGCGACGGCTCTATCATTCCGCGTTCGCTGGGCGTCAATCCACTGCTCACAATCACCGCCATATCCGAGTTGGCGATGATCCATCTGGCGCGCGACTACGGCTATCGCTTCGACGACATCCCTCGCAAGGATACCGTCCTGCTCGTGGCTGGCCCTGACCACGCAGGTATCGTCAGGCCTGCCGGCGTCGAGTTCACCGAGCGGATGAGCGGTTTCGTCTCCTCAAATTCCGCGCTCCCTTATGAGACGGCCGCCAGGCGCGGCGAGGAAGCAGGAACGCCGTTGTCGTTCACGGTGACGGTCCTCATCGACGACGTACAGCGCTTCATCGACGACAAGGGTCACGCGGGCCGGCTGGTCGGGACTGTGAATTGCCCGATGCTCTCCCCCGAACCGATGGACATTTATGACGGCATGTTCAACCTGATGCGCGCCGATGGCGCGGCGGTCGAGACGAAGCGCTTCGAGTACAAATTCAGCTTTGCCGACCGGCAAGGGACTGCGTACCGATTCGATGGACACAAGGTCGTGCGCCAAGATGCCGGTGGCGACATCTGGCGCGACACGACCCGGCTATTCGTCGACATCGCGAAAGGCGACAGGGGCCAGCAAGGTCCGCTCGGCCGCGCCTTGCTCACGATTTCGCACAATGACTTCGCGCATCAATTGCAGACGCTAAAGGGGACGGGCGGCGCGAACGCGGCAGACCGCTTGAAGGCAGCCGGCACATTCGGCCGATTTTTCACGCGTGAGATCTATGACACCTACGCAGCCGTCCTCAAACGCGCCGACCGTTACGATTCAGCGGAAGGAGCGGCTCGCAAGAAGCGCAATCTTCGCGTCCCCGCACCCGAACTGCACTTCGCGGAAACGCCCGATGGCAAACGCCTGAAATTGACCCGGTATCGCGAGCCGGGCGCGACCAAGGGACCGCTAATCTTTTCTCATGGATTAGGCGTCTCGAGCCTGATCTTCGCTGTCGATACCATCGACACCAACATGCTCGAGTACATGGTCGCCGCCGGTTACGACTGCTGGCTGCTGGATTTCCGTGCCTCCACCAACCTGCCCTACTGCACGGAGCAATGGACCGGCGATGAAGTCGCGCGCCTCGACTATCCTGCTGCCGTCGCCAAAGTGCGCGCGGTGACCGACGCGCCGAGCGTGCAGATGATGGCACACTGCTTCGGGGCGACGACGTTCTCGATGGCGATGCTGGCAGGACTAGAGGGTGTGCGCGCCGCGACAATCTCCCAGATTTCGACGGACTACGTCGTGCCCTTCTTCCCGCAGCGGCTGCTGGCCCACTTGCGAACGCCACAGCTTTTCGATGCGGTGGGTATCGACGTTGTGAATGCTCGCGCCACGACAGCCGACTCCCTAGGCGGCCGGATGCTCGACCAAATACTGCGCTGGATCGTGCCGCTGCCGCGCGAGGATCGGACGAACAATGCGACGTCCAACCGGATATCGGCACTCTATGGCCAGCTCTACGAACTCGATCAGCTGAACAAGGCCACGATGGACTTCGGGCTAGCGGAAATGTTCGGCGAGGCCAACATCACGGCGTTTAAGCAGCTCGCTCTCATCACGCGCACCGGACACGTCGTCGACAAGGACGGCGGTGAAGTTTACTTGCCGCACATTTCCCGGATGGCGATCCCGACACTGATTATCCACGGCGCCGAGAACGCGTGCTTCCTTCCGGCCAGCACCGAAAAGACGCTGGAGCGACTGGTTGCCGCGAACGGCAAGGAGCTGTACGCCCGGCACTTGATCCCCGGCCACGGCCACATCGACTGCATCTTCGGCAAGAACGCCGTGAAAGCCGTCTATCCTCTCGTCCGCAAACACTTCGAGCAGACAGCGCAAGTCTGACTTGTTTCACTGTCGCCCAGCCAAACACGTTGCCCTCACGTCAATATGTGACTATATCCGCCGCCCGGCTAGGACACTTGGAGTGCTGAACTCGCATGAACATACCGATCGTGCCGCTGGTCGTCGCCACGGCGCTGTTCATGGAGACCATGGATTCGAGCCTGCTGGCGACTGCTCTTCCTGCCATCGCACGCGACCTTGGCGTGGAACCGATCTCGCTCAAGCTCGCGATCACGTCCTACCTGGTTAGTCTGGCCATTTTCATCCCGATCAGCGGCTGGATCGCCGACCGGGTCGGGGCGCGGACGACATTCCGGGCGGCTCTCGCGGTATTCATGGCCTCCTCGATCGGCTGCGCGACCTCGACATCCCTGGATGGGTTCGTCGCCTGGCGGTTCGTCCAGGGCATGGGCGGCGCACTCATGGTGCCGGTTGGGAGGCTGGTGCTCGTTCGCGCAATCCCGAAGGGCGAGCTCGTCAGGGCCATGTCGTTTCTGACCATGCCGTCGCTGCTCGCGCCTGTCACGGGGCCGCCGCTGGCCGGCTTCCTCGTCACCTACGCGGATTGGCGCTGGATCTTCCTCGTCAATATCCCGGTCGCGCTGTTGGGGATCATCCTTGCGACGATTTACTTCACTGATGAGAAGCCGGAACGCGTCCCGCTCGACGTCAAGGGGTTCGCACTGACGACGATCGCGCTGCCGGGGCTGGTCCTCGGCGCTGCCCTCGCGGGCCGTCATGTCGCGCCACCCGCTGTAGCAGCCGCTTGCTTCGCAATCGGACTGACAGGGGCGTACCTTTATGTCCATCACGCCCGACGGACTGCGCGACCGCTGCTCGATATTCGCCTGTTCTCGCTCCCGACATTCAACGCAGGCGTCGCTGGCGGCACGATGTTCCGGATGGGTATCGGGGCCAGCGCGTTCCTTATCCCGCTGATGCTGCAGCTCGGCTTTGGGCTCGACGCGATGACGTCTGGTCTCATCACGTTCACCGGCGCCATCGGCGCACTCATCATGAAATCGCTCGCGCCCGGACTGCTTCGCCGGTTCGGCTTCCGCCAAATCCTGATCTGGAATGGCCTCCTTGCCTCGGCCGCACTCGCGGCGACGGCACTCTTCACGCCACAGACACCGCATTTGCTGATATCAGCGGTACTTCTTGGAATGGGGCTCTTGCGTTCGCTGCAATTTACCAGCTTGAACGCCATCACCTATGCAGACGTCCCGCAGGAAAACACCGCGGCTGCGACCAGCCTCGCCAGCGTTTCGCAACAGGTGTCGCTCAGCCTCGGGGTTGCCATCGCCGCTGTCGTCTTGGAAGGATCAGCCGCGCTTGGCGGCAGGCTGTCTCCCGATGCCGCCGATTTCTCCATGGCGCTCCTCACGATCGCGGCGATCTCGACACTCGCCGTTGTCTGGATGGTCCGTTTACGACAGGACGCCGGACAGAATATGAGCGGGCAAGCCAGGGCCATGGACGAAGCCCCATGAAAGCTGCCATCGGAAATGATTGAATATGGCTGCATATTCAATACCATAAGCCGATGAAACAGCACGGATCGTATTCCCACTGATGAAACTCGCCGAAGTTGAGATAAATTTCGGATCAGACCTTGGTCCGAACGAAAGTTCGGACTAAAATCGCATCTGAGACTGGACCTTGGTGGCTGCTCATCGGCGTCAGAAGGACGTTGTGCGGACAAGTGTTCAGCAGGCACTCTAACGACTGACGACTAAGCTGCGGATATCAGACGTCTCCACCGCCGTGCTGATTGGATGGAAAACGTTCAAGGATCCGGCGATGATCGATCATTGGTTGATAGATTGCCTCGTGTCGTGATTGCCGAGATGTTTGTCTGGAGTGCGTAGAGTGTCATCCGACGGTTCCAGCGGTTGGGTCGACGGTAGCGGGTCCAAAGACGCCGCTGCTTCTCGTGGCGATTTTTCCGCCGATAAGGCGCCAATCAGCAGCCAACCAGACGCTGTGGCAGCCATACCGACACTCGGCGATACGATCGACGATACGGCTGCAATGGCCGAGCCGGACCTCTCATCGCTGGTCGGGACCAAGTCCGAAGCGGTCGCGTGGATCGAGCAGGATGGCGTTTCCGACCTCGGATCAGATTTTTTGGGCGCGGATATCGGCCGCGTCATGCTCAAACGGTTCACCGTTGTGACCGATCGCGACGGTTTCGGAGTCGGCCTCATCGGTGATGGGTCGAACGTCGTCCGGCTGACCACGGCGGGAACCGATAAGTTCGCGCCTGGAACACTCGTTTCTGCAAACGACAATGTCGTCTGGGTCGGTGACGAGGACGGATCCGGAACCGGCGGCGTCTATGGCCGCGACGCGCAAGCCGTGGCCCTCGTCAACGGCGATACCATTGTCACGTGGGTCGGTCCCGACGGATCGATCAACGGCAGGGCCTATTCGGGCACGAACGACGTAGAAGACATCGAACAATCGAGCGGCACGGACGCGCAGTCGCCAGCATCGGTGCTGACCCAACTGCTGAGCAGCATCGCCCTGCTCGCGCCGGAGCAGAAGTACCGGCTCGTCGAATCGGGGCGAGACGGATTTGCGATTCTCTGGGCGGCAACGCTGGCAGGCGCGATCGTCTTCCAGAGCCGCCATTTCAACGCCCCTGAGGAAGCAGGCGGCGATTGGGCAGTTAGCGAGGCGCGCGGTCGCCCGCTTGGGCCCGGATTTGACCTTTCGACCGACTTCCAGGTCTTGGGTTGGTCCCACGAGACCGGAATCGTCACGATCAGTTTTGAGAGCGCCGGCGGTGAAGGTTATGTCGTTAAGGACATAGACCTCTCCGCTGGAATTTCAGACGAGACGGCCGCCAGTTCGACGGACAGTGTCGGCTCCACGCGGACCATCGGCAGTTCTTCATCCTCCGGACTTTCGCTGCGATCGGACGAAGCGCCGATTGATCAGCCCATCGCCGCTGGATCAGACAAGACTGGGATCGCGCAAGTCGCGTTCGTGAGCCTGCACGCCGGCATCGTCGACGTCTTAGGTACCGGCGGTCGCGTGTTGATCGGTGACGCCTTCACCGAGACCGACGGTGTTGCGGGCTTCTCAACGGGTGACACCGTAGATGTGCGCGACGACGAACTTTCCGGTACGCAGAACGACGACATTCTCATCGGCGACCTCCCGGACTTTGCAGCGGCGGACGGCGGACCTGTCGCTGGTGGCGATGACAAGCTTTCCGGCAACGATGGCGACGATGTCATTTTCGGCGGCGGTGGCGACGACCTGATCGATGGCGGCGCAGACAGCGCGGAACGTCTTTCGATCGACACAGCCATCTTTACCGGCGACAGCCGCGACTATTCGATCACCGCGAACGGCGACGGCACGTTCACGGTGCTGTTGGCGAAGAGCGACACCGGCACGGGTATCGATGACGCGGCACGAGGCTTTGAAGGCGTCGATACCGTCAACGAAATCGAACAGTACCAGTTCCTCGATGGCGACAGCTCCTATCTGGCGATGCTCGTCAACGGAGCCGACATCGCCGATCTCGACACCTCCGGACACGGCGTCGTGCTCGAGTCCGATCTCTACAGGATTCCAGACCGGCACTCACAAGATGGGCCAGGCGCACACGACGGCACCGTCACTGCATGGGGCCTGTCGCACGACGAGAACGGGAACGTCGAGAATGATATCGACGTTGTGTCGTTGGCTGGCTCTGACGATGACGCAGCAAGCGCACCGGGCTCGCCGTCTGCAACTGGGTTGTCCGACGGTGGGTTTGCAGTCGGTTACGTCGCGGACGGCGAACTGCATATTTCCACGTTCGACGCCTTGGGCCGCCATGACGGATCGGCAACGAGTTCCGTCGGCATCGACACCTCGACATCCCCTGTCATGGATGCGGCCGGCGATGGCGTAGCTGTCGCTTATGTCGCCGCTGGCTCGACGAGTACCATCGCCGTCGAGATCATCGATGCCGATGCCGACTCTTGCGACCGAGCCAACGGCACGATTGCCGTCGACGGAGAAATAGGCGGGCTCGCGATCGCGGCCGACGACGACGGCGAGAATGTCAACGTTGCATGGGTCGAAACGGCCGTTGGAGCGTCGGACGCAAACGGTGACATCGTCGTCCAACGCCTCGAATACAGCGACGCTGATGCTCCATCGTTGATCGAAGCCGGATTGGATGGGGACGCTGGCGAAGGATCGGACAGCGCCGAGACAATCGGCACTGGCCGCGCACCCGCGATCACCGAGACCGATGACGAAGGCTTTGCCGTCGCCTGGGTCGGGGAGGGCGAAGACGGTTCCGCTGACGGAACGGCTCAGCACATCGAAGGCCGCGTCTTCGATTCCGCCGGTCTCGTTGTCGAGTCCTTCACGCTGCCGATCGGCACGAACAGATACATTCGCGAAGGCACCGGCCCGACACTCGAAACGACGGGCGATGGCGATCTGTTCATCGCTTGGCAGGAAGTCGACGAAGAAGCTGGCGGTCTCGCCATCATGTCGGCCCTGTTGCGGCAACTCGGATCTTCGGAATGGTCTTCGCCGATCATTCGAGAACTTCGGAAATTCGACGACGAACCCAGCGAAATCAGCATCGCAGTGGCCGGCGCCAACGGAGACGCGATCATCGTCACCTGGCGCAGTGACGGTGACGGCGGCGGCGAAATCGTCGGACAGCGATATAGTGTCGCCGCGGTCGCCGAGGGCGCCGACGAGGTCGCGGTCGGCATGGAGTTCGCGGTCACCGACGATGGCAACGGGCGCAGCAGCCGCGACAATGTGAGCGTCACCGGCCTGGATGATGGCCGCGTCGTCGTCGTCACTCGCGAAACGGACGATGTCGACGGGAACGCGCCAGCCGCCATTTCGATCCAAGCGACGCTGCTCGATACACGTGATCCGGCCGACATTTTAATAGGCGACGAGCAGGGCGCTGCTCAAGATACTCATGTCGGGACGATCGGCGACGACGTCGTCGATGGACGAGGCAGCACCGACACACTCTATGGCGCACTCGGCAATGACGTCCTGACCGGCGGGACAGGCAACGATCGGCTCGAGGGTGGCGACGGCGACGACACGTTGATCGGCGGATCGGGGTCGGATCACCTTGACGGCGGAGACGGTGACGACCTGCTGATGGGCGGGTTTGGCCGGGACTACATTTATGGCGGCGATGGCGAGGATACGCTGTCGTATCGCGGTGAAACGCGGGATGTCACCGTTGATCTTGCGGAGGGCATCGTTCGCTCCGACGCGGAGCACAACGCCGTTGTCAGTCCCTCACAATCGCTCGATGTTCGGGGCATCTCAGCATCGACGTTCTTCGACACTGGCGTCGAAGACATCTTGGGGCGGCTTGAGACGACGAACCGAGGTTCTGAGGGCGGCGTCGAATTTCATGTCGGACACGGCATCGAGAATGTCGAAGGCGGCCTTGGTTCAGATACCCTGCTGGGCGACGGTTCCTCCAACATCCTGACCGGCGGCAAGGGTAACGATCTCCTCGACGGCAGGGGCGGCTTCGATACCGCGGCCTTTTCGGGTAACGCCGCCGATTATGAGTTCGATCTACTCGATAACGGCTCCGTCTCCGTCAGACATGCACGCAACACGTCTGCTGCATCGAACGACGGGACCGACACACTGCTCAATGTCGAGGCGGTTGCCTTCGCCGACGGCACGTTCGAGTTGCACAGCGACGGATCCCTCTCCTCGGAGAGCATTGCCGCCGCCTTCGGCATTGTCAGCGAAATCAGCGTCGCCGCGATCGAGTGCTTCGACTTCACGGATCTGGACGCCCTCGACGACGAGGAGGATCAATCAGGTTCGAACTCGTATGCTTCTTCATCTTTACCCGGCTATTCGCCTGCGGATCTCTGTGGTCTAGGCAGCGATACACTTTACTTTGGCGATCTCGACGCGCTTTGCCCCGGCATAGCGACCGGCAATCGGTATGACGATCTCTTCGATACGGACAGCCTCGACTACGGCATGTGCACGGTCCTTGCATCGTCAGCCGACATCGAAGCCGCGATGTGCCTCGATGGGCCAGATTCGCTCGATGCGATGACGTTGATCGAAGCCTATCAATTCAAGACAGACAATTGCGACCCGACGGAATTCAGAATTGGATAATGTCGGGATCACGAAGCCGACGAGACCAAACGCACGGCGCGCCGAGGCTAAAAGCGAGGCAGGCCAGACAGGCACTTTGATTTCCGAAGCCCCCGCTCATTCGATGTGGTCAATGGCGGATCACGACGAACGGAGCGGCTCCAATGCTTCGACGGATTTCCAGTGGGGAGTTGGTTAACGTGAAGGCTAGAACGGCAAAAAGCGAAGTACGCGCGGCACTGGGCACGCTGAAGTCGATCACCCCTGCCCTCGCCGTCATGTCCGGCGTCGTCAACATTCTGGCGCTCACCGGCTCATTCTACATGATGCAGGTCTACGACCGCGTGCTGACCAGCCGGAGCATACCGACGCTCGTCGCGCTGTCCGTTCTTGCGCTCTTGATGTTCCTCTTCCAGGGCGGTCTTGAGGTTCTGCGCAGCCAGGTGCTCGTCCGCCTCGCCAACCGGGTCGATCGCCGGCTGACGCCCAAGGCGCACGATGCGGTGATGCGCCTGCCGTTCTACACGGGCAACCAAGCCGACGCGATGCAGCCAATCCGAGATGTCGATCAAATCCGGAACTACCTGTCCGGCCAGGGACCGATCGCAATTCTCGACATGCCTTGGATGCCGGTTTATCTCGCGTTCGTTTTCCTACTCCATCCGATCCTCGGAATGGTTACGCTCGGCGGCATCCTGTTCCTCGTTCTGGTGACGGTCCTCACCGAGTGGCTGGTCAAGGAGCCGACGAAAATCGTCGCGTCCGCATCCAAGGAGCGGACGATGATCGCCGAGGCTTCGCAGCGCAATGCGGAAGTCCTGCGCGCGATGGGGTTCGGCTCAAGCATCATGCGCCGGTTCGAGGCCGCCAGCGACAAGCATCTCTCGGCGCAAGAGAAACTGAGCGATACCATCAGCGGACTTTCGACGGTGTCGAAGGTCTTCCGCATGACGCTCCAGTCGGCGCTGCTGGGTTTGGGTGCCTACCTGACGCTGCAGGGTCAGATGTCTGCGGGCGCGATCATTGCTTGCTCAATCGCGGCATCGCGCGCACTGGCACCGATTGAAATCGCTATCTCGCATTGGAAAGCGTTCGCGGCCGCCCGGCAGAGCGTCAAACGATTGGACGGCGTGCTGGCCAGTCTGCCCGACGCCAGCGAGCCTCTCGAACTCCCCGCACCCACCAGCGTTTTGAGCGTAGAAAACGTAACGGTCGCGGTTCCCGGAACTCAGCGGGTCGTCCTCAACGGCGCGACGTTGAAGCTCGAAGCCGGCCAGATTCTTGCGGTTATCGGTCCGAGCGCGGCCGGCAAGTCAACGCTCGCCCGCGCCGTTGCTGGCGTGTGGCCGATCGCACGTGGGCACGTTCGGCTCGACGGCGCAGCACTCGATCGCTGGTCCGCCGACAGTCTCGGCAAACATGTCGGTTACCTGCCGCAAGACATCGAATTGTTCGACGGAACGATCACTGAAAACATCAGCCGCTTCGACGAGAACCCCGACAGCGCCAAAGTTCTGGCCGCGTCACAAGCTGCCGATGTGCATGAAATGGTTCTTCGGATGCCAAACGGCTATGAAACACGCATCGGCGCTCATGGCACATCGCTCTCCGGTGGTCAGCGCCAGCGGATCGCACTCGCACGCGCGCTCTATGGCAATCCGTTCCTGCTCGTCCTGGACGAACCGAACTCCAACCTCGACGCCGAAGGAGAGGCTGCGCTGGTGAAAGCCCTGCAGTCCGTGAAAGCTCGCGGCGGCGTCGCATTGGTCGTCGCGCATCGCCCGAGTGTGCTCGCCGCCGTCGACCTCGTGGCCGTCGTCAACAATGGACAGATTTCCGCGTTCGGACCGAAGGACGAAGTGCTGCGCAAGGTTCTTCGCCAACAGCCGGCGGCCGGCACGACGTCGGCGCTCGCTGCGGTTGGCGGAGCTGAAAACTGATTTGATGAGCACTCCCGCCCTGCTCAAATCCGCTGATCGCTGAACACGTGACCTGAAAGAAGCTTCGCATGGCAGACGTCCGTAAAGATCGCAAGCCGGAACCGATGATGGAACCCGCGCTCGCCCGCAGGCTCTCACTCGGCCTCGGCATGGTGGCGTTGCTCGGTGCGACCGTTGCGGGTTGGGCTGCCAACGCGAAATTGACCGGTGCTGTCATCGCACCGGGTCTCGTCGTAATCGATTCGAGCGTGAAGAAGGTCCAACATCAGACAGGCGGCATCGTCGGTGCGATCCTGGTCAAGACGGGCGACAAAGTGAATGCGGGCGACGTCGTGCTCCGCCTCGACGACACGCAAGCGAAGGCCAGCCTCGGGATCATCACGTCACAGATTGTGCAACTCACGGGACGCAAGGCGCGGCTCGTCGCCGAGCGCGACAACGCGTCGACGGTGAATTTCCCTCGCGGCTTCGCCGATACCGATCCGGAAGCGCGCAGCGTTTTGGAAGGCGAGACCAAGCTTTTCGACAAACGGCGCGTCGCACTCGAAGGTCAGAAATCGCAGCTCAAAGAGCGCGTCGGACAGCTGACACGTGAAATCGAAGGTCTTTCGTCCCAGGCCGCCGCCAAGGACGAAGAGATCAGACTGATGCGCGAAGAGTTGTCGCGCGTCGTGGGAATGCGCAAGAAGGAACTCGTCACCGTGCAGCGGTTGCTGTCGACGCAGCGCGATCTCACCCGATTGGAGGGTGAGCGCGGCGTCCTCATTGCACAAATCGCAAAGGCACGCGGTTCGATCAGCGAGACCGAACTGCAGATCTTCGGCCTCGACCAGACGACGCAATCCGAAGCGAATAAAGAACTGCGCGAGATCGAGGCTCGGATTGCTGAACTCTCCGAGCGCCGCACGGCGGCCGAAGACATGCTCAAGCGCATAGACCTCCGGTCGCCGCAAACGGGTATCATCCACGAACTCGCGGTGCACACGGTCGGCGGCGTCATATCACCGGGCGAGACCATCATGTCCATCGTGCCGAAAGAGGATGATTTCGTCATCGAAGTGAAGATCGCCCCGATCGATATCGATCAGGTCGCTATCGGGTTTCCCGCGACATTGCGCTTCTCAGCGTTCAATCAAACGACGACGCCGGAGCTTCGCGGCCGTGTTTCGCAGCGCGCAGAGGAACTCACGAAGGAGCCGCAAACCGGCAACGCGTACTACACGGCGCGCATCAAGCTGGAAGACTCCGAACGTGAAAAGGCGTCCAAGATGAACCTCGTCTCCGGCATGCCGGTCGAAGGCTTCATCGAGACCAGCCAACGCACGGCTTTGTCGTTCCTGCTGAAGCCGGTGACGGATCAGATCAATCGCGCTTTCCGCGAAGAATGAGCGCGCGCTCCCTATTCAGCGCCCGCGACGCAGGCGTTGGCAGAGCGTCGTCCCTGGCGAGAAGTTAACCGCATAGCAACGGATTGATGGGACGCTGTCGTCGACCGCCACGATGCGCGGTCGCGCAGGATCAGCATGGCCTGATCCCAGACGCTGCGACAGTCTCGATCCGTTGGACACCGACGTCCCATGAAAGTTCTCGTCACCGGCGGCGCCGGATTCATCGGCTCAGCCGTTTGCCGGCTCCTGGTCCGCGACATGGGCCATTCCGTGGCGAACATCGACAAGCTGACCTACGCCGCCAACCTGGCATCGCTTGCGTCTGTCGCAGATCATCCGAACTACACGTTTCATCAACTCGACATCTGCAACGCCGAGGGCGTCGGCCGGGTTTTCTCCCGTGAACAGCCGGACGCCGTGCTGCACCTCGCGGCCGAGTCTCATGTCGACAGATCAATCACCGGACCGCAGGCCTTCATCGACACCAACATCACCGGCAGCTACGTGATGTTGGAGGCCGCGCGGGCCTATTGGGCCACACTGCCCGGCGCCCGCAAGGATGCCTTCCGCTTCGTGCACGTCTCCACCGACGAAGTGTTCGGCAGTCTCGGCCCATCGGGTCTCTTTAGCGCCGATACGCCTTACGACCCGAGTTCGCCCTACTCCGCGAGCAAGGCGGCGTCCGATCACCTCGCTCTCGCCTGGCATCGAACGTACGGATTGCCCGTCGTGCTGTCGAACTGCTCGAACAATTATGGGCCTTATCACTTCCCCGAAAAGCTCATCCCCCTGATGATCACCAACGCCATCCTCGGCCGCGAGTTGCCGGTCTATGGCAATGGCCAGAATGTGCGCGATTGGCTCTATGTGGAGGATCATGCGCGGGCGCTCGTCACGATGTGCGTCAAAGGACGTCCGGGAGAGCGATATCTCGTCGGCGGTCACAACGAGCGCTCGAACATCGATGTGGTCGAAGCGATCTGCGACAGCCTCGATGTGCTTCGTCCGCGAGGCGGCGGCGCCCGCTATCGCGATCTGATGCGCTTCGTCACCGACCGACCGGGCCATGATTTTCGGTATGCCATCGATTCATCCAAACTCGAGAGCGATCTCGGGTGGGCGGCGACGGAGTCCTTCCCGACAGGGTTGGCGAAAACGGTCATCTGGTATCTCGTCAACGAAAGCTGGTGGGCGCCGCTCCGCGAAAAGCGCTACGCTGGCGAGCGGCTTGGATTAGTCGGCCAACAAGCGTCGTAGAACGTTCAGAGCGGCATCGAGCCGGCACGGACGTACCGCGTCAAAGCCATCATACGCCTCCCGTAGCGCGGGACGGTTCTCACGCGGATCAGATCATGACACGGCATGCTATTGCGGTCCTTGGCAGTTCCGGGCAGCTCGCGCGCGCGTTGGTGCGGGAAGCATCGGCGCGCGGCGTCACCGCTGCAGCGGGCGGACGGCCCGACGTCGAAATCACCGACTACCGCAGTGTTGCGAGCTACCTTTACGAGACGCAGCCGCGCGTCGTGATCAACGCCGCCGCCTACACCGCCGTCGACAAGGCCGAAAGTGAACCGGACGAGGCATTCCGGATCAATGCCGAAGCACCAGCCCGGCTTGCCGTGATGTGCGCGGCGGCCGGAGTTCCTTTGATCCATGTTTCGACCGACTACGTTTTCGACGGACAACAGGCGCGCGCATATCTCGAAGACGACGCGATGCACCCGCTCAGCGCTTATGGGGCGAGCAAGGCCGCCGGCGAACAAGCTGTTCGCGCCGGCTGTCCCCAGCATTTGATCCTTCGGACCTCATGGATCTATGGCCGCGACGGTCAGAACTTCCTGCGGACCATGCTGCGCCTCGCCAACGAACGCGACATCATTTCGGTGGTGAACGATCAGCATGGCGCGCCGACGTCGGCGGACGATCTCGCGAGCGCGATCTTGACGATCGCGGAGAACATCGAGAATGCCGGCTCCGATGCCGCCTGGGGCACATACCATGCGACTTCGGCTGGCGAGACGACATGGCATGGTTTTGCTTCCGAGATTTTCCGACACGCTGCCGCAGCAGGCCTGCGGACGCCGACCCTCGTGGCCATTCCGTCGAGCGAATTTCCCACTGCCGCGTTGCGCCCCTCCAACTCGCGCCTCGATAATGGCAAACTGACTCGGACGTTCGGGATTGCCCTGCCGCACTGGACGAGTGGCGTCGCCGATACGATGGCGCACCTCGCGCCGTCCCGAATTTGATCTCGCACAGGACCTGACATCGCATGAAGGCCATCATTCTCGCAGGCGGCAGCGGAACGCGCCTTTACCCAATGACGCTGACCGTTTCAAAGCAGATCCTACCCGTCTACGACAAACCGCTGATCTACTACCCATTGTCCGTCTTGATGTTGGGTGGAGTTCGCGACGTGTTGGTGATTTCGACGCCAAGAGACCTTCCAGGCTTTCAAGCCTTGCTCGGCGATGGAAGCCAATGGGGCATGAATTTTTCGTACGCCGAACAACCTCGGCCCGAAGGTTTGGCGCAAGCCTTCATCATCGGCGAGGCGTTCATCGGCAATGACGCCTGCGCGCTCGTTCTCGGTGACAACATTTTCTATGGGCATGGCTTGTCGGAACTTCTAGCCGACGCATTCCGTCCCCGGCCCGGCGCCACTGTCTTCGCCCATCGCGTCGCCGATCCCGAGCGCTACGGCGTCGTCGCATTCGATAGCGGCGGCCGCGCAACTTCAATCGAAGAAAAGCCAACACAACCGAAGTCGCATTGGGCCGTCATCGGGCTCTATGTCTACGACAACGATGTCGTTGCGATTTCGAAGGCGCTGAAGCCCTCGACACGAGGCGAACTCGAAATAACGAGCGTGAACAGCGCATACCTCGAGCGTGGCACACTCAACGTGCGCAAGATGGGCCGCGGTTTCGCATGGTTCGACACGGGGACACCCGACAGTCTGCTCGAAGCAGCAAGTTATGTCGCCACGATCGAGAAGCGGCAGGGCTTGAAGGTCGCGTCTCCCGAAGAGATCGCGTTCCGGCAGGGCTTCATCTCGGCCGGCGATCTCGAGACGCTGATCGGAACGCATTACGCCAAGAACGACTATGGCCGCTATTTGCGCGCCGTACTCGCCGGCGAGTAGACGGAACTCAGCAATCTATTTCTCTTTCGACTTGAACAGGTCGGTCGATAACATTGCCTTGGCTTGGCCGTGCCCCTTGGCAGCTGCTTTTTCGAGCCAGATCCTCGCCTTTTCGAACTTTGAAGTGTCCATCACCACGCCGCCGAAACCGGTCGCATGCAGCACACCAAGATTGAATGCCGCCTCCGCATCTCCTTGTGCGGCAGCTTTCTCGAACCACTGCCCGGCCTCGATGAGATTGCGTTCGAC
The DNA here is from genome assembly GCA_022843145.1 of Hyphomicrobium sp. Classification (GTDB taxonomy): domain Bacteria; phylum Pseudomonadota; class Alphaproteobacteria; order Rhizobiales; family Hyphomicrobiaceae; genus JAKAML01. The sequence continues at coordinate 88,051 of JALHOF010000002.1, forward strand.
GCCCTTGCCGCGCTCCAGCATCACGCCATAGTTGAACTGCGCAGGGCCGAAGCCTGAATCCGCCGCCCGCTTCATCCACGCCGCCGCCTTGACATGGTCGAGCGTTGCGCCCTGGCCCTGCTCGTAAAGATTGGAGATGTTGAGCATCGCGTTCGGATTGCCACTCTCCGCCAACGGCTTCCAGATATCATACGCTTTCTCGTACCCGCCCATCTTGTAGGCAGCGTAGCCTTCGAGCAGGGTGACGGCCTCCCGCGCATTCTTCTCGGGGCCACCGCTTGCGGTCGAGGCGTCGGTTGTCGCGGTACCGTCTGTCGGTCTGACTGGCGATCCCGTACCGATCGATGCAAGGCGATTGACTAGCGGGACCGGACGAGCCGGCACGAGTTTTCGGTCATGATCGCGCCAGCCATCGGATCCTTCAGGATACCAGTAGATTTTCCCGTATCCTAAGCTCGCCGCGCGCCTGACGGCGTTCCAAGCCATCCAGCAATCCGATTGGCAATAGACGATGGTCGGGCGGCTTTTATTTCCCCCGGTCAGTCGCTCAAGTCCCTCGCGAAAATAGGTCTCCATCTCCAGCGAAAGCGCACCGCGCCCGACATCCGCCAGCCAGACCGAGCCTGGGATGTTTTCGCGCGGACGAATGACGCGCCATTCGCCGGTGGCCGGATCCGGCCCTCCCCCCTCCGCGGGCATGACGTCCAGCAGCAGCGCACCGGATGCGACCAGACGATCGAGGTCGTCGATGGTGATCCGCTGGCCGCCGGGCGGTGTCTCGTGAACAGGAGTACGGTAGCGTGCAATCCTGTAACCACTCGCCGCATCGAAAGCGCTCACGTCGTCCGCGACTCCCCTGTCAGGAGCAATTGTGACGCAGAAGACGGCGATCGCAGCGCACACCAATCGGAGGAGCGTAACAGGTGTTCGACCGATCTCGCCGTCCAGACGCACTGAAATCCTCACGGTTTCGGCCGCACAGCAGCGCCCCATGGATAGCGGCCGACCTTGATCGACTTTACCGGCCTTAGGGCTTTGACGTCGATCACCGTCACGTCATTTGAGACGCCGTTGGTCGTGAACAGAAAGTCTTCTTCGGGTGTCAAAGCCAAATGCCAGACGCGCTGCCCAACGACGAGATATTTCAGCACGGTCCGGGACGCCACGTCGATCACCGCGACGCGATTGGATGGCCCAAGCGCCACGAAGGCACGCGTCCCGTCGCGCGTAAACCGGAAGCCAACGGGCTGAACCGTATCGGACTGAATCCCCGCGATACGAAACGAGATCGTTGCTTCGATTTCATGGGTCGCGACATCGATGATCGACATTGTCCCGCCGATCTCCGACGAGACCCAAAGCTTGCGTCCATCCGGCGTGAACTCGGCATGGCGCGGACGCTGATCGACAAGCACGTTCGCGATGACGTCGAAGGTCTTCGTGTCGATGATGTGCGCCATGTTCGTCGTTTCGGACGTCGCAACGGCAAGCGAATTATCTGGAGAAATCGCGATGCCCTCTGGCTCGACGCCCACCGGCACTTGATGCAGGACCTGCCGCGCGGCGATATCGACGACGGTGGTGATCGCATCGTCCTCATTGGCGATGTAGAGACGCTTGCCGTCAGGGGACAGCGAGAATTGCTCGGGATCCGCACCTGAGGGGAGGTCGTGCAACTTGGTGCCGCTCTCGGTATCGAAAACCTGCACGGCGTTGTCATCGCTCGCACAGACATAGAAGTGTTTGAAGTCGGCTGAAAACGTGATCCCGCGTGGCCGTTTGCCGACCTTGATCGTCCTCGTGACTTCCAGTGAAACACTGTCGATCACGGATACAGTGTTGTCCTTTTCGTTGGTCACGAAAACTTCGTGCGCAACTGCCGCCTGGACATGGCAACAGCACACGAACACCGCAAGTCGTCGTCGCACGCGGCCGAGTGCCGTCATTCCACCTCTGCTCCCTGGCGATCAGGAGGCTTTCGTAGCGGCAATCAGGTCAACGGCCCATTGTTAATTGGTACAATGTTACATCTTCCGATGCCGACCGAACGGCTGCGCGCGCCAATTTGAAGTGTACCAATTGACAATTTCAGCTCTCCGATCACCGCCACTACTGTCCGGGCAAGAACACGCAAGTCTATGGCAGGAAAACCGGAGTGCACGTCAGATGAAGGCAACTCGCTTCTTGATCGCCGCCTTGACACTAGGACTTTTGACCGTCGGACTGGCGGAGGTGCGCGCTCACGGGGATGTGACGCCGCAGCCGGTCGACACGACAGGTCTCGACCCGCTCAAGGATGGCTGGGCGAAGGAGAACCCCTATCGGGGCAATGAGACGGCGATTAAGATCGGTTCGTCGGGATATAATCAGAATTGCGCCCGCTGCCACGGCCTGGAGGTGATATCGGGAGGTCTTGCACCAGACCTTCGCTACCTCGAAAAAGGCAAACCCGGAGACGACTGGTTCATGGAGCGGATGCGCAAGGGCGCAACGATCAACGGCGTCACCAAGATGCCGGCGTTCGAGAACATCATCAGCCAGGAGGCCATGTGGGCTATCCGAAGCTACATCGAGTCGAAGTTCGAGGGTTGATGCGACACCGAAAGCCGCTAGGTCGCTTGTGTCGTTCGGCCGGTTTCACCGCAGGTTTGCTCGGCCTTCTCGGCCTATGCGTGTCGATGTCCCAATCGGTATCGGCAAGGTCGCTCGACGAGGTCAAAGCCAGCAACCTGTTGCGCGTCATCGCCTACGAAGACAATTCGCCGTTCTCGTGGAGTGACGCTGGCGTCCCCAAAGGTATTGACGTCGAGATCGGGCGCGCCCTTGCTCAGAAGCTGGGTGTCGAAGTCGAAATCATTCTCCGGATGCAAGGCGAGGAAGTCGACGACGACCTGCGCGCGAACATTTGGCGAGGACCACTCACTGGCGGCCCGGTCGGCGACGTGATGATGCACGTGCCAATCGACAAGGAACTCGTCATCCGCAACAAGGAAGCGGTGGTGGGCAATCCTTACTTCGAAGAGCGGGTCGCGATCGCCATCGACCCCGCGCGAACCGGTGAAAATCCCGGCCTCGACGTATTCAAGCGTGAAAAAATCGCTGTCCAGCTCGGGACGGTCGCCGACTATTTCCTGATGTTCTTCGACGGTGGATCGCTTCGTCCCAACATCAGCCACTTCATCAAGCCGCGGGACGGCATCAACAGCTTCCTTCGCAAAGATGTCGCTGGACTGATGGGCGTGAGGTCTCAGCTCGAAGGCATGCTGGGTCAATCGCCTCAGAAGGCTGTGTTCATCGAACCGGCCATGCCGGGGATCGTACGTTCGAGCTGGACCGTCGGAATCGCGGTGAAAGAAAACAGCCGTGATCTCTACTATGCGATTGGCAATGTGCTCGCCGAGCTGAAGACCTCGGGCGAACTCGCTGCGATCTTCGCCCGGCACGGCGTAACGTTCATCCCGCCGACGATCAAATGACGGCAGCACTACGAAACATGAGGCACTGATGCAGCGCCGCACGACGACACGATCGCTCCATTTAGCTATACTGGCTTTCCTGATCGGCGCCGGCGCTGTCGCCGCTGCGGAGAGTGAGCGGCATCTGGTTCCGGACGATCCGCTGCAGTCCCCGCTGTGGCATGACTTGGCAACCAAGTTCTTCGGCAACCAGAAGGTCGTCCTCGATCAACGGATCAAGGTGATCGTACCGTCGATTATCGAGAACCAGGCACAGGTGCCCGTCACCGCGGATGCCCGTGGCCTTGATGGCGTCGTGAAAATGATTGTCTTTGCAGATCTCAATCCCATCCAGCACGTCCTGACGCTGACGCCGCGCCAGGCCGCGCCGTACGTTTCATTCCGAATGAAGGCCGAACAAGGCACCCCCGTTCGAGCCGCCGCATTGATGACCGACGGCACTTGGCGCGTCGGAAGCGTCTATCTCGATGCGGCGGGGGGCGGATGCTCGGCTCCGGCCATGGCACGCAAGGATGCCGATTGGTCGCAAACGGTCGGTCTCGCGCAGGGACGCGCATGGCGGCAGCCGGACGGACTATCCCGCATCCGTCTTCGGGTCCGTCACCCCATGGACACTGGCCTGGCCAAGGACAACACACCGGCCTTCTTCATCGAAAAACTCGACATGCGGTCGAGCAAGGGCGAAGGGCTCGCCTCGCTCGAGCTGTTCGAGCCGGTAAGCGAGGATCCGACACTGACGGTGATGGTCAAACTACCGAAGGGTGACGCGTCGCTGAATGTCGAGGGCCGGGACAACAACGGCACGACATATCGTTCGACCATACCAGCGGCCTTCGATCAGAGCTCGCTCGGCGGCGTATCGATCCAATGACCCGGAAATCCGCAGTCGCCTCGGCGTCACGTGTTACACGACGCACGACGCTCCAAATGTTGGCAGGCACGGCCGCTGGCGCACTGCTTCCTGCTTTTCATGTCGACGCCGCGCCGCTGAAATACGAATTACGGCCACAAAAGCTGGATGACGGAATCTGGCTCATCGCCGGCGCGCAGGAGGCGATCACCGCCACGAATGGCGGCGCAATTGCCAACGTGGTCATTTTCGATACGACCGCTGGCGCCGTCATCGTCGATACGGGACCTTCCAAACGATATGGCGAGCAACTTTCAGCGGTTGCGCGCGAATTGACGGGCAAGGATATTGCCCGCGTGTACCTCACGCATATTCACCCCGACCACGTTTTCGGAAATCAAGCCTTTGACCCGGTCACCATCGCGGCAACCGCCGAAGTGGCCAAGGGGCTGAAGGAAATGGGCGAAGGCTACGCCGATGCCATGTACCGCACCGCTGGAGATTGGATGCGCGGCACCGAACTCGTGCTGCCGAAAACAACAATCAAAAGCGGCGTCGAAGATTTCGGAAACCGCCGGATACGAATGCTCGCAATGCGCGGGCACACCGACTCGGATCTTGTTCTTTTCGACGAACGATCGGGCTTTCTCATTGCCTCAGATCTCGTCTTCATCGACCGTGCGCCGACAACCCCCAATGCGAATCTCGAGCACTGGCGGATCGCGCTCGCCAACCTCGGCGGGATCCCGCATCGACGATTGATCCCCGGCCATGGCCCCGCCGAGGACAGTGCACGCGGCATTGAGGACACCCGAAATTGGCTCGGCACCGTCGAGGACGTGATCCGATCTGCGTTCGAAAAAGGTCTCGACGTCACCGAGGCGATCGCACTGCCGCTGCCGGCATGGACAGACCGCATCAAGCTCGCCCGCTACGAGTATGAGCGCAGTGTTATGCATCTCTATCCGAAACTCGAAGCTGAAAAGTTGCCTAACGTCGGCAAGCGCAGTTAAGCCCCCCGTCAATGCGGATACATTCCCGCAAAGTCTTCCTGGTTGTACTATTTGGCAATCCAGTTCCCGAAACCTCCGGGATACTTTCCCCACTGGTGAAGCTTCCGAGTGTGTAGAGAGCCCTCGAACGTGGAAGCGACCAAGGAAACAGACGCCAAGGGGACAACCTCATGAAATCGTGGAAATGGTACGCAACCGCGAGTGCAATTGCACTTTCGGCCACGTTCACCGCGCCGGTCAGCGCCGACGTGAAGATGGACGACATCTTGAAGGACGCTTCGACTGTCGGCGATGTCGTCTCTTACGGACTCGGCACTCAAGGTCAGCGCTACAGCCCGCTGAAGCAGGTCAACCGGGACACCGCGGGTCGCCTCGTACCGGCATGGGCATTCTCGTTCGGCGGCGAGAAACAGCGCGGCCAAGAGAGCCAGCCGCTGGTCAAGGACGGCGTGATGTACGTCACCGGCTCCTACAGCCGCATGTGGGCCGTCGACGTCAAGACCGGCCGCGAGATCTGGCAATACGATCACCGCCTGCCCGAAGGCATTCTGCCGTGCTGCGACGTCATCAATCGCGGCGCTGCAATCTACGGTGAGAATGTCTTCTTCGGCACGCTCGACGCCAAGATCGTCGCGCTGAACGCAAAGACGGGCAAGGTCGTTTGGACAAAGGAAATCGACGACTTCAAAGCCGGCTACTCGTACACCGCTGCTCCGCTCATCGTGCCGTCGAAGGCGCACGGACCGATCATCGTCACCGGCGTTTCGGGCGGCGAATTCGGCGTCGTCGGCCGCGTCGAGGCGCGCAAGGTCGATAATGGCGATCTCGTCTGGTCGCGTCCGACCATCGAGGGCCACATGGGCATGCTCGCTGGCAAAGAGTCGACGATGACCGGCAAGCAGAACGAGAGCTGGCCGGGCGATCTTTGGAAAACCGGTGGCGGCGCGACGTGGCTCGGCGGCACCTACGATCCCGATACCAACCTGTTGTTCTTCGGAACCGGCAACCCCGCGCCGTGGAACAGCCACATGCGTCCTGGCGACAACAAGTGGTCGTGCGCGCGCATTGCGCTCGATCCGGAAACCGGCGAGATCAAGTGGGGCTTCCAGACCACGCCGAACGACGGTTGGGACTTCGACGGCGTCAACGAGGTCGTCTCATTCGATGCCGACGGCAAAAAGCTCGCCGCCACCGCCGATCGCAACGGCTTTCTCTACGTGCTCGAGCGCGCCACCGGCAAGTTCGTGACCGCGAACCCATTCGTCGCAAAGATCTCGTGGGCGAAGGGTATCGACAAGACCGGCCGGCCGATCTACGTGCCCGAGAACCGTCCGGGCGATCCGACCAAGGCAGCCGACGGCAAGAAGGGCTCCAGCATCTTCGCCGTGCCGAGTTTCCTCGGCGGCAAGAACTGGATGCCGATGGCCTACTCGAAGGACACCAAGCTGTTCTACGTCCCCTCCAACGAGTGGGGCATGGATATCTGGAACGAGCCGGTGACCTACAAGAAGGGCGCGGCCTACTTGGGCGCGGGGTTCACCATCAAGCCGGTATTCGATACCCACATCGGCTCGCTCAAGGCCATGGAGCCGCTGACCGGCAAGACTGTGTGGGAGTATAAGAACAAGGCCCCGCTGTGGGGCGGCGTAATGACCACCGCGGGCGGCCTCGTGATTTTCGGCACGCCCGAGGGCGAGCTGAAAGTGCTCGACGACAAGACCGGCAAGGAACTCTGGTCGTTCAACACCGGCTCGGGCATCGTCGGTTCTCCGATCACCTGGGAACAGGATGGAGAACAGATGATCTCGATCGTCTCTGGTTGGGGTGGCGCGGTCCCGCTGTGGGGCGGCGAGGTCGCCAAGTCGGTCGCCAATCTCAATCAGGGCGGCATGGTTTGGACGTTCAAGCTCCCGAAGCAGCTCGCTTCGAAGGCGAAGTAAGGCCAACCGTCCGGTTCGCATGACTTTTTGGGGCGAGCAGATCCACCTGCTCGCCCCTTACTGTTGTTGCAAGCTTCATCAGGTGATGAAATTATGAGCAACGCGGGCCACGTCGCTTCATTGATGACCCACGAAGTCGCCGTATTGGAGGCCTCAGCGGTGCCAGCAAGATTCCTCGTCGTCGACGATCATCCCCTATTCCGCGAGGCAATCCAACTCGCGGTGCTCGTGGCATATCCCGAAGCGAAAATCGTCGAAGCAACATCGATCGCAGGCGCGCGAGCCGTGATCGGGAGCGAAGGACCATTTGACCTCGTCCTTCTCGATCTCACGATGCCTGGTACGCGTGGGTTCGAGGGCCTCCTCGAGCTGCGGACGCATCATCCCAAACTGCCCGTCGTCATCGTCTCGGCGCTCGACGATCCGCAGATCATCCATCAGGGAATGACGTATGGGGCGGCCGGCTTCATTCCGAAGTCGGTCCGCAAGGGCGAGCTCGCCGATGCAATCCAGACCGTCATGAACGGATGCGTCTACCTGCCAAAAGACTACGAGCCTCCGCAAGCTCAACCGCAGAACTCCGGCCAGTCTTCTTTCACGACGCGCCTTGGTACGCTGACGCCGCAACAGCTCCGCGTCTTGATGATGTTGCGTCAGGGAAAGCTCAACAAGCAAATCGCGTATGAACTCGATGTCGGGGAGACCACGGTCAAGGCGCACGTCTCGGAGATCCTGCGCAAACTGAACGTCGCATCTCGCACGCAAGCCGTGATCGAAGCTCAGAAGATCGACTTCGACGCGGCGTCTCTGCCGCAGAGAGACACAGAAAAGCCTTCCGGATCCCGCTGAGAAAATTCGTGTTCCGCCAGACGCGGATCAACCGAGCATGTGAGACATCAAAGCGCGCAGCTCGGCGGGCTTGACTGGCTTGCAGAGGATCTCGCAACCGGCGAGGCGTGCAACGTCCGAAATTGCAGACGTGTGGTCGGCTGTGACGATGATTGCCGGCAAGGCGTCGCTCCGCGTTGCCCGCAAAGCTGTGACGATGTCGATGCCGCAGGCACCATGGTCGAGGTGATAGTCCGCAAGCACGATGTCCGGCGCAAAGTCGCCCGTGCTGAGGATCGCTGCGACCTCCGCTTGATCGCGGGCACTGCGCGATACGCAGCCCCAGCGATCGAGCAGCGTCGTCATAGCCGTCAACACCGTCGCATCGTTGTCGATCACCAAGACCCGGGACGTCGCGAAGCCGTACGCCTCTCGCACCGTCTGGATATTTGGCATCGGCACCAATGACGGACACAGCGTGTCGGCCAGTGGTGCCGTCACCGAGAAGCACGTGCCGCGGCCGACGCGTGAGCAAACCGAAATCTCGTGATCGAGAGCTTGTGCCGTGCGACGCACGATCGATAGACCCAGACCAAAACCTGCGGCCGACACACGCTCGGAAGCGGCCCCGCGCTCGAACTCCTCGAAAATGCGTGAACGCTCAGTCTCGGCGATACCGGGCCCGGTATCCCAGACCTCGATCCGAACCGCGTTGCCGCGGCGGCGGGCTGCAATCTTGACTTCCCCACGCTCGGTGTAACGCACGGCGTTCGCCAGCAGGTTCTGCAAGATGCGGCGGAGCATCAGTTGGTCGGACGTCACCGACAACATCGTCGTCCGGAACGTCAGCGTCAGATCCTTGTCCCGCGCCAAGGGCTCGAGGTCGGTCACGAGGGAGCGGAACAACTCGTCGAGCGCAATGGTCTTCAGCGAGGGCTGCACGACACCGGCTTCCAGCTTCGAGATATCGAGAATACTGCGCAGCAGTTCCTCGATCGTCGAAAGTGCGTGATCGATCTGTCCAGCCAATCGAGCCTGCTCGGCGGGCTTCACCGTCCCGTCGAGAGCCGAGTTCGTTAGCCGCGCGGCATGAAGCGGTTGCAGCAAGTCATGTCCGACGGCTGTAAAGAAGCGCGTCTTGAAACGGCTCGCCCTCTCGGCTGTGTCACGGGCTGAAACGAGCTGCTGATTGGTTTCCTCGAGTTGGCGAAGTGCATTCTTAAGCTCTTCGGTGCGAAGCCTGACCTGGGCTTCCAGTCCGATCGCGGTTTGAAACAGCGAATAGGCATTCGCCTGTTGCTCCATCGAGCGCTCGACACGTTGAATAAGCGCCGCATTGATCTTCCGCAGCTTGACCAGCTGGCGGTCGGTCAAATCCTGCGGCATCTCGATGAAATCGCCAGGACGTTGCGGCCCGGTCGGCTGCATGCTCAACGCCCCCCGGCTCCAAACGCGATCCCGGTCAGGGTCTGATTGAGATGCATCGCCTTGTATTGCTCGCCGTAGGTGTGGAAACCGACCACGCCGAACTTGCGGTACAGTTCGTCGAGACTGCGGCCGATCTGGCGGTTTTCGGCGTCGAGGCGGCGTAGGATGCAATCGAAACCGAGGACGAGATCAATCGACCCGAGCTCACGGGTGACCTGCTCGAGTGTGCGCGCCGTAGAACTGATCATGTCCTCGGGACGAGCGACGGTGAAGACGAGGCCCTCGTCGATCGCGCAGAAGAACGACAGGCTGCCGTCCGGGTTCATGTTCCGAATCGACCTGCAGTAGTAGTCACCACCGACCTTCACGACGAGCGGGTAAGACGCGAAGCTGAATGGACCGAGATCGTCGGGCATCAGTCCGATGGCTGCCGCGTATTCGCGCGCGGCCGGTTCGGCATTGAGTTCGTACACGATGCGTTTTTCGCAGTCGGCCGCCGTCACAACGAGCTTGGTCGATGTCGGCTCGAAATTCTGTGTCTTGAAGATTCGGAAGGGCACCGACGTTTCGATCATGATCAAGATCGCCCCACCGCGCACGACCATGTCGTTACTCAGCAGCGCGGTCGTGTCGAAACGCAGGCCATCGCCCGCCGAACCGCCGATCATCTGAATGTCGTCGATGGCCCAATTGATCGCGGCGACGAGCAGTTCCTCGCTGTTGGACAAACCGTCCATCAGCATCAGCGCAAAGACGCGGTCCTTGAGCGGGCGGCCCGATGTTGCATTGAAACGAGCCTTCAAGCCCCGAACGACCTCACTCGCCCGCTCCACGCCGTTCTGATCTGCAGTTTCGATCAACGCCGAGTGGATGCAAAAATTCTCGGACGGGAAGGCGATGAGCATGACGCTGCCCTCAACGATCCCGACGGGCGTGATCTCGCCCGCTGTCGAACAGCCGCTCAAGGCCGTCGTTGGAAACGCAGCCGTCAGCCCCTTGGAAAGCGCGTGGGGATCGTGATCAAGCGAAAAAAATACCACGAGATGTTCGTAGGGCCCCGGGCCGAGCAATTTCGAAAGCTCGGAGACGGCATCCTCGGTAGACGATTCGAAGCTCGTCGCAATGCGGATGCCGGAAGCGCACGTCGACAGCGAGCCTTTCGCCACCCGGACAGTCTCCCTAGACAGCAGGCTTCACTGAATCGATCGATCCAGATGCCCGCATGAACTTTAGTAGGAAGACGCTGCCACAGTCCGCCAGGAGAGTAAATCGCTTCCTGGAACAACCTTACCCGCCCGCCACGGGCGGCCAGACCGCCACGGCGTCCCCGTCCTTGAGACGAACGCCGCCGCGCGAGTGAACGGGCTGAAAAATGCCATTCAGCAGCACCAAGTGACACGAGCCGCGCGGGACGTTGTATCGGTCGAGCAGATCCCAGATCGTCGTCCCGTCCGGGACGGCGACGCCCGCCTCATTTCTGGCGGCGTGATCCGGGAGATGAATGCCGAGAGACGCATAAAGCTTGAGCGTAACGCTGATCGTCAGCGGCCGATCATCCAACGGGCCACTCCCTTCCCGGTTGCGCGGACGCCGATTCCTATGCGGCAACCGGCGTGTTCACGTGCGGACCTGAGGCACCCGAAGCCGGCGCGCCATGGGTCACACCTTGTGCCACGGAAATATACGCCTCGCGCAGCCGCTCTGGTGACTTGATCAATTTATCGCGCCATCCGCCAAGCCGGAAGCCGGTCTGAATGAGACCGCGCAACATGCCGACATGATCCGTCATGCCAACGCACTGGGCGCCGACCATTCGGTCGCCTTCGAACTCGAGCTTTAGATATTTGTAGTTCTGCTCGTCGGTGACTTTGCCGGTCGAACCGCCGTCAGCACCTTGCCAGAGGCCGAATGACGACGAGATCAATCCCATCGTGTCGAGGACGTTCATGTTGAGCGACCCGCGGTGCGGCGTCACCACGCCCGCCATATTGAGCGCGGCGATCCGGCCGTGCTCGACCGCCACTGGCTGGATCGCGAGCATGTCCGGCTTGCCGGTCGACAGGTCGACTGCTTCACAGCAATCGCCCGCAGCATAGACACCCGGAGCCGTCGTGGCGAGAAAGCGATCGACCTTGATGCCGTGATTGACCGCGATATTAGAGCCAGCAAGGAACGAAGTGTTCGACCGCACGCCAGCGGCCAGCACGACGAGCTTGGCCGGCGCGGTCTTGCCGTTCGACAATCCGACGTAGAGCGGGGCTTCCCCGTTCCACGTCTGCGTGATGCTTTCGACCTTGGTTCCGGTCAGAACTTTCACGCCTTTCGACACGCACCAGCGGGTAAGCATGCCGCCAGCGGTTTCGTCCATCATGCGTGCAACCATCCGCGGTGCGATCTCGACGACGGTCAGGTCGCATCCCCGTGCGTAAAGCGCTTCGAGCACGATTGAGCCGATGAAACCAGCGCCGACGAGAACGACCGGCGCTCCCTTTTCGGCCAGCTTCAAGATCTCGCGCGCATCCGCCAACGTCCAACAGGTATGGACTCCGGGAAGGTTCGCGCCCGGGAAGCGCGGTATAATCGGCGAAGCTCCCGTCGCGATGAGCAGCCGGTCATAGCCGATCGTATCGCCACCCTGCATGGTCAACGTGCGTGTAGCGGTGTCGATATTGCGAGCGTGTCCGTTCAGATAGCGAATGCCAAGGTTGGAGTAATGGCCCGGCGTCTGCCGCAGGTACGTTCCATGCTCTTCGATGTTGCCGTGAAGGAGATAGGGGATGGCCATGCGCGAGTAAGGCGCTTCGAGTTCGGCACCGATCATAGTGATGCGGGCCGCCTTGTTGGCCGAGCGCAGCGTCTCCGCCGCGGTCACACCTGCAGGGCCAGCGCCCAGAACGACGTAGTCCACGGAGAACCTCCCTCGGCCGGGTCGAAGCACATAGGCCGCGGATGCCCGGAATGGCGTTGATCGGTCCATTGCGCGGCGACGATTGACATCTTGGCGTTCGGCGCGACGGTGGACGGCGAGGCGGGCCGCCTTCGTCGGCGGCCCGTTGTCGTTTCGGCGGACTAGACCGACAATCGCGACAGCGTCTCGTTGGTCGGAACGCCGTCGGCGGTCCAGCCACGCAACTGGTAGTATTCCGGCAGCATCTGTGCGAGGCCGTTGACCTTGCCCTTGGCCGGGCCGGTTTGCGCGGCCTCCGTCAGCAGTCGCGGCGGCAGATTGTCGTCCTTCGACGACAGGCCCGCGCGATTGTTGAATACACGCTCCATGTTCCAGATGCGCTCGCCGAGTTCCAGCATCGACTCCGGCGTCCAGCTTCCCTCGCACGCGGCATCGACCTGCGGAGCGATGTCGTTCAGCGTCCAGGCGAACGTCGTGAAGACGCAAATGCCGGCGCTGTCGACGGCAGCGGTCGCATCCTGGAATGCCTTGACGAGGCCCGGCTTGCCCGCTGTCTCCAGCGGATCCGTCTTCTCCGGGATACCGAGGATTTCCGACGCTATGGTGTAACCACGCAAATGGCACGCGCCGCGGTTCGACGTGGCGTAGGCCAAGCCGATGCCTTGGATGCTGCGGCCATCATAGGCTGGGAATTCCTGCCCCTTGACCGACATCGACAAGTCGGGCCGGCCATACTTGGTGCAAAGTCGCAGCGAGCCAAGGCCCAGTTCGCGGCCGAAGCCTTCCGCCTTGCCGGTCAACTCGACACACTTTACGAGCGCTTCTGCCGAGCCGAACTTCAGCTCGATGCCGCCGGTCTGTTCCTTGGTGATCAATCCGAGATCATAGAGTTCCATTGCGGCCGAAACGGTCGCGCCGAATGAGATCGGATCGAGCCCCTGCTCGTTGCAGATGAAGTTGACGTAGGTGAGTGCGTCGAGGTCGTTGACGCCGGTATTCGACCCGAGCGCCCACGCTGCCTCGTACTCGAGGCCGCCCGATGCGTGCCAATACTCAGGCTTGTTCTTGATGGTGAAATGGTTCTCGTCGATTTTCGAAATGCGGCCGCATGCGATGGTGCAGCCGAAGCAAGCTTGGTTGGTGAGCAGGTTCGGCTTACCGTCGGACTTGCGCGGCGTGGCCATGGCCTCGGCCGAGATGTCGTGTGCGCCTTCGAACTGAACCTGACGATGATTGCGCGTCGGCATAGCGCCAGCTTCGTTGATCACATTCATGAGCACCTGCGTGCCATAGGTCGGCAAGCCGGCGCCTGTCACCGCGTTCTGCTGCAGCACCTGCTTGGCGGTGGCCGTTGCCTTGAGGAAGCGTCCGCCATCCTTGACCTTGACACCCTTTGTGCCGCGAACCGCGATCGCCTTGAGATTCTTCGACCCCATGACCGCTCCGACGCCCGACCGGCCAGCGGCGCGATGAAGGTCGTTGACGATCGCCGAATAGAGCACCTTATTTTCACCGGCAACGCCGATGCCGGTGACATGGATCATTGGATCCTGATGCTGCTTCTTCAACCAAGCGTCGGTCTTCCACACGCTGGTGCCCCAGATCGGCTCGGCATCGTGAATTTCGCAGACGTCATCGAAGATCGTCATGTAAACCGGCTTCGAGGCCTTGCCTTCGACGATGACCATATCCCAGCCGGCGAACTTGAGTTCGGCGCCCCAGTACCCACCTGAATTCGAACAGGCGATGGCGTTGGTCAGCGGTCCCTTGGTGATGACGGAGTAGCGGCCTCCCGTAGAAGCCGCCGTTCCGGTTAGGGGTCCGGTCGCGAAAATCAACTTGTTGTCAGCGCTCAGCGGATCGACCTTCGGGTCGATTTCCTCGATCAGATATTTCGAGGCGAGGCCGCGCTGGCCCAGATACTTCATCGCCCAATCCATGTTGAGCGGTTCGGTCTTGATCGTGCCCGTAGTCAAATTCACTCGCAGAATTTTGCGTGTCCAACCCATCTTGGTCTCCCAGACGTCTGATGACCCTCGTGTGGGCCTATCTCGTGATGTGTCCAGCTCTCATGCGGCTGCGCCGTTGCGCCGCGAACTAGTGCTTCGCGGTCGGCGTGCTCGGGCCCGAGGTTTCCGAGCCCTTGGCGGCGACCGAAGCCCAGGATCGCATCTTGTCGAAGCCTGTTTGTTCGATGTCCTGGAAGGTAATAGCGCCAGTGGGACAGGCGTCCGCGCAGGCTGGATTGCCCTGGCAGAGATCGCACTTGATGACCTTACCGGTGCTCGCGTTGTAATTGATCGTGCCGAATGGGCAGGCGATCGTGCAAACTTTGCATCCGACGCAGAGGTTTTCGTGGACGATCTTGACGCCCGATGCGGCGTCGGTCGTGATCGCGTTGACCGGACAGGCCTGCTGACACCACGCTTCCGCGCATTGCGTGCAGGTATAGGGCACCATCCGCGCTTCGGTGTGGAAGTCGAAGACCCGGATCCGCGACTTTGAGACGTTGAACTCGCCCTCATTTTCATACGAGCAGGCCATCTCGCACTGCTTGCAACCGGTGCATTTGCCGGAATCGATAACCAACGCCTTCAGCATGTGTCCTCCCACGAAACTTCTCGATCGCATGGCGATACGGAAGATTTTCCGACAGTTCGCGCCCCATGACAGATTTGGTCAACTGTACTTAGGTGCAGCGGACAACGAATGCTTGGACGATATCGACAAAACACTGGATGATCGAGCAACTTCGACACCAGAACTGGCGCACCCTGGCGTGAAAACGCATCATAGCCGATCGTTATGCATTTCAACGCATAACGATCGGCTATTCTTGATTGTATTTCAACTTGGCGAGGCCACTGCGAACGGTGCAGACTGCTGGCCTACCCGCAGCAGCGGTTCAGCCGAACAGCAGCGGATCGTTCGGCGGGAGCGGGGTGCTGAAGCGGACGCCCGAGAGGCGTGCCTTGGTCCAGACGACCGTGCCCATCAGGCGCCGCCCCGTATCTAAGTCGATGACGACCATTTCGTTCGGCCGCAACCCGGCGATGCCATCGAGACCAAGTCCGCCCGACGATATGTCTCGAACCAGCGCGCGCGAGGTCCGCCGGCTATGCTGGACGCTACATTCCTGAAACAGCCCCTTGCGCGCCGAGCGCCTGCGTTGCGGCAATTCGGGGAGAAACGGATGTCCTGCGGTATCGATGCACGGCTGCAGACCTTCAGCCGAACTGTTCAACAGACTGACCAAGACCGGTACTGTTTCCGCATAGAGTTCCGGCAGCGAGAACCGCAAAGATTGGTCGAGTGATTTGACTGCGACCGCCGCCCCCTTTGCGGCCCGTTGCCAATTCGATGTCAGGTTGCGGCGATGCAGGATCTCGGCACGGGCACAGCCGAGTTCGGACGCATCCCGGAAGAAGTGATCGAGATACGCCCGTGCTGGACGCAATTCCTCGAAGAACACTTCGACATCTTCGATCGTCTCTTTCTCGAGACCGGCGTCGAGCAGCCACCCGCTTGTCGCGAGCAGTATGGCCGGACGGTGCGGAATGAAGTTTCTGATGTCGAGAGGGTTCTCAATCCGACCTGCCTGCCGGAGACCATTGACGGCGCTGGTCACCGTCGCCGTTTGCAGCGCTGCGAGGTGGGTCTCGCACACCAGCGCCTCGACGAGCGTCGTTCCCTCGAGATGTTGTCGCCGGGAAAGCGCGACAGCCGGCGGCACCGGGAAGACCGTTGCACGGGGAAATTGAGACGTGAGCAACTCAATTGTCTGCATGACGCAACCTCAACGCGTAGGATCGAACTTCGAAGATCATACGGCCAACGCCTTAATTGCCGGTTAGGGACGGGCATTAGGATCGGATCAATAAAGAAATAAAATCCAGGGTTGCAAAATACAACTCAAGAATGAGTTCTGTTGCCCGCCGCTGCTCTTTGGTTCACGCGGATTGGTGTACGCCGCTATCTCTAGCTGCATGGCGTCTGCGACGTCAGCGAGCGTCGATGAGACCGGACTCGATCAGCCGCCGATGAAAGCCAAGCACTTCGTCGCGCTTGGCACACGAGTGGTATCGCCCGTCGCAGAGCGCCATCAACCGTTTCCGCTCGCGATAGGAGTCCGAAAGCGGCAGCCGCGCCGATTCGAGGATGATCCCGCCCAGATATGGGACATCCACCGTCTCGAGCGCCGGCAGCGGCGGCGGCTGGTAGTTGTGGCCATCGACCGCGAAATACGTGATGAAGCCGGGACCGTCGGGCCTGATCGACATATCCTCGGGGTCGTCATACTGGCCATAGCCGAGGAATGTTCGAGTCGCGATCGGGTGGTGATCGCCGTAGTGCACAATGAGCACCCGCTCGTCCGGGAAGCGCCGCTTGATCTCGGAGCGTAGCCACTCGTAGTCCATCCGCGCCAATGACAGTCGTCTCAGATACTCATGCATTTGCGGATCGGTGCCGGGGCCGCCACCAGCAACCTCGAGGCCGGGCTCATAGGTGAAGTTGTAGGGTGAATGCGCTGACATTGTCTGCACATAAGTGAACAGCGGCTTGTGCGACGCGCCGACGTGCCGGCCCATCTCATCGAGTGCGTTCTTGTAGTAAAATCGGTCACGCTCCATCGTCGACTTCGCGCCTTGATCCTTCAAATCGAACACTTCGGGCATGCCGATCGCGTTGTAGAACCGCGCATTCGACACGAAGTTGCGCAACATCGGATAGAACACGACATTGCGATATCCGCAGCGTGCGAGAGATTCCGGCAACGTGTCCCGCACCTTGCCCGCCATCAACGACTGCACGAACTGGCGCATCCCCCCGAACGAATGGGTCGAGACGCCCGCCAAGATCGAGAATTCAGTCAGCCAAGATGCGCCGCCGTAGGTTTCAACGCGCATCGGATGCAGCTTGCCGTCGAACGAGCGGAAGAACGGCTCGACCGAGGGATCGTACTTCAACCCTGGAAACAATGACGGCTGCACAACCGATTCCTGATGGATCAGGATAATGTGCGGCGGCTTTTCGCTGATTTCGCAAGACTGTGGCAACCGGAACGGCGGGCCGCCATGAGGCCCGTCGAGCGCCTCGATCAATTGACCGCGCCAGAGTGTCTCGAGCGTCTCGTTCCATGACGAATAGAACGAGGTGACATAGAGATCCTCCCAATAGAATTGGGTATGACGACGCTCGCCCTTCATCATACCGGCGGCGGTAGCGATCGACGCGAACACCAGCATGGCGGCGGCGGCGTGACGCCGTGGCAGTCGCGTTCCGTCTAGCCGAAACGCGAGGTAGCACAAGGCCCCCGCAAGTATGAATGCCGTGATGAGGCCAACGAGGTACGGGCGGTGGTCGCTCCACAGATAGCTGACCGTCGACCATGACGTGAAATAGAAATAGAGGTCGTAGGCATGGACGACCATGTCCATGACCTTCTGCTTGAACGTTGCGGCAACGACGACGATGGCGACCAGCGTCGCGACGACGACGGCCGCGAACATCGCTCGACGTGAGAATAGGGTGACTAGAGCCGCGAGCGTGAGCGTCACGCCGGTGCCGAACGTCGCGTTAGCCGGGCCGCCTTCGCGCAGTAGGAAATGCAGGGCGACCGGCAATGCGATGACGAAAGCCGCGAGCAGGGATGCTCGCGGCGACAATTCGTTCATGCGCCATTTCAGGAAGCGAAACGAACGCGCGGCGGAATTTACGAACTCCGCGCTGTCGTTTCGCGCAAACCTCTCGGACATACTCGTCTCGCCGCGCCAAAACCCTGCGCGGACTGTTACGCCGCGTCACAGAACTGTCATACAAGATTGGGGCCGCTTTGCGCGAGAACTACGTCACGGATGCCAAATAATTGAGGACGTAGACGCGGCCGGCCGCTGCAGGCGGGGCGAGGCGGCGCCTTGAGCCGCCCCCGGGCGCTTCAGTACGGACACACCTCACCGAACCGGATGCCGGGGCGATGCAGCGAGCGTCTCAGTGGAGGTCAGGTGCGAGGACGGGTCAGCCGGTGCGGCGGACCCGGCTCGTCATCACGGCTTCGACCCGGTTGCGGACCTGCAGCTTCTGCATGATGTTCGTCATGTAGTGCTTCACAGTCTTCTCGCTGATGTGCAGCCGGTTGGCGATTTCCTTGTTGGTCAGGCCGTTGGAAACGTGACCGAGGATTTCTTCCTCGCGCAACGTCAACTCGACCTGCACATCGTCGGCTTTGCCGTTGGCCCGCTTCTTTTGCATTTGGGTCAAAAGTCGAGCCGCCAAGCCGGGCGAGACATACGACTCGCCGCAATGTACCGCCCGGATTGTCCGAACGAGATCGGCCACACCGACACCCTTGACGATGTAGCCCCGCGCACCGGCCTCGAGAGCCGCCGCGACGTGCTCTTCGCTCTCCGAGCCGGTCAGGATGACGCACTTAACGCCAGGATGTTCCTGCGAAATCTTACGCGCGGCCTCGATACCGTTGCCAGGCATGTTAATGTCGAGAAGGATCAGATCTGGCCGATGGTCCCGGGCAATACGGGTCGCATCGTCGGCGCTTCCGCCGTGTGCCACCACTTCGAACCCGCCAGCGCGCTCAAGGCAAAAAGCCGCGCCCTCACGAAAAACCGGATGATCATCGACGACTGCGACGCGAACAACAAAATCTGTCATGACACCCGCACTGGAAAAAAAGCAGCACGACAAAAACTATCGCAAGTCTCGTGCCGGAAAGCTCGTCCAGGACGAATGCGCTCCACGTTCGAACGCACGTGATATCCTACCAACCCGCAACCCGCTCACCTTGCAACGCTAACATACTCTTTACGACTGTGTCATCGGTTTCGTGTTGTCGTGCGGAAGGAACGTTAACCCAGATCCGGCGCGACCTCTCCACGCGTTGAAATCGAACACGCGTTCTGCGAGATTCAAACTAGACGTTTCAGACGTGATGGAGCGGACATGCGCTATACGTCGACTGGACGGCGAAACCATCGGATTTTCTTCGTTCTCACGATATTGGGTGCGGTTCTCTGTACCGGACTGGCTGCCGCCAATCCGCACGGAAAGCGGCCGCAGGGCGTCGATCTCGCTCCGCTCTTGCAGCTGAAAACCCAGAACGGCACACCGATCCCCCCGGCGAGCCTAAGGGGACGGCCTGCCGCAATTTTCTTCGGCTATACGCATTGCCCGGACGTCTGCCCGACCACGCTGCTCGAGATGACGCATCATCTCGAAGCGCTCGGCAAGGACGCCGACCGCTTGCTCGTGGCTTTCGTCACGATCGATCCGGAGCGCGACACGGCCGAGCACCTTAAGGAATACGTCGGGTCCTTCGACAAGCGCATCGTCGCGCTGACTGGCAGCCCCCTCGAAATCGCGGCGACCGCGCACAGGTTCGGCGCGACATACGACAAGGTGATCGCCAAGGACGGCAGTTACACGATGGATCACACGACCAAGGTGTTCCTTCTCGATCGTTACGGGCTGGTGGCGTCTCACCTCGAACGCAATCAGGCCGAAAAGGACCAGCGTCAGGCCCTGCGCAAACTTCTGGCACAGTAGAACCCGGCACAGTAGAAATTGCGCCGATGAGCGGCTAGCCCGGCACCATCGGCCGATCTTCCTCGGTGACGTCTCAACACGGCGGTAGCGACGCGATCGTCTTGTCCCGAAATTGGACGGCATCCTCTGGCCGGATCGAGCCACGCGTCCAGCGACGGAATGTGTGAGATCGCGCGCGACGCGGGCCGAGGTCGACGACGGCTTCCCTGACGAAGACTGCGCCATCCGCGGTTTCGGCCGTGCTGCGAATACGGAACACCTGTTGCGGTGAGATTGCGACGAAGCCAGCCGGTAATGTTCCAGGATCGCCCGTCCGCGCAATACCCGCAAACGCTGCGCCTCCCGCCACCCCTCCGCTCGCGATCAGAGCGACGCTCTTGGCACTCATCACCTTCGGGTCGACACCCGCCAATCCGGAATGCACCGTCACTGCGCCGCGCAGTCGTTCGAGCAGCGCGGCTTCGGCGCCGAGGACTTGGGCCAGTTCGTCCACTGCATCGAACGGCCCGTTCTTGGGCCCCGGCAGTCCCGCTGCCTCGTAGTCCGGACGCTCCGCCCCCGCCGCCCTGCGATCGCTATCGCGGTCGCGGAAATCAACGACTCGGTGCGCCCATCGCTCTGCGTCTCTTTCATCGAACCCGCTGCCGCGGAATAGCGCCACCAGCAGCGTTTCTCCAGCGCTGTTGAGATCGACGCGCCCAGCTTCGTCCTGCACGCTCAATAGCAAACGTGCGCCATCTTCCAACCGGCACGCGATGGCGGTGCTGTCCGTCGGGAAACGGCGCGCCCGCGTGCGATCCTCGCGGACCGTCAGCGCATCGAGTACGGCGATATTGACCCCTCCATCGGCCATTGCCTCGGCACGCGCTGCAGCCGATGTCGCCGCGACCGAGCGCACGTGCGCGCGGACTGCCAACATGAAAGTCGTGGCGATCATCGCGAGTAGGCCGAGCGCGAGCATCACAGCGACGAGTGCGAACCCGCTCTCACTGGTCGGGCGCGGCGCGGCCTTTGGTGACGACTGCGAGTGCATCGGCTCGGCTCGATTAGAAACGGGCCGGTCGCGTTACCCGGCAAACCTCGACCGAAAGCCGCGTGCGGCGTGCCTGCCAGACCCATGCCCGACTGGCAAACTACCGCACCAACCGGTCCACCTGCTCCCGCCGGTCAGGCGGCGCGCGCCGCTCGGGTCTAGTCGAGAAATTCAGCTTATCGCGGAACTCGGCGGCAATCCCGCGAATCTGTCCGGGATCCTTGACGACCCGCGGCGTGATCGCGATCAAAAGTTCGGTCCGCGCGATCGTATCGTTCTTGTTCTTGAATAGATTACCGACGAGGGGAATATCTCCAATGATCGGCACCTGCGTCCGCACCCGACTTGCGCGATCCTGCATCATACCGGCGAGTACGATCGATTCACCATCTTGCACCGCGACCGTCGTACGTACCCGGCGCTGCTGGAAGGTCGGACTGTCGATCGCCGACGAGTCGGTCGTCACGACGTCGCTCACCTCCTGCTCGATCTCCAAGAGCACGCGGCCTGAATCGCTGACGCGGGGCGTAATGTTCAGGATGACGCCGGTATTCCGATAGGAGATCGAATTGACGATCGGCGCCCCTGGCGTCACGACGCTGACCGCCGACTGGGTGGCAACCGGGACTTCGTTGCCGACCTGAAGGATCGCCTTCTTGTTGTCGAGCGTCATCAGCGTCGGCGACGATACGACGTTGACGTCGGTGATGGTGCCGAGCGCATTCAGAGCAACCTGCACATTCGGCGTGTTGATGAAGTAAGAAAATCCAGGAACCGTCGGCGCGATCACCGAGGACGCGAGATCGGTGAACTGGAACTCGCTTGCCCCCTTCTCGAAGAACCAGCGCAATCCGAAGCGGAGCTGATCGTTGAGCGTAACCTCCGCGATCGTGGCCTCGAGCATGACTTGGCTCGGCGCGGCGTCGATCCGCGCGAGAATTTGACGTACGCGCTTATACTCGCTCGCTGACGCGGTGATGATCAAGGCGTTGTTCTGTTCGTCGGGCACGACGCTGATGCCTTGAGCCCGATCATCGGGCGGCGGCGAAGACACCGACCCCGTGACCAGACCGCGGCCAGCAGCTGCGGGCGGACCAGGTGTCACCGGCAGTTGTGCAACGTCACCGCCCGGCGGCGGGGCGACTTGAGCCTGCACAACGACCTGCGGCGGCGGCGCAAGAGGCACCGGCGAGAAGAACGGCGGGGCGCCCGATGGGTTTGCGACCAGATCTCCGCCATTGGCGGACGAGACCGTAACCGACGCATCGCGCGGCGCGGTCAACCCCGGCTGTTGGCGCGGCGACGACGTGTCTTGAGCGCTGTAGACCCGCTGCAAGAGCTGGCTGAGCTCGATGGCTGGGCGATTTTGCACGTGATAGACGTGCACCTGCTTTTCGGTGGCGCGTCCAGCCAAGTCGATCCGCTTCAGCCATTTTTCGGCCTTCTCGAGATAGGCGGGGCGAGACGTGATGACGAGGATCGATTTCAGGCGCCTGTTCGGCACGAACCGCACGACGCCCTTCGACGGACCCTCGCTGTCGTTGGCGAAAATCGTGTCGAGTTCCTGCGCGATCGCTTCCGGATCGTTCGTCTCGATCGGGAAGAAGCCGAACGACATTCCGCGCATCCAATCGACGTCGAACACGCCGACAACATCGTTGATGTTGGCAAGGTCCGACCGCGATCCGGATACGACGATCATGTTTCGCGCTGCGTCGGTGCGCAGCACGCGGCTTTGCGGCGCGACTGACCGAAGGATTCGTTCCATCTCGGGTGCCGCGACGTGACGCAGCGGAATAACCTGTGTCGCGTGTCCAGGCTGGGATGGTTGCCGCGACGCGGTTCGAATAGGCGATCCGGCCGCCTGGGCCTCAGTAGTCGGAACAATCTTGTAGAGGCCGTTCTCGTAAACCAGTGCGGCACCGTCCGCGCTCAGAACCGCTTCGAATATTCCAACCAATGCATCCTTGGAGACCGGCTTTGCGGTCTGGATCGTGACCGAGAACTTGATCTTGTCGCTGATGACGTAATTCGCGCCGAGCAAATCGCCCAGGATCGTCTTGGCGGCCTCAGCCACGCTGGCTTGCACGAGATTGAGCTGTACGCCATCGCCATTTGCGGGCGTTGCGTCTGCGGCGGCACCCGACCTGGGCTGCCCCGCGAAATCACCGGAACCTTTGTAAACGCGCGGCTCGTCGGCTCCCGGTGACGCACCTTCCGAGAGCGGCACGCCCCGACGCTGATTCGTCGTTCCGAGCGTCCCCGTCGCGTTCGACGGTTCGATGGGCGAGGGAAGTTGCAGCTGCTGCCACGGCAGCGCGCATCCCGAGACCTGGAGAGCGACCAGGATCGGGGCCCATCGGCAAGAGGTGCTCGCAAAGCGCACGCTTCGATGCTCCTGTGGCGTCTCCGAGTGACGAAGGCACGCCCCTCGGGGCCTGCAATGCACTGTTGAAAGTTACGCCACACGAAATTCGCGCTGGTTATCAACGCGCCGGCACTGCTGCGCTCTGCGCGCCAAGACCGGCAAATCAGCTTTGGCCCTGGGCGACGATGTCCCCGGGCTGCAACGACTACCTCTTGCATGAGTCGCCCGTTTGCCTACCGGCGAAGCGCGTCTATCCACCGCTTACTTCCGGTGACCGCCCTCTCCGAGGGAGCCGCTCCTGCGCAAATTTCAGGCACCTCCTTGCGATGTCTATCAGAGACGTATGGGACCTTGGTCCAAACCGACATCGATCAAAGTCGGACCTAGTCTCGGACCTCAGCACATGCCGCGATGCGAGCCCTTCGTACCTTGTTACGAACTGGTCGCGGCGTGATGATGGATTGTGGAAAACGACTGTCTAGTTGGCGGGTGAACTCGCCAGCCGAACTTAAAATATTGAGGGCCCGGCGGGTATCACCCCGCGGGCGGTCATGGAGCGTCAGGAACAGTCGGGTCGCAATTGGATGGTGGGCATAGCGCGGCACGAGGGTCTTGACCCCTGAGATTGCGGAGTCTCAAGTCATGAAACGGCGGGATTTTTTGAAGTACGGCGGCGCCGGCATCGCCGCATCGACGGCAGCTGTCGCCCCACTCGGATCTGCGGCGGAGGCGTGCACGGCAGCGCAGCCATGCCCAGGTCCGCTTGGCACCATCGCTCTTCGCATCGACGATAAGCGGATCATGATGGTTGATGGGAAATTCTTTAACTTCCTAGCCTTCAAGCGCACCGACGTTGGCAGCCAGGATTTTACGGTTCCCGGCCCCGTGCTTCGCATTCGCGAAGGCGATTCGATCACTATCAGCGTGCGCAACGACCGGCCCGAACCGCACGGCTTCAACGTCACCGGCATTCCCGCAGCAACGATCGACTGCATCCCGCCCGGTGAAACCCGTTGCGTCACGTTCACCGCACCAATCGCTGGAACATATCTCTACTACGACGGCTCACGGAACCTACGCGAGCCGGTGGCCTCACCAGCTCTCCTCTATCGCGTGCTCGGTTTGCATGGCGCGCTGATCGTGCATCCCGTTATCAGCCACACCGACGCCGGCAGCCCGACGCCGTTCAGCAAGTCAACTCATAGTCCGAAGCTCGTCGCACTGTTCGATGCGCTTGGCACCTGCGAGCGATTCCAGGGCGGCGATCTGGGCAAGTGGAAGGGTTGCGAAATCGATCAGGAATACAGCTTCCAGGAGAAGATCTGGCTGGTGAACCAGGTCGATCCCAAGTTCAATAACTTGATCACCGCTTCCGGCATCACGCAGAGTTCGCTGCTCCTCAACATGCTCGGCAATTTTTTGCCGCGCTATTTCACGATGAACGGCCGCAGCGGCTTCGATCTCGCGTCCGGCGACGACGTTTGCCCGGCCAACTACATCGGCGAGCCGACCCTGATCCGGTGCCTCAACGCCGGGCTTTGCTATCACTCGACGCACATTCACGGAAACCACCTGATGGAGCTGGCGCGTGCCGACCTCGCCACGGGCGCGGTCGTCGTGCACGAGAACATCATCGAGCGCGATGTTTGGCAGACATGGCCGATGCAGCGCCGCGACATGCTGCTGCCGTTCGAGGTTCCGCCGGATATTCCGTTCCGCAACCCTGTCACCAAAGCCGCCATTCCGTTGTCGGAAGCCGTGGTGCAGGAGCAGTTTCCGCTCCGCTACGTGATGCACTGCCACACCGAGATGTCGCAGACGGCAGCGGGCGGCAATTATCCTCAAGGCCTCGTCACGCATTGGGAAATCGAAGGCCCACTCGGCGGCCGCGCGCTGCGCACCAACAGCGCCAGCCTCTGATTTCGTCACCCGATCGAGCTTTGGTCGCGCTGCATCCTGATCGGTCTTCCGCCTGATACGGATCGCGAGCGCCGCAACGAAAAGGTTTCATAGGATGTCGCAGAACTCAATCGCAGAAGTCGAGACCGTCACAGCGGTCGTCGAGCCGACTCCCGACCTCCGCCGCGATCCACGTGCCAGCATCAAGCCGATTGCGGGTCTCGCCGCGGCGGGTGCGATGTTCGCCGCGGCAAATCCGCTGCAGGCCCAAACACCCTACGTTCCCGTCGGCACTGGAACGCCAGGTCCCGGCCTCCCGAACACGAATTCGCCAGTCGACTTCAATCTCACCGGCATTTCCGGCGAAGAGACGTTCGACTCCTTTGGGTGCAAAGTCTGGAAGGCGTCGCCCGCGACGCCCGATTGGCAGCAGGCCAGCGTCTATTTCGAACGGAAGTTCTACGAGAAGAACGATTTCCTGCTCCCCAACGGCGGCCGGATCGCAATCTGGGGATTCGAAGATACCCTGAAGAGCAAGGGTCAGAACTTCTACCCCTCCCCGATCATTCGCGTGACCGAAGGCGACATGGTCCACGTCAAGCTCGATCAAAAGAAGGGCACGCACACCATCCATCATCACGGCATCGAGCCGACGACGATGAACGACGGTGTCGGTCACGTCTCGTTCGAGGTCGAGGATACTTACATCTACCAATGGCAGCCGCGCCACGCCGGCACATGGTTCTATCATTGCCACAAGAACACGCCGCTGCACTTCGAGTACGGCATGTTCGGCCTCCTCGTCGTCGATCCGCCCAAGATCCAGGTGAACGGTTTCGACCGCGTGCCTGCCTTCAAGGGTGGACCGGTCTATGACGTCGAGGCGTTCTGGGTCGCCGACGACATGGATCCGCGCTGGCACACGCTCCAGCAAGAAGCCGGAATGTGCGGCGATGATGTCGGTCTCAACATCTTCAGGCCGCAATACTTCTTCATTTCCGGCGTTGCCAACACGCAGACCATGACCAACGCGAACGTCGCGGTGAACGCCCGCCACGGCCAGAAGATCCTGGTCCGCCTGTTGAATGCGAGCTATTCCGTGCTCGCCGTCACCTTCGATAAATTCGACGTCCAGATCATCGCGGTCGACGGCCACTCGCTCGGCGGCCCCGAGAAGCCGTGGAACCAGCCCTTCACGATCCCCAAGGGACAGACGATCCAAGTCGCGACAGCGACACGCTACGACATCCTTATCGATACGGCGGTGCTTGACCTCAACACGTCGCAGACGATCGAGGACACGGTTCGGTTCGAATTCCAGGACTGGATCACACGCAAGGTGCACAACGCCACGTCCGCGAATGTCTGGCAGCGCGGCACAGCGCAAACCAAGGTCACGGTGAGGCCGGCGTGAACACGAAGTATTCCGACCGCGACACGACCTCGGCGCGTCGCACACTCGGCGGATGTCTTGCTGCCACGGTGCTCGCATCCGCCCTTCTCGCCGTATTGTCTGCCGCCGGCGTGACCAGCGCGCCGGCGTCGGCGCATGGCAGCCGGCATCCCGTCATCAAGGAAGAGCGGCGCTACATCCGCACGCATTCGGTTTCGCCAGATACGCCGGAGTCATACGGCGGGCCGTTCGAACTGACCGACCACAATGGCCGCGCGGTGACCGACAAAACGTTCCACGGCAAGTGGACGCTCTACTTCTTCGGCTACACTGGCTGCCGGGAAGCCTGTCCGCTCGGTCTCGAGAACATCACGCGCTCTCTTGAACTTATTGGCCCAGAATCCGAGAAGATCCAGCCATTGTTCATCGACGTCGGAATGGAGGCGCCCGACCGCAAGGGTCTCGCGCAGTTCGTATCCAACTTCCATCCCAACATTCTCGGTCTGTCGGGGACGCGCGCGCAGACCTTTGAGATTGTGCGGCTCTACAAGATCCGTCGCGAGTACATGGGAACGAACTACAGCAAGAAAGAGTTCGGACCGCGCATCGATCACACGACCTATATTTTCCTCGTCGATCCGAGCGGGAAAACGCGCGGTTACTATCACCACGCGCTCGCGCCCGACCAGATGGCGGCGTTCATCCGCAAGCACATGTGACACGTGCGCGTTTGAAGCGGTGCGCCGCTCGGCCTTCCGATGTGACAGAGTGATCTGCGCCAGGCGAGCAGCGGCCTCAGTTGGCGGCACTCGCCGGGGACGGGACCGGAGTCTGGAACAGACTGATCTCGCGACGTTGACCGCCACCTTCGACCGTGATCGTGCGATCGCCGATCGCCGACACTGTCCAGCCTCCGATCGACGCTCCTGCCTCGACCCAGATGGCTTGCTGAGCGTCGGCCGCGCGAACGAGGACGCGGGCGCTCGACGAGCCTTTGCGCGCCCGCATGATGCCGACGATCCGCAGCTCTTCGGCCGGGGTCAAGGCGGCATCCACGGATTGCGCCTCCGGTTGCGCATCCGGCTGAGGCGCATCGGGTCGAGGACGCCGCGTCGCTTCGAAGAGCGGCCTTTCGAGCGTTGCCGCATAGGCGCCGATGGACAGCGGGGCGATGGGTTGCACCGGCGCGATACGTACACCGGCTGCTTCGCTCGCCACGCCACGCGCGCCGCCGTCCGGTGCGACCGCCTGGATGTCGATCTCCAGACCAGCAGCGGCCCAGACCAGGACCGCTGACGCGGCGGCAGCCAAGCCCCAGCCGACGATCGCCGCCCGTCCGCCATGCGTGGGTGCGTGCATCACCGGCATACCTATTATCCTTTCCTGGGCGGTTGAGCACCGTAAACGCTGATGGAGCTGTCGAGCAGCGCGCCGCGTGCTCCGGCAGCAGCCTCAGAGCCGCTGCTCGCGCGGATCTGCAGACCTTCGACCAGGAGCGATGGTTCGATGCTTTCGATCCTGTGCAACAAAGCTTGCAAGGACTGGAGGTCACCGCGGACGTCGAACCTGAGACCGATCAGCCGAAGTCCTTCGCGATCGCTCGCCGGCAATGACCGCGCTGAAACAACGCGCAGGCCTTGCTTGGCCGCCGCCTCGCCGACCAACGTCTGCAAGCCCGCGAGTTGAATGGCCTCGGTATCGCCCTTCAACACGAGACTGGATAGCGGAACCGCATCAGCGGCGCGCTGCAATTCGACGGCCCGTGGGCCCTTCTCCGTGGCGGCCGCGAGCCGGCCCAGAAGAACGCGGCGGTCTTCGATCTGCTCGCGCGTGCCGATGAAAAAGTCCCAAACCGGTCCAATCACCGTCGCATAGACTGCGAGCACTGCCGCCGCGAGCAGCGACACCGCCGCAAATCGTCGGACCGGCTTCGAGATCGTTGTCATTTTCGGGCCTCCTTTTCGGAAGCGTCGGGCGCAGCGCGCGCCGACTTGAGGCGGACGCGCATCGAGAACCGCTCTCGTTCTTCGCGGCTATCGTACCGGAAAGGCGCCGAAAAGCGGGCGTCCGTGAATAGCTGAGACTTCTCGAAAATCTCGAGCAGCGGCGCCGCCGACGTCGCAAAGCCCGTCACGTCGAGCTGATCGCCGTCGAGGCTGAACTCCGTCAGATAAGCTCCATCCGGCAGCAACCGCGTCACCGCATCGAGCACGCCGACAGCTAGCGGGCGACGAGATTTGAGGTCACGCAAACGCGCCGCATCCGCCATCGCCGTCTCAGCGCGGGTGATCCGCTCGCCGACCGCCGCCGCGGACTGCCGCGCGGCCTTGGTCTCCACATCGAGGACCGCCAGCGCGTTGGCCTGCTTCACCAGCACCGTGCCGATCGCCGTGACGAGGCCGAGCACCGCGGCAGCCGCGAGCACGCGATTGAGCCCTCGACCTGGACCGCTCGCCGACGCGGATACCGGGCGCACGGATTCGAGAAAGTCGACCGGCATCGCGCCCGTCCGATCCGGCGTCCAGCAATCGATGAACTTGGCCTCCAAGCCGCGCGTGGCAAGTGAGTCCAGGATCGGCTGCACGGTTTCACGCTTCAGAACCAGTTGACGAACCGGCATTGTGCCGCGCACGGGTGTCGCCGATCTGTCGATCAGGACCGCCGTCATCACATCCCCCGCACGGAACGGCGTTGCCCGTTCGAGATCGAGGGCAGCCATCGCTGATGCATCCGCAATTGCCGCCGCGGGGATGTGCAATGTGCGCGCGAAGCATGCCTCGAAGGGAACGCGGATGCCGAGGTTACCGTTAACGCCGATGGGGCCCAACAGCTCCAGCGGATCATTGCGGAAACCATCCTTTCGCAACTCCGCTGAGGCAACAATCATTCCGTCGCCGTTTCGCTCCTGGATGAGCTGGATCTGCGATTTGTCGGCGGCAATCACGGTATTTAGTCCGCGCAACCCGCGCGCCGGCCGCACCGCGCCGGGCACGAGCCCTCCGAGCTCGCGGACCCACCACGACATGAAACGCAAAACTGGGCTGAACATGCGACCACTCATGGCCTTCAAATTATCACGGCTGCAGAGGCTTTAAACAGCTTTGTCGAATTGGCGTTACGATCCAGAGGTCCATCAGACCATCGGACTTTATAAGTCGCGGATCGGACCTTGGTCAGAATGGCGGGCGGCTTCATGCGCCTATAAGCTATCCGATGGATGCCGGGATGACCTGAACCATCGGGCGCAAAGCGTTTCAGGTATGAGAACGTGCTGCGAGGATCACAATGGGCGAGATGCTGTCGGTGAGAGGGCCGAGTATCATGGACCCGCGCAGCCAGGAATTCGTAGACGCGTTCGGTGCGCATCTGATCACGTCCGGGGCGCTCGATGAGTTGGGCGTGCGCCGGGCTCAACGCGCCCAGAAGCAATCATCTGAGCGGTTCGATCTCGTCCTGACCCGTCTTGGTCTTCTGCCGGAGGCAGATCTGACGCGCGTCCTCTCGAGCTTTCTGGGAATGTCGCTCGCACAAGCCGCCGACTTTCCTATTGCGCCCGTGCATGCGGACCGGCTGCAGGCGTCCTTCTTGAAATCACACCATGTGATCCCCTTGGCCGACGAATCCGACCGTCTGGTCCTCGCCATCGCCGACCCCTTCGATACCGAAGCGATCGACGCCGTCTCATTCTTGTTCGAGCAGCCAGTCAGCTGCTGTTTAGCCACCGCGAGTGAAATCGACGCCGCGATCGAACGGCTTTACGCCTCCCCGTCGTCAAGCGGCGTCGCTCTGGCGATTGGAGAACCCATCGATGCCGATAGCGACGACGTTCGACGCCTCGCCGACCTCGCGAGCGAGGCACCTGTCATTCGCCTCGTCCAAGAGTTGATCACGCGCGCCGCCGAAATTCAGGCCTCCGACATCCACATCGAGCCGAGTGAAACGAGCTTGCGCGTCCGCTACCGCATCGACGGGCTGCTGCACACCGTCGAGAACCTGCCGCCGTCTCTCAAGGCAGCCGTGACATCGCGCATCAAGATCATGGCTCACCTCAATATTGCCGAACGCCGCTTGCCGCAGGATGGGCGCCTCAAGGCGACCGTTCGTGGCCGCGACATCGACATGCGGATTTCGACGATGCCGACGATGCACGGCGAAAGCGTGGTCATGCGGCTTCTCGACCGATCCAGTGTCGAGTTGAGCTACGCGAAGCTCGGCTTCAGCGGCCCTAAACTCGTCCAGTTCGAGCAATTGCTCTCACAACCCAACGGCATCGTTCTCGTGACCGGCCCGACGGGCAGCGGTAAGACGACGACGCTCTACACCGCTCTGACCTCACTCAATCTGCCAGATCGGAAGATATTCACAGTCGAGGATCCTATTGAATACCAACTGCAGGGCATCAATCAGATCCAGGTGCAGCCGCGCATCGGCTTGAATTTCGCCTCCACGTTGCGGTCGATCCTGCGCCAGGATCCGGACATCATGATGGTCGGCGAAATTCGCGACATCGAAACGGCGGAGATCGCGATCCAGGCGGCATTGACCGGACATCTTGTGCTTTCGACCGTCCATACCAACAGTGCCTCGGGCACCATCGCTCGCCTGCTCGACATGGGAGTCGCCGACTACCTGCTTTCCTCCACCGTCAAAGGCGTCTCGGCGCAACGGCTTGTGCGCAAACTCTGCGATCATTGCGCACGAACCGTCAGCAGGTCTCCAGCGCTCTCGAAGCCACCGGCAACGTCTGCGCCGACGATCGTCTCGCAGTCGGGCGGTCAGCCGCGTGCCGCGGTCGGCTGCCCAAAATGCCGCGAAACAGGTTATTCTGGCCGCACCATGATTAGTGAACTCTTGATCATGACCGACGGTGTCAAAGATGCGATCAGCTCCGGCGCCAAGGAGCGAGACATCGAGGCCGCTGCCCGTCATGACGGCATGGTGACACTTTATGACGACGGCCTCGCGAAGGTGCGTGCCGGCGAAACGACGATCGAAGAAGTATTGCGTGTGACGCGGACAACGTGATGCCCCGTTTCAGCTATCGAGCCTATGACCGCCAAGGCGGCATGACGTCGGGCGAGATCTTGTCCGAAACGCGCGAAATCGCGCTCGATATGCTCCACCGCCGGGGCGAGCTTCCGATCGAAGTGCGGCTCGGCACGAGCGCGGCTTCAACGCCGTGGTGGCAGCGCGATCTCTTTGGCCCACGTCCCTTGTCGCACGCCAACTTGGCTCTTTTCACGCATGAGCTTGCAACGCTCGTCGATGCCGACATCCCGATTGACGAAGCGCTCCGCATCGTCGCCATCCAACCCATGCTAAGCGCGAGAACCCGCACAACCGTCGAGCAGGTGCTGACCGCCGTCACGGAAGGGTCCTCGCTTTCGACCGCGCTGGCGGCGGCGGACGGCGCCTTCCCCGAGTTCCACTGGCGTCTGGTCGCCGCGGGCGAGGCCAGCGGTCAGTTGGGACCCGTGCTGACGGACTTGGCGACATTCCTCGAAAATTCCGGTGAGGCCCGCTCGAAGATCGGCTCGGCCCTGCTCTATCCAGCGATCCTACTTGTTGCCGCGACAGCGACGCTGTTTGTCATCATGGGCGTTCTGATCCCGACCATGATGCCTATTTTCGCCGAAGCGGGCACACCGCCACCGCTGATCGTCGCGATGCTGGCCACCGCAGGCACTTGGCTTGGGCAATGGTGGCATCTGCTCGTGGCATCAGCCGCAGCAGTCGTGATCTCTGCAACGGCGATCGGCAGAAGTACCGCAGGTCGCTTGTGGCGCGACCGCATCGTCCTTCGCTTGCCGTTCATATCTGGGCTCGTCACGCGGCGCGACACCGCGCGGTTTGCGCGCGCACTCGCAACGCTGAGCCGGAACGGTGTGCCAATGCTGATCGCCATCGAGACATCGGCGGGTGCGCTCGGCAATACCGCGCTGCGCGATGCGGCACTCGACGCGCGCGAAGGTTTGAAGGACGGCGGCACGCTCAGTGCGCGCCTGCGCGCGACGGGCCGATTTCCAGAGCTATCTCTCCGGCTTCTCGCAGCCGGCGAGCAAACCGGCCAAATAGACGTGATGTTGAAGCGCGTCGCCGAAATCTACGATCGATCGCTCGACCGCGACACCCAGCGCATCACAAGCCTGCTCACGCCCGTTTTGACCGTGGTGATCGGCCTCGTCGTCGGCGGCCTGGTCGTCTCCGTTATGGGGGCGCTCGCTGGCATCAACGATCTGGCAATACGATGAACCTGGATCGTCTCAGTCAGCCGCGCACGAGTACCGATGACGGTTTTACATTGCTCGAGATGCTCGTCGTGCTGTCGGTCCTCGCCCTCACAGCGGTCATCGCGATGCCGCAGATCGGCAGATCACAGCAAGGGCAGGCGCTCGAGGCCGCTGCGGCCAACCTTGCATCAGAGTTCAAATCGGCGCGCGCTGCAGCGATCAGGTCGAATACCGAACAAACGCTGACCATCGACGCGGAAACGCGCCGCTATTTACGCGACGGATGGTCGGAGTCGCGTGCCCTTCCCGGACCATTCGACGTCGCGCTCGACACCATTCGCGGTGAACAGACCGGATTGGCTGCGGGCCGCATCCGCTTCTATCCCGACGGCAGCGCCACGGGCGGCCGTGTGGTGTTACGCAGCGGTTCGAAACGCGCGATCGTCGCGATCGACTGGCTGACGGGAGGTACGCGTGTCAGCCTTGAAAACTGACAGCGGATCTCACGTTTCCAGGCTCGATTGCCTGCGAGGCGACGATCGGGGTTTCACGCTGGTCGAGACATTGGTGGCGCTGGCGGTTTTCGCGATGGCGTTTGCCGGCCTTTATCGCGCCCTCGAAGGCGGCTGGCAGGGCTTACGTCGCGCGCAATTCGAAATTGAAGCAATCGAGGTCGCGAAAGCGCAGCTAGCCGCCACCGGCATTGCGACGCCGCTCGTTGAAGGCCGTCAATCCGGCGTAACCGCCGAAGGAGTGCGCTGGCAGATCGACATCCGCCAGCGTCGGAGCGACAGCCAGCAGAGCACCAACGCCATACCACGCACCACATCCTTCGATGTGAGCGTGACCGCCGGCCGGGTTCCGGCTGCAAGCGATCGCACCTCCGCCGTTGCCCTCAAGACCGTGAAACTCGGCGAGCGCACGCCATGATCACCCGGCATCCGATCGCGTGCCGTCGCTCGGACGCAGGTTTCACTTTGGTCGAGCTGATCGTTGCGCTCGCCATTCTCGCTTTGCTTGCATCGATGCTTCCCGGTGCGTTTGCCGTCGCACAGAGAGCGTGGGACACGGTACGCCGCATCGAGAGGCTGGATGCTGATTCCGCCGCCCGATCATTCGTCGAGCAGCGGCTCATGGAGGCGCTTCCTATTCTGGTCACCGACGTTCAGGGCGTGCGGCAGTTGGGATTTCGCGGCGGGGCGCGTGACATGACGTTCGTCGCTCCGTCCGCAAGCGGCCCAGCAGGAGGCGGACTCTATCAATTTCGATTGACCGCCGAAGCCGCGGCGGATTCGGATGCGCTGGTCCTGCGCCAGACACAGGTTTCCGCAGTCGCCAATTCGACCTCGATCGACGCGCCTCGGGTCCTGCAAGTCGGGCTGCAAGGCTTGCGGTTCCGATACTTCGGCCGCCCCACGGACGATCAAGA
Source organism: Hyphomicrobium sp. (assembly GCA_022843145.1). Taxonomy (GTDB): domain Bacteria; phylum Pseudomonadota; class Alphaproteobacteria; order Rhizobiales; family Hyphomicrobiaceae; genus JAKAML01. Next base: position 122,403 of record JALHOF010000002.1, read on the forward strand.
CCGCCGCTGGCACGATTTCTGGCCGGATGGCGATCGGCTTCCAGAACTGGTTGAAATTGCACAAACGACCGAAGCAGCGTTAGGCGGCCGCTCACCGTTCCGCCCGTTGATGGTCCCGCTCAAACTACGCCGGCCTGATTGACCTAACCCGGACTTCCCAGCTCAGTTGCTCGAAACGTCCTGGTCTTCTCCGGTTCCACCCGGTGCATTGTCGCGGCCAAGCGTGAACACCTCGAACGGCCCGCTGCGGCCCGGGACGCGATACTGATAAGTGCGCCCCCACGGATCGGACAGACCCTCGGCCTTCTTCAGATATGGCCCCTGCCAGCGGGCGGCACCGGCGGGTGGCTGCATCAGAGCGGATAGTCCCGTCTGCAGCGCCGGATATCCGCCGTTGTCGAGGGCATACAGTTCAATGGCGCTCGACAGCGCATTGATCTGCACCTTCGCCGTCTCGCTCCGCGCCTTGCCGAGGTAACGTAGCACTTGCGGCGCCGCCACCGTTGCAAGCAGTGCGAGAATGCCGAGCACAACCAGGAGCTCGATCAGCGTCAAACCGGCATCCGGACGCGCCAATCGCGCATCACCTGTTTTCGATCGTGGCCGGTACATTCACGTCTCCCCATCGGTTCGAAGATAGAGTGCGTTGAGCGGTCCGACGAAGCAAGGCCTGCACCACATAATCCTCGCTCAAGCCAATGGCCCATAGAGCCACGTCGCCCACATGCCGAGCGCGAGAAAAGGACCGAAGGGAATGGCCGTGCTGGTCGATACGTCGATGCCGCGCCACCACGCGATCGCGACGCCTCCAAGTGCGCCGAACGCGGCGATCAGTAGCACGCTCGGCAATCCGGCCGGACCAAGCCACGCGCCGGCCGCGGCCAAGAGCTTGGCATCTCCCAACCCTAGCCCCGCACGACCGCGATACGACAGATACGCGCGTCCCACAGCCCATAACGTCAGAAAGCCCAGCGCAGCCCCCGCTGCATGCCACCAAATCGCGTCGCGCTCGATCATTGCTGGCAACGCCACGCCGGCCGCGATCAATGGGAGCGTCAAAAAGTCGGGGAGGCGCTGCGTTTCGACATCGATGGCGCTCAGAACCGCCAGCGCCAATCCGACCGCGAGCGTGGCCGCGCCGAGCCACCAGGGAACCGCGGACTTCGAGACCAACCACGGCATGGCCACGACCGCGCCGATAGCGATGAACGCAGCGACGTCGCGCCCCCGCAAAAGCGGCGCCTTGTCAGCCTGCGTCTCTGTTTTCTCCGAGGACAATGGCGCACCCGACAGGATTCGAACCTGTGACCTCTGCCTTCGGAGGGCAGCGCTCTATCCAGCTGAGCTACGGGTGCAGCGGCCAAGGCATCTGCGATGACAAGGTCTAGCGAGCCGCTTGATACCGCATTCCCCGCCGCGCCGCAAATCATCGTAGCAGCGTTTTGAGAAGCCTTATTCTGCGGCTTCCAGCATACTGCTTGCCCGTGGCCCGACGAGACCGAGCTGCCGTTTGGCCTCGTCGCGCAGGATATCGATCGGCTTCAGCCGGCCCTCCGCCTCGAAATGCCAGAAGGTCCAGCCGTTACAAGCCGATTTTCCCTGCACGATCGCGCCGAGCCGGTGGATCGAAGCCTGTTCCTCGCGCCAGCGCAGCGTGCCGTCGGCCTTGACTTCAGCCTCGACCTTACGACGCGGATCGAAGAGTGCCGCGCCGGGGGACAAGATTCCGAGATCGATAATTGTCCCGAACGGAACACGAGGCTCGCTCCGCTTCGAGCGAACGGTTTCCAATGCGGACGGTCCGAGAGGCGCGACGCGCGCGATCCGTTCGGTCGCGGCCCTGGCATAATCGGGATCACGCTCGATACCGATGAAGCGGCGGCCGAGGCGGCGGGCTATGGCGCCGGTCGTCCCCGTACCGAAGAACGGGTCGAGCACGACATCTCCGACATGCGTCGTCGCGAGCAGGATGCGATGCAATAACGCCTCCGGCTTCTGCGTCGGATGCGCCTTGCGGCCGCCTTCGTCCTTCAATCGCTCAGGACCAGAGCAGATCGGAAACAGCCAATCCGAACGCATCTGCAGATCGTCGTTCGACGCCTTCAGGCTCTCGTAGTTGAACGTGGCGCGGGACCGCTGATCGCGGCTTGCCCAGATCAGCGTCTCATGTGCGTTTGTGAATCGCTTCCCGCGAAAGTTGGGCATCGGGTTGACTTTGCGCCATACGACATCGTTCTGGATCCAGAATCCCAGATCCTGCATCGCGGCGCCGAGCCTGAAGATGTTGTGGTACGATCCGATCACCCAGATCGCCCCATCCGGCTTCAAGATGCGCCGGCATTCGCTCAGCCACGCCCGAGAGAATGAGTCGTAAGCTTCGAAGCTCGCGAACTTGTCCCAGTCGTTGTCGACGCCGTCCACGCGCGTGTCGTTGGGACGAAGCAGATCGCCGGCAAGCTGCAAGTTGTAGGGGGGGTCGGCGAACACGAGGTCGACGCTGCCATCCGGCAGCCGCCGCAATTCTTCGAGACAATCGCCGAGCAGGATCCGATCCTCGGCGACCCGCACGGACTCGTGACGCGGGGACTGACGGCGACGCTCTACCATGTGACGCAACTCTCAACCACAAACGGGCTACGACGGACGAAAGCGCCGCGCACGACGGATTAGACCATCACGCACCAACACCGGCAACGGTCATCCGACCAGTGCCGAGTGTCGGCGCTGGTGGTTAATCGTTGGTAAACGGCGATGGGATCGGCGTGAGGACTTGGTCTGAGGAGATGCGCGGACATCAGTCCTAGATCAGGTCTTTACGGCGAACGAAGGGCGAACATCGAGATGTATGTGGGCCTCGCTGCGTCAGCAGCATCGCGCACATACAACGAACCCGGCGTATAGGCAGCAATTACTTTGCAAACATTGCATTTGGGATACAGGGCTATAAATCTGCGTTCGAAAACACTTAGAACACATTGCTTGAATTGACTAATAACGGTAACCATATTTGCAGTGTGTCGAGACGCGCCCATCGAAATCGCGCACAAGAAGAACTGCTTATCCGTCACGGTTCAGCTGACGTACCCAAAAACGACGCACCCAAGAACTCGGGAGATCTCGATGTCCATCCGCCTGTCGCTTGCGGCCGCCGCCGCTGTGTTCGCCTTCACTGCTTCGGCTCCGGCTGAGGCTGGCTTCCTCCACAAGCGTGACCGCGCCCATCGCACGCACGTCGTGAAGGCCGCTCCGGCCCCGGCTCCGCGCGCACACGCCGGCTGCCCGATCCGCGATATGATGAAGCGCGTCCACACGCGTATGCACGATCGCGTGCACGCCCGTCCTGCCCGCGTCGCCCACGCGCGCCCGATGAAGGTCGCTAAGGCCGCTCCGGCGCCGAAGATGCCGAAGAAGTAAGATCGCCTCATCGGTGATTGAATTGACGGCGGGATCTGCAGCGATGCAGGTTCCGCCGTTTCTGTTTCAGGCCTCGAGGCAATCGGCGCCGTTCTCTACACGTCAGGCTCGACCAGTCCCAACGCGAGCTGCACGGGACGAAACGAACGCCGATGATGTGCCGTAACGCCGAGACGATGCAACGCGTCCTTGTGTTCAGGCGTACCGTAACCCTTGTGCCTCTCGAACCCGTATCCGGGGCATTCCGCGGATAGCGATACCATAAGTCGATCCCGCGTCACCTTTGCAACGATCGACGCCGCCGCAATCGAGAGGCACTTCGCGTCGCCCTTGACGATCGTCCGCGTGATGCAAGCGAGACGCGGCGCCTTGTTGCCATCGACGAGCGCGAGGCGAGGCGGTACGGAAAGTTTTGCCACAGCTTGCGTCATCGCCCACAAGGTCGCGTTCAGAATGTTCTCGCGGTCGATGCGTCCAACGTCCGCGACGCCAATTCCGACCGCTATGCACGACCCGATGATGCGGCCAAAAACAATCTCGCGCGCATCTTCGTCGAGTGCCTTGCTGTCGTCGACGCCAGCCGGCAACCGGTCCGGATCGAGAACAACGGCAGCAGCCACGACCGGGCCAGCCCACGGTCCGCGTCCCGCCTCGTCGATACCGGCGATCGGTCCCCCGCCGAGCTCCAGCTCGACGCTTTCGAGATCGAACGAGGGCGTAAGCCGCGAATCTCTCATTCTCATAGCGTTAGATTCACTGCAGCGGCCCGGCCTGTCAAAACATTGCGCGATGTCGCGTTGCCCAGGCGCCGGGTGACATTGCCGCTCACAGTTCTTAAAGTCCGCCGCTCCATCCCGATCGCACCCGATCCGCAGCGCAAGAGAATCCGACCGATGGCGAAGCTCGAGTTCCACCAGTTCCCCTGCCTCGATGACAACTACGGCGTGCTGATCCACGACCCCGACGCCGGCGTCACGGCCTCAATCGACGCTCCGGACGCGGATGCCGTGCGCGAAGCGCTGGCTGAACAGGGCTGGAAACTCACCCACATCCTGACAACCCACCATCACCACGACCACACCGGCGGCAATCTCGAACTCAAGACCGAAACGGGCTGTACGATCATAGGCCCCAAAGCCGAGGAAGCCCGAATCCCCGGCATTGACCGCGCAGTGCGCGAGGGAGACAGTTTTCCACTCGGCGGCGCAAAGGTGCACGTTATCGAAACACCCGGGCATACCGCTGGCCACATCAGCTACTGGATCCCCGCACACGCCGTCGCATTCGTGGGTGACACGCTGTTTTCGCTGGGCTGCGGGCGGGTGTTCGAGGGCACCTATGAGATGATGTGGGCGTCACTGTCGAAGCTGCGGCGCTTGCCGGCCGCAACCCGGATCTATTGCGGCCACGAGTATACACTTGCGAACGGTCGCTTCGGTCTCACCATCGAGCCCGGAAATACCGCGCTCGCCGCACGTGTCGCCGAGGTCGAGCAATTGCGTGCAGCCGGCAAACCTTCTCTGCCGACGCGGCTCGACCGCGAACTGGAAACCAACGTATTCCTACGCACGAGTTCACCGGAGATTCGCAAGCGCTTGGCGCTTGAGACCGCGGAAGACTGGCAAGTGTTCGCGGCCGTGCGCGAGCGGAAGAACAAGGGCTGAACGCATGTCCGCGTTGACCGCCGAGGATGTGATCACCGCGCTGCAACTTGCTCCTCATCCCGAGGGCGGTTTCTACCGCGAAACGTTTCGTGACAACCGCACGACCGGGCTCGGGCGCGCCGCTTCGACGGCGATCTATTTTCTGCTGCCGGCCGGCGTCGTTTCGCGCTGGCATCGAGTCGATGCCGCCGAAATCTGGCACTGGCACGCTGGAGCCGCACTGACACTCTCGACGTCGGAATTGCCCGGAGAGCGGACAGCGATCACACTAGGGCCCGACATTCTTGCCGGTGAACAGCCGCAAGCCGTGGTGCCAGCAGGCGTGTGGCAACAGGCCGAAAGCCGTGGGGCGTGGACGCTGGTTGGATGCACCGTCGCGCCCGGTTTCGAATTCTCCGGCTTCGAAATCGCGTCACGCGGACAGGAACCCGCGTGACCACCGATTCGCTGATCCGCGCAACACCTACTGAGCCGATCACGCGACTTCTCCACCAAAAAGAGCCCTGCGCCTTGTGGATAAACCACAGATAAGCCAGGATAAAACCCGAATATTGCCGCCTGCTGCCGTCCTACGCTTGCTCCCCCGCCGCGACTCATTTGAAAGTCCGTCAAGAGTGAAGAGGCTACGGCTAGCGGGGGTTGCCGGTCATGAGGCGCGAGTCTTCCGGTCCAATTTTGACGACGATTTTCGTCGACTACGACAACATCTACATGTCGCTTCGGCGAAAGAGCGAAGAAGCGGCCAAGCGATTCGCGAAGGACGCCAGCATCTGGCTGCGCGAACTCGAATCCGGCCGCCTCATCACACCGACCAACGGCATCTCACCGATGATGCCGCGGCGGATCGTGATGAACCGCTGCTACGGCAATCCCGTCCCACGCCGGAACAATTCCGACAACTCGACGGACATGAACTCGTTTCCGTTCGTGCGGCATCACTTTCTGCGCTCCGGATTCGAGGTCATCGATTGTCCGCCGCTGACGGCGCAGCTCAAGAACTCGTCCGACATCCGCATGGTCATGGACGTGCGTGACCTCCTCGGTCACGACACCTATTTCGACGAGTTCATCATTCTCTCTGGCGATGCCGACTTCACGCCGGTACTTCATCGCTTGCGCGCCCATGCCCGCCGTACGGTGATTTTCGCCAACGATCACACCGCTGCGCCATACACGTCGATCAGCGACGGTGAGGTTCGCGAGTCGGACCTGATTTCGCTGCTTCTTGAAGGCCGCGTGTCGAGCGACGCCGAACCCAACAACCTGATCGAGGCCGCGTCGTCGGTCGAGCCGGCGCGAGTACCAAGTATCACCCAGATCGAAGTCCTGCGCCGCGAACTGGTTTCGGAAGTCGCAGCCCTCGTTCGCCAAGCTGGACAGCCGGTTCCGCTCGAGGCACTAGCCGACCGTCTGGTCCGCACGCTCGGTCACGAGAAGACTGTGGGTAGCGGATGGGCCGGATCGGGCAGCTTCCGCGATCTCTTGTCCCGTGCGCTTCCCGGCGAACTGCGTCTGTCTAGCGAGCCGCCGTACTATGTCTTTGACGCCGCGCTGAAAGCCGTTGAGCCCGCACCGGCGATTGCCGCACCGTTGGCCAGCGATGTCCCGGTTCGCCTCAATTATGCAGAGACGCGTCACGAGGTTAGCCCACAACTGCAGTCGCGTGTGGTACCGCCCGCCTCGCAATCTATTGCAATATCGATCCAAACTCCGGCAAGTCCGGCTTCGGCCATCCAGACGACTGCGACGCCTGCTGCCGCTCCGCAGTCGTTCGCCGCGCGCCCAGGACCGCAGCCGCATCCCGCGTTTGCAACTCCGCCGATGGAGCGGCCGGTGTCCGATCGTTTCGCGGTTGGTCAGACGACACTTGGCCCGGCGTTGGCGCATGCGCCAGCTGGCTCGGCGCCAGCAGCCTCTGCTCCAGTTCCGCTCGATCCCGCCCCGCAGCGTCAATCGGTGCCACAAACTGCGTTGCCGCAGGCTACAGTGCCCTCGGCGGCGCCGCAGATGACGCGCGCCGACGCCGCGAACGCGATCCAGCAATCGATCGCGCGCATCCACGAAGCCTGCCAGGCACCGCCCCTGTCTCCGCCCGAGTATCGCGCCCTGTTCGATACGATGGCGCAGGAGATCAACACCAATGGCCTGACTGGCGCACAGACGCTCGTCAACATCGGCGCACGGGCTCAGGAACTCGGGATCGACGTCCGCCGCGACGACATCCGCTTCGTCCTCGAGGTCGTCAGCGAAGCCGATCCGTGGTTCGAGCAAGGCGCTTCGGCTGTTCTGTTCTCCAGCCGCTTCCGCAACTTCGTCGTCGCCCGCTGCCGCAGCCAAGGCTTGACGCTGTCATCGGACGAACTGGATCTGATCGAGGCATGGTTTGCTGGTGTCGCGACGTCGGGCGAGCGACGTCCCGCCGCCCAGCAGGCTCCGGCTCAAGCGGCCGCGCCCGCACCTGCACCGCGTCAACCGCAGCAGCAGCAAGCGGCGCCGCAGCAGCCTGCTGCTGGCGCTGGCGACCGCTGGTGGGGTCTCGACGAGGGCCGACAGCATGTGGCCGAGCAGCGCGCCGATCGCTTCGGCCAAGGTTCGGAAGGCGGCGACGAGTTCCCGCGGTTCGTTCGCAAAGGTCTCCGGTGAGTCCAACCGAACGACGATGCTTCAGACATCAGCCCCGGATCACACGATCCGGGGCTTTTTCACGTCGAGCGCCGCCTCGCGAACCAGACATCGCCGCCACCGATCGCTGCGCCGGCCGTTACGAGCAGAGCGGCAAACCACAAGGTTTCGGATGCCGTCGAAGCTCCCGTCAACACGAGGATTATCGTCGAAAGCAGCGGTGTTGCGTACGACGCGATGCCAACAAGGCGGAGATGCCCGCGCTTCATGGCGCGATCCCAGAGATAGAAGGCTAGGCCGACCGGGCCGAGGCCTTGAAACAGGACGGCCATCCATTGCAGCGTGCTTGATGGCCAAACCCATGTCTCGAACGCACAACTGACGCAGAACGCCGCGACCGACGTCGCCGCCGAGGTCCCCATCACGGCGAGGCTCGGGACGCCAGCATACAACCTCGACGCCACCGAATATGTCGACCAGATCACCGCTGCGGCGAACGCGGCCACATAACCCGAAGGAACCCCGGACAACAGTCCGACGCCGCCATTCTCACGGCCGAGCAGAATAACCAACGTGCTCGCGAAGCCCATCGCCGCGCCTGCAAGATGCCACCAGCGCAATCGCCGCCCGCCCACCGCAGCCGGCAGCAGCGCCGACAGAACGACAATCAGCAGCGGCCAGAGATAGTTGATCAGATTGGCTTCGACTGCCGGCGCGTTCTGCAGCGCGTAGAAGTACGCCGCGTGATAACCGAACAGCCCATAGACGCCGAGTAGCCAATAGCCGAGGGGCACGCCGCGCAATGCGCTGAGCCGCTCACCGCTGATCGCCGCCCACCCCAGACCGGCCATCGTGGACAGCGCAAATGACAGCGCCACGAGTTCGAACGGCGGGATCTGCGCCACCGCAGCCGTAACCGATGCCAGTGACGACCAAAGCAAAATCGCGACGAGGCCGAGCCCCGTCGCGATACCTTCGTTTCGAGGAGCAGACGGCTCCATGATAATCGCTTGCCGTCCTCGTTTGGCCCGGGGTGCGGGCGAGATCGATCTATGCGAGGTATTGGCCGCCGTTGGCCGTCAGCGTCGAGCCGGTGATGAAGCCTGCATCTTCCGACGCAAGGAACACCACGCAGCGGGCGATCTCTTCCGGCTCGCCGAGGCGTCCGAGCGGGATCTGCGGCAGGATGTTCTTTTCCAGCACCTCTTTCGGCACCGCGCGGACCATCTCGGTGCCGATGTAGCCGGGGCAGATCACGTTGACCGTGATGCCGGCCCGTGCGCCTTCTTGCGCCAGCGCCTTCGTGAAGCCGATGTCGCCGGCCTTCGACGCCGAGTAGTTGACCTGGCCGAACTGTCCCTTCTGGCCGTTGATCGACGAGATGTTGATGATGCGGCCGTACTTGCGGGTGCGCATACCCTCCCAGACGTTACGGGTCACGTTGAAGAGTCCGTTCAAGTTCGTCCCGATCACCGCATCCCACTGCTCCTTAGACATCTTGTGGAACGGTGCATCTTTCGTAATACCGGCATTGTTGACCAGCACGTCGATGGGGCCGACGTCCTTTTCGATCTGCTGGATCGCCTTGGACGAGGCGTCGAAATCGGCGACGTCGAACTTGTAGACGGGGATACCCGTCTCAGCCTGGAACTTCTGCGCGGCCGCATCGTTGCCCGCATAGCTCGCCGCGACGCGGAAACCTTTGCTTTTCAGCGCAAGACAGATGGCGTGGCCGATACCGCGCGTGCCGCCGGTGACGAGGGCAACTCGTGCCATGGTAGTCCTCCCAGAGATTTGTTTGTTTTGTTTGATGCCGTCAGGATGGGATCAGGGGACGCAGAGGCCCGGCCGCAACGGTCGTTGCCGCCCGCCGGAGCCTCTGCGCAAGTTCGTCAGTCGCGCGCAACGCAGAGCGCCACGCCCATGCCGCCGCCGATGCACAGCGTCGCGATGCCCTTCTTGGCATCGCGACGGCGCATCTCGAACAGGAGTGTATTGAGGACGCGGGCGCCCGATGCGCCGATCGGGTGGCCAATGGCGATGGCGCCGCCGTTGACGTTGACCTTGTCCGTATCCCAGCCGAGCCCCTTGTTGACGGCGCAGGCCTGCGCCGCAAAAGCCTCGTTGGCCTCGATCAGGTCGAGATCCTTGACCGACCAACCGGCCTTCTCGAGCGCCTTCTTCGATGCGGGAATGGGGCCTGTGCCCATGATCGACGGATCGACGCCGGCGTGCGCCCACGACACGATCCGCGCGAGCGGCTCGAGGCCACGCTTCTTGGCTTCGGCCGCAGTCATCATTAGAACGACGGCCGCTCCGTCGTTGATACCCGACGCGTTCGCTGCGGTCACCGAACCTTCTTTCGGATCAAATGCCGGACGCAACTTGGCGATCCCTTCGAGCGTGACACCATCCTTGACGTACTCGTCGTGATCGAAAACCGTATCGCCCTTGCGCGACTTGATCGTCACCGGAATGATTTCATTCTTGAACTTGCCGGCCTTCTTGGCTGCCTCGGCTTTGTTCTGCGAGGCCACGGCGAACCGGTCCTGCTCATCCCGCGAGATCTGCCACTGACGTGCGACGTTCTCGGCGGTGGTGCCCATGTGGTAGTTGTTGAAGGCGTCCCACAAACCATCCTTGATCATGGTGTCGACGAATTTGACATCGCCCATTTTGGTGCCGTCACGCATGTGAGCCGCGTGCATCGACTGGCTCATGCTCTCCTGACCGCCAGCGATGACGATCGACGACGCACCGGTCTGGATCTGCTGCATGCCAAGCGCGACGGCGCGCAGGCCCGAGCCACAGATCTGATTCATGCCCCATGCCGGCGTGTCAACCGGGAGCCCGGCCGCGATCGAAGCTTGACGCGCCGGGTTCTGGCCGTGGCCGGCCGTGAGGATCTGTCCGAGGATGACCTCGGAAATGTCGCCGGGCTGGACGTTGGCGCGATCGAGTACCGCTTTGATCACGATTTTACCGAGTTCGTGGGCAGGCAAGCTGGCGAGCGAGCCGTTGAATGAGCCGACCGGCGTACGCGCGGCACTGGCAATCACGATCGTCGAATTGTCGAGGCTCATTCCGGACGCTCCTTCGGGGGTGACGATGCGAGACGGCCGCGGTCGACAGGAGGGCGGACGCCTCGATTTCGATTAATCATTGGCTGAATACGCGTCAACGATAGTCGAGCAGCCGCAGCGCCGCAATTCCGACGTCATGTCTAGACGAGACCAAAATCGGTTTGCGAAACGGCTGGCATCCTGCAATGCGAGTGTGTTACCTTGACGCACTGCAGCAACGGATAAGCGGGCGACGCGGGATATGCTGAAACCTACCGAGACACAGGTCGAGAAGAAAGACGCTGTCGTCGTCAAGAAATACGCTAATCGCCGCCTCTATAATACGGAGACGAGCACGTACGTCACGCTTGAAGATCTGGCCGCGATGGTGCGATCTGATCGTGATTTCGTGGTCTACGACGCGAAAACCGGGGACGACCTGACCCACGCCGTCCTGACCCAGATCATTGTCGAACAGGAAAGCCGGCAAGGCGGTCAGACACTGCTGCCGATCCCGTTCCTCCGCCAGCTCATTCGTTTCTATGACGACCAGATGGGCCGAATGGTCCCTGGCTATCTGCAGTTCAGCCTCGAGAATCTCGCCAAGGAGCAGGAGCGTTTTCGCACGCACTTTGCCCAGGCGCTGACCAACCCGGCGACCGCATTCGAATTTTACCAAGAGCAGGCCCGGAAGAATATGGCCATGTTCGAGCAGGCGATCGCCATGTGGAGCCCGTTCGCCGCGGTTCAGGCCAACATGCGCCGCGCCGCCGATTCCGTTTCGGGCGCAGCCAACTCGACCTCCGCAGACCAGCGGCCATCGACTCCAACCGTCGTGCCGTCCTCAGGGCTTGCCCCTGTGCCGTCGTCTCCGCGCCCCGCGCCGGCGGTCGAGCGCGACGACATCGCTGAGCTCAAGCACCAGCTTGCTTCGATGCAGCAGAAAATCGAAAAGCTCTCGCGCGACCGGAGTTGATCTGATTGCGCCAAAGTTTGAACCGCAGAACGGCCGGAGCGCCAAGCGCACCGGCCGTTTTTGCGTTTGAACGAAGCGTCGGCGTGCCGAGTGTCGCGCCTCAGCCGTAAGGTGTCGTGCCGAGCGCGGCGACCTCGAGCGGCATTCCGAAATGGAAGCCCTGTAGATAGGTGATGCCAGATCGAGTTAGGAAGTCCGCGGTTTCGGCATCGCCGACCCATTCGGCGACCGTCTCCATGCCAAATGTTCCGGCGAGTTCGACCATGGTCTTGATGAAGGCCTGATCGCTGACGTCGCGACAGATGTCCTTCACGAAGGCGCCGTCGATCTTGACCATGTCGACGTTCAGGAGCTTGAGGTTCTTGAAGGATGTATAGCCGGCGCCGAAGTCGTCGATGGCGACGCGGCAGCCGAGTTCCTTCAAGGTGTCGACAAACGTGATCGACTGGTCGAGATCGTGGATCGCCGCGGTTTCCGTGATCTCGATGGTCAGCCGCTCGGTCACTTGGCGTTTGCCGCCTGTGAGTTTATGCAACGCCACCAACCACTCGTGATCGCTGGACGTGAGGCTCGAGACGTTGAGCGACAAATGCAGGTTGGGATGCGAGCGCAGCAGCCCCACAGCCAGTTCCAGCGTGCGCCGGTCGACGAGCCGCGACAGACCGAGCTGTTCCGCGACGGCAATGAACTCACCTGCCGAGACGAGATTGCCGTCCGGACGCTCCATGCGCAGCAGACATTCATAGAGCGCTGGCTTGTGGTCCGTCGCCCGCACCATCGGCTGCAGAACTAGGCGCATCCGATTGTCGTCGAGTGCTGAAATCACGTCGTCAGCGATCGCGATATTGCGCTGGCGCGCGGTTTCGCGTGTCGGGCTCGGCTCATAGGCCATGAAGCAATCGAGACGCTTGTGCTTCGCCTTGTCCAGAGCTTGAAGCGCGTGACTGATAACGTGGTTCACGGTCGACGCCTGATCGGGCATGACCACGCCGCCGATCGAAATCGTCGCCGAAAGCTGGCACGCGGACGAGCGGATCGAGGCATCGCGCACGGCCTTCATGAAGCGTTCCGCAGCCACGCGCATCGCACCCGGCCCGCAGTCGTTCAGGATGATGCCGAACTTGTTCGACGAATAACGGCCGACGGTATCGCCACCGCGCATCTTCTCTTTGATGACGCGCGCGACCGATGAAATCACCTCGTCGCCGACGTCGAACCCGAACGTGTCGTTGATCACCGACAGATTGTTGACGGCTGCGATGATGAAGGCTGCCGGCTGCCGTGTGCGCTCGGACCGGCTGAGCACAGCGCCAAGCGCCTCGGTCAGCCGGATCCGGTTGAGCTGACCCGTCAGTTCGTCATGGTCGCTGCGATAGAGGAGCCTTTGCTCTTCCCAATAGCGTTCGTTGATCACGCGAATCACACCGCGTGCGCGGGCGGGACGCCCTTCATCGTTCGGCCACCAGCGTCCGTGGTCCTCGATCCAGATCGACTTGTCGCTGCGACGGCCGAACGGCGTGAATCGGTACTGGATGCGATAGGGTACGCCGCGCTGATCAGGGGCCGTTCCACCGCCGAAGATCGCATCGGTCCGTCGGGTCAGATGCTCTGGCGCGATCATCATCTGGAATGCACCGCCCGTCGCGATGTCGCTCACCGACGGCACCAGCAGCACCTCACGGGCATTGCTTTCCCAATCGATGCGGTCGTCCTTGATGTCCCAGATGTAGGCGGTTTCTTCTATCGCCGAGAGAATTCCGACGAGGTCGAGGCCCTCGGCCTCAGTCAGCGGATCGATAGCGCCAGGGACCACAGGCGGCGAAATAGCAGCATCCGCATGAGCAACCGCGGCGCTGTCGTCGCGTGCGCTTGCCAGATTCCAGGAGATCGGAGGAGTTTGCGTCACGGTCACCGGCTCGCCATCCGCTCTCGGCCTTGGTCGCGGTCAAGCATCGCGCCGCGCCATCATTGACACCGAGGCTCAACCGTAGATGCAAGTTCCTAATAACGACTGAATAACGCGTCGATTTTGGACAATCTCGCACACAGCCGCACGCCCAGGGGGCATCGAGAACGACAACGGCCGGCGACCAAGTTCTGGCGCCGGCCGCTGCAAACAAGATGTCCGGGCGCGCCGGAGGCGATCAGTTGTCGCCGGTGCCGAAGCCGATGTCACGCTTGGCGACACGGATGCCGATCGTGTAGCCAGCGATCACATCGATCAAGGTCGCCGCCGTGATCAGGAAGAAGGTCGAAGTCGACATCTGCTTGACGAGCAGGAAGCACAGCAAGCAGGCGACGAAGACGAGCATCGACAGGCCGTGATCGACGAGCGAGGCCGAAGAGGTGAACGTTGCCTTGACGATCTCGATGAACAACAGAACGAGCGTGACGAGCAGGATCAGATCGCTCCACGTCATCGTCCATTGGCCACCGCTCGGCATGGTGATCGTCGGCAGCACCGCGCGGGAAAGCACACCCTCGCCGCCGAGAAGGACAATCACGGCATACAGGATCAAAGCGATGGCGATGAGCGGCAAAGACCTAAGCATCATGGAGTTAACCCCCCTTGCGAGCGCAACCGCTCTTCGATTGTCCGTTCAGGCACTGCGTCCACTGAGCCGGGTCGGCGGATCTCAGACGTCAGCCTTCGGCGCCAGGATCTGGCGACCACGATACTTGCCGGTCTTCAAATCAATGTGGTGCGGACGGCGGCGCTCGCCCGAATCCTTATCCTCGACATACGTCGGCGCGGTGAGCGCGTCGTGCGATTGGCGCTGGCCCTTCTTCATGGGCGTGGTCTTCTTGCGCGGAACGGCCATTTCAAACTCCAGTCGAAGGGCTGTGGCCTCGCCGTCCGTCAGGGTCGACCCATGACACGCGGCGGAGCACTTTGGCGAAACACTCTGATCGTTGCGCTCTTTGGCAGCATTGAGACCGTCGCACAGGCGTGCGTGCCGTCTCCGCCAGGAGCCACGTTGGCGCGCTTATAGCCACAATCACCCGGCATGGCCAGCCCCTGAAGGCGTGAAAAACCGTCACGCCGCAGGCATTTTCCCGGGATTTGACCCGCACTCACGTCCGGCGAGCTCGTTCGATACACGCCGCTGCCCGGCTTTGCGCGCGCATTCGGCTCTGAATGGTGTTCGCGAGGCGTTCCGTACCCGGGCCAGGATCGCCGGCATCGCGCGTTACGGGGTTGGGCAGCGCCACCGCCAACAGCGCCGCCTCACGCTCGCTGACCCGGCCGGCCGACTTGCCGAAGTGATACCCGGCGGCGGCCTCTACGCCGAAAACACCGGGGCCCCATTCCGCAATGTTCGCGTACACCTCGAAAATCCGACGCTTCGACCACATCGCTTCGATCGCCAACGTGATCGGAACCTCGAGCGCCTTCCGCACGTAACTCTTCGATGGCCACAGATACAGGTTCTTGGCGACCTGCATGGTGATCGTGCTGGCGCCGCGGGGCGTTCCGTCCTTGGCTGTTTCTATGGCGGTCTCGATGGCCTTGATATCGATACCACCGTGTTCGCAGAACCGGCCGTCCTCGGACACGACAATTGCCCGTATCACCTGCGCGGGCATGCGCTCGATCGGCAGCCACTTCTGTACCAGCACTTCACCCGACATGCGTTGCAGCAGCATGAGATTCGAGAATGGCGGATTGACGTAGCGGAACAGCACGATCGACGCCATCACGGCGACAAACCATCCCGCAAACGCGATCGCGCCGTAGAGCGCCAAGCGCTTGGCCCAGGCCCAGATCCGCGGACGAAGGAGAGACGCATCGAAGCCGGCCTTTGGCCGTGCAATCGATGGAGCACCTAGCACGAGACGCGGCATCGCTGCCGGCGCTGCCTGCTGCGGAGGCGACGGCGGCGACACCGAAATCTGAGACAAGGCCGATAACCGTGGCGGTTCGGCAGAGGGCGCTGCGCGGTCGGGATATTCGGACGGAGGGGAAATGGTGACGGCGAGGATCGGCCGGATCATGCTGCTCGGATCGGAAACGTCTGCAATGGCGACGTCTTGTGCGGCTAGACCGGGCAACATCAAACCGGCATCAGAACCGACCGCAATTGAACGAGCCGGCTTCACGGGGCTCGTTGGCGACCCGCGTCCGCCCGTCGCCTCGCGCCCTTCCGTCGGTGCCGTGGACGCATCGAACTCGTCCATGCTTTATCCTTCGATACTCCCAGTGCCAACTCGCCGCGCTGCGTGCCATACAATTGCGACAGGGGCCAGCATCGAGTGAGACATGTGGGACATGTGATCCCCGGCGCAACCCGGAACAATGGCAAGATCCGGCAGACTAACGTAGGGGCAGGATGTCGTTCACGCAAAGGCTTGAAGAAACCGCGGCGGCCGTCGAGGCGCATCTGGGGACGCTCGTCGGCAGAGGAATGGGGCCGGACGTACCCGGCCGCCTTGGCGCGGCAATGCGGCATGCCGTACTCGGCGGCGGCAAGCGGATCCGTCCGTTCCTGGTCGTCGAAACAGCACGTCTATTCGGCGTTCCGGCGGAATCGGCCCTGGACACCGCCGCCGCCATCGAATGCGTGCATTGCTACTCGCTGGTTCACGACGACTTGCCGTCGATGGACAACGATACACTTCGGCGTGGCCGGCCGACCGTTTGGACCGCTTTCGACGAGTGGACGGCGATCCTCGCTGGCGATGCTCTCCTCACACTTGCTTTCGACATCCTCGCCCGCCCTTCCACGCATCACGACCCGGCCGTGCGCGCCGCACTCATTCTCGCGGTCGCTCAAGCGTCGGGCGCGGCGGGCATGGTCGGCGGGCAGGTCGTCGATCTCGAGGCCGACAAGCTCGGCCAGCCGCCCGCCCCAACGCTCGATCACATTCGTAAGCTTCAAGCGATGAAGACCGGCGCGTTGCTGCGCGTCTCGTGCGAGGCGGGCGCAATCCTGAGCGGCGCGTCGGCTGCCGATAGAGACTCCATTCGGCGGTATGGCGAAGCGATCGGCGTCGCTTTTCAGATCGCCGACGATCTGCTCGATGCGGAGGGCGATGCGGCGACCGTCGGCAAAGCCGTCGGCAAGGATGCCGCCGCCGGCAAGGCGACGCTGGTGTCTTTGATGGGCATCGACGCGGCCCGTGCCCGGCTCGCAGCCGTGGAAGCGGACGCGATTGCGCGGTTGACGCCGTTCGGGACGCGCGCGGATACGCTGGTGGAAGCGGCGCGCTTCATTGCGCGAAGGACGAGTTGAAGCAAAAGCTCTGAGACTGTGACCTTGAGAGCCTAAGGAATCAAGGCCAGACGGCCATATTATTCGGCTACCGTTTCCGGCGTGCGCGCGGTGATTGCACCGCGACGGTATGTGGCCGCCCCAGAGCCGAACCGGCGCTCGATATATTCTTCGACGATCGCCTTGAACTCGCCCGCGATGTTTCCGCCACGCAGCGTCATGGCTTTCGCGCCGTCGATGAACACCGGCGCGGCCGGATGCTCGCCAGTGCCCGGCAGCGAAATGCCGAGGTCGGCATGTTTGGATTCGCCAGGGCCGTTGACTATGCAGCCCATGACCGCAAGGTTCAAAGTTTCAACGCCGGGATATCGCCCCTTCCAAGTCGGCATTTCAGTGCGGATCATCGTCTCGATGTCGCGCGCCAGTTCCTGGAACACTGTCGATGTCGTGCGTCCACACCCTGGGCACGCAGCAACGACGGGCATAAACGTGCGCAGCCCCATCGTCTGCAGTAGCTCTTGCGCAGCGCGGACCTCGAGCGAGCGATCGCCTCCCGGCTCGGGCGTGAGCGAGAACCTGATCGTGTCGCCGATCCCCTGCTGCAATAGAATGCCCATCGCAGCGGACGACGCGACGATGCCCTTCGAGCCCATGCCCGCCTCGGTCAGACCAAGATGCAGCGCGTACCGGCAGCGGCTAGCCAGCAGCTTGTTGACCGCGACGAGATCCTGCACCGCCGACACTTTCGCCGACACGACGATGCGATTGGCACCAAGTCCCAGCTCTTCGGCGCGTGCCGCCGACATCAAAGCCGATTGGACGATGGCTTCATGCATCACCGCGCGCGCATTTCGAGGTGCGGGCAGCTTCGCGTTTTCGTCCATCAATCGTGTCAACAGCGTCTGATCGAGCGAGCCCCAGTTCACGCCGATCCGAACCGCCTTCCCATACCGCGCGGCGATCTCGATGATCGCCGAGAACTGCCGGTCCTTCTTTTCCTTGAAGCCGACATTGCCCGGATTGATTCGATACTTGTCGAGAGCTTCGGCGCAGGCAGGATGCTCGGCGAGCAGCTTGTGACCGATGTAGTGAAAATCACCGACAAGAGGCACGTCGATACCCTGCGCACGCAGGCGGTCGCGGATGTGAGGCACTGCGGCAGCAGCCTCGTCGCGATCGACGGTGATGCGGACGAGTTCGGATCCGGCACGCGCGAGATCCGCCACCTGGCGAACCGTCGAAGCGACATCTGCGGTGTCCGTGTTGGTCATCGATTGCACGACGACGGGTGCGCCGCCGCCGACGATCACGCCCGCCGACCGCGCAGCGCCCGATCCGATTCCACCCGGCGTTCCGCCGACGATGATCGGCTCCGATTGCCGCCGCGCACTGCTATCCGGGTTACCGCCATCGTTCATCACATTACTCCGATTTTTGAGGCGCACGGGACGTCAGCGAGTGTTAGCCGCAGTCGACTTCCAGCGCCAGATCATAGACGGATCTCGGCAAAGCCCACCGCCGTCAAGACCGCCCTCAGAACGGAGTCTCAGAACAGAGGCAGTTGGCCACCGACCGGCACCGGCCGCTTGAAAAGTTCCGGCGTGAGGGGCATGCGGCGTTCGTTCAACCCGTGCCGGCTCAGCGCCAATCGAAACCGGGTCGCGATTTGCTGCGCATAGGGCCCGCTGCCACGCTGCCTCGTGCCGAATTCGGCGGAGTAGTCGCGACCGCCGTGCATCGACTGCATCAGGCTGATGACCCGGTCGGCGCGTCCAGGGTACGCCGTAGCGAGCCATTCGCGGAAGAGATCCTTGATCTCCAGAGGCAATCTCAAAAGTACATATCCGGCCTCCGTTGCGCCAGCCGCTTTGACTGCGCTCAGAATACCTTCGATCTCGTGGTCGTTCAGTGCCGGAACGATCGGCGCGACCATAGCCGCGACAGGTATTCCGGCGTCGGCCAGTTGCCGCATCGCTTCGAGGCGCTTGGCTGGTGTCGTGGCGCGCGGCTCCATTGCGCGAGCAAGCTGGCGATCGAGCGTTGTGATGGATATCGCTACCTTGACCAACCCCGCCTTCGCCATGGGCGCCAGGATGTCGATATCGCGGGTGACGAGTGCCGACTTTGTGACGATGCCGACGGGATGCCGCGCGGCTGCGAGGACTTCGAGAATCTGCCGGGTGATGCGCTTCTCGCGCTCGATAGGTTGATAAGGATCGGTGTTCGATCCAAGCGCAATCGTGCGCGGCTCGTAGCGCGGGTTGGCCAACTCAGCTTCGAGCAGCACGGCCGCATTCTCTTTTGCGTACAATTTCGTCTCGAAATCGAGGCCGGACGAATGCCCGAGATAGGCGTGCGATGGCCGGGCGTAGCAATAAATGCATCCGTGCTCGCAACCACGATACGGATTGATCGACTGTTCGAACGAAATGTCGGGGCTGTCGTTGCGCGTGATGATCGAGCGCGCGGGCTCATTGCGGACTTCGGTCCGCAGCGGCGCGGGGTCTTCCGGCTCCGTCCATCCGTCGTCGAAGGATTGACGCCGTTCGCTTTCGAACCGCCCGGAGACATTCGAGCATGCCCCGCGGCCGCGCCTGAGATCGGCACCGACAGTCTGGCCTTTGGCTTCGACGATAGCGGCGATTGCTCCGGCCACGGCGGTTCTCCCCGGCGCTGATTGCCGATAAACACTAGGGGAATGATCCGAACATAACAAGAACAAAATTGCCGACCTGATGACTTGTTGGAATGGGCGGGACCGTGCGAGAAAGCGGCATGATCACCGTCGTTATACCAACGCTGAATGCTGAAGGGGGGCTCGCAGCTACGCTGGCCGCGCTCGTGCCGGCTGTCGTCGAGGGTCTTGTTCGGGAAGTTATCGTGGTCGATGGCGGGTCCGCGGACCGGACGTTGGATATCGCGGATCAGGCGGGGGTGGAGATCGTCACGGCGGCGGCGGGGCGGGGGGGACAACTGGGTGTGGGGGCGGCGCGGGCGAAGTTTCCGTGGCTGTTGTTCCTGCATGCGGACACCGTCTTGGAACCCGGATGGGAGCGAGAAGCCTCTGTATTCATTGAGAGAGTCGATGCCGGAAAGCGCGAGCCGGCAGCCGCCGCATTCGGATTCGCGCTCGACGATACCGGGGTTGCGCCACGAATTGTGGAGGCGTTCGTGAGCCTGCGCAGTACTCTGTTCAGGTTGCCGTACGGCGACCAGGGGCTATTGATTTCAAAGCAACTTTACGCGGAAATAGGCGGATACCGGACGCTGCCGCTGATGGAGGATGTCGATATCGTGCGACGGCTGCGACGGCGGCGCATGATCCTGCTGCGGACACGCGCGGTGACCAGCGCGCTGCGCTACCGGCGCGACGGCTACGCCAACCGCGTCGTGCGTAACCAGATGTGTTTGCTCATGTATTTTCTTCGCGTTCCGCCGCGCAGCATCGCCCGCATCTACGGCGCAGAAGTCCCCGGCAACGGCTGACGTCCGTTCATCGTGTCATGTCCATAAACGACATGAAGCCCGGTTTGACCATGTTCATCCTCGTCAACATGAACGAGTGGCGGATCGCGCGCACGCCCGGTGCACCCTACGCGCCGGCGGCAGCATCGGGCAATTCGTTCTCGCTGGCGCTTGATATGCAAAAAATTATCTCAAAACTCGTCTATGTGAAATGATTTTCTAGTTTATTGTTCAAGAGTCCTTTTTATGAGACGCTTTTTCTGTATTTTGCATCGCACGCCAGGAGAACCGCGATGCTCGATGCAAGTTCACTTATCCCCGCGAACGAAACCGACGGCGAAACGCTGCTGACACTCAACGTGCGCCTGGCCGACGGCCGCCAATATCAACCGGAGGCCGCCGCGGGCTACCGCGTCATGGAGCTGATCCGCGCCTCTGGCTTGCCGATGATCGCGGAGTGCGGCGGCGCGGGCGTCTGCGCGACGTGCCACGTGCGCATTCCGGAGGACTGGAGCGGATCGCTGCCGCCGCCCTCCGATGAGGAACTCGCCAAACTCGACGAGATCCCCGACGCGGACGAGCGCTCGCGGCTGTCGTGCCAGATCATGATGACCACCGACCTCGACGGGCTCGAACTCGAAATCCAGCCCGACAGTCTCGATGCCCGAATGCGAACCGGGCGCTGACCCCAAGCCGACATCAAGACAGGCCGGATGCGCCGCGCGCGCCGCCATCTGAACCACACATCGAAAAGAGACCCGCCATGCCGAACGTCGTCACCGCCAACAACCTCCGCTCCGGCTTCGTCGTCTACCTGGCCGGAAATGGCCGCTGGGTCGGCAGCCTCGAGCGCGCCGCCGTCGTCAGCACCGCCGGGGAGCTGAAGGACCTCGAAGCCGTGGCCCGCTCGGCCGTCGCACGCACGGAGGTGGTCTCCGTCTATGCGATGCCGGTCCGCGTCGTCGATGGCCTGCCGGTCCCGCTCTCGGCGCGCGAGACGATCCGCGCCGCGCACGCACCGTCAATCTGAGGAGCCCAGCCATGTATCGCTATGACGGCTTCGATCATGCCTTCGTCACCGAGCGCGCGCACCAGTTCCGCGATCAGGTCTCGCGCCGGCTCGGCGGCCAACTGACAGAAGAGCAGTTCCGCCCGCTGCGCCTGCAGAATGGTCTCTACCTGCAACTGCACGGCTACATGCTGCGTGTCGCCATCCCTTATGGTGTGCTGTCGGCCGATCAGTTGCGCGCGCTCGCCTACGTGTCGCGCCGGTGGGACCGGGGCCTCGGGCATTTCACCACACGCCAGAACCTGCAGCTGAACTGGGTCCGGCTCGAGGACACGCCGGATATTCTCGATGCGCTCGCCAAAGCCGGAATGCACGCGATCCAGACCAGCGGCAACTGCATCCGCAACGTCACCGCCGACCCCTATGCCGGCGTCGCCATCGACGAGATCGAGGATCCGCGCATCTGGGCGGAGGTGCTGCGGCAGTGGTCGACGATCCACCCCGAGTTCAGCTTCCTGCCGCGCAAGTTCAAGTTCGCCATCACGGGCGCGCTCGAAGACCGCGCCGCAATCCTGTTCCACGACGTCGGGCTGAAGATCGTGCGCGGACAGAAGGGCCGCACCGGCTTCCGCATCTTCGTTGGCGGCGGCCAGGGCCGCACACCCTATGTCGCCCAGGAGATTGCCGCGTTCGTGCCGAAAGAGCACCTGCTGTCGTATCTGACGGCGATCATGGCGGTGTACAATCAGCATGGTCGCCGCGACAACATCTACAAGGCGCGGATCAAGATCCTGGTCAATGCGCTCGGCATCGACCGGTTCCGGGAAGAGGTCGATGCGGAATGGGCGCGGCTCGACCGCACCTCTCTCGATCTGCCGGAGGGCGAGTTCGCGCGCATCGCCGCGAATTTCTCAACACCGCTGTTGACGCCCGCGTCCGCGTCGGACGCAGAGATCAACGCACGCCGCCGCGCCGACCCGGCCTTCGACCGCTGGGTGCGGCTGAACGTGCTGCCGCACCGCGTCACCGGACACGCGATCGTCAACATCTCGCTCAAGGAACCGGGGCAGGTGCCGGGCGATGCAACGGCGGAGCAGATGGAGACCGTGGCGGCACTCGCCGACCTGCATGGCCACAGCGAGATCCGCGCCACCTACCAGCAGAGCCTCGCGCTGCCGAACGTGGCGGTCCGCGACCTCGGCGCGGTCTACGATGGCCTCGTCGCCGCGGGACTCGCCACCGCCAACATCGAACTCGTCACCGACATCATCGCCTGCCCGGGTCTCGACTACTGCAACCTCGCCAACGCCCGCTCGATCGGCATCGCGCAAGAGATCGCCAAGCGGTTCGCCGCTCCCGCGAGGGCCGAAGCGATCGGCCCGCTGCGGCTCAACATCTCGGGCTGCATCAATGCCTGCGGGCATCATCACGCAGGCAACATCGGCATCCTCGGCGTCGATAAGAAGGGCACCGAGCACTATCAGGTGTCGCTTGGCGGCAGCCCGAAGGACGATGCCGAGATCGGGGAAATCATCGGCCCGAGCTTCACAGCCGGCGACGTGCCGGGAGCGATCGAAACGATCGTCGAGACCTATCTGTCGAAGCGCCTCGACGACGGCGAGACATTCCTCGCCGCCTATCGCCGCCTCGGCAAAGCGCCGTTCCGCGATGCGCTCTATGGCGCCGACGGCAAGACCAATGCGACCGACGACCTCGAGGAGACTGTCGATGGCTGAGCCCACCCCCCTGCTGAAGCCGCTCGCCCCGGCCCAAGTTGCCGCGCGGCTTTGGACTCACAATCAGTTCGTTGCCGATGGCTGGCGGGTCGTCGCCGACGACGAGCCGTTGCCGCTCGGCGGGCGGCCACTGCTGTCACTCGCCCGCTGGCGGCACGAGCGCGAGGCGCTGTCGCAGCGCAAGGTGCGCCACGGCCTCATACTGCAACCGGGAGAAGCGCTCGACCCGCGCGAAGGCGTTGCGCGGCTGGCGGTGATCGCACTGGTGTTTCCGAAGTTCACCGACGGCCGCGCCTATTCGACGGCGCGGCAACTGCGCGAGGCCTCGCGCTACACCGGCGAACTTCGCGCCGTGGGCGACGTGCTGCTGGACCAGATCCCGCTGATGCTGCGGGCGGGGTTCGACGCTTTCGAGATCGTGGACGCGGCGACGGTTGCGGCGCTGGAACGCGGGCATCTGCCGGCGGTGACGCGGATCTATCAGCCTGTTGGGGTTTTTAGTGCGCCTTCAGGTGCCGACACGCACCCGGGAGGGTCTTTAGTTGCGCCTTCAGGTGCCGACACGCACCCGGCAAGGTCTTTAGTTGCGCCTTCGGGTGCCGACACGCACCCGGCGCGGGGTGCGCCTTCGGGTTCTGAAAAGGCACACGGCGCGGCGCCGACATGGCACGCGCGGCGGGCGGGGACGGTGACGGGCGCGGCGGGGGTGGAGGCGGCGGAGTAGGGGGCAGCACCGTGACACCGCGGACCATCACGATGTACACTCATCGTCTTGGACGTGACGATGTCGGAGCTGCCAAACCGATGGCCCTTTTGCCGGAGTACGAGACGGCCCAGATCGATGATCGGAAAATAACGTCGTATCTCCTGTCCCGCACCCATCCCGATGGCGCGGCGAAATCTGCATTTTTCGAGAGCTTCGGTTTTTCGATCAGCGACCCGTCAGGTTTGCGGAATGCCATCGTCGATCATGTCCGCCGCAATGACGTGACCGGGGTCCGCGATACCGCGTACGGCCAGATTTACGAAGTCAACGGCCGCATCCGCTCGCCGGATGGCCGCAACCCCTATGTTCTGATAGTCTGGTTCGTCGAGAGAGGCACCATTGCGCCACGCCTCGTCACCGTCGTCCCCTCGTCGGAGGAGAAAGCCACATGATCAAGGAACTTGATCGGGTTGCGCTGACCACGGAGCTTCCCGAGCACAGGTTGCAGCCTGGGGATGTCGGCACAGTCGTGTCCGTGCATCAGGCGGGGCAGGGCTACACCGTGGAGTTTTTGACCGTGAGCGGCACGACTGTCGCAATTGCGACATTGCCGGCCGATGCAATCCGTCCAGTCCGACCGCGTGAGATCGCGCACGTGCGCGAGGTCGCATAGAGCGGCCCCGTGTTTTGGCGGCGTGGAACAGCGAAATCGAACAGCTGGCGTCTCTGCCGGAGTACTCGATCGCCACATTGGACATTCCCGAGCGAGGGGATGGGGCGGACGGTTCGCGCGGGACATTCAATCGCCCGGTGACGAAGCAATTCGGGAGCTATCAGACGGCGCTGAGAAAGGATGTGGGGAGCCGCGGGCGGCGGCGTGCAGGGAGGCCTGGATCCCGGGGACGAGCCCCGGGATGACAAACGGGATCACTCGGCGAAGGGGTTGTCGCGGCAGCCGCCGTAGAAGACGAGATTGATCTTTTTCGCAGCCGGGGCGCGGGCAATCTCGGTCAAGGGCAGGGCGTGGGTGCGGATGGCTGCGCTGCGTTGCGCGATCGGATAATTGCCCGGCAGCACGTACACCGCGCTATCGAACTCGACACCATGACCGGTCGTGTAGATCACGGCGGCGTCGGCGGCGCGGCTGCGGCGCGCGAACTCCGCGAGGGTGTCGCGCATGGATTGCAAACCAAGATCGACGGCCACCTCCGCATCAAAGCCGGACCGTTTCAATGCCGCCGCGACACGCTCGGCGTCATGACGCGCGCCGGGGAGGGATTGCGCGCCGGAGACGGTGTAGTCGGACACGACGACAACGAGAGCGACGCGGCGTTCGCCGGCCGTGGGCGGAACGAGCGGATAGGTCTGCCCAGGGCGCGCGGCTGGGACATCGGGGGTTTGGAAGTTTCTGCTTTTCGCAGCGGTCAGATCGCGCAACGCGGCGGGAAGCTGGGCCAACGTCAACGAAGGCCGCGCCAGAAGCTCGATCAGCGCGCTTGCAAACGGATTACCGCCGCCTTCGCCGGCGTCGAGCGTCTGGTGGCCCGACTGCGATGCATGGAAAACGAGCGTTTCGGCGTACGAGACGGGGACGAGCAGCAGCATGGCGGCGGCGGCGATCGCGATCCCGCGTAGGGGCCGGGACAATGCACGGACTGTGCGGTCGCAGGCGGCCATGGAGCGCTCCTCTCTTGCCTCGTCCGGTGGGGAGTATAGCGCGTTAAATTCTCGGCACGAGGCAACGGCTGACGAGGGGCGG
This sequence comes from Hyphomicrobium sp., assembly GCA_022843145.1. Taxonomy (GTDB): domain Bacteria; phylum Pseudomonadota; class Alphaproteobacteria; order Rhizobiales; family Hyphomicrobiaceae; genus JAKAML01. Next base: position 148,029 of record JALHOF010000002.1, read on the forward strand.
GATGCGCCGCCGCCTCAATTCTCGTCCATCTTAAGGGCGGCGATGAAGGCTTCCTGGGGGATTTCGACGCGGCCGAATTCGCGCATCTTCTTTTTGCCGGCCTTCTGTTTGTCGAGGAGCTTTCTTTTGCGCGAGATATCGCCGCCGTAACACTTGGCGATGACGTCCTTGCGCATGGCCTTGATGGTTTCGCGCGCGATGACCTTGGCGCCGATGGCCGCCTGGATCGGGATCTGGAACAAGTGCGGCTTGATCAGGTCCTTCAGTTTCTCGACCATCGAGCGGCCACGGCTCTCGGCGCGCGTGCGATGGACGACGATCGAGAGCGCGTCGACCGGCTCGGCGTTGACGAGGATCGTGAGCTTGACGAGGTCGCCCTCCTCATAGCCCTTGATGTGGTAGTCGAACGACGCGTAACCGCGGCTGACGCTTTTCAGGCGGTCGTAGAAGTCGAACACGACCTCGTTGAGCGGCAGCTCGTATTCGAGCATGGCGCGGGTGCCGACGTAGGTCAGGTTCTTCTGGCGGCCGCGACGGTCCTGGCAGAGCTTGAGGACGGCGCCGAGGTAGTCGTCGGGGACGAGGATCGTGGCATCGATCCACGGCTCCTGGATGTGGTCGATGCGCATCTGCTCCGGCATGTCGGCCGGGTTGTGCATGTCGGTGATCGTGCCGTCGGTCATGTGCAGGTGGTAGACGACGGACGGCGCGGTGGTGATGAGGTCGAGGTTGAACTCGCGCTCGAGCCGCTCGGTGATGATCTCGAGATGCAGGAGCCCGAGGAAGCCGCAGCGGAAGCCGAAGCCGAGGGCGGCGCTGCTCTCGGTTTCGAACGAGAACGACGCGTCGTTGAGGCGAAGGCGGCCCATCGCCTCGCGCAGGTCTTCGAAGTCGGCGGCGTCGACCGGGAACAGGCCGCAGAACACGACGGGTTGGGCGGGCTTGAAGCCCGGCAGCGCTTCGGCGGTGGGGTTTTTCTCGTCCGTGATGGTGTCGCCGACGCGGGTGTCGGCCACTTCCTTGATGGCGGCGGTCAAGAAGCCGACCTCGCCGGGGCCGAGCTGATCGAGCATCTCCTGCTTCGGGCGGAAGATGCCGACGCGCTCGATCTGATAACTGGCGCCGGCATTCATCATTTTGATCTTCTGGCCCTTTTTCATGACGCCGTCGATCACGCGGACGAGCACGACGACGCCGAGATAGGCGTCGTACCAGCTGTCGATGAGCATCGCCTTCAAGGGCTTGGTGGGGTCGCCCTTGGGCGGAGGCAGGCGCTCGACGATGGCTTCGAGGACGGCGGCGACGTTGAGGCCGGTTTTAGCGGAGACGCCGACGGCGTCGGACGCATCGAGGCCGATGACGTCCTCGATCTGCGCCTTCACGCGATCGGCGTCGGCGGCGGGCAGGTCGATCTTGTTCAGCACCGGCAGGATGGTCAGGTCGTTATCGAGCGCCTGATAGACGTTGGCGAGCGTCTGCGCTTCGACGCCCTGGCTGGCGTCGACGACGAGAACGGCACCTTCGCAGGCCGCGAGCGAGCGCGACACCTCGTAGGCGAAGTCGACGTGGCCGGGCGTATCCATCAGATTCAACTGATAAATCTGGCCGTCCTTGTAGCGGTAGTCGAGGCGCACGGTCTGTGCCTTGATGGTGATGCCGCGCTCGCGCTCGATGTCCATGCTGTCGAGGATCTGCGCCTTCATCTCGCGGTCGGAGACGTTGCCGCACAGCTGAATGAGCCGGTCGGACAAGGTCGACTTGCCGTGGTCGATGTGGGCGATGATCGAGAAATTGCGGATCAGGGAGGTATCTGTCATGCGCGCTTCACTAGCACCCGCTTCGCACGCGCAAAAGAGGCGATTGCGCCGCCGCGACCGCGCGGCGCGGCGGTGATCCAAACGAGAAAGCCGGATATTTGCCGGGACTTGAGGAACGTCAATGCGGTTTTCGGCGTTGCAGCTAACGTAGAGGTCAACATTGTGCGATGCGGAAAGCGAGAGTAGGGTCCGACCGGGCGGTTTCGACCCTCGTGGCCCGGTTATCGTCCCAGCTATCGTCCAAGACACTCTCGCAGATCACGCAGAGGTCACTTCAACATCCCCCCGGATCGTTGTCACAGGAGTTAACATCATGATCGCAAAACCCGGATCCGCACCACAGGATGACCGTTTCGGCACGCGCGGCGGCTACAGCAATGGCCTGCTCGACGGTGATACGAAGAAGGCGATGAACGCCGCGTTCGAGGCGATGTCGGAGTGGCGCGACGACATGTCGGCTGTCGCGGAGCGGCATACGTCGAAGGTGTTCGACAAGATGGGCGCGGCCGCCAAGGCCGCCGGCTGGCCGGATGCCCTGGTCGACACCACGCGCTCGAACATGCAGCAGATGACGAAGATGCAGATGCAGATGATGGACCAGGTCATGGACGCCTGGACCGAGCAGATGAAAACGCCGGGCAAGTTCACGTTCGGCAACGGCATCCCAGGCATGACGCCGGGACAGAGTGGTGTGACCGGCGGAATGGCGAACCCGTTCGCTCAGTTCGGTCAGGGGTTCGGCCAGATGCCCGGCTTCGGCCAGAACTTCGGCATGTTCCCGGGCATGCCGCAAATGGACATGTCCAAGTTCGGCTTCGGCACCAACCCGATGGCGCCGTTCCAGTTCTGGATGGAAGCGACGCAACTTTGGCAGAAGCAGTGGGCCGACGCGCTCTCGTCGATGATGAACGGGATGCCGGGCGGACCCGGGCAGCAAGACAGCCAGCCGCGCAAGCCGACCACGGTGCGCTGAGCCAACACCTGCTGAATTGGACTCGAGACGAAAGGCCGGCGGATCATCGATCTGCCGGCTTTTTTGCGTCAGGGCGGCAAGGACGCGACAGCCAACACACGACACCGCTTCGGGGTCGCAGGTGCGTGTCCAAGACGCGAACCAAGATTGTCATCGTAGGGCTTGGCCCATGGCTGGCGATTATTTCGCAATCGAAGCCAGTCCCCTCACCCTGACCCTCTCCCCTGGGTGACCCTCTCCCCTGGGGAAGAGGGAACCCGTCAGTACCGACCGCTAGGGCAAGTATTGAAGGCGGGTCCGATGGCATGGGCGGTTCGGCTCATTGCAGAACCGGACAGCCGAGGGCTTGGCTTACGGCTATCCGCTGCCTGTCAGGATCATACAGCAACGATCGTCATCCCCGCCTCCGCGAGGATGACGGCTGCGGAGAGCGGTCTTTCCGTAGCCCGTCGCCACGCGAGAAGTGCGGGCGAACGCGAGATTTTCGATCATCCGATTTACCGCTGAAGCGGACAGCCGCGGGTATGACCCGAGGATGAGGCAACGCAGCCCAGGACGGCGACGCGCGTCAGCGGCCGTAGGTGTTGACGACGTCGTAGAGAGACATCGGGGCGCGGAAGTTGTTGCCCTTTTTCACGGGCGGGTAATAGACGGGCTTCGGCGGCGCGTAATAGCCCTGCGACGGGTAGCCGAGTGCGCTGTAGCCCTGGTATTTGTTCCGCGGGCTCTCGTACAGCTCGTCATCGTCAGAGCGGCGGCGCGCGGCGGCGATCTGCCGTTCGCGCTTCGACTTCATCGTGATCGTGCTGCCGTCTGACTGCTTCGTCGGCGCGATCTCCTCGAGTTCCTGCTCGAGCACGCGCGCCGGATCGCGCTTGGCGATGACCTCGACCGGAACGCCATCGAGCGCGTCGGAAATGCGCTTGTCGTGATTGTAGATGTCGGGGACGGAGCGGACGGTGCCTTCGGCGTCGGCCATCACGGTGAAGTAAGTGTTGTGGACCTGAATGGCCTCACGCAACTCGACCCGGTTGGACGGCTTGGCGCGGGGATTCAGTACCGCCGCGACTTCGCTCACGCCCCAGCCCTGGTCGAGGTTCATGATCAGCTCAGCCAGCTTGCGCGGATTGCGCACGCGGATGCAGCCGTGGCTGTAGGTGCGCTTGCTGTCGTTGAACAACGACTTTTGCGGCGTGTCGTGCATGTAGACGTCATGCTTGTTCGGGAACATGAACTTGACCTGCCCGAGCGGATTGGACGAGCCGGGCAACTGGTACACGGGCACATAGCGGATGTCGGTCTTTTCCCAGTTGTAATCGCCGGGGTCCTTCTCGCGGCCGTTGATGAGAATCTTCATGCCGCGCTCATCGAGGATGTCGTAGTTGCCGTCCTGAAGGGCGGGCAGCAACTGCTTGACCTTGATCGAGTTCGGCACGCCCCACTCGGGCTGGAACACGAGGTAAGCCAACTTGTGAGAGAACACGGGAGTTTGGGTGTCGGGCTTGCCGACGATGATGCGCTCCTGGTGCAGGACCTCGCCCGACTTCACGACCTTGGTCTCGAATTCGGTCAGGCTGTTCCAGATGTGCAAGTCGCCGATCTCGTCGGGCAGCCAGCGCCAGCGCTCCATGTTGACGACGATCTTCTTGGCGTCGATGCTGTCGGCCTTCTTGGCGACGAGCTCAGGCGGATTGTTCAAAGCGGTGCGCACGCGCTCGTCGATCACCGGGCGCAGGTTGCGGCGGCCGAGCTTCATGTAGGAGCGAACCGCGGCGACGACGCGGTCGTCGTAAAGCGTTTCCTCGTGGGCGGTGCCGATGATGCCGAGACGGCGGCGGACGATGGCGATGTCGGGATGGCGCTGGCCGGGCTCGATGCGGGGGCCCGGCGGCAAGGTCTCGATGGCCGGCTCGGTCGGCGCCGACGGCGAAATCTTCTTCAGCAACGCCGTGCGCAGATTCTGGAATCCGGGATGCTTTGGGTGCAGGTCGCGCAGGGCCGCGCCGGCATCCGCCGTCGTCATCACGACACCCAGCAGCTTAGCCAGATCGATCGGCTTCGGCTTCTGATCGAGCCATTTCGAGAGCTGGCTCGGGTCGACCCGGCCGCCACGCGCATGGCTGGCGTAGAGGCCGACGGCGAGGGAAATCTGCACTTCGGCATTGGTGAGCGCGCCGGCGTCGGCGCCTGCGCTTTGCGTCGCGGGCAGCACGAAGGCCGACGGATCGAGACCCCACTCCTTGGCGCGTCCGATTTCAGCGACAACGGCCATGGCGCGGGCATTCAAGCCTTTGCCGTCGAGCCAAATCGGCTCGAAGCCGCGCGCGGTATAGAAGTCGAAGAGCTGGTCGGAAATGTCCTTGTCGCGTTCGGTCGCGGCGGCGGCAACGACGTCGCTGATGCGCAGACGGATCGGGTAGGCAAGCGGCGACTCGGCCGGTTTGGCGGCCACCGCCGGTGCGGGCGGCTGGGCCGGTTCGGCGGCCGCGCCAAAGATCTGGGCCGAGGCGGGTGCCGATTGCAGGGCGAGAACAAGGGCGAGTGTTGCAGGTACGCTGCCGACGATACGAAACATGACGATCAATCCTACCCCTTTGGTATCCGGAACCCTTGGTGCCACGCGCGGGGTGACAATGCACCGGGTTGGTGAGTTTAGAGTTTAAAGTGCGGCTGCGGACGGTCTGAATGCGGCCGAAGTCGATGATCAGCCACGGCTTTTCTGCGCAGCGGCGTTCTGGTCGAAGGTGGCGATATGGCCGGCGAGGTCGGCGTATTCGGCGCAGTGCTGGCCGCAACGGGTCTCGATTTCGGCGAGTTCCGCACCAGCGCGGTCTCGGCGGCCGAGCGTGAGATGGGCTTCGCCGAGGTAGGCGCGCGCAACGGTGAAATTCGGGTCCGCGGCGAGCGCGCGTCCGTAGTGGGCGAAGGCGGCATCGAGGTCGCCCAGCTTGCGGTAGGCGAAGCCGATGTAGGTCAGCGTTCGGACGTCAGGGCGGGCGATCGCCTGCAACTGGCCGAGGGCAGCGCGGTAGGACCCGGTCTTGGCGAGCCAGTAGCCGGCGTAGAAGCGCTCGCTGTCGGCGGCGGCCGGCTGAGCCGCGGCCTGGTTCGCGCAATGCATCCATTCGGCGCTTGTCTTGGCGAACCCGTCGCAACGGGCATCGGCCGGTCCGACGTCCTTGGCGAAAGAGGCCGGTGCGGAGAAGGCGAGGCCGCTGACAACGGCGAGTGCGGCAGGCCGGAACAGGGCCGGCCACCGGGCCGTCGTCGCGTCAAGCCATCGTCCCGTCCGGTAGAGTCGTATCACTGCCAGTTCTCCGTGATCTCGATAGGTGTGATCTCAAGTTGTCGGCCGGCGTCGCGCAGTTTCGGACATGCCGGTCAGCCGCCGCGTGTCGCCTTGTCGTGGGCGTCGATCTGCATGGCGAGATCGACGTATTCGGCACAGATGCGACCACAGCGGCGCTCGATTTCGGCGAGCTGACCGCGCGCCTCGACGGTCAGCCCTTTTTGCAGGTACGCCTCACCCATATAGGCCCGCGCCAAAGCATAATCCGGATTGATGTCGAGAGCGCGACGATAGAATGGAAGCGCGCCGTCGACGTCGCCGAGCTTGCGGGTGGCGAAGCCTCGATAGTTCAGCACGCGTGGGTCGGATTGGTCGGCCACCTTCAGAATGTCGAGGGCGGCGGCGTATTGTCCGGCGCGGGCGAGACCGTAGGCGGCGAAGAACACTTCTTCGCCCGGCGACCGGCTGGCGATCACGGGGGCGGGCGCGATCTTGGGCTCGAGCTGCGGGCCGAGCTGGCTCTTCTTGCATTGCGGCTTGGAGCGGTTCTCTTTTTTGGAGCAATCGATCTTCGGCGCCGGCTCGTCGAAAAAGCTGGCGGCCGGCGGCGAAAACGCGCCAGTCACGACGAGAACGGCTGCGGCGGCGAACGAACGGCGTGCAGCGGTCATCGAGCGCGGCGCGGGCATCTCGGCATCTCCGTGGGTTGAGCACAACGACTTCAGGTTCCGTCTCACCTTAACGCGATGTTCCGTTCGCGTCCATCGCGACACGGCGCAGCGGGCGTTGAAACAGCTTCGATTTCAAGGCGAGGAGATCAGGCAGTGGAGCATTGCCGCAGGATTGGGCAGAGGTCCAAGGGTTGCCATCATTCGGACGCAACGCTTCAACAATCGAGTCGCGGCGCGGTCACAATCCGCGGCGAGGCGGCGGGCCGGTCGAACGGCACGAGCGGAGGAACGCGATGTTCGGGTGGCGAAAGCGGAACGAAGGGTTCGAGTGGCGCGAATATGTGCGCACGACGATCCTGGTGCGGCGGGAGAAACGCCGCCAGCATATCGAGGAGATCCGCGAGGCCGCGATCAACAAGGTCATGGAAGCCGGCGAGCGCGGCGTTCGCGCGGGCGCGGTCGGCGCCGACAAAGTTGGACGCGCGGCGAAGGCTGGCATCGCAGAGGCTGGACGGTCGCTCGGCGACAAGGCGCGCGGCGGGGCCGGCTGGCTCGGCGAGCACCTCGTGCACGGTGGCGAGGCGGCGGGTTCGGCGGCGCGCGGCGTCAGCGATGCGGCGGCGCGGATCGCGAGACCGGCGGTGGCATTTTCGATCGAGCGGCACGAGACGCTGCGCAAGGGCGTCCTTGCGGTGGCGGCGCTCGCGGGGTTCTGGGCCGGCGCGCGGTATTGGGGGCATGGAGTGGATGGCGAGGCCAAGCTGGCGGCGGTGGTCGCGCTGGTGGCGCTCGGCCTCGCGGGGCTGATCGCGATGCTCGCGGCCAAGCGCGGGACCGGATTGGCGGAGAAGCGCGACAGGATCGGCGCGATGCTGGGCGCGCTGCCGCGGCCCGGGCGGCGGACGATCGCTGTTGGGCTGACGGTGATGGCGGCCGGCGCCGGGGGCTGGATGTGGATGCAGCCCGGCAAAGGCCTGGGGCTGGGACTGGGGCTGCCGAGCATGGCGAGCTTGACCGGACGGGCGGCGACGAGTGGCGGAGGCGCGGCCCGGAGCAGCGGCGATACCGTGGTGCTCGGACGCGCGGTGGCGGTGGCGGGAGATGCGATCCGGGTCGCGGGGCAGCGGGTCCGGCTCGCGGCGATCGAGGCCCCGGAGCGGGACCAGAAATGCACATCCGACGGCGCGCGGACATGGGCATGCGGCACGGCGGCGATGCAGGCGCTGGCGGCGCGCGTGTCGTCGCGGCCAGTGCGCTGCGAAGTGACCAAGGCAGACGTCGGGATGACGGGCGCGTGCACCGTCGACGGCAACGATCTCGCGGCGGCATTGGTGCGTGGCGGGCACGTCTTCGCGGAGACGGGATGGTTCGCGCGGTATGCCGCCGAGGAGGCCGAGGCGCGTGAGGCGAAGGCCGGGATCTGGCGCGGCGGTGACGCGGAGCGGCCCAACGATTTCCGTGCCAAGCGGTGGGAAGAAGCGCGCCGGACAGCACCCGACGGCTGCCCGATCAAGGGTCAGAAGTCGTCGTCGGACAAGCGGGTGTACGTGCTGCCGTGGTCATCGCAGTACGAACGCGTGAAAGTGCGGCCGGCGCGCGGCGAACGGTGGTTCTGCAGCGAGGCGGAAGCACAGGCCGCGGGGTTTTCGCCCAACGACAAGTCGTGAGCGAAACGGCTCGGCCGAGGTGGTGTTCGATAGCCGGAAACGAAGAAGCCCGCGGCCGGGGGAGGGCCGCGGGCTGATGTCGTGACGCCTCTAGGGGGGATAGGGGACGGCGCCACGTTCGGACACGACTAAAGTACAACGTGCGGGTCGTATTGGCAAGCTGCGCCAATAAACTTCATCAACGAATTGTATATGGTCAGATGGCGATACGCGCATGGATATGCGGCGCCACGGATGAATCGTAACGCCATCATATCTTTAGGCTATCGGTTTCGCGTGAGATGCGAGCCCGCGCCCGTCTCACGCCCGGATTACATCCACCGCAGCTCGAACGGCGTCAGCTTGATCTCGCTGGCGCGGGGCGCCTGGCCGGGCTTCTCGACCGTGCCGAAACCGACGTTGCCGACGACGCCCTCGATGGTCGTGCCCGCTTCGTCGCGCCATTGCAGATTGTCGCGCTCGAGGCGAAGGACGCCATCCACCCACAGACGGTACTTGCCGTCGGATTTGCCGGGTGCGTTGAGGATGACCTCCTGCTCGATCTGGACCCAGCTTCCGCGCTGGAACTGGAAGCGGTCACGGCCGAGCGAAGCGGCGGTCTTGTCGGCGATCTTGGGAACCTGGACGGTGACGTCGCCGATGGCTTTCTCGCGCCACATCACACGCACCACGAAGCCGGGCTTCTGCTCGCCGCGGTCGAAGCCGTCGAACCGGCTGCCGCCATAAATGCCGGGCAGCATTCCGCCGTCGCCGAAATCGAAATCGGCGGGCAAGAAGGCGCTGTAGGTGAGGCAGGCGGACGTGGCGCCGGCGATCTCGGTCGGCGTCCAGCGCATGCCGACGCCGGACTTGGCGTCGTCGGACGAGCGCTGCGATTTCGCCTGTCCCTGCGGAATGGCGACCTGCAGTACGGCGGTCGCGGGTGCGCCAGACGCCGGCACGACCTTGGCATGTTCGAGCATGCCGTATTCACGCGTGCCTGCCATCGCCTGCAACTCGATCGGCGACAACAGCGCGCCGCTGGCGTTCTGGACCGGCAGGAGGGTGGAGACATTGTAGCGCGCGGCGCAAACCTTGGTCTTCTCGACGGTGAAGAAGTCGCTCACCACCCAGCCGACCGCGAACAGGCCGATCAGCACGCCGGCGGCGTTGAACAACAACTTGTCGGTTTCGATTTTCATGAGCCAGAACTCCTCGTCTATCCGCGGAAGGCGCGGTTGATGTTGCGCATGATCGGGTCGATGAGCTGATCGAGCAGTGTGCGTTCGCCGGTCAGCAGCACCATTTCAGCGCGCATTCCGGGATGCAGCGCGTATTGCCGGGACGCTTCGGGCGGCCGCTGGTCGAGTTCGACGCGGGCGATGAAGTAGGGCTGGCCGGTGCGCGGGTCCTCGACGCTGTCGGCGGACACCCAAGCGAGCTTGGCGGCCAGCGGACGCTGCTCGCGCCAGCTCAACGCGCTGAGCCACACCTTGGCGGGCATTCCGGGCTTCAAAGCCTCGATCTGATTGGGCTGCAACCGGCCTTCGATGACGAGACGATCGCTGTCAGGCACGATGTCCAGCACGGTGCCACCCGGCGGCACGACGGCGCCCTCGCTGGCCACTTTCAATTTCAACACACGTCCGGCAACCGGCGCGCGCAGCTCGGCGCGCTGCAACTCCTGCTCGGCTACGGCGATGCGGGCGACGAGCCCGGCGCTTTCCTTTTGCAGTTCCGCAACCTGCCGCTCGAGCGCGAGAACACGCGAGCGGGCGGCGAGCTTCCGCTCGAGAAGCTCGGCCATCGTGGCGGCCTCGTCGCGGGCGAGCGACAACTGGCGCTTGGACAGCTCGGCCTGCGCCTTCAAGGCGACGAGCTGGTCGTCGACGGCCTGGGTGTCGAGGGTGATCAGGATGTCGCCAGCCTTCACTTCCTGACCTTCGACGACATGGATCTTGCTGACTTGTCCGCCGCGCTGATGCTGCACCGGCTTGACCTTCGACTCGACGATGATGGTGCCGGGGAGACCGACGCCCTTGTCGATGGGCGCGTACGCGGCGGCGCCGATGCCGACGCCGAAGAAGGCGATGACCACGGTGAGGCCGAGGAACACCGGCAAGCGCACATCGAGGGCGGGGTAGGTGCGGACCGAGGCGGTGGAAGCGGCGCGATCTGGGTTGAATGTCATGGCTGGCCTCAATGCATGTCTGCCGCGGCGGTGCGTGCCGGCGCGGTGAAGGTCCGCGACACGTCCTGCGGCGAACCTTGAGCCTCGATGGCACCGGAATTCAGAACGACGATGCGATCGGTCATCGCCAGAAGACGCGGATCCTGGGTGGCGACGATGATCGAGACGCCATCGGCCTTGAGCGACTTCAATGTGCTGAGCAGGCGGCGCAGGCTGCCACCGTCGAGCCCCAGCTCGGGCTCGTCGAACACGATGACGCGCGGCGCGCCGAACACCGCACGAGCCAGCGCCACGGCGCGGCGCTCGCGCAGCGCGAGACCCTGACCGCCAGGACCAACTTCGGTGTCGTAGCCGGAGGCGAGCGTGGCCAGCGTGTCGTGGACGCCGGCGCGCATGCCGGCACGGGCGACGGTGAACAGGCTGGCATCGCCGAAGCGGCAGATGTTGGCGTGCACGGTGCCCTCGATGAGGCACGGATCGTCGGGCAGGTAGCCGACCGGCGGATCGCCTTCGCCGCGCTGCCACTTGGCGATCGGAATGCCGTCGAGATCGGCCGTGCCGGACGTCGGGAGCGCAGCGCCCGCGAGGATGGACGCCAGTGTCGACTTGCCTGAGCCGTTGGGTCCGACGATGCCGAGGCATTCGCCGGGCTCGAGCGTGAGATTGACGGAGCGGAGCGCGGGCGAGCGGCGCGACGGGTGATAGTAGGTGACATCGCTGAGGACGATGTTTCCGGCTGGTGCGCTCTCACCGGCTGCGACGCGCGGCAAGGACGCGTCGGCGGGCAGACCCCGCAGGCGGCGGTAGGATTCGAGCGCGGCACGGGCGGCGCGGACGGCGCCGACAAGCTGCTCCAGCGGCGCGAGCGCGCGGGCCAGCAGGATCGCCGAGGCGACGAGCGCGCCGGGGGTCATTTCTCCCCGCACCACAAGCCAGGCACCGATGCCGTAGAGAGCGACCTGGGAGCCGATGCGGACGGTGCGTGCGATGGCCTTGACGAAGCTCGTGCGCTTGCCGAGCGAATAGGCGCTGGCGATGTGGGCGCGGTTGAACTGTTCCCACTGACGCGAGGCGCCCGGCGAGAGGCCGAGCGATCCGGCGAGCAGCGCGTTGCTGCTGACGCTCGTCCACCAGTGCTCGGACCGTTCGTGCGCGCGGCCGCTTTCGCCGAGCAGGCGGTTGGTCAGCATCGACTGCAGGATCGCGGCAAGAAGGAGAAGACCGGCGGCGACGGCGGCGACAAGGCCGATCAGCGGATTGAGGACGGTGAGCGCGACGAGGAAAAGCGGCACCCAGGGCGCATCGAACAGGATCGACACGCCACCGCCGGTGACGAACTGCTTGAACTGCTCGAGCGCGCGGGCGTCGGCCTTGAGCTCGGCGCCGGGGGTGCCGAGCTTGAGCCCGTTTTCCAGCATGTGCTGGCCGAGTTCGTGATCGAGCCAGAGGCCGGCGCGCAGCAGCACGGTGTCACGCGCGATCTCGACCAGCGCCAGCGCGGCGATGGCCGAACCAGTGATCAGCGTCAGGATGACGAGCGTCTCGATGCTGCCGAGCGGCACCACGGTCTCGAACACCTGGAGAGTATAGAGTGGCGTCGCCAGCATCAGCACGTTGATGCAGCCGCTGAACAGGAATGCGGCGAGCAGAGCCCGCCGAACCTGCTTCAGCATTCGCCTCGAGGTACGCATCGAACAAGTTCCCCGCGGATCGCCAAAGGGCCAAATCGCCCGGGCGCACCGCAACACCCTCGAAACCCTAACGCGAACTTCTAAACGATCCCCGAAGCGGAGCCGGGGCGGGACCGCAATCGGATGCGCGCGAGGGCGGCCCCGGACGCCGACGCGCGGCATGGTTAAGAAACCATTGAGGGCCGTGCGGATCGGGGACGGATCAGGTCAGCAGCATTCCAGCGGCGAAGAGATCGCCCGCCGACTGTCCATGAACGCCGTCGAGCGAGACGACGTCGACGAAGCCGGTCGTGGTCTTCACGGCCACCATCGAGCCCGTTGCGCCGTCGGTGACGGAGACGACCTCGCCGATGTCGGACCAGGTGCGGCTCTTGAGGAAGTCGTGCAGGTCGAGCCGGTCGCCGGCCGAGAAGTCGGTGATGTGATCGACGCCGAGCGCGCCGCTGGAGCCGACGACGTCGTTCTTGAAGTAGACGAAGGTGTCGTTGCCGGCGCCGCCGGTGAGGATATCTGAGCCGCCGAGGCTGCGGATCACGTCGTCGCCCGCGCCGCCCGCGATGGTCTCGGCGAGCTTGCTGCCCTTGATGGTGTCGGCAAAGCCTGTGCCGATCAGTTTTTCGATGCTGGTGGCGACGTCGTTGCCGGTGCCGGCGCCGGTGAAGGTGTGCTTGGAGAGATCGGCGGTGATGCCGGCCGAGGCGGCGGCATAGTCGAGGGTATCGAAGCCCGAGCCGCCGTTGATGGTGTCGTTGCCCGCGTCGCCGTAGATGATGTCGTTGCCGCTGTCGCCGAAGAGCTGGTCGTCGCCGGTGCCGCCGTAGATCTTGTCGTCGTGCTTGCCGCCGCGAATGATGTCGTTGCCGCCGTCGCCGTAGAGCGTGTCGTTGCCATCGTTGCCGAGGATGGTGTCGTTGTTGCCGCCGCCGAAAACGCCATCGTTGCCGGTGCCACCCGAGATGTAATCGTCGCCGATGTCGCCGACGAGGGTGTCGTTGCCCGCGCCGCCGTAGAGACGGTCGTTGCCCTGGTCGCCGTAGAGGCGATCGTTGCCGGCGTTGCCGTAGATGATGTCGTCGCCGAGGTTGCCGTTGACGCGGTCGTCGCCGTTTCCGGCGCGAACTTCGTCATGTCCGTCGCCCGCCGTGACGATATCGTTGCCGTCGCCCGACTGGATGAGCTCCTGCAGCGTCGTTCCGATGATGGTGTCGGCGAGCGCGGTGCCCTTGATCTTGGTCAGTGCCATCAGAGGTCGTTCCCCGTGGAAATGCGGCGCGCGGCCGGTCGCGATCAGTCAGGTTTCAGGAAGAGACTGCCACAGCGGTGTTGAGAAACCTGATCCACACGCGTCGAAAATTCAGTTCGAATTTTAGCGAATGTGGACGCAGCCAGGTCTTCAACGGCGAACGGCGCGAACTCGCGGGAGCTCGCGCCGTCCAGTCTGGCGGAACGCGGCCGGCTGGGCCGGGGCGGTCCGGTCAGTAGATGAACATGCCGTCGGACGCGAGCAGGTCGACGTCGCTGGCCTGGAAGTTGGCGAGGCGGACAACATCGACGAAGTTGTCGCCGACGAGGACGGAGACGATGGTGTCGGAGCCGGTGACGCTCATGCGAACCAGTTCGCTGAGAGGATCGGGCTCGCCCTTGATCAAGTCGTGGAGGTCGATCTTGTCGGACGTGGAGAAGTCGAGCACGGTGTCGACACCGAGGTGCCGGCCGTCCTCGAGGAGATCCTTCGCCAGGAACTCGAAAATGTCCGAACCCGCGCCGCCGCGATAGGTGTCCTCGCCGCCGCGACCACGGAAGTGATCGTCGCCAGCGCCGCCTTCGAAGATGTTGGCGCCGTTGTCGCCGATAAACTGATCGTCCAGGCTCGAGCCGATCACGCGTTCGAATCCGGTGACGAGGTCCACCTCGTAAGTGCCGTCGGCGAGGGATGCTTCGGCGAACCCGGCCTGAAGATGGACGAACACGCCGTTGCCGAGGAGTGAATAGTCGAGCGTATCGAAGTCCGCGCCGCCGGCGTAGATGTCGGCGCCCGCGCCGCCGATGATGGTGTCGTTGCCGGTGCCTCCGTCGAGAATGTCCATGCCCGCGCCGCCATCCAGACGGTCGTTGCCGGCCGATCCCTGCAGAATGTCGTCGCCGGCCTCGCCGTAGAGGCGGTCGTCGCCGCTCTGACCGTTGATGATGTCGTGCCCGGCATCGCCGTTGACGACGTCGTTGCCGCCGCCGCCAACCATGACATCGGCGCCCGTGCCGCCGAACATGGTGTCGTTGTCGGCACCGCCATCCAGAACATCGTCGCCCGCGCCGCCGATCATGAAGTCATTGCCGGTACTGCCGATCAGTGTGTCGTCGCCGTCGCCGCCGTCGAGGCGATCGCGTCCGGCTTCGCCCTTCAGAATGTCGTTGCCGGCCTGCCCGTAGATCACGTCGTCGCCGAGATTGCCGTTGAGGAAATCGTCACCATCGCCACCGAAAAGCGTGTCGTTGCCGTCGCCGCCCCAGGCCTTGTCGTTCCCGGCATCGGCGGTGATGACGTCGTCGCCGAGATCACCCAGCATGATGTCCTGGAGCGTGGTGCCGAGGAGATTGTCGTTGCCCGTCGTCCCCGTGATATCCGCCATATTCCGCTCCTGCTGCAATGATCTTCATCTCCCGCCGAGGCCGAACCGCGATCCCGTTTCGCAGCCCGGCCCCGGATGACCCGCATCGATCTCAATTTCGCGTCTAATTCCGCGACATTTCCAATCGAATTGCCTTGCGTCGATTATGATCCTAGCAATAGCGTGTTGAGCTTCGGTGTAAGCAGCAGCGACAAATGCAATCTCATTTTGCTAAAATGCCGAATGTCGTAGTTTAAAACTCAAAAACGAATAGGCCCCGGAATAATAATTCCGGAGCCCATGCGATTCTGAATTGGAATGCCGATTCCCATTTTCGATTGAAAAGGGGGCGGCGGCGGATGCTCCGGGGGGACGAGAGCAGCCGCCGCCGAGGTTATCCGAGCGTCAGCTCAGGATAAGACCGCTGGACAACAGGTCGGGCGCATGCACGCCGTCGAGCGTCACGACATCGACCATCACATCGCCCATCTTGACGGAGACGGTTGTGCCGTCCTTGCCGTCGCTGACTTTCACCACGTCGCTCAATGCGCCGTATTTCTGGCCTTTCACGAGATCGCGCAGGTCGAGCACATCTTCCTTGGAGAAGTCGGTGATGTGATCGACGCCCGATCCGACGTCCTTGGCCAGCCAGACGAAGGTGTCGCGACCGGCACCGCCGGTCAACGTGTCGGCGCCGCCAAGGCCGCGAACCATGTCGTCGCCGTCGCCGCCGTCGAACGTGTCGTCACCCTTCGAGCCCTTGTAGATGTCGGCGAACGCCGTGCCGACGATGCGCTCGATCGAGGACAACGAGTCTTTCTCGCCGTCGCCGCTGGTCGCGACGCTTTTCGAGACGTCGACCGTGATGCCGGACTTGGCCCGCGAGAAGTCGAGCGTATCGAAGCCCGCGCCGCCGACGTAGGTGTCGCTGCCTTGACTATCGAACATGACGTCGTCGCCGGAGTTGCCTTCGACCAGGTCGTCGCCATCGCCGCCGTCGAGAACGTCGTCGCCCTTGCCGCCGCGCACCGCGTCGTTGCCAGCGCCGCCGCTCATCACGTCGTTACCGGAGTTGCCCCACATCTGGTCGTCGCCGTCGCCACCATCCATGGCGTCGTCGTCGGCCATGCCGAACATCTTGTCGTCGCCGTCACCACCCGTCATCACGTCCTTGTCGGGAGCGCGACCGACCTTGGTGGCTTCCTTGGCGAGCAGCGCGGTGTTGGTGACGCCGAGCTTCACCGTGAACACGCTGTCGTCGAAGTCCTTGTCGCCGCCGCCTTTGAGGTCTTCAAAGCCGACCTTCACGGTGCCGTCCAGGTTGTTGACGGTGGCGGTAACGTGCTGGAGCTTGTCGCCGTTGAGGCCCATCGAGCCGTCGTCGACGCTGTGGAACACGGTGGTGCCGTAGGCCGACTTGACGACCGTCTCGACGCCCGACGCGCTGACCTGCACGAGCTTCAGCTCGCTGCCCGCGTTGATGTTGCCGGGCTTGCCATCGACGCCGACGAACTTGAACGAGGCCGAAGCATCCGACAACAGGGCGGCCATGCCACGCTGATTGTAGCCGTCCGGCACGACGAAGAAGCCAAGCTGCTCGCCCGCCTTGACGCCGACATCGACCGTGCTTTTGCCCGCGATGAGATCGCCGCCCGAACCCTTGAGCGACGCATTGGCGAACATGATCTGCACGCCCGAGATCGTGCCGTCGGCAGCGATCTTGTAGACGCCGAGCGCGTTCTGATAACCGGCACTTTCATTGTTGAACGTGACCGATGCGGTCGCGTCTTCGGTGACCTTCATTTTGCTCATGTCGACCTTGCCGCCCAACGTGGACGCGCCGAACATCAGGTCGTTGCCCTCGTCGCCCGACATGTCATCGTTGCCGCCGCCGCCGTACATTCGGTCGTTGCCGCCGAGGCCGACGAGCTTGTCGTTTCCGGCTTCGCCGAACACGATGCTGTCGGACTTGTCCCAGCCGGCGAGGCCGTTCAACAGACTATCGCCGATATGGATGTCGAGGCCGAGCTTCTCAGCTACGGCATTGGCCTTCTCGGCGCCGGACTCAGCGGCGACCTTGACCTTGTCGAGTGCTTCGGCTGCCTTGTCCGCAGCGGCTTTCTCGGCGGCAACCTTTTCGGCAGCCGCTTTCAACTCGGCGGCCTTTTCAGCAGCAGCCTTCTCGGCGGCGGCTTTTTCGGCAGCAAGTTTCTCAGCGGCGGCTTTCGCAGCGGCGGCCTTCTCGGCAGCCAGCTTCTCGGCAGCTGCCTTGGCTTCCGCAGCCTTTTCGGCAGCAGCCTTTTCAGCGGCAGCTTTTTCGGCGGCAGCCTTTTCAGCCGCGGCCTTTGCGGCAGCAGCGGCTTCGGCTGCGGCCTTTTCAGCCGCCTCTTTGGCTTTACCGCCAGCTCCGTTGCCAACGCCATTGTCGACATGGCCATCGTCGTTGTGGTCGCCGTCGCGCACCTTGCCATTGGGCAGAACGTCGGGCGGGCCGTTCTTCTCCGCCTCGACAGCAGCAGCGGCGCGCTCCTGCTCGACGCGCCCCGAGGAGACGAGCGAAGCGTTGTCGATCAGTCCGCCGTAGCTGTCGTTGTCGCTGGCATCCTCGCGGAACTCGATGCGGTCGGAGCCGCCGGTCCCGAGGACCTTGAACTCGGCCTTGCTCCAATTGGTGGATGTCGGATCGACAGACGCGATCTTCTCGCCGTTCCAGAACACGACGATGGTGTCGGAGCCGGACTTGCTGTCGGCGCGCTTGGCGAAGTCGAAGCTGAAGACGTACTCGACGCCGGCTTCGGTCTTGACGTCCTGATAAAGGTTCGACTTCCGCGTATCGAAGTCGAGCTCGGCAACCTGGTTGCCTTCGGTCGCCTTCACGCCATTGAAGTTCTTACCCCACACCTCGACGCCGGTGTCGGACTTCCATCCGCCCACCTTCTCGAAGTGCGACCACGTTCCCGCGCCCACCTTGGCCTGCTCGAAGCCGCCATCGACAAGAAGCTGCGGCGAACCCGGCGCCACGACATCCAACTTAACCGCCATAACTCTCTCCTCACCAACTCAAGGCTTGCGCCGCTCTACACATTCACCGGACATTTCCCGACTTAGGCCGGTCTTTTTTTGCGCGGCGTCACGCAGCCTCCCGAAAGACTGCGACTTGAACTCACTTTACGCGGTACTTTCGAACATTCCGTGCAGATACCGATCAGCATTCACGTCAAATTTTATTCAATTTGAGCCCGATGGATTTCGGCCAGAAGAACGAGAAAGGCCGGAACCCTTGAGTTCCGGCCTTTTCAGGAAAACTCGGCTCGAGAAGGTCAAACCGCCAGACCGTGACATTGACAATCGATCAAGCTTTCCCGGCGTTTTACCAAGCGATGCCGTGGTACGTCGCATCGTCGGGAAGAACTTTATAGAGGCGGGCGAGATCGAGCACGTGGACGTGAGGCGCACGCGCAGCAACCGCCGCGCGGAACGCATCGGTGGCATGGCTGACGACGACGACGTCGGAGCTCGCAACGAGAGCCGCGGCATCGGCGACGCACAGCGCCTCGAGCTCGTCCATCAGCTTGGCCTGGCGCGGCACGGCGTGCCGCACATAGTCGATCTGGCCCTGCAGCAATGGCCCGAAGTCGAGGTTGGGATCGAATGCCTGGATCTTTTCGCCTTGCTCGAGCATGGCCGCCATGACGTCGAGCGTCGGGCTTTCGCGCATGTCGTCGGTGCCAGGCTTGAAGGTGACACCGAGGAAGCCGATGCGCTTGCCGGCGAACGGCGCGAGCTGGCGGATCGCCTCGTCGATATGGACCTTGTTGGTCTCCATAAGGCTGTCGAAGAGCGGGACCGAAACACCGATCTCGCGCGCGATGTGGCCGACGGCGCGAACTTCCTTCGGCAGGCAGCTGCCGCCGAACGCGAAGCCGGGCTTCAGGTAGTAGGGCGAGAGGTTCAGCTTGAGATCACGCACGAAGATATTCATCACGTCGTGGCTGTCGATGCCGAGCTTCTTGCACATGCGGCCGACTTCGTTGCCGAACGCGACCTTGGTCGCGTGCCAGACGTTGTCGACATACTTCACCATTTCCGCGGCTTCGATCGAGGTGAAGATCACGCGCTCGTCGATGGTCCCGTAGATGGCGCTGACGGTCGCCTCGGCGCGCAGGTCGGAGGCGCCGACGACAGTCTTGGGCGGCGCGAAGAAATCGGCGACGGCGACGCCCTCGCGCAGGAATTCCGGATTGAAGCAGACGCCGAAATCGACGCCGAGACGCTTGCCGGACGCGGTCTCGACTTCCGGCACGACGACGTCGAGGGTGGTTCCGGGCGGCACCGAGCAGCGCAGCACGACGACGTGGTAGCCGTCCTTCATCGCGAGCGCCTGTCCGATGGCGCGGCTGGCCTGACGGACGTAGGTGAAGTCGCAACCGCCGTCCTTCGACGTCGGCGTGCCGACGGACAGGAAGGTGACGTCGGTATCGAGAACGGCGGCGATCAGGTTCTGCGTGGCATCGATGCGGCCCTCGCGCACGCCTTCGGCGAGCAGGTCGCCGAGACGATCCTCGACGATCGGGGAGCGGCCGTCGCGAATGGATCGAACCTTGTCGTGATTGACATCGACGCCGACCATGCGGAAACCGAGATGGGCAAGACAGGCCATCGAAACGGCACCGACATAACCCAAACCGACAACGCTGATCGCCGGCTTCGCCTTGAGGCGCGCTTCCAGCGCGACGCTGTTCGCCGGCTTCGAGGATGCCTTGCCGGCCTCTGTCGAGCGGACATAGCTCAACGCCGCATCATCCCTCATCGGAGATGGCACATTCATGGTCTGACGCTCCCAAACCGGACTTTTCGCCCGCCGTTTTTCACCCCGCATACCGGATGCCCGCCGCTGTGCGCCGCACTGACGCGCGTCCGATACGATTGAGAGCTTGCCTGAGAGAGGTGGGTTTCGAATAAAATATGGATTTAAAATTGTAAGTATCAGGATCCGAAAATAATGCGGATCATGCTCCAACTCGGAGCAATCATTATTCCGGAATAAAGAATGACACAGAGAAAGATCATTGCGAACGAAACAGTCGTCAAATAGGCGGCCATCGCCTCACGAAAGACAGCAAGGCCGCTCGATCCGGTGAAGCCCTGCTTCTGATTGCCGCGATTGGTCCACTTCTGCTTGGCGAGGCGCCACATCATGTAGACCTTGACCGCGGCATTGAGCAGCTGGTTGGCGTAGAGGGTCCAAATGAAATTGAAATCGACGCGCATGGCGTAGCTGAACAGCACGAGAGACAGCAGCATGCGGGTGACGGCGATATAGACGACGTAGGCCGCGAAAAAGCCCATGCCGAGCTTCAGGCTGCCGGCGACGGCGAGCAGCGGCGAGAACAGCATGGTCCACATGGCGAGCCGCTGATCGACGAGGCACCACCAGATGAAGATCGGCATCCGCGTGGGGCCGAGCATCATGGCGCGCTGGCCGTTGCGGAGCATGTTGCCCGACCAGCGCCGCAGGTTCTCGACCATGCGGTTGTAGCCGGACCCCTCGACGACCTCGATGGTCGTGCCGCTCGCATCGGGCA
This sequence comes from Hyphomicrobium sp., assembly GCA_022843145.1. Taxonomy (GTDB): domain Bacteria; phylum Pseudomonadota; class Alphaproteobacteria; order Rhizobiales; family Hyphomicrobiaceae; genus JAKAML01. The sequence goes on from JALHOF010000002.1 coordinate 168,498, forward strand.
CATAGGTCATCTTCACGCCGTGCCGCAGCAGGCAATACCAGGTGCTCTTGTCGTCGCCGGACAGGAAGCGGAACCGGCCCCACAGCCAGTGATCGAGGAAGTCGGCCTCCTGCAGCCGGATGAATTCGTGGCTGGTGATGTGGGTGGCGCGAAACACCGAGAAGCGGCCGGTCAGCGTCAACACGCGATTGGACAGGGCGTGGCTCTGCATGGCCAGCCGACGCTGGGCGAACCGCATGTCGAGCCAGGATTGCATCCACCTCGGGCCGCGGACGAGGACGTGCTCGTCGGTGGTCAAGGCGTGCAGATCAGGATCGAGCGCGAATAGCGGGTAGCATTTGCGAATGGCGCCAGGGTGCAACACGAAGTCGCCGTCCATGAAGATGACGAAGTCGTCCTTGCCAAGCCCAGCGCGCGACATGGCGCGGAGAATGAGCGCGATGGCGACGCGCTTGCCGGGCTGGTTCTGGCGGATGATGCGCAAGGTGACGTCGAGGTCGGCGCCGACGAGTTGCAGGTGGCGGGCGATCTTGTCCTCGTCGGAGCGCTCCGAAGAGCCGAGCCAGATCGTCGCCGGCACTCCGGCGTCGCGGATTTCGCGGCAGAGCGAGCGGATCACCGCTTCGGAAATCTCGCGATGCTCGCGGAACGTGGTCATCTGGACGTGGATGTGCCGCGGCCGCCAGCCCGAGTCCCAGACCTCGGCGGCGCGGTCGCGCATCCGCGGATAGGCGATGTTGCCGAAGACCAGCGCGCGCATCCAGTGATTGAACCACCACAGATAGCGCCAGATGCCGAGCATGCCGATGATGTAGACGAATTCTTGCGCGGACGGGTCCCAGATGGAGTTGGGCGTCAGCGTGAGCAGGATGAAGCAGACCGCGAAGTAGGTCCAGATCTTGAGCTGGACGGCGGGCGACCACTTTTCGGCGAAGTGCAGCGGAACAGCCGGATGGTCGAGCGCGGGCGCGCGGACAGTTCTGGCGGCAATCATGGCCGTCCATCCCCCCGCTAGAGCGATAGCGCCAGAGATTTCTTGATCGCCGAGAACAGCGAGTTCGTCGAACGCTGCTCGAACACGGCGACGACGGGCAAGCCGGACTTGTAGCGCTCGGCGTTGGCGAGCTTGCGCGGATCCTCGAAGGTGATGGTGACGCGCGCCGAACGGTCGGTCGGGCCGCGCCACGAATAGCCGGGCGCACGCGCCTCGGCCTGCTCGCGGATGAAGCCGGTAGTCCGGTCGACGGCGGCAACCCGGCCGCGGACCGTCTCGTCGAGAGCCGGGATATAAAGCAGGACATCGTCGCCGAGGCCGACCTTCAGCACCTCCTCCTGATTGAGGAACGCGGTGACGTGGCGGGCGGCCTTTTGTTCGATGACGGCGATCACGTCGCCTTTGCGGACGGCGCTCTGGTCGTGGCGCGGCAGATCGACGATGACGCCTTCGAACGGTGACTTGACGGATGCGCGATCGCGCTGATTGAGCCAGGAAATCTGGCGCTGCTGAGCAAGCTGGATCTCGTGCTCGGCAAGGCGTACCTCGGCCTCGAGCTCGGCGCCCTTGCCGGTGAGGTCGGCGGAGCCGATGGTGGCGCTGCCGGTAAACATGCGCTTGCCGAGGTTCTGGTCGGCGAGGTCGAGGCGGGAAACGAGCTCGATGCGGCGGATATCGAGTTCTTTCTTGAGCGTGATGACCTGGCGTTCGAGCTCGTTGACGCGGCTGTCGGTGGCATAGCCCTTGGCGTGCAGCGCCTTGAAACGCTTGTAGTCATCCTCGGCGGTGCGCAGCTGCGATTGCAGCGCCTCGAGCTCGACGCGCGTCTGCTGCACGTTCTTCATCTCGACCGTAGCGTAACCGCGGATGCGCTCGAGTTCCTCGACGTGACGATGCTTGAGGAACGCGAGCTTGGCCTTGCGCTCCTTGACGGCGATGTCGGCCATCTCGATCTCGCGCTCGATCTGGCTGTCGATGAGGCCGACGATGGTTTCGCCCGAGCGGACGACGTCGCCGGGGCGGCGATCCGTCCATACGAGGCGGCCGTCGGACTGCGCGACGACGGTCTCGACCGGCGCCTGGATGACGGCCGTTTGCACTTCCATGCGGAAGAAGTTGGTGTAGCCGATCAACGAAGCGTAGCCGAATATCATCGCTCCGAGCGCCAGATAGAGCCCGGTCATGCCGATCGTCTTGACGGGCCAGCGCTTGACCGGCAGCTGCTCGAGGCGCGGCTTGTCGGGCTCGAGCGACGCTGGCGTCACAGGCACGTCGATGCGCTGGATCGTGTCCTCGACATCGACCATGGAGCCGCGCACCAGCTCCTCGATGAAGTGCGACATCAGCTCGCGCTCGCGCTCGCCGATCTCGGTGAAGCGCACGGCGAACATCTTGGCCACCACGTCGCGGCGGACGATTTCGGCCTTGACCGCGAACGACACGTCGAAGCCCTGGAAGGGCAACGTGATGTTCAAGCCGATATCACTGCCGATGCCGGGAAGGACGCCCTGAAATCCGTCGACGCGCAGGCCACCGAGGCTCCAATCGGTCGCGCGATGGCTCTGCCCCCCCACCTCCACGAAGAGGGGGGCTGTGACCCGGTGGTGCCGCCGCTGGTCTGGCCGCTCCCGTCTGATCTTCACCGCCATTGTCGACGACGCCCACGCATTGTCCCATCAGCAACTCGAGACGCGAGTTGCCATTGAGCGTTGTCGCATCCCGAGGTTAACAGGCTCCTTCATGATACGGACGACTTGTCCGGCCGCGGAGCACCTAGGCGTCGGGAACTTGGAACAATAGATTGTTTTTGCAAGATAATATTGCACCATTCCTGCCCCGGCCGGCATTAGGATCTGGTTAACCACACTCCGAGTTTTCGATAGATCGAGCATCCGGGTTGGCCGCTGAGCCGCCGTCAGGCGCGCGGCTGGCCGAAGCGGGAGGCGAAGATTTTGCCCGGATTGAGCAGATCGTGCGGGTCGAGCGCCGACTTGATCGCCCGCATGACATCGACGCCGGCACCCAGTTCGTCGACGAGATGACCCATCTTGCCCTGGCCGATCCCATGTTCGCCGGTGCAGGTTCCGTCCATCGCCAAAGCGCGGTCGACGAGACGGTCGAGGAACCCGTGGATGGCCGCGACCTGCGCCGGGTCGGCGGCATCGAACACCGGTGTCGCGTGGAAGTTGCCGTCTCCGACATGACCGAGGATGGGCGCGATCAGGCCGGCACGCAGCGCATCGGCGGCGGTCTCGGTGACGCACTCGGCCAGCCGGGAAATCGGCACGCAGACGTCCGTGGCGAGGATGGCCTTGCCGGCGTGGAGCGTGCGGATCGCCCAATAGGCATTGTGTCGGGCGCGCCAGAGCCGGCGCCGGTCGTCTTCGCTTTCGGCCCAGTCGAAGCCCGTTGCGCCGTTTGCGCGCGCCAATGCCTCCAAGGCGGCGATGTCCGCACGGCCTGCCTCCCGGCTGGTTTGCAGCTCGATGAACAGCGTCGGGGCTTCGGGCAGCGTCAAGCCGGCGTAGCGGTTGACGGCATCGATCTGGATGGCGTCGAGCAGCTCGACGCGGGCCAGGACGTAGCCCGATTGAATGGCCTCGATCGCGGTTTCGCACGCGCCTTCGAGGGTGGCGAAGGGCACGACGGCGGCGATGACGTGCTCGGGGAGCGGATAGAGCTTGAGGACGAGTTCGGTGATGATGCCGAGCGTGCCCTCGGACCCGACGAGCAGGCGGGTGAGATCGTATCCCGCCGCGGATTTGACGGCGCGGCCGCCAGTCCGCACGACGCGACCATCAGCGAGGACGGCAGTCAGGCTTTTGACGTTGTCGCGCATGGTGCCGTAGCGCACGGCGGTGGTGCCGGAGGCCCGCGTCGACGCCATGCCGCCGAGAGTGGCCTCGCCGGCGCCGGGATCGACAGGGAAGTGGAGGCCGGTGTCGCGCAGGTCCTGGTTCAGCTGCTCGCGGGTGACGCCGGGCTCGACGACACAATCGAAATCGCGGGCATTGACGGCGACGATGCGGTTCATGCGACCAAGATCGACGGAAATGCCGCCGTGGGGCGCGTTGACATGCCCCTCGAGCGACGTGCCGGCGCCGAACGGGATCAGCGGAATGCGATGGCGGGCGGCAATCTCGACAACAGCGACGATCTCGGCGGTGTCGAGCGGCCAGACGACGGCGTCCGGCGGCTGGCTATCGAGCCAAGTCAAGGAGTTGGCGTGTTGCTGACGTATCGCCGCGCCGGTCGAACAGCGATCGCCGAAGCGCGCGCTGAGGTCCGCGATGGCAGCGGCGAGCGCCGTGGTATCCGGGCGGACGGGCGGCGGCGGCAGGGACGACGGCATGGCGGGCTCCGGAGCTTCCGGTGTGATGAGACGTGGACAGGCAGGGATGCGAACCGAGCCCCACAGTTGCGCCGGCAGACGGCCAAGGGCAAGCGGCCCAAGGCGAGCGGCCCTTATTCCGCCGCCCGTCCGCGAACCTGCTTGTCCGGGTACGTCGTCTGCGGTCAGAACTGAATTTCGCTCGTGGAGATAAAGTGTTGCTCAATAGCATCATGCCGGAACATGAACCGCCATGGTGCCCCCGCCATGCCGCCTTTTTTTGGCGAGCGCTTTCTTGTAAGACCTTGAAGGGAAGCCGGGGGCTTCATGCGTATCAAAAGGGGAGTGTCTCATGTTCCGTAGGCTGGTTATGGTCGCTGCGGCCATCCCGGCGGCTGGCGTGTTCTCGATTGCAGAGGCTCAACAGGGTAACGAGTCCCTGGTCAATCTGGCAGTCAAGGAAATCACGCTCGCCGCCGAACGCGATTGCGTCGATCTCGGTGGCGCGAAGGGCGCTTACAACGGCATTCGCGTGCGAGCGAAGCGCGGCAACGTCGCGGTGACGCGCGTTTCGGTCCGCTACAGCGACGGCTCGGTCCACAACGAGGACCGCATGATCGACATGAAGCAGGGCGAACGCTCGCGTCCGATCAACGCCACTGGCGACAAGTTCGTCGACCACATCAATCTGACGGTGAAGCCGGGCAAGGGCACCGCCGTACTCGAAGTGCTCGGTATGCAGTCTCCGGCCGCAGCAGGCCGAAAGCGCCTGCCGCTCGACAAGCCGGTCACCTGCGCGATGGGCAGCGGCGGCGTCGCATCGCCCGCGACACCGGGTTCGGGCCAGCAAATCGTCACCAAGCCGACCGAGGCCGCACCGACGACGGCGCAGGCGGGCAAGCCGCTCGCCGGCGGTGAAGTGCTGTTCGGCACGCAATACGTCGGCTTCGGCGTCGACCGCGACGTCATCCGCGTCGGCAACGACATCGGCAAGTTCGACCGCGTGCGCCTGCGCGTGCTCGACAACGACATCTTCATCAACGACCTGAAGGTGATCTATGCCAACGGCGAGCCGGACACGCTGGCCGTCGGCCAGCAGATCGGCAAGAACTCGCGCACCAACTGGCTGAACCTCAAGGGTGACCGGTTCATCAAAGAGATCCAGATGTCCTATCGCTCGAAGCCGAGCTTCAAGGGCCAGGCGCGGGTCGAGGTGTTCGGCGAGTACGCTGCGGGCTGGCTCGGTCCGAACGGCGAAGGCCGCAAGTTCAACGAAGGCTGGGTGCTGCTCGGCGCGCAGACCGCCGGCTTCGTCGGGTTCGACAAGGACACGATCCAGGTCGGCCGCAACGAGGGCGGCTTCGCGAAGATCCGCGTAACGGTGCGCGACCGCGCCATCACGCTGAACGAGCTGCGCGTCATCTACGCCAACGGTGCCGACGACATCATCCCTGTCCGCACGCGCGTCGATGCCGGCTCGACCTACGGTCCGATCGATCTCAAAGGCGACAAGCGCGCCATCGAGAAGATCGAAGCCCGCTATCGCTCGCGTTTCATCGACAGCGGCGCCAAAGGTAAGGGCAACGCCGTCGTCGAGGTCTGGGGACGCCATTGAGGCAACTCAGGTCAGGACGATGCGAGCGCACGGCCTGACCGGCACGACGAACGGTTGAAGGAACAAGCTCCGCGGCGGCCGATCGGCCTTGGAGCCTTCTGAACGAGACGATGGCCGGGGTTGCGCGAATCGCAGCTCCGGCCGTTTTCATGCGCACCGCAAATTTTCGCGTGGATCACGCGCAGGTGACCGGAAGTCTTGCAACGCGACGCGGCCAAAGTGAGATCGGCGGCCGGATACGGCGTCGAACGAACAGCGGCGGACTTCAAGGACACGCGATTCTGAACTGCGCCTCGTCGCGCCGGCCGGGCAGCCGCAATCGGCATCTCATCACACGCGACCCCAATAGAATCAGGCACTTTTCGGCACTTCATGCGACCGGCGCATCGCCGTCAGGTGGTCGAGCGAGCAGCGATTTTCGGTGTCGAGCCGCGCGTAAGGCACAAAATTGCGACAGCGATCCAGCGCGCGTGTGATTGCCGGGTGCGGCGTGCCGAACGGCCACTCTGATGCGCATCACCTTGCTTTCCTACAACATGCAAAGGTGAATCTTCGGGATAGTGCGTCTCTGCCATCTTGCCTTTTTCCGGAACGTCGTGTTCCTGATCGACCATGAAGATTCAATATCCCGCGCTGGCCTTCCTGGCCTTCATCCACGTCCTGGCACTCGCTGCCTTGCCCTACCTGTATTTTTACGGGTTGAGCTGGCCGGAGGTCGTGTACCACATCGTCGGGTACTTCCTCGGCGGCTTCGGAATAACCGCGCTCTACCATCGAGCCTGGACGCACAACTCCGTGACGTTCGCACGCCCGATCGAGTACGCGCTGGCGGTGTGTTCGACGATGATCCCACAGATGCCGGCACGGCAGTGGATCTCGACGCATATCCTGCACCATCACCACGTCGACACCGACCTCGACCCCTACAATATCCGGCGCGGCTTCTGGTGGGCCCACTTCGAGTGGATCATCCTGGCTCCGGTGCCGCCGATCGTGCTGCCGGCGCGGCTCAACGACAATCCGGTGATCGACTGGCAGGAGAAGTACTATTACGTGACCTCTTCGGTCATGAACCTGATCATCCCCATCGGACTCGCCATCGCGGCGGGCGCCCCGTGGTGGGGCGGAGCGCTGGTCTCGGCGCTGCGGCTCGTTCTGACGTCGCATGTCGTCTACAGCGTCAACTCGGTCTGTCACAAATGGGGGACGCGGCCGTTCTCTCAGGACAACTCGGCACGCGACGTGTGGTGGTTCCCGTTCGCGCTCGGCGAGCAGTATCACAACTATCATCACGCATTCCCGCGCGATTACCGCCACGGCGTACGCCGCTTCGACTTCGACCCTACGAAATGGCTGATCGATGGCCTCGTGGCTGTTGGGCTGGCCCGGAACCTGTTCAAGATGCCGGAGCGCCGCATCGAGGAAGCCAAGCGGACCAGCGTACCCGCCGAGTGAGTGACGTGACTGCGCGGCAAGATCGGCCGCGCATGGTGCGAGCGGAGATCCGTCGATCGAGATCTCTCCGTATGGGCCAGAGCATCGACGAACGCTCAGCCGGCGGCCAGCGCAGCGGCGACCGCACGCGGCAATTGATCCCCGCCACATCGTCCCGTTAATGTGATGGGATACGCCTGGGCGACGAGGGGATGGCATGCAGGCGGCACCGACGTTTCAATCACCCGACAGCATCGATCTGACGACGACTTATGACGCCATCGTCGTGGGCTCGGGCGCGGCCGGCGGCATGGCGGCGCATGTTCTGACGTCGCATGGGCTCTCGGTGCTGATGCTCGAAGCCGGGCGGCACGTCGATACCACCGAGACTCTCAAGTCGACCGAGTGGCCGTACGAGCATCCGCGCAACGGGCAGATGGCGCCGGACACGTATGTCCTGGACGAAGGGGACTACAAGAAGTTCTCGCCGCCCTACGCCAAGAACTTCGGCCGCTATACGAACGTGATGAACTGGCAGCAACTGGGCGAGGGCCCGGACTACACCAAGGACCTGTTCGTCAACGAGCACCAGCATCCGTATACCGGCACCAAGTTCAGCTGGGTCAGGGCGCGCGCGCTCGGCGGCAAGACCAACGTGTGGGGGCGGCTCGCGCTCAGGCTGTCGGACTACGACTTCAAGGCCGCCAGCCGCGACGGCTACGGCATCGATTGGCCGATCTCGTCTGCCGACGTCGCGCCGTATTACGACCGCGTCGATCGTTATCTCGGCATCTCGGGCGTGACCGAAAACCTGCCCTGGCTGCCGGACTCGATCTATCAGCGGCCGATGAAGCTCAACGACGGCGAAGTGCACGTGCGCGAGGCGCTGGCCAAGTCCGGGCGCGTCTTGACGCCGTTCCGGCTGGGCGTGACGACGGACGGACTGACGCACAACAAGTATCGCCACCGCTGCATGGGGCGCGGCGCGTGCCAGCGGCGCGTCGGCGGCTGCGATATTCATGCGGCATTCGACAGCCCGACGGGGTTGATCTATCCCGCGTTCGACACCGGCAAGCTGGTCGTGCGGCCGAACTCGACGGTGTTCGAGGTCGCGCTCGACCCGAAGACGGGGAAGGCAAGCGGCGTGTCGTTCATCGACAGCGCCACGCGCAAGTCCTACACGGCCAAGGCCAAGGTGGTGGTGCTCGGCGCCTCGACGCTCGAATCGACGCGCATCATGCTCAACTCGAAGTCGCGCCAGTATCCGAACGGCATCGCGAACAGCTCCGGACATCTCGGACACAACCTGTCGGAGCACGTGATGGGACCGCGCGTCGAGGGCTTCTACAAGCCCCGCATCGGCGGCGAGCGGCGCAACGAGGACGGCCGGCCGGGAGGTTTCTATATCCCGCGTTTCCAGAACCTCGACGACAAGACCAAGAGCCGCGATTTCATCCGCGGCTTCGGGCTCGAGGGCTCGAGCGGGCAGGAGCTGTTTCCGGAGCAGGCGATCCTGCGGCCGGGATTCGGCAAGGACTACAAGAAGACCGTGCGGGATCATGCGCCAGCGACGTTCTATATGTACGGTCTGGGCGAGGTGCTGCCGCGGTTCGAAAACCGGGTGCTGCTCGACGGCAAGGTCAAGGACACGTACGGCATTCCCGTTCTGCGGTTCGACTATCGCCACGGCGACAACGAAACCAAGATGTGCGCGGCGATGACCACGTCGATGCAGGAGATTTTCGAGGATACGGGGCTCGAGATCACCAAGGTGTCGGGCGACAGGCTGACCGAGGGCTCGTCAGTGCACGAGGTCGGGACGGCACGCATGGGCGACGACCGGAAGACGAGCGTGCTCAACGCGTTCCAGCAGAGTCACGACGTCAAGAACCTGTTCGTCGTGGATGGAGCGGGATTCGTGTCGTCAGGCTGCCAGAACCCGACTTGGACGATCCTGGCGCTGGCCTGGCGAAGCTGCGATTATCTCGCGGACGAACTGAAGAGGGGCAATCTCTGATGGCGGAAGTGCCCGGCGACACCAGCGGCCGCGCGCCGCACCTCGATCGGCGTGCGCTGATGACGGCGGCGCTGGCATCAGCGGCGTTAGCGGCAGCGCCGGGCGCGGCGCTCGCGCAGGTCAGCAAGGCGGTCGCGCGGACGACGAACAAGACACCGGCGCAGCCGCAACCCGCCGCCGGCCGCGCGTTCTTCACCGCACGCGAGTTCGAGGCGCTCGACGAGATCGCGGAGATGATCATCCCGGCCGACGACGTCTCCCCTGGTGCACGCGGGACCGGCGTCGCGGCGTATCTCGATCAGCGCATCGGCGAGAGCCGCGACCCCAAGTGGCGGCAGAGCTGGCGCGACGATCTGGCCGAGATCGACCGGCTTTCGAATGGCATGTTCGGCAAACGGTTCGTGCAGGCGAGCCTGGAGCAGCGGACAAAGCTGCTGGTGAGTATTTCGCGGAACGAGAAGAACCCGCAGGAAGCCGGAGAATACGCGTTCGGCACCATCAAGTGGTCGGTCGCGGACGCGTATTACCGCACCAAGGTCGGGATCCACGACGACCTGCAGTATCAGGGCAACGTCCTGCTGGCCGAGTTCGCAGGCACCGACGTCGGCCGCAAGTAACGCCTGAGGCAGAGCAGGGGCGGCGGGATTGCGGACGCCCCGCGATCAGCGCGGCTTTTTCGGTCCGCACGCCCGTGCGGAAACCGTGCAGCGATAGCGCGAGCCGGTGTCGTTCCAGGTGCAGGTGAATTGGCGCTCGCCGGAGTATTCGAAGTCCGCGAACCGGCGTCCATAGCGCTTGGCAGCCGCCGGCCCCCAGGCCCGCCGCGCGGACTTGATCGCCGACGCATGACTTTTCTTCCAGGCTCCGCGCGCCACGACTTCGTCCAGGCAGACATCGCCGAAGAATGCGCTTGCGGGCGACGGCGCGGCGATCAACGACATCAGCGCGGCACAGGCGGCGGCGAGGATGGCCGGCAGGACAGTGATCACACTGGCCGGCACCGGCTTTGACTTCGTCGACATACGCGCCCCCTTTGGTCCAACATCAGGGCATCGTAAATGCAGGACCATCCGTGCGCAAACCGTTGTATCCGCGAACGGTAAACGACGGCGGACTTCTTGGATGGGCGTGCGCGATGTGACACACTTCCGGTGCCGGTGCGGCTCGTGCATCGGACACACCAACCAGAGACGCACGTCATGAAGCGCCTTCGCCTCACCGCCGCCGCCGCCGCGTTTGCATCGGGTGCCCTTGCGTTGTCCGCAGGAGCGCAGCAGGCCCCGGACGTGCGGACGCCGACCGCCGCGCGCGCCCTCCTCGAAGGTGCGAAGACGTGGGGCTATCAATTGCAGGACGTCGCAGCGGCCAAGCTCGACAAGTCGGCGTTCGATGTGCTGATCGTGGACGCAGGGCTCTATCGCGACGGCGGCGGGCTGAAGCGCGACGAGATCAAGGCGCTGAAGACCAAGCCGGACGGTTCGCGGCGGCTGGTGCTGGCCTATGTGAACATCGGCGAGGCCGAGGATTATCGGTATTACTGGCAGAAGGCTTGGGAGAAAAATCCGCCCGAGTGGATGGGGTCGCCCAACTGCCGCTGGAAGGGCGATCATCGCGTGCGCCACTGGGCGCCGGAGTGGCAAGCCATCATTTTTGGAACGCCGAAATCTTACGTGGGGCGGCTGGTCGAGGCCGGATACGACGGCGCGTGGCTCGACCGCGTCGACATTTTCTATTATTGGCGCGCCGAACGCTGGCAGGCGGCGGCCGACATGGTGGATTTCGTCGAACGGCTCGGGACGTGGGCGCGGGCGCGCAATCCCGAGTTCCTGATCGTGCCGCAGAACGGCGAGGAACTGGTCGCTGACGCGCGCTACCGCGCGGTGATCGACGGGCTGGGCAAGGAAGACATGCTGTTCGGCGATCGCGGCAACGACACACGCAACGCCGCCCCGAGGATCGATCGCGCGCGGCGAAATTTCGGGCCGGCGCAACAGGCGGATCTGACGGTGCTGGCGATCGAGTACGCGCGCAAGGCCGAGCACATGGCCACGGCGCGAAAGGAACTGGGCGAGCTGGGGTTCGTGCCGTATTTCGGTCCGCGCTCGCTCGCCTACATCGGTCACGACGGCCCCCCGCACAAGGAGGACGGCGACACCGAGGCGACCGTGGCCGACCAGGGCGACGAGAGTTGCGGATGAAAGAGGGCGCACACGGAACGAGCGGCTTCCGGCCGGCGACGACCGACCCCGACGAGGCGATCGGAGATCTCGTCACCGTGCGGGACTGGCTGCGGTATGGAGTAAGCCGGTTCGAGCAGGCGCGGCTCGTCTATGGGCATGGCACGGCGCGGGCACTCGACGAGATGGCCTATCTACTGCTGTCGGCGCTGGAATTGCCGATCGAGCAATTGGAGCCATGGCTCGACGCGCGGCTGACGCGCAGCGAGCGCATCGGCATTCTCGACCTCATCGAGCGGCGGATCTCGACGCGCACGCCCGCAGCGTATCTCGTCAACCGGGCGTGGATCGGCGGGCACCGGTTCTACGTCGACGAGCGCGTGATCGTGCCGCGATCGTTCATCGGCGAGTTGCTGATCCGCGATGGGCTGGGCGCGGTGGTGGCGGACCCGGATGCGGTCACGCACGCGCTCGATCTCTGCACGGGCTCGGGTTGCCTCGCCATTCTCGCGGCGCTGCATTTTCCCTCCGCGGCGGTGGACGCGGCCGACATCTCGGAGCCGGCACTGCAGGTCGCGTCGCGAAATGTCGTCGATTACGCGCTCGAAGAGCGGGTGTCGCTTGTGCGGTCGGATATCTTCGCGGCGCTCGGCGGGCGGCGCTACGACCTCATCATCTCCAACCCGCCGTATGTGACGGCGGCGGCGATCGCGGCGTTCCCGGCCGAATATCGCGCGGAGCCGGAAATCGCGCATCTCGGCGGCGGTGACGGCCTCGATCTGGTGCGCCGGATCATCGATGGCGCGGCGGAGATGCTGACAGACGACGGCGCGCTCGTGGTCGAGATCGGTCAAGGGCGGATGGAGCTTGAAGCGGCCTATCCGCAGTTGCCGTTCTTGTGGCTCGACACGGAGGAGAGCGAGGGCGAGGTCTTCGCGCTCAGGCGTGGCGATCTTGCGAGACCGACGGGCGGCGTGATCGAGGTCAAATCAGCGGGCGGCCGGCTACGCCGCCGCAAGGCCTGAGCGGGCGAGTTGGTGCCGGCGCCACAGCGCGAGAGCAAGAAGCGGCAGTCCACCGGGGAGCAGGATCGCGGCCAGAACGGCCAGGGCAGGCTTCATTTTATCCTCCGTCGCATCCCGTCCGAGCGGGAGGGCGATGAGGAAGATCGTACAGGAGAAAAACTTCGGCCCGCTTCAATCCGCCGCGCCAATGCAGCGCTTTCGGTCAACGCGGCGTTAACGGTTGGCGGGAAGCAGTGGCGACGCGCGGCGCGGGTCTGCTAGCATCGAACGAGGCGGGGGAAGGGAGCAAATCGTTTGGCGCGGGCATGGACGATACGGCCACGGACGATAAGGGCGGGCGGAATGCCGGCGGTGCTTGTCCTCGGTGCCGTGGCGGCGGTGGCCGCCGCCGTTTGGCTCGAAGACCGGATGGAAGACAGTGACACAGCGCGGCCCGGAATGCGGCACGCGGCGCTGCACCTCAATTGCCCGCCGGGAAGTCATGGCGTGCCGCGTTATGCGAAATTCGGTTCAAGCCTCGGTTATGGCCGCGACGGTTCGAAGCCGGTGCGCGATCGCGGGTTGATCGCGACGATGCCGGCTCGCGCCGGGACAAATCCTTGATCGGATGCCAACCCTCGAACGGATGATGGGTCGATGCGCAGTAGACTGAAACTCGTCCTTCCACTGTCCCGATATCCGGGATTCTGCTGCTGCTGCATCTGCCTGCAAGACCGCGACGCGAAGCGGATGCGGCGCATTTTCCGCATCGTTCGCAAGGCCACGCGGGATTGGTGACGGACGCGATACTCCCGCTCAGCCGAACGCGCCGAAGTGGTGGCTGATGCCCGTGCCGATCTCGCGCAGGAGCTCGTAGGACTGCTCCATCGGCTCCAGGATCTCGGTTTCGAGACGCGCGTAGTCGTCGATCCCGTGCGGCCGATAGCTCGCCTTCTCGTCGTAACCGGCATTGTCGAGCGCGGCCGACACGCGGTGCGGGAAGGCTTCGCGCATGAAGCGGACGACTTCCGGAACCTCGAGCGCAAGGGCTAGCCCCAGCACCTGACTGGGCGAGAGGTCATTGCGCGGGGCAAAGCGCGGCAGCTGGGCGGCGAGGATGAAGACGCGCATGATCAGCGCCAGCCTGATCGACTGCAGAAGGTCGAGTTCGAGGCGATCATTGTCGGGGATCTTTCCGGCTTCGACCCCGATGTCCTCGAGGATCTGATGCAAATCGATCGCGTCGAGCCGCAGATGGTGGACGAGCTGATTGATCGCGCTGCAACGGTTGTCGGAAACGAGATGCGTGGACAGCGTGCGGAAGGCCGCATCGAGTGGCGATTCACGACCCCAGGACGCCCGCATCGCCCAGAAACCGGCGTCGAAGACCGCCGCGTTGGCGCCCATCGCGTTGAGGCTCGACAACTGCTTGCCGCGCGCGATCATCTCGATCAGCAGACGCAACCGGGGCGAATCCTTGGCCAGCGAGATGAACCGTTCGCGCTCGGTTCCGAGGCCGGCGGACAGTCCGGCGACGACGTTGGCGATGTAGCCGAACTGCTGCAGGATCGCGTTGTTCGGAATGGCGCGCATGCGTGCGGGATCGCCGCGATCGGCGGCATTGGCGCCGTCCATCTGCCGCTTCGTGGCGCGGCTGCCCGTCTTGAACAGCAGGTTCGCACCATAGGCGCCCAGAACGGCGCGATAGCCCGGATGCGAGAACAGGTTCTGTTGATACGCCTTCAACCGCAACAGCACGTCGAGGCTAAGGTTGTTGTCGTCGTAGAACGGATCTTCGACCTCGGCGGGCGGCGTGCCCTCCATGACGATGGTGGCCATGGCGCGTGTGGTCAGCGCGCGGTTGGCGAAGAACATGAAGCCGTCGCCGCCCTGGAAGCTGGTCTCGTGCTTGATGTCGATGCCGGCGTCGGCGAAGCGCCGGCGGGTCGACGGCGGGAACACGTAGTCGAGGCGGTTCTTGATGTCGCCAGGATGCGCACCGCGGCCCATCGACTCGCCGTGGGTCGAGAAGATCAGCATCTCGACGCCTTCGAGGCCCGAGCGCTCCATGAGATCGGCCAGGCCGTTGTAGAGCCGTTCGATCGAGAGCGTGGCGGGGATCTGGCCGATGAAGCGGCCGGCATCGGAGAAGCCGGTTTGGACGCTGAGCCGCCCGCGGCCGCGCACGTAATCGCGATAGGCGTCCTCTTCGAGCAGGCGCTCGACGAAGCGCGCGCCGGTGTCGAGGGCGGCAGGCGTCTCGAACAGCGGTGAGATATCGACAATCTTCTCGACGCCGAACAGCTTGGCGAAGAACACCGCGATCAGAACGGTGGCGGGGCTCTCGCACTCGGCGATCAGGAAGCGGATCGGCGTGTCGCGGTCGATATGCTTCTGGATCTGGGCGACGAGGGCGAGCTGGCGGATGGCGGTCGCGGTCTCGAGCTCGAGCGAGGCGAAGTTGACGCTTTCCGGCTTGACGTCGCGGATCATGTCGACGATGCGGCCCATCGCCTGGCGCTCGGTCAGGTCGCGGGTCCACGGCTCGTGGACAAAAGCGCGGAAGGCGTTGTTGAGCTGGGCGGCGTTGATGCGCAGATGGATGTGGGACGTGCCGAGGCCGGTCATCTCGATGAGGCCGGCGAGCGCCGCCACGGAGCGCTTCATCTGCGGACTATCGACGGCGTCGATGAGCTGATCGAGGAGCGCGGTGATCGGTTCGGTGGTGGTGATGTTGTAGCTGTCGGGGCGGGTGATGACATTGGCCGCGCGCGAGAGCGACGCGCCGCTGACGCCGACGTTTGCCAGCGCACGCACCTGCTCGTCGACGGCGGCGACGGCGAGATCGAGCTTGCCGGTGATCTGGCGGAACAGACGCAAGGTCTTGTCGCTGTCGCCGAGGCGGTGGCGGATCACGAGGAACCGCTCGCGCATTTCGATCAGGGCGGCGCGCTTCTCCTGCAGCCGGATCAGGAACGAATGGCTCCACTTGATGTCGGTGCGGCCGTCGAGGTCGTAGCCGACCCAGCAGGCGAGCGTTGTGAGCGTCGGCCGCGTTTTGTAGGCGGCGGCGCCGAAGCGTTGCGCGGACACGGAGAGGAAGGCATTGAGCAGATCGAGGTAGGCGTTGCGCATGTTCTGCAACGCTTCCTGGGCCCGAGCATGTTCGTAGGCGAGATCGACGCCGTCATCGGGGCGGTGGGGATGGCCGACACGGGCCTCGACGGCGCTCTCGCCGGAGGCCGCGATCTCGACCATGCGGCGGGACAAGCCTTCCGAGAGGCCGAACGTCGGATGGGCGGTCAGTACGATGCCGGTGCGGGCGCGGTCCCAACGCGCTTTGAGCGCGGCGAGACCGGCGTCCACGTCGCCGCCTTCCGGCAACGAGCCCTCGACGAATTGTTGAAACTCCTTGAGCGTCGCCGAAGTATCGCCCTGACCGATGCGGTCGCGCAGGCGCACGGCTCGGCGCGCGGCGGCGCGGTCCATCAGACGGGCGGCGAGCGCCTTGAGTTCAGCGAAACCGACCTGTCCGGCCTCGAGGCGCCGCGAGAGATCGAAAGCCACGTTCAGGATCGGGTTGAGCTGCGGCTCGTCGGGGATTCGCGCGCGCATCGAGCGCAGCTCGTCGCGCAGCTTGAACTCGTCGAGCGCCGAAGCCGCGGTCGCGGTGGCTGGGGCAGCGGTTTGGCCGGTCTTGTCCTGCATGATCTCGCTCCCTGGTCCGGCCGCGCGATGGCGTCCGACCTTGCCTCGCCATTGTTTGGAGTCCGGCCGCACACGGCGGCACGGCCGGACTCGATCTCGAATGAGCCGTCAGTCTCGTCAGGCGACCTTGCGCTGACCGGCGAGCACCTTGGCGATCGTCGAGCCCATCTCGGCTGGGGTCGGCGCGATGACGACGCCGGCGGCCTTCAGTATCTCGACTTTCTCGGCGGCCGATTCGCCGAACGCGGAAACGATCGCGCCGGCGTGACCCATGCGGCGGCCTTTCGGTGCGGAGAGACCGGCGATGTAGGCGATGACGGGCTTTTTCATGTTGTCGCGCGCCCAAGCGCCGGCTTCGGCTTCCTGCGGTCCGCCGATCTCGCCGATCATCAGCACGGCGTCGGTGTCGGGGTCCTTCTCGAAATGCTCGAGCACGTCGCGGAACGACGAGCCGTTGATCGGGTCGCCGCCGATGCCGACCGACGTCGATACGCCGATGCCGAGCGCCTTCATTTGCGCGGCGGCTTCGTAGCCGAGCGTGCCTGAGCGGCCGACGATTCCGATGCGGCCGGGAAGGTAGATGTGGCCGGGCATGATGCCGAGCATCGCCTTGCCGGGGCTGATCGTTCCGGCGCAGTTCGGTCCGGTCAATATCATGCGGCTGTCGCGCTTGTAGCGCCGCATGTAACGCTTCACCCGGATCATGTCCTGCGCAGGAATGCCGTCGGTGATACAGGTGCAGTAGCGAATGCCGGCGTCGGCGGCTTCCATGATCGCATCAGCCGCGAACGGCGGCGGCACGAACACGATCGACGCCTGTGCGCCGGTCTCCTCGACCGCACCCTTCATGGTGTTGAACACCGGACGGCCGAGATGCGTGGAGCCGCCTTTGCCGGGCGTGACGCCGCCGACGACGTTGGTGCCGTAGTCGATCATCTCCTGGGCGTGGAACGTACCGATGCGGCCGGTGAAGCCCTGCACGAGGACAGGCGTGTGTTCGTTGATGAAGATAGCCATGTGTGCTGGTCCTCCCTTACGCGGCTTTGGCGGTTGCGGCTTTGGCCGCGGCGACGGCTTTCTGAGCCGCTTCTCCGAGACTGTCGGCGGAGATGACCGTGAGGCCGCTTTCGTCGATGATCTTGCGTCCCTCCTCGACGTTGGTGCCGGCGAGACGGACGACGACCGGCAGCTTGATCTCGAGCTCCCGCACCGCGTCGACGACGCCCTTCGCCACCCAGTCGCAGCGATTGATTCCGGCGAACACGTTGACCAGCAGCGCCTTGACGTTCTTGTCCTTCAGCACCGCGCGGAACGACTTCGCCACGCGCTCGGGGCTGGCGCCGCCGCCGATGTCGAGGAAGTTGGCGGGTTCGCCGCCGGCCAGCTTGATCATGTCGAGGGTGGCCATAGCGAGGCCGGCGCCATTCACGACGCAGCCGATGTCACCATCGAGCCCGACATAGGACAGGCCGCGATCGGAGGCGTAGGTCTCGCGCGGGTCTTCCTGGCTCTTGTCACGCAGCTCGGAGATCTGCGGGCGGCGGAACAGGGCATTCTCGTCGAAGCTCATCTTGGCATCGAGAGCGATGATGCCCTTGGTCTTGGTGACGACGAGCGGGTTGATCTCGACCATCGTGGCGTCGAGATCGCGGAACGCGCGATAGGCGCCGAGGATCGTGCGCTCGAGCTTCGACACGAGGTCGGGCTCGACGCCGAGGCCGAATGCCACCTCGCGGGCCTGAAACGCCTGCATGCCGACCGCGGGGTCGACGGTGACGCGGATGATGGTCTCGGGCTGGTTGTGCGCGATCTCCTCGATGTCCATGCCACCGGCGGCGGAGGCCACGACCACGATGCGCTCGGCGGCGCGGTCCATGACGTAGGAGAGGTAGAACTCCTTGTCGATGTCGGACGCCTCTTCGATATAGAGGCGCGAAACCAGCTTACCCTGCGGGCCGGTCTGGACGGTGGCGAGACGCTTGCCGAGAAGCGCGTCGGCGGCATCCCACACTTCGCCGTCGTTGCGGCAGACCTTGATGCCGCCGGCCTTGCCGCGCGCACCAGAGTGGATCTGCGCCTTGACGACCCACTTGTTGCCGCCGATCTCGCTGGCTCGATAGGTCGCCTGCTCGGGGCTGTAGGCGAGACCGCCGCGCGGGATGGCGACGCCGAATTTAGAGAGCAGTTCCTTGGCTTGATACTCGTGAATGTCCATTACGGACCTCCTTGGAATGCCGGATGAGGGGCTCGGTCTTTCGGGGGAAAGCGGACTACTTGCCGCCCGAGGCCTTGGCGATGGCTTCGGCAACGACGAGGACGTTGTTGGCCATCTTTTCGGATGCGGCGTCGATCATCTTGCCGTCGAGAGATGCGGCGCCCTTGCCCTGCGCTTCGGCTTCCTTCAGCGCGACCAGGATGCGCTTGGCGCGCTCGATCTCGGCCGGGAGCGGAGAAAACACGGCGTTGGCCAGCTCGATCTGCGACGGATGGATGGCCCACTTGCCTTCGATGCCGAGAGCAGCGGCGCGCTTGGCGGCGGCCGTATAGCCGGCCGGATCGGAGAAGTCGCCGAACGGCCCGTCGATCGGGCGCAGGCCGTAAGCGCGGCAGGCCACGGTCATGCGCGACAGCGCGAAGTGCCACTGGTCTCCCGGATAGTCGGGGTTCAAGCCGCCGATGACAACCGTGCGCGCCTTGTTGAAGGCGGCGTAGTCGGCGACGCCGAAATGCATCGACTCGAGCCGGCTCGGCGCTGCGGCGACGGCCTCCACGTTCGCCATGCCGAGCGGCGTCTCGATGAGCGCCTCGGTGCCGACCTTGTTCTTGAGGCCCTTGGCGACTTCGATCTGGCTGACGATGCATTCGACGGTATAGACGTCGGCCGGCACGCCGACCTTGGGGATCAGGATGGTGTCGAGCTTGGCGCCGGCCTGCTCCATGATGTCGACGACGTCGCGATACATGTAGTGCGTGTCGAGGCCGTTGATGCGAACCGAGACGGTCTTGCCTGCCGCCTTCCAGTCGAGATCGTTCAGCGCCTGGATGATGTTCTTCCGCGCCTGCTCCTTGTCGGGCGGCGCAACCGCGTCCTCGCAATCGAGGAACACGTAGTCGGCGGCGCTCTTCAGGGCGCGGTCGATCATGGTCGGGTTCGAGCCCGGCACGGCCAGGTACGATCGCTGCAAGCGCTGCTTACGGACGGGGTAGAGGGTGTAGCTCATCGGGCGCGTCTCCTCGGAGGGTTCGGATCGTTTGTTGTTGTGGGGACGAAACGCGCAAGCATCACGCGGACACGTCCAAGGGTGCCGGCGGCGCGAAAACAGCGCCGCCGGGTCAGTCGTCGTCGAAGGATTAGGCGGCCTTGCGGCCAGTCGCCTCGTCGCGGCTCGTCGCAGAGCGCGTCGCGGTCTTGGAGAAGTACTCGGCGGCGGCGCCAGTGCCGGAGCCCATGCGGATCTGAACGCCGCAGTCCTTGAGCGCCATCTCGACGCCGAACAGCGCGCCGCCGACCATGACCTCGTCGAGTGCGCCGAGGTGACCGATGCGGAACACCTTGCCCATGACCTTGTTGAGGCCGACGCCGAGCGAGACGTTGTAGCGGTAGTAGGCGGTCTTCACGACGTTGGCGCTGTCGATGCCCTCGGGGACAAAGATCGCCGACACGGTGTCGGAGTGCCACTTGGCCTCTTTCGCGCAGAGCTTGAGACCCCAGGCGTCAACGGCGGCGCGGACGCCCATCGCGAGACGGTGATGACGGGCGAAGATGTTCTCGAGGCCCTCGGCGGCGATCAGGTCGAGCGAGGCGCGCAAGCCGCGAATGAGCTGCGTGGCGGGCGTATACGGGAAGTAGCCGAGGTCGTTGGTCTTGATCATGTCCTCAAACGAGAAGAAGCAGCGGTTCATGCGGCCGTTCTGGTTCTTGTTGTGATCGAGCGCCTTCTGGCTGACGGCGAGGATGCCGAGGCCGGTCGGCAGCATGAAGCCCTTCTGCGAGCCCGACACGCAGCAGTCGACGCCCCATTCGCCCATCCGCATGTCGAGCGAGCCGACCGACGACACACCATCGACCATCAGAAGCGCGGGATGCTTGGCGGCGTCGAGCGCTTTGCGGACGCCGGCGATGTCGCTGGTGACGCCGGTGGCGGTTTCGTTGTGGGTGGCGAAGACGGCCTTGATCTCGTGCGCTTTGTCCTTGGCAAGGATGTCGGCGTACTTCTCAAGCGGCACGCCGGTGCCCCACTCTTCATCGCAGAGAATGACCTTGAGGCCCATGCGCTCGGCCATGTCGACCCAGAGCAGCGAGAACTGGCCGAAGCGGCTCATCAGCACGGTATCGCCGATGGCGAGGGTGTTCTGGATCGCCGATTCCCAAGCGCCGGTACCCGACGACGGGAAGATGAAGACGCGGCCGTCCTTCATCTTGAACACCTTCTTCAGGTCCTCGAAGATCGGCAGCGTGAATTTCGGAAACTCGGGGCTGCGCATGTCCTCCATCGGGAGGTTCATCGCCATGCGGACGGCCTCGGGGATATTCGTCGGGCCGGGAATGAACAAGTGGGGCTGAACGATCTGCATAGGCTTCTCCTCCGATGCGTTTCTGGCGGTGCGTGTTTTGGTTTATCGATCGCGGTGCGGGACTTGGTTTCCGAACCGTTGCGAACTTGGGCGTTGAATGCGCTCTCCAACTAAAGTCCACAACACTCGTTGGGCGAAGGAACCGTCGCATTCGAGTGGCAATTCACCTACCCGAACGGGTGGGGTCCGAGCGTGCGCCGCAACAGCCGCAGCGCAGCATTATCAGTGTCAATGGAGATGGCGGCAGCGAGAGGACGCGCAGCGCCGGCCACAGCGCCTGCGCGGAGGTCAGCGGTTGTCGCGCGTGCTCGTCATGTACAGAGCGACGGCCATCGCGCGGTTGCGCACGCCGAGTTTGTCGTAGAGATTCTTGAGGTGATATTTGACGGTGTTCTGCGAGATTCCGATGCGCGCGGAAATCTGCAGATTGGTCCAGCCGTTGGCCAGCGCGCCGAGCAATTCACGCTCGCGCGTCGTCAGGAGATCGAGCGGATCGGCGTTGATCGACCTGATGTCGACATACGGCAGGCAGAGCCGGCCGCGCGATACGGTCGAGATCGTATCGAGCAACACGGCCGGGTCGTCGCTCTTTGAGATAAACCCCCACGCGCCGTCGCGGACGGCCTGGCGGAGAACCGTCGGGCCTTGCTCGCCGGTGTAGACGATGACGCGGGTGGACGAGAGCCGCCGTTTCAAGGTGGCGAGCACGTCGCCGCCGCTCATGTCGGGCAGCGACCAGCCGATGACCCCGATCTCGATCGGCCGCTCGAGGCAGTGCGCGATGAAGGCGCCGCCATCGGCCACGATCGCGACGACGTCGAAGCGGCCATCGCGCGAGAGGAAATCGGCCAATCCCGCGCGGACGACGGGATTTTTATCCGCGATAACCACCTTGGGCCGGGAGGTGCTGGAGGCCACGATGCTGGTCGCGATTTCGGTCACGTCAGTGTGTCGCCCGCTGCTTACGGCTTCTTCTGGTTCCGGAACTGCTTGGCGATCCCGGCAGGGCTCGAACCTGCGACCCTCAGTTTAGGAAACTGATGCTCTATCCAGCTGAGCTACGGGACCGATCGTGAGCGACAATTTTGTCAACGTCCTCGCCCTGTCGACGGCAGTCCGACGGGCGTGAGTCTTCCGGATCAGCGGCACGGATGGCGAACAGCCCGCCGCCGATGGTCGAACTCAGACGTCAGTCTATGAAACGCCCCTCCATCACCGTCAAGCACGGACACCCCCTGCCGGGCGATGCGTGCGGCGAGAGCCGGGCCGATGGCGCGAGCGGCCGCTCCAAATGCCGATTTGCATCAACAATGACACCGTGCCGGCGCGGGCAACGCGGAGTAAGGGTATTTGAGACATGTGGACAGATCGCGGAGATGTGCGGTTTTTGCGGAAACCGCGATACGAGCGACGAACTGACGCTCTTGTGCGATGCGGTAAACACGCCATTGTTCAGTCAGCCGGATATTCAGAAGATCGAATATATGAATACTCGACCGAGGATGTCGGTGACGAGGAGCGAGGACAAGATGCGAGTGGCGGTACATGGTCTGTCTCAGCGCATGACGCGCAAGCCGGCCCGGGTCTGGGGTTTGGCGCTGGCTGCGGCGACCGGAACGATGGTTGCGGCGGGTCTTGCCGTCGCTGGCCAGAAGACCGGAAACGTCGAGATCGCATTCGCCAAGCCGCCGGCTGAAACGGTGAAGCCCGCCGCCGCCGCAGCAGCACCTGCTCTGGAACAATTCGAAGTCCAGGTGCAGCAGATCGACGACTTGAAGTCGGTGTTCGCAACAGTTCGCAGTCGCGACCTTATCGAGGCACGCGCCCGGACGCCGGGTACGGTCGCGACGTTGAAGGTCGACGAAGGCGCGGACGTCAAGGCCGGGCAGCTTCTGGCGATCGTCGCCGACGACAAGATCGCGATCAAGATCCGCTCACTCGACGCGCAGATCCTGGGCATCGAGTCGCGGTTGCGTAACGCAAAGACGGAACTGGAACGCTCGGAAGAGTTGAAGAAGCGCGGCGTCAGCCCGCAATCACGCGTCGATCAGGCACGCACAGCGTTCGACGTCGCAACGAACGAAGCGAAATCGGCCAAGGCCGAGCGCGCCGTGCTCGAAGAGCAGATCAAGGAGGGCCAGGTGCTGTCGCCCGCGGAGGGCCGCGTATTGCGCGTGCCGTTCACCGCGGGCAGCGTCATCGCATCGGGCGAGAGCCTCGCCACCATCGCCGCCAACGAATATCTGCTGCGCATCGAAATGCCGGAGCGGCACGCGCGCTACACCAAGTCCGGCGACCTCGTGAAGATCGGCGCGCGCGGACAGGGGGCGAAAGGCGGAATCGTCGGCGAGGGCCGCATCGTCCAGGTCTATCCGGAACTGCGCAATGGCCGCGTGGTGGCCGACGCGGAGGTCTCGGGCCTCGGCGATTATTTCATCGGCGAGCGGGCATTGGCATGGGTTTCGGCGGGACAGCGCCGCGCCTTCGTCATCCCGCGCAAGTACGTCACGCAGAAATTCGGCCAGGATTTCGTGCGCGTGAAGCGCGGCAGCGGAGCCGCCGACATCATCGTGCAGCTCGGCCGCGAAACGCCGCTGCTCGGGCATAGCGATGGCGTGGAAGTGCTGAGCGGCGTCGATGGTTCGGACGTGCTGGTGCGGCCATGAGCGAGCCCCCCATCGAAGGCCACGCCGCGGCGAACCTCGGCGTCTCCGGACGCTTGACGGCCGCGTTCATCAAGTCGCCGTTGACACCGCTGTTTCTGCTCGCCGCGTTCGCGCTCGGGCTGCTGGCGTTGTTTGCGCTTCCCCGCGAGGAAGAGCCGCAGATCTCCGTGCCGCTGGTCGATATTTCGGTGCGCACCGACGGCCTCAAGGCCGAAGACGCCGTGCGGCTCGTCACCGAACCGCTCGAGGTCATCGTCAAGGCGATCAACGGCGTCGAGCACGTTTATTCGCGCACGGAGGACGACCGCGCGCTGATCACCGCGCGCTTCCTGGTCGGGACGCGCGCCGACGACGCGATCCTGCGCGTCCATGAAAAAATCCGCGCCAACCTCAATCGTATTCCCGTCGGCATTCCGGAGCCGCTGATCGTCGGCCGCGGCATCGACGACGTGGCGATCGTGGTGCTGACGCTCGCGCCGAAGCCTGATGTGGCGTCGCGCTGGCAGGATACGGGGCTGTTCCGGCTGGCTCAGGATCTGCTGGTCGAGATCGCGAAGCTCGACGACGTCGGCTTGTCGTACATCGTGGGCGGGCGTCCGGATCAATTCCGCATCGAGCCCGATCCCGAGCGGCTGACGATGTACGGCATCACCATGTCGCAGCTCGTCGGCAAGGTGAAGGAAGCCAACCGGTCGTTCCTCGCGGGACGCATCCGCGAGGCCAACCGCAGCTATCCGGTGGTCGCAGGGCAAACGCTGTCGGGCATTCCCGACATCGGGCTCCTGGTCATCGGCTCGCGCGACGGCCGCCCGGTCTACGTGCGCGACGTGGCCGAGGTGGTGGCGGATTCAAAGCCGCTCGAGCATTACACCTGGCATTACGCCAAGGCGAAGGACGGAACGCTCGAACGCGTGCCGGCGGTATCGATCGCGGTTGCGAAACGCGCCGGCGCCAATGCCGTCGAGATCTCCGAGCGCATCCGCCATCGCGTCGAGACGCTGAAGGGCGCTCTGGTGCCCGCCGAAATCGATGTGATCGTGACGCGGGACTATGGCGAGACGGCCAACGAGAAGGCCAACGAGCTGCTGTTCCATCTCGCGCTGGCGACGATCTCGATCGTGCTGCTGATGGGCTTCGTGATCGGCTGGCGCGAAAGCATCGTGGTGGCGATCGTCATCCCGACGACGATCCTTCTCACGTTGTTCGCATCCTGGCTGATGGGCTATACCATCAACCGCGTCAGTCTCTTCGCCCTCATCTTCTCGATCGGCATCCTGGTCGACGACGCCATCGTGGTGATCGAGAACATCGCGCGGCATTGGGCGATGAAGGACGGGCGCTCGCGCGTGCAGGCGGCGACGGAAGCGGTGGCGGAAGTCGGCAATCCGACCATCGTGGCGACGCTGACCGTCGTCGCGGCGCTGCTGCCGATGCTGTTCGTATCGGGTCTGATGGGCCCGTACATGAGCCCGATCCCGGCCAACGCCTCGGCGGCGATGATGCTGTCGTTCTTCGTCGCCGTGATCGTGACGCCGTGGCTGATGATCAAGGTCGGCCAGCCGAGCGCGGCGGGACATGGCCATGGCCACGACGCACACGCGGAGGGATGGCTTGGACGCACGTTCCGTGCGTGGGCGAGGCCGATCATCCGGACGCGGCGCTCGGCGTGGCGGTTCCTCGGGCTCGTCGCGCTGGCGACCGTCGTGTCGATGACACTGCCCGCGCTGAAGCTCGTGACCGTCAAGCTGCTGCCGTTCGACAACAAGTCGGAATTGCAGGTCGTGCTCGACATGCCGCGCGGCACGTCGCTCGAATCGACGGACGGGCTGCTGCAGGCGGCAGCGGAACGCATCAAGGACGTGAAGGAGCTGGCGTCGGTGCAGTCGCATGCCGGCACAGCGGCGCCGTTCAACTTCAACGGCCTCGTCCGGCATTCCTATCTGCGCGCCGATCCCGAACACGGCGACCTGCAGGTCAACCTCGTCGAGAAGGATCATCGCAGCCGCACCAGCCACGAGATCGCACTCGACATCAGAAAGCGGTTGCAGGGACTGACGCTGCCGATCGGCGCATCGCTGAAGGTCGTGGAGGTTCCGCCCGGCCCGCCGGTGATCTCGACGCTATTGGCCGAAATCTATGGTCCGGACGCGGAAACGCGGCGGGATACCGCGCGCAAGGTGCGGGAAGCGTTTCGATCGGTGCCGTTCATCGTCGACGACGACGACAGCTTCGGCATCGCCGCGACGCGCAAGCGCCTGAACATCGACCAGGACCAGCTCGAATACTTCAAGGTCGAGGAGCGCGACGTCTACGACACCATCCAATCGGCGTTGGGCGGCATCGTCGTCGGTTACTCGCATCGCGGCGGCGGACGCCACCCGATCGAGATCGCGGTGCAACTGCCGAAGAGCGATCTCGTGGTGACCGAGCGCGGCCTCGCGATCCCGGTGCCGGCGAACGCGCTGCCCGGCGAGCGGGCGATCGTGGAACTCGGCGACGTGATCCGCATCTCGGAAGAGGCCGCGTCGTTCCCGATCTTCCGCCACAACGGCCGCGCCGCCGAAATGGTGATGGGCGAACTCGCGGGCGCCTACGAAGCGCCGGTCTACGGCATGCTGGCGGTGGCAGACGCCATCGCCGCGCGCAAGGACTGGGGTCCGGCGGGGCCGCCGACGATCTCGTACCACGGCCAGCCGGAAGACGAATCGAAGCCGGTGCTGCTGTGGGACGGCGAGTGGGAGGTGACGTACGTCACGTTCCGCGACATGGGCGCGGCGTTCGGTGTCGCACTGCTCGGCATCTACATTCTGGTCGTGGCGCAGTTCCGTTCGTTCGTGCTGCCGCTGGTCATCCTGACGCCGGTGCCGCTGACGCTGATCGGCATCATGATCGGGCATTGGCTGTTCGGCGCGCCGTTCTCAGCGACGTCGATGATCGGCTTCATCGCGCTCGCGGGCATCATCGTGCGCAATTCGATCCTGCTCGTCGATTTCATCCGGCACGCGAAGACGCCGGACCGCTCGCTGCGCGACGTGCTGCTCGAGGCCGGTGCCATCCGCTTCAAGCCGATCCTGCTGACGGCGGTGGCGGCGATGATCGGCGCGGCGGTGATCCTGTTCGACCCGATCTTCCAGGGTCTGGCGATCTCGCTGCTGTTCGGGCTCGTGTCGTCGACACTGCTGACGGTGCTGGTCATCCCGGCGATCTACGTCATCATGCGCGACGACGGACGCCTGTTCGACGAAGATCGGGACGCGAAGGGAGCTTAGTTGCGCCTTCAGTTGCCCAATGCCAACCGGCGCGGGCGCCTTCGGTTGCCCAGTGCTTAACGCAGGAAAGCCCGCCTTTGGCGGGACGCACCCGCGAGTTCTTGCTCGGCGCTTCGGGTGCCGACATTTCTTAGTGGCCCTTCGGTTGCCCACCAGCAACCGGGCCCGCACCCGCGAGTTCTTGCTCGGCGCTTCGGGTGCCGACTACGCACCCGCGCCGTGGAGACCAAGTTCGTAGACGCGCGAGCGGGACACGCCGAGAGCTTCGGCTACGGACTTCGACGCATCGCGCAGGCTCATCGTGGCGCGCGCCTCGGCGAGCCGCGCACGGATCAGGTCGTCGCTGACGTCGATGTCGAGCGGCGGCCCGACCAACAGCACGACCTCGCCCTTGAGGTCGCGACTGGCGGCGAGAACGGCGAGGTCGGGGAGAAGGCCGCGCAGTGTTTCCTCATGCATCTTGGTCAGCTCGCGCGCGATGACCGCCGGGCGCGGGCCGAGGATGGCGGCGAGATCGGCCAGCGTTTCAGCCACCCGCTGCGGGGCTTCATAGAACACCAGCGTTGCCGGGATAGCGGCAAGCGCGGTGATGCGGGTGCCGCGCGCCGCCGACCGCGGTGGCAGGAAGCCCGCGAAATGGAACGCGTCGGTCGGCAACCCGGACGGCCCGAGCGCGGCGATGGCGGCACACGGCCCGGGGACGCTCTCGACGATATGCCCGGCAGCGAGCACATCGCGCACGAGCTTGAAGCCCGGATCGGAGACGAGCGGCGTGCCGGCATCGGAGACCAGCGCAATGCGCTTGCCCTCGGCAAGCATCGCGAGCACGCGCGGGCGCATTTCGTCGGCGTTATGCTCATGGTAGGGCTCGGCGCGGGCGCGGATGCCGAAGTGGGACAGCAGGGTGCGCGAATGGCGGGTGTCCTCGCAAAGCACGACGTCGGCGCGGGAAAGGACGGCGAGCGCGCGCAAGGTGATGTCGGCAAGATTGCCGATCGGCGTGGCGACGAGGTGTAGACCGGGGGCGAGCGGGGACGCGAGTTGCCGCTCCACTTCGCGGGCGGCATGGGCGGGGGTTTCGCTGGCGGGCAGCCCGGTCGCTGGGGCATCCGCCGGTCCGGTCTGATCGACGGGCTTGGGAGTGCGGAGAGGCTGGTGCTTCGGCCGATGGCGCTTCATGGGATCCCGATTGACGTCGAAGGCGAGCAACCCGCTGCGTTTTCCAGCGTTCTCCGTGGAAGTCTTGTCCGAGAGTAGACCAACTCGGGAGCTGAGAATCTGCTCGAATGTGACAGTTGGGTCCTTCTCGCACACGTTGCGAGGCGCTATCAATTGCAAGCGTCTACCGCGAAGCAGAGCGTTCCGATGTCGTGCGGACGTCACGCGCGGCATTATTGGCGCAAATTGGCTTAGGATGGCAGACTGGCGTTCGCGGCCAGACTGGGGTAGGCCGAAAGTACGAGTCTCGAGTGCTTTTCTGATCAACTCACCTTCGGGACACGTCCTCCATGCGCTATTTTCTCGCAACCACAAAATCCGCTCTGACGTGCGCGGTTGCCGCCGTTGGACTGCTTGCCGGTTGCGCGACGAACGTCGGCCCTACCGCCGATACGACCGCCGCGATCAAGCCGGCGGATCCAGCCAATGCAGCGCCGAGCCAGCGGCAGCGCCCTGTCAAAATCGCCATGCTGCTGCCGCTCGCGGGCTTCGACCAAACCGCGGTCGTCGCCAAAGCAATGAAACAGGCGGCCGAACTGGCGTTGTTCGAGATCGACAACCCAGCGGTGCAATTGGTGGTCAAGGACGACAAGGGCAGTGCCGAGGGCGCGCGGGCGGCCGCCGACGAAGCGATCAAGGAGGGGGCGGAAATCATTCTCGGGCCGCTGCTGTCGAGCGCAGTGTCGGGAGCAGCGAGCGTCGCGAAACCCGCGGGCGTGCCGGTCATCGCATTCTCGAACGACAAGCAAGTTGCCGGGCAGGGTGTGTATCTGCTGAGCTTCCTCGCCGAGCCGGAGGTCGACCGCGTGGTCAGCTTTGCGGCGTCGCAGGGCAAACGCAATTTCGCGGCCCTCGTTCCCGACGACGCCTACGGCCGCGCGGTGGAGCCTGCATTCCGCAACGCAGTACAGCGGGCCGGTGGTACGGTCGGCAGCGTAGAGCTTTATCCGGTGCAGGCGAACGGCATGCTCGAACCGGCCAAGCGGGTGATGGAGGCGATCAAGGCGGGCGACGCCACGGGGCAGACGGTCGACGCGCTGTTCGTGCCCGGCGGTCCGGACCAGTTGCCGCAACTCGGACCGCTGATCGCGTATTCGGGGATCGACAAGAGCCGCGTCAAGTTGATCGGAACCGGCACCTGGGAGTTCCCCAACATCGGCCGCGACGAGGCGTTCGTCGGCGGCTGGTATCCGGGTCCAGACCCGCGCGGCTTCAGCGACTTCTCGCAGCGCTTCGCCAAGACGTTCGGCTCGGCCCCGCCGCGCGTTGCGAGCCTCGCGCACGATGCCGTCACGATCGCGGTGGGCCTCTCGTCGAACCCGCCCGGCGCGCGCTTCACGCCAGGCAACCTGACGCGGCCGGCGGGCTTCAGCGGCGTCGACGGCACCGTGCGATTTACGTCCAGCGGTTTGTCGGAGCGCGGGCTGGCCATCCTCGAGGTGCAGTCGTTCGGATCGAGCATTGCCGATCCGGCCCCGAGCCAGCTCGGCAACGGCCAGCTGTCGCAGGCATCCGCCCGGGTGCAATAGCCAGCCGCGCCTATATCAATCGCCGGGACCTGCTCGTTGGCCTCGTCAGCATTGCGAGAATGGCGTGGGCAAGCGGCACACGGTTGCGCTAGGCTTCGTGCTACGGCTTCAGCGCGCGTAACGCGACGCGTCTAGGCCGGACACTCGTCACGCGCGCGCGGATCCTGCTCCCGATGATCGTCGTTCTTACCATCGTCGCGCCGGTCTTCGGGCTGATCGTGATCGGATACCTCTCGGCAAAGTACAAGCTGCTCGACGAGAGCGCCGGGCGTGGGTTGAGCGAGTTTGCTTTCAAGCTCGGCATCCCGGCGCTTCTGTGCCGGACCGTCGCAACGGCGAAGCTGTCGGATCTCTCGTTGTTGCAGGTGTGGGGCGCGTTCTATGGCGCGGCGGCATTGACGTGGATCGCGGCCACGCTGATCACGCGGTTCGTCCTGGGACGTCCCGCGATCGACGGACCGGCCATCGCCATGTCCTCGGTGTTCGGCAACACGGCGATGCTCGGACTGCCGTTGTCGATCGCAACGTTCGGCCCGGAGGCCGCAGCGCCGATCGCGCTGATCCTGTCGATCCATGCGCCGACGCTGTGGCTGACCGGGCTCGTGCATTCGACGGCGATCAGCGAACAGCGCAGTACGTCGATATGGGACATGCTGGCAGGTGTGGCGCGCGACCTTTCGCGCAATGCGATCATCATCGGCATCGTGATCGGCGCCTTGTGGCGGCTCACGGGCCTGGAACTGCCGGTTCCGGTCGATCGCATCCTCGAGCTTTTGGCGCGGGCGGGCGTGCCGGCGTCGCTGGTCGCGCTCGGCCTGACGCTGGTGGCGTTCGAGATCAAGGGGCAGACGACATCGCTGGCATCGATCATCGTGCTGAAGCTGCTGTTCATGCCGCTGGTCGCGTGGGCGATTGCTCACCTCGGCTTCGGCTTGGGCGGCGTGACGCTCGGCGTGATCGTCATTATGGCCGCGATGCCGGCCGGCGCCAACGCGTTCATCTTCGCAATGAAGGAAGGCAGAGCTGTGAACTCGGCGTCGGGCGCGGTGGCGCTCGGCAGCATCCTGGCCGCGGCGACGACGGCCGTGCTGATCTCGCTACTGACAGGCGGGTGACGGCGCGGCGGCGAAATCAGGCCGCGATGGCTTCGGCGGCATCACGACGCGGTGCAACGGGCGTGAACGGGTGGACGACCTGTCCCGTAGCGGCCTCGTGGACCGGCGCGCCGGGCTGAACCGTCATGATGCTCGACAATTCGTCGAACAGGCGCTGGATTGCGTAGGTCGCGGCGTCGAGCTGCTGTTCGGCCGAGCGCTGAAGCTCATGCACCGTCGCGATCCGCGCAATCGATTGCGTGATGACGTCGGAAGCGCGATCCCATTGCACGTCGCGCGAAAGCCGCTCGGGAAGCGCGGCGCTGACGGCCGGTTTGACGCCCGCGCCGTGCTCGGGATAGCGCAGCGCGGCGAAACGGCTGGCAAGTTCGATGCGCGGCAACCGCAATCGCGACAAAGCCGGCCACGCCAGAACCGCAAGTCCTGTCGAGACAAGAATGACTGCCAATACTGTCGCTGTGACTTGCACGGGCAAGACGTCCATGAAAAGCTGTGTATAGGAGCCGATATTGTGCCTGTTCGCACAACAAAACAAGTCGCCATATCAAATTTTGCGAGCAAATTCCGCCAGTTGCTCGCGCAACGTGATTAGTTGTTAAATCATGACGGCGTAGGGTTAACGATTGATGACCTTTTCCAGATTTCTCGGAATCAGGGAGTCGCGGCGTTCGCGCGAATAGCCGCCGTATTGCCGAGGCCGGCGCGACGGGCGCCGTTTTGGGCGCCATTTTGGGCGGCAGTCGGTTTGGCGGGGCTGCGCGGCGGCGTGGCAACGGGCGCGGAGCGGAGCCCGGTGAACCGGTAGTGGCCGGTCAACTGATCGACGAACAATCCGTCCTCGAGCTGCGGGCCCCAGCCACGATTGTGGATGATCATGGGCCGGCCGGACGGCCCGATCTCGTTCGCGACGATGGCGATATGCGTGCGCGAATGGCGATTCTGCGGACGCCAGTAGCTGACGATGTCGCCCGGGCGATAATCCTCGGCGTGTTCGGAGATCGGGATCGATTGCCCGTGCGCGGCGAAGAAGCGGCGCAACGTGTCGACGCGGCGGTGGTCGATGTTGGGGTCGCCGCTGCCGCTGCGGGTTTGCTGGACGAGCGCCTGCAGGTCGATCGACAAGGCACGGAAGGCGCGGATCAGCACGTCGGTGCAAACGCCGTAGAACGACGGAACGTCGCCCATCGGGTAGGCGATGCGGCGGTATTTGTCATTGTAGACGACGAATTCGCGGGTTTGCGATAGCGCTGCGGCGGCAAGGGCCACACCGAATTCGGCCGGATCGCGCGGTGGGGCGATGGCGGGCGGAGCGATGGATTTGGCGAGGTCACGCGGCGGGGCAACGCAGACGTTGGCCGCGATGGCGGGAGCGGGGTCCGGAGCAAGGGTGCCGCCAGGAGCGACCGACGCCGGATCGGGAACCAGCACAGCGGCGATTTCGACAGCGGGCGGCTGAGGACCGACGAACGTGCCATCCGGAGCCGTCGCAGGCACATCGACGTGCGGAGGCGTGGCGGCGGCCACAGCGATCCCTGAATCGACCGGCGCGAGGACGGCGGAGGCGAGCGGCTCGGATTTCAGAAGCGCGGGCGGGTCAGGCCGGGAGGCGGTATCGGGTTGATCGACGACTCGCTGAACCACGGGTGCGAGTTCGGTGACGCGCGGCAGGCTCGCGGGGGGAACCGCCGACGGCGCGATGGCGACGGATGGCGGTATTGCGGGCTTCGTCGGCTGGACGACCGGCGCCGGCGAAGGCGAACGGGCGTGGTCGAGAGGCCGCGCGCCGGGTCGCAACGACTGGCTGAATCCGGCGGCGAATGCGACCAGAACGAACGGCAACAGCAACATCGCCAGAACTCGGCGATCATCGGCGCCATAGGCACTTTGGCGGACGGGAGCGGCGCTGCGCGGGCGGCGGGACGGGCTCGTCGACGCGGATCGCGCGGCGCGGGACGGCGAAGAATGCTTGGCGGATTTTACCTTGGTGGGCGCAGGCCGAGCGGGCGGTTGACCGGCCGGGACGGGAGACGCCGCAACCACGCGCGGCGCGGCGGCAGCCTGCTGCTTACGGCTGCGCGACGCCTTCGGTCGACGTTTGGATGACTTCTTCACGCCCGGATCCCGCAAATGCCCGCCACCGCGAACACTTCAATATTAACCGATAACCACCTCAAAACAAAACGGAAAAACAATCCAGCAGACGACTGATGAGCGCGCCGAGGCACGGCGGTCGCGCGGCTGTCACGAGACGGGGCCCCGGTACGCCAGCGCGGCGGCGAGGCGCGGATCGACGATCGGCATCATCTTTTCACGCAGCGCATCGGCTGTCAGCCCCGCCCGCCGGAGATTGTGGAGGGATGTGTCGCCGGCACTCTTCGACAGTTTGCGCCCGCCGTCCGCCTCGATCAGACGATGATGGTGGTAGATCGGCTCGGGAAGTCCGAGCAGAACCTGCAGCAGCCGGTGCAAACCCGTAGCGGCAAAAAGATCGCGGCCACGCGTGACGTGGGTAATGTGCTGCCGCGCATCATCCGTGACGACGGCGAGATGATAGCTCGCAGGCACGTCCTTGCGGACGATGACGGCGTCACCCCAGCGTGCGGGGTCGGCGGCATGAACGACAGGTGTGCCGTCGGCGGTGAGCTCGGTGAATGTGAGCGGCTTGCCATTGAGCAAGGCGCGGGTCCGGTCGAGCGCACGCGGCATGTCGATACGCAACGCGAAAGGCTCGCCACGCACCTGCCGTGCCGAGACGTCGGCCGCAGCGAGCGACTTGTGCAGGCCCGGGTAGAGCGGCGCGCCGTCTGGGTCGAGGCGCTGAGACCCATCGGGATTGGAAGGGGCGCTGGCCGCTGCGGCGGCAATGTCCGAGCGCGTGGCGAAGCAGGGATAAAGCAGTCCGTCGCCGAGCAGCCGCGCGGCCGCGGCGCGATAGTCGTCGAAGTGCTGCGACTGCACGCGCACGGGACCGTCCCATGTAACGCCGAGCCAACCGAGATCGTCTTCGATCGCGGCGGCGAACTCGGGACGCGCGCGCGCCGTATCGATGTCCTCGATGCGCAAGATGAAGCGCCCGCCGGTGAGGCGCGCGAGTTCGTACCCGGTCAGCGCGGAGAGAGCATGACCGATATGCAAACGCCCATTCGGGCTCGGCGCGAAACGCAAGACGGGTTGCGCGGCAGGCGACGCGCGCTCACTCACACGCGCCATTGCGCCCGGCTCCGGCGGAATAGGTGCGCGCGATGCGCTCGAGCACGGGATCCCAGGTCCGGCGCTGCTCGGCCGGATAGAGGAGCGCCCAACTGTTGATGAACTTGCCGCCGCAGGTGAAGCTGACACGCTCGTAGAACATGGTCCCATCGCGCGTGCCGGACAAGACGAACCACTTGGCGCGTACCGGCGCGTAGTCGATCTGAGCGCCGACGTAGTTCTTTTCCAACAGATAGGTTCGGTATTCGGCGAGTGACGTGTTCTCGCCATTGTCGAAGGCGCCGACCAGGAGCCGCGCGGCGCCGTCCTTGGAAACCAGCAAACGGCCGTCTTCGCTTTCGTTGGCCGGATCCTCGGGGAAGCGCGCGGTTGGATAAGCGATCGTGAAGCCATGCCGCGCGTTGCGATAGGTGGTCCAGTCCCCCATCGCGGCACCGGCTGACATGGCCGACGTCAATCCGGCCAGCGAGGCCGCGACGACAACGGGTACGAGATACCGAACAGACCGCAGCATAGCCGTCCTCCTCTGACGATGGCCGCCGAACTCAACACATGTGCATTGCGGCCGAGCTGGGACTAGCTGAGCGAAACCTGCTGAGCAAAGCCATGGGACGCGTCACCGTATCGAGGCCGTGGTAGTGTACTCCCGCTCGTCGTCGCGCGGAAGCGCGCGGAGACCGATCAAGCTTTGAGCACGCGATCAATCGGTGATCGATCATGTCGAAGTTACGAAGCGGAACCACGGCGGGTTTCATCGACACGACCGATGATTTGAAGCGCGGCATCCGGGCATTGCGCCGCGCGTGCCCGGACATGCGGCGCGTCCACGACATCACCGGCGATCCACCGCTGCGGCGATACGCACCCGGCTTCGAGGGACTATCGCGGATCGTCGTCGGTCAGCAGCTGTCGATCGCGAGCGCGGAAGCGATCTGGACCCGCACGCGAGTGACGGTTGCACCGTTCGACGCGACGACGCTGTTGATGCTCGACGATGAAAGCCTGCAAGCGGCGGGGCTGTCACGCGGCAAGATCCGCACTTTGCGCGCGCTCGCGGAGCGGATTGCGTCAGGCAGGCTCGCTGTCGAAACTTTGGCTGCAGCGAACGAGGCTGACGCGCACGCGGCGCTGACGGATGTTCCGGGGATCGGCCCGTGGACGGCGGATATCTTTTTGATGTTCTGCGCCGGACGCGCCGACGCGTGGGCGCCGGGTGACCTCGCATTGCAGGTGGCTGCGCAATGGCTGCTTGTGCTCGACGACCGGCCGCGCGCCGACGAATTGACGGCGATCGCGGAACGCTGGCGGCCGCATCGCGCGACGGCGGCGCGGCTGCTTTGGGCGTATTACAAGGTGGCCAAGGATAGCCGCTCGGGCGCGCCGATCTAGGCCGGAAATCGCCTTTACACGCGGTGGTGGCAGTTGAATTAGGGCCACACCTGCAAGAGCTTCACAGAGCGGACATGCGCCGCTAGTATCCCGGCGTTCGACGCGGGGAGACCCGATTCGCGTGCAATGCAGAAACCGTCAGGACGCAGCCTCGTGAACGCTCACGCTGCCATGCCGGAACACTGTCCGGCCCTGGTCTTGAATGCCGACTTCCGGCCTCTGAGCTACTATCCGTTGTCGCTCTGGAGCTGGCAGGAGACGGTGAAAGCCGTGTTTCTCGATCGCGTGAATATCGTATCCGAATACGATCGCTTCGTGCGCAGCCCCAACGTCGAGATGCGGCTGCCGAGCGTCGTCTCGCTCAAGACCTATGTGAAGCCCGCGCTCTATCCGGCGTTCACGCGGTTCAACGTGTTCCTGCGCGACCGCTTCACCTGCCAATATTGCGGCACGAAATCCGAGCTGACGTTCGACCATCTGATCCCGCGCTCGCGCGGCGGCCAAACGCGGTGGGACAACGTCGTGACGGCGTGCTCGCCGTGCAATCTGGCGAAGGGCGGAGCGATGCCCGAAGTCATCAAGATGTGGCCGATGCAGATGCCGTATCGACCGACGGTGTTCGAACTGCACCGCAACGGCCGGCTGTTCCCGCCGAACTACCTGCACGACAGTTGGCTCGACTATCTCTATTGGGACACCGAACTCGATCCGTGAATTGCCGACGAAAAAAGGCGGTCCGGGCTTGCCCCAAGACCGCCGAGTCGGATCGTCCAATGGAAAGACGAATTGGGGTGCGATGCACTCAGGCGGCGCGGCGCATCGGCTGGCTGCACAGCGACTGCGCGATGATGTCGACGGCGCGGCTCCAATCGAGATCCGCCGTCGCCGCCGATTTCAGACCGAAAGCGACGAGGGCATCGACTGGCATTCCGCCGTCGCGGAAAACGCGCGCGCACGACTGCCGGGCAATACCGAGCGACTGATGCCACTCCAAGGGATTGATGTGATCGGGGTTCATCTCTTCTGCCTCCTCAAACAAATACTGATCCGGAACAGGCTGCATCTCTGGCGGGGACGATGGCCGGGGGGAGGCAAGCACACCCAATGCTCTGGCATCACGACGCGAAACCGTGAACTGTGATGCCTTGAGGGGACTGTTGTCGCACATCAAGTGTGCTTGCCAACTGGAGGGAGCGACAGGCAGCCGCTCCGATGGAATGATCATGCGTCAGCCTCGAGGTTTCAGCCCCTGATGCTTGCCGACAGGGGATCCGGAACTCTCAACGCGAACCGAGGTCAGTACGGTACTCACGACCTCGCTCAAGGAACGCCACGAACTGGATGGGGACGCCACGCGATACTCCTGACATGGTGAATAGAGGGGATGACAACGCGGCACGAAGGCGGATGGGACGCAACTCGGCACCGCCGTACTGGGACGCAACGAGCAGTACGCAACGAACGCGGAACAGATACCGGGGACGCAGGAAACGACGGCGACGCGGGACGCGGACAAACGCTACGAATGCAACTGACGCGATCGAAGCGAACCGGCTTCGGCGGGGTACGCAACGGACGCAAAACAATCCGGCACATTCGTGCGACGAGAACTCACGGAACCCGGCGAGGTTCCGGTACGAAGGGCGGCGAGCCGCTCGAGGACACGCTTTGACTTATTCCTTAGAGCGGCTCGCTTGAATTTCGAGAGCGAGCCTTTCAGCACGCTCTTAGGAGCCACCAGGCTCGACGCGGACACAACGGGACGCAACGAACGCTTACAGGACGCAACAACGCAACTGACGCGACGCTTACTAAAACCAACACGCGGAACCGAACTCGGGATCGGCGAAGATGCTGCAGGCGAGACGCCTTCCGTCGAACTCTCCGCTACGCCGGCGTGACGCAAACGCGACAACAACACACACCGCGGGGACATCCGACCGAGAGGCGACACTTCGGGGCGGGGAACCGACGCAAACACCAGCAACCCCTGCCTCCGTACTCGTTACGCCAACGCGACACTCGACTTGGGCAACCCGAACCGCTTTCGCGATCACCGGTTCGCTTTGTGTTCCGCGAACGAGTGAGACTTAACAGCCACATCAAGGCAAGAAATTGACGTGCGGGTGTTCCGGCGGAGGTTTTTGGCTAAAGGGGAGATGAATGCGCCACAGGCTGTGGACAGCCGCTTCGGCGTCAAGTCGATGATGTGGATCAAAACATTGAAATAAATAGATTTTACTGGGCAGTTTCTGCGGAGGAAAATGCTGCTTTCAAGCTGGTGACAAAAAGTATGAGGGAGGTGACGGCGTTCCAGCCGGCCAGGGAGAGGCCCAGCACGACCAACGCCGGCTCGTCACAGCGGACAACCTTTGCCTTGGCCAGTTCACCCAGCAGATTACCAGCTTGGCCGGTGATCGCCGTGGCGGCTCCCGCGCAGGTGTCGGGCCCAGGCCAGAATTTCCACTCCGCGCCGGCATGATAGACGCCGAGGCCCGCATTCAACAGGAATGCGAGACCGACCGTGAAGAACAGCAGCGCCGCGAGGCGACCGTGATCGGCGCTGACCAGCACGAGTGCAAGGAACAGAAGCGGGATTGCCACATAGTAGGCGGTGCGCTGCTCGAGGCAGAGCGGACAGGGTGCAATGCCGCCAATGTACTGGATCGCGAGAGCGGCGCCGATGGCGACGAGCGCGACGGCGAGCGTCAAGCCGCCGAGCTTATACGCGGTCGATGCGGTCGCGTTTCGAATGCCGACGACGCTCATGGCACTTTCCTCTCACGCAAACACCGTTCTGGCCGCCAGGTATCGCGGCAGCGAGCATATCCAATCAACACAGCGATAGAGCACCCGAATTCGAGAGCATCTTGGCGCCGAAGTAGAGTGCGACCAGCACGACGGCAACGGCGCCCGCGACCAGCGCGAGGCGGCGCTCGACAAAGTCCTTGATCGCCTCTCCATACGTCTTGAGCGCCCAGGCCAAGGCGAAGAAGCGCGCGCCGCGCGCGACGATGCAGGAAACGATGAAGAACACGAGGCCGACATTGACCACGCCAGCCAGGATGGTCACGACCTTGATCGGCGGCAGATGCGACAGCCCCGACGTGACGAGCATGAGCATCGTCGTTTCGCGTCCGGCGCAGACTTTCAGTCGCTCGAAGTCGTCGAGCTTACCGTACATTTCGAGCACGGGCGCGGCCAACGCCTCGAAGGCATACGCCCCGAGCAAATACCCGGCGATGCCGCCGAGCGTGGAGGCAACGGTGGCCACGAGAGCATAGCGGTAGGCGCGGTCTGGACGCGACAGCACCATCGGCGCGAACAAAACGTCGGCCGGGATTAAGAACACCGAGCTTTCGATGAACGCGATGACGGCGAGCCAGACCTCCGCGGATTTGCGGCCGGCCAGCGACAGGGTCCAATCGTAGAGGCGCTTGATCATGGCGAGGGAATAAGGGGGGGACGGTTAAAAGTCCATGGACAGGGCGGCGCAGGACTGTTGCGGGCTTGAGGAAAGCGGCGCGGCGAGAACAATTGGATGACTGGGGCGCGCTCGGATCAACTGTGCTTTTGAAGGATCTCGCCGGGTTCGAACGATTTCGACAGCCGGCGCACGATCTCGTTCAACACGAAGCGGCCGCCTGCGGTCGCGCGGATGATGGAAGAGCCAGAGGCCGGCGCCGAGTTCGATGTCACGTCGGACCACTCGCCGCCCGCAACGCTTGCGGGGCCGATGCCGGGAGCGAGACACGCGGCGATCTCATCGGTGACAATTGGCGCGGGCGCCGCACGATCGACGAACTCGACAAAACCCATGCCGACGAGATCGGAGATTTCGGCGGAGGACGGACGGACACCGCCGACCGCGGCAAGACGGTCGAGATCGAGCCCCTCGGTAAGCCGCAGCCCCATCAGCAGCATCTCGTCGGCTTCCTCGGTCCGCGAGAGCGGGGTCGTCTCGACGCGGCCGTGGCCCTGTCGCTCGACGAGTTCGGCCCAGCGCTCGGGATTTTTCTCCGCGACGGTGGCGTGCCGCGTGCCGTCGAGGAAGATCCGGCCGTGCGCGCCGGGACCGACGCCGACGTAGCCGCCATAACGCCAATAAATCAGGTTGTGGCGGCTCTCCTGACCGGGCCGGGCATGGTTGGAGATTTCATAGGCGGGCAACCCGGCCGCTGACGTCATCTCCTGCGTCAGGGCATAGAGCGCGAGTGCCGCGTCTGGATCGGGAATGACGAGCTTGCCCGCGGCGTGGAGCGCAGCGAACGGCGTCTCGGGCTCTATCGTGAGCTGATAGAGCGAGAGATGATCGCCGGCGAGCTCGAGCGCGGCCCGCAGCTCGGCTTCCCATGCCGGCGGCGTCTGGCCAGGACGCGCATAGATGAGATCGAAGGTGTAACGATCGAAGTTGCGGCGCGCGATGTCGATTGCGGTGCGGGCCTCGGCGGCGGAGTGCAAGCGGCCGAGGCGGCGCAGCTCGTCGTCGTGGAGAGACTGCACGCCGAGCGAGACGCGATTGACGCCAGCGGAGCGATAACCGCGGAAGCGCTTGGCTTCGACACTCGACGGATTGGCTTCGAGCGTGATTTCGGCGTCGAGCGCGAGCGGCCACAGCGCGGAAATGCGATCGAGGATGGCTGCGACCGTGCGCGGCGCCATCAACGACGGCGTACCGCCGCCGAAGAACACGGACGTGACGATGCGGCGGGTATCACGATGCAGCGGCGAGCCGACGCGCGCGGCGGTGTCGTCGAGCTCGGCGAGGAAGGCGCGGAGGAACCGGTCCTCGTCGACGCCGCCGTGCCGGACATGGGAATTGAAATCGCAATAGGGGCACTTCTGGGCGCAGAAGGGCCAGTGCACGTAAATGCCGAAGCCCGGCTCCGACGCACCTTTGAAAGGCCTGTCGCCGGGACGACCGCCTGCGAGACGACGATCTCCGGAACGACGGTCTCCGGGAGTTTGTGCGATTGCTGACATGCCTCTACTTGTACAGTCTCGCGGCAAGAAGCGCCTTGGCGATCGTTCGCCAGACCGGCCCATTGTCGAAATGGGTGTCGCGCGTGACGGTTTCCAGGGCCTCGAGAAAGCGCGGCAGCGTTGCGCCGGAGCCGTCTGCCGGATGCGCGGCAACGTCGTCGCGGAGACTTGAGACGAACGCGGCGAGTTCAGCCTGCGTCGAGATGTTGGCGGCAGCGGCGGCGAGGCCTGCCTTGTCGCGCACGGCATTGGGCGGCGCGTCGATGACCTCGAGCCCATCGAGGCAGCCGGCTTTGAAGGCGGCGAAAGCGCGCGTGCGATGCGAGTCGGCGTACTTTTTTCTAGGCTCCATCTCGCCATAGGTCTCGGAAGCGCCGTCAGGCTGGAACATCGGATCGTAGCCGAAACCGTTGCCGCCGCGCGCGGGCCAGACGAGCTGGCCGTGCACCTTGCCTTCGAAGAGCTGCGTTTCGCCGTCGGGCCAGGCGAGGCAAAGGACGGAGATGAAGTTGGCGCGCGGACCGCCGACGGACGGGTCGGTCGCGGTCCAGCCGTCGCGGCGGCCGATCTCCTCGGCGACTTTCTCCATCGCCAGTCCGAAATCCTTGGTCGGTCCCGCCCAGCGCGCGGAGAAAATTCCGGGCGCGCCGCCCAGGCAATCGACTTCCAGGCCGGAGTCGTCGGCGAGCGCGGGGAGGCCCGACGCGGTCGCGGCGGCGAGCGCCTTCAGACGGGCATTGCCGGCGAAGGTCGACTCGGTTTCGTCGGGCTCGGGAAGGCCCAGATCAGCGGCGGACACGGCGTCGAGACCATGCGGCGCGATGAGCTGGTGGATTTCCCAGACCTTGCCCTTGTTGTGGCTGGCGACGACGAGCCGCGTGCCGGGCTGCAACCTTTGCGTCATGTCGTGATCCCCCAGATGCGCGGCTCGGCGAACTCGAGCAAGTTGCCGGCGGGATCGCGGAAGTAGATTGAACGGCCTCCAGGCGCGCCATCGGGGGCACCATCGGCGACGGGCCAGCGGATATCGGCCTCGATGGCCACACTCCAGCGGGCAAGCCGGGCGGCCCAGGCGTCGATCTCTTCGGCCGTTGCGGCAAAGCAGGCATGACCCGCGCCGTGCGCGCCGTGCGGGGGGACCGGCAGCCGGGCATCGGGCGATGGCGACACGGCCGTCTCGTCCGGATTGAAGATGAGCAGCATCTGCGATCCGATCCTGTAGAACACATGACGGCCGGGCGCGCGCGTCTGCGGCTCAAGGCCGAGGACGTCGCGATAGAACGCTTCGGCGGCGTCGAGGTCGGCCGCGTAGAGGATCGTTTCGAGGATTCGATCCGGACGCATGCCGCGTGACCTATGCCACCGTCAACTTTTGCAACTGGACGAGTTCGCCGATGCCCTTCCGCGCGAGTTTCATGAGTTCGTCGAACTGATCCTGTGTGAAGGCGGTCGTTTCGGCGGTGCCTTGCACTTCGACGATGCCACCGGTGCCGGTCATGACGAAGTTGCTGTCGGCATCGGCGGCGCTGTCCTCGGCATAGTCGAGGTCGAGCACCGGCTTGCCCTTATAGAGACCGCAACTCACGGCGGCGATGTGATCGCGGAGCACGCCGTCCTTCACCATGTCACGCATCTTCATCCACTGGATGCAGTCGTGCAGCGCGACCCAGGCGCCAGTGATGGCGGCGGTGCGGGTGCCGCCGTCGGCCTGGATGACGTCGCAGTCCACGGTGATCTGGCGCTCGCCGAGCTTCTGCAGATCGACGACGGCCCTGAGCGAGCGTCCGATGAGGCGCTGGATCTCCTGGGTGCGCCCGGACGGCTGCCCCTGCGTGACCTCGCGGCGCGTGCGATCGGACGTGGCGCGGGGCAGCATGGAATATTCGGCAGTGACCCAGCCGCGGTTCTGGCCCTTGAGCCACGGCGGGACGCGCTCCTCGAGGCTGGCCATGCACAAGACGTGGGTATTGCCGAACTTGATCAGGCAGGACCCCTCGGCGTGCATCGACACCGCGCGCTCGAAAGACACGCGGCGAAGCTCTTCGGATTGGCGTTTGGAGGGGCGCATGGGCCGTCTGTGTCCTGATATCGGAGGCGGGTGAAAGGCTTGGTCTGGCGACCATCGAAGCGTATGTGAGAGGTCAGGCGTCGGCAACCGGGCTGCGGCGCCTGGATAGGCCGGGGCCCGTTTGACGCCATGGGGCGGTATTTCCTACTTTTCCAGCAACGGCAAGTGCAAAGGGCGGCGCATCGACGATGAGGGATCTCACAGACCTCGCCAAGCTCAACGAGCGGTCGCGGACCATTCTGCGGCAGATCGTGGAAAGCTACCTCGCGACGGGAGAGCCGGTCGGATCGCGCAATCTGGCGCGCGTGCTGCCGATGTCGCTGTCGCCGGCGTCGATCCGCAACGTGATGTCGGACCTCGAATTGCTCGGGTTGATCCATGCGCCGCACACCTCCGCCGGGCGGCTGCCGACGCAGCAGGGACTGCGGCTATTCGTCGATGGCCTGTTGGAGGTGGGCGATCTCGCCGACGACGAGCGCCGCCAGATCGAGGCACAGATCGGGATCAAACGCGAGAAGACCGTCGATCAGGTGCTGGCGGAAGCGGGTGAGATGATTTCGGGCCTGTCGCACTGCGCGGGCGTGGTGCTGGCGGAGAAGCAGGTCGCGCGGCTGAAGCACATCGAGTTCGTGCGGCTCGATCCGCAGCGCGCGCTGGCGGTGCTCGTCGGCGAAGACGGCAGCGTCGAGAACCGTGTCATCGCCCTGCCCGCGGGTCTGCCGGCGAACGCACTCGTCGAGGCCGCGAACTATCTGAACGCGACGATCGGCGGCTTGACGATCGCAGAGGCGCGAGCGCGCATCGAGACAGAATTGACGAGCGCCAAGGCGGAACTCGACGGGTTGACCAAAAAGGTGGTCGAAGCCGGGCTCGCGGAATGGTCGGGCGCACAGGACGACCGCAAGAGCCTGATCGTGCGGGGACAGGCCAACCTGCTGAAGGATGTGACGGTGGCCGAGGATCTCGACCGCATTCGTCAGCTGTTCGGCGACCTGGAGGAAAAGCGCGAATTGGTGCAGCTATTGGGCGCATCGGAAAACGCGCAGGGCGTCCGCATTTTCATCGGCTCGGAGAACAAGCTGTTCTCGTTGTCCGGCTCGTCGCTGATCGTGTCGCCGTTCCACGACCAGAGCCGGAAGGTGGTCGGCGTGCTCGGCGTGATCGGTCCGACGCGGCTGAATTATGCGCGCATCATTCCGATGGTCGACTATACCGCGAAGCTGGTCGGCCGACTGCTGACTTGATTTTTCGACATCTTCGGCCGATATCGGCCGCATTGCCCTTGCCCAATGGCCGGAGCCACGGCGAGCTGATTGCCAACCGTCTGGAGACATGATGAACGACGAGAAGAAGGGTCCGGACGCAGACGCCGAGGCCGCGGCGGCTGCCGCCGGGAGAAAGACGAGTGCGGGCGAGCCGCGTCCGGCCAACGGAGCCGGAGACACACCCCAAGGCACCACGGGCCAAGGCACGACGGGCCAAAGCACGACTGGCGCCGAGCCGCGGCCAGATGCCGCGCAGCTCGAGGCGATCATCAAGGCCCTGCAGGACGAGATCGGCACGCACGCCGACGCCAATCTCCGGATGCGCGCCGAAATGGAAAACCTGCGCAAAAGGTTCGAACGCGAGAAGGCGGATACCGCGAAGTACGCGATCACCAAGTTCGCCCAGGACGTGGTCAACGTCGGCGACAACTTCCAGCGCGCGATCTCGGCGGTGCCGCCGGGCGCGGCTGACCAGGATCAGGCGCTTCGGAGCTTCCTCGACGGCATCCTCCTGGCCGAGCGCGAGTTTATCAATGTGCTCGAACGGCATGGCGTCGTCAGGCTCGACCCCAAGGGCGAGCCGTTCAATCCCAAAATTCATAACGCCGTCATGGAGCAGGAGAACCGCGACGTCGCGGCGGGGACCGTGCTG
This sequence comes from Hyphomicrobium sp., assembly GCA_022843145.1. GTDB lineage: Bacteria > Pseudomonadota > Alphaproteobacteria > Rhizobiales > Hyphomicrobiaceae > JAKAML01. Next base: position 212,717 of record JALHOF010000002.1, read on the forward strand.
CAGGTCTTCCAGGCCGGCTATATGATCGAGGATCGGTGCCTCAAACCGGCGCTGGTCGTCGTCTCGCGCGGCGGCGTAAAGCCCGCCAAGCCGATGGCGGACGCCGGGGCAGATCGACCGAAGGCGGCCGATCAGTCCGACGCGACCGGAGCAGGCGACAAACCGTCCAACGAAAACGGCGGCAGCCGGCGCGAAGAGGGGCCGTCCGAAGGGCTGTGACGACCAGCCGCCAAAATTGATAACAATCCGGTGATCCACGCCCGTTGCGACGGGACGACCCGGACCTATATAACCGTCGGTAACACCACCAACGACTGGGGACCGCAGCGAGCCCCGAACCCATGACGGGTTCGAACTCACCGGGCGCCGAGTATCGGGCCTGAGCGGTCCGCCGCAACCAAAGGATTGAAAAATATGGGTAAAGTCATCGGCATCGACCTCGGCACGACCAACTCGTGCGTGGCTGTCATGGAAGCCGGGAAGCCGCGCGTTCTCGAGAACTCCGAAGGGCTCAACACCACGCCCTCGATCGTCGCGTTCACCGATGACGGCGAGCGTCTGGTCGGCCAGTCGGCCAAGAACCAGGCGGTGACCAACCCGACAAACACCTTGTTCGCGATCAAGCGGCTGATCGGCCGCCGCTACGAGGATCCGATGGTCGAGAAGGACAAGAAGCTTGTCCCCTACAAGATCGTCAAAGGCCCGACCGGCGATGCCTGGGTCGAGGTCAACGGCAAGAACTACTCTCCGCAGCAGATCTCGGCGTTCATCCTGCAAAAGATGAAGGAGACGGCGGAGTCGAAGCTCAATGAGCCGGTTACGCAGGCCGTCATTACGGTTCCGGCATACTTCAACGATGCCCAGCGCCAGGCGACCAAGGACGCCGGCAAGATCGCCGGCCTCGAAGTGCTGCGCATCATCAACGAGCCGACCGCGGCGGCGCTGGCGTACGGCCTCGACAAGAAGAAGGAAGCCAAGACGATCGCGGTCTATGACCTCGGCGGCGGCACGTTCGACATCTCGGTTCTGGAGATCGGCGACGGCGTGTTCGAAGTGAAGTCGACGAACGGCGACACGTTCCTCGGCGGCGAAGACTTCGACATGCGGATCGTCAGCTACCTCGCCGACGAGTTCAAGAAGGAGTCGGGGATAGACCTCCGCTCGGACAAGCTCGCGCTGCAGCGCCTCAAGGAAGGTGCCGAACGGGCGAAAAAGGAGCTGTCGTCGTCCGCGCAGACCGAAATCAATCTACCCTACATCACCGCCGATGCGTCGGGTCCGAAGCATCTTGCGATGAAGTTGACGCGCGCCAAGCTCGAGAGCCTGGTCGACGACCTGATCTCGCGCACCAAAGGTCCGTGCGAGCAGGCGATCAAGGACGCCGGCTTGAAGGCGGCGGAAATCGACGAGGTCGTGCTCGTCGGCGGCATGACGCGCATGCCCAAGGTGCAGCAGGTCGTCAAGGAGCTGTTTGGCAAGGAGCCGCACAAGGGCGTGAACCCGGACGAAGTGGTTGCGGTCGGCGCGGCGATCCAGGCCGGCGTGCTGAAGGGCGAGGTGAAGGACGTTCTGCTGCTCGACGTGACGCCATTGTCGTTGGGCATTGAAACGCTCGGCGGCGTCTTCACGCGGCTGATCGAGCGCAACACGACGATCCCGACCAAGAAGAGCCAGACGTTCTCGACGGCCGAGGATGGGCAAAGCGCGGTGACGATCCGCGTCAGCCAGGGTGAGCGCGAGATGGCGGCCGACAACAAGTCGCTCGGCCAGTTCGATCTCGTCGGCATTCCGCCGGCCCCGCGCGGCATCCCGCAGATCGAAGTGACGTTCGACATCGACGCCAACGGCATCGTGCACGTGTCGGCCAAGGACAAGGCAACGGGCAAGGAGCAGTCGGTGCGCATCCAGGCCTCGGGCGGCCTGTCGGATGCCGATATCGATCGCATGGTGAAGGACGCCGAGACGCACGCCGAAGAGGACAAGAAGAAGCGCGATCTGGTCGAGAGCCGCAACCACGCCGAGGCGCTGGTTCACTCGACCGAGAAGCAGCTTCAAGAGAACGCGTCCAACCCCGGCGTGGCAGTCGTGAAGGCGGATGTCGAGGCGGCGATCGCGGCGGCGAAGGAGGCCATCGGCAGCGACGACGTCGAACGCATCAAGTCGACGACGACCGCGCTCGCGCAAGTTGCGATGAAGATCGGTGAAGCCGTCTACAGCGCCCAGGGCGGTTCCGCCGGCGACGACCAGACGGCTGACGCGAAGAGCGGCGGGGACGGCGAGAACGTCGTCGACGCCGACTTCGAGGAGGTCAAGGACGATAAGAAGAAATCCGCCTGAGCTTGATTTATCGAGGTCGCATGTTGACCCCCGCCGGACACCAACGGAACGCGCGCTGAAAAGCGCCGTCCGCAACATCCGAGCGGGGGTCACGTGCGTCCGAAGCAGGCGCAGCAGGCCGCCCGTGGCGGCGGTCGAGTGAAACGGGTTTCCGTCAAATGGCCAAACGAGATTACTACGAGGTCCTCGGTGTTCCGCGGAACGCCAGCGAGCAGGACCTGAAGAACGCCTTCAGGCGGCTCGCAAAAGATTTTCATCCCGACAAGAACCCCGGCGACACGGCCGCCGAGCAGAAGTTCAAGGAACTCGGAGAGGCGTATGAGGCGCTGAAGGATCCGCAGAAGCGGGCGGCCTACGACCAGTTCGGCCACGCCGCCTTCGAAGGCGGGCGCGGCGGCGGACAAGGCGGCTTCGGCCCCGACTTCGCGTCTTCCATGTCGGATATTTTCGACGACCTTTTCGGCGAGTTCATGGGCGGGCGCCGGGGTGGCGGGCAACGCCGCGGTAACGGCCGCGAGCGCGGCGCCGACCTGCGCTACAACATGGATGTGACGCTGGCCGACGCCTACGCCGGCAAGAATGCACAGATCCGCGTGCCGACGAGCGTCTCGTGCGAAACTTGCACCGGCAGCGGCGCCAAGGCCGGCACAAAGCCAAAGTCGTGTCCGACCTGCGGCGGCATGGGCAAGGTGCGCGCGAGCCAGGGCTTCTTCACGATCGAGCGCGCATGTCCGGCGTGCCAGGGACGCGGCGAAGTCATCGACGATCCGTGCCAGTCATGTCAGGGCCAAGGCCGGGTGATGAAGGAGCGGACGCTGTCGGTGAACATTCCGGCCGGCGTCGAGGACGGCACCCGCATCCGGCTCGCGGGCGAAGGCGAGGCCGGACATCGCGGCGGACCGGCGGGCGATCTCTACATCTTCCTCTCGGTGAAGCCGCACGAGTTCTTCCAGCGCGACGGCGCCGACATCTTCTGCAAAGTGCCGATCTCGATGATCACGGCGGCGCTCGGCGGCCAGATCGAGGTGCCGGCGGTCGACGGCAGCGTCACGCGCGTGCGGGTGCCCGAAGGCACGGAGACTGGCAAACAGTTCCGCCTCAAGGGCAAGGGCATGCCCGTACTGCGCGCCAAGGTGACGGGCGACATGTACATCCAGGTCGAAGTCGAAACGCCGAAGAACCTCACCCGCAAGCAGCGCGAACTGCTCGAAGAGTTCGAGAAGGAAAGCCGCAAGGAGACGTCTCCTGAAAGCCACGGATTCTTCGCGCGCGTAAAGGACTTCTTCGACGGCAAGGGAGGGTGACGGCGACATGACCAGCACAGCTCCGCGCATTCTGTTCTTTGCCGGGTCCGCACGAGAGGGGTCGCACAACAAGCGGCTGGCAAAGCTTGGCGAGCGCATTGCGGACGCCAACGGCATTCCGGCGACGTTCGCCGACCTCGGCGATTATCCGATGCCACTCTATGACGGTGACGACGAGGAGCGTTCGGGTCCGCCGGACAATGCCCGCAAGTTCGAAGCGCTGATGCGGGTCCACACCGGTATCTTCATCGCGTGCCCCGAATACAATGCGTCGATCACGCCGCTGCTCAAGAACACGCTCGACTGGATCAGCCGCATCCGCAGCCCCGACGGTCAAAAGACCGACGTCTACAAGACCCGCGTGTTCGCGCTCGGATCGTCGTCGCCCGGCGGCATGGGCGGGCTCAGGTCGTTGAACGCGGTCAGGCCGGTGCTGGAACTCGGCTTGGGCGCGCTCGTCCTTCCCGACCAATTCGCGGTGCCACGCGCGCACGACGCCTACGACGATCACGGGCACCTCAAGAACAAGGACGCCCAGGAGAGCTTCAAGGCGCTGATCCAGAAGCTGGCGCGCGCCGCCCACGTGCTGCACGGCTGAAAGTAGGTTACAGGAATAAGGTGACAGGTTAGAGGTTTGTCTCCGCGCACGTCCCTGTCACCCGTCCCTTGCAACATGTAACCTGCCCCGCCATGCCCCACGCCGCCGCCCGAGACCGCCTGATCGTCGCGCTCGACACGCCGTCGATCGAAGAAGCGCAGCGCCTCGTCGCCGGGCTCGACGCCAGCGTCTCGTTCTACAAGGTCGGGCTCGAGCTCGTGTTTACGGGCGGGCTGGATCTGGCGCGCGCGCTCAAAGCCAATGGCAAGCGCGTGTTCCTCGATATGAAGCTCTTGGACATCGGCAACACCGTCGAGCGCGCGGTGGCGAATGCAAGTGAACTGGGGCTCGATTTCCTGACCGTGCACGGACATGACCTGAAGACCATGCGTGCCGCCGTCGCCGGACGCGGATCGAGCCGGTTGAAACTCCTAGCCGTAACCGTTCTGACAAATTTGACCGAGGATGACCTGCGCCAGCAGGGCTGCCAGATGAATCCCGCCGATCTCGTCCTGTCGCGGGCGCGGATGGCGCAGGAATCGGGCTTCGACGGGGTGATCGCATCAGGCCAGGAGGCAGAGCGTATCCGCGCCCAGGCCGGTCCCGGCTTTCTCATCGTCACGCCCGGCATCCGGCTTCCAGGCAGCACGACCGACGACCAGGAGCGCATCACCACGCCCGAGAGCGCGATCCGTGGTGGCGCCGACCACATCGTCGTCGGCCGCCCGATCACCCAGGCCGACGATCCCAAAGCGGCGGCGGAAACGTTCCTGCACCACATCCGCGAGGCGCTGTAGAGTCTTCAGTTGCGCCTTCGGTTGCCCACCAGCAACCGGCGCGGGCGCTTCGGTTGCCCACCAGCAACCGGCGCGGGCGCTTCGGTTGCCCACCAGCAACCGGCGCGGGCGCCTTCGGTTGCCCACTAGCAACTGGCACGCGCGGGCGTTTCCGTGACCTTGCGCTCAGGATATAGGACACACGACAAACAATCCGCCAATCGAGGAGACGACCGATGCCCAAAGGTTACGTGATCGCGCATGCCGTGGTGACGGACGCGGAGAAGTGGGGCCAGTACGTCGCGAAATCAAAGATCGCGATCGACAAGTTCGAAGGCAAGCCGATCGTTCGCGGCGGCAAGTGCGAGACGATCGAGGGCAACGGCGTCGCGCGGAACGTGGTGCTCGAGTTCCCGAGCTACGAGCACGCGATCGGTTACGCGAAGTCGCCCGAGTATGCGGCGGCCAAAGCCTTGCGCCAGGGCGCGGGCACGATCGACATCGTGGTGGTCGAGGGAGTTTGAACCTGTCATCCCCGGGCTTGTCCCCGGGATCCAACTTTCCGCTGAGACCGAGCAGGCGGAGAAATGGATCCCGGCAATGAATGCCGGGATGACATGCGTTGGGTGGATCTGCAGATGCCCCACATCCCAATCAGCGACGGACGCCTCCCGTGGCGCGCGACGGTGCTGACGCTGTTCCCGGAAATGTTTCCGGGGCCGCTCGGCACCTCGCTCGTCGGCACCGCGCTTGCGTCCGGGCTGTGGTCGCTCGACGCGCAGCAGATTCGCGCGTTCGGTATCGGCCGGCACAAGGCGGTCGACGACACGCCGGCGGGCGGCGGGGCGGGCATGGTGATGCGCGCCGACGTCCTCGCTGCCGCCATCGACCATGCGCGCGGAAGCAACGCGGATGCGCCGCTGATCTATCTGTCGCCGCGTGGCGAACCGCTCCGTCAACCGCTGGTGCGGGAGCTTGCGGCGGGGCCTGGCGTGCTGATGCTGGCCGGCCGGTTCGAAGGCGTCGACGAACGGCTGCTGGAGGGACGCGGCGCGCGCGAGATCTCGATCGGCGACTATGTGCTGTCGGGGGGCGAGATCGCTGCGATGGTGCTGATCGACGCCTGCGTGCGGCTCTTGCCGGGGGTGCTGGGTGCGGCGGACAGCCTCACCCACGAGAGCTTCGAGAACGGGCTGCTTGAATATCCGCAGTATACGAAGCCGCGCGACTGGGAAGGTCGCCCGATCCCCGATGTGCTGTTGTCGGGCGACCATAAGAGGATCGCCGACTGGCGGCGCGCCGAGGCCGAGCGGATCACAAGGGAGCGACGACCGGATTTAGGCTTTGAAGACGATCAGCACGACACAGCCGCCAAACCCCGCCGACGCTGAAGCCCTGCGTCACCGCCGCGCGATACCAGGCATCTGGCGTATCGACAAATCCCGCCAATTGGGCTATTCGACCCCACCATTACCCACAAGCTTGGGTCGCACGAGCTGTGCTCGTCCTGGTTCGGGTCGTTTCCGGATCGGCGGCGCCGCTCCTCTGCTTTGATGTCTAAGCATAGGACAAACAAAAATGAACATCATTCAACAGCTCGAACTCGAGCAGATGAACGCCATCCTGGCAAAGCGCGGCGTGCCGGAATTCAGCCCTGGCGATACCGTCAAGGTCATGGTCAAGGTGGTCGAGCTGGTCGAAGCCGACCCGAAGGACAAGAAGAAGAAGCCGGTCCAGAAGGGCCCGACCGAGCGCCTGCAGGCCTTCGAGGGCGTGGTCATCGCGCGTTCGGGCGCAGGGCTCAACGAGAGCTTCACGGTGCGCAAGATTTCCTATGGTGAGGGCGTGGAGCGTGTGTTCCCGACCTATTCGCCGTACATCGCCGAGATCGAGGTTCTGCGTCGCGGCAAGGTCCGCCGCGCGAAGCTTTATTATCTGCGCGGCCGCCGCGGCAAGGCTGCTCGCATCGTCGAGCGCACCGACGCCCGCGCGCGTCGCCTGAACGCCGCCTGGAAGGGCTTCAAGAAGCCGAAGGGCGAGGCCGAGGATCTGACGCAGATCCGGGGCATCGACGCCGAGCTGGCGGCGCGCCTGAAGCAGCTCAACTGCTACAAGATCGAGCAGATCGCCACGCTGTCGGACGACGATATGGCGAACATCGACGACGCGCTGAACCTCAATGGCCGCATTGAGAAGCAGGATTGGATTGGCCAGGCGCGGAAGCTGATGGCCGAGCTGACCGCCGGCGAAGCCGTCGAGGAAGCCGCGAAGGGCTGACGCGACCACCGACGCAGCTTGCGGGCCGCATCGGGATGATCGAATAACGAAATGCGACGACGTCGATGCGGCGGCCCTGGTGGCCGCCGCTGTCGTTTCGGCAAGGCGGCAAGCCGTTTGATCTCGCGAGCTATTTTGAGCCGCGGTGAGCTGAGCGCACGGCCGTCGCGCTGCACGCGAACGTCATGCCGCATGAGGCGTGGAAGGCTCTTGCGCTCTCGTCGCGCAGCGATTAGAGATTGCGGCTTGTTGCGAACGGCCTCCGGGCCGGAGCCCGCCTCCTGGCGGTGCCGCAACCGGCAAGCGCCCGTAGCTCAGCTGGATAGAGCACCAGACTACGAATCTGGGGGTCGGAGGTTCGAATCCTTCCGGGCGCGCCAGTGATTTCAGCAAGTTAAGGCATCTCACTCACGCAGTCGAGTTTTGCCTGTCACGCCCTGGTCACGCCCAAGGGTGTCGCCAGTTGACCATGCAGGCCAAATCACGGCAGCCTGCGCGACATGCAGAAAGCCCTGTCAGATCGCGGTGTTCAGCGCTTCGTCGGTCGCCGCGAAGTGGCCGAGGCATTGGGCGTTTCCACCAAGACAGTCGACCGCATGGTGGCCGACGGCAAGTTCCCCCGTGCAGTGCGGCTGTCGCCCAATCGCGTGGGCTGGGCGGTCGAGACGGTGCGCGGACACTTGCAGTCACGCATCGAGGGCGTGACCAGACTGGCCGTGTCCGACCCCGACAAGCTCGCCCCTGAGGACATTGAGCCGACCATGCGCGAGCTGGGCGCCCGCCTCGTGGCCGAGCGCATCGGTGAGGCCGTCTCGCCAGATCAGATCCAGCTCGTTTTCGACCACCCGGCGCCGGGCTCCGACATCTCGTCGAGCCGGGCGGAACTGTTTCAGCAGGTCGAGACGCTGTGCGGGCACTTCCGCTACGACCGCGCCATTGTCATCGCCGCCAGCCTGTTCCCCGCCATCCGCGAGCGGCTTGTCGAGGAGTTCGGCCTCAAGTGGGCGCGCGACCCCGAGCAGCTCCGCCGCTTCGCCGTCGGCTGCCTTGACGACGACGCCTGGGCCGAGTTCGAGGAGGCTTTGGCGCGGACGGCGGACACCAGGCCGGGGGCGGCGTAAGAGGGAAGCGACCAAGAGTTCGCGAGGTCGTCGCTTGTTCCGCTGCTGCATGTCCGATAGTTGTCGAGCGCTCGACGCACAACAGGGCTTCGCCGAGGCAGCGCTCGCCTTTCAGTCTACTAGATCATCCAGATTTACAGAAGGCACCACCAGCAAGATGGCAGCCAGAGCTCAGCAGACAGCACTCATAGCCGAAATTGACTCAAAGATTGGCGAGGTTCGCACCGAGGCTATCGATCTCTCGTTCGGTGAAATTGTAAATCTTAAAAAGACTAAGGAGGTCATTATTGACCCAGAATACCAACGATTGTTTCGATGGTCGGACCAGCAAAAGTCCCGCTTTATAGAATCTGTTCTGTTGCGGCTGCCAATACCACCTATCTTTTTTATGGAAAATGAAGATGGCACCCTCGAACTCATCGATGGCTTGCAGCGCATAAGTTCGATGATGCAGTTGATCGAAGCGGATCTAATTGAGCGCGCGCCTCTCCGGCTCGATGGATGCGACATTATCCAAACATTGGATGGTTACACATTTGAGGACCTCCCGGTAGCACTACGGCTTCAGTTAAAGCGTTCAACAGTCCGTGCCGTTGTTATTAAGCGGCAAAGCAAGTCATTTCTGAGATATGAGATGTTTAAGCGCTTGAACACTGGCGGCTCGCAATTGAGTCCGCAAGAAATTAGAAACTGCTCTGCCCGCCTACTCGGCGAGGGCGGCACAAAATTCTACGACTTTGTTTCCGAATTAGCTCGGAATTCGTCTTTTGTTAATGCGACTGAAGCGTTGGCCGATGCTGATATCGAGAAGAGAGGTCGTGAGGAATTGGTTCTCCGATTTTTTGCTGCTAAAAATGGCTCAGGCTTCTATGCGGGGCACGTTGCGGATTGGTTGGACAAATATATGGAGGAAGTCCTTCTTGAAAGGGCGGAATTTGACATGAAGAAGGAGCGCAAGATCTTCCAGCGAGTGTTTGATTGCATTGATAGCTCCTTGGGTGGAACTGCCTTCTGCAAATACCAAAACGATCTTCCTGTGGGCGGACTAGCTCCGGCACACTACGAGGCTGTTGCAATTGCATACTGCGAGAAGATCGGTAAATGCGAAGCCGCTGATCCCGAAAAACTTAGAATCGCTGTTATCAAAGCGAAGCAGGGCAAAAACTTTCGCGAAAACGTCGGGCCTGGCGCCAACAACAAAACAAAGCTCCGTGGACGCATCGAGGCCATAGAGTTGGCGATTGAAAACATCTAGCGCCATGAATACATGCACGCTCGAGAATCTAATTAATGACGAATTGCGCTGGAGGGAGGTTGAGCTTTCCTTGTTGAAGGTTCAGCTTCTTCGTGACATAGGAAATGTTGAGCATTTTCCTGTATCGTATCGGAGCTTTGTGGCGATTACCTATGCTCACTACGAGGGTTTCACAAAGATTTGTCTCGCGCAGGCTGTATCTGATATATTTCAAAGCGGCGTTCTTCCGTCAGAATGCGCGGAGGCGTTGCAGAACTACTATTTTGCACGCGCTTCAAGGCAGCGCTTGTCATCGCTGTCAAATCCCCAGCTCGTGAGAGCGTTGATTGAGCCCAGAGTCTTTTTTGATCAGGCTCCAAGGCCGACGGGCGAGGAGTTGCTTGCGATAAGCAATATGAATGTCCAGACATTCATAGAAGCTACTGGCTCCATTGGACTTTGTATTCCTGCTTTCGAGGATTATCGCCGTTCTGTTGGTCGCTTGGTTGATTTGAGGCACCGATGCGCTCATGGTGAAAGACTAACATTCGATTCATCGAAGTCGAATGCCGAGCTAGCGCACGACGTCTTTGAGCTGCAGGCAAACATCATCTTGCTTATGCATGCGACTGCTCTCGCTCTTCTGGAGCACTGCGAAAATAAACAGTTTCTTGGTCGGCCCTAAAAGTAGTGCCAAGCCGCCTCCCGCCAAATTTGTATGGTTGCTCCCCGGCTTTGTTTAAATTCCCATGCGGACATCTGGCTTCCGAGGCTCACATCGGGAGTTGGCCAGAAGCTGGCCACCGGCTCCGAGCTGATCGCAACTGCCTTATGCGGTTTGGACAATGCCAGCACCAATCGTGTTTTCTGTTGCTCAGCCCCCTTGCAAGCTTCAACCCATCAATTCTCACCCGCGACCACCGCGTCCCCACTTCTCGTCCGCACCATGAAAAGCGGCAACTCGGCGGCGTCCGTCGCAGCCTGATCGAAGCTCGACATTGTGACGCCGAGCAACCTGATGCCCTTCGCCGTCGGCAGGATCGTGCGCACGAGCGCGATGCTCGCCCGCTTCAACTGATCTTGGCACGCGATGGCCGAGGCGAAGCTGTGGCTGCGGGTGATCTGGTGGAAGTCGGCGAACTTCACCTTCACCGTCAGCGTCCGGCCGTAGGTGCCCGTCTTTTCGCACCAGCCCCAGACCTTGGCGGCCATGCTCTCGACACCGGCTTCGATGGCCGCCGGATCGGTGAGGTCGTTCGCGAACGTCGTCTCGGCGCCAGAGGACTTGCGCTGGCGATCAGCGACCACCGGCCGGTGGTCCTGGCCGTTGGCGATGCCGAGATACCAGGCCGCCGACTTGCCGAAATGGCGCTGCAAGACCTCCAGCGGCATCGCCTTCAGATCGGCGCCGGTGCTGATCCCGAGCCGCTGCATCTTGTCGGCGGTGACCGGCCCCACCCCGTGAAACTTCGAAACTGGCAACTGCGCTATGAACTCGGCTCCAGCGTCGGGCGGGATGACGAACTGGCCGTTCGGCTTGCGGTGGCCGGAGGCCAGCTTGGCGAGGAACTTGTTGTAGGACACGCCCGCCGATGCGGTGAGGCCGGTCTCCTCGAAGATTCGGGCCCGAATCTCTTTCGCCGTCGCCGAGGCGGTCGGCAGTCCGCGGCGGTTCTCGGTGACTTCGAGATAGGCCTCGTCGAGCGCCAGCGGCTCGATCAGGTCGGTGTAGTCGGCGAAGATGCCGTGGATCTGGCGCGAGACCGCGCGGTAGACGTCAAACCGAGGCCGCACGAAGACCAGGTGGGGGCAGTTGCGGAGCGCGGTCGTCGAGGGAATGGCGGATCGCACGCCGAACGACCGGGCCTCATAGCTGGCCGCCGCGACGACACCCCGGTTCGCCCCATGCCCGACGGCCACCGGCCGCCCGCGTAGCTCCGGGTCGTCGCGCTGTTCGACCGACGCATAGAACGCGTCCATGTCGACGTGGATGATCTTGCGCACGGTCATTCGGCAACGATACCCGATTCAGAACAGAAAGTGAACAACAGGAGTGGGCCATGAGGGTGCCCCCCCCCCCCCCCGCTCTCGACCCCGCAAAAATTAACCATTTTCGCCTAGGGGCGACATTTTGGGGCCGACGCAGGCGAGGGCTCAGGGCGGCCCAAACCGGCGAGCGCCACCACCCTAGCTACCGCCTACTGAATGGCCGTCAGCGGTCAAATCTGGCCCGCCGAGCGCCATTCTGGCCGCCGACGAAGGGGCTGCACCCCTGCAAACCGGCGTTCAGTCATCGTGAACATCGTTCATATTGGTTGGCGGGGCCGGTTCGGCCGCTGAGCGATAGGCGAATCAACCCGTTGAAAACAGGACGCTATTTGACCGTCGCGGCGTTGCCCTGCTAGCTTGATTCGGCCTCGACCTGCCGTCAACGCCGTTTGACGGGTTCAGGCAATTCCCACCCCAGCACAGACCTCCCAAGGCGCAGGCGCACCATCGCCCCGGCGGGAGCCGTCGTGCGCGTTTGAAGCAGGAGGTTTCGATGTTCGAAATACCGACGCCATGACCAAGGTTCTGAAGCGAAAGCGGTTCGTCCGGCGTCGATCACCCAAGCCATTCCGCCAGAGCGACCTAGACGGACTGTGTGGCATATACAGCACGATCAACGCGATCCGCCACTTGGCCCCGGAACTCGACCGCGCCGCCGCGACCTCGCTCTTCGGCCACCTGATGAGCGAACTGCCGAAAATCGGCGCCCGGCCAGAGGCGGTCATCACCGAAGGGCTTTGGCGGCGCGCACTCGAACGGCTCCTGCGATGCGCCGCCCGACAGATGGCCGACGAATACGGCGTCGTGCTGAAGGTCGCCCGCATGCCGAAGCCGCTGCGGCACACCACGCGGCTCGACGCACTGTGGACCTGGTTGTCGAATAACCTGTCCCCCACCAGCGTCGTCATCTTGGCGCTCAGCGGGCGGCATTCTCACTGGACGGTCGCCGTCGAAATCAGTGGGCAGCAGATCTACCTGCTCGACAGCGGCGACCTGCGCGTGCTGCGCCGCTGCAATTGCACCGTCGGCCACGCCAAGAAGCGGCATTCGATCTCGCCGGAGTGGGTGTTCGTGGTGAGGAGGCAGTGAGGCCCGGGACGCCTTGCGGAGTACCGACGAAGTCGCAGCACGCCAAGCAGACAGCAGGCTTCGCTCGTTGAGTTGAAACCGACGAGATCGTCCTTGTTCGGATGCTAGTGGTTGGTTAACAGTGATGTCCACAACTCTCAGTAATGCGTCGGGGGCGGGGATGAACGCGACTGTTTTGGAGTGGGCAAACTACATCCGTGCGCTCCCGTGGAGCACCATCAAAGAAGCGCTAGAACTGGGTCTCTACTATCTCGCCGCCATCGCGGCCATCGGCGCGCTACTTCGATTGAAGACCATCTCTCAGATCCTGCGCGACTTTCTACAGGCTCGCGGTCCGCTCTGGGAACTGCAAAAGACCGTCGACCAGCTCAAGGAGTTGGAGCCGTCAATCATGAACCTGCAGGCTCAGGTTGCCCTGATGGACGAACGGCTCGAAGCCGCAGCAAAGCAAGTGACCGAGCTCCAGGCCGAAACCATCAGCTCGCGATCCGATGGCGACGACGTGGACCCGGGTGCTGACGTCATTCCTACGAACGCCACGCCGGTGGCGACGGTCGAACAAGACCACAACTGGAATCTACTGCGCGACTATTGGCAACGGAACCGCAGGCGCATCGAGTACGTCATCGACCAAATTGGCGATGGGCGCACGCGCCTAGCCTACGACCGGCTGCCGCGCACGAGTTACGTGCGCATCATCCACAAGCTGCAAGGGCAGAAGTTGATCACGGCGGCCGCAGCTACGGCTTCTAAGGAGCTGATCGACATTTTCAATCGCTACCGACCCCGGAACAAATCGATACCTGACGAGGTGATCGGCGGCCTGGTGGTGCTCGACGCACAACTCGAAAAGGAGTTAGTGCCCTACGCCCGCGTCGTCGCGGCGGAAGAGGCCGAAGACAGCGCTCCACCATCTCGTCCCCAGCAATCAATCAGCCCAAGAATTCCTCCCCCGGAGCGGCCCGGTCAGGGTCCACAGATGACTGCGCACTGAACAGCGGCCGTTCTGTCTCTCACCATGCGAATCGCCTAACCAACTTCTGATAGAGGCTGGAGGCGCTAATGGCTCGCAAGAGGCACGCGGAGCATGCCCGCGTAACCGCAATCTGCGTAAACCTCGCACTCGACGGGGTCGAGGCAGATATCAGAACCGAACTCGGTCACTCGGCAGGTGTGGAAGCCGCGGCCCTCCAGCGTGTTCTTGACAAACTAAAACACCGCCGCCTGAAAGACGACGTTATCCAGCACTTGGGTCAGTGCTGATAACTAGCTCGATCCCAACAGCAGACATCGAGGGTTAGCGGCAACGCCCTGCCGAAAGGCTCGGTAGCGTGTCAGTTCTCGGACAAACCCGTGGATAGCAAAGTATTTCCGCCGGACAGACCTCGTCGAATCGTTTGTGATATTCGGCATGTCAAGCGCGGAAACTAAATCGCCGTTCAGGGGCGCTGGCGCGGCACCGGGGCAATACCTCGGTTACGGTCTCCAGCCCGTACGCATGTGCGTGCGCCTTCTGCAGGCCCACGGTAGCGAAAATGTCTCGATCGAGCATCTCGACGACATTGCCGTGCGCCGGGCCAATGGCCGTTTTATCCTGGAGCAGAGCAAGAGCGCGCTCACGCAAAACCCTGTAGCCGACTGGTCGCCCGACCTATGGAAGACGTTTGCCAACTGGCTCGACACGACCACGCGCCTCGGCATCGATCCCGAGCTGACGGATTATGTGCTCTACGTCAGCCCGGCCAAATCGGGCAGCCGCGTGGCGGCCCTACATGGCGCGCGGACCGACGAGCATGTTCTGGCGATCCTGTCGTCGATCCGCGAGACCCTCTCGTCCCGCAAGCAGCCAGCCTGCCACGACGATCTCATTCAAGTGCTCGACGCTAATCCCGCGACCGTCTGCGCCATGTTCAGAAACTTCTCTCTGATCGGCTGCCCTGGCGATCCCGTCGATACGATGCGCCAGCATCTCGCGCCGACCGTTCCGGCGGCCGTCATGAACGTCATTTGCGACGCGGCGATCGGCTGGGTCAAGCTTACCAGTGACGAATTGATCCGTGCCAAAGCTGTTCCCGAAATCGCCGCGTCGACGTTTCACGCCAAGCTGCTCGGTCTCATCAGGCGGCACGACCGCGACGAGGTGCTACACAGCTTCGCCCCGCGGCCCGACCACGCCGCTCTCCAGAAGGAAATGCAGTCCCGCTATATCCGTCAGCTCGACGCCATCGAAATCGACAGCGACGAGAAGCTGCGTGCCGCCACCGACTACCTGTGCGCCAGCGCCGACCGCACCAAATGGGCCGATCTCGGTTTGGTGCACGAGGTTTCGCTAGACGAGTTTGACGACGGCCTGACCCGCAAGTGGTCGCATCGCCAGCGCACCGTCGCCATCACCGCCCACACGGCAAGCGACGTCGAGCGCGGCAAACTGCTCTACTCGGAATCGATGCTGGAATCCGAGCGCCTCCAGGGCAAAGAGGTGCCGCCACACTTCACCCCGGGATCGTACCACTCGCTCGCCGACCGCCAGATCGTATGTTGGCATCTGCACTTCAAGGATCACTCCGCGACTCCCGCCACGGAGGACGGCGATGCCTGACATTGTAGCGGCACGCCCTGAGCTGCCGCGCTTCTTCAATGAGGCCCAACTCGTCCAGAATGTCGCGCTCGGCGCCACGCTGATCTGGAGATTCGTCGCAACCCACGATCAGGCATCCAAATCGACCTGTCCGCTGCCGCTCTGCTTCGTCGTACTGCCGATCCTGTTCCATCATGTGACGCGCGCCGCCGCCATCTCGACATTGCCGAGCTCCCCCTTGGCCAAGTTCATCGAGAAGTTCGACCAGCGGCGTGAGGATCTGCTCGCCCTCCACGATCGCATGCTGGTCATGAAAGCCTTGTCGCTCCGCTCGATCCAGCTTGCCACCGAGCGTGGATTGATCGTCGTCGTCCCGGTCGATGGGATCGTCGTGGCATCGCTGAAGATCAAGCTTCCCGCGGCTTGCCAACCGGAAGCCCTGCGCCCGATGCTGCGCGCTGCGGACAAGCTCGGCGGCTGGTGCGCGCCGCACGATCTCGCCCACATATCCAACCAATTGAGATTGTTCTTCTGATGTATTTCCAGATCCGCGAGTTGATCCTCTGGCCGAAAGGCGACTTCCCCCCGCGCCGTGTGATCTTTGCGCCCGGCAAGGTCAATGTCATCAGTGGCGCCTCGAAGACCGGCAAGTCGGCGATCATCCCAATCATCGATTACTGCCTGGGCTCCGGCAAATGTGCCATCCCCACGGGCACCATCCGCAATGCCTGCTCCTGGTTCGGGCTCATCGTCGACACCGACGAGGGCCAGAAGCTCATCGCCCGCGCCGAACCCGGCAACAAGCAACAATCGGAGCAGATGCTGCTGCTCGAAGGCGCGCCGATCATGGTGCCGGAACGCATCGACGAGCGAACATCCAATGCCGGGCAGGTGCGCGCCATGCTCAATCGCTTGTCCGGCACCTCGAACCTGCCCTTCGATCCGGACAAGGCAAGCGGGTTCGGCGCTCGGGCCAGTATTCGCGACTTCATGGCCTTCGTCTTCCAGCCTCAGAACGTGGTGGCCAACCCGGACATCATGTTCTTCAAGGCCGACACCAACGAGCATCGCGAAAAGCTCAAGACCATATTTCCGTATGTCCTCGGCGCCGTGACGCCACAAATCCTGATGGACAGATGGGAACTCGACGGCCTCTTGAAGACCTTGCGGCGCAAGGAACGCGAGATGCTCAACATCCGCGCCGTCTCCCTTCGATGGCAGGGTGAGGCGCGATCATGGCTCGACCGCGCCCGCGAACTCGGCCTGTTTCCCAAGGATCGCATCATACCGGCCAACGACTGGCCGCAGCTGATCGACGCGCTGCGCGCCATTGCGGCAACCGACTACACAGCCGCCAAGCCCGACGCCGCGCAGATCGACGATGCACTCGCCGAGACGTTGCGCCTCATCGAGGCCGAACGTGACCTGTCGACAGAACTGTTCGCCATCCGCTCGCGCTTGGCCGAACTCAAGGCGCTCAAAGAGGGGACCACGTCGTTCAGTGCTGCCCTCCGCATTCAAAAGGAGCGTCTGTCGCTCTCGTCGTGGCTCAAGACGTTGGCGGTTACCGACATCGGCTCGACCGCACCTGTTCCCGTCATCAACCCCGGCGCGGAACTGGACATGCTCTGCACCGCGCTCGCCCGCATCGAGGCGGAGGCCGCGCGCCACCCCACGTCGACCGAGACGATCGACCGGGAGCTGGCCCGACTCACCGACGCATTGCGTGACAAGACCGAGGCTTTGAACGCGCTGCGCGTGCGCATCAAGGGCCACCCCGGATTGGAGCGGCAGCCGACCACCAAGCAATTCTCGATCCCTGATATCGAGCGTTACCTTGGCCGGTTGGAGCAGGCGCTCACCTCCTATGAGACGATCGGCTCCGACAATGATCTCGCGGACGAGGTGCAGCAGTTGCGCGACCAGGTGCGCGAGTTGGAACGGCGCATCTCTGCGCGCAACATCCAATCCCGCATCGAGCGGGCTCTGAAGCAGATCCACGCCATGGCCGCGACTATCATCCCGAACCTCGATGCGGAGTTCCCCACCTATCCGATCGAATTGTCGATCAAGGACCTGTCCATCCAGGTCATCGGTCCCGAGCGTGCCGACTGGTTGTGGGAAATCGGCAGTGGCGCCAACTGGCTTACCTATCACATCGCCGTATCGGCAGCACTACAGCGCTTCTTCATGCAGTCAAAATCCCACCCCGTGCCGCATCTGCTGGTCTACGATCAGCCCAGTCAAGTATACTTCCCGCGCAGCGTGACCGGCGATCAACCGGAGCCCGAATGGAAGGACCAAGACATCAACGCCGTGCGCAAAGTGTTTGCGACACTCGCGAAGGAGGTGGGCGATAGCAAAGGCCGATTGCAGGTCATCGTGCTCGATCATGCGAGCCACGATGTGTGGGGCGGCATCGAGCACATTCACGCACTTCCGGAGTGGCGAGGTTCAGAAAAGTTGGTTCCACTGGCGTGGACCACAGAATAAGCGGGCTAATGTTGGCATATTTTCCAGCGTAGACCCGCGCCGGCCCTCGACTGCTTGAGCAATATCATCAAGGCATTCAACGAGAGTTTTGGAACGCTGTTCAACGATGGCGACCGTGTCATCAAGCGCATTCGCGAGGATATCGCGCCGAAAGTCGCCGCCGACGCCGCTTACGTGAATGCCAAAGAGAACACGCCCCACACGGCCCGCATGGCCCACGACCAGGCGCTCGGCAAGGTCATGCAGTCGCTGCTGAAGGACGACACCCAGGTTTACAAGCGGTTCGTCGAGAACGAGTCGTTCCGCCGGTTTGTAACGGATATGGTATTCGGCCTTACTCAGGAACAGCCACTAAGTTGAAGTTCAGAGGCGCGTTCCATCGGAACCTGTCATCGGCACTGCAGCATGTCCGAACAGCGACCAGGAGAGTCGATGCTGACGCCCCTGGTCGCGTGTCTATCCGTCAGGCCTCAGGTGCACCCAGCGTGGTCGCCGGGGTGTGAGCCGACCTGACCATCTTCGTGAAGGTGGCCTTGATCTCCGCGATTACGGTTTCCGTGCTTTCGCGCGACCGCCCCTGGAAGACACGCACCGCATTGTAGTCGCCCGCCTCATGGGCCTTGGCCAACCGGTGTCGATCCTCGTCACTCAAGTCCCAAACGAACGTCTGGTTGTAGAAGGCATCGTAGGCCCGTAGTGGCACGTCAGGGTCGAGGCCGAGCGAGAGCAACTTCTGGCGTGCGGCGCGAGCGATGGGGCGGGTCACTCTTGCCTTCGCGTGTTCCGCCAAAAACTGCTCGAAGCTGACGCTGCGCTTGGTCCCACTGGATTCGCTAAAGTGCTCGAACCCCTTCTCCACCCACTCGTTAAGCCCGCGAAAGACGTCCGAGTTGTAGTTCTTTAATAAATCTCGCGCGCTTTTGAGTTTGCTCGGTTTGTATTCTAGCAATAGCCATAGCCGCATGAGCTGCCCGAATATCAAATCGAGTAGCCATTGGCTGAAGCGCTTTCCGCTGATCCCCTCTCCATTATCCATTATCTCTATAGCGCGAGTGTAATTCGCGGCAGTTACATTAGCGGCCTCCAATTGCTCGATGATTTTCGCCTCGCGTTGCATCTGGCGTTGGCCTTCGTCGTGGATGGTGACGTCAACGCGGACGGTTCGGCTCAAAAATCTCTGGACTTTTTCATCTCCAATCTCGAGCTTTATCGATTCCGCATCAGCTTTCGCCTTGGCATGCTTGTCATACAGGTTCACCGACCAGGCGAGGCGCTTATCCTTGCGGAAGAGGAACGTGAGCGTCTCAACGCCATCTGGCGTGACCTTGGTCATCATCTCGAAGCCGAGATCGTCGCACAAGAGCCTGTGAATGTGACCGTCCGAGTAGCTGACCGAGAAGACGGCTCGCAAGAAGCCGAGCCATTGATGAGGGGTCTTTGGAGCGGGGTTTACATAGGTGAAGACCTGCGAAGGGCAGTTTCGGAAGGACAACGTCTTGATCCGGTCCTTAGTATCAGCGTGCCAATCGAAGTTCTTGCTCTGCGACCTGACAATGCGCCGAAGAACTCCGAAGGGTACGCGCATCATGATGCGACGCTCGGTGCGGTGGGATTTCCCTCGCATCGCGACGGCGAATGCGTTGTATCCGAGGATGAGAGACGTCGGGTTGGCAAGTATACTGAGCCAATAGCTCCCGTTGCCGTCGCGATTTATCGTAACGATCATTTCGCTGTGGCGACCATGTCGGTGTTTGACCAAGATCATGTATTTCAGCAAGTCGCCGTGATGCAGGAAGGCATCGGCATTCCTCTCGTTGCTCCCGCCGACCGCCGGGCCGCGCACCTTCTTCGTGTCGATCTCATAAGCGATACGCAACGAAAGAGTGTGATGGGCCACTAGCTCCGGCTGTCCCCCGGCACACCGGACTGCAATCGCATCTAGCGCCTCGGCTACTTGGCGAGCATCGTTGGGGCATAACTTGATTCTGTATTTCGTCTTCGGCTCGGTACCAGGGAGCTTGCCGAGTGCATTGTTGATCGTATCGAAGCCGATGTCTCTCTTCGCATCACTTGCTGCAATTAGAGCGGTTGGCGAAGTTGTGGCATTCAGATCGTCTAACCAGTTCATAGTGTGGTCCCTATTTTGAACGCAGACGTGCGACACCAAATGCAGAGCATCTGATTTTACACCCCTGATTGTTTGGAAGATCTCAGAACGCCAATGCCTACACCTAACCTGGGGCAAATGGCGCTATTCAGAATGGTGTTCTTAGAAGCGTATTCAATGCGGGGTTTAAGCAGTCACCGCAATTGACAGGCAGTTGCGGCTTGTTGCAGTCATGGTTATTGGGGCTGTGCTAAGTGATTCTATATCTATCTGTTAGTACCCCCTCTTCATCCAGGGCTTCGATAGCCGCCAAAAGCCCCATCTGATCTGTGGTGATTGGCGACTTGCGTCGAGAAAGTTTGCTTAGGCGAGGCGCTGGCGAGCGTTGCGGATCTCGCTCACGCTTGCACCCGATGCGATCTCTGCGAGTATACGCCGTTGCTGCAATTCACTTCCGCACCTCGCAATCTCGTCGATTAACCCAAGGCTCAAATCCGTTCGCAACTTGAGAATTGCGTGCTTAATTTCGAGTGGCAGGCGGTTAGCGCGGAGTAGCTGCCTCACGGCCGTAATGCTAACTTCCGCGAGGATTGACAAGCCAAATGCATTGAAGCGGTCGAGTTCGTCCAACATGCCGAGCCAGTGGGCGCGGTCGAGATCCGATAGATCATAACGCTTCAACTGCTCAATCATGCTGAAGACTCGGTCGTCGCAACTTTTGTGGACAATTACTTCGGCAGTCGTGCAGCCGCGCTGCTTCGCGTTTTTGAGGCGCCCAAGTCCATCTACGAGTTCGTAAAGATCATAGGCTCCGTGTGGCTGTGTGACCTCGATCCATCCGGGCCTGAAGTTTCCAGGCTGGCCAATAGATTGAGGATGCTGCTCGCCAAGCTGCTGCTTCAACTTTTTTGAGATTTGGATGCGGGATATTCCGGTGGTCACTCGCCGAGTGACGGCTTTGGACGTTGTCATGTTTCGATGCTCGTGAGACGGCGAGGCACTGCTTGACTCCGCGGGAGCCAAGTCTTCACCTCGTGTTGTTGGGCACTTAGGTGCCAGGGTGCCGCAAAGGCGACCTGGCTTCGATCAGGCGCTGGTTCGTGGGCTCGGTGCTCGGTCCGTACTCCTTGTATTGCCGCCAAAGACCCCTCTTGAGGTGGGGTGGTTGGCCGTTCGCGACTGTTCAAAGCATACGCGAGTTAGCCGCGGCCCCCAACGGAGCCGCTAGTGATTGCCATGAAAACGTCGTTTGGGACCAAAGGCTTACCGTGCGCCGGCGCGCACTTTAGGAGTATTGAAGAGCTCTTGTGCCGCGAGGAGAGGACGACCGCGCAACTACTGATGCGAAGCTGAGATCACTTTGAGCCGTGCCAAGCAGTCAGTTCATGAGGTCAATCAATTGTCGTTCTAAGGGGCGTAGGGGTAATGAAATGCCTTCAACATCGTTCTGCAGGCCGAGTGGCGAGCATTTGTACCCGCGTTCCTTGAGGCGAGAGCAGACGAAGTCGTAGGTCGTCGCAAGTCTACGCAATTCGTGGGTGCGGCTTGCCTGTGAAAGCAGCGTTTTTGCAAACGACTTCTTGTGAATGGCAGGGGGGGTGAGGATATCGCCGGACTCACGCCCAATCCATATAAGAGGAATCACGGGTTCAAAACGTTTGCAATAGTCTAGGATCGAATCAAACTTCCGCTCAACATCTGGGTAAATTGGGGTTTGGTTGAGGGTTTTTGTTCGTCCGTCGCCTCTGTCTTCTAGTATAACCTGGGCTGCTGCGGTGCGCCCTCCCTTCTCTTTTTTGCCCTTCACTCGCTCGAACCGAATTGAGAAGTCAGCAACTGCGCGAACACACGTTGCGTGAATAATTAGCTCCCGCTGGCGCTTGGAAAACTGCCTCGGCCGCATGGCGTAGCGAATGCGTTCCAAGCCAACGCGATGAAATATAAGGTCATCTAACAACTCCCTCGCTGCGTCGTCTTGGATCAGTGCTCGAAGGCGCGCTTTCGAGGTTTCTTTTTTGTGAGATCGCCCGGCTGCGTGCTGAAGCAACTTTAACGTTGCTAGTGCGCGTGCCGATACGTGAAGACCTCGTTTGACCGTGATGCGGAGGCGGTTTGGGTGCTCAGATG
The DNA here is from genome assembly GCA_022843145.1 of Hyphomicrobium sp. Lineage (GTDB taxonomy): Bacteria > Pseudomonadota > Alphaproteobacteria > Rhizobiales > Hyphomicrobiaceae > JAKAML01. Next base: position 234,807 of record JALHOF010000002.1, read on the forward strand.
ATGAGTCGGCAGGGCCGCGGCAGGCAAGGATAGCGCACTGCAATTCATAAAGATTGAGCGCGCGCCGGTATAGGGGAGTATTCGGATCGATTAGTCTGTCGATGCGCCTGCTTATGTCGAACTTCATGTTTCCTCGTGGATGAAGATCTCGCAGCAAGGGTTCTGAGCCGATGGTTAGATCCCTGACATGTGCACTGTTGTAACCGGTTCCGGCGCAGAGCGCAGCGCGCCCTCGGCGTAGGGACGCTTAGGCACTTGGGCCCCGTCGATCAGGTCAAGGTTCCGTGGCCATGAAGCGCTCGTCGTGCCCGCCGCATTTATTCTCGGGTCTGCCGACGCTCGTGCGGGCCAGGTAGGCGGCCAAGGTCGTGGCGGTGGCGCTCGCCGACGAAATTGCGCATCGCGTGGGCAGAGGTTCGGCATGCGTGAGCGTTTTGCCGGGTACACCCAAGCAAGACACGATAGGTGAGACGCCCGACTACGCTTTCTGGGTCGCATTTTGACTTATGAGACGCATCGGTGCTAGGGTCTAGACCCATAAACAACACTTCGGGCCAGACCATGTCAGCGATCTACGGTTACGCACGCGTCAGCACGACCGACCAAGACCTCACCATCCAGAGAGCCGCACTTGAGGCGGCTGGCTGCTCAGTCATCAGGGCAGAGAAGGCTTCGGGCACAACGAGGCAGGGTCGTACCGAACTGGCCAGCATGCTGGAATTCATCAGGCCCGGGGATACGATGGTGGTGACGCGCATCGACCGCCTCGCCCGCAGCCTTCGCGACCTCCAGAACATAGTGCATGAGCTGCGCGCCAAAGGTGCGCACCTTAAAGCGACCGAGCAGCCTATCGACACGGCGACGGCGGCGGGCAAAGCGTTCCTCGACATGCTAGGTGTTTTCGCGGAGTTCGAAACCAATCTTCGACGTGAACGCCAGCTTGAAGGGATCGAAGCCGCGAAGTCGCGCGGCGTCTACAAAGGGCGCCCCAGGAGCATCAAAGCGGAGGAGGTCAAGAAGCTGCTCGCAGACGGCATGGGAGCGACGGAAATCGCGAAGCAGCTCGGCATCAGCCGCGCCAGCGTCTATCGGCTGGCGCGCATGCCGTGAATGGCCGCTACTGAGGGTGGAGCCGACGCAATCTGGTGATCGCCGTTCGTCGATTCTGACCCAAGGCGGTCATCGTGCCGGTGCGCAACACTTGTGTTGCAGGATTGCCGGACGGACGTGTGATGACCGCGTGCGCCGCAGCAGTCGCAGTAGGTCTCTAAAGTGGCAGGCTTGGTAGCGAATGTGCACGAGACCGCACCCGTTCTCAACGGCGGTCTTGGCGACAGGATGCCGAGGAACTTTAGGACGTCCGCTCGTGCAACGCGACCTGCAACCTCGTCCAGTTGGTGCTAGTTGGTGGACTTGCGCGCCCTGGTCGTCGGGGATAGGTCCTCGGGATGTAACACTCTCCGACGCAGGCTCAGATGATTGAGGACCGCCAAAAGCGTTTGCCGGCCGTTTCGACGGTCGTCGTGGCGATCGGATTCGTCCTTCTCTACGTCGGGGTGTCTCTCGCCGCACGGGCGCACGGCGCCGATTTCCAGTTCCTGCCCTGGGATGCAGGTATTGCACTGAGCTTTGCCCTTCTAGCCCGGATGGGGGCCCGGTGGGCGCCCCTCGTCGTTGCGGCGTCCCTGGCTGCAGCTTTTGCCCGCGCGGGCTCTGGTGGTCTATCGCCTCCGGCCGTCTGGTCGGCATGCGCGGAGGCGCTGGCGTGTTCGGCGGCAGCATTGGTGCTGCGTTCTCCCGAGGCAACCATCCCCGATCTCAATCGGGTACGGCCAGTCGTTCGGCTGTTCTTCTCGGTCGCGACCGCTTCGGCTTTGAATGGACTAGCCTCCGCCGTGGCGATGGTGACAGGCGGGGAGCCGTCGGAGTGGGAGATCGCGTTGACGAGCGGACGCAGTTTTCTCTCTTCGGCGACGGCGCTCATCATGGTGGCGCCAGTCCTGCTGATGCCGGCACTGGGTCGGCAGGAGCCTATGCGACGGCCACTGATCTCCGCAGAGACGTTCTTGCAGAGTCTCGCCCTGGCCGTTGTCTCATGGGAAGTCTTTGGCCGCTTCGTGAACGAGGAGATCCATTTCTTTTACGTGCTCTTCCTTCCGCTCGGCTGGATCGCGACCCGGCATGGGCAATCCGGTGCGGTTGTTGCGATCGCCGTCGTCTATCTCGCCCCACTCGTATCTGATTGGTTCGTGCCGCATCGGGAGCAGGCCATCATAGAACTGCAGATCCGGCTATGCGTCCTCGGTGTCACGGCCCTGCTGATCGGCGCCATGGGCAGCGAGCGGCGGCTGACGCAGGAACGCATGTTGGCCAGGCAAGCGGAACTCGCGCATGTGCAGAGGCTGAACGTGGGATGGGAGATGGCATCGGCGCTGGCGCACGAGATCAACCAGCCGGTGACGGCGGCGATGAACTATACCCAGGCCGCACTGCGGATGATCTCGGCGCCCGCTCCGGACCTCGAACGAGTCTCCGCCGTGATGCGCAAGGGCCTCGATCAGGTCGAGCGCGTTGGACAGATCGTGCATGGCCTCAGGGATTTCATGAACAAGGGCGAGCTGCGGCTTGCGCGCACCGACATTTCGGAGACGGTGGACGACGCAATCCGGCTGGTGTCGGCGGAGGCGAGCGCAACGGGCGTGAAGCTCGACGTAGGCGGGCTCGCGCCGCTGCCTTCGGTAATGGCCGACAAGACCCAGCTCGTGCAGATCCTGGTCAATCTGATCCGTAATGCCATTCAGGCCCTGGCGGCGGCCAGACCCGGATCGGGCGCGGTGACCGTCACCGGCCGGGTTGGGGGCAATAACGTCGAGATCATCGTCGCCGACAACGGACCGGGCATCGCTCCCGAGATCCGTGACCGCTTGTTCACGCCGTTCGTCACGACCAAAACCAGCGGCATGGGCCTTGGGCTCTCGATCAGCCGCTCGATCGCGGAAGCGCATCACGGGCAACTCACCGTCGAAAGCCTCGCCAGCGGTGGCACGGCGTTCCATATTGTATTGCCTGCCGCAGTTCCGGAACCGCGAGATGCCTGACCAATCCATCTACATCATCGACGACAGCGAAGAGGTGCGGGACTCGCTCGCCGTGCTGCTCGAGTCGGCCGGCTATCGCACCCGGACGTTCGCTTCGGCCCTCGAATTCCTCGGGGTGGTGCGGCTGGGATGGTTGGGATGCGTAATTGCCGATGTGCGGATGCCGGGGATGACCGGCATCGAGTTGCTGAAGGAACTGACATTGCGCGGCATTCGCCTGCCCGTCGTCATTATCACGGCGCACGCCGACGTGCCGATGGCCGTGGCCGCGCTCAAGGCTGGTGCCGTTGACTTTATCGAGAAGCCGTTCCGCGACGACGTGCTGCTGGCGAGCCTCAAGCCCGCGCTGGCGACACCGCCCGGTGAGGTGGGGCGCCCCGGCGGGGCCGGCCCGCAGGCCCGCCTGCGCACGCTTTCCGACCGGGAGCGCGAGGTCATGCTGCTCTTGGTCGCAGGTCACACCAACAAGGTCGTCGCCGACCGCCTCGGCATCAGCACCCGCACGGTCGAGGTGCACCGGGCGCACATCATGGAAAAGACAGGTGCGACAAGCCTTGCCGACATGGTCCGGCTGGCTTGCCTCTATGAGGAGCCGGCATCGCCGGGCACGAAAGAACAAAGGTAGGCTAGCTGTCTACGTAGTCTCCACAATAGCGGCGACTCTCATATTCAACTACCCGCATATGTGTAGTCCCAGACGGGACGCCACGCCACCCGCTTCCCTGTCGTCGCTCTTCGCAGCGCGCTTCGGTCCGGTTGGCCGGAGGGAAGCCGATGTCCTCCTATCATCGTGTGCTGTCCGTCGTGGATTCGTCCGACGGGGCCTCTCATGTCATTCGCCGCGCGGCGCTAATGGCGCGACTGTGCGGCGCCACGCTCGCGGTTGCGAGTGTGGCCGATGCTCCGCCGGGCGGCGACGACTCCATCCATTCGCGCCTCGCCTTTATCGGAGAGGCGACACGCCGCGCCGAGAAGCTGGCCGGCAAGGCCGGCGCCAGCGATTTCGAGGTGCTCATCAGCGAGCGTGATCGGCATGCGCTGTCTGCCGTGGTCGGCTCTTGGCTGCCGGATCTGGTGGTGGTTTCAGCCAGCGATCCGCGTGGCCTCACGGGATGGCTCGATAGCCTGCGCGGGGGCTCTTCTTCTATCGACGTCCTGAAGGTCGAGCCGGAAGGACCGGGCATCGGCCGTCGCATGGCCAACGCGCTGGCGGGATTGTTCTGATGGCCGAGATCAGTAGCGGCCATCGCGCCAGGTCAGGGGAGGTGGTCGACATGGCCGTCAGTGCGGAACCAACTATGGCTGCGGACAGCAGGCCTTCGCTCGCATCGGCTGCGCGGCAGTCCGGCGGCTACAGGCATCTCTTTGTTGCGGTCGAGCGGCTCGACACCTGGGCTCAGCGTGATCCGCGACGTGCCAGATCGATCTTCCTCGGCAGCCTGCTGCTCAACGTCGTGCTGCTGCTGGCGCTGGCGCACGCCGCAGGCCTAGTACCGAAACTCTCGCATTGGCTCGCTCTCGATAGCGGGCCGCTGCCGTGGTGGGTCTGGTCGCTGCTGCTGTTCATCGCCACCTTCACGTTGGGAACCGTTGCGGTGCTCGGCGGCATCGGCGGCGGCGTGCTGTTCGTGCCCATCGTCGGCGGATTCTTCCCGTTCCATATCGACTTCGTGCGCGGCGCCGGCCTGCTTGTCGCGCTCGCAGGCGCACTGGCTGCGGGCCCCGCTCTGTTGCGCTCGGGCATGGCCAGCCTGAGGCTGGCGCTGCCGATGGCGCTGCTCGGCTCCGCAGCGGCCATCGCCGGGGCCACGGTGGGCCTCGCCTTGCCGACCAACGTCGTGCAGACCTCGCTCGGCATCTGCATCCTCAGCGTCGTCGTGCTGATGTCGGTGTCCAAGAAGTCGGAGTTTCCGCAGGTCTCCAAGGCCGACGCTCTGTCATCGATGCTCGGCATCAACGGCATTTATCACGATCTCGGCTCTGGACGTGACATTCCCTGGCAGGTTCACCGGACGCCGCAGGCGTTGGTGCTCTTCATCGCGATCGGCTTTATGGCCGGCATGTTCGGGCTCGGCGCAGGATGGGCCAATGTGCCGGTGCTCAACCTCGTTCTCGGCGCGCCGCTCAAGGTCTCGGTAGCCACCTCGAGCTTCTTGCTGTCCGTTGTCGATAGCTCGGCGGCCTGGGTCTACATCAACCGTGGCGCGGTGTTGCCGATCATCGTCGTGCCGTCGCTCGTCGGCATGATGCTTGGCGCCTTCGTTGGCGTTCGGCTCCTGCAGGTGGTCAAGGCATCGGTGATCCGTTCTTTGCTGATTGGCCTGCTGACGGTGGCGGGCTCGCGCGCGCTGCTCAAGGGCCTCGGCATCTGGGGTTGAGCGAGGGGAATCACGCAATGGCAAATGACGAACACTCGTCCGGCCCGCCGAGCTTCGGCTCACGAGGACGTCAGCTCGGCAGCGCCGCGCGGCGGCAATTCACGGCATTCTTCAGCGGCGAGAAATACTCGTCGGACGGTCGCGCAAGTCGTGAACAGATGGCCTACGCGGAGCTGCTCGACCTCGGGATGAAGGCGGGTCTCGTCGGGATGATCGTCTGCTTCCTGCTGTACGTCAGCGGAATTGTGCCACCACACGTTCCACTGGACGAGATGCCGCGCTACTGGTCGATGCCGGTACACGAGTATCTAGAGGCGACCAAAGTGCCGACCGGCTGGGGCTGGCTGAAGCTCGCCGGGAAGGGCGACTACCTCAATTTCTTGCCGGTTGCCTTCCTGGCGACAATCACCATAGCCTGCTACCTGCGCATCCTGCCGATGCTGAGTGCCAGGGGTGAGCGCATTTTTTCGGCCATCGTCGTTGCCGAGGTCGCCGTTCTGCTGCTTGCCGTCTCGGGCTATCTGGCCGGCGGCCATTGAGTCGGAGCAATGCGCTATGAGTGAGACGACATCCGCTGCACGCATGCAGCGCATCCTGCTTCCGACCGACGGCTCCGAGCATTCCGAAGGTGCAGTGCGAGTCGCGATCGAGGCTGCGGCCAAGTGCTCCAGCCAGCTTTTCGCGCTGACGATGGTGATTTCCAATCCCGAGGTCGAGGCGCTGGCGCCGGAGATCGTCGCCAAGGGCGAGCGTCGCGCACGCGAAATCCTCGACGGTGTCGAGGCCAAGGCCAAGGCGCGCGGAGTCACCGTCGAACGGCTCGTTCGTCACGGCCAGGACCCGGCGCATCAGATCGTCGGCCAAGCCGAGAAGCGCAACGCGGACATCATCATCATGGGGCGGCGCGGCGTGCGCGGGTTAGCGCGGATGATGGTCGGCGAGGCGACGGTCAGGGTATGCGGCCGGGCACCCTGCAGCGTCATGGTGGTGCCGCGCGACGGCCAGCTTCCGAAAAGCCGTATCCTGCTCGCGACCGATGGATCGTCGCACTCGGAGGCCGCCAGCGCACTCGCTGGTCGCTTGGCCGTGCTCTGCGGGCTTCCTGTGACGATCGTGTCGGTCATCCTGCCGAACCAGAGCGATGCCCGACGCGCGGAAGCCACGGCTGCCGTCGAGCGGATCCGATCGTCGCTGTCGAACCACGGCATCACAGCCGAGGCCACGACCGTCGAAGCTGTGCGCCCAGAAACCGGCATCATCACCACCGCCGCCGCCAAGGGCGCCGATCTCATCATCGTCGGCAGCCATGGCCGCAGCGGGCTCCTGGAGAAGGTCTTGATCGGCTCGGTCTCCGAGCGCGTGCTCGGCGATGCCTCGTGCCCGGTGCTCGTGGTTAGGTCAGCTTAGCCGGTCAGCATGCGCCGCCGCCATCGTAAATCCGGTCGAGCCAACCGCATCTCTTGGCCTCGACAATTGCTGACGTTACAGATCACTCGGCAGTCTCTGCGTTGGTGCAAATTCACCCAACGGCGCTAGAAATCGAGACGCTCGGCGGGCAACTGGACCCGGCCGCATGTCGCCCAGAACAGTGCTCTTCCGATTGCATCGCAGCAAACACACCCCAAATTCTGCCGGGACGGCTGCACACAAGAAGCACATGCCGTCTGATCATCCGTGTCTCGGGACGGCAGGAAGTGGCCCTATGCAGAAAGTCACCTGACGGAAGCTACTGAGCGCATTGCGTCGGCGTTCTCGATCCGGATCGATGAGGGTACAGCGCTCGCGCAGCCTGGCGACTACCAGCGTAGCCCGCTGGCCGAGCGACCCTCGACGATCTCGAGCAGACGCCGTTCCCAAAGCTCAAGCGCCCGACGCTTCTCTGCCATGTGGTCGAAAGTCGAGCGGGTCTTGTAGACGCGGTCACCGAGCGTGGCTCGCATGTCGCTCGTGTGCTGAAGAACGTGACTGCGATATTCGCTTGGGACGCCGAGAGCTGCCAGCTGGTCGACGATCAGCGACCGCATGTCGTGGAAGCGCACTTCGTCGCCCATACCTAGACGGCGCCTCATGTCCGTGAATGCGTGCGACGGAGTTCCACGGTCGACGTGCTGATTGGGCAGGCCGTCTGCGGGGAACAGGAAAGGCGAATCTTGCGCGTCGGCCGCCGCTTCTTTCAGGATCGATAGTGCCAGCGGCGGCAAAGGCACCCGCTGGTCCTCACGGGACTTGTTGCCCTCGCGCGTGCCGGGGATGAACAGATTTGCTTCAGGGCCGTCGTCCAACTCATTCTGGCGAGCGGCAATCAGTTCGCTTACGCGCTTTCCCAGCAAGATGGCGAGCTGCAGTAGACGGCGATTAGTTTTGCTGAGTTGCCTGTGCGCTTCGCTCCACATGGCGCGAAGCTCGTCGTTCGTTGGCGCGCGATGTTGCTTGCCCTCCGGATTCCCTTCCGGGACTGGATTGTCGACGCCGCGCGTCGGGTCACGCTGAATGTAGTCTTTGTCGGCTGCATGGCCGCAAACACTTCGAATGAGTTTGAGTGCCTTGGTCGCCTGCAGCCCACGGTGGCCCTTGGTTTCGTCAGTGGTGGCGCGTCGAACCTTTTCAAGGACTGTGGCTATCTTCGCCTTCTCGAGCTGGCCGATCGGCGCGGCGCCGATGTAGGGCTCGACGTGGAGCTTGTAGATGCGCTCGTATTCCTCGCGCGTGCGCGGGCGCAGTGACTTGGGACGCGCGGGGTTGTCGAGCCATTCGGCGTAGACCTCCGCAAAAGTGGCAACGGCCTTACGCGGATCGACACCATCGACCTTGACCAAACGCCGCCGTTCGGCGGCAAGCTCAGTCGCCCTGGCCAGGGGAATGTAGCCCTCGCGATCGTTCTCATTGAACGTGCCGAGCGTGTCGATCTTTTCGGTATCCCCGACATAGTAGCGCACCCGCCAGATGCGTTTGCCCAGTGCAGTATTGTCGGGAATGCAATCGAGCTGGAGCCCCTTGATGCCGGTGAAGGTGTATCGGGTTCGCTTGCCGCCGAGCGGCGCGAGCTTGGCAACTACACGTGGGTGCGGGGCGACTTGGGGCATGGAGGCTCTCTGCATTGCGAGCTGATCGTCTGCCACTGTTCGCGAGTTCTGTCACGCCCTGGTCACGCCTAAGTCTGTCGCATAGAGAAGTCTGGTGTCCTCCAAAGTCCCTGAGCTTCGAGCTTCAACATGCTGCTTTTACATCGTTTTGCGTGGACTCGGAGGGACAAGTGGGGTCACTGAGATTCATCAGCGATCTCGGCTGCGCCGAACTACGAATCTGGGGGTCGGAGGTTCGAATCCTTCCGGGCGCGCCAGTGTTTTCAGTGGGTTTTCGGCTGCAAAAGCCAGTGACGAAACCCTACGGGCCTCGATTTACAAAGACCGTCCGACCACCAATGCGCTCATCGCATGGCCACGGATCATCGGCACCTCGCGCTTCCTGATCCTCGGCTGGCTGTCGGCCATGTTCGGTCGAAGCCGATCATCCTCGCCGGTTGCGTGATCGGGGCTCTGACCGACTTCCCGCTATTCAAGCTGATGGCTCAGACGGCGAACCCTGACCTCTACGCGGCCCGGGAGAAGACAGCCGTGGTCGTCGTTTCCGATCCCGCCGACTGCTCGTTCCAGTTCAACCCGACAGGCACCGCCAAGTTCGCCAATTGAATTGCTGCGACATCGCCAAGGCGGCGCTCGCCCGGATGGCCGTGCGTTCGACGACGAACCCGGGGTGCGAGGAGCGTTCCGCCTCTCGTCGTTTCGGGATGGGATTGGGCCGGCTGCTCAGGCCTGCACCGCCGCCTCCGGCGCGATATCGCTGGCGCGCACGACGGTGACGGCGCACGGCGCCTCGGCCGTGATCTGCATCGTCAGCTTGTTCGCCGCCGCACCGCCCGACGTTGGAGCGCCGATGACGAGATGGTCGACCTTGTTGGATTTTGCAAAATCCAGGACGCCGTTGGCGATGTTTCGCGCCTCGATCAGATGGTAGGTGATCTTGCTGCGCGGCAGCTGCAGCGGGCCCGCCCACACCCTGAGCTCGGCAATGCGGCTGACATGGATGCTGTCGCCGGCCTTGTCGGCGTTGTCGTCGATGGCGATCAGCGAAGTTGGCATGACGTTGAGACATGCGAGGCGGGCGCCGGGAATATTGGCCAGGGCATTGACCGCGGCTTCGAAAAGGGCCTGCCGTAAGTGATCGAGACCTGGCCGCAGATCGACCGCCACCAGAATGATCGGCGCGCGCGGGGCCGGCTTCGTCGCCGCCGCCTCGATCGCGCGCATCGTTTTGCGCACCCGCCGCCAGCGTCCGAAGGTGATCTTGAAATCCGATCGTTCGGCGCGGCCCGACCGCTCGGTCAGCTCGACCAGATCCAGATGCCTCAAATCGAACGCCAATTCCTCGGCTGAAGCGTAGCGCTCCGTCGGCAGGGGTTCGAGACACTTCAAGATGACCTCCTGCAGCGAAGGTTCGATGTCGGGCAGGAACTTTCGCGGCGGATAGGGATCGCGCCATACGCGCTGGCGCACCTCTTTCATGCGTCCGGGCGCACCGAACGGCAGCTCACCGGTGGCCATCTGGTACATGATGGCGCCCAAACCAAAGATGTCGCTGCGCTTGTCCGAGCGGACGCGCAGGAGCTGCTCGGGCGCCATGTACTCCGTCGTTCCCGTCGGCCGATGGTATTGTTCGTCGAGCAAATCCGGCAAGTGCTCGTGACGCGAAAGTCCGAAATCGATGATGACGGCCTCGCCGCCGGTGCGGAACAGAATGTTTGCCGGCTTCAAATCAAGGTGCAACACGTGCTGACTGTGCAGATCAGCCAGCGCATCGGCGATGGCCGTCGACAGTGTGACGACGTCGTCGAGCGGCAGACGACCGCCGGCGATGCGCTTCAGCAATGTCGGACCGCCGACGTACTCCATGACAATGTAGGGCTGCTTGGTGAACTCGCCGATCGCCACGAGCTTCGGCACTTGGAAGCCGGAAAGCTCGGCCATGATCATCTGCTCGACCTCGAACCCGACCAACTGCGAGTGATCTCCGTCGTCGAGTAACGGGACCTTCATGACGATAGGAAAGGCGATGTCAGGGTGGCTCACGCGCCAGATGGCGGCCATGCCGCCGCGATGCAGCCGCTCCTCGAGCAGGAACCCGTCGATCGTCATCCCGGTGTCGAGTTGTGCCTTGGCCATCTCAGGTCCCTGTTGTCAGTCGCATGGCCAACGCTCGCTGCCTGCCCCGCCGATGCGGCACATGAAAGCCGCGAGAGCTTAATGGTCAGAACGGCTATCGGCGAGAAACGGGCGATCAACATCGCTCACGCCGCAATGCTGATAAAGGGCGCAATTCGCCCTTGGGCGTTGCACCACAGCGTCAACACTCCATGGGCTGTTTCCTCCCGGCACTCGGCGCATTCCAGTCGGACAGGACGATGCGCCGAGAGACCGAGCCCCAAGCATCCGCTTCCGGTTGGAATTGTGCAAGCAAAGCAGCCACGCGGTCGAGTGCATCCTTCGTCGGAATGGGCTTTGCGGCGTACTCGTCCGTGCCCAGCGAAATCCCCTTGTCGCCAGCGAGCCTTGGCGCGCTCGCGCGCGGTCATGCTGGTTCGACGGCGCCCTCCGAAGCCAGATGATTGTCCCAGGTCCAGGGCGTCGGCGTAGGTTCCGTGAGCGCGGCTTCCGGGGTGGGCCGGCGGCCGATACACTGAACCGCGCCGTTGCCGCCCGTCAGCAGGAATTCCGCCGCCGTCCGGGCCGGGGCGACACCGGAGACGTCGTGTGCGGCTTGGACCCGCAGGACGCGCCCGGTATCGATGTCCAGCAGAATGGCGATACCACCGCGCGATGAGGTGATTGCAGCGATGCGGCCCGAGCGATCGACGGCGACCGAGCTGACGTAGCCGTTCAGGCGGCGCTCGATCTCGGCCGGCAACGCAAACGCGGCGAGCGGAGACTGCCGGCGGTGCCGGTAGGTCATTGCCGGGGCCGGGCCATCCATTCGCCCGTGGAATTGAGCGCCGATGATCACGGTGTCATCGCGGCCGACGTCGAGATGACGCATCGATACGGCGCCCGGGGAGCCGAGCACTTGACGCTCCAGCAGATCACCGGTCCGGCAATCGATGTAGGCGACCGAAGCGACGAATTGGTCGGGATTGAGCACGCGTCGGCCACCGCCGATGTCGGGATGCTCGCGCAGGCCGCCGTTGGCGACGACCAGAACCGGTGCTCCATTGAGAAAAGCCATGTCGTGCGGGCCGACACCGTGAGTGGAAAACTCACCGATGCGGCGGAACTGCGCGGTTGCGTCGTAAACGCCGATCACGCCGCGACCGGCAGTGAAATCATTCTCGGTCGCATAGAGAAGGCGTCCGTCGCGCGAGAAGGCTCCGTGACCGTAGAAGTGGCGATCGTCAGGGGTCGTGAACGTGAGCGGCGGCGAGTTGCGGCCAGCGGACAACACGACGGCGAAGTTGCCTGGGCGCCGGGCGAACACCACGCACCGCCTCGTCGCGGGGCAGAACGTCGCGTCGTGCCCCCGGCCGGGAAGCACGGTGGACACGACGTCGACGCCCGCGCCGTCGATGATCGCCGCCGAGAACCGCCCATCGGTGCCGCGACGGGCGGCGGCGAAGTGCGAAAGGGTGCCGGGCGGTCCGCGCGTTGCGGCATCGACCGGTCGAGGCCAAGCTGCAAAGGCCGCACTTCCGATCAGCAGTTTGCGCCGGTCAATCGCCATCGGAGGCATTGAACCCCATCGTGACGCCTGCCGTCAGCGACAACATCCAGCCCGCAATGTCGTTGGCGTTTTTGAGCGGGAAGCCGACGCCGATGAAGGCTTGCGTGGCGTCGGGCCGTTGGAACGGACGGGGATGGCGTAGGGCCGAGACAAGGCGCTCCCGCGCGGTGACAAGCTCGCGCGCCACGAGGTCGGCGTTGTCCGCAACCAGCACACGCGGATGCGTGCCGGACGTTGCTGAAATCGCCTGTTTCAAACCGCCCTCCGAGAACAACGCTTCGAGCCCCTCGATGTTTGCGGTGATTAGCGGACCGGTCGTGTCACTCCTCTCAAGGATCGGCGTCTCCTTCCGCCTGCTCGCTCCGAGGCCGAGCGGGCCCGCGATCCGCTCATCGCGCACTCGCTCCAGCCCTGTGGCGAGCGCTTTGGCCAATTCGGCTGTCGTTTCCTCCGCACGCAAATAGCGGGTGTTGCCCGATCCCGGCGCCAGCCATTGAGCCGACACACCGGACGCCAACGACCAGGCTGCGACGACGTCTTGTGCTATGCCGGCCAGACTCGAGGCAGACGCAGATGCATAACGGCAGCGGAACGCACCATCAGCGTCAAGCTTCAACAGCGCCTCTCGTCCTTCGCCGTAGAGCATGATTTCGAGCGCACCAATTCCCTGAACGGCGACGCTCTTGGTTGCGAGCTTTGCGGCATCGGTCGCCGCCTCGTCACGCGCTGACAAGATGCGCAAGACCTCCCGCGCGCCGATGCCCTGCCGGTCCGGCCAGAACAGGATTCGCTCGAGGCGATTCTCCTCGACGATCGGGCCGAAGCGAATGTGTTCGATGCGGCCCCATGCCGAGACAAAGCCCGAGAAGGCGGCCGTCGCCGCGTTCCAACTTGCCTCGCCGGGCTCTGCGCAAAGTCCTTTGATCTGCCGGTCGAGCTGGATCCCTGCCGAGCGGAGCGCGTCATACCCGGGCCGTATGTGCCGCTCGAGCGAGGTCTTGGCGAGACCTGCATGATCGAAAGCACCATCGGCTGACGCATCCGCGGCGGTGACGCACCAGATCGCGGCAGCTGCGGCCAGCAACGTTTCGGGCCGGCAACGTGCGGCTTGCATGCGCTTCTCCTCAAAGCGAGTTGACGAACGCAACGAGCCTGTCGCGGTCGGCGCGACCAAGTCCTGCGAATCCATCGCGTGCCTTCTGCGCCTCGCCGCCGTGCCACAAGATCGCTTCCGAAACCGTACGCGCGCGGCCGTCATGAAGAAAGAACGCATGGCCGTTGACGAGCCCGGTGAGGCCGATCCCCCACAGCGGCGCCGTACGCCACTCTCGCCCCGTGGCCAAACCTTCGGGACGTCCGTCCGCCAGACCGTCGCCCATGTCGTGAAGGAGGAGATCGCTATAGGGCCAGATCGTCTGGTTGTTGAGGTGGGAATCTGGCGAGCCCGCTCCCGTCTTGTGCATCGGTGTGTGGCAGCTCGCGCAACCGATCTGGTGGAACAACGCCTTGCCGGCCAGCACGTCCACGCCGCCGGGATTTCGGCGCGCAGGTACGGCTAGATTGCGGGCGTAGAAGCCGACGAGATCGAGGAGCTTGCGGCTGATCTCTTCCGCGGGCGCTTTCTCGGTGCCGCCGTGCGGGGCCGAGCGGCATGCTGCCTGCGCATCGGTGCATTCGCCCGCTGGATTCGGGGAGATCCAATTGCCGATGCCGATGTCGCCGGCGAATGCCTCGGCCGACTGCTGCAGAACGGTCGGCTGTCCGGCCTTCCAGCCGAAGCGACCAAGCATCATGCGCTGCTGCTCGACTGACCACACCCGGTTTGCGCGGCCGGAAATGCCGTCGCCGTCACGGTCGTCGGGATCCTCGCGCGCCAGGATATCGTTTTCGGAGATCGCCTCCAGCAGACCGAGTCCGATCATCTGCGGCGTCAGGCGAGGCGAGATCATCACCTGGGGATGGAGCGGACCATAGCCAAGTTCGGCGATCCCGTAGCTCGGCTTGCGAAGCGTCACCTTTTCTCCATCGGCCAAGGCGATGGCCAGATCATCGTAAGTCACGATCATGCGGCCTTCGCCGGCGTGGCCCTGGATGGCGAGCTCCTGCAATTGCCCGCCATAGGTCGGCTCGGGGATGATGCTCGCCCGCCCCTCGTCCAGCAGGGCGCGCTCGGCATCGGTGCGCGGCGGAATGGATAGCCTGAGGAACATCGAGACGGAGCGATCCTCGATCCGATCGCTCGCCGGTGGGTGTCCGCGCCCGTCCTTCAGGTGACAGCTTTGGCAGGCGCGCGCATTGTAGAGTGGGCCGAGACCATCCGATCCCTTGGTCGATGACGGAGCCGAAACCCAGAATTTGCGAAAGAGACCGTTGCCGACCTTGAAGTCGAGTTCCTTGGCGAACTCCATGTTGGATGAAAAGTGCGAAAAGATGTCGGCCGTGAGTGGCGCGGTGGTGGTCGCATTGCCGCCAGGAAGCGCCTCGCCGGAATCCAGGTCCGTCTGATCAGCGGCCGCGCCGGATCGGCCGACAAACGTCTGCGACGATACCGCGAGCAGGACACAGCCCAGGCACACGGCGCGAGCCAACGAACCGAAAGTGCGCACTGAGCTGGCCATGACGCCTCGACCCGTTATCTCTTTCCTGTCGCGCCGCTCGCGGGATTGTCGAGGCTGTCGGACCCTTCGAATTTGACCGACTGCAGGCCGAGCGCCGCGATTGCGCGTTCGAATTCCTTGGTTTGCGCGATCAGCGCTGAGATGCCGGCCTCGACCACGGCATTGCCCTCCTTGTTGCCCTCGCCGATCATCTGGTCGTAAGCCTCGATCGACTCGGCGCGGCGTTTCAAATCGCCAAACTTCACCAGCGTATCGGCCAGAGCCTTGCGCACCCGCTCGTCCGCCTCGCCGGACTTGGCCTTGACCAGATCGGAGACGCTCGGCCCCTGCACAGTTGTGCCATCGGTCCGTTTGTAGCGGCCGAGATAAACGTTCTCGATGCCGAGCACGTCGAAATAGTGGGAGTTGTGGGTGTTGTCGGAGAAGCAGTCGTGCTCCTCCTCGGGATCGTTGAGCAACAGCCCGAGCTTCATGCGCTCGCCCGCCAGCTCGCCGTAAGAAAGGCTTCCGAGACCGGTAAATATCGCGATCAGCCCTTCGTTGTCGGACTTGGCGAGCAGCACTTTACGAGCCGCGCCCTTGTCCGTCCACTTCGCGACCATCTCGGTGAGATCGTCGACGAGCAGCGCCGTCGCCGTCTTGAGATAGGCCCCCCGGCGGTCGCAGTTCCCGTTTGTGCAGGCTCGGGTGTCGAAATCCGTCGCCGGACGCTTACCCGCGCCGGCGCCCGTGCCATTGAGGTCCTGCCCCCACAGCAGGAACTCTATGGCGTGATAGCCGGTCGCCACGTTGGCTTCGATCTTGTCCGCTTCGTGCAGCGTCGACGACAGCAGCTTCTTGGTGATCCTGCTCGCGTCCACCGTCTTGCCAGCAACGACAAGTCGCTTGTTGGCAATTACGTTCGCCGCATAGAGCTTGTTGCTGTCGGACCCGGTGCCGTAACGCGTATCGACGTAGTCGATGAGCCCCTCGTCGAGCGGCCAGGCGTTCACTCTGCCCTCCCAGGCATCGACAAGCTTGTTGCCGAAACGGAACGCCTCGGTCTGCATGTAGGGCACGCGTGCGGCGAGCCAAGCCTTGCGGGCGGCGTCGAGTGTGGCGTCACTCGGCTTGGCCACCAGTGTATCGACAGCCTGGCCGAGGCTTCGAGCTGCCGCGAGCGAGTCGTCGTATGCGGCAAGCGCAATGTTAGCGTAGGCATCAATGACGGCGCGCGCCGTAGCCGCGTCTGCGCCGGATGGAGACGGCAAGAGCGACGCGAGCCCGACCGCTGCAGATAGCCAACGCCGCTTGGTGAACATGACCAATTTTTTCCGTCCTACAATTGGATCAAGCATTCTTATGCGGCATCGGCAGACGATCCAGCAAGCCCGAGATGCGCGCCGCCGCGACCGGAATTGACGAGCGGCTTGAACGGGCGGCGTACCGGATCCAACAGCCTGCGCCGGCATATGCGGCGATCTATGCATCTGCTTAGGTTTACTTCGTCAGGATCAGCTTTCCGGCCGACGTGATCCGCAGCCGATAATCGTGACCATCGAGCTCGAGGACGGCTTCGCGGCATCCGCCGAGCAGGTCCCGCACGCTCAGCCGCGGTGGCATTGCCGGCGGCGCCAAGGCGGCTTTCAGCTTTTCGGACTTTTCGGTCAAGGCGCATCATTCCTGTCGGGAGCGTGGCACCGGCACCACACGTCACACACTAACTATACGAAGTTCGTAATGTATTAGCGAGCCGCCGGCTCCGTCGTCAAATCTTATTATTGACAACGTTCGTATAGTTTCAGAGGTTGCCACGGCGATCAACCGGCAGCCACGCGTTCCTTGCCCAGCCACCCACTGACGCAACTCACTGAATAGTTAGCGTTCCAAGGGGGAACTCATGTCGGCAGGAAAGCGGCCCGCGTCGCTGCGGGACAGAATTCGCATCGGCTCATGCATCGAAACGCGCGACGAGCGCAAGAGGACCAGCACGGTAGCCATGGCTTGCATCGCCGTATCAGTGGCAGCACCGGCAATGGCGCAAACCAGCCAGCAGGGAGCGCCTGTCGCTGCCTCGCCAACTGCGACTGGGGCACCCGTAACGCCGCTTCCGGCGCTGAAGGTCGAGACGGCGACGCAAAAGGCGAAAGCCACCAAGCCTACTCCAAAAAGGGCGTCCAGGCCCGCACCCAAGTCCGAACCCGTCCAGCAGGCGTCCGAGCCGATCCCCGAGCAAGCCGCAAGCGGCGGGGTCGCGCCCGGCGGCAATCCCTATGCGGACCCCGACGCGGCCTACAAGGTCGACAAAGCTTCGGGCACCAAGCTGACCGAGCCGCTGCTCGACACGCCGCGCACGGTGACCACGATCTCGAAGGAAGTGCTGGAAGACAAGCAGGCCACATCAATCCGGGAGCTGGCACGGACGACGCCCGGCGTCACACTCGGAACCGGCGAGGGCGGTAACGCATTCGGTGACGTGCTGTTCATTCGCGGCTTCCGCGCCACGAGCGACGCCTACATCGACGGCGTGCGCGATCCGAGCGTGTCGGTGCGCGAGAACTTCATGACCGAGCAGGTCGAAATCCTCAAAGGTCCGAGCGCGACCATCGGCGGGCGCGGCACCACGGGCGGCGCCATCAACCTCGTCACCAAGAAGCCGCAGGACCAGAACTTCGGCGTGCTGTCGACAACGGTCGGCACGGATTCGACAAAGCGCGTGACGGCGGACGTCAACCAGGTGATCGATCCGACGCTGTCGGTGCGGGCGAATGCGATGTGGCAGGACGCTGGCGTCGCGGGTCGAGACGACGTGTTCGACGACCGCTGGGGCGGCGCGTTCGCAGCAGCATGGAAGCCGGTCTCGGCATTCAAGCTGACCGCGGAGTATTATCACCTCCAACTCGACCAGATGCCGGATTGGGGCGTTCCTTGGAACTCGGTTGCGAGAAAGCCCTTCACCGAGACGGGCGTCCGCCGCGACACGTTCTATGGCGTGACAGATCGTGATTTCCAGGAAGGCGAACAGGATATCGGGACGTTGACGGCCGAGGTTCAGCTCGCGCCGGGGACGCTGCTCACCAACAAGCTGCGCATGGGCAAGACGGTGTTCGGGTATGTCGTGAGCGCACCGGAGCGTGCGGTGATCACCAACCCGGATCCGGATCTGTGGACTGTCACCTCGGCACCCAAGAGCCGGCACCAGACCAACGAGATCCTCGCCAACCAGACCGATATCAAAACGGAATTCAACACCGGCGGCGCCAAGCACACGCTCGTCGCCGGCATCGAAGTGAGCAAGGAGGAGGTCTCGCGCGACACCTTCCGCGGGCTCGACACCGAGAGTTTCGTCGTCGGTAACATTCCGGGCTGCTCGGTGTCGATCTTTAGGCCCGATACGTCCGGATGCTGGGACAGCGCCACGGACCGGCTGGTGCGAGCGAACAATCCGGTCCTCGTCGAGGTCGCGACCAAGAGCGCCTACATTCTCGATACGATCAAGCTCACCCCACAATGGATCGTGACCGGCGGAGTGCGCATCGACGATTACACGATCGAACTCGACCAGAATGCGGGCGCGACCCATCTCGAGCGCCACGACACGATGATCAACTACAACGGCGGTATTACCTGGAAGCCGCTGCCCAACGGCAGCGTCTACGCCTCGATCGGCACGTCGACCAACCCGGTCGGACAGGAACTCGACGCGGGTGGCGACGACTACGGCGGTTTCACCGCGCGATCACAGGTATTGGCGCCGGAGAAGAACACCGCGATCGAGATCGGCACCAAGTGGGAGCTGTTCGACCGCAACTTGCTCGTCACCGCGGCGCTGTTCCAGACCACCAAGGCGAATGCGCGCGAGGGCGTCGGCGCGGGCGCGGCAGCACAGTTGCTCGACACTGGCGAATACCGCGTCCGCGGCGTGGAACTCGGCTTTGCCGGCAACTTGACGAGCGCGTTGAGCCTTTACGGCGGCGCGGTGTTCATGGACTCGGAGATCACCAAGTCGAGCGTTGCGGCGAACCTGGGCAAGGACTTCGCCAACATCGCGCACACCACGTTCAACCTGATGGCCAAATACAAACTGACCGACAGGCTGACGATCGGTGGCGCGGCGACGTATGCAGGCGAGCTCCAGGGCAGCACGTTCGCGGCGACCAACGGCAACATCCTGCCGAGCCATTGGCGGTTCGATGCGCTGGCAGAATTCGAGGTCTCAAAACACATGGACCTGCAGCTCAACGTCATCAACATCACTGACGAGGTCTACTACGACGCGTTCTACCGCAGCGGCGCGCCCTACGTTTACATCGCCCCGGGCCGAGCGGCCTACCTGACGGCGCGGTTCAAGTATTGAACCGGAACACGACACGAGCGGTCGGCTTCGGCCGGATGCAATGTCGATCTGAGCCTGTCTGCGGATCACTAGCCCCGCAGGCAGGCTCGATGATTTTCGGAGAGCAGAATGCTGGTGTGCATTCCAGAGGTCTTGACCAAGGATGAAGTCGCCGCAATTCGCAGCGAGCTGGACGCGGCGAAGTGGGAGAGCGGCCTTAAGACCGCCGGACCGCAGGCGGCGCTGGTCAAGAATAACCGACAGCTTCCGCCTGGATCATCCCTGGCGGATAAGCTCGGCGACCGCGTGCTCGAAGGACTGTCGCGAAATCCCATTTTCATGTCTGCCGCACTGCCGCTCAAGATCCTGCCGCCGATGTTCAACAGCTATGCTGGCGGCGAAAGTTTCGGCGTCCACGTCGACAATGCCATCCGCGTCGTGCCGGGCACGCCGGTACGCGTTCGCACCGATCTGTCATGCACGCTGTTTCTATCCGATCCTGAGGACTACGACGGCGGTGAGCTCGTGGTGGAGGGGTACTACGGCGCACAGGAGGTCAAGCTCCCGGCCGGCGATCTGGTTCTTTATCCGTCGACCAGTCTGCACAAGGTCGAGCCGGTGACGCGGGGCGAGCGTGTCGCGTCATTCTTCTGGCTGCAGAGCATGATCCGCGACGATCAACACCGCTCGCTGTTATTCGACCTGGATCAGACCATTCAGGAACTGGGCGCAGAGGTCGGCGCCGATCACTCCGCGGCAGTGAGGCTGACAGGCATCTATCACAACCTGATCCGTGCGTGGGCCGATACCTGATCGGGACGCGCGGTGCATCTATGAGGGGAACGAGGCTGGTGAACTGGATTATAAAAGCTGTAACCGTGATCGCGATGCTGGCTGCCGTGGCCATTGTCGATGCTGGCGAACGTTCGGCTTGGGCGCAGGGCTCCGAGGCGCCTGCTAGCTCTCCCTCCGCGATCACGCCGACCTCGCCGCCATCATCGTCTGACACGGCCCCGATCGCCGCCTCACCTTTGCCTGCTGCCGCACCCGCGGCGTCGAAGCCGCCCGGCATTGCGCGCGAGCATCTCCCGCACGAGTTGTCGCCGTGGGGCATGTTCCTCGCCGCCGACACGGTGGTGAAGGGCGTGATGATCTTCCTCGCGCTGGCGTCCGTCCTGGTGTGGTCGGCGTGGATCGGCAAGCACATTCAACTCTCGCTCGCGCGGAGGACGCTGCACAGGCGCACGACTGAGCTGATCGACGCGCCGTCGCTGCACGCGGTCGCAGCCTCGATGCGCGACGCGCGCGATGCGGCCGCGATGATGGTGACGGCGGCGCGCGACGAGATCGAGCGTTCCGATCATGGCACGCTTTCGGCCACGGGCATCAAGGAGCGCATCGGCTCGCAGCTCGGGCGCATCGAGGCGGGCGCCAGCCGGGCCATGACGACGGGCACCGGACTCCTCGCCACGATTGGCGGCACAGCGCCCTTCATCGGCCTCTTCGGCACGGTGTGGGGCATCATGAACAGCTTCATAGGCATATCGAAGGCGCAGACGACCAACCTCGCCGTCGTCGCGCCGGGCATCGCGGAAGCACTTCTCGCAACCGCCATCGGCCTCGTCGCCGCCATCCCGGCGGTGATATTCTACAACCAGCTCGCGCGCGCCATAACCGGCTACAAAGCCGGCCTCGCCGACGCAGCCGCGGCCGTCGAGCGTCTCGCCTCGCGCGATCTCGACCGCCATGCCGTCGCAGCGCGCACGCTCAGAGCGGCGGAGTAGCACCATGGCCGGACGCATCGGGCGCGACGACGACGAGCTGGTCGAGACCCACGAAATCAACGTGACGCCATTCATCGACGTCGTGCTCGTGCTGCTCATCATCTTCATGGTTGCCGCGCCGCTGTCGACCGTCGACGTGCCGGTCGAGTTGCCGGTGGCGGTTGCGCAACCCGCGCCGCGTCCCGACAAGCCGGTCTACGTGACGATGAAGGCGGATCTCACGCTCGCCGTGGGTGAGAGCCCGGTCGCGCGCGAAGGCCTGGCGCAGGCGCTCGACATCGCGACAAAGATCCGTCGTGACACTCGGCTCTATCTGCGCGCCGACAAGTCGGTGCCTTATGGCGAGCTGATGCGGACGCTGAACGAGCTGCGCGCCGGCGGCTACCTCAAGGTCGGCCTCGTCGGGCTCGAAGGAACCGACGCCGCCGCAACAGCCGCTATGGGCATGTCGCTGCCGCCCGTGTCCGCAACCCCGGCCGCCGCGCCCGCGAGCCCGCCATGATCTACACGTTCGAGGACCGGAGCGCGGGGATCAGACGGCGGCTCTTGGCTTTCACCTTAGGCCTCATGTTGCACGCCGGGGCGATCTACGCCGCGCTCGCACCGAGCGATCAACCGATCGAGGAGTTCGACGACGCGAGCGGCCCGATAGCGATCGAGCTTGCGCCGATGGCAGTGGCGCCACCGTCCGAGAAGCTCGACCTTCCGGTCGGCCCGCGTGCCGAGGAGACCCCGCCCGCGCCATTGACGCCGCAGAAGACCGAGGTCGCCAAAGCCGAGGAAGCGCCCGCGCTGCCGACGACGCCTTACGAGCCCGACGATCCGGAATTGAGGATGGCGAAGCCCAATCCCGTTCGCAACGATAACGAGCAGGTGACGGACGACACCGCCGTCGAGAAAGTCGAGCAGCCTTCGGTGGCGCCCGCGATGGCGGTTCCGGAGACGACAGCCCCGCCGCCGGCCGACGCGCCGCCGGCACCCGTCGCCGCCGCGCAGCAGATCGGCATGTCGGAGAGCGACAAGAAAATCGTCGCGCGCTGGCAGCGGCAGGTTGTCGTCCACCTCAACCAGTTCAAGCGTTACCCGGCGGATGCCCGCCGCCGTCGCGACCAAGGCGACGTCCACCTCGCATTTACGATTGATCGCAGTGGCCGCGTGATGGCGCGCGATCTCCGCAGCGGGTCGGGATCGGCCTCACTCGACGCCGCCGCCCTCGAACTGCTGGAGCGCGCCGCGCCGCTACCGCAGCCGCCGCCGCAGATCGCCGGCGCAGCGGTCGAGCTGAGCCTGCCCGTCGAATACCGGATGAAAGATTGAGCATGTCTATCGGCGGCAACGGCAGCGGCGGAATAGGAGCGCTCCCTCTCGTATGCCTTGCCGACTACGAGTCGGCTGCAGCGCGCATGCTCGATGCCAACGCGTGGGCCTACGTGTCCGGTGGCGCCGCCGACGAGATCACGATGCGGTGGAACCGCGAGGCGTTCGATCGCCGCGCGCTTCTCCCGCGCGTTCTGGCCTCCGATCCCGCCCGCCCGGGACATACCCGCATCACACTCCTGGCCCGCGAGCGTGCGCATCCCATCCTCGTGGCTCCCATAGCCTTCCAGAAACTCGCACATCCCGACGGCGAGCTGGCGGCGGCAATCGCTGCCGCTGCGCAGGACGCCGTGATGGTGACGAGCTCGTCGGCGAGCGCGCGTATCGAGGACATTGCCGCGATCGGCAATGCGGGACACTGGTTCCAGCTCTATATGCAGGCCGAGCGGCAATCCACCCTGCGTCTCCTGCGCCGCGCCGAGGAGGCGGGCTGCGAGGCGATCGTCGTGACTGTCGATGCACCGGTCAACGGCGTGCGGAACCGAGAGCACCGGGCGGGGTTCACGCTTCCGCCCGGCATCCGTGCTGAGAACCTCGTGGATCTTCCGTCCTCGCCAGCGGCGAGCCTCCGCGACGGTGGCAGCGCCGTGTTCGAACATTTCATGGCGCAGGCACCCTCGTGGCGCGATATCGCGTGGCTGATTGCGGAGGCGCGCCTTCCCGTGCTGCTGAAGGGCATTTTGCATCCCGACGACGCCGGCCGCGCCATCGAGAACGGGGCGGCCGGCATCATTGTCTCCAACCACGGCGGCCGCACTCTCGATACGGCAATCGCAACGCTCGACGCTTTGCCGGCGATTGCCGAGCGCTGTGCCGGCCGCGTCCCCGTCCTGATCGACGGCGGCATGCGCCGCGGCACCGACATTTTGAAAGCGATCTCTCTTGGCGCAACTGCCGTCCTCGTCGGGCGCCCGATCATCCATGGCCTCGCCGTTGCGGGCGCACACGGCGCCTCGCACGTCCTGCGCCTATTGCGCGACGAACTCGAGATCGCCATGGCGCTGACCGGCGTGTCCCGGATCACGGAAATCGGACCGAGCTTGCTCTGGTCTGGGGCACCGCCTTCACCTGAGCCGAGCCTGCGCTAATTCGAGGCGCGACGCGCATGGCGACACTCGCGACTGCGGCAGCCCAATCACCAACCGAAGATACTCGTCAGCAGCGTGCCGCCCGCTTCGTTCTTTGGCTTGTGGCGAGAGACGCGGCTACGTGCCGGTTCGACTCTCGTCGCGTCGTCCGATCCACCACGCCGGCGGGCAATCGACATGCCGCCGCACGAGCTAGAGATACGACGCGCGATGTCTTTCGACGGCGGCGGCGGCGGTTCCCAGTCTTTGCACGTCGCCCCGATCCGGCCCGGTTCCTGTCCGGCGCCTGGCAGGCAATAGAGCCCGCTGCCGTCGGCGCGGGGAGCGAAGCGAACGCCCGTCGCGCCGGCTTTCTGATCGTCGAGATCGCCGGCAAGATGATTGAGCACCTCGATGTGCAAACGCCCAGACTCTCCATTGAGCGGCTTGGCGCGTGCATGCATGTCGGTGATCGGCACAGCCTCGATGGCGCGCGGCGTGAGCTTGCCCTCTGCATCGCGTGAGAAAAGGACGCGCACCACTAGTCCGTAGTCGCGGCAGACGCCGAACCGCGCCATGTCCTGCATGCCGGGATGCAGAAGATTGCCGAGGCCGTAGAGTACGAGCTTGCCGTCGACGAGTTGAACACCCGCGGCCACATGCGCATGATGCCCAACCACGATGTCGATGCCACTGCCTTTCGCCGCTTGGTCGCGCAGCTTGGCGACGTCGGCGTAACTTGCGCGCACCTGGAGTTCCGCCCCGTAGTGCACCGACAGAATGCGCAAGTCACCCGAGGCGTCAGCGAGGCGCGCAATCGACTCACTGAAATCCTCGGCGCGGTTGAAGTTGAGCATTCCGGCGCGCGGGCGGCTGCCATTCGACCCGCCTTCCGGCATGCCGCCTCCACCGATGCCGATGGCCGAGAGGCGAACGCGCGCGCCGTTGACCGTGACGTCGCCGGGCCGCGAGGCCTCGTCGCGGCCGACGCCGATACCGGGCCACGCCGCAAGTCCGTGCATCCTCGCAGCATCGAGATGGCGAAGCGTCTCGCGCACGCCCGCATCGCCGTAGTCGATGGCATGATTGTTCGCCGTCGAGACGACGTTGAGGCCCAGCCGGGCAAGGTGGTTAACCCCTGCGGGGTGGCTCTTGAAGTTGAACGACTTGGGATTGGCCTTCAGATCGTTGCGGTCGGTCACGACGGTTTCGAGATTGGCGAAATTGA
Source organism: Hyphomicrobium sp. (assembly GCA_022843145.1). Taxonomy (GTDB): domain Bacteria; phylum Pseudomonadota; class Alphaproteobacteria; order Rhizobiales; family Hyphomicrobiaceae; genus JAKAML01. Next base: position 259,440 of record JALHOF010000002.1, read on the forward strand.
TGTCACCGTCGAACAGCGGCGCGATACCGCTCGTCAGCTCATGCCAGCCTTGCTTTTGGCCGTGACGGTAGCTGCCCGTCGCGACGACGGGCTGGTTGCTGCCGCCAAGGCCGAGGTCGCCGCCGAGCACGATGGTCACGACGTCGTCGCCCGTGTTCTCACTCGGCCGCTTTGTGCCAAATTCGCCGGTTGGATCGCTATCCCGATTTGGTCCGTGCGTTGCTGCCAGCGGCGCATTGGCGACGGCGATTGAACCAGCGGCGCCACGCTCGGAAGCGAAGGCCGCGCTGGAACTCAGCGCAAACACCGCGAGGCCCGACAACAGATGCCATCTCGTACGCACACGCCACCCCACGACCCACACGTGTCCAACGTAGCGGTCGCAACAGCGATTGCCGAGAGATTCCGAGCGTCAACGCGAGAAAGTGCGCCAGCGTTTCTGCCGTGCCACACTGCGCGCGCGGTGGTTGCGAGGCGGGACATGTCGGTCGTCAAGCCGCGCGTGCCGTGTCCCTGACGGCCGGATTGCTCGCACCAATGCAGCGGTTGTTTGGGTAAGAAGGCAACTCGAGTCGATGAACAGCCAGCACGCGCCAAGCATCGGCTACTTCCAGCCGTTCTTCAAAAGTGCGTCCTCGTCCGCCTTGGGCAGCGCTCGCTTGGCGCCGATGGCCTCCAGAATGCCCGCAATGGCCGACGTTTCGTTGCTGCCCGCCGGACTGAAATCCTTCTCCGGAATGGGGGGCGCGGCGGTGACCTGGGCGGCGCCTTCGACATGCCAAAGTCCATCGCCGTGACGGCAAGCGATCGCCGCCGTAACGGGCACAGCGTCATCGCGGTCGATCACCACCTCGAACTCGCGGCAGATCCGGCCGGTGCGGTCGCGGAACGAAGCGACGACCATCAGGTGACGCTTGTCGGCGTTCGCCGCATCAGCAGACACGGGCATGAACTCACCGCTCGCGCGCTGCTCGAGAAGCGCCTTGACGGGCGATGCATGGCCGATCGGTCCGACCGCGACACCGAACTCAGATCCGTTTGCCGGTGCCATGCCGCGGCGGCCGAGCTGATAGCCCGCCAGCGATCCGATCACGAGGGCGATGGCGGCGGCCATCGGCAACGCATAGTGCGCGACCGCGGGCTTGGACTTTGCCCTGGACGGCAACGGCACCACCGTGCCCATCGCTGTCGCATCTCTGGACGGGCGAGATCCCAGGATGAGGTTCGTCAGTTTATCATCAGCGCGGGTAGCCAGTGCCTCGTCGTACGCCACTTTCGCAAGATTGCCCGACGCCATGAGCCGCTCGACGAAGAGCCGCGCGTCCTCATTCTCGCTCAGAAAGAGCGCGATCTTCGCCGCCTCGCCGGGATCCAGCTGACCATCAGCGAAGGCGACAAGTTTCGCGTCGGCGGGCCATTCATTGGCGGTGTTCTGGCTCATGGCGCGGTTGTCTTCCTGTCCGTCGCCGGTGTGCGCTGATGTGCCCCGAGCATGGACAAAATGCTATCCAGTGACGATCTGGCCTCGTCCTCGGCGGGAACGTAGTACGCTTCGATGACCGAACCCGAGGGGGACGTGGCCGACACCTGATTGGTCACGGCACCGACGATCGTCCACGTCTCCGCGCCACTGCGGCACGCCACGACGAGTTGGGCCGGCACCTCTTCGCCAACCGAGGTGAACAATTCGACCTCGCGGCAAGCATTGCCGAAGCGATCCTTGAACGTCGCGCTCACAGCCGCGCGCCATGCGTCCGGTCCAGTCCACTCGGTCCCCGTATCCGAAACGTGATCGAGCGCCTGGGCCAACGTGCTCGCGGCAGGCACGTCGCCGATGGAGACCAAGGGCTCGGATCGCGCAGGCACAAGGCCATCGGCCGACATCAGCGATCCGATGCAGATCCCCAACAACAAGCATGCGGCCAGTGCGAAAGTCGACAGGCGCCAACGCCGATGCCGAGGGCCACATGCCGACGCCGCAGAGGTGGCGTGACCAGCGCCCCGCGCGCCCACGTTGCGAAGGAGCCGTTCGAACCACACCGGCACGCCGCCGAAATCGACGCCCGCATATGCACGACGCACCTGATATGTGGTGCGCTTGAACATTGCGACGGTCATGCGGGCATCCTCGTCGACAGCCAACACATGTTCGACCGCGCGCCGCTTCTCGTCGCTCAACTGATCGTCGGCATAAGCGACGAGAATTTCGTCCCGCAGGCAGCTCATGGCGAACGCTCCGCAGTGGTAGTCCGCTTCCGACTGGCAGGGCGCGGCATATCGATCGCTTCCGCAAGCTTGCGGCGCGCCCGCGCGAGCCGGCTCATGATCGTTCCGATCGGCACGCCGAGCGTATCCGCCGCCTCCTGGTAGCTCATGCCGTCGATCGTCACGAGCGCGAGAACCGCCCGTTGTTCCTCCGGCAGATTGGCAACTTCGCCGCGAATGATGTCGAGATCCATTCTCGCCTCGAGCTGCTCGAGCGTCCGGGCGTCGAAGGCCGCCGTTTCCGCGATGTCGGGATCGTTCGAAGTGGGCCGCCGAACGGAGTAGCGCACGCGGTCGACGCGCACAGTCCGGATGATCTGGAACATCCAACTGTCGAGGCGTGTGCCCGGTTCGAACTGGTCGAGCCTCGACAAAGCCCTCTCGCAGGCAGACTGCAGCACCTCTTCGGCCTCCTCCATCGAACCCGTAAGTGAGTACGCGAACCGCCTCATGCGAGGCAGCAGAGCGACCAGCTCCTTGCGTACGTCCTGTCCCATCGCGGGATGCATCCTTGTTCGTGTCGACGGGTAAAACGCCGGCCCAGCGGGACTATTCCATTCGTATAACTGTTTTCAGTTGATTGCACATGCGGCAGCTCGGAAGGCTTACCGAATGACGCGGCCAGCTCGGCGGGCGTACGATATGGCAGCCCTCTGCTGGGTGGAATAATGGGTTGCGCGCGGCGTTCTTCTGGCCATGAACAACAGTAGCAAAACCTCTCCGAACACTTTCGTTCCAGGTCCGGGCGGGGAAACCTGCGTTGCACGCGCATCGTGGGATACTGCGGGGATCGGAGTCGCGGCGCTTGCGACGGGGCTGCAACCGGCTCGAACGGCACTCGGACACCTGTCGAATTGGGCGCTTCCACTCGCTCTCGCCGCCGTTGTCGCAACCGCTGCGTGGTCGATGCCGGGTGAGTTGTCGAGGGACGGACGCATCGTCCTCGCTGTACTCGGCCTGTCCATCATCGGCTGGACGATGACCCGTATCGGCGACACTGCGGTCGCGGTGGCAGCTGTCGTCGGTCTGTCTGCGTCCGGCGTGATCGAAAGCGCCGATCTCTATCGCTCGCTCGGCCACGAGTTGATCTGGCTGCTGCTTGCGGCATTCCTCATAGCGGCCGTGCTTCGCGCCAGCGGAGTGATCGAGCCGCTCCTGATGTCGGTGGCCGGGCAAAACGTATCCGTGTCGCGCTTGTTCTATGCGCTGACCGGAGCGATCGCGGCCACCGCATTGATCATTCCGTCGACCTCGGCGCGTGCCGCGCTGCTGCTGCCGGTCTTTCTCACGCTCACGGCTCAGGCGCGGTCCCGGCCATTGACCCGCGCGTTGGCGCTCCTCTTTCCAACGGTGATCCTGCTGTCCGCATCGGGGTCCCTCATCGGTGCCGGCGCGCATATCCTCGCCGCCGACGTGATGCGCGAGAAGGGCGGCGGCGCCGTCAATTATGTGGGTTGGCTGGTTCTTGCGATGCCGTTCGCATTGATCAGCAGTTTCGCCGCAACGGCGATTATATTGCATACGTTCCTGTCGCCTGCGCTGCGCGCGCGCCGCGTCCGCCTCTCGAACGTCGATGCACTGCCGAAAGACTGGCGCACGCGGGCGATATTGGTCACCGTCGCGACGACGCTGGTGCTTTGGCTGACACAAACCACTCATGGTCTTGGCATGGGGCTCGTCGCCCTGGCCGGCGCCTTCGTCATGCTGAAGCTCGCGGGCCCCGTCATCAAATCGAAAGACGCCTTCAAAGCCGTCGAAGTGGAGTTGATCGTCTTTCTCGCGGCCACGTTCACGATTGCGGACGCGATGATGAAGGCCGACGTCGACGACTGGCTTGCCGCCAGTTTCAAAGCTGCCGTGCCCAGCCTTGCGGAAGGGAACAGCGCTGTCGTGATCGCCGCCGTCGCGATCATCGCCTTGCTGTCGCACCTCGTCATCACATCGCGAACAGCCCGCGCGGCCGTGCTCCTTCCGTCGATCGTCTTGCCGCTGGCAAATCAGGGCGCCGACGTGACGACGCTGGTCCTGGTGACAATCGCCGGAACGGGCCTCTGCCAGACCATGGCGGTCAGCGCAAAGCCTGTTGCGATCTTCGCCAATGCACCGGTTCCGACCTACAGTTCCGCCGATCTTGCGCGGCTCAGCGCGTTTCTTCTTCCGATGATGTTCGTGCTCATCATGGCCTTCGCGCTGTTCGTCTGGCCGCATTTTTGATCGCATTAACGAGGACGAGCAGCCGTTTCGGCTTCTCGAAATCGGGGAATAGATCGCCGGTCGTGGCGTTCCTATGGACATGTTGCAGAACTGTCATCTGCGCGGGCACAGGAGATACGCCAATGACCTTCACCGTCCTCGTCGCGCCGTCGGGCTTCAAGGAAAGCCTCAGCGTAAGAGAAGTTACGGATGCGATTGCGACAGGCGTGTTGCGCGGACTTCCAGGCGCACGCATTCTCAAGGCTCCAATGGTCGATGGCGGCGAAGGAACGGTCGATGCGCTGATCGACGCGACGTGCGGATCGATCCACCGTGTGACCGTAACCGGGCCCGTCGGCTGCCCGGTGCAGAGCAAGTTCGGCATCCTCGGCGGAAGGGGACCACGCACGGCCGTCGTCGAAATGGCGGCGGCAGCCGGCCTTTCGCTCGTTCCGCGAGATCAGCGCGACCCGACTGTCACCACCAGCGCCGGCGTCGGCCAGCTCATCCGCGCCGCGCTCGATGCCGGCGTCGAGCGCATCCTGATCGGATGCGGCGACAGTGGCATCAACGATGCGGGTGCCGGAATGCTTCAGGCGCTCGGCGCGCGGCTCATCGACAAGGACGGACACGACATTGGACACGGCGGCGGCGCATTGCGCAATCTTGCGCACATCGATGTGTCGGATCTCGATCCGCGACTCGGCCGGGTTCGCATCGACGCGGCGGTGAACTGGCACAACGTCTTGCTCGGCGAGCGCGGCGTCGCTCGAGTGTTCGGTCCGCAAAAGGGCGCGACGCCGGAGCAGGTGACGCAGCTGGAGGAAGGCGTGGAGCGCTTCGCGGCGATCGTGCGCTCGGATATCGGCATCGATGTCGGGCATGGACCCGGCACGGGCGCATCGGGCGGGCTCGGCGCCGCGATCCAGGGCGTTCTCGGCGGGCAACTGCATCCGCGCTACGACATCGTGATGCAGTATCTGGCATTCGAGACATTGCTGCAGGAGGCCGATCTCGTGCTCACGGCCGAAGGCGCACTCGATGGCCAGACGCCGTTCGGCAAGATTCCGGCGGAAGTCGGCCGCCGGGCCCGCAGCCGCGGCATCCCCGTCATCGCGCTGGCCGGCACGATCGGCGACGGTTGCGCCGCGAACTTCAAGCACGGCATCGATGCGTTTGCCAGCATCGTCAAGAAACCTTGTTCACTCGAGGAGGCGATCGCGGACGCGCGGACGCTGCTCGTGCGTGCAGCCGAGGATGCGGTCAGGATGGTGCGCGTCGGCGTTACACTCGGTCAGCGCAACATACATCGCCCCGCAGCAGCAAGCGTTCGCGGCGCTCCGCTCGCGGTCAATCCAGACACGGGCAAAGCTGCGAAGCGAGAGTGGCTACGGTACGATTGGTTGCGCGCGGCACGCGATGGAGCGGTGACCAGGTCAGGCATCTGAGCAGGAATGCTTAAGAATGCGCATCGCAGGCCGCATCGATGACCTGATGACCGGCTGCCTCCGTACCAATTTGGCGGCAATCTTGCAGCACGGGCTGAAACAGCAGAGGTCGCAGGCGCAATGAGAGTCGTTATAGTGCCCGAGATCATCGCCCCGGCAATCGGGAAAAAATCCTGTTTCTGGCAGGCCGCCTCACGACTGCAGGAAGGAACACCGATGTATTTCATGCGTCCAATTGCATACCCACGCAAAGTCCTTCGCCGCTCTCTCGTCGCTTTGGCAGTCGTAGCTGGATGGCAATTGGCAGCCTCGATATCCGGTCCTCAACTCGCGCTCGTGACGGAGGCAAAAGCCGACGACGACGACGATGGCGGTGGTGGTGGCTTTCGCGGCGGCGGTGGCTTCCGAATGAAAGGCTTTGGCATTCCCGGAATTCGGCTTGGCAAAATCCCGCGGTTCATCATGCCGGGCTATGCGCCTCGGTACCGATCACGCTCGCGCCCGCGGAGTACTGCCCGGGCCTCGGCGACCGCGCCACGCCGTGCGCGCGGAGAACTGATCGTCGCCGGACTGTCGGCGGATAACATCAGCGAGCTTCAGCAGAACGGTTTCACTGTATCGGCGTCACGCGAATCCAATTCGCTCGGCACAAGCGTGAGCCGAATAGAGCCGCCCGCGCGCCTCGGCACAAAGAGCGCATTGCGCAGAGTGTTAGACGTTGCGCCGGCAGCAACGGCGGCACGCAATGATCGCTTCCAGAGGTCCGCCATCGGGCCGTACCGGCCGATGGGACAATCCTGCGGTGCGGGTTGCGAAGCCTTCGTGCTGACGGGTTGGCAGTCGAACTACCTTAAATGCCAACTTCCGCACACCATTGGTGTTATCGATACCGGCGTCGATCCTGCTCATCCGAGCCTTGCGGGCGCGAACATCGAATTCGCAACAGTGCGACGACAGGATCGCGGCCCATCCAACCCCGCCCACGGTACAGGTGTCGTCAGTCTCCTCGTCGGCCAGCCCGGGTCGGATATCGTCGGCGTCGTGCCGCGGGCCAGGGTAGTTGCCGTCGACGCCTTCCATGCTTCCGGAAGCAACGACACGACGAATGCGTTCGATCTCGTCGCGGCGCTCGACGTGATGGCCGAGCGAAAAATCCGGATCGTCAATCTCTCGCTTGCCGGCCCGGAAAACTCCGTACTTGCCGCATCCGTCGCGCAGCTCGTCGACCGAGGCACGACATTGATCGCGGCGGCCGGCCCATCGGCAGGCCAGAGCCGCGGGTATCCCGCAAGATATCCCGGTGTAATCGCCGTGGCCGCCATCGATGGCGAAGGACGTCCGTCGCGGCTCTCGGCGAGAGGCACACATATCTCGTACGCCGGTCCTGGAGTGGGCATGTCCGTTGCGTCGCCCGGGGGCAAATCACGATTGGCTACGGGCACGTCGTTCGCAGCACCGCTCGTCTCGGCGGCATTCGCATCAGCTAAATTCGGCGCGGGTGGCGACAAGGCGCGGGCGCTCGCGACGATCCAGTCCATTGCGAAAGATCTCGGAGCGCCGGGCCGCGATCCGATCTTCGGATGGGGCCTCGTGCAATTCCCGCCGATCGGCGGATGCTGACCTCAACACGAAATCACATAGGGTTGGCGGATCGCGAGATCCGCCAACCGGAATCCGCCTTCCGGCATTTTGACCGGAATGCGGGAGGCCAGCGCTACCGTCCAGCCCGCGCGAACTTGCGATACCATCCCTCGGACGCCTGGGTGTTGCGCAGGATCTTCTGCCGCGCGAGTGTTTCCTCCTCGGTCTCCGCCCGCACGTCACCGTCGATATGCGTGCCGTTCCGGCGGAACGGGATCACCTGCACGAGCGGTGTGCCTTTCTCGATCGTGTAGAGCCCGTCCTTTGCGGTGGCAAAGAACGGAAAATGGATGTGCGACGCGTAGGTATCGGTGTCGACGACTCCCGCCACGGCCTCGAAGACGTCGTTCGGCCGGTTGAGCGGCGGCAGGAACAGGCAGCTCCATCCCGGGGGGGTCACGATCGACCAGTAGTTGTGAAACTTGCACGGTGGCTGCCGGTCGCGCGGATTGCCCGCGACCTGAAAGTTGGCGTGGTTCGACACCATCACGCGGTCGATCTCCCAGCCCGCATCGACGGTCTGCCCGTTGTCGCGCACGTCGAGCCGCACTGTGGCGGCCAGCGGCAAGATCCATCCCGTAGTCAAGGCGTCGAGGAAAGGCATGCAGCGCTTTACCGTCAGCCCATTGTTGCGCGTGTGAACCTGGTTGTTGTCGATCGCCGGCAAGCGCCGGAACCAGTCGGGCATGACCGATTTCGCGGGCACGGGTTCGGCGATCACGCCTTTGTCCTCAGGCGCGCAGAGGAATGTGACCTTGGGTGGCGCAATTGATTTCAGCAGCGTGAACATGTGCGGCTCCTCTATTCGGGCTGCGGACTGGAGTGTCTAACGCTGGAGGGCGGGGACTATTCCATCGCCGAGGATAAGCGGGCGTGCCGACGACGCGGTCCGCCTAGCCGGCGGCGTCGGCGGTCTCGATTTATTTGTCGCCGGCATGGGGAATAGAACGCCGCCGACGCCGTTCTCCACGTCGGCCAAGCTCTCGAACTACGTCAGCAGAAGGGTTGGCCGCTTCGCGCGTACCCAGCAGGTGGACCGATGCCGCAGAAGAACCCGACGTTCCTGATCACCGCAGCGCAATCTCGCGCGATAGTCCCATACAGCGACGCCCCGGAAGTGAAGCAGGAAAGACAAAAGCGCAGCTTCTGGTTCGGCATCGATCAGGTCATCAACACGCTCGTCATGATGGCCGTGGTTGGCGTCTTCGCAGGCTATTCGGTTCTCGTCGGCACGACACCCATTTCAGAAGCGCCACCAGCATCCGATCCGCTCGCCAGTCCCGCCGCATCGCGGTTCGTCACGGCGCCCGTGACCAAGGGCGACCTTCTGGTCCGCGTCTCGGCCACGGGCACCGTCGAGCCCGTCCGCCTCGTCGACGTTTCGACGGAACTCTCCGGAACGATCAAAGCGGTTCACGTCGAGAACAACGATATCGTCAAGGCTGGCCAGGTCATTGCGGAGTTGGATTCCGAAACGCAGACCATCGAGTTTCGAAGGGCGGAGGCACAAGTCGCAGCGGCCAAAGCCCGCGTGAAGGAGGCGGAGGCCGCGACCGTGGCCGCGTCGAAAGAACTCGCTCGCAAGAAGACGCTCGCAGCGCGCGACCTCGCACCGGCGCGCGACCTCGACAACGCCAGCGCCAGCTCTCAGCAGACCCGCGCCACGGTCGACGCGCTCAGCGCCGATTTGAAGGCCGCGGAGGCCAATCTCGCGATCGCGCGGACCAACGTCCAGAAGGGACGCATCGTATCGCCGATCGACGGCATCGTCCTGCGCCGCAACATCGAGCCTGGACAGACCGTAGCGGCGACCCTGCAGTCGCCTGTGCTGTTCCGGCTTGCTCAAGATCTCGAGCGCATGCAGATCCGCGTCGACATCGACGAGGCCGACGCGCTGACCGTGCGCGCGGGCCAGCCCGCCTCGTTCACCGTGCAGGCGCTGCGCGATCGCCCACTCGAAGCGCGTGTCGAAAAGCTCCATGTCGGTGCCGAAGTCGTGCAGGGCGTCGTGACATACAAGGCGATCCTCAGCTTCGATAATTCCGGATTAGGGCTCCGGCCGGGCATGACGGCGATGGCCGACATCGTGGTCGAGAACGTGCGCGGCGGCGTACTCGTACCGAACGCGGCGCTGCGCTTTTCGCCACCGGCCGACGCCGAGACCGAAGGCATGTTGACCGCGGGATCACGATTGCTCGGCGTAAGTGTCGGCGAAGCGAGCGCGAGCAACGACCGCACTCGCGCTCCATCAGAGGCTCGTGGACCGGGGCAGGGGAATCGCCAACGGGTGTGGGTCGCGGACCGAGGCAAAGCCAAGTCGATAGAGGTCGAAGCCGGCGCCTCGGATGGAAGCATGACCGAGATCGTGCGCGGCCCGCTAAAGCCGGGTCAACGCGTCATCGTCGATCTCACGACCGACAGCCGGGTGCAGCCATGAGTGCGGCAGACCAGACCGAGCCGGTGGTCCTCCTGGAGCTTGCGCGAGCCAGCCGGGTCTATGGCCGGGGCGATGGTACTGTCGTCGCCATGTCGGATGTCGACGTGAAGGTCCGTGCAGGCGAGTTCGTCACCATCGTCGGCCCGAGCGGCTCCGGTAAATCGACGTGCCTCAATATTCTCGGCTGCCTCGACCTGCCGACGTCGGGCAATTACCTGCTCGCCGGGCAGGACATGGCGCAGATCAAAGCCGAGCAGCGCGCGGTGATCCGCAGGGACAACATCGGATTTGTGCTGCAGAACCCGAACCTGATAGCGCGCATGTCGGCGCTCGAAAACGTCGCACTCCCACTCGTCTATCGTGGACTGGGCCGAACCGAGCGGCGTCTGCGCGCGCACGCGGCCCTCGAAGCGGTGGGGCTCGGCAATCGCGTTGGTCATCGCCCGGACGAGCTGTCGGGCGGTCAGCAGCAACGCGTGGCCATCGCACGCGCCATCGTCGCGCAACCCCGCATTCTGATCGCCGACGAGCCGACCGGCGCGCTCGACACCGTCACCAGCGCGGGCGTCGTCAATCTTCTGCTCGAACTCAATCGCACGATGCGGCTGACAGTCGTGTTGGTCACACATGACCAGAGCGTCGCAGGACGCGCGCCCCGGCTTTGTGTGTTCCGCGATGGACGTCTGGTGTCGGACGAGACCGGAAGGCGGCGCTTCCATGCTTGTTGAAACAATCCGTCTCGCCTTTGAAGCCCTTGGCAGGAATGCATTGCGCTCGACCTTGACGGGGCTCGGCATCCTGATCGGCGTCGGCGCCGTGATCGCGATGATCACGATCGGTCAAGGCGCATCCCAGAACGTACGCAACGAAATCGCTAAACTCGGTTCCGAGTTGTTGACCGTGAGTGTGGGCCAGCAGAAGCGCGGAGGACAGGGCGTTTCGCTCGCCGCCGCCGCGTTCGACTACGCTGACGTGGAGGCGGTGCGCAGCGAAATTCGCGGATTGCGTCATGTTGCGCCACTCTCAAGCAAGATCGGGCGGATCACCGCGCGAAACGCCAATTGGAACGCCAGGATCATCGGCACGGAAAACGCCTACTTCCAGGCGCGCGGCTGGAACTTGGCCGTGGGGCGGCTCTTTGCCGAAGCAGAAATGTACAACGGCAAACCGGTCTGCTTGATCGGCGAGACCGTGCGGCAACGGCTGTTTGGAAGCGGACTTGGAGCTGGAGAACTCGTCCGCGTGGCCGGCATTGCGTGCCCGGTCATCGGCGTCCTGCAGGCGCGCGGCCAAACCGGCGCAGCCGAAGATGACGACAACGTCATCGCTGTGCCGTTCGACATGTATCAGCGGCGGATTCAAGGATCGACCGACATCCAAAGCATCGTGATGGCGGCATATCCCACGGCCAACATGGACCGCCTCAAGATGACCCTGTCCGGACTGATACGCGAGCGCCGGGGCCTCGGCGCCGCGGATCCGGACGATTTCACGATCCTCGATATGCGCCAGGTCGCCCAATCGATGATGGCTGCAACGCGAACGTTGACATTGTTTCTCGGCGCAATCGCCGCCGTCAGTTTGGTGGTCGGCGGGATCGGCATCATGAACATCATGCTGGTTTCGGTGACCGAACGGACGCGAGAGATCGGGGTCCGGCTGACGATCGGTGCGCTGCCATCCCAGATCCGGCTACAGTTTCTGTGCGAGGCCGTCATACTTACGCTGGCCGGTGGATTGCTCGGCATCCTGGGCGGTCTGGGCACCGCAGCGGCCGCCGCGCCGCACCTCGCAATTCCCTTCGTCCTCGATCCCGTCGTCGTGGCCGTGACGATCGCGATTTCGACTGTCCTCGGAATCGGATTTGGTTTTGCACCCGCGGCCAGGGCGGCAAGTCTCGATCCTGTCGAGGCTCTGCGTCACGTTTGAAGAAAGTGCGAACTTCGGACGATTTCGAGGGAATGAAATACATCCGCCGACGTTTCCAATTCGCCCGCCGATCGCAAGTCGGCGGGATTGTTAGAAACCTCATGGAGTAGACCATGAAACATACGATCAGAATGTCGACCGTTGCGGCTGCGCTCGCCGTTACTGGCGCCGTCGGCGCTCAGGCTGACGAGACCAGCACGTACGATCAGGCGCGAATGGACCTGATGTCGACGGCGCCCGTAACCCTCCCCGCGGATGTGGTGCACGAACTCGCCGGCACGAAGGCCGCTACAGTCGAAGGCTGGACCGAGGCTCGCCGTCGCCCTGCATTGCGTCAGCGCGGCTCATCGAACACGAGTAGCAACTCGTCTTCGAACAGCTCGTCGAACTCGAGCTCCAACTCGTCTTCGAACAGTTCGTCGAACTCGAGCTCGAATTCATCTTCGAACAGCTCTTCGAATTCGAGCTCCAACTCGTCCTCGAACAGCTCTTCGAACTCCAGCTCGAACTCATCCTCGAACAGCTCGTCCAACAGCTCTTCGAACTCGAGCAGCAACTCTTCGACGTAAACGCCAGAGAGCGTGACGTCGGGAAAGGTGTCGCGGAGGGGGATCTCTATCCGCGACACCGCCTACCCCATGCTACGACGCTGGCGTTCCGGACGCGTGAGGTGCCGATCATGACCCGCAATGATGCGATCATCGAAGATGCCATCATCGTCGACACTGTCGGCGATACCGAACGGCCGAAAAGGCTTCATCCGCAGCTGGCGCTATGGCTTGCGCGCGGCTTGATCTTCGTCGTCATTGGCACCGGCGCGCTGATGTTCAAGATGGGTCCAGACTCGCGGCCGGGGCCGGATGCGCGGGACGCTGCTCTATTCCTCGCCGCCACGAACGTCCGACCGGCGAACGCCGAACCGATCCCATCCATCGTGAAGACGGCATTGCGATCGGAAGCGACGCCTCGTTCAGTCGAAACATCGGTTCTATTGCCATCCTTGCCGCTGCGCTCCTTCGACCGGGGCGTCAGCGAAACGGTCCGGCCGCCCGAGGCTGAGGACTTGAGGGGCGCGGTCATCCGGGCTCCGAGGGCGCGGGCTATTGCTGGAACGATATCCAGGCCTCATCGCTCGTCCCGGCACGGCGCCGCGCGATCGGCCCGCTCGGTGCCGCGGCCGCTCTCCATCATCGCCCGCGGTGCGAAGCGCACCGTTCGCACTGTCCGGTTTGCCGTTTCGCGATTGTTCTGAACAACCGGGCGAGATGCATCGTCCAGCGCGAGATGGTCGCGGTCAGCGATCGTCACCAGCCAGGTTCTCTTTTCCGAGCGGTTTCGCCAGGTCTCCAAGTCCTCGTAAGAGTTCCCCGAGGACGCGCTACCCGCAACGGCTCATCCCGATCTGGAAAGACCAGTCGCGCCGACAATTCTCAAAACTCAAATAAGTTCAATGGCCTTCTGAATGGTGGAGCCGATCGGGATCGAACCGACGACCTCTGCAGTGCGATTTTTGCCGGACGGGTTTTCCCGCGTCCATGGATGCTCGCCCAGGTTCAGTTCTAACGTATTGTCTAATAACAAGATTATGCCGCTATCATGTGATCCTCTGAACGCATCGGTGAACCTCAAGGCTTGCATTCCTGCGTGAACCCGGCGTGAACAGCAGGTCGCGAAAGAGGTCACCTGCGTGAACAGGATCTCTGCGCGATGCCGACACTGAAAGCCAATCATAGACAAATCCTGGCCGCCAAACCGATCGGCGGGAAGAAGACGCGGTACCGCGTTGAGGGCGTGCCAGGCCTCTGGCTTTATGTCAGTCCGACCGGCGTGCGGACCTGGTACGCGCGCTACCAGATTGGGGTAGGAAAAGCGCGTCAGGAGCGATGGTATCGGATAGGCGATGCCGGTGCGGTTGGCCTCGCGACCGCAATTAAGAAATCCAAGGGCGTGGTCGCCGAAGTCGCGGTGGCCGAGAAAGACCCGCACGCAGAACGCGTCCTTCGCAGCGCAGAGAGCATGACGGTGGGCGATCTTTACGCAAGCTGGTACGCGCGACATGCGTTGCCGACACTCGCGCGGGCGGAGACAGACGAGACGACGTTTCGCTGTCACATCGACAAAGAGTTCGGGCGCAAAAGACTTAAGCAACTCACGCGTGTCGAGATTGGCCAGTTTCGCGACGCGGTGGCCAAGAAGACAACACCTCTGACATCAAACCGCGTGATGGTTCTTTTGAACCGCATACTCAACTGGGGACTTGATGAAGGTCTGATCGAGTACAATCCGGCGGCTCGTTTGCGCAAAGTCGGAGAACGCAGGCCGCGAGAGCGTGTGCTTGCGCACGACAACATCCTGAAATTCTGGCAGTCGCTCGACGCAATGGATACATTGTCAGGAGATCCGCGCGCCCCGAAGGGCCGGACGCTCTCGCCCGCGACGCGCATTGTGTTGCGGGTGCTGTTGTTAACCGGCCAACGGCGTACCGAGGTAGTCGAGGCGAAGAAGAGCGAATTCGAGCTAGCCGGCGAAGAGCCGGTTTGGACCATTCCGGGCGAGCGGACTAAGAATGGCCTGTTGCACCGCCTACCGCTATGTCCGATGGCAGCGGCAGAATTTCGCAAAGCCATCGCCGTTAGCAGCGCGGACAGCTTGTACGTTTTTCCTTCAAGCGAGGACCCAAAGCGACCAATCTCTGCGGCTGGGATCACACGCGCCATGGCGCGGCTCATTGTTCAGCTTCAGATGCCAACCGTATCTCCGCATGACCTTCGGCGAACCGTCGGCACGGAACTGGCGCGGCTGGGATTGCCTGTCCATGTCCGCTCCCTCGTTCTCAACCACGCTCCGATGAGCCGTGGCATCACTGACGCCGTCTATAACCGCTATGCCTACGACCGCGAAAAGCGCGAGGCGCTTGAAGCCTGGGAGGGGTTGTTGACACATATGCTGACGGGCGAGCCGGTTCGGACGATCTCCCGCGCCGCATAGCGAATATGACTGTTACGGCGGTCGCTAAATACCTTCGTGACCGGTGTACTGGTCAATGAAGCTGCCGTGGAACAGGGCATTGTCGAGACTTTGAGGGTTTCGAGACTATGCGACTGGCTGCCAGGCGGCCTGTAATTCTTGTCCCATAATTTCTCCTGTGGTTATGCGTTTCAGGAAACAATCAACCTGGAGTGACAGGACGGAACCTGGGTGAACATCTCATGCTGGAGGTGAAAGCAGGCGATCACGCCGCCCGTAACCAGTCGTTGCATGGGCTACCAAAATAACGCGCATTATCAGCATGATATGCCATTTATTTACCGTAATTTGAAGCTAGTAAGTAACGATGCGATGTTTTCTCCGGGACAATTTGGTCTCTGGGGTTTGTGCGGGGGTGTGCGTTCGGCAGGGACAATCCGGTTCCTCCAAAATCCCGACAACTCAGATTGCGCTACAAGCGCAAGGAGACCGCACATGTCCTCGCTCCATCACCTCCGTATCGTCACTCAAAAAGAACTGAAGCTTTTGGTGCCCTACACGCCGCATCACATCTTGCGGCTCGAAAAGGCCGGGAAGTTCCCGCCACGCATTCGTCTCGGTCAAAACCGAGTTGGTTGGCTCCTGATCGAGATCGAAGCGTGGGTCGCATCACGGCGTGCTGCCTCGCCGTCACCCTCGTCGCCACATCTGCCCCACGCCTGAAATTGTTGATCGCCGCGGATGCCATGCGTCCGCGATGACCGCTCATCATGCTGGGATTGGATCATGACAAAGTATCCCCTCTACTATGAGGAGGCCGCGCATATTGTGCGTGTTCTCACCGACTGCGGCATTCGCCTGAACCCGGTGGTGCCCCCACACACGATTCTGCTTGTGGTCGCTGACGAGCTCGAGATGCTTGTCGGGACTAACCCTTCTCATGCTGCGGCGGGTGCTTGCCTCGTGCACGGGCTGGCCCCGGAAGAAATCGACGCTGCGCGACGGCGAAAGCTCAACGCCATCGCCGGAACGCTTATTGGCAACTTCTTGCTCTCCTGCAGAAGGCCGGCAGATGCTCATAGGTGAGAAACAGGGCGGGCGCGGAGTCGCCCCCCGAAATCCCTCAGGTTCGCAGATGCCTAAAGTGAGAGATTGGGCGAGATGGGAGTGAGATTCCGGAAATGTGAATTCACTTGTTGACGGCCTCACTTGTGAACGGGCACGCTCGCACTTGTGAACTCACGGACGATCGACACCACAACCTCCCCTGACGGCTTCGAAGAGATCGAAAAGGCCAAGTTGCCGAGCCGTCTGCGCGCGACGGACATGAAGGTTACGGGTGAGCCGCTCGATCCCACCAACATCGGCCGTATCATCAAACCGCGCGAGCTGGTCGACATCATCGAGCTCACGCCGCTCAACCGCTCCGAAACCATCCTCTACAATCAGCTGCTGGCCAACGCGTGGAATAACATCCGGACGCAGCCGATCCATAAGGTACTGAAAGCATCCTTGCGCGGCACCCACGAAAGCAACGACCGGCTTGAGTTGGCCTTCGATAAGCTGATGGGCGCATGGGCCAAGATCCGCGCACGGGACCCGCAATCAAATGAAATGGCAACCTTCCGCGTCCACCTGCTTGGCACGAACAAGGAAGAGGATCGCGACGACGGTTACTTCTATTACACATTCCCGCCTGACCTGCTTGCCGTCATCCAGCAGAGCAAGGCCTGGGCCACGATCAAGTCTCACATCATGTATGCGCTACGCTCGAAGTACTCGATCCGTCTCTACGAGATGGTCGAGCGGCGTATCGGCCTCATGAAGCAGTACGAGGATTTTAGTGTCGACGAATTCCGCGCCTTGCTCGGCGTGCCGGAAGGCAAGCTTGATCGCTTCGCCGACTTCAACAAACACTGCCTCAAGCCCGCCCTCGCCGAGGTCAATCAGCTGACCGATTTCACCGTCGAGGTCATGGCCGTCAAGAAAGGCCGTACTGTCGAAAAGCTGCGCCTCGCCTGGTTCAAGAAATCGCCAGCCCAATTGCGCGCCGCACACGATGAGCGCGAAAAGAGCCGCATCGGCCGACAGGCACGTTGGCATGGCTCCGTCGAAGTCATTACCTTCGATGCGGAAGCATGAGATTCCATAAGCTTGCGCCCAATATCTCACCTGTGGACTCAGTCGATTTCGATTGCATTCATCCGCCGCCCCTTGTCTCACCGCAAAACGCCCACGGTTTCACCTATGCCGCCCGTCTCCTCCCGCGACTCCGCCCCTTTTCTCACCCATCCCGCCCATTACCTCACTTGCGGGTTACCAAGCTGCTGATCCGATGGCGCAATTCGCTCCCTGAATCTGAATTAGAATCCTTGAATAAAGAGAAGCGCTGCGACTCCGGCGCAACGACCGACAAGGTGCGGTTCGCATGCGATCACCGTGAATGGTGTGGCCGCATAGCGGCCACTAGCGAAGATCCCCTCACCCTGCGTTCACGCTCAAGCGCTCACTTCGCCGCGCCTGTAGGCCTATGGAATCCGCTGACGCGGATGACCCACGTAAGGATGGAGTTGGGGGAGTGGATCACACAAATCCCAAACGACAGGACTCGTGGATTGACCGGTGTAGGGGCTTGGCGGGTGGGAGCGCGTGTGAACCAGCCAGCGAGGCGGGCGGCGCCTTCTTCGTGGATAGGCTTTGTTTGCCTCATGGATGCACCATCCTGCGCGTGGACCGGATGGTCGGCGGGGTGCCCCGCCTTCAACCTTCGCTTGATGTGGGAGCAGTTATCGAGGCCGATGTTTTAATGTCGCCCATTTTCTCACTTGGCGCTCAGGTAGGAGTCTTCGCGACCCGCGCAAATCCGCGCGAAAAGTGAGAAGACGCCCATTCCCTCACCTTTGCCCGTCTGCAACGTTGAAGACAGGAGCTGTAGCGCCACTGGATCTGGATCTCGATGAAAATAGCCACCTACAACATCAACAACATCAATAAACGTTTTGATCCTCTAGCCGCATGGCTGAAGAAGGCCCGACCGGATGTGGTCTGCCTTCAGGAGCTGAAGACGACGCAGGAGACCTTTCCCGCCGACCGTCTGAAGGCCCTCGGATACGAAGCCGTGTGGCGCGGTCAACGCAGCTGGAACGGCGTGGCTATCCTCGCGCGTGGCAAACCGCCTGTCCTGACCCACTCCAACCTGCCCGGCGACGAGAGCGATCTCCAAAGCAGGTACATCGAAGCAGCAGTCGGCGGCGTGTTAATCGGCTGCATCTATTTGCCTAACGGCAATCCTCAGCCTGGTCCAAAATTCGACTACAAGAACGCCTGGTTCAAACGACTCATTGCGCACGCCCGGCGTCTGCAAAAAGCGAACATCCCGGTCGTGCTCGCCGGTGACTTGAATGTCGTGCCGACTGAATTCGATATCTACGAACGCCACTCTTTTGCTGATAACGCCCTGCTCCGGCCCGAACCTCGCAAAGCCTTTGCTCAATTGATGAAGCAGGGTTGGACCGATGCCATCAGGTCGCTGCACCCACATGACCCCAAGTTTTCCTACTGGAGCTACATGCGCAATCGTTGGCCCCGCGATGCGGGCCTGCGACTCGATTTTCTTCTCCTAAGCTCCGTTTGCAAGAAACGTCTTGTGACAGGTGACGTCGATCGCTGGGTTCGCGCACTTCCCGAGGCAAGCGACCACACGCCAGTCTGGATCAAACTCAAATGAGCCAAAAGGCAAAGTACCCGGTGACGCCTGACGGCCGCTACATCGTTGTCCGCGGCCGGCTGTGGCGGACATCCAACCCTGCCTTGCCACCGGAGCGGAAAGAACAACTCGTCCACGACCTCATGACTGCGCGTCGCGGGGTACGGGACGCGACAAGTGATGATCAGCGCAAGAATGCGCGAGCCGATGTGAACCAGGCGAAAATTGCTCTTGGCGAGCGAGGCCCGGTCTGGTGGACCGACGGAACGCCGGACTACAACCGACATCTGGCGAAGAATACACCCTATGCCGACTGGTTCGTCGAGATCGGCGACGCCGAAGCCGAGTGAATTATTTTACGTCCAGTAATTCGTCCCAATCCGTCGTGTAGTGCGGCGACCGCTTCTCGGATCGCAGGCTCCAGCCGCGCTCGATGCCAGAGACAGCAAGTTTGAGCTTATCGCGACCGTACGCGGCGTTGATCGTGTCCATCGCCTGCATCAGGGCTTTGCTTCGGGGCGTGTCGGGACGACACCAGAGGTCGCTCTGCACATTGTGCGATGGGCCAAGGGCGAGCAGCGTGATGCCCGCCTTCTTATAGCGGTAGCCTGGCCGCCAGAGACGGCCGGCCGCCGCCAGGGCCGCATTGCTCAGTGTCATGGTGTCAGCAGATGCGACGGGCAGCTCAACGGTTCGCGACGCCGCGTATTGGCGATCCTCGGTCTTATACTTGTTGGTCGTTACAAATACCATCACCGCCCCTGCTACCAGATTCTGGCGGCGCATTTTCTCGGCAGCGCGGGCGATGTGAGTGCAAATCGATTCCTCAAGCTCGCGCCGCTCGGTCACGGCCCGGCCAAAGGATCGTGATGCGAGGATCGTTTTGTTGGCGGGGTTGGTCATCGTCAGCGATTGCGTCGGCACGCCGCGTAATTCCAAAGCCATGTGCTCGACCACAACGCCCAGTCTCTCTCGCAGGAGCGAGGTATCGGCGTCCCGCAATTGCAGCGGCGTGGTGATGCCAATTTCTCCCAGCCGCGCCGCCAGCCGGTCGGCTACGCCCCAC
>JALHOF010000003.1 GCA_022843145.1 Hyphomicrobium sp.
CACCCTGACCAAGCTCGTCAACCGCTGGCCCCAATCCCGCATCGACGATCTGATGCCCTGGGCCTACGCCAAAATCCCCGCCTGACCCGTCAACGTGGGCGCGGAGCATCGCTTACGTTCGGTATGCACGCTCCGAAGCTGTTTGCCGCGCTCGCCGCATGCGCGACCGGCGATCACGATGCAAAGGCCCTGTCAGCCGCGGCGCACGCTTTGAAGTCGTTGAGCCGAAACGTTGGCGCAGTGCGCGTCGGCGATCTATGCGCCGTGATCGAGGACAACGCCGGCGACGGCACCGCGGTACTATCATCGAGGATCGCCGACATCGCGATCGCACTTCGAGATACATTCGACGCACTCGGCATCGGCGGCGCAAAGGTCGAGGTGGCCGTGTCGCAGCCTTCCGCACATCACCTGGGGAACGCGTCGACAATCACCGAAGCCGCCTGACGCCGCAGCTCACGCCGGGTGCGCGATCTCGGTGAGAATGGCGTCGAGTTGCTTGAAGTCCACCGGCTTATTCAGCGAGCCCTTTAGGTTGAGCCGGAGGCTCGTTGCAAGTTTGCTCGCTGCATTGGCGACACGGATATCGGCCCCACTGATGATGATCAGCGCGCACGTGAGCCGTTGCTCAGCGAGGAACATGATGTACTCGACGCCATCGAAGTCCGGCATGTTGAGATCGCAAAGGATGAGGCCGATCTCGTTTCCGTGCGCTTCGATTTGTCGCTTGGCCTCGCTTCCATCGGCGGCCGTCAAAACTCTGGCCACTGACCGCTTGGTCAGGAAGCTCGTCATGAGTTCGCGATAAATCGGATCATCGTCCACGATCAAGACGGACGTCAGCCGGACGGGTGCCATGATGAAAATCTCAGCAGCGATCGGGAAAAGTTCCCATTGAGCCCAGGGCCTCAGCAGTTCGAAGCGACCGCCACCCGGCTCTAAAGACTTACAGCCGGGGTCAGTGTCAAGCAGGGAGCCGCGATTGCGTTGCTCGATACTGGTTAGCCGTTGATTGACGGCTTCAGGAACGGCAGTTGGCCAGCCCATCAAGCTGCTCAAATAGCCCAGGCCTGCCCGCTCTGGAGAATCGTCGGGCTGGCAGAGTGCTGATGGACCCGGGCTGCTCGCGTTTTGGCCTGGCTGCTACGCATCTCGCTTGTCGTAGGCTTCGACGAAATCGGCCGCCGCCTGGCTGCCGCCCGCGAACGCCTTCATGGCTTCCTCGTGCAGAATCTCCAGCGCCTCGTCTTTATACCGCAGGTACTCGGGCGACATCAGCAGGCTCGCCACGCGCGGGCGAGGCAAAGTGATCTCCATCGACTTGATAATGCGACCCGGCTTGTTGCTCATGAGGACGAGCGTATCGGCGAGGAAGATCGCCTCGTCGATCTCGGACGTGACGAACAGCACCGTCTGCCGCTTGTCCTCGTAAAGCCGGAGGAAGTATTCCTGCATCAACTCGCGCGTCATCGCATCGAGGCCGCGAAACGGCTCGTCGAGCAGCATCAGGCGGGGATTGTTGATCATCGCGCGGGCCAGTTCAGCGCGCCGCTGCATTCCGCCTGAAAGCTGGGACGGATATTTGTCGCGGAAGTCCTTGAGCCCGACCTTGTCGAGTAGCCGCCCCGCTTCGACTTCAACCTGCTTCATGTCGCGCTGTCGCTGCACGAGCGGCCCATAGACGATGTTCTGATACGTCGTCATCCAGGGGAATAGAGCCGTTTCCTGAAACACCACGAGCCGGTCCGACGATGGTCCCGAGATCGGCTGCCCGTCGAGCGTCACGCTGCCGTCGTCCGCCCGCTCGTATCCGCCGAGGATGTTGATCAGCGTGCTCTTGCCGCAGCCTGAGGGACCGATGAGCACGGTGAGCTTGCCCGGCGCGAGTGTCAGGCTGCACTGGTCGAGCACAAGTTCACGTATGGGGCCGATCGTGTAGGACTTGGAGACGCCCTCGATGCGAACCTCGGCCATCGTTTCCATGTTGGCGGCCGCGCGAGCCGGAGTTGCCATGTCTTGCATCGCGGCCATCATTGTGTCCTCTGCCAAGGCGTGACGTAGTGTCCGAGGAGTCGGATCAGACTGCTCGAAATGTAGCCCGCGATGCCGATGCTGATCATGCCGATGATGATTTGCGGGTAGTTGCCGCCAACGTAGGACGACCACGTGAGATAGCCGAGCCCGGACTTACCGGCGATCATTTCGGCCGCGACGACCACCTCCCAGGTGATGCCCATCCCAACCGCCATGCCGATGAAGATTCCCGGCAGAACGGCGGGCAGAATAATCCGCCAGAAGATGTCCCACGGCCGCGACCCGAGGGAGTGTGCGGCACGGATGTAGCGGACGTCGATGTTGCGCGCGCTGCCGATCACGTTGATGACCACGGTGAAGAACGCGCCGAGGAAGATGACGAATGCGATCGACAGTTCAGTCGTTGGCCAGAAGATGATCGAGGCCGGCACCCAGGCGAGCGGCGGGATCGGGCGCATGATCTCGAGGATCGGGAACGTCGTCGCATGGAACGTCCGGCTCATCGCCATCATCAAACCGAGCGGAATCCCGACCAACTGGGCGGCGATGAAACCGGAAATGACGCGCGAAAAACTGGAAATCCAGTGATCCCAGAATTTCGGCTGCGAAATGCTGGCGGAGATCGACTGATAGACTTCGGACGGAGCTGGTACCGCGGCGAGACCGGGCAGCTTCAATCGGCGCCCCACCTCCCACAGCAGTATCAGGCCGGCGACCGAGATGAAGCCGCGCAGCAAGGTCTTGCTGAAGATGGCCTTCTTGATCTTGACGACATTCATGGCGATGTTCCAATCGAAGTCGCACGCAGGTGGCGCGGTATCAGGCCATTTCACGTTCGCCGGCGTCGAAGGCTTTGCGGGCCTCCTCGTGCACGGCATCGAATACCTGCGCTTTCAATTCGAGATAGCGCGCCGACGAGCGGACTTTGAATGTCCGCGGCCGCGGGAAGTCGACAAGGATGGTCTTTTTGACCTGCGCCGGCCTCGTGGTCATGATCACGACGCGATCACCGAGGAACAGCGCCTCTTCCAAGTCGTGTGTGATGAACAGAACCGATTTCCTGACCTTGTCGAGTGCACGCAGCAAAAACTCCTGCACGACACCCTTCGTCAGAGCATCCATGGCGCGGAACGGCTCGTCGAGGAGCAGGACCTTCGGATCGTTGATCAGGGCGCGGGCAATCTCGACGCGCCGCTTCATGCCGGACGAAATCTCGCCTGGGTAGCGGTCGGCGATGGGCGACAGGCCGAGCTCGGCGAGCACGTCGAGCGCCTGCTCGCGCGCCTCTCTGCGGGACCGGCCCTGCACTTCGGGTCCGTAGGTGATGTTCTCGAGAACGGTGTACCAGGGGAACAAAGCGCCATTCTGGAACACGACGATGCGTTCAGCCGACGGCGGCTCGGTATGCGTCGCGGTGCACACCGCCCGGCCGTCGAGTTCGATGGTGCCCGACGTGATCGAATGGAACCCCGCGAGTGCATTGAGCAAGGTCGTCTTGCCGCAACCCGACGGCCCGACCAGCACACAGAACTCGCCGGCTTCGATCTCGAGCGAGCAGTTGTCGACGGCGAGAACCTTTGCGCCGTCGGGATCGTAGATCTTAGTGACGTTGCGGATCGAGATGCGGCCGCCGCCACTGTGTCCGATTGCCGAACTCATCACGCCTGCGTCCTCGCGGTCCAACCCATCAACATGCGGCCGACGGCGCGAATAATGGCGCTGTAGACGTATCCGACGAGGCCCAGCGTCACCATCGCGATGACGATCACCGGGTATTGAGACAAGACGTAACTATCCCAAATCAGAAACCCCAGACCGTGTTCGCCCGAAACCATTTCGGCGGCGACGAGCGAGAACCAGGCGACACCAACGCCGATTTGCAAACCGGTGAAGACGTCGGGCATGGCGCCGGGCACGACGACGCGCTTGAAGATCTGCCAGGGCGAAGAGCCGAGACAGCGCGCGGCGCGGAAATAGCTTTCGTCGATGGATTCAACCCCGAGCATGGCATTGAGCGTCGTGGCGAAAAACGCGGCGAGAAACGCGAGGAAGATGATCGGAGCTTCACGTCCGGGCATCATCAGGATGGCAAGCGGCACCCAGGCCAGCACGGGTATCGGCCGTAGAACCTCGATGATCGGGAACGTGTAGTCCTTGAACGTGCGCTTCCAGCCCATGAACAGTCCAAGCGGCACGCCCAGCACGGTGGCCAGACCGAACGCGATGAGGACGCGCAGCGAACTCCACGCGATGTGTTTGTAGTACTCGGGCGTGTACATCGACGTGCCGTACGTCGGATCGCGCGACGTGAACTCGGTCCAGACTTCGATCGGACCTGGCAGCTTCTCGAATCGCGGCAGCTTCAAATACTCGGTCGTCAGGAACCAGAAGATCCCGAACAGCAGAATGCCGAGTAGACCGAGATAAGGCACCGGGCTCTTCAGCGCCTGTTGAAACCGCCATGACAGACTGCCGACAGGTTGTCCTGTGGCAGTCCGGCTTGAGGACTGTCGTGCGATCAGTGCGGCACCGGACATGAAGTGGCCTCCAAAGGCGTCGGCGACGCCGGCGACGGCGCGGTCGAAACTTGGTCGTGATGTGACGTCCCGGCGCTGTCGGCTTCCGCGAAGTCGGCTTGCGGGGGCGGCGAGCGCCGGGACGTGTCATTCAGTCAGAATATCGATCGCTGCCGCGACGACGCGTCAGTCCTTCGGGCCTTTGGAGGCGTCGAGGGCCTTGATCTCGCCGAGCGGCGATTTGGCGCCTGCATCTTTCAAAACAGCCTGGGCGATCGTGTCGTCGATCGCGCCCTCTGGCGCCTTGTCGACGTCGATGACCTTGACTTGGTGCAAGAAGGTGTAGGTGCTGTCGAGATGCTTCTTGATGTCGGCCGAGAACGTGAAGGGCTTGGTGTCACGAATGGCGCTGCCGCCGCGCACGTCGGGAACGCGGCCATAAAGCGAGAACCAAGCCATTTTCGGCGTGATCCCTTCGGTCTGCCCCTTGACGATGTTGCCGACCTCTTCCCAGTTCTTGGGATCGAGCAAGAACTGCTGGGCTTCGAGTTCGGTCTTCAGCCAGGCCTTGGCGACGTCGGGATACTTGGCGACGAAGTCCGAGCGCATGGCGATGAAGCCGCCATCGGGGATTCCGAAGCTGTTGCCGGTCGCGATCTCGCGCGCGATGCCTTCGCCGACGAAATCACCGATACGGGATACGGACGGTTCCCACAGAACGGCGGCGTCGATTTTCTTGACCCGGAAATTGGTGGAGATCACCTCGATCGACTGGTTGAGAACTTCCGACGGCTTGATGCCTGTACTCTCGATGACCTGGCGCAGGAAGCGGTCGGCGCAACTGCCCTTGGGCGTGGCGACGACCTTGCCGTCCATCCACTTCACTGCTTCCTTGGCGTCCTTGAACTCAGGTGCGTCGGCGCGCACCATGATGACGTTGCAGCGCTGCCCTGCGGAGAAGCCGGTGTTGGCGACGAGCTTGATGCCTGCAAGCTTCGTCTTTGTGGTCGAAACAACGGCGGGCATGTCACCGAGGTAGCCGATCTGCTGCTTGTCGGCGACCATGGCGTTGACGATGATCGCGCCTTGCAGCGCCGCCTCGAACTCGACCTTGCTGCCGGCGGGCAGATGCTTCTTCCACAACTCCTTCGCGCGGATCACGGCGGCCGAATAGGAAATCGTATCGTAAGGCTGATAGCCGACGACGATATTGATGGGGTCGGCGGCTAACGTCGGCTGTGTCGACAAGGGCTGTGCCAAAAAGCCAAGCGCTAGCGTGGCGCCAGCGAGAGCGCGAATTCCAAGCCTCATAACTTCCTCCCGATTGATTGTCGCAATTTCAGGCCGTCCATCCGGAAGATCCCGAATGCGTGACGCCCACTCATGCTTCTTGTTTTGACGAAGGCTAAGTTGGCCCATCCGTGCGGACAATACGTAGCGCCACCCAATCGCATTGCAGCAATGCGCGTGCGCACGCCGCATTGGAGCGCGGTGATCTGCGCTCAGTCGTCGGCGTTGAGCACGCCGAGCCGCATCGCGCACCGCATCAACCCGACCGCATCCTTGACTCCGAGTTTGTGAAGCACCGCGGCGCGATGCTTCTCGACGGTGCGAATGCTGATGCACAGCACTTCGCCGATCTGCTGGCTGCTTTTGCCCTGCACCACGAGCCGGAACACCTGCTGCTCACGCTCTGTCAAAAGGTCGTACGGCTTCGCCGCGTCCATTTGATCGATACTGTCCGCGAGCGCGTAGACGCTGTCGCGGTCGATGCGCGAGCTGAGATAGGTGTGACCGGTGCTCACCACGCGAATGGCGTCCAGCAACTCGGTCACCGGAGCGGATTTCACGACGAAGCCGCGAGCGCCTCCGCTCATGGCGCGGCGGACCATCATCGGTTCCTGATGAAATGACAGAACGACGACGAGAGTGGCCGGGGATACGCGCTTCAAGAGAACGATCAGGTCGAGGCCGTTGAGATCGGGCATCGAAATGTCGAGTACGGCGATGTCGGGACGCAGCTCGCGCGCGAGTGATATGACGGCGTTGCCGCCCTCCGCTTCAGCGACGATCTCCATGTCGGACTGGGACGCGATCAGCTGTCGCGCACCTTCCCGGACGAAGGAGTGATCGTCAGCGATGAGAACCCGCAGCTTCGGCATCGACATCTTCCAGGACGTAGGGCAACTCGGCGCGCAAAGATGTGCCGCCACCACGGCGGTCTTTGACTTCGACCCTGCCGCCGATCGCGGCCGCCCGCTCTTTCATGCCGAGCAACCCGATGCCGCGCTCGGCGGCCGGCCCGCCACCGGCGCTTGGCGAAATGCCGACACCATCGTCACGGATGGTGACGATGAGCTGTGGATGGTTGACAGTCAACAGGACGTCGACGCGTGACGCCGCCGCGTGCTTGATGACGTTGCTGAGCCCTTCCTGCACGATCCGATATGCCACCATTTCCACGTCGGTGGGGAGCCGTCGATTGAAGCCGGCCGCGTCGACGGTGATCGCCAAGCGGTCGCCGATGAGCGGCTTCTGGTCGGCAATGAATGCCTGGATCGCGGGCACAAGTCCGAGGTGATCGAGGGTGGCGGGACGGAGATCGTTGGCGATCCGATGGATCGAGACGCCCATGCGCTCGACCTCGCTCGCCATCTTCGCGCAGGGGCCATCGAGCGGGCTGTCACCGCCGTGCAGCGTATTGCGCATCGTCGTCAGGCAGAACTGCATTCCGGACAACGCCTGCCCCAACTCGTCGTGCAGATCGCGCGCGATGCGTTTGCGCTCGTCTTCGATGATGCCGACCTGACGCCTCGACAGCGTGCGCAGCGCATCCTCCGCACGCCTGCGTTCGGCGATCTCGGACGTCAGCCGCTGACGGCTTTCGGCCAGTGAGGCCAGCGCACGATTGAACGCCTCGGCGACGCGGCCGACCTCGTCGCGCGACACGACCTTGACCGGCTGATCGAGGACGTCGCGCTGAAGATTGTCGACGCCTCGCAACAGCAGACGCAGCTGACGCAGGATCGAGCGCGACAACAGAAACGCGAACACGGTGCCGATCGCCATCGCCGCGATCGTATACAAGATGCCAGTGCGTGTGGCGTAAGCGAGGTACGCGTTGGTCGCGCTCTTGTCGACGGCGAGGATGGACCACCCGATCAGGCGATCGGCGGCGGAGATGGGCGATATGGCATGGATGGCCGCTTCGGAACGCTGATAGACCCGGGCGGTCCGGTCACCTGATGTCGC
This sequence comes from Hyphomicrobium sp., assembly GCA_022843145.1. Taxonomy (GTDB): domain Bacteria; phylum Pseudomonadota; class Alphaproteobacteria; order Rhizobiales; family Hyphomicrobiaceae; genus JAKAML01. The sequence goes on from JALHOF010000003.1 coordinate 7,803, forward strand.
CGAGAGGCTGATCGGATCTGCCAAGTAGAAACCGATTCGCGCGCGATCGGTGTGGGCCAGAATGCGGCCCGACGGATCGACGATCATGGCATGGCGCACTCCACTGCCGCGCGCGCTCCCTTCGACCACCTCTTCCATGCCGACAAGATCGTCGGAAAGGACCCAAGGTGACGAACTGACCGCGAGAACGTGGGCGTGGTGCAAAGTCCGGCGATCCAATTCGTCGAGCAAAAAAGCCTTCTGCCGCTCGACGAGATCGAAGACGAAGATCGTCATGAGGATGAGATGGACGATCGCCACGCCGAGCACCAGATTGCGCCGGATGCTCGTTTCGCCGAATAGCTTGTCCGGTGCGAGTGCGATCATGGCATGCGTCCGAAAACGGTCTCGTACTCGCGCAAGAAGCTGCGCACAGGATCGAACGTCGACGTGTCGGCGGTCTCGAATCGACCGATCTCGATGGCCTCCAGAATGACGCGCCCTTCTGCCTGTTCGTGAAGCCCGAGCAGGACGGCTTTCACGATGGCGACATGCGCATCTGGAACGTCGTTCCGCGCGACAACCCCGTTGTTGACGAGTGGTTCCGTCTCCCATTTGACCTCGAGATCCTTCTCGACCTCGGGCCGGCGTCGGAGTAGCGCCTCCCACGGTGGAGGCCACGTGCCTGCGGCCACCGTATTGCCGAGCAGGACGTTTATGATCGCCGACTCCTGCGAGCCGACGTAGCGCGCATTGATGTCGCCCGGCGCAAGGCCATGCCGGTAGAGATACATGCGCGGCATCATGGTGGCGGCGAGTGCCGTCCGGGCCGGAAAGCTGATTGCCGCACCCTTGAGGTCCGTGACGCTCGTCAGATGGCTGTCGCGCCGGGCAATGATGATCCCGCGAAAGCGGGGATCGTTCCCCATCTTGCCGACGATTCGGTATCCGTTCGCCTCGCTCTCCAGCGTCTGGTAGGGGTTTGGGACCGCGAAGTGGAATTTGCGGGACCCGAGCTTCTGCTCGAACGCGCCGTAGTCGCGCGACGTTTCCAGCTTGATCCGAAAGGCCGGTGAGGCGGCTCCATTGATCCGCTCGACGAGCGGCTGATAGACCTCGAACAGCCGGCGCGGGTTATGCAGCGGATGCACCGCGAAGAGATATTCGATCTGTTCGTCTGCGACGGCAGCGGCGGGGGCGTAGGACGGCTCGTAGGCGGCTGGCTGGGGTGGCTTGCAGGCGCCCAGAACGACCAGCATCGCAAGTGCCGCGACGAGCCGAATTGCCATGTCGTAAATTCCCAGTTGTCGTTTGCGGCACGCAGATGTCCGAGCAGAGGGCAACGTCACGATCCGGACAATGTCAACGTCCAATTCGAGAACGGTACGCCTTGCGCGCATGCCGTCAAAGACTTGCGTGGCGGCGCGGCTCGACCTGAATGCATGTCGCTCGGCTGGTACGGAGGGACAATGCCTCGTGCTGACGGGGCTCCGCACATCAGCAACCGTGTCTGCTATCGCGCCAAACCCAGCCGGAGGTCGTCGACGTTCGGGTTGGCTCTGTTCTGGGCTTACCCCTTGTCTCAAGCCAGACCGTGCTCCTGGCGTTCGCAACATCGTTTCTCGCCGCCAGCAGCGCGCCGGTCTTGGAAAGTTGATCCCGCAGGTTCGTTGTGATGCGTTAATCATATCGTCGATGTCTCAAACAGCAATATGTCGCTGTTGTATGGGGAGAGCGGGGTGGTCGATCGCGCCCTGAGACACGACGTGATGGCGAACGCATTTTATGGAGAGGAGAGAGCATGAACCTGCAATGCCCGAAGCGGGATCACTTTAAGTTTGGGTTGTCCGATATTGGTCCGATCCGGCTCGGAATGTTTTCTGACGCACACGCAAGCAATCGAATTTTTGCGTTCGCGCCGAAGCGTGTTGGCCGGGATATCGAGATTGATCGATCGTGCGCGACGATCGAGCGCAGCAAATGGGTGGACCCCGCGCGCGCGGCATTCGACGGTATCGTGCAAGAGATCAACGAGGGCCTCATCGACAAACCCACGATAACGGTGGACCAGCCCTATGATGCGGCTTGGATGATGATTGCACGACCCGCGCGTTCCGACGTGTTTGCGCTTCTCGCGACCGGCGATGCAATCCAAGACGCCGATCTACGGTGGATGGAAGACAACAATTTTCCGGGATGCGAGGCCGGTCGATGAAGCTGGCCGAACCTTCAACCAAGCACCTCGTTCTCGTCGGCGGCGGTCATTCGCACGTCACTGTGATCAAATCGTTGGGAATGCACCCTGAACCCGGCGTCGTGGTGACGGTGGTGTCAAAAGAAATCAAGGCGCCGTATTCCGGGATGCTGCCCGGCTTCGTGGCGGGACACTACACTTATGACGAGTGTCACATCGACCTCGTCCAACTCGGATCATGGGCTGGGATGAAGGTCGTCCACGGGACAGTGACCGGGATCGATCGCGTGGAGCGCCGGATCCAGATCGAGGGCCAAGCGTCGCTCGGTTACGACTTGCTCTCCATAGACGTCGGCATCACGCCCAAGCTCGAGTCGATTGCGGGGGCCACAGAACACGGCATCGCGGTCAAGCCCGTCTCGACATTTGCGGCGCGATGGAGGGATTTCGAGGACCGGGCGTTTGCGGCTGGCGGACCGCGCCGGATCGTGATCGTCGGTGCGGGCGCTGCTGGCTTCGAACTCGTGCTCGCGGCACGGCATCGGCTCCACACCTTGGCCTCGGCGAGGGGAATAGACGCGAACGGTTTCGAATTCACTTTGATCGGTGGATCGTCGATTCTGCCATCGCACAATGAACGAGCGCGTCATCTGGCCCGTCGAGAGTTGACGCGCCAGGGCGTTTCAATCCTCGAAAACTCGCGCGTCCGCGAGGTCTCTGCATCAGCGCTCGTTCTCGAAGGCGGCAAGGAGATCGCCGCCGACGCGGTGCTTCTTGCGACCAATGCCGGCCCTGCCAAGTGGTTCGAAAGCTCCGGGTTGCCGCTCGACGCGCGCGGCTTCATCGCGGTGCGTCCGACGCTGCAGCTCACGGATGACGACAACGTCTTTGCCGTCGGAGATTGCTCGACTGTTTTGGAGCATCCGCGCGAGAAGGCAGGTGTCTTCGCGGTTCGACAAGGTCCGCCGCTCACCGAGAATTTGCGGCTCCGTGCTCGCGACAAGAGTGCTCTGCCGTTCATTCCACAAAAGGAGTTTTTGACGCTGTTGTCGACGGGCCGGCAACATGCCATCGCGTCGCGCAACGGCTTTGCGCTGGCGGGGGGCTGGGTGTGGCATTGGAAAGACCGTATCGACCGCGAGTTCATGGATCGGTTCAACGTTTTGCCGCAAGCCGATCGAGTTCGACGCCGCGTATGATCCACCGACGGCCGGTGGAGTCCGGCGCGCCAGAGCCGCCCCTTTGAGTAACCGTGCGTCGGGCTGGGCGCGATGGTCGGCGAGCAGCGATAGTCGTCGGCTCGTCCTCGCCGAGTGGCGGGTGAACGGTCGTCCGGGCGCACCCTGCCCGCAGCGGCCAAACCGCGCAGTTTTGCTGCACCCGAGCGGGGGCTTGAAATATCAGAGGGATTTTGCTGCGGGTGAAATTAGAGCATTTCCAATCGTAACTTTGGACCGTCAACGGCACTTGACATCGGGCGGCGGCCGTGGCGATCTTGACGGCAAGCGTATAGTAATTGGTCTGATGCAGGGCCTTGAACCCTGATTATTGGAGCGCTCGATGATCGAAGCGACGATCCTGTTCACGCCATGCGGCGTGCCGGGCGCCGGCAAAGCGGCTTCTGTACTACGCCCGAGTCTCCATCGGGTTTGGCAAGAGCCGGGACTCGCGCGCCGGGACAGCGGAGGGCGGACATGATCGTCTGCCACTGCAACCACATCGACCATTCCTCGATCGAGAAGGCGGCCGACGAGCTGCTGGCCGTCGACCCTTGGCGCCTGCTGACGCCCGGCAGCGTCTACCGCGCACTCGGCAAACGGCCGCGTTGCGGCGGCTGCCTGCCGCTGGCGACTAGCCTCATCCACGCGCGCTGTTCGCGCGATGCCAGCGAATGCCGAGAATGTCCGCTGGCCCGCATGGCGGAGGCCAACGACGATGACATCACCATCGAAGCCGTGATCGTCGCGGCGGAGTAGCTCTCATGTGCGGTTCGACGGGCAAGACGCTACTGGCGAGCGGCGGCGCGGAAGAGCCTGCCTCAAGCAGTAGGATTCGGTTCTGGGAAATTGACGGCGGGCTGCACTGTTCCCTTGTCGGTACGTGTCTCAGCCATGATGATCTGGTCCGGATCGCGCGCAAGCTGGATCTCGGCATCTCTCCCGAAGCGACCGACCACCATCTGCACAGCTACTTCGTGCAGCGCGCGCACATCCCGGGTCCTCTGTCGCGCGCATTGCAGAAGCTGCTCGAGCAGCGGTATGCCGCGATCGCGCGGCGGGTTCGTGCGGCGGCGACGCTCGACCAGCTCACCACGTTGTGGGAAGCCGAGTGCGCGGCGGGCCGCACCGCAGGCGCATTCTGGGCCTTTTTCAGCCATCGGCACGTTCCGGAGGACTTGCAAAAGCGCATCTTCGGCGAAGTTCATATGCTGAGCCATCTGCTCGGCCGCACGACCACCCGCACCATAAGCCTGGCGAGCGAACTCCAGGCTCGTGTCGATGATCTCGAGGCACGCCACGCACGGCAGCAGGAGCGCAATCGTCTCGTGCTTGCCGAGCGGGATGCCGCCCTGACGGAACTCGATCGTGAGAAAAGCCTGCGCCAGGCGGCGGGGACAGCCAATGTCCGCGTGCTCAATCCGCGTCGATCCGGGGCCACGGCAGCGGCCACGGAACGCAAGGAACGGGCGTTGTTGGCAGCCCGTGGGCGCGCGCGCTCGGCCGAACGCGAGATCGAAGTCTTGAAGTCCGAGATCGGCCGGCTGCGGCTCTTCGCCGAGCTGCGTCCGACCTCGATAGCAGCGCCTGCAACATGCCCGGCGGTGGTCGCATGCCAGGAGACGGTGCAGGCCGACATTGCGCGCCGCGTGCTCTACATCGGCGGCCGGACGGGCGGCATCGACGCATTGCGCAGGGTGGCCGCTTCGCAGCGGGCAGAGTTTATCCATCACGACGGCGGCGAAGAACGCAGCGTCAAGCGCATCGATCATCTGATCGAAGGCTGCGATGCCGTATTCTGCCCGATCGATTGCGTCAGCCATTCCGCGTGCCTGAAGGCCAAGGCGCTGTGCCGGAAACTCGACAAGCCGTTCGTGCCGTTGCGGTCGTCAGGCGCTGCGTCTTTCGAGCGGGCTTTGTCGTCACTCCGGCCGTTGCATTAATCTGCTCTCCGCATACAGTCTCCCACCCAGTCCAATTGCCAGGCACGGAGCATCACATGAAGGGTCATAAGGACGTCATCGCGGCGCTGAACGAGGCGCTGAAACTCGAACTCGGCGCGATCAATCAGTACTGGCTGCACTTCCGGATGCTGGACGACTGGGGCTTCACCAAGCTCGCGAAGAAGGAGCGGAAGGAATCGATCGAAGAGATGGAGCACGCCGATAAGATCGTCGCGCGCATCCTGTTCCTCGAAGGTCATCCGAATTTGCAGCACGTCGCGCCGCTGATGATCGGGCAGAACCTCAAAGAGGTGCTCGAGTGCGATCTCAAGGGCGAACAGATCGCGCGCGAGACTTACGCGAAATCGCGCGAGCTGTGCCGGAGCGTCGGCGACTACGTCACGATGGAGATATTCGAGGAATTGCTCGAGGACGAGGAAGGGCACATCGACTTCCTCGAAACCCAGCTCGAACTGCTCGAACGGATCGGCATCCAGAACTATGGCCAGTTGCAGGCCGACTCGGCCGACAATGTCGGCAGTTGAATGAGACCATACTCACGGCGGCTGGTTCGACCCGGCCGCCGTCAGTTTGCCGCCGTCTACGTCTCAGGAATCGCCTACTTCTCGGGAAGAGTCTGGGCATAGGCGAGCACGGCGATTGCGTCGGAAAGCGGCAGTGCGCGCAGGTTGATCATCGCCGCGCCCGGGTGCGAATTGCGGATCTTGTGCAGTACCTCCCACGGCAGCGCCTTGGCTTCCGTGCCGATGAAGCCCGGCTTCTCGGCGGTGCCCCAATTGAGCGCACGTCCGTCGTAGCCATGACAGACGGCACATTGTGTCTGGAAAATCTCGGCGCCACGGCCCGTGTCACCACGCACCTTGCCGGTCGTCCGGTCGATTGAGGCATCGGTGTCGTGCTGGCCGCTCTGGATGAAGGCCGCGAGGCGCTGCAATTCGTCGTCGCGGATCATTTCGGGTGTGTAGTTGTGCGGCGGCGTGCGCATCAATTTGACGAGTGAAGCGGTATCGCGACCGCGCGCCGAACGAATGCCCTTGATGCCGGTGAACCGCTCGCCTGACCTGTAGAGACCGTCCTTGCCCTGGTAGTCCCAGCCATGGCACTCGACGCAGCGCCAGGTCGTCGCGCCTGTGCGCTTGCCGGCCGCTGGATAAGAGGGGTTTGTGCCTTCGGGCTTCTTGCGGTCGAGAGCATCCCACCACGTATCGTAGATGCGCCCACCCGCGGCGAGCGTCCAGGCGCGCGATGGCTGCTGGGGTGCGCCGTGAACGAAATCCTGTTGAGCGCCCGAATGCGGCGCATCTTCGGCTGCATCGATCCCGGAAGCGAAAACGAGACAGCCCAGCGAGAGGGCGGCGGTAGCGAAAAGTCTGCTCATGTGGTTTTCCGTGTTCGTGGACGTGTGGATCATTGGATGCTGCGTCGGAATTCTGCTCGGGCTTCGCTGGGCTGGTATTGGCGCAGATCAATCGTGGCCCTCGCTGTGGCCGATCCGTGTACTATGCATGACTTTCAATCCTCGAAGGATGACCGGCGAGCATGCCGCGACAATATGCGAATGGCGGCAGAGCCGCGTCGGGTGGCGGTGGTCAGGCACCCGGCGAGGCACGGTCGCTCAAGGAGCGCGTCGGCGCGCTGCGCAACCTGCGGCCGTTCATGCTCATGGTGTGGCGGACGAGCCCGGGATTGATGGCGTCGACGCTGGTGCTGCGCCTGATCCGTGCGCTGCTGCCCGTGATCTCGCTTTATGTCGGCAAGCTGATCATCGACGACGTGGTGCTTCTGGTTCAGTTGCCACAAAAGCCGGCGACACTGCAGGCTTGGCTCGACAGCGGACGCCTCAACTGGCTCGTGATCCTGCTTGCGGCCGAGTTGGTGCTCGCAGTGCTGGCGGATGTTCTGGGACGGGTGGTTTCGCTGATCGACAGCCTCCTCGGCGAGCGCGTTTCGAACGCATCGAGTATCCGGCTCATGGAACACGCGGCGACGCTCGACCTCGAAGATTTCGAGGACGCCGAGTTCCAGGACGAGCTCGAACGCGCACGCCGCCAAACCAGCGGGCGGATGACCTTGATGGGTCAGTTGTTCTCGCAAGCACAGGATCTGGTGACGGTGGCGAGTTTCGCGGCCGGCCTGATGATTTATGCGCCGTGGTTGATTGTGCTGCTCTTTGTGGCCCTGGTGCCGGCGTTTCTGGGCGAAGCGCACTTCAACGCGCAGAGCTATTCGTTGAGCTTCGTGCGGACGCCGGAACGGCGGGAACTCGACTATCTGCGGCAGACCGCGGCCAGCGCCGAGACGGCGAAAGAGGTCAAGATCTTCGGGCTGCATGGATTTTTGATTGCGCGCTACCGTCAGCTCGCAACGGACATGTATGCCGCCAACCGCAAACTCGCGCTTCGCCGCGCGGGCTGGGGCGGATTGTTCACGGCCGTAGGGACGATCGGGTATTATCTCGCCTACGCCTTCATCGTGTGGAAAACGATCGCAGGCGCGTTCACGGTCGGCGATCTGACGTTTCTCGCGGGCTCGTTCCGGCGATTGCGCAACCTGCTGGAGGGGTTGCTGACCGGCTTTTCGACGGTTGCCGGTCAGGCGCTCTACCTCAACGACCTGTTCGAGTTCTTCAAGGTCGAGCCGGAAATCCACTCGCCGCCGAATCCGACGCCCTTCCCGAGGCCGGTCCGGACCGGCTTCGTGTTCGAGGACGTGGGCTTCCGCTATCCAGGCGCGGAGCGCTGGGCCGTTCGGCATTTGAGTTTCACCCTGCAGGCGGGCGAAGTGCTGGCGCTGGTCGGCGAGAACGGCGCCGGCAAGACCACGCTGGTCAAGCTGCTGGCGCGGCTCTACGACCCCGATGAAGGCCGCATTCTGCTCGATGGCCGCGATTTACGCGATTACGATCTCGACGATCTGCGCGGCAACATGGGTGTCATCTTCCAGGACTTCGTGCGCTACAACCTGACCGTGAGCGACAACATTGCCGTCGGACGTATCAGCGCGCGTGACGACCGGAGCCGCATCGAGACGGCGGCAGCGCGCAGCTTGGCGGATGGCGTCGTGGCGCGTCTGCCGGCGGGTTATGACCAGATGGTCGGCAAGCGATTCAAGAATGGCGTCGAGTTGTCGGGTGGCGAGTGGCAGAAGATCGCCATCGCCCGTGCCTACATGCGCGAAGCGGCCGTGTTGATCCTCGACGAGCCGACCGCGGCACTCGATGCCCGGTCGGAGTTCGAGGTCTTCCAGCGGTTCAAGGAGCTGAGCGTGGGTAAGACAGCGATTCTGATCTCGCACCGGTTTTCGAGCGTACGCATGGCGGATCGCATTCTCGTGCTGGCCAACGGACAGGTCGAGGCAGCGGGCACGCACGAGGAGCTCATGTCGCAATCTGGCCGGTATGCCGAGCTGTTCGAGTTGCAGGCCGCTGGGTATCGTTGAACCGCGGGGCACTTCCGGCCAGCGCTCGCGATGGACGCTGGACGGTCGCATTGCGGTCCAGATCGTGGTCGTGGATGGGGTTTCGTCGCGGGACCGTATGCGGCGGGATGGCAAGGGACGGATTGGGACGTGCAACGTAGGTCGAGGCAATGCGCATGAAAATGCCAGTCGGCGCTGGGCTGCTTTCGTTGATGTGGTTGTCGGTCAGTGGCGCGCTACCGTTGCCACCTTTGGCCGGGATGGTCGTCGCACAAACGGCCGGGACGACACCAAAGGAGCTTCCCGACCCCTTCGGCCCGAGGCGGTCGGCCGGAGAGGTCTTGTCGGAGATGCGTGGACACGGCGGGCCGGTCCGCGCCATTGCAGCCCTCGACGACGGTCGCAGGATCGTCACCGGAGGCTTCGACAGTGCAATTATCGTATGGGGCATCTCGCCAGCGCTGGCGATGCATGTTCTGAAGTTCCACGATAGCACGGTGAACGCGCTGGCCACTCTGCCCGGCGACTGCTTTGCGTCGGGTGGCGAGGACGCCCGTATCGCTCTGTGGTGCGGAGATGGTGTTACTCCGCGGCGCGTCTTCGGCGGGCACACGGCGCCGATTGCGACGCTGACCGCTTCGCCGGATGGCGCGGTGCTGGCCAGCGGGTCATGGGATCACACCGTTCGGTTGTGGCAGGTCGGTGGCAGCGGCGCGGAAGAGGCTGTTACAATCGGCGGGCATTCCGGTCCGGTCAATGGTCTGGCGTTTTCGCCCGACGGCAAATCCCTGGTGTCGGCCGGCTATGACGGGCAGGTGCGGGTGACACCCGTGGCTGGTGGCCCGCCGGCACGGAGTGTGACGCTGCCTGCTCCCGTCAACGCCGTCGCCGCTACGCGAACGGGCGAGATCGTGACGGCTGGCGCGGATGGTCTGTTGCGGTTTTTCACGTCGGAACTGCAAGAAGTTGGGGCGGCCGATCTCGGCGGCGGACCGCTGACGACCGTGGCCTTGAGCCCGGACGGTCGGATCGCGGCCACGGCCGGACTGCGGACGGCTGTGACGATGATCGATGTCGCCACCCGAAAGCCGACTTCGGAAATTCTGGGGCCCGGGCTTCCGGTTTGGTCGGTTGCGTTCTCGCGCGACGGGCGTGTCCTTTTCACGGGCGGGGCGGACCGCGCGGTGCGTCGCTGGGATACCGCCACCGGGAAACCTGCTGGCGGAGACATTGCCGAAGCCGGACCCGAGGAGACGGCGAACGACCCGCATCCCGGAGCGCGGGTGTTTCGCGCATGCAAGGCGTGTCACGGGTTGACCGTCAACGACGTCAACCGGGCGGGGCCGACGCTGCATGGCATCATGGGTCGCCGGATCGCGAAAGCACCAGGGTATCCTTATTCAGAGGCGCTCCGCCGGCTCGATATCGAGTGGTCGAAGGAAACGATCGCGCGGCTGTTCGAAATTGGACCCAATGCCTACCTGCCGGGAACCAAGATGCCCGAACAGACGATTTCGAATGCCGAAGATCGTAAGGCCCTCGTCGACTGGCTGGCGGAGCGATCGCGCAAAACCGAATAGCGGCGCAGACGCGCGCCAGTTCAGACTTCGCCGCGATCAATCTTGTCCAGCATCGCGCGTTCCCGGGCCTCCCGCTCCTCGCGCTCGCGGAAATAATCCTCGGTCGTGCGCGGTGGGGCGCGATGCGGAGCTCCGTAAGGATCGATCGAGGCGTTGGTGGCGGTTTCGATGCGGCAATCATCGCACATTTCGATCAGCGCCAGCCGCGCCTCGCTGCCTTCGCCCTTGTACATCCAGTGTGCGCCGGCCAGCTTGGCCTTGACGCGTTCGATCGTGCTCTTGACGCCGAACGCCTTGCCGCACTTCGTGCAACAGAACGGTTCCTCCTGCTTGAGCGCGATGGGACCGGCGGCGAAAGCATCGAAATCGATGCGTGGCTCAAGCGAGATGACGCGCTCGGGGCAGGTGCCGCGGCACAGACCACATTGCACGCACAGGCTCTCGTCAAAGCGCAGCGCCGGCCGCTCCTGGTCGTCGCTCAAGGCACCGGTCGGGCAGCTCGAGACGCAGGACAGGCACAACGTGCAGCCGGCGGAGTCGACGGCGACGCGGCCGAAGACGGCGCCTTTCGGCAGCGGGACGGAGGCGACCGGCTGCGGCGCCACGCGATGCAATTCGCGCAAGGCGAGCTTCAGCACGTCACGCTTGCCGCCGAGGGGCAGGAAGGCGGAAGCAGTCCGCGTGGCAACGGTGGGCTCCGCTACAGCCAACACGAGCTCGGCGCCGAACGCGTCGGGATCGTCGGTTTCGATGGTGCGGGCGCGGCCCGAGCCATAGCCGAGTGCGGACAGCAGGACGTCGGCGGTCGCGAGGGTGTCGCGTAACCCCGTGATGTCGTGTTTCGGCTTGGCGCGTGTGAGCACCAGTACCCCGCAGGCTCCATATGCGAAAGCGGCGGCAACTGCTTCGAGGCCGAGCTGGCCCGTCTCATTCAGCGACAGCGGAAGGACGCTTGCCGGCAGCCCGCTTGAAAACCGCGCCGTTGCGTCGATCAGCTTGGCGCCGTGATCTGCGTCGTGAAACAGCACCACGGGCTTCAGTCCGCCCGCTTCGCGATACCCAGTGAGCAGCGCGCGCAGCCGGCGTAGCAGCAGGTCGGCAGTCGGGATGGCATAACTCGCAGCACCAGTCGGGCAGGCGGCGGCACAGGCGCCGCATCCGCCGCAAATCTGAGGATCGATCGCCACGGTGTCGCCGGCCGGCGAGATGGCGCCAGCAGGACACAGATCGAGGCAGCGCCGGCAACCGACGATGCGTGAGCGGGAATGGGCGCAGAGGTCGGCTCTGAAATCGACATAGCGCGGTTTGTCGAACGTGCCGACCAGCTCGGACGCCTTGAATAGTGCGCGCTGCACGGCTGCGGGATCACCGGGATCGGCGCGCAAATAGCCGTCACGAAGGCCGTCGCCGGGGAACAAGGCCGCGCCGCCGGACAAATCGATGACGATGTCGGCATTCGACTGCGCGCCATCGCGGGGCGGGCCGAACTGCAGGTGGGTACGTGACGAAGGCTGCGGACTGGCCAGACCGTCGATCGCAAGCTCGAATGCACCGAGATGCCCGTGGGCGGTACGAATCCGGCCTTTACGGATTGGAAATGCGACGGTGCGCGGCGGGACGACGCCGGTCTCACTGGTCAGCAGGAGCGTGATGTCAAGTCGATCCTGCAGCAGTTCGGCCGCGTCCAAGGCCTCCTGGCCACGGCCATAGATCAGCGTGACGCCCTCGCTTTCAAGCGTGACGCCTGCCGGCATCGGCGTTTCGACGGCGGCCTCGGCGATCAACGCAGCCATCTTTGGACCGGCGTTGCGCCCTTCCGATGACCAACCTGCGGTCTCGCGGACATTGACAAACTTAAGATCCGCGGCCAGTCCGTCGTCCTCGGCGGCGTCACGAAAGCGAACGGCCTCTTGCGTACAGCAGACGATGACCTCGCCATCGGCGGCGGCGGCTCTGAAGCGCCCCATCTCGGGGCCGCACAGATGACGGGCCGCCGACACCGTTGCATCGGGCATGGCCTTGCGGACGCCGGCCGTATCGAGCGTCATGGTATCCTCGCAACTGCAGAGGATGATCTTCGTGGGCGAACCGGCCATGGCAACCTTTCATCATCGGGATGGCGCGTGGTCTCAGAGCGCGTCCGGCTGGACCTGTCGGGTCCGGACCGGAAACTGCTTCATACAATAGCTGTCTCTTACAATAGACTGCCGAAGAGTTCGACCTGCCTCTCTTTCATTGCAGCATGATCACGGGGCCGCGAGAAGCGGTATCGCTTGACGCTCATTGCCCGACTGGCCAATGGTTTGGCGGCGGTTTCACGAAGAGCGGTACCCAATCGTGCGGTCAATGGACGACAGAAGGCGGACGCTGCCGCGCGCAGACTTCGACCTCCCGCCAGGCTTCGACGTCGTGGCGCTGCGGGAATCCAAGGATGCGCTTGCTCATGCTGTGGCGATTGCCGCCTCGTCGGGAGCGGGCACGCTCGTGCACGTCGGCCGGTTCGATCTTCTCGAGTTGGCGCTGGTGCTCGAACCGGACGAACCCCTGTCTGGCGCGCGCCGGGTGGCTTATGCCGTAATGAACGCCATGGGCGATGCCTTGGGCGCGGTTCTGCCGCCGGAGAAGCCCGTTACGTTCGAATGGCCGGATACGATCCGGGTCGATGGCGGGGTGATCGGTGGTATTCGGCTGGCGTGGCCGGATGGAGCGGACGAAGCCGGGCATCCGGACTGGCTGGCGGCCGCGGTGTCGATACGTGTCGCGCTGCCGCTCACGGGCGGCGCCATCAACCCCTACGACGTAATCACGCGCGAAGGGACGAGTCTCGAGATCGAAGGCATCGAGCAGATCGACAGCCGATCACTGATGGCGAGTTTCTGCCGGTATCTACTTCTGCAACTGGACGGATGGCGGGAAAACGGTTTCGATGATGTTGCGCGGGCGTATCTGGGCCGGTTGCCGCCAGACCGCGCGCGGCATCGCGTCATCGCCAGCAATGGTGATCTCGTCGAGTGCGGGGTCGATCGACGCGAGGAGATCGCGCGGCTAAGCTTGTTGGCCGCGCTTGGTGCGCCGCGCTGGCGCGATCCGAGTTCAGGTGATCCTTGGATTTAGGCCGCCCGCAAATTTGGAAAGCCGCGACGCCATGACATCGCTTCGAAAGCTCTTGCGCACGATCAGGTTGGACGCGTCGGATACGTTCATTTTCGAACGCGCGGCGACGCCTGGAGAATGGGCGGTTCCCGGGACCTTCGCCTTCTGGGACGTCGATGCCGGCGCGTTGGCGGGCCGTCCCCGGCAGGCGTTCCGTGCCGGCTTCCTGGGGCTCGACAGCTTCGGATGGTCGACCCTGGCGGTGGTTTCGGAGGCGACCGAAGCTGAGCGTGCTGCGGCCGTCGAGGCGCTGGCGCGGCATCTCGTGGCCGAGCATGGCGCGCCGGATCTCGACGCCGCGCGTGCGGCGGCAGACGATGAGTTGCGTTACGCCGAGGAACTGGCCGCGCATCCGCCGCAGACGCTGGTGGCGCTGCAGAGGAAGGCGATGCCGGACGGCGCGATATCGGAGCAGTTTCGCACGTTCCGCGCGGCGGGTGATGCGTTGCGGGGCTCGAGCATGCCGTGCAGTTCGGGAGCCTTTTCGATCGTCGATGACGACGGCGCACCCGAGACGGAGGCGGACGGAGAACTCGATTTGGCGGGTCTCGTCGAGGCCAGAGACGCCGCAGTGGCGAAGGAGTGAACATGGCGATGCCGGTGACCGGCGGCGGGCGTGAGGCTGACCCGGAGCGCAAGGATTTCTGGCTGTCGAGCGGGCACCATCTGCTCGATCACGATGCCGATGGCCGGCTCGCGGTGACCGACGCTTTCATAAAGGCTTATCTGGCGCGGCCGGAAATCGTGCCGCCCGACGATGCCTGCCTCGTCGAGCGCTCGATTCACGCGCGGCTGCTGCGCGATCCACGCGCGCCCGTGCCTCAGGCCGAAGTCCGCGACATCGCGGATAAGGATGCGCGCGAGAACTGGCGGCATTTGATCGAGTTCCGCGATCATGTCGCTGCCGCCGGCACGATCGAACGGGCCTACGTGACGATCTTCCGGTCGCAAAAGGTCACGACGCCGGCGCTATTCCTGAACCAGCTTGCACACCTCGTTCTGCGCAATGTCCTCGACGGCGAGACGGATCCCTTCACGTTGCGCGCGGCGGAGTTGATGTTCCGGCCGCAACGATTGTCGGTGCGCGATGAGGTGCCGCTGCTCGCCGATGAGGAATTGATTGGCGACAGCACGTCGATCAGTCATCAGTCGCCGTTGCTCGCTGTGTTCGCAGATGCCCGCTCGCGTGATCTCGACATCATGACCGCCGACAATGCCGCAGAATACTTCGATCGCAGCGACGCATTCGACATCGTGCTCGACTTCCGCGCGGGCGGTCCGGGCCGAGCGGCGCTGGCGCGGGTGCTCGAACGGTGGATTGGCCACCTCACTGGTGCAAAAGTCGCGATCGTGCCGGTGGATCGGGTCGAAACGGCGGACTGGCGGTGGTTCGTCGGGCTCGACCAGGACGGCACTGCGATCGGTAACGCGCTTTGGAAAGGCGAGGAACCGCCGGAGGATGGGCGCAACCGCATCGTTGCGCTGTTTGCTCTGACGTTCGCGGATTCCTCGGATGTCGTCGAGCGGGCGCGCGGCGCGCCGGTCATCCTCATTCTTGGGATGTCGCCGAACCGTGTCGTCAGGCTGAAGCCGCAAAATCTGATAACTGGACTGCCGCTCGCCGCGGCGGCGCCGGCCGGCTGAGAGGGCATGATGATCGAAGAAGCCGTCGTGGTTGGGTTGGTGGTGGAACGCCGGCAGATCGAGAATGCGTGGTCGGCGTTCAACGGCACGCCCTATGCGTGGCGGCCGGTCGCGGTTTTCCCGGTGGCGCCCGACGTGGCGCCCTGGACGCCGCTAGGCGGCAACGCCAAGACAAGCCGGTTCTATGTTGGTGCGCAGTCGATCCGTCTCTTCTCCACCGACACGGCCAACTATCGCGGCAACCTCGAATCGGGTGAGGCGCTGCTCTGGGTGGCACTTCGTGAGACGGGCTCGGAGCCTCCGATCGAGGTTGCCGCCGTCACCGCCGACCCTGCCGAGGGCGAGGCGCTGACCGAGGCTGGAACCGATACCGTCGAGATAATCGCCATGCCGGCCGAAGTGGCGGCCGAGATCGCCGCCTTTATTGTCGCCAATCATGTCGAGCGTCCGATCATCAAACGCAGGCGCGATCGCGCTGAGCCTGATGTGAGGTGGAGGCCTGGCGAGGGGCCCAACCGCAAGACGGGGCCGGGCGGCGAGGATAACGGATCATGAGTCGTAAACCCGAGGGCGATCACGAAGACGACGCGCGGCCGGGCGAGGGCTTCGTCGCGCGCTGGGCGCGGCTCAAACGGCAGGAAACCGATGCCGACGGACAGCCGGCAGTAGCGGCGCCGCGAGTGGCTGAGCCAGGCCAAGATGCGGACGATAAAGATTTAGCGAGCGTGGACGACCAGGCAGACTTACCGCTGCCTTCGGTCGAGGATCTTCAGCCGGACAGCGACATCACGGCGTTCCTCCACAAGCGGGTACCGGAGGAGTTGCGGCGGCTGGCCATGCGCCGGATGTGGACGCTCGACCCCGCGATTCGCGATTTTATCGAGATGGCAGAGAACCAGTACGACTGGAACGACCCCAACGGCGTGCCCGGCTTCGGTCCGCTGCCCGCCGGCACTGATATGGAAGCACTTCTGGCGCAAGCGACTGGGCGGTGGAAGCCCGCCGAGAAGGATCCACAACCCGACGATCAGCAAACCGCCGGGGCGGAGGACGCGACAGACGCGGTGGCCGACGCATCGGGTGAACGCGACGTGACCGACGGCGATCAAAATGATGCAGATCAGACTGATATAGATCAGTATTCGCCCGGCGCGACTGGGGTCGGTGGGATTGCCGAGCCGGCGGAACCGGAGCAGTCGATGAGCGTCGCTGCGTCCAATTCCGGTGGTTCGGACAACGTCATGACGACCATTTTCGCGGTGGCGGATGGGCCTGCGCCTTCTCCGGACGATGTTGCACCGCCGCCGCGTCGGCGGCACGGCGGGGCACTGCCGGTTTGATGATAACATACTGATACTACCGAATTATTCTCGCCATCATTCGCTGCGGCAATTGCTGCGTTGCGGCGATACCCGACTCCCCGCGTACGACTTTCGTATGGGGCTCCCTGATAGGGTCTTCCTATGGCCCTGTGACATGATAGCGTTGCGACAAATGTACGCAAATCGGCAACTGGGCGACCCTGCAATGACCCAGACGCAAAGGGAGGATGCACGCGACCGCGGCGTCACGCTGGCCATCGAGGCAGCGGGGGGCGTCGGTCCTTTGGCGCGCAAGCTTGGGATCTCTCAACCGTCCGTTTCCGGCTGGAGCCGGGTGCCAGCCGATCGAGTGGCCGCCGTCGAAGCCGCGACGGGTGTCGCGCGCGCGCTGCTTCGGCCAGATCTGTTCCAAGCTGATCGCGTGGTCGCTGCCCCCGACGGCTTGGCTACGGCCAGGGCGCGCGAGTATCTGTTGCTTGCGACTTTGCTGTCCAAGCCGCCCGGACAGAAGCTGCTCGACGAACTCGCAGGCGTCACAGGTGACGCGACGCCGCTTGGCTTGGCGCATATCCAACTCGCGGAAGCGGCACAGAGGGCCACCGAGGCCACGGCAGGGCGCGAATACTTCAACCTGTTCGTCGGCGTCGGGCGTGGCGAACTGTTGCCCTATCTGTCGTTCTATAAGACCGGGTTCCTGAACGAGCGGCCATTGGCTCGCGTGCGCGACGACTTAGCGCGGCTCGGCGTCGAGCGGCGGCAGGGCGTGTTCGAACCCGAGGATCATATCGCGACATTGCTCGAGGTCATGTCGGGTCTGGCGGGTGGCAGCATCCCCGGCGGCGCCGCACAGGCGGATGCATTTTTCGAGCGGCATTTGAAGCCTTGGGCGCTGCGCTTGTTCGCCGACATGGCGGTTGCGGAAAGCGCTGATTTCTACAAGGCGGTTGCCGAGATGGGCACCACCTGGATCGAGATTGAAACGCAACTGTTGGGATTTGCAGCGTGAGCGGTCGCTTGCCGCATGTCGGATAGCGAACGAAACGATTTGTAGAACAGATGACGACACTGGAGGAGCAAACGATGAGCGAAGCGAAATCCAAGGCAAGGCTCGATCGACGTGATTTCCTGAAGGCATTGGGAACGGGCACGGCCGGGGCCGCCACGGTTGCCGTCGCCGTCAGCGCCGGCATCACGCCCACCGCCGCGAGCGAAAGTGCCAATGACAAAAAGAAGAAGCGGTACCAGGAGAGCGACCACGTGAAGGCCTACTATCGCACCAACCGGTACTGATCGAACTCGGAGGACCTAACGTGCTCATCAAACGTCAGAACGCGAAAGCGCGTGCGTCGCGGCTCACCGTCAGCGACGCCGGCAGTTCGTCTGCCACACTCGATCGCCGCAGTTTCCTCGTCCGGTCGGGCCTCGCCGTCGGCGGTCTTGCCGGCGTCTCGGCCCTGGGTGCCGGCACGATCGGCACTGCCAAGGCGGCATCGCCCGCAGCCGGTGCTGCCGGTGGCGCTGTGACTATAAAAAAGAACGTCTGCACGCACTGCTCGGTCGGTTGCACGGTGCTCGCCGAGGTTCAAAGCGGCGTATGGGTCGGTCAGGAGCCAGCATGGGATAGCCCGATCAACCGGGGCACGCACTGCGCCAAAGGCGCGGCGATCCGCGAGGTCGTGCACGGCGACCGCAGGCTCAAGTATCCGATGAAGCTCGTCGATGGTCAGTGGCAGAAGCTGTCGTGGGCCACGGCACTCGACGAAATCACCAAGAAGATGACGGAGATCCGCGAGAAGTCCGGCCCGGAGTCGGTCTGGTATCTCGGGTCGGCTAAGTTCACCAACGAGAGCGCCTACCTGTTCCGCAAGTTCGCGGCATTCTGGGGCACCAACTCGGTCGACCATCAGGCCCGCATCTGCCATTCGACCACGGTGGCCGGCGTTGCCAACACATGGGGCTACGGCGCGCAGACCAACTCCTACAACGACATCCGAAACTCCAAGACCGCCATCATCATGGGCGGCAATCCCGCCGAAGCGCATCCGGTCTCGTTGCAGCATGTGTTGACGGGCAAGGAGATCAACCGCGCCAACCTGATCGTCATCGATCCGCGCATGACGCGCACCGCGGCGCACGCGACCGAATTCGTGCGCATCCGCTCCGGCACCGACATCGCGGTGCTGTGGGGCATGCTTTGGCACATCTTCGAGAACGGCTGGGAGGACAAGGATTTCATCAAGGCCCGCGTCAACGGCATGGACGAGATACGGGCTGAGGTGAAGAAGTACGACCCCAAGACGGTCGAGGACATCACCGGCGTTCCCGGCGAGCAGATGAAGCGCGTCGCCGAGATGTTTGCCAAGCAGAAGCCGTCAACCTTGATCTGGTGCATGGGTCAGACCCAGCACACGGTCGGCACGGCCAACGTGCGCGCCTCGTGCATCCTGCTTCTGGCCACCGGCAACGTCGGCGCGCCGGGCACGGGCGCCAACATCTTCCGCGGCCACTGCAACGTGCAAGGCGCCACCGATCTCGGCGTCGATATCGCGACCCTGCCGCTCTACTACGGCCTCGAC
Organism: Hyphomicrobium sp.; assembly: GCA_022843145.1. Lineage (GTDB taxonomy): Bacteria > Pseudomonadota > Alphaproteobacteria > Rhizobiales > Hyphomicrobiaceae > JAKAML01. Next base: position 26,849 of record JALHOF010000003.1, read on the forward strand.
GACGGCGCGTGGAAGCATTGGTCGCGCGTGTGGGAAGTCGACTTCGATTGGCTCGACAGCCGGTTCGACAAGAAGGATGCAGCCGACGGCAAGAAGATCAACTACCGCACGATGCCGGGCATTCCGTCGACCCGCTGGTTCGATGCCGTGACGTTGCCGAAGGATCAGGTCGATCAGAAGGACAACGTCAAGGCAGCGATCGTGTTCGGTCACGGCGGCAACACCGTGCCGCGCATGCCGGAGATGACGAAAGGACTTGCCGCGCTCGAACTGCTCGTGGTCGCTGATCCGCATCCGACGAACTTCGTCTCGCTCGGCGGCCGCAAGAACGGCACCTATCTATTGCCGATCGCCACGTCGCTCGAGCAGGATGGCTCGCGCACGGCTTCCAATCGTTCGCTGCAATGGGGCGAGAAGGTCGTCGAGCCGATCTTCGAGTGCGCGATCGACAACTGGGTCATGTACGAGATGGCCAAACGGCTCGGCTTCGCCGACAAGATGTTCAAGAATATCAAGCTGGTGAAGGGCAAGTTCGGCGACGAGCCGGAGGCTGAGTCGATCCTCCGCGAGATCAATCGCGGCGGCTTCTCCACGGGCTACTGCGGACAGTCTCCGGAGCGGCTCAAGGCGCACATGAAGAACCAGGGCGCCTTCGACATCGTGACGCTGCGAGCCAAGGCCGACGCGCCGGAAGAGGTCAAAGGCGACTATTACGGATTGCCGTGGCCATGCTGGGGAACGCCGGCTCACAAGCATCCGGGCACACCGCTGCTCTACAACACCAACCTTGCAGTGAAGGACGGCGGCGGCACGTTCCGAGCCCGCTTCGGCGTCGAGCGTGTCATCAAGACAAAGGTGAAGGACGCAGAAGGCAAGGAGACCGAGACCGAGATCAAGCAGAACATGCTGGCCGAGGGCTCATATTCCAAGGACAGCGAGCTGAAGGACGGCTATCCCGAGTTCACCTACGCCGTGCTGCAGAAGCTCGGCTGGGACAAGGATCTGTCCTCCGAAGAGTTGGCGACGATCATGAGGATCGGCGGCAACGAGCCGGGCAAGGTGTCTTGGGCGATCGATTTCTCGGGCGGCATCCAGCGTGTCGCGATCGCGCACGGATGTTCGCCGTACGGCAATTCGAAAGCCCGCGCCGTGGCCTGGAACCTTCCCGATCCGATCCCGACGCACCGCGAACCGATCTATACGCCGCGCGCCGATCTGGTCGCCAAGTATCCGACCCGGCCGGACTTCAAGAGCTTCCGTGTTCCCAACATCGGCTTCACCGTCCAGAAGGCGGCGGTCGACAAGGGTGTCGCCAAGGAGTTCCCGATCATTCTGACCTCGGGTCGACTGGTCGAGTACGAAGGTGGCGGCGAGGAGACGCGGTCGAACAAGTGGCTCGCCGAGCTTCAACAAGACATGTTCGTCGAGATCAATCCCATCGACGCGCAGGCTCGCGGTATCGCCGAGGGTCAGTGGGTGTGGGTCATGGGGCCGGAGTCGGGCTCAAAGGCCAAGGTCAAAGCCTTGGTGACGGAGCGGGTCGGCAAGGGCGTCGCCTTCATGCCATTCCACTTCGGCGGTTGGTTCCAAGGCGAGGACCAGCGCAAAAACTATCCGGCCGGTACCGATCCGATCGTGCTGGGTGAATCGGTCAACATCGTCACCACGTACGGTTTCGATCCGGTAACGGCAATGCATGAAGGCAAAGTCACCCTTTGCCAGATCAAAGCGGCGTGACGGGAGGATAGCTCATGGCTCGAATGAAATTCCTGTGTGACGCCGACCGTTGCATCGAGTGCAATGCCTGCGTCACGGCCTGCAAGAACGAGAATGACGTACCCTGGGGCATCAACCGCAGGCGCGTCGTGACCATCAATGACGGCAAGCTCGGTGAGCGGTCGGTCTCGATGGCCTGCATGCATTGCACGGATGCGCCGTGCGCCGCGGTCTGTCCGGTCGATTGCTTCTATACGACCGAGGATGCCGTCGTGCTCCACTCGAAGGAGCTGTGCATCGGCTGCGGCTACTGCTTCTACGCCTGTCCGTTCGGCGCGCCGCAGTATCCCAAGACCGGCAACTTCGGCAGCCGCGGCAAGATGGACAAGTGCACGTACTGTGCTGGCGGTCCGGAAGCCGACAATACGGCCGCCGAGCGTGTGTCTTACGGGGCCAATCGTCTGGCGGAAGGAAAGCTGCCGCTCTGCGCTGAGATGTGTTCGACCAAGGCGCTCCTCGCAGGCGATGGTGAAATCATCGCCCAGATCTACAAGGAGCGTGTGGCCAAGCGCGGCTACGGGTCGGGCGCCTGGGGCTGGAAGACGGCCTACAAGGAGTCGATCGCGACTTGATGGCGTTCGGGCCGTGGCTTCGAGGCCACGGCTCGGCCTGCCTGTTTCGCGACTGGTTTATCGAATCTCGTCGGCGCCGCTGCATCTCGCAATCAGCAGCAGCGGTATCCGTGATCGACGCCAACCCGGCCGACACACCGTGGCGCCGGGGCAGGGAGGAAGAACATGAAAAAGAATGTGACGTATGCCGATGGGGTCCGCGCCGTCCGCCGGTTCGGCACACACATGGCCGCGCTCGGAGCGCTCGTCATCGCACTTCTGGTCGCGACGCCAGCCGCCGTCACGGCTCAAGGTCAGCCCGGAGCGGTCAACCCGACAGCGAGCGCAGTTAATGAAAAGCAGTTGCTGGATGCGCTGCGGCCTGGGCAAGGGATCAGCGGACGGTCCTCGATCCCGGATGCGCGCGCCTCGCGCCTCGAACAACCTGACGGCCGCGTGTTCCGCGAACAACGCGATGCCAGCGCACGTACCGGCGGCCTCGCGATCCTCGGGATGCTCGGCTTGCTGGTCGTCTTCTACCTCGTGCGGGGCAAGGTGAGAATCTCAGGTGGTCCATCCGGACGGACGATCACGCGCTTCGGCTTTGTCGATCGTTTCGCACACTGGTTGACCGCCACATCCTTCATCTTGCTGGCTCTGACCGGGCTCAACATCACGTTCGGCCGCGGCTTCGTGCTTCCGGTCGTTGGGCCCGCCGCCTTCACGTCGCTGAGCGAAATGGGCAAGTTCGTCCACAATTACGTGAGCTTCGCCTTCGCGCTGGGTCTCGTGCTCATGCTCCTGTTGTGGGTCAAGGACAACTTCCCCGCACTTCGGGACATCCGCTGGTTTCTGCAGGGCGGCGGCCTGATCGGCCTCGGGCATCCGCCCGCGGGACGCTTCAACGGCGGACAGAAGCTCATCTTCTGGTCTGTCATCCTGGTCGGCGGTGCCATCGCGTTCACCGGCTACATGCTGATGTTCCCATTCCAGTTCTCGACCACGATTTTCGATATGCAGTGGGCGAACGTCTGGCACGCCTTCCTCGGGCTGCTTCTCACAGCCTTGATCATGGCGCACATCTATATCGGCTCGGTCGGTATGGAAGGCGCGTTCGACGCCATGGGCTCGGGCGAAGTCGATCAGAACTGGGCGCGCGAACATCACTCGATCTGGGCCGAGAAAGTCCTCTCCAAGTCGTCTGATGGACGCCCGGCACCTGCCGAGTAACGCGAACGACCGCGCGCGATCGCCAGTCACCGGTTGCGCGCCGGTCCGTTCGCTGAACGTGTGGCCGAAAATGAAAGGGCCGCTCCATCGTCTGGAGCGGCCCAATTTCATGGCGCCGGCGGCTTGGCCTGCTTAGACGGGTGCGCCGCGCGCAGATGTCCGCGAACGTCGTGCCGCATAACAACGGTCATGCCGCGCGGCGGGCCAAATGAGAACACCCGACGACAATCCCACCAGACGGGGCGTCAGGGGCGTGCGCCGGAGCCGACGTAGGTATTCTGTGCGGTGCGTTGATAAGTTTCGAGAACGATCGATGATGCGAACCCGATACCAACGACGAAAATCACAGCGAGCAGGAAAGCTTTCATGACGACGTTTCCCCTTGAGCTTCTTCTTCGTTCATTGCCAATAGATAAGCCGTTCAGCGGGCTGGCGTAAAGCCACTGGCGGCGCATTTTTTCCGGCGAGACGGCATGGCCGTTCGTCGAGACTGGAACACCATATGACGGTCACTCGTAGCGACATCTTAGCATTGTTGGCGGAAATCGAAGCACCATTCGGCGGCGGCACGCTGGCCGATCGCGCTGGCGAGGATGGCGTATCGGTCGCCGGAGGCCGCGTCATGGTTTCGCTCGCGATCCATGGAGCGGACGCGATCCGCTGGGAGCCCGTTCGCAAGTCGGCGCAGGAGTCGCTCCAGGACCTCGACGGCGTGACCACGGTCATGGTCACGCTCACCGCCGAGCGGGCGCCAGCGTCCGCCCCTGTCGCGAGCGGGGGATCGGCACAAGCCCGCGCCGCGGCGGCTCCGGCGAGCCCGCGCGGAATTCCGGCGTTGGCCAACGTTCGGCGGATCGTGGCGGTCGCGTCCGGCAAGGGGGGCGTAGGTAAATCGACCACAGCCTGCAATCTCGCACTCGGATTGGCGGCGATGGGCCTAAAGGTCGGTGTCCTCGACGCCGATATTTATGGCCCGTCGATGCCTAAGCTGTTCGCGCTCAAGGGTCAGCCGCGCATCGCCGAGGGCCGCACGCTCGTGCCGCTCGACGCCTACGGCGTCAAGGTGATGTCGATCGGTTTCGTGGTCGACACGGAACGGGCAATGATCTGGCGCGGACCGATGGTGGCGTCGGCGATCACCCAGATGCTGCGCGACGTCGCTTGGGGAGATCTCGACGTGCTTGTCGTCGACATGCCGCCGGGGACAGGCGACGCCCAACTCACCCTCGCGCAGAATACGCCGCTGTCCGGTGCGGTGATCGTGTCGACGCCGCAGGACTTGTCCCTGATTGATGCCCGGCGCGGCATCGCGATGTTTCGTGACGTCGGCGTGCCGCTTCTGGGCGTCGTCGAGAACATGAGCTACTTTATCTGCGACGAGTGCGGCAAGAGGCACCACATCTTCGCACACGGCGGCGCCCGCGCGGAGGCCGAGAAACTCGGAGTTCCGTTTCTGGGCGAGGTTCCTCTCGATCCCGTCGTGCGCGAAAGGTCCGATGCGGGAATGCCGGTCACCGTTACGGCGCCGGACGAGCCCGCCGCCAAGGCCTATCGCGACATTGCGCGGCAAGTCGCATTGGCGCTCGGTCTCGGCAAGGGCGGCCGGTAGTAACCGAATGAAATCTGCTGGATCAATGGCCTCACACGGTCGTCGGGCGGCGCATGAACGCGACGTCTTTCCTGGGGCATTCGAAGTGCCACCCGCGTTGCTCTGCGACATGCCGCAATGTCGCTTCGCGGTAGAAGACGACGTGTGTCGGGTCGGTCCGGTAGTGCCACGCGGGGAAGCGGCTGTCGTCGGTTTGGAAGCAAGTCATCACCCCGAGCCAGCCGCCCGGGCGCAGCATCGCGCCGAGGCGATCGAATTCGTCGGCGGGCGCATGAAAGTGCTCTGCCGTCTCGGTGCAGGCGATGGCGTCATATCGCATTTCGAGAGCCGTGGCATCGGGTCTGAAAAACGGATCGAAGAGACGCGTGGTGTGACCCGCATCGTCGAGCATGGCGGCAAGTGCCGGCCCAGGTCCGCAGCCATAATCGAGGATCAGGGAGCCGGGCGTGAGACGCTCCAGGAAGGGGCCGACAAAGCGGGACAGGAAAACGCGATAGCGTGCGTCGCCGGCGTCGTTCTCGTGAAGCCGATAGTGTGCGTGCTCGTTCGTGACGTCGAGCCAATGTGTGCGGTCGAGAAGTGTAGCGAGACACGCGTCACAACGCGCATAGTCTCGTTTCGCCACAGTCAAAAACGGGCGCAATCCGGGCGCGCGGCACACTGGACACGCGCCGTCCTTCATCCGCGCCGGCCCTCGCGGATCACCGTATGGACGAAGGCGAGCTTATGGGTCGAAGCGTCGGTGATCACGAACGGATAGAAATCGTGATGCCCGAGGCTTCGGCTCATGCTGTTCATCGCGATCGTCAGCGGCACCCACCTTGTCATCAACGCGTCGAACGTCTCGTCGCGGTAGATGTCGTTGCGCTGGAACGGCCACGTCGCGCCGAAGCTGATGGCGTTGGCGCGCGGCTCCATGCCCTCCGCCTCCGCGGTATCGAGCGCATCGACCATGTGCAGATAGTGCGCCCATGTCTCCGCCCAGTCTTCCCACGGATGCGAGCTGGCATAGGCCGAAACGTGCCGCGCCTGCCAATCGTGCGGCGGACCCATGCCGTGATGCCGGTCGAGAGCGAGCGAGTAATCCTGACGCTCATCGCCAAAGATCGCGCGAAAATTATCGTGCCGTCCGGCGTCCTCGACGAGCACCTTCCAGAAGAAGTGCCCGCTTTCGTGACGGAGATGTCCGAGCAGCGAGCGGTATGGCTCGCCAAAAAGCAGGCGCTGCCGCTCACGCTCGACGGCGTCGGCTTCCATGATGTCGATGCTGATGACACCATCGAGATGGCCGATGGTTGTGTTGCGCGCGAAGTCGAAGGTCAGCCGGCCGCTCCCGGTTGTGCCCGAATCGAGCGGCAGTCCGAAGCGAAGCAGTGAATAGACGAGGCGCTTCTTCGCGTGCTCCAGATCTCGCCATGCGGCGAGGCTTCCGGGTTCCGACAGATTCGGAATGGTCCGATTGAGATCGCACGCCGGGCAGAACCGCGACGCGTCGTGGGCCGGCGTCAGCCAGTTGCACACGCCATAACTCGCGTTCGCGCAATATCGCACCTGTCCCTCGAGCCCGATTTTCGACTGGCCCGTGCCGACGCGGTGATAGAGCGCGGAGTCGCCGGCATCGGCAGCCATGGCGATCAGGGACAATTCACCGGCGTCGAAGCCGAGGGCGTGGCTGCATGTGAGGCAAAGCGCGTTCTCGAAGTAGATCTTGTGGCCGCAGCTCGTGCACGAGAAGTTCTTCATCCCTTGGTGGCGGCTCCTGGCGCGGTGATCTCAGCAGGCGACCATAGCTTACCGGCAGCCAGATCGGTCGGGATAGTCGACGCCGCATTTCTAGCCCATAGCGCCGTTCGGTTTGCCGGAATTCTGCGCAGGACGCGCTCGAAATTCCACCAGCGCGCCGAACTATTGTGCACTTATGGCGTTACCTGTCGCCTGTTGCGGTGCACGCGCTTGTCCGCCGGCAGCCAAGCAGATAACGCAAGAGGGGCTGCGGATTCCCGGTCGGCCCGGGTCCGGCCTGCTGCCTCTGCTGCATTTCAGGATCCGAGAGAGACATGGCGCTGCACGTCGCACTCACCCACGAGACCACCTACCGCTACGATCGGCGCATCATGATGGGACCGCAAGTCATCCGCTTGCGGCCGGCTCCGCACTGCCGCACCCCCATTTTGAGTTACTCCCTTAAAGTCGTGCCTGAAGCGCACTTCATCAATTGGCAGCAAGATCCGTTCGGCAATTTTCTTGCTCGCATCGTGATGCCCGAGGAGACCGAAATCTTCGCCGTGACCGTCGATGTCGTCGCGGACATGGCCGTAATCAATCCGTTCGATTTCTTCGTCGAGGAGAGTGCCACGACGTGGCCGTTCGCGTATGGACCGACCCTCGAGAAGGAACTTGGTCCCTATCTCGAGCCGCAGACGCCTGGACCGCTGCTCAAATCCTATCTCGATCGCATCGATCGCCGCGGGAAAACAACGATCGACTTTCTCTGCGACCTGAACCGGATGCTGCAAGGCGACGTCCGCTATCTGATCCGCATGGAACCGGGTGTGCAGACACCCGAGGAGACACTTTCGACGGCGGCAGGTTCGTGCCGTGACAGCGCGTGGCTGCTGGTGCAGGTCCTCCGTCATCTTGGCCTCGCCGCGCGCTTCGTATCGGGATATCTGATCCAGCTCACGCCCGACGTGAAGTCGCTCGATGGCCCGGTCGGCACCAGCGTCGACTTCACCGACCTCCATGCCTGGACCGAGGTCTATCTCCCCGGCGCCGGTTGGATCGGTCTCGATCCGACATCGGGTCTGCTGGCTGGCGAAGGACACATTCCCCTCGCGGCCACGCCACATCCCGTCAGCGCGGCGCCGATCACCGGCCAGCATGGCCCGGCGCAAGTGACTTTCGATTTCAAGATGGCTGTGACGCGCGTCCGCGAAACGCCGCGCGTGACCAAGCCCTACACCGAGGACGTCTGGACCGGCATTCTCGAATCCGGCCGCGTGATCGACGAGCGGCTTCTCGCTGGCGACGTCCGGCTCAGCATGGGTGGAGAACCAACCTTCGTCGCCGCCGACGATATGGACGGTGCGGAGTGGAACACCGCCGCCGTCGGCCCGACCAAGCGCCGGTTCGCCGAGGATCTCATCCGCCGTCTCGAAAAGCGCTTCGCTCCCGGCAGTCTGCTGCACTACGGACAAGGCAAGTGGTATCCCGGAGAGCAATTGCCGCGCTGGGCGTTCGGGCTCTACTGGCGGAACGACGGACAGCCGCTATGGAAAGACCATGCGCTGTTCGCGCTGGAGACCGATCCGCCGACGGCGACCGCCGAACAGGCACAGACGTTCGCGGCGGCACTGTGCGGTCAACTTGGATTGCCTGCCTCCAGTCCCGCGCCTGCGTTCGAGGATGCGGCCCACTTCCTCCTCGCCGAGCAGAAACTTCCAGTCGACGAGATCGCGGCGACGAACAAGCTCGACGACCCCGCCGAGCGCGCGCGCGTGATGCGCGTTTTTGACCAAGGCGTCACGTCGCCGGTTGCCTATGTGCTGCCGCTCAAGGTGTGGAATGTGCCGGGTAAGCCGCGTCGTTGGGCGACCGAGCGATGGCGGTTGAAACGCGACCAGATGTTTTTGGTGCCCGGCGATTCGCCTGCCGGATATCGGCTGCCGCTGTCGTCGATCATCCGGCTCGATCCGCTCGAAGCGCCAAACGTCACCCCTCGCGATCCGTATGCTCCAACGCCGGCTTTGGCGGCGCGTGATGCGCTGGGATCGGCTGCCGGCGCCGATGCCGCCGACGATCCAGGCCCTGTCCGTACGGCCCTCGTGGTCGAGGCGCGCGGCGGCAAGGTCTGCGTGTTCATGCCGCCGGTCGAGGACGCCGAGGATTACGCGGCACTCGTCGCGGTGATCGAGGAAACCGCGCGTCGAACGGCCTTGAAGGTACACATCGAAGGCTACCCGCCGCCCTACGATCCACGCTTGAGCGTCGTCAAGGTGACACCCGATCCCGGCGTCATCGAGGTCAATGTGCAGCCGTCGACGGGGTGGGATGAGGCGGTCGGTATCACCACCGCGCTTTATGAGGAAGCGCATCTCGCCCGGCTCTCCATCGAGAAGTTCATGCTCGACGGTCGTCACACCGGAACCGGCGGCGGCAATCACATCGTCCTCGGCGGCCTGACGCCGGAGGACAGCCCGTTCCTGCGCCGTCCCGATCTGCTCGCGTCGATCATCACCTATTGGCAGAACCACCCGTCACTCTCGTTCCTGTTCTCCGGCCTCTTCATCGGCCCGACCAGCCAGGCACCGCGCGTCGACGAGGCGCGGCACGAATCGCTCTACGAACTCGAGATCGCGCTCGCGGAAATTCCCGATCCGGGCCTTGGCACGGTCGCGCCGTGGCTGGTGGACCGGTTGTTCCGGAACCTCCTCATCGACGTCACCGGCAACACGCACCGCGCCGAGATCTGTATCGACAAGCTCTATTCGCCCGACGGGCCGACTGGCCGGCTTGGCCTTGTCGAGTTCCGCTCGTTCGAGATGCCGCCGCATGCCCGCATGAGCCTCGCGCAGCAGCTCCTGCTCCGCGCCCTCGTGGTGATGTTCTGGGAGAAGCCCTACCGGCAAAAGCTCGTCCGCTGGGGCACCAGTCTGCACGACCGGTTCATGCTGCCACACTACCTTTGGAGCGACTTCGCCAGCATTATCGACGACGTCCGCACGGCCGGCCTGCCGATCGAACTCGACTGGTTCCGCCCGCACTATGAATTCCGCTTTCCGCGGCTTGGTAAGATCGCAGCGCGCGATGTCGAGATTGAACTGCGTCAAGCGCTCGAGCCCTGGCACGTCCTCGGCGAAGAAGGATCGCAAGGCGGTACCGCGCGCTATGTCGACAGCTCTCTCGAACGCGTGCAGGTGAAAGTACGCGGTTTGACGGGCGATCGCTTCGTGGTCACTTGCAACGGCCGGACCCTACCGCTGACGCCGACGGGCACGGCCGGAGAGGCGGTGTCAGGTGTGCGCTACCGCGCTTGGGACCCGCCGTCGGCGCTGCATCCGACGATCGCGCCGCATGTGCCGCTGACGTTCGACCTCGTCGATACATGGGCGTCGCGGTCGCTCGGCGGCTGCCGCTATCATGTCGCCCACCCCGGCGGGCGCAACTTCGAGGTGTTTCCGGTCAACGCCTACGAGGCGGAAGGCCGCCGATTGGCCCGCTTCGAGGCGCACGGGCACACCGCTGGGCCGATGACGCCGAAGCCGGTTCGGATCAATGTCGACTACCCGATGACGTTGGATATGCGACGCAAGGACTGACAGCGCCGCACCTCCAGACGGCAAACGCCGGTCCGCATTCGGATTTTTGCCTGCGCTCATTTACCGCGTCAGACACGCCGTGGTTGCGGGGCGGTCGATTCGGAAGGATATTCGTCCCGAGCTGCCGCGGCCGGTAAAGATGGCTTTGGCAGAGTAATCGATTGAGGGGCGGGACCGCGAAAGGATGACGAACACGGCGCGGTCCATTTCGCATACAGCCGAAGCGCTCTTGCACGGCTACCGCCCGACCGGCGGAGGCAGCTACGACGAGTTGCTCGATGCTCACGGCGCGATCCGGCCCCATTGGCGGCCGTTGATCGAAGGTCTCGGAAGTTTATCCGAGGACGAGCGCAATGCGCGAGCGATCCGGATGGATCGGCGCGTGCGCGAAACCGGCATCGCCTACGACATCTTCTCCGACCCGAGCCGGCCGGCGCAGCGCTGGCAACTCGACCTCGCGCCGGTCGTCATTTCCGATGCCGAGTGGAGGTGGCTGGAGAAGGCGCTGGTTCAGCGCGCGCGATTGTTCGACGCCATTCTCAACGATCTCTATGGCGAACAGCGGCTGATGCGGGAAGGTTTGATCCCGCCCGAACTCGTGTTCTCCGACAGCTCGTTCCTGCGTCCGTGTCAGGGTGTGCTGCCGAATGCCGGCGGACTGCAGTTCTATGCCGCCGATCTCGCGCGTGGTTCGGATGGGCATTGGCGCATCATCGACAATCACACAGAGACGCTGGCCGGCCTCGGCTTCGCGCTCGCCAATCGTGTCGTGCACACACACGTCGCCGGCGACATTTTCAAACAATGCAACGCCACGCGGCTCGCGCCATTCTTCCAGAGCATGCAGAGTGCGATCACCGCTCGCAGTGGCCGCGACAATGCACGCATCGCGCTTCTCACGCCCGGCCCGCATCATGCCGACTACTTCTCGCACGCCTATCTCGCGCGCTATCTCGGGTATCTGCTGGTCGAGGGTTCCGATCTCCGCACCAAAGGCAGTCAAGTCTACCTGAAGACCCTCGAGGGGCTGAAGGAGATCGATCTCATCGTTCGCTGCGTCGATGGTCGCGCGATCGACCCGCTCGAACTCGATCCGAGCGGGTTCGATGGGCCGGCCGGTTTGCTGCGCGCCTGCCGCAAGTCGCCGCAACTCGTCCTCAACGCCTCCGGTTCGGCTCTCGCACAGAACCGAGGGCTCGGCGGATTGCTGCCGCGGCTGTCGTCGCGATTGCTCGACGAAGACTTGATGCTGCCGGACGCCCCGCGCTTCTGGCTCGGCGATGCGACGGCCCGCGCGCACGTTCTCGATAACCTCGACGGCCTCGTCATCCGCAAGACCCAGGAGGGAACCGGCCGGCCGGGACAGGCCGCGCTGGGCCAGGATCCGGCGGCGCTGTCGGGTGCCGAACTCGATCTTCTGCGCCGCGAGATCGGCCTGCATGGCGCACGGCTCGTGGCCGAGGAAAAGATCGGGTTCAGCCATGCGCCGGTCTACGAGCGCATGGGGCTTTCGCCGCGCCCGTTCGCGATCCGCCTGTTCGTCGCGCGCACGCTTTCAGGTTTCGAGGCATTGCCGAGCGGTCTCGCGATGACCATCGATCCCGACCGGGCCGTCGCATTGAGCGCGCCGGATGGGCAAACCCGCGACGTGTGGGTGGTGTCGGACGACGAGCAGGGCCCGCACGTTTCGCTGTGGCGGCCAACCTTGGAAACCGCGCGCGTCGAGCGGTCGCAGCGTGTCATCCAGAGTCGCGTCGCCGACGATCTCTATTGGCTCGGCCGTTACAGCGAACGTGCCGATTGGACGATGCGGGTCCTGCGCGGCGCGCTGCGGCGCGTCGAGGAAGACGGCGGTCCGGCGACGGGGCGGCGGGCGGCGCGGAAGTGCCTGTCGGTGCTTATCGCCAAGAATCGCCCCGATGGCGAACCGCCCAAACATCCGCCAGCCGACGTCGAGATCGAGCGCCTCTGCGCCCAGTTGATTTCGGGCACCAAGGGCCACCGCACGCTGGAACGGACCTTCGAAGGCCTCTACCGGGTCGCCCATCTCGCGCGTGATCGGCTGTCTCTCGAGGCGTGGCAGACCTTGTCGAAGTTTCGTCCCGGCGACACTTGGGTCAAGTCGCTGGCGATCGATCAGCCGGTGACGGTCCTCGATCATCTCGACGAGGGGCTAGCCTCGATTGCCGCGTTCAACGGCCTGATGCACGAGAACATGACGCGAAACTTCGGCTGGTCGTTCCTCGACATGGGCCGGCGGTTGGAGCGGGCGTATAATCTCAGCGAAGCGATCCTGACGCTCTTCATTCCGGTTCCCGATCCTGACGAGGAGGCGAGCAGCCTGCTGCTGCTGCTCGAGCTCGCCGATAGCTTCATCACCTACCGCTCGCGCTATCGGCTCGATCCGATCCTGTCGCTCGTCCTCGATCTTCTTCTGCTCGACGAAGCCAACCCGCGCAGCCTCTCCTATCAGCTCGCCGCCCTGTCGCGGCACATGGAGTCGCTGCCCCACGGCAAGCGCGGCGTCAGCCTGTCGGAAGATCGCCGCATCATCCTGTCGCTGCTGACGTCGATACGCCTCGCGGACGTCGAGGCCATCGCGCGTGAGCACGACGGCAAGCTTCTGGAGCGGCTGATGAACGAGCAGCTCGATCTTCTCCCCGACCTGTCGAACGCCGTGTCGCGGCACTATTTCAACCTGACCGACGATGCGCCGCATCGCGTGCATACCCGCATCGAGCCCAAGACATGATCTTCGATGTGAGCCACAAGACGCACTACCACTACACTTGGCCCGTAGTGCAATCGCAGCACATGATCCACATGTCGCCGCGCAAGGTCGGGCGGCAAACCGTCCGTCATCATAGTCTGATCGTCGAGCCGGCGCCGGTGATGCGCTACGATCGCGTCGACGCCTTCGGCAATCCGGTCGTGATCCTCGACATCGAGGTCACGCACAAGGAACTCGTCCTGCTCGCCCGAAGTACCATCGAAACCGCAACACCTGTCCGTCTCGATCTCGCCGCGTCCCTGCCGTGGGACCGCATCGACGAGCGCCTGGGCATGCCGGGGCAGGGGCTCGACCTCGACGTCATCCAGTATCGTTGCGCCTCGCGGTTGACGACGCCGTCTCTTGAAATCGCCGGCTATGCCGAGCAATCGTTCAAGCCCGGCCGTCCTGTCCTGGAGGCGACGGAAGAACTGAACCAGCGCATCTACGATGACTTCACCTTCGATGCGACCGCGACCGATCTCTCGACGCCGGTCCTTCAGGTGTTCAAGCAGCGTCGCGGCGTCTGTCAGGATTTCGCGCATCTCGCGATCGCCTGCCTGCGCGCCCTGCGCGTGCCGGTTCGCTACGTCAGCGGCTATATCCTGACGCGGCCGCCGCCGGGGCAGCCGCGCATGCAGGGCGCGGACGCCTCGCATGCGTGGATCTCCGTCTGGTCGCCGGAAACAGGTTGGGTCGATTTTGATCCGACCAACGGCCTCGTCGTCGCCGATGAGCACATCACGATTGCACACGGCCGCGACTACGACGACGTGAGCCCGATCAGCGGCGTGCTGCTCGGTGGCGGCGAACACACCGTCGACGTCGGCGTCGACGTGGTGCCGGTCAACTGACCTGCCTAGCGCGGGCCGCTGCGAGCACCCACGCGCGCGAGCACGTCGGCGCACCACGCATTGACCCGCATGGGGTCGAGCGGCAGGCGCGTATCGACACCACCGGTGAACTCGTTCCACGCGGCGACATGGCTGGCGCTGACGGCAACCAGCACGGGGATCCCGCGGCCAACGGCTGCTTCGATCACCTGACGCAGCCCGTGCCCTTCCACCTCCCGCTTGCCGAACTTGTTGACGACGAGAAGATCCGCCCCGCGTTCGATGGCGCTACCAGTGAGGCCGACAACTTCCTCGAGCGCCGACGTGTCGAGGCGGCAGCCCCGCGCCAGTGGTCCGCGCTTCTCGGAAATCGACACGAGGCGTCCGCTGCCGAGAATTTCGAGAGTCATGTCGCACAAGCAGCCGTCGGCACCGTTGGTGTTGTGCTGGATCGCGCCGGCGAGACGATAGCCGTCCCGGCCAAGCTTACGCGTGGTTTCGGCCAGCAGCACGTCGGCCGCTCCGCCAGAGCCTGAATCATAGACGAGTGCGGCAATGATCGGTTGCGGCATGACGGACGGGTCCTTGCTGTGCGGAGCGCGTCGCTTGCGCGGGTGGGCATGGGATCACTGAAACCCAGAACGTCGTGCGACAGTCGCGGGTGCCTGACTGGGTGTCAAGGCGCGCGGAGTTCTGAGCAGAACCGCGCCCGAGATCGCAGCCCATCAAAAAAAGAGTGGCGGCGCCGTGGCCGCCACTCTCCATCGCGTGTCAACTCAGGCCAGTGCCGGTCAGCGATTGATCGGCCGCTTGATCTGGCCCTGGTTCTGGCCACCCTTCGGCAACGGCCGGATCGGCAGCGGCTTGAACGTGTCGGGCTTCTTGCCGATGGTGCCGATCGGCAGGCAGGCCTTGCCGACAGCACGCTTGCCTGGCGGGCAGGTCGTCACGACCGGCGGACGCACGCAGCTGCCCTTGCGCGGCTCCCACTTCGTTCCGGACGGGCAGATGCACTGGCTGCCGACCCGCACCTGTCCGCCCTTGCAAGTCTCCGGCTTCGGCGGGGTCGGTCGCGACACGCAGGTGTTGCCGCGCTGGATCATGCCGCTGGGGCATACGCATTTGCCGTCGACGAGCACCATCGTGCCGATGCAGGCCTTGGGCTTCTCACGCTCCTTGCACATCTTGCCATCCCAGACCGGGCGGCTCGACGGGCACACGCAGCGGCCGTCGTCGCGGATCTGGCCACCCGTGCAGTCGGGCGTCGTCGGGCGGCGGCACTGGTTGGTCGAGCCGATACGGATCTCGCCGTCCGGGCAGACGCAGCGGCCTTCGCGGTCCCTGACGAGATCGCCGGTGCAGCGTGTCGGCGGGTCGATCGGCGGCAGCGGCACCACGACCGGCGGTGTGACCGGCGGACGCGGGGGTGCCGGCGGCGACACGCGGTTCGACACGCATGAGCCGTCCTTCATGTTGAAGCCCGCCGGGCATTGCGCAGGAGCGACGACCAAGCAGATCTCTGCCGGAGCAAACGCCGTCGCGTCGTCGGCATCGTCGGCCGGGTTCGTGTTGGCGGGGCTGCCGCCGGGTGCTGCGAGAATACGGGCCTTGTTCTCGATCGAGCAGCCCGTGGCGGCGGCTTGCGGCTTCGTGACCTGAGCCACGACCCACAAGTTCAACTGCTGTGCCGGGTTGAGGACGACGGCTGGATGCGTGCAGTTAAATCCTCCGCCGGCCGGGACGCACGCCCAGGGGAAGCTGAAGAACGCCGTTGCGCCGGGCAGCGGCTCTTCACGCACAACCACGGGGCCGTTGTAGACGCCGGGGCCGGTGTTGGTGACGGTGACGTGATAGCGGCAGAGGAAGTCCTGCTGCCACGGCTGGCAATTCTGCGGATCGGACTTCTTCTCCAACCGCAGGTTGGTATTGCCGCCGGGGGGCGGGCACTGCTGAGCCGGGATCAACGCCGTTGCGTCGTCGATGTCATCGATCGGGTCGCTGTTCCACACGCTGCCGCCAGGCGCCCAGGTGATCTCGGCGATGTTCTGGAGGTGGCAATGCGGATACGAGTTGGGCACCCAAGCGTAGGCGGTCAGCCAAACGCTTGCGCCGGGGGCGAGGAACGTCGCGGGCCGCCAGCAGCCGTAGTTCGACGGGCCGGCGGTCCAGCAGTTCCACGGCGGAGTGTTGGCGAAGCCCATCAGGGCGCCGGCAGGGGCCGCCGGCAGATGGTCGCGCACGACGATCGGCGCCCAATAGAAGTCCGGACCCGTATTGCGGATGCGGATGTCGTAGCGGCAGGCCCAACCGCCGCCCCAGGGGAAACACGCGCCGGCCGAGTACTTGCGCAATTCGAGGTTGGCGCTGAACGGATATTCGGGATCGGGGAAGACGGGTGGCGGGATATTGCCCGGCGGCAGATAGCCGGGGGGCAGATAGCCGCCCTGCTGTGCCGCGAAGTCCGCGCCGCACGGCTGCCAGATTTCGACGTCGCCGACGTGGCCGGCCTTCACCGCGTCACCGGAGATGGTGTCGTAGTCGATGAAATAGCTCGCGCTGGGGGGCGTGTTCTGCGGGCGGACCAGCGCAACGTCGTTGCCCTGAAGGCCGTGCACGTCGAACACATGAGGCGCGCCATCGATCGAAGCAACGCTCTGTGCGAGGCGGTCGCCGGTCGACCAGATGGTGCTGCCGCAGGTGCCGCCGCGCAGCGCGCCGGTCTGGTCGTGCCGATAGCCAAGAGCGATGCCGCCCGCCGCGAAACGGTGCTCGGGCTGCATGCCGATCGCATACTCGGCGCGGTCGAGTGACCAGACGCTCGGCGTTGCCGGATCATCCGGGCTTTCCTTGCGGTAGCGAAGGACGGGCGACTTGGCCGGCTCGGCGTAGACCGAGAAATCATAGCTGCCGCGTGCCTCGCCGCGCTGGGCGAGAAAGAGACGGCCATCGGCGTCGAACAGCAGATCGGTGATCGGGCCGCTGCCGGGGAGGCCGGTGACGTCCAGTTCCCAACGCGGGTCGCCTGCGAACGCGCCGTTGGCTGCGATGCCGACCGACCAAATTTCAAGGCCGCCCGCGACGGCGTAGTAGAGGCGGTCATCCCGCAGCGCCATGCCCCAAACCCGGCGCTCAGGCTGGGTGTATCCCCAGGTCGCGGGGCTGGTGGTGTCGAAAGCCGGGTCGTTGATGTCGGCCTTGCGGCCGTCGTCGACGACCACCGGCTGGCCTTTTGCGGGACGGCCGGCAATGCCGTGGTCGAAGCTGTCGATCACGGTGCCGTCGGCGCCGATGCGGTGGATCAGGCCGTTGTCGAGATCGGATGCGAACACCTGCCCGCGCGCCGGATCGGCAACGATATCGCCGACGCCGGGGCCGCTGTTTCCAGGGAGGTTCGAAAACAGCGTGACGGCGCCGGTCGCGCCGTCCATGCGCCAGATCGCGCCCGCGCCGCCTCCCGCGGCGGTGCCGAACATGCCGGGCATCCATTGCGCGCCGGGCTTGCCGATCTTGAGGCGCTTGGGGACGCCGGGGCCTGCACCTTCGGGATCAATGATGTGAAGACCGTATGCCGACGTCGCGCCGAGATAGGCAAGCGGGACGTCGGCGGCACCCTGTCCGGGCGCAAGCGCAGTCGCGAACACCTGCCCGACCTGTCCGGCTTTGACGCGCAACTTGGCCGCAGGGGCCGCGAGCTGGCCGCTGGCCGGCCCGGCCATCGACCTCAGCGACAGCACCTGCGCGGAGGGACCGTCGAGGTCGATGAAGAAGTGATCGAGCGGGTTCTGGCCGGGTCCCGGCGGGATCTTCGACGGCACGATGCCGGGGAAACCGGTGACGACGGCGTCACCGCGATCGATGGCCGGCATTTGCGCGAGAGCGGGGTGGGCGGCGATCAGCGTCGTTGCGAGGACGGTGGCGAGGCTCGTGGCAACAACGCTTGCGCGGATCGCGGGTGATCGACGGCGCATGGGGGGTCTCCTATGAGGACGAGTGGACAACTGGAGAGCCGTCGTTGCGATGGCTCCTGTCTCTTGGTCGTCACCGGATCGGAAAAGGTTCAAAAAAATCATGGTGCCGGTCTCCGGCTTCGTTCGGCTCGCCCGAATTTACGGTTTACCCTGAGTGGAGGCTGGTCGCCCCCTGCCGTGCAGCCGTCTGCGAAGTTTACGCGATCCTTGGTAGAAGTGCGGAATGGAAAGTGACGGGACGCACACGCAATTGCAGTTTGAACCTTTTTTCGGGATGGAGCGTCGAATGCAGTGTTCCTGGCGCAACTCGAGCGAGGCACGATGACCGCCCCCGGCGACGACGCCGATCTCGTCGCGCGCATCGGTCGTCAGGACGAGGCGGCCCTGCGGCTGCTGTTCACGCGGCATCATGCGCCGGTTTTCCGGTTTCTGACGCGGCGGGTCTACAGCGAGGCGGTGGCTGAGGAACTGACAAACCGGGTGTTTCTGGAGGTATGGCGCAATGCCCGCACATTCGAAGCCCGCGCATCCGTTTCGACCTGGATGCTCACGATCGCCCGTAACCTCGCCGCCAGCCACATGCGCAAGCGCCGCGAAGGCGCCCTCGACGATGGCGTGGCAGAGAGCATCGCCGACGACAGCGACGATCCCGAGGTTGCAGCACAGAAGGCGGACAAGGCGGCGGCGATGCGCCGCTGCATGGCGAAGCTCTCCAGCGAGCATCGCGAGATCATCGACCTGGTTTACTATCATGAAATGTCGGTGACCGAGGTGAGCGCGGTCGTCGGCATTCCCGAGGCGACGGTCAAGACGCGCATGTTCTACGCGCGCAAGAAACTGTCCGAGCTTCTCATCGAAGCCGGCATCGATCGAGGCTGGCCATGACAAACGAGAGCGACACGCTATCTGAGCGCGAGGAGATCGAGGCCCTGCTGCCGTGGTATGTGACCGGCAAGCTCGATGCAGCGAGCCGCGCGCGGGTCGACGCATACCTTACGAACGATCCCGCCATGCGCCGTCAGTTGGCGCTGGTCGAGGAGGATCGCGACGCCGCCTGGCGAACCAACTCCGAAATCGTGCCGCCCCGCACATTGAGCGCCGACCGTCTTCTCGAACGTGCTCGCGGACCGAAGCCCGCGGCCGCCGCGAAGCCGGTGTGGTCCGCTGCCATCGACGCGGTCCGTGACTTCTTCGGCGCACCGACCGCGTCAGGCGTCCGCTGGGCCGCAGCCGCCGCCGTCGTGCTGATGCTGGCGCAGACCGCTATCATCGGCGGGTTGATGCGCGACCGCCCGCAAGGCGGCTTTGAGACGGCATCCGGTGGCGCGTCTCAATCGGCGGACGGCGCGCGGGTGCTGGTGCGCTTCCAGTCGAACGCGCGGCTCGATGCGGTCGCAGCGGCTTTGGCCTCGCTCGACATGCGGATCGTCGACGGCCCGAAGCCGGGCGGGTTGTTCGTCGTCCTCATCGCCGAAGCCGGTGCGTCCGAAGCGGTGAAATCCGCGCAGATCGCCAAGCTCCGCGATCTCTCGGCGCTCGTCGCCGTCGTGCTGCCGATGGGGCCCTGACGCTATGGCACGCCGCCCGTCATACGTCGCGCTTGTCTGCGTGGCGGCGCTCGCCGCGCTGGTGACCGCCGCATCAGCCACACACACGCGTGCCGACACCGCCGCAGCCCCGCTCCGCACCGCGCAATCCGAGCCGCGCACGCCAACGCGGCCCGCCACCAAGCCACCCGCCTCGCGTCCACCGGGCCCGATTATTCCGCCGACCAAGCCGCGCCCCGTCGTCTGCATCGGTGGCAAGGTCGTCTCCGGCATTTGCATCTGTCCGCGCGGCACAAGGCTCGCCGGCAGGATCTGCCGTCCGCGACCTGGTTCGGCGCGACCCGATCCCGGCTCCAAGCCTGAACCGCGTCCCGAGCCCGACACCCCCGGCCGCGCGCCACCCCCGGGGCCGCCTTCAAAATCGCGCCCGCAATATCCGGCACTGACCCCGCCCGACGGTCCGACGCGCATCGCACCCGGCCCGCCCGCCGTAACGCCCAGCCCGGCGATCGGCGCGACCGACGTTTTCGTTGCCGACGAGATCATCGCGCTCGCCGTCACCGGCGCCACCGCCACGGTCGGCATCGACGTCGCGCGCGATTTCGGACTGGTTCTCCTCGACGAGACCGATGTCGCGCTGACCGGCGATCGCGTTCTGCGCTTCCGAATCCCCGACGGACGCGACGTCCAAGCGGTCGTCACCGCACTCGCCGCCGACGCGCGCATCGAGGGCCCGCAGCCGAACTACGTTTATCGCGCTCAACAAGGCTCGTCCGCGAAGCCGCCCCCGCCCGACCTCCAATACGCGCTGGCGAAGGTCGGCCTCCTGGACGCCCACACACTTTCGACCGGCGCGGGTGTCCTCGTCGCCGTCATCGATTCCGGCGTCGATGCGTCCCACCCCGATCTCGTCGGCGCGGTCGAAGCCGAACTCGACGTTTCCGGCGGCGCGCAGCGCAAGCCCCCGTCCGCCGACCCGCATGGCACCGCGATCGCCGGCATCATCGCCGCGCGCGGCCTCGTCCGCGGTATCGCGCCAGCCGCGCGCGTTCTGAGCGTCCGGGCGTTCACGCCCGGTTTCGCCGGATCAGCCGCCACCGCCACGACGGCAATTCTGATCGTGGCGATGGACCAATCGATGGGGCGCGGCGCGGCAATCCTCAATCTGTCGTTCGCGGGGCCGGCCGATCCGCTGCTGCACCGGCTGGTCAAGGCTGCCGCCGCGAAAGGCGGCATGATCGTCGCGGCGGCCGGCAACAAGGGACCTGAGGCGCCGCCCGTCTATCCCGGCGCCTACCCTGAAGTGATCGCGGTTACGGCCACCGACGCTGCCGACCGCATCTATGCCAAAGCTAATCGCGGTGCGTATATCGCCATCGCTGCTCCGGGGGTCGACGTTCTCGCGCCGGGCGTCGCCAAGTCGCATCAGATGCAGTCTGGCACTTCTTTCGCGGCAGCACTCGTGAGCGGCATTCTGGCGTTGATGCGTGAGCGCACGCCGGGACTCTCGCTCGACGACGCTCGAGCCGCCTTGACCGCCTCGGCCATCGACCTCGGCACGCCGGGGCCGGATATCGAGTTCGGCGCGGGACGCGTCAGCGCCACGGGCGCCTTGCGCGCGCTTGGCGCGCCCCGGCGCTGACCCGGCCGCTCACGGCCTCGCATGTGGCGCGAGGTGCCGCGTGATGAATCCCGACACGCGCTGCAGGCTGTCCTTGGTCGCCAGATCGTCGGCGAACGTGCGCACCGGCGGCGGCCGGAAATCGAAGCCGCGCCCAACGCCCGGATAGACGATCAGGCGAACGTCGCGTCCTTTCGCCTTCATTGCCGCAACGCCGGTCTCGATCGATCGCCGCCGTTGATACTGCTCGTATTCGCCGATCATCACGAGCGTCGGCAGCGACAGTTGATCGACCTCTGCGGCATAGCGATAGACTTGATCGGGTTCGCTGGCGCTGGGGTTCTGCCAATGCGGATAGTAGGCCGCATAGCACGCGGCCTGCTTGTCCTGGCGGGCCTGTGTGACAGCGGCCTTCAGCATGTAATAGCCGCCACGCGTATGGCTCACGAGACATGCGCGCGTGGTCGAGACGTCCGGCAGCGCGAGCAGGTAGTCTAGGCCGGCACCCATATCACCTTCGGTTGCGGGATCATGCCCGATCGGCTGGTTTTCGATGAAGCGGGCGGCATATGCGTTCGGTGCCAGAACGACGAACCCGCGCGCAGCCAGCCGCAGCGGCAGATATCGCGTCAGGTCGTCGATGCCGCGCCGACCGTGCGCGAACAACACCGCCGGGTAACGGCCCGGCGCTTTCGGGCGGAAAAGAATTGCGGGTACTTCGGTCTTGTCCGCCGGATTGACGTAACTCACGTCGCGGCTCTCGACCTCGAAATTGGTCGGCACGTCGATGATGCCGCGTTCGTACCAGTCGTCCGACCACCAGAATTTCTCGCGCGCGGGTCGCGCGTCGGACGGCGCTTCGAGCGTTCGGCTGCTAGGGCCGCTGTCGGCGACCGGTCCGGCGCCATTCTGCGCCACGGCTGGCAAGCCACCGCTATCGAAACAGGTTGCGGCGAACGCGCACGCGCTTACGACCGTCCACATGCGAACTCTCATTGCGTCTTCCCCCCGTGCCGCGGTCTTCTCATCGGACCGATTGCGTTCCGCGATGCTAGCAGACGCCGCGCGCGGTGCGATAGACTGCGGTCCATGCGGCATTCAACCGCCTGCACGCACCAGCTCGGGGAACCAGCGCGCCATCCCGCGCGCGCTGTAGGCAACGAGATTGGGCTTGCCCTCCGCGTAGTCGCGCATCGGGCTCGTAAAATGAGGGCTCAGCACACTGACGACGCAGGGCCATACCGATGCGTCGCCGCTGCAAGGCTCAGCGCCCATCAGGTAGGGTTTGTCGGCAAGGAAAGCCGAGATCGCATCGATGTCGCGGCGGGCCAGGGCCTCGATCTCCCCGGGGTCGTGGCGGCCGAGCCCGTGACCGCGCAGATTCTGGCGGACGTTGCGGCGCACCATGGCTACGACGAACGGGCGCATCGGCGCAGGCACGCCATTGAAGAACTGGCGTGGTCCGCGATCGAAGTTCGCGGAGTTCATCCAGCGGGCATGGACAACGGCCCAATAGAGGTGCTCGTCGCAGAGCGCGGCGAAAGCGGTCGCGACGGCGCGCTCGGCTGGTGACAGGCCAGCGTCGAAGTCCACGCCGTGACGGGTTTCGAGATGGCGGCGGATGAACTCGGTATCGCCAAGCAGCTTACCGTCCGTCTCGATGAAGGGGATCTTTCCCTTTGGCGCACGCTTGAAGTCGCCATCGACGTGCGTGTAGGCCACGCCGGCCATTTTCAACAGCACCTCGGCCTTGGTGACAAACTGGCTGGCGCTGGGCAAGCCGAACCGCGCGCACGATCCATGGAGGGTAATCACCGGGCGGCGCTCCTTGTCCTTCTGTGGCGTCAGATCCAGCCGCCGTGGTCGGTCGAGGCGATCCATTCGGGATCGTCTTGCGAGCGCCGCTCGAACATCAGAAAATCGTAGTAGCCGCAGCGGCCCTCGCCGGGGAACGACCGGCACACCGACGGCCGCGCCGCGTAAATGGTGCAACGGCGTTCCTTGGTGTCGAAGAAGCGGCAGATGCGGCCGAAGTGCGGATCCTTCTTGCGGCGCATGATATACTTGCGGCCGTGCGCTTCCCGCGTGAAGGCCTTGCGGGCCGCTTCGAAGCCGAGGCCATGATGGGCGGCGAGACGCGCAACATCGCGCTTGTCGAGCGCGATCACGGGATATGAGCAGCAATAGCCGGGGCATTTCCGGCAATTGTAGAGCGGTTTTGGGTCGGTCACGGTATGATCGGTCGTTTCCGGCGGCGGCCGATTGGGTCGGAACGAAAGAAGACGTGAAGCGAAGCGGCGGGATCGTTGCCGCCGTGGACTTACCCAATTGGGCTAAGGCCTGAGACAGTGACAGTCAAGGCGGCCAGCGGGCCGTCAGGGATTCTGGCCGGACAGGTCCGCTCTGATAAAATGGTAGCGTCTTGCAAGCCACAGGTGTGGCGGCGCGTCAACCAACCCGCGCACAACCCCTGCCTCGCCCAACTTTCTCCGCTATGCTCACTCTTATTTCCGCTTGCTGTGGTTGTGCGGTGTTTGCGTTCAAGGGGCCTACTTGATGACGGATCTGTCGCGCGTCGCGCCGGAAGGGGAGACGCCGGTCAATCCCTATAGCCTGCTCGAAGCCGTCAACAACTCGAGTGATACGGCGCATACGGCGTGGCTCATCTTTCTCGCCATCATGACCTATTTCATGATCGCGGTTGCAGGTGTGACGCACCGCGACCTGTTGCTCGAGACGCCGGTTGCGCTCCCGATCATGCAGGTCGCGATCCCGATTACTCAGTTTTTCCAGTTCGCCCCCGTCGTGCTGGTGCTGCTGCATGTCGGTCTCTTGTCGCAACTCGTCCTGCTGGCGCGAAAGACGCTCGAGTTCGATCACGCCATCCGGCTTCTGGAAACGAGCGAGCGTCGGACACACCCCCTGCGCCTGGAGCTCAATAATTTCTTCTTCGTCCAGGCGATTGCCGGCCCGCATCGCAGTGCTGTGATGAGCGTCTTTCTGCACGGCATGAGCTGGCTGACGCTGGTGGTGCTGCCTGTGATCCTGATCCTCTACATCCAGGTCGTGTTCCTGCCCTACCACGACCTCGCGATCACTTGGACGCAGCGGGTGGCGCTGCTGGTTGATGTCGCGCTGCTACTGATGATCGGCGTGTTCCTCATGCGCCTCGAAACCAGCTTCGTGCAGGCGTTCGTGCGCACCACTTCGGCCAATCCGTTCAGCTTCGTGGCGACCGTGATGGTGCTGGGTTTCGCAATGATGTTCTCTCTGTTCGCGGCGACCATTCCCGGCGAGCGCCTCGATCAGGTGACGACGCGGCTGTTTGGTACGCCCAAGCATCTCGCCGAGCGCGATTTGCGCTATGGCAGCGGCCTGTTGCCCACCGTTTTCAACTACGAGGGCAATGGCGCGCTGTTCGGCGTTTTGCCGCGCTGGCTGGTCGTCACCGATACTGATCTCGTCGCGGACAAGGATCTGAGCGGCGACGAGGCCAGCGTCAAATTGCGTGGCCGGAACCTCAAATTCGCGCGGCTCGATCGTAGCGATCTGCACCAGGCCGATCTGACCGGGGCCATCCTCGACGATGCGAGTTTCGCGGGCGCGGATCTGACGAAAGCGCGTCTGAGCTGCGCCGACACCAACGAGCTGCGTCTATCGGCGAACCGTGAACTCGCCAAATGCACCTCGGCGCGAGGCACGAACTTCGCGCGCGCCAGGATGTCGGAGGCCAACTTGGCGGGTGCGGATCTGCGGGGCGCTAAATTCGACGACGCGCGGCTGGAGAGTGCGGAGTTGACCGACGCGATCCTCGCGGGAGCGAACTTCTTCCGCGCGTCGCTGGATCGGGCCGACATCACCGGCGGTGTCCAGGCGCAGGGGGCCAACTTTCTTCTCGCGTCGATGCAGGGCGCCGATTTGACCGGCGCGCAATTGCAGAACGCCACGCTCTCCAACGCCTCCTTGCAAGGAGCCGTGCTCTCGCTCGCGCAGTTGCAGGGCGCGGTGCTGCAGGACGCCGATCTCGAAGCCGGCTCTCTGCATCTCGCGCGTCTCGAAGGCGCGGATCTGTCGGGCTCGCGGATCACGGGCGCTGACTTTCGGGGCGCGCAAATCTGGATGACCAAGCCACCTTTGGCGGACGCCACCGGCGTCGCCGATTTCAGCGAACTCGTGATGCGGCCGCTCGACGAGGCCAGCGTCGGCATGCTGACGCGCGTCGTTGCCCGGATCGACGAGCCACGCCAGCGCAGCGACGTTGCCGACGCGTTACGACCCATTTCGGCCATTGCCGAGAGCCGTGCCTGGAGTGCGAGTGCCGATCAGCAGCGCTGGCAGTCGTTCGTCTCAGGCTCGCAGGGCGCGGCGTCCGAGACCTACAAGGGACGGCTGACCGACTATCTCAGTGGCGCGATCTGCAGCCGTAAGTGGTCGAATGGATCGGCTGCAACCGGCGTACTCCGACGTGCGCTAGGCCGCACGTTCCGTGGCGATGTCGTGGCTCTTCATGATCGGATACGCAGTGACACATGTCCGGCGTCGAAATCCGTTTCGTCGAAGATTTTCAAAGACTTCTCGTCCTACGTCGATCTCGCGCGTACAAACTGACTTTTTCCTTCATGTCGGTCGCATGTCTGTCCTTGCGGTGCCGTGGATTTGGCACTATCTATGGAACATAATAAGAACAGAAAATCGGTGGACAAGGCGTCGATCCGGGCGAATCCGCTGCTCGCTCCGGTTAGGCTGATGCAACGCGAGTCGCGGTCATGCTGCGGCCAATTCCCGGCGTGTCGTCCTGATGGGCGGCGCCCGACAACGAGGAGCATTTAAAATGGCCGGTTCCGTCAACAAAGTGATCCTCGTCGGCAATGTCGGCAAGGACCCGGAAATCCGCCGCACGCAGGACGGCAGGCCGATCGCCAATCTGTCCCTCGCCACCAGCGAGACGTGGCGCGACAAGGCCACCGGCGAGCGCAAGGAAAAGACGGAGTGGCACCGGGTCGTCATCTTCAGCGAACCCTTGTGCAAGGTCGTCGAGCAGTACGTGAAAAAGGGTGCCAAGCTCTACGTCGAGGGCCAGTTGCAGACGCGCAAGTGGACCGACCAGTCCGGCGCCGAAAAGTACTCGACCGAGGTCGTGCTGCAGGGCTTCAACGGTTCGTTGACCATGCTCGACGGCCGCGCTGGCGCTGGCGGCGGCATGCAGGAAGCTGGTGGTCAGGCCGACTATGACTCCGGCGGGTTCGGTGGCGGCAGCAGCGGCGGCGGTGGAGGTGGCGGTTACGGTGAACAGCCGAAACGTCCTGCACGTGGCGGCGGCGGATCGTCGGGCTCGTCCGGCGGTTCAAAGGGCGGCTTCGACAAGCAACTCGACGACGAAATCCCGTTCTAGTCGCCTCGCTCTGTCGGGCGGTTTGGTCGATCCATAGTTCGTGGAATGCCTACCTTGCCCTGCGTTTCCCGAGCCGGAATGCTGTCGTTCGGTCAAGCAGCCGATGGCATGCGCCTTGCTAGCATTGTTCTTCATTCGATTCCGCGGATCAAATCGCGCCAGTCGGCGCGGGTCGCGAACTTGAAAGGAGAACTGCCGTGCGAGGTCGGCTCGCGAGCGCATTCGGCGATGTCTTGCTGGCGCTCGGATCGCTGGTAGCTACGCTCGCGATCGTCGAGTTCGTGATCTTCGGCGCGTTGCTGAAGCCCGACGACGTCCTGCCGAACGTCACCATCAACGGCATCGTCCGCTATTTGCCAGGAACCGAGGCCACATTCCGGCATCCGGATGGGACGCAGTCGCAAGTCAAGATCAATGCCGACGGCTGGAACTCGACCAAGCCGATCTATGAGTTGCCCCGCACGGCCGGTCGCCGCCGTATCGCAGTCGTGGGCGACAGCTACGTCCACGCGAGCTTCGTCGACGCGCAGGACGCCTATCCCGAAGTCATCGAGCGTGAACTGAACAGGCGCGGCATCGACGCCGAAGTCTACCGCTTCGGCATGGACGGTGCGCCGCTGTCGCAGTATCTCGCAATGATGCGCAGCGAGGTCGTGCGCTACAAGCCCGACCTCGTCGTCGTCGGGCTCATTCACAACGACTTCGACGAGAGCTACCGGACGATGCGCTCACGCACATCTTCGAGCTTTATGAAGGTCGCGATCGAAGACGGCCAACCGCCGCAGGACATCGCGGCGGCAGAGTTTCGACCCGGGCTTGCGGATGCACTCCGGAACTTCGCGACGTTCCGTTACCTGTATTACGAAACAAGCCTCTATTTGACCGCGCGGTCCCTAGTAAGCCGTCTGGTCTGGGGCGGTGACGAGGATTATCTGCCAGAGCACATTTCTTCGGCTGTGGACGTGCGGCGGATCGGAGACCATGACAGCAATCTCCGCGTTACTCGCTATGTCGTCGGCCAGATGAAGGAGTTGGCGCATCGCCACGGCTTCGCGCTCGTGTTCGCGATGGATGGTGTGCGAGAGGCGGTTTACGACGAAAGTGATCCGGCAGCGACGGAAGTCGGCACGTTGAACCGCATCGCCGAAAGCGTGTGCGATGAACTAGGGCTTCCGTTCATCGACCTGCATGAGACGTTCGCGGCCGACTGGACGGCACATCGCCAGCGGTTCGAGTTCCCCTATGACTGGCATTGGAACGTGCGCGGCAATCGCGTGGTCGGAGAGGCCATCGCCAACACCGCGGCTGAGATGCTGCGCGTCCCCATGGCGCGGCAATCGTCGCGCTTGAGCAGAGCGCCAGGCGGCTGAAGGCCGAGAGTAGTCGAGCACGCCGCCGCGTGCATCGCTGCACTGCCGGTAACAATTGCAGTCGCATCCGCGATCGGATCAGCGATTTGTGCGCCGCGCCTTCTTGCGTGATTTTCGTTGTGCGTTCGAGTGCAATTCCACATCGCCGCCGCCGTCCGCAGACAATGCCAAAAGCTGTGTTGGGCCGTCGGATGCCGCGTTGTTCTCGCCGGTCAAAAGCGTTGCCGCTTCCGCTGCAGGCGACACGTCGCCGCGCGTTATGAGCGACTTGGTTTCAACGGCGAAGAGCGCGGCCACTGCGGCCATCATGGCGCCGACCGCGATCGTCGCCAGTCCATCGGCATCGCGCCACTGCAACCGATCGGCGGCAAGGACACCGGCGCTGGCAACGACAATGCCGATGAGTGCTGCAAGTCCGGCCAACAAGAGCGCGAACAGTACAGGCTGCCCGGATGAGCGGACTTCTGAAAATCGTCTGACGCTCAACATGCGCGCGTTGAGCGCGGAGGAGACACTCCAGACGGCGAGCGCGGCGAAGATGGCAGCAACGCCGAGCGCAGCATAGGCGAATTGTGGTTGCTCTAAGGGTCTGACGCTGCGAAGACGGTCGAATCCTTCGAAGATCGTGTATCCGGCACCGATCGCGAGCGGAAGTACGGGCGCGACGAGACTCCAGAAGTCGAGTTCATGGACTCGATCCACGTTCGCGCGCCAGCCGCCAAAAAGCAGCATGGCAGCGATCGACGCGCCGGCGACGGCCTGCGTTCCGGACGCCATCAGGACTGACGATCCGGTGGCGACGTGGCCGGCAATGTGGGCGGCCGCCATCGCGGCACTGGTACCGAGCGTGATCAGGACAACGGCTTTCGCGTCACGAGTGGCCAAGTCCACCCCCCCAAGTCTCTGGCGCGCAATGACACCACCGGCAGGTGTCGGTGCCTCCGTCACGTGGGGGCGGATCATATCGCGCACAGCGTGGATCGACAAACCTGCGGCCGGCAGCAGGCAATGAAACACCCCGGACGGTCGACCCGTCCGGGGTGCAAGCATTCGAGCTACCAATCCGAAAACCGGTTGGCGATTACTGCTTCGGTGCGTCGGGCTTGGCCGCGTCCTTCGCCGCGTCGACGGCCTGCTTGCCCTTCTCGTAGGCTTGGCCAGCGGCTTCCTTGCCCTTTTCGAGGGCCTGACCGGCGGCATCCTTGGCCTTTTGCAGCGTCGGGCCAGCCTGCTCCTTGGCGGTCTGGTAGGCGTCTTTCGACGTCTCGGCGGACTTGTCGTACAGCTCCTGTGCTTTCTCCATCGCGCGGTCCATCAGCGTCTTGGGCGGCTTGGCGCGCTTGTACGGCTCGAGCGCGTTCAACACTTCCTTCGTGGCCTCCGGAAGCGTGACCACGGTCTTCCCGGCGCTCTCGGTAATTCTAAGAGCCGACAAACGGACGCCGAGCTTCTTTTCGAGACGGCCGAGGAAACCGCCGGTGCCCATGATGACGCCTTCGACCTGGTTCTGATCGTTCAGGATCAGGTCTTCGATATCACCGATGATCTGGCCCTGCGAGTTGCGGACCTTTGCGCCGACGAGATGGTCGCGCGCCAGGATCTGGTTCGACTGCTGGCCCTTGAAGAAAACGCCGACGGGGATGTTGACGGGGGCCTTCTGCGCCACGGCGGCGCCGGCGACAGTCAGGGCCACTGCAGCGAGGCCGAGTGCGAGTTTGTTCATTCGAATGTTCTCCACGATGTGTCGCGCTGAGGTCGCGCGCGACAGGTAACGCCGTTCAATCGCCGAGGTTCCGTCGCTTGTCACGGTCATCGCGCATTTAGGCTTGGACTGTGTCAAGAGCAAGTCTGTTCGCGATACCAGTCCCGTGCCATGCCGCCGCATCTACGCGCCTGAATTTCCCCCAGAAAAATAGCGTCGGGGTGTTGTTCGCCGCTGTCGAATGTTTGCCGCAGAGGGCGTAAACGGGGTAGAGTCTGGCGTTATTTCGCGGCCTGCGCACGCGGCCCCGCCGGTCTTGCCGGATGGGCAAGCGGGCGTTGCCGCGTGCCGTGGTGCGCAAGCCGTGACCGGAGGCGATCGAGACGCCCGCCTGTCGCGGCGGCCGGCACTCTCGTCGGTCGGCTCGCTGGTGAACTGGCGGATTGGTTTTCGATTGGCGTTGGCCGATGGAAAACAGCGGCATGCGGGTGACGATTTCAAGCGAAGACGGCGGCTCTTCGCAGGGGCCGGCAGGACTATGACGCATATGGCGTCGCGGCGAGCAGAAACGGAACGGGTCTAGTGGCAGACAACAGTGACAAAAAGGGTCCGGGCGGCAAGGAGCCCTCGGACGTTCGGCCGGTCAGTATCACTGACGAAATGAAGCGCTCGTACCTCGAGTACGCGATGAGCGTCATCGTCAGCCGCGCACTTCCCGACATTCGAGACGGCCTGAAGCCGGTGCATCGCCGCATTCTCTACGGCATGCACGAGGCAAACAACCGCTTCGATCGTCCGCACCGCAAGTCGGCAAAGACGGTTGGCGAGGTGATGGGCAATTACCATCCGCACGGTGACGGCGCGATCTACGATGCGCTGGTCCGCATGGCGCAGGACTTTTCGCTTCGTGTTCCGCTGGTCGACGGACAAGGCAACTTCGGCTCGGTCGACGGCGATCCACCGGCGGCGATGCGCTACACCGAGAGCCGGCTCGCCAAGATCGCGTCGGAGCTCCTCGACGACCTCGACAAGGACACCGTCGATTTTCAGCCCAACTACGACGACAAGGACCAGGAGCCGACGGTGCTCCCGGCCAAGTTTCCGAACCTACTCGTCAACGGCGCCGGCGGCATCGCCGTCGGCATGGCGACCAACATTCCTCCGCACAATCTCGGCGAGGTGATCGACGCGTGTCTCGCGCACCTCGACAATCCCGACGTCACAATCGACGAATTGTGCGGCATCGTGCAGGGCCCCGATTTTCCGACCGGCGGACTGATCCTCGGTCGCGGGGGCAGCCTCTCGGCCTACCACAAGGGCCGCGGCTCGATCATCATGCGTTCGAAGGTCGAGGTCGAAGAGATCCGCAAGGACCGCGAGGCGTTGATCGTCACGGCGATCCCGTATCAGGTCAACAAGCGCACGCTGATCGAGAAAATCGCGGATCTCGTGCGCGAGAAGCGTGTCGAGGGCATTTCTGACCTTTGGGACGAGAGCAACCGCGACGGCATGCGGATCGTGATCGAGTTGAAGCGCGACGCCGTGGCCGACGTCGTCCTGAACCAGCTGTGGAAGTTCTCCGATCTGCAAACGACGTTCGGCGCCAACATGCTGGCGATCAACGGCGGCCGGCCGCAGCAGCTGAACCTGAAGGACTTCATCGAAGCATTCACCGCTTTCCGCCAGGATGTCGTCAGCAGGCGCACCAAGCACCTCCTGATGAAAGCGCGCGAGCGGGCGCACGTGCTCGTCGGACTGGCGATCGCAGTCGCCAATATCGACGAAGTGATTGCGCTGATCCGGTCGAGCCCCAGTCCGGCGGAGGCCAAGGAACGGTTGATGGCGCGCGACTGGCCGGCCAAGGACATGGCGCCGCTGATCGAGCTCATCGCCGATCCGCGGCACCGACTGGCGGCGGACGACACCTATCGGTTATCGGAAGAGCAGGCCAAGGCGATCCTTGCGCTGCAACTGTCGCGACTGACCGCGCTCGGCCGCGAAGAGATCGGCGACGAGTTGAGAAAGCTCGCCGAGCAGATCAAGGAGTACCTCGCGATCCTGTCGTCACGGCAGCGTATCGTCGACATCGTCAAGGGCGAACTCACCAAGATCCGCGACGAGTTCGCGACGCCGCGCAAGACCGAGATCGTCGATATCGAGGGGGAACTCGAGGACGAGGATCTGATCCAGCGCGAGGATTGCGTCGTCACCGTCAGCCACAAGGGCTACATCAAGCGCGTGCCGCTGTCGGCGTATCGTGCGCAGCGGCGCGGCGGCAAGGGCCGGTCGGGCATGGCGACGCGTGACGAGGATTTCGTGACGCAGGTGTTCATCGCGTCCACGCACACGCCCGTGCTGTTCTTCTCGTCGCGCGGCATGTGCTATCGGATGAAGGTGTGGCGCCTGCCGGCGGCATCGCCGCAATCCCCGGGCAAGGCGCTCGTCAACCTGCTGCCGTTGGCGCAAGACGAAACAATCACCTCGATCCTGCTTTTGCCGGAGGATCCGGCGACGTGGAGCGAACTCGAGCTGATGTTTGCGACGCGCTCGGGCAACATCCGCCGCAACGCGCTCTCCGACTTTGAGAACATCAATCGCAACGGCAAGATCGCGATGAAGCTCGATGACGGCGACAAGATCGTGCAGGTGGCGATTGCGCGGACCGACGACGATGTGCTGCTAACGACGGCGCATGGCCAGTGCATCCGCTTCCTCATCAAGGACGAGGTGCGGCTGTTCAAGGGGCGCGATTCAGACGGCGTGCGCGGCATCCGGCTCGAGGACGGCGACGAGGTGATTTCGATGGCCATCCTCGGTCACGTCGAGGCGACCGCACCAGAGCGGGCCGCGTACCTGAAGCAGGCCGCGGCGCTACGGCGGAGCGAGGGTGCGGACGGCGAGATTCCGGATGCGGTGATCGAGGACGACGAGGCGGGCGAGGGCGAGGCCGAGTTGACCGACGAACGCTTCGCGGAATTGAAGGCCGCCGAGCAATTCGTGCTGACGGTATCGAGTCGTGGCTACGGTAAACGGTCGTCGTCGTACGAGTACCGGACGTCCGGCCGCGGCGGCAAAGGCATCGTCGCGATGGTCGTCAACGAACGCAACGGCGATCTCGTCGCCTCGTTCCCGATCGCGGGAAGCGATCAGATCATGCTGGTTACGGATGGCGGTCAGTTGATCCGCTGCCCCGTGGCCGATGTGCGGATCGCGGGACGCAATACGCAGGGCGTGCGTGTGTTCAAGACCGACAGCACGGAGAAGGTGGTCAGCGTCGAGCGCATCTCGGAAGAGGTGGCGGGCGAGGGCAATGGCGATCTGGCAGACGAAAACGCGACAGGCCCGGCAGAAACGGAATGAGCGGGCGGATGCGGGAACGGTCGGCTGCGGCTGTTCCCGTCAGGCCGGTACGCGGGTTTGCTCGTAAAGCTCGGTCTGGGCGGCGCCGAATGGGCTCAGCCGCATCAGGGCGGGCCAATCTGGAACCGTCG
The DNA here is from genome assembly GCA_022843145.1 of Hyphomicrobium sp. GTDB lineage: Bacteria > Pseudomonadota > Alphaproteobacteria > Rhizobiales > Hyphomicrobiaceae > JAKAML01. The sequence continues at coordinate 60,027 of JALHOF010000003.1, forward strand.
CGCGCCCGCGGCTGATCGAGATCACACCCGACGACTTCATGCGCGAGAAGATGCGGCTCAACGTGTCGGGATTGAGTGCGAGATAGTCGGCAATCTCCTCACGACTGAGCGGCATGTCGAAGCTGCGGCTGCCTTGCACCTGCCGGCCGAGATGCAATCCAATTTCGACGAGGAAGTCGGCGAGCCGCTCTTCGCCGCTCGCGCCGCTCATGCTGGCGAGATGCAGCGTGCGCCGGGCGCTGCGATGCGCCATTGCGCTTTCCAGCCGCCGCCGGAACTCCGGATTGCTCCTCTCGATCGCTTCGAGTGCTTCGGGGCGATAGCGCTGGAGCTCGGCGGGCGTCGCGGCGATCAGGGACGCACCGAGCAGACCGGGTGCATCCTGCGTATGATAGGCGTCACCCGGAAAGAGAATTTCGAGCACTTGCCGGTCCCGCTCCGGCAGCCTGGCTTCGACCATTAGGACGCCGGTCATGACCAGGACGATGTGATCGGCCGGTTTCTGCGTCAGCAGCACCCGTTGTTGTTTGCGCAAGGGCAGCAGCACGCCTGGGATGACCGCGTGGGCGGTGCTATCCGGGTTTTGACTGCGAGCGGTGGCACTCATTGATTGTGGCGATCGATCCGACACGACGGGTTCTCCGTGTGATGCATCGGCGACGTTCGACCGATTGCGGTCACCCCGCGTTGAGAGAGATCAAACTGCGACAATCTAGTTTCGCTCTGTTCAGCTAGGCCGATCCACTCCGCCCGGCTGCGCGACACGATCGAGAGCGATTCGATCCGCGGTTTGGCCGGGGACTGGCGCGGCACGGCATGAAAGCGCGCAGCCGCTTGATCTGGATCAACAATTGCCGTGGCGGGCTGGCAACAGAACGTGACGATCCCGTGGTCAGCTGATTTTCATCAGCAGTTCCTCGGATCCCGCTCTGGCCAGTGCGCGCGCAATCGTCCGAATACTACGTTCATCGAGTTCAACGGCCCAAAGTGACGGGAACACCCTTGGGCCCGCCAATCCAATCGATGTGAAGGGGGATAGATATGCGCGCATTGTTAAAGGGATTTTCGGGGGCAGTCGCAGCCGCGGCTCTTGTCGTCACGGGCAGCCAGGCCTCGGTCGCTGGCGACTACAAAGGTGACTTCATGGTTCGTGCGGGCGTTTCGGTCGTCATTCCTGACGCGAGTGCCGATGTGCTCTCGAATGGCGTTCTGGTCGGGACGGCCGACGCAGACATCTCGACCGAGGTCATTCCGTCGCTGACACTGACGTACTTCCTCAACAAGAACATTGCTGCCGAGCTGTTCTGCTGCTTCGCCAAACATAATGTCGAAGGCAAGGGTGCGATTGCGGGCGCGGATCTCGGCGACACCTGGATCTTCCCGCCGGCTGTGACGCTTCAGTATCATTTCGATCCGATCGGTGGCTTCAAGCCCTACGTCGGCGCCGGCGTCCAATACATCGCCTTCTTCGGCGAGAGCCGTAGCGCGGCGCTCGGCACCAAGATGTCGATCGACAATGCCTTCGGCTTCACTTTGCAGGCCGGTATCGATGTCGAACTCGGCGCTGGCTGGTACGCAAACCTCGACGTGAAGAAGACCTGGCTCGACACCGAGGCCAGCTGGGGCGATACCGGTCCTGGTCTCGGCGTCGTGACCGCAGATGTCGACGTCGATCCTCTCATCGTCTCGGCCAACATCGGCTACCGGTTCAATCTGTCGGACCTCTTCGGCCGCCGCGAAGCCTACGCGCCGATGAAGTAAGATTTGCATTGGACGACTGAACGACAAAGGCCCGGCATCGCTGCCGGGCCTTTTTTGTTTGCGCCTTCGGATGCCGACCCGCATCCGGCGCGTCTATTCGATCGCCTTCCGATGCCCACACCCATCCGGCGCGTCACCAGAGTTTCACGTCCTTGCCCTCGGCGCGAAGCTTCTCGGCATACTCCGACAGCCAGCGCTGAAAATTGGGCTCGTGCCCATAGGCGCCCGTCTTCACGTAGACGAACGTGGCATGCGTGTGAAAGGCCTTCCAATACCCTTGAAGCCGCCAAACCTCGGCATCGCGGCCCGACTTTCCAGCGGCGTCAGCGACCTTCGCCGGGAAGAACACGATCGTGGGCGTGAAGTTCACCCGCCAGCGTTCGGCGAGCTTGCGCTCTTCCATTTTTTTGCCGTCGAAGTCGGTGACCTCGCGCGAGCCATGCAGGTTGATCTGCAAAGCAAGGAAGTTGTCCTTGATGTATTTTGAAACCTCGGGGTCGGAGAGACTGGTGCGGTGCATCTCGCCGCAGTACGGGCAGCCGCGCTGCTCGAAGAAGACGACGAGGCCCTTGCCCGCCGCTTCGGCATCGGCAAGGTCGTCCTTCAGATCGAGGAACGACTGGTGGAACCATGGCTGCTTGTGCATGCCGTCTTCCGCCACCTCGGCCGCGCCGGCGCCGACGCGGGGCAGAGCCAGAACGCTTGCCGCCGTAAGAGTACCAAGCAGGGCCTGCCGACGTGTCCAGATTGGTAGCATGAGGGCATCCTTTACTAGGGACGGGGCACGAACGGCGTGCCCAGAGGTCTAGAATGATACCACGAACGGCACTCCCGCCAATTCCCGAGCGGGGTGCTGGCATTTCGAGCGTGCTCAGGCTTGCGGCGTCTCGCGGCGGAACGGGTATATCAATTGAGCGGCGATCCCTTCGGGAACGGGGGTGGCGGTGCCGAACTGCTCAGGGGTTCGTCCGGGGGGCATGTAGTAGGTGCCGAACAGCCAATCCCAGACAGGGAGCAATCCCGCGAAGTTCTTGTCCTGCGCCGCGGGGTCGGTGCTGTGATGCCAGCGATGAAACACCGGGCTTGCGATGACGGCGCGCAGCGGTCCGAAGTCCCAATCGAGATTGGCGTGCAGCAGAATGGCGAACAGCGCGAAGACGGGCGCGATGCCGATGATGGCCGCAGGTGCGAACCCGAGCGCCAAGAGGGGCAGCGTCGTCGCAAGGCGCGACACGAGATCGTTCACCGGATGGGCGCGGACGGACGATAACCAGTCGAGCGTCACCGACGAATGGTGCACGGCATGAAACTTCCAAAGTTGGCGGCGATGGAACAGCCGATGCACCCAATAGCCGAGGAAGTCGGCGGCGACGAGCATGCCGAGCGCCTGAACAGGTCCCGGGAGGCGGGACAGCGGGCCGAAACCGGCCATGATCTCGTGTTCCGCGATGCGGCCATAGGTGACGTGGGCAAAGGCGGCGACTGCGACGATGACCACAAACCCGACAACGTAATGGCCGAGAACGGGCGTCGCGATCCAGTAGGCCAAATCGGTCAAGAGGCCAGGCCGGCGAAGAGGCGTTCGCCGCGCGACCGGTTGCAGCCGCTCGAGCAGGCGGAAGAGGACGAACAGGACGGCGAAGCCGAGCAACAATCCTAAGGGCGTTGGCGCTGACATCTGCGGCGTCTCGACGGTTCATGACCAGCAGCCAGAATCTTGCAACCTCTGGCGTAGCGCGGACAATAGCCGAACCACGTTAAGGAAAATGTGGCGGATGGCCGCTACAGGGCCTCGCTCGAACCCGGTGGTGCGGGTAAGACTAGGCGTCTGTGGCAGGACGTGGCCGTATTGTACCAAGGACCGGCATGACGATGACCCGCATCGGTTTTTACTCCGGCTCGTTCGATCCGGTCACGATCGGACATACCGACGTCATCAGCCGCGCTGCGCGGCTTGTCGATATGCTCGTCATCGGGATCGGCATCCATCCAGCGAAAGCTCCGATGTTCACCGACGCTGAGCGGGTAGCGATGCTCGAAGCGGAGACGCGGCCGATCGCCAAGGCGACGGGCACGCGGTTCGAGATCGTCACCTTTGACGACCTGGCGATCGACGCAGCGCGGCGGCACGGTGCAATCGCCATCTTTCGCGGCCTACGCGATGGCACGGATTTCGACTACGAAATGCAGATGGCCGGCATGAACGGCGTGATGGCGCCCGACATTCAGACCGTCTTTGTCGCGGCGTCTCCCGGCGTCCGGCACATTGCCGCAAATCTTGTGCGGCAGGTCGCCGGGATGGGTGGCGACATTTCAGGATTCGTGTCGGCTGGGGTCGCCAAGCGGCTGCGCGGCAAGATCTCGCGGCAGAAGTAGCCGCATGACCGGCTCCCCGTCATACGCTCACATCAAAGCCGACGTGCTGGCTGTGATCACGACCGTACCGCGCGGCAAGGTGACGAGTTTCACCGCGATCGCAAAGTGTGTCGGGATCTTGCCGCGCCACGTGGCGACCATCATCGCGGGCCTCGACGCGTCCGAGATCGAGCGTGTGCCATGGCACCGGGTCGTGGCCGATGGTGGCGCGATTGGCCGCCATCCGCGTCGCGACGAACAGATGCGGCGGTTGCGCGCGGATGGGTTGCCGGTCTCTCCGGTGGGGATAGTCGGCGGTCTCGAGGGTGCGATGCTGGTGAGTGTTACAAGGCCGGGACCCGGAGAACAGCGTGATTTGCCGCACGCGGGCGTCGACGGCTCGGGAATGACGCAAGTTTCCGAGGCCGGAGCGGCGCGGCCGTCGCGGGCGCGGGGGCGCTTCGATCGTCCTGGAACGAAACTCGAATGATCCGCTCCAGTCGTGGGTCGACACGCATCGCGCGTGCCGGTGGACGGCGGGTGTGGGACAGCCGTGGCCTGCCCACGATCGAGATCGAAGTCGTGCTGGAGGACGGCGCGACGGGGATCGGGGCCGCGCCAGCGGCTGGCTTGCCGGCGCCGGGGGAGCCGGTCGATTTGCGCGATGGTGGCGCCGCGTTCGCCGGCCAGGATGTGACGCGCGCCATCAGCGGTGTCCGCACGGCGATTGCGCCGGCCTTGATCGGGCTCGATGCCGCCGACCAAGAAGCGATCGATCGCCGCATGATCGCGATCGACGGCACCGCCGACCGCCGCGTGCTCGGCGGCAATGCAATGATCGCCACGTCGCTGGCGGTCGCCAACGCGGCAGCGGCGGCAGATGATATCCCGCTGTGGCAGCATCTGGCGCGCGGGGGCCGGCCGTCTCCGCTGCCGTTGCCGCGCGTGCAGCTGCTTGATTGCGGGCTATCGATTGCGACCGGAAGCGATCTTGTCGGGCTATGGCTAGTGCCGGTCGGCGCCGAGGACTTCGGCAGTGCGCTCGATTGGTGCTCGGAGGTGACGCGAACGGCGGCTTTATTGGTGGCGGAGCGCGGGCGCGGCGTGGCTGTGGCGGGACCACGCGGTGGGCTTCGGATTGCGGGGGTCACCGCGGAGGAGGCGATCGAGGTCGCGGTCCGGTCGATCGAGCGCGCCGGCTTTGCGATAGGCGAGGATATTGCTCTGGGGCTCGACGTGCGCGCGTGGCGGTTCGGCCGTGGCGGACGGTATCGGATCGGCATCGATGGCCGGGAGACGGATACGCACGGCATGATCGCCCGCTATCTCGGTTGGCTCCGGCGCTATCCGATCGTGTCGCTCGCCGATCCGCTGGGCAATGACGAGATCGCGGGGGTGGCCGCGCTCACGGCGGCGGCGGGCGCTTCAGTGGAGATTGCGATCGGCGACAGTGCGCTCTTGGAGCCGCAGCGATTGAGGCAGCTCGCGGACGAACGGGCTGGGTCGGCGTTGCTTCTGAAGGCGGGGCAATTCGCCACGCTTACGGAGTTGCGCGCCGCCGTGGAGCAAGCTCGCGCGGCCGGCTGGGGGACGATCCTGGCGGCGCGGACAGGGGAAGTCGAGGCCAACTGGCTCGTTCATCTGGCAGTCGCGTGGGGTGTCGGCCAACTGGCGGCCGGCGGGCTCGCGCGCGGCGAGCGGGTGGCGCGGTGGAACGAGGGGCTACGCCTCGCCGACAGGTTGCCGAGCGGTGGGGCGGTGCCGCCACAATCGGCCTTCCCGTGGTGAGGGGATGATCAGCATGGCGCTTGGTGCACTGCGGCAATCTTTCGAGGCCCGCGGCGGTTGCGCGCGCGCCGTCAAATCGCCATAACGGCGCGGTCAGTCGCGATGCCGGGCCAAGGCCCGTCCTTTGGACGGATCGTTGCGCAAGCAGGTCCGTCGAGACCGGCATCCACGCCAGCCACAACAGCCGCTCGTACCGGCAGCTACGTGGCAACGGGCCGTATCAATCCACCCACAACCCATCGCAGCCGAAGGCATTCGCACCATGAGACTTCTCAAGAGCCTGGTCCTGGCCGCAGCTCTCATTGCCGGCCCCGCACTGGCCCAGCACGCCCTGGCCCAGCAGCCCGCTCCCGCCGCCAAGCCCGTCGACCCCCAGAACACGCTCGTGATCGAGCTCAAAAGCGGAAAGGTGCTGATCGCGCTGCGTCCCGACATCGCGCCCAAGCACGTCGAGCGCGTGAAGCAGCTTGCGAAAGAGAAGTTCTACGACGGTATCGTTTGGCATCGGGTCATCGCGGGCTTCATGGCGCAGTCGGGAGACCCAACCGGAACCGGCCGCGGCGGCTCGAAGTACGGCAACGTCAAGGCCGAGTTCACGCCGACCCCGTTCGAGCGTGGCACGGTCGGTGCGGCGCGGTCGCAGAGCCCCGACAGCGCAAACAGCCAGTTCTTCATCTGCTTTACCCACACCCCGTTCCTCAACGGTAATTACACGGTTTGGGGCAAGGTCATCGACGGCATGCAGCACGTCGACCAGATCGCCAAGGGTGAGCCGCCGGAGAACCCCGACAAGATCGTCAAGGCCTACATTCTGGCCGACGCGCAGGCCGCTCCGGCCGGAGCGGCTCCGGGTGCGGCGCAGAAGAAATAGCGCCCGTCCGCGCGAGACTGCCCGCCGGTCTAACCGTGACGGGACCACGTTCAAAACCAGAAGGAGCGCCGCCAGATGGCAGCAATCAAAGACCCCGAGAACACGATCATCATGGAGACGACCAAGGGACGCGTCGTGATCGAACTGCGCCCCGATCTCGCTCCACAGCACGTCGACCGCATCAAGACGCTAGCCCGCAAGGGCTTCTATGACGGCATCAAGTTCCATCGCGTGATCGAGGGATTCATGGCGCAGACCGGTTGCCCGCGCGGTCTCGGCACTGGCGGATCGGACCTTCCGAACCTGCCGGCCGAGTTCAATTCCGAGAAGCACGTGCGCGGCGTCTGTTCGATGGCGCGGTCGTCGAACCCTAATTCGGCGAACAGCCAGTTCTTCATCTGTTTCGATGACGCGACGTTCCTCGACCGCCAGTACACGGCATGGGGCAAGGTCATCGAGGGCATGGACAACGTCGACAAGCTGGCTCGCGGCGAACCGCCCCGCGCACCCGACAGCATGGTGAAGGTCATGGTCGCCGCCGACGTGAAGGTATGAGCACGCGGTGGGGGCAGGGCCTCGCCGTCGGGGCGGGCCTCGCGGGTGCGGCGGGTGTCGCGCTCGCCGCGGTTGCCGCCCACAAGCTGCAATTGCCCGCGCTGGCGAGTGCGGCATCTATGCTGCAGATACACGCCGTCGGCACGTTGGCCGTGGCGGCGGTCGCATTAAGCGTCGAACGCCCGGCGGCGTGGCTCGTCGCGGGCAGCGTGATGCTGTTCGGCGCCGTACTGTTCGCGGCCACTCTGTCGTTGCCCGCCTTCGGCGTCTTTGTCTTGCCGGGAAGGGTTGCGCCGGTTGGCGGTAGTCTCGCGATCCTCGGCTGGGTTCTGGTCTCGGTCGCGGCGGTCCTGTCGTTCCGACGCACCCTATGAGCGACCCCCGCCAGCGCGTGCTGGCGGGGGCGCGAATGCTTCAAAAGCTTGAAGGCCGACACTCATAGGTGTTGCGGAACATCCTTGTTCCGCGGCGGGTCACCTGCCGGAATATCCGGAAGCGGTGGCAGGTCCGGCGGGCGCGGCACAGGATCGGTACCGCCCGGCCCGCGATCGGGACCACGATCCGGATTGTCGGGTACGTTCGTCGGATCGCGCACAGGCGCTTGATCGGGCCCGGGTTGCGGCTTGCGCGGATCATTTGTCATGGCACACTCCCGTTCACTGGTTCAGAGCATGTCCGATGAACGTGACCAGGTCTGCAAAGTTCCCCGGCGGGACCGCTCGCGTGGTGCCCATCCGCGGTCTCAAAACGAAAAGGGAGAAGTCAGCGCCATGATCGAGCGTCGGCCGCAAGCTACGGGCATCAAACATCATAGCCCGCCGGCAGGGCTTCTGCGTCTGGCCCTGGTCGCAGCGGTCGCGCTCGTGCTGCTGCCGGGTGTCTCAGCCCTGCCTGCCATCGCGCAGAAGACGCCGGCCGACAAGGTGATCCCTGTGCCGAGCCACGACGCGGCGATGAACGCTGCGATCGCCAAAGCGCGCAAATCGCTGCCGGAGTTCTGGTCGGCTCAAGCGACGCCCCAGCCCGGTGTGACCAACTTCTCGCTCAAGGTCCGAATTGTCGACAAGAACGGGTTCGAACACTTCTGGTTGAACAACCTCGAGCGGAACGGCGATAAGCTCGCCGGCACGATCAACAACGAGCCCAACATCGTCAAGAGCGTCAAGCTCGGCCAGCGCTATACGTTCAGCGAGTCCGACATCAGCGACTGGCTGTTCATGCGCGGCGGAACGATGGTTGGCAATGAGACCATGCGACCGCTGCTCGACCGCATGCCTGCCGCCGACGCCGCACGCTACCGTGCGATGCTCGAAAAGCCCTGACGCGGCGTTTGCGCCTACTTGGTGCCGGCAGGCTTTTTGGGAGCTGCGGGCTTCTTGGGCTTGCGCTTTTCTTTGGTCGAGCGCTGTTCCTTGGCCATTGGAGTGGGTCCTGTCGGTTGCTTGAGCGGTATGGGCATCGCTGCCCGCGCGTTGGAAGCTGAACTTATTCGTCGCTGCGCGCAAGCGGCGGGCTTGACGCCGCACTAAACTCAGCCATTGCCAAGAACGCCCGGATCCGCTCGGCGTCGTGGTACTCGTCGATCTCGACGATCTGCTTGCCTTCGACTTTGAGCACATGGCGGATGACGAGGTCGAGAACGTGCCCGCTCGGGCGATGCCGGTAGTCGCCGCGTGACATTGTCCGCGCCTGCTGTCCGACGAATTCTATGAAATCCAACTCGTAGGTGAGGAGTTCGTATGTCGCGACTAGCTCGAGCATCCGTTGCCGCATCGCTTCGCGTCCGACGGTCAGCCCGGCAAAGATGATGATCTCAGTGTCGATGTGCATGCGCCAGAACACATCCGCGGAGATGTAGCTTAGGGCACGGTCGATATCCTGGCTGATCCATGCGTCGAAAAAGGCTCGGACGACAAATTCTGGACTGGGGTTCAACATGGCGCGCCTCTGCGGCATCGACGGCCGATAATTGATTGGCTCAATCACCGTATAGACGAACACTGTACCCCAATTACAGACCTGCGAAACTGAATGTCGTCCAATCGTCGACCCTTGACGGGGCTTGCCGGTTCGGCGACGGGTGCGCGATGCGAACAGACGTCTTCGACTTCCACCTGCCCGAGGACCGGATCGCGCTGCATCCGGCAGAGCCGCGTGACAGCGCACGGATGCTCGTGGTCGCGGCCGATGGCGCGATCACGGACGGCAGAGTGCGAGATCTCATGGGATTGCTGCGGTCGGGCGACGCGCTGGTATTCAACGATACGCGTGTGATCCCCGCAGCACTCACCGGTGTCAGGGTGCGCGACGGCGTGCGTGCGGCCATCGATTTCAACCTGATTAAGCGTCTCGACGCCGCCACATGGCGCGCGTTCGCACGTCCGGCCAAGCGGTTGGTCGCCGGAGATAAAGTCCGGTTTGGCGCCGACGGCGATGCGTGCCTGCTCGGAACGCTCGAAGCGACGGTGACCGCGAAACTCGACGCGGGTGAAGTGGAGCTGGCGTTCGACCGGCACGGCGCCTATCTCGACGAGGCCATCGCCGCACTGGGAGAGATGCCGCTGCCGCCCTACATCGCACTGAAGCGGGCCCCGGATGCGCGTGACCGCGAGCATTATCAGACGATCTTCGCCGCGCGGGACGGGGCCGTCGCCGCACCGACGGCCGGACTGCATTTTACGGCAGAGTTGCTGCGTGCTCTGGAGGAACGCGGCGTGTCGCGGCACGCGGTGACGCTCCACGTCGGGGCGGGAACCTTCCTTCCGGTCAAGGCAGAAGACACCAACGACCATCCGATGCACAGCGAATGGGGCGAAGTGTCGCCTGCTACCGCCGCCAGTTTGAACGATGTGCGGGCGCGAGGCGGCCGGATTGTCTCGGTCGGAACCACCTCGCTGCGGCTGATCGAGAGCGCGACAGACGACGACGGCCGCATCCATGCCTGGAATGGCGAGACGGCAATTTTCATCACACCCGGCTATCGCTTCAAGGCGATCGACGTGCTGATGACCAATTTCCATCTCCCGCGATCAACACTGTTCATGCTGGTCGCGGCGTTCTCTGGCCTCGACACGATGAAGACCGCCTATGCGCGCGCCATCGCGTCGGGCTATCGGTTTTATTCCTATGGCGACGCGTCGCTGCTGTTTCGCCGCGGTCATGAGCCGTCTTTGGCTTCGGCCTCGAGATAGGTGACGAAGCGCTGAAAGGCTTCGACGTAGGCGGCATCGTGGAGTTCGTCGACCCGGTAAGCCAGGCCATCGCGAACGTAGAGGTGGAAGTGGGGGAAGATGTCGAGCCGTTCGCCAGTGCGCCGGTGTTTGTAGAAGCCGAGAATGCGCACGCGCGTGCATTCCGCGGCATGGATGATGCTCTCGGGAACGAAGGCCTGAATCTCGAACGTATCGAGCAGGAGCTGAAGCCTCGGGCGAACCGCGTCCTTACCGATCGCGCTGGCCGCATAGGGCACCTGCTGGCCGTCGACATTGACGTTGTAGACAACGTCGTCAGTGAAACAGCTAAGCAATCCTTCGAGGTTGCTTTCGCCCCAGCAAGAAATTGCTTTTCCTACGATTTTCCGTTCGTCGGACAAGGTCATGTGAATCCTTTAAATATTCGAATGAGTATGTTTGTTGAATAGCGTCAAAGGTGATGGCAATGCAACGAAGCGAAACGATCCGTGGGGCAATTGACGGAGCGATGTGGAAGAATTGCAACGCGAAACGAGCCGGAATGGCGCGCTGGACTTGGAAATGAACGAGAAATTGCATTTCGGATATCGGCTTCTAGCGCGCGACGGTCACGCGCGCCGCGGCGAAATTTCGACGCCACGCGGGACGATCCGCACGCCGGCGTTCATGCCGGTCGGCACGGTGGCGACCGTCAAGGCGCTCTATCCCGAGCAAGTTGCAGCGGCCGGAGCCGATATACTACTTGGGAACACATATCATCTGATGCTGCGGCCGGGCGCGGAGCGGGTTGCGCGTCTCGGTGGGCTGCACGGGTTCATGCGGTGGCCGAAGCCAATCTTGACGGATTCCGGCGGCTTTCAGGTGATGAGCCTGTCGAAAATTCGCAAACTGACGGAGAATGGAGTTGAATTCCGGTCGCACATCGACGGATCGAAACACATTCTCACACCGGAACGGTCGATCGAAATCCAGTGCCTGCTCGGCGCAGATATTCAGATGCAGTTCGACGAGTGTCTTGAATTGCCGGCAGAACGCAATGAAATCGTAAGAGCGATGGAATTGAGCCTGCGCTGGGCCGAGCGATCGAAAATGGCGTTCGAGCAGTACGGCAGTGCTGGTCAGGCGCTGTTCGCCATCGTGCAAGGCGGGACCGATCTCGATCTGCGCCGACGCTCGGCCGAGGCGTTGGTCGCGATGGACTTCCCCGGGTATGCTGTCGGAGGTCTCGCGGTCGGCGAAGGGCATGAGGCCATGCTGCGCGCGCTCGAGGGGACGCTGCCATTTCTGCCCGCGGACAAGCCGCGCTATTTGATGGGCGTCGGGACACCCGAGGATCTGATCGAATCGGTGCGGCGCGGCGTCGACATGTTCGATTGCGTGATGCCGACGCGGAATGGCCGGCATGGACTGGCGTTCACCTGGGGCGGCAAGGTCAACATCCGCAACGCATGTCATGCGGAAGATCTGTCGCCGCTCGACCCGGACAGCACGTGCCCGGCGGCGCAGCAGTATTCGCGCGCGTATCTGCATCATCTCGTGCGGTCGGGCGAGCTTCTGGGCGCCATGATCCTGTCGCTGACCAACACGTGGTTCTATCAGGATCTGATGGCGGCCATGCGCTCGGCCATCGAAGAGGGTCGCTTCGAAGACTGGGCGTCGGCGACCAAGGCGCGGCTTGCGAAGGCGGCGTAGCGTCGCGGGAACGGACAGTCAAACAGCCGAAACAAAACAAGGGCATTCATGCTCCTGGAAACCGGGAGTCGCCAGAAATGCGCTTGAGCACTTGGGCCTATTTTGCCGATTTTGTATTGACACCGCTGCTGATGCTGGCGTTGACGGTGACAGGGCCGATGCCGCAGACGATCGCCGGGGCCGGTGCTTGGCTCGGATGGGCGATTGCGGGATTCGTGGCGTGGACGCTCTTCGAGTACGTCGTCCATCGTTTCATCTACCATCGGATCCCGTATTTTCAGGATGTGCATGAAGCCCATCATGGTGATCCCGCAGGACTGATCGGCGCGCCGCCGGTCGTCGGGCTGGTGATGATCCTCGGTCTATTCTATCTGCCGCTGATGCCGATCGGGGCAGGTGCGCCCGAAGCCGTGGCAGTGGGGGCATTGGCTGGATACTTCGCCTATATGCTTCTGCACCACGCGGCGCATCATTGGCGGACGACGCCGGGCACTTGGCTGGACCTCGCCCGCCGGCATCATGCGCGGCACCATCACGCCAGCGATACGTGCAACTTCGGAATTACGACTCCGTTCTGGGATCACGCGTTCGGGACGGCGCTCCGCGGAACGCGGCAGCGGGCGCATCCTTGAGGCGTCTGGCCCGTCCCACTTGAGGGGCGGTACCAGGCATCAGTGCAGCTTTACCTGCGGTTCCGTTCGGCGAACGATCAGCCGCGAGAACGTGTCGAGGGCGACCTTTACGGGGCCATGCAGCGCCATCTCGTGCATCTTGTAGAGCGAGCGATACATCAGCTTGGCGAACAGGCCTTCGATCCACATTGATTTACCAGAGACGAAGCCCATCAGGCTGCCGACCGTCGAATAGTTGCCGAGCGAAACGAGCGAACCGAAATCGCGATACTTGAACGGACGCAGTGGTTCGCCGGTCATGCGCCGCTGAATTTCTGAAATGAGATGCGACGACATCTGGTGCGCGGCCTGCGCGCGCGGCGGCAGCGGCTTGTCCTGTCCGGCGGGAACGAGGTAGGCCGCGTCGCCGATGCAGAAGATGTTCGGGTCGCGCGTGGTCTCGAGGGTATCCTTGACCACGAGCGTGCCCATGCGGCTGACTTCGAGACCATCGAGACGGGACAATACGTCAGGTCCTTTGACTCCGGCGGCCCATACGACGAGTTCGGATGGGATCGATTGGCCGGATTGAAGTTCGACCGAGGTATTCGTGACCTGGGTAACCCGCGCGTTGGTGCGGATCTCGATGCCAAGTCCGGTCAGAATTGCAGCGGTCGACGCGGACAGCCGATCGGGAAGCGCGGGAAGAATGCGCGGCGCGGCGTCGATCAGCGTGATCTTGATATCCTTGTCGGGCTCGATCTTGTCGAGGCCGAAAGCGATGACGTTGCGCGTCGTGTGATGCAGCTCGGCCGATAGCTCGGTGCCGGTGGCGCCCGCGCCGATGATGGTGACATGCAGTTGTCCCGGGCGCACGGGCGCGGCCTGGGCATTGGCGCGGACGCAGGCGTTGATCAGTCGGCGATTGAAGCGCTCGGCTTCTTCGGGCGTGTCGAGGCGGATGGCGTGCTCCTTGACGCCGGGTGTGCCGAAATCGTTGGACACACTGCCGATGGCGATGACGAGCGTGTCGTACGGCACCCAACGGTCCGGCGTGATCTCGCGGCCCTCCTCGTCGGCGGTGGCCGCGAGATGGACGAGTTTCGCAGCGCGGTCGAGGCCGATCATCTCGCCGTAGCGGAACTTGAAGCCATGCCAGTGACCTTGCGCCATGTATTCGAGTTCGTGCCGGTCAACGTCCATGCTGCCGGCGGCGATCTCGTGCAGCAGCGGCTTCCAGATGTGCGTGCGCGAGCGTTCGATGAGGGTGATGTGCGCTTTGCCCTTGCGGCCAAGCTTGTCGCCGAGGCGGGTTGCGAGCTCGAGTCCCCCGGCGCCGCCGCCGACCACGACGATCCGATGCAATCCCGGCGCGGCCGAGGTGATGATGTGGCGGGCCGCAATGGCGTCGGCGTGCGCCGGCGGGGCAGGGCTGCTCTGCATTGGAGCTTCGGTCACGTCGCGTCCCTTCTCGATAATCACATACGTACTCAGCCGCGGATCTCGCCGCCGGTCGCCTTCTTGACGTCGGCGACGATCTTCTGTGACAGCGCCTCGATGTCCTTGTCGGTCAAGGTCGTGGACGTCGGTTGGATCGTGACCTCGATGGCCAGCGATTTTTTGCCCTCGGCCGCCAGCGCACCACCCTCGAACACGTCGAACACGGTGACGGATTGGATCAACGCCTTGTCGGCGGATGCGGCTGCCTTCACGACGTCGCTCGCCGCAACGGCGCGATCGAGCACGAATGCGAAGTCGCGGCGGACCGGTAGCAGGTCGGCCGCGGCAAGGGGCGGACGTGCGCGGGTCTTCTTTTTTTCTGGCGGCAGCGCATCGAGAAAGATCTCGAAGCCGACGACCGGCCCTGCGACATCGAGCGTTTTCAACGTATCTGGGTGCAATTCGCCGAAGTGTGCGAGTACGGCCTTCGGGCCGAGCCGTAACGTCGCCGAACGGCCGGGATGGAACCAGGCGGGCGCGTCGCGCGTGATCTGAGCCTTTGCCGGATCGAGGCCGAGTGCCGCAAGAGCCGCTGCGGCGTCGGCCTTGGCGTCGAATTCGGTGGCAGTCTCGGCTTTGCCGTCCCAATGGCGGCCGCCGCCCGACGGGCGAGCCGATCCCGCGCGGACACCCGCTGCGGCGATGAACTGGTCGCCCTCGCCGTCACCGCGGTAGGCCTGCCCGAGTTCGAACAGCGCGACGTCTGCGGACCCGCGGTTGCGGTTGCGCTCGACAGCGGTCAATAGGCCGGGCAACAGGCTTGGCCGCATCGATGAAAGGTCGGTTGAAATGGGATTGGCCAGCTCGAGCGCATCGGATCCGCCGCCGAATGCCGTCGCAACGTGACGCGGCAGGAACGACCAGGTTACGGCTTCGACCATGCCGCGGGCAGCCAACGCGCGTCGGGCACGGCGCGACCGCTTCTGGCGCTCGGTGAGAACGGGCTGGGTGACGCCATGCAGCCGGGGCAGCGGCACCGACTTGACGCGGTCGAGGCCGGCGATGCGGATCACCTCTTCGACGATATCGGCGGGGCCGTGCACGTCCGGCCTCCAAGTGGGTACGGCAACCGAAAGCAACTGGCCCTTGCCGGTCAGCGTGAACCCGAGCGTCTCGAGGATCGTCCGGATTTCGGCGTCGTCAAGTGCGACGCCGGTCAACTTTTCGACCCGGCCAAGATCGAACGAAATTGTCTCGCGTGCATCCGGCACCTTGCCGGCTACGATCGATTTGGTCGGATGACCGCCGCAGTGTTTCAGGATCATCTGGGTGGCGAGGTCGAGGCCCGGGATGACGGACTGCGGATCGACGCCGCGCTCGAAACGGTACCGCGCGTCGCTGACGATGCCGGTCTTTCGGCCGGTCGCGGCAGTTCGTAGTGGATCGAACCAGGCGCTTTCAATCAGGACATTGGACGTCGTGTCGGTGCAGCCCGATGCCTCGCCGCCCATGATGCCGCCGAGACCCAGTGGTCCGCTGTCGTCGGCGATGACGCACATCGTCTCGTCGACCTTATAGTCCTTGCCATCAAGTCCAATGAAGCTCTCTCCCGATTTGCCGAGCCGCGCACGAACCGCGCCCTTCAGCTTGTCGGCATCATAGACGTGCAGTGGGCGGCCGAGATCGAAGGAGATATAGTTGGTGACGTCGACCAGCGCATTGATGGGGCGCAGGCCGACAGCTTTGAGCCTGTTCTGCAGCCACTCGGGAGAGGGGCCGTTCTGGACGCCGGTTACGCCGCGCGCCGCGAACACGGGGCAGGCGTTCTCCTGGCCTTTCGGGAATTCGAGCAGGATGGCGGCGGGGCAATCCTTTGTCCCTTCGACGCCGGTGATGCGCGGCTCGTGCTTGAGGGTGCCGAGGCCGGCGGCGGCGAGGTCACGCGCTATTCCGCGCACGCCGGTGCAGTCGGGACGGTTAGGCGTCAGCTTCACCTCGAACACAGGGTCGGCGAGGCCAAACACGTCGATATAGCGCTCGCCGACCTGATCGGCGTGATCCCTCGAGATTTCGATGATGCCGTCGCTCTCGTCGCTCAGCTCGAGTTCGGCGAGCGAGCACAGCATGCCGTTTGAAACGATGCCGCGCACGGGCTTCTTTTCGAGCGTGATGCCGGAGCCGGGAATGAAGGTGCCGAGCGGCGCGAACACGGCGAGCATTCCGGGGCGGCAGTTCGGCGCGCCGCAGACGACCTCGACGGTCGGCTTGCCCTTTTCGATCTCGACCTGCGTCACGCGCAGGCGATCGGCATTCGGGTGCTGCTTGGCCTCGACCACGCGCGCGATCGTGAACGCACCGAGCTTCTTCGCCGGATCCTCGATGCTTTCGACCTCGAGGCCGATCGCAGACAGCTTGGTTGCGATCTCGTCGACGGTGGCCTTGGTCTTGAGATGATCCTTGAGCCAGGAGAGCGTGAATTTCATAGGGCGATTGCCTTGGATGATCGGGACCTCGAGGAGGTCATCTATTGGGCGGCGGCAGCGTTGGTCCGGGCAGGGTCCCTGTCGCCTTCTTCGCCGCGTGGATCTTGGCCCACATATAGGCGAACGAGAAAGCGATGCGGATCAAGGTCAGTCCGTAATACATCCGGAATACGAAGCAATACCAGACGAACCACCTGTTCTGACGGTTCATCTGCAACTGCGTGATGGACAGGTCGAAGTGTTCCATCACGTCGAAGAAGCCGCCGCGCAGCACGAGGTCGAACGCGAAAACTGTCGTTCCGATCGGTCCGCCCGCGATCGGCTGCCGCTGAGCGTCCCAAAAGAGCAGCGCGCCGTCCGACTGCAACATGAGGCAGCTCACCACGAACAGTACGAGAAAGACGAGCATCGAAATGCCCATCGACCGGTAATAGATCAGAGCCTGCCGCAGCGTTTCGCGCGAGAATCCGTATTGAACCCACTGTTCCAATTCCTCGTGCTTGCGGTCGTGATAGAACCACGTCAGCACCGCGATCACCGCCATCGCAATGGCGAGCCCGATCGCGAAAAGAACCGGGACCGAGAGCGAAGTCAGCGCCAGAATCATCGCGCGATCCCATCTCTGACGGGACGGATGGCGCGAGAGAAGTATTCAGTTCCCCTGACTGGGCTGTGTGCGCGGCGGGATCCAGCCATGTCGCGCTCCATGACCAGTCTTAGTTGGTTGTGAAGCGGTAGCCGGCGTGGCAGCCATTGCAGTTGGCGAGGATAGCGTCGAGCTGCTTCAAAATGACGGCGGCGTCGCCGATGCCCTGAGCCTCCATCGCCAGCGCATCGAACTTCTGGTGGGTATCCATGCCGAGCTTGCGGAACTCCATCGGCAACTTGCCCATGAGCGTGCGCGGCATACCCTGCATCACGCCCATCCCCGACAGCTTGGCCGTATCTGCGGCAGTTGCGGGTTTACCGCTCGCCAGCGCGCCCACGATGCCATGAACGCTTTCGAGAAAGCCGCGCATCTCGGCGAGCACTGCAGTGCGCTCCTCCGCCGAAAGGGCGATGCTGTGACGCTCGTCCTTCAAAGGCTTTGCGTCGCCGTGAGCGGCGGCGGCGTGGTGGCCCGGATGGTGGCCATCGTCGGCGGCCTTCGACGGCGGCGGCAGCGCGAGTGCGAGTGCGAGGCCAAGCAGAATTGGAAAATGCGTCATGGATTTCACCTCTCGTGAGGTCAGCTCGATAGTCCGCCGCCAAGGGTCGGTTGGTCGAGGATCGAGAAGCCATAGTGGCGGAGCCAGCGGAGATCTCCGCCGAAGAACGGACGCAGGTCGGGAATGCCGTATTTCAGCATCGCCATGCGGTCGAGACCCATGCCGAACGCGAAGCCCTGGTACTTCTCCGGATCGAGGCCGCAGTTGCGCAGCACGTTCGGATGCACCATTCCGCAGCCGCCGATTTCCAGCCATTCTCCCGGCTTCCCAAGTGCACCCTTGTCGATGTCGATCTCCATCGACGGCTCGGTGAACGGAAAGTGCGAGGACCGGAACCGCATCGTCACTGCGTCGACCTCGAAGAATGCCTTGCACATTTCCTCGAGCACCCACTTGAGGTGACCCATGTGAGTGGTTTCGTCGATGACGAGCCCCTCGATCTGATGGAACATCGGCGTGTGCGTCTGGTCGCTGTCACAACGGTAGACGCGGCCCGGCGCGATGATGCGGATCGGCGGCTTCTGCTTGACCATCGTGCGGATCTGGACGGGCGACGTGTGCGTCCGCAGAAGGAGGCGCGAGCCGTCCGGCTTCGGATTGAAATAGAAGGTGTCGTGCTCCTGGCGCGCGGGATGCTCGGCGGGAATATTGAGCTTGCCGAAGTTCATCTCGTCGGTCTCGATATCAGGACCTTCGGCGACCTTGAAGCCCATGTCGGCGAAGATCTCGATGACCTCGTCGAGGACCTGCGAGACCGGATGGATGCGGCCGAGCGATTCGGGGCCGGGACGCACGGGCAGCGTGACGTCCGAACGTTCATTCGCGAGGCGGGCCGCGAGAGCGGACTTTTCGAGGTCGATCTTGCGGGTGTCGAGTGCGTCCGACACTTTGGTTTTGACGGCGTTGACGGACGCCCCGAACGCCTTGCGCTCATCGGCGGGCAGCGACCCGAGTTTCGCCATGAGCTCGGAGACGCGGCCCTTTTTACCCAGAGCGGCTACACGCACGGCATCGAGCGCGCCCAGATCGGCTGCCTTATCGACGTCCGCGAGCAATTCGCGTTCGAGCGCGGCCAGATCGACAGTGGTGGTCATGCGGTCCATCCCCGATGGGTTCCCGCCTTCCGAGCGGAAGCAGGCACGCCGCGGGCCGTCGGTGCGGGATCAGATCATCCTCGGGCACTGCCCGAGGATGTAAAGCGTGCCGGCGGCGCGACGCTGTGTCAGGCCGCTGCGGCCTTCTTGACGGCGCCGGAAGCCTTGTCCACCAGCGCCTTGAACGCGGCGGCGTCCTTTACGGCGATGTCGGCGAGGACCTTGCGGTCGACTTCGATGCCGAGCTTCGTCAGGCCGTCGATGAAGCGGCCGTAGGTCAGGCCATGCTCGCGGGTCGCGGCATTGATGCGCTGGATCCAGAGCGCGCGGAAATTGCGCTTGCGGCGCTTCCGGTCGCGGTACTGATACTGCATCGCCTTCTCGACCGCCTGCTTGGCGACGCGGATGGTGCTCTTGCGGCGGCCATAATAGCCCTTGGCGGCCTTCAGGACTTTCTTGTGCTTGGCGTGGGCGGTGACGCCGCGTTTGACGCGAGCCATGGGAGGGTACTCCTCGAAAAAGTGACTTCAAGATGGATGGGCTTTGGTGTGGCGCTTTCAGCCGGCTCCCGCGGGGAGGCGGAAGCGCCAGTCAGAAGCTCAACGGTGGTAAGGCATGTACTTCTTGACGATGCCGGCGTCCGAGTCGTTCAGCACCATGGTGCCGCGCGCCTTCTGGATGAATTTCGCCGTCCGCTTGATCATGCCGTGGCGTTTGCCCTGGGCAGCCGCCTTGACCTTACCGGTCCCGGTCATCTTGAAGCGCTTTTTGGCGCCGCTCTTGGTCTTCATCTTGGGCATTTTGCTCTCCTTCGTCGGGTGGCGGATCGCCTAGCCCCGCAATTGCTCGCGGAACTAACCCCCCGATGGACCACGCCGAAGGCCCGGCAGCGCGAACGCCGAGCCGGGATCGAGGCAGCTTCGAAGGGATGCTTTTTGGCGAAAACCGCTGGTTCTTCAAAAGCATAAGAGCCGCCACGGCATGCCCCGCCGGGCGGCTCTGATGGGTCTTATAAAGGCAACCCGGGAGGAGTGCAACGGGCAGACACTCTTCGGCGCTACTTCGGCGACAGCACCATAACCATCTGTTTGCCCTCGAAGCGGGGCTCGCTCTCGACCTTGGCGATGGCTTCGGTGTCGGCCTTCACGCGCTTCAGCACGTCCATGCCGAGATGCTGGTGGGCCATTTCGCGGCCGCGGAAGCGCAGGGTGACCTTGACCTTGTCGCCTTCCTCGAAGAACCGCTGCATGGCGCGCATCTTCACGTCGTAATCGTGATCGTCGATGCCGGGGCGCATCTTGATCTCTTTGATCTCGACGACCTTCTGGTTCTTGCGAGCTTCGGCGGCCTTCTTCTGTTCTTGATACTTGAACTTTCCGAAGTCGAGGATCTTGCAGACCGGAGGTTCGGCGTCGGGCGAAATCTCGACCAAGTCCAAGCCGGCGGTGGTCGCGCGCTCCATCGCATCGAGCTTGCTGACGACGCCGACGTTCTGGCCGTTCTCGTCGATGAGACGCACCTCTCGGGCGCGGATGGCCTCGTTGATCCGGGGTCCGGACTGCTCGCGCTCTGGCGCGCCCCTCATTGGTCTACGGATGTTCGTTCTCCTCGCATGGTTTCGGACAATAGAAATAGGTCAGCGAACCCGGTGGCGGCGCACGATCTCTGAGGACGGCAGCCCAACAGCCGGAATTCGGGGAGAATTCAGAAGAACAGGCCCTAAGTCAAGCGCCGCCCGATGGCGCCGGCCTGGCAAGATGGTAAAGATGTGGAGTTCGGGCCGCATGTGGCGGCAAAGCACCCTACTTCCAGTGCTCGGCGATCCAAGGCGTCGGACGAACGTGCTTGTAGAGCCGCTTCCAGGCCGCCGTCACCGGCCATTTGCCGTCACGCGCTTCGTCAGGATCGGGTTTGCCGGTGAATGCGACAAGCTTGACGCCTTTCGGCAACTTCGGCGTCACGAAAAACCGCATCGGCCAACCCGGCAGCAGCGAATGCTTGAAACTGACGCACCAGTCGTCGGGCCAGAACACCATGTCGTGCGCTTCGCCGGAGATGTACTTCTGTGAGTTCCGGTACTTGCCGAGGAATGGCTCGGGATCGCGGTTGAAGTTCTCGAAGATGTAGGTCATGCGACCGACCGGAAAGCGGTAGATCGTGGTGTTGCCGACGCGGAGCTCAGGCTCCGACCAGTTTTTCGCCACGCAGTAGCGGCCGGGCTCGAAGTCGAAGAAGGGGTCGATCGACCCCGTGATGACCACGTCGAGGTCGACGAACAGAACGTCACCTTCGAGATCGATCAGCGGGTATTGGTACAGCGAAATCTTGCGCCAGCCGAGCCGTGAGACTCGCTCGGGAATGTTGGGGAAATCCGGCAGCGGCGCCGTCTTGACGCGCGGATCGATGCCGCTCGCATCGTCGGTGAAACAAATCACGCGGGTTGGGCGCGCGGTGTTGCGCCAGATCATCGAGGCGAGGCGATTGACGTAGTCCGCGCCGTAGCGCGTGCCCCACTTGATGCAGATGACCGTTTGTTGCGCCATCGCAGCGATTGTTCCCTGCTATCGCGGTCGAATCCCCGCACGAGTGCCGCCTAGGTGGGCGGAAACGCATGGGCTGTCAATCCCGGCTCTTTGTGGAGCGATGCCGATAGAGTGCCCAGAATACGAGGCTATTCAGTGCGATCAGCCCAAGAGCTGCGGCGGGAACGACACTCCAGCCGCTTTCGCCGCCGTAATAGAAGCTCCACCAGATTTTGAGCAAACCGCCCGCGTTCGCGACGAACAATCCCATGCGCCACGAGCGCCTCCAAAACGTGGCTGCGAGGCAAGCCAGAAACGCCGGCACCGAGAGCGCGAATAGGATTTTCAGCGGTGTCCAGGGAGCGAGCAGGTATTGACGCTCGTACTCGAGAAATTCAGCCGCACGGGGATCTGGTACGGCGGGGGCCGGAAACCAGGCCATGCTGGTTGCAAGTGCGATCAGAGTCAGCCCGACGCCCCAAGCGCTGCGGCGCCAGGCAAAGTAACAGTAGGGCAACAGAAACAACGGGCGGATGTACCAGCTCAGGGGGTTGTGGTGCCGCGCCCAAGCCCAGGCGGCCAGATCGTTGAATAGCTCCATCTCTCAAGATTAACGCGCGGGCGCTGCAGTGTCGTGTCGACTCAGCCAGTCGCGCCGACAAAGGCGGCTTCGAGGCTGCTGCCGATGAGTTCGTCGTAAACGGCCAAAGTCTGGCGTTGCAGTTCTTGCGTGGTGAAGCGGCTGGTGACGAAGGCCCGCGCACGGTCGCCGATCGCGGCCCGGTCGGTTGGCGAAAGCGACAGCGCCGACGACATCGCTTCAGCCAATGCGGCGGCGTCGCTCGGCGGTACGAGCCAACCAGTGGAGGGTGGGGCGGGTGCGCGAGGCTCGGAGACCAGTGTTTCGGGCAAAGCGCCGATCCGCGAGAGGATGACCGGGCAGCGCATCGCCTGCGCTTCCGCCGACGAGCGTCCGAACCCTTCCGGCTCGGTCGAAACAAGGAGTGCTGCATGGGCTAGGGCGAATGCCGCGGGGACGTCGTCGAAATGACCGACGATGCGGACCTGATCGGCAAGTCCACCCCCCGAGATCTGCGCCTGGAGTTCGGTGACATATCCCGTGCGGCCCTGAGCGTCACCGGCGAAGGCGATGACCGCATTGCCCAGTTGGTCCGATGCTGCAAGCTGGCGGGCGGCCTCGATCACCACGCTCTGGCCTTTGAGCGGCGTGACGCGGGCGACGTGGACGATGACGCGGGCACCCGCGGGGATGCCCCAGGCCGTGCGCAAGGCCGTCAATCGCTCAGGCGAGACGACAGCGGGATCGAACCGAGAAAGATCGACGCCGCGATAGATGGTTCGCACGCGAGCGGGGGAGGCCGCGTAGCGGTCGCGGATCGACCGGGCGGTATAGTCGGAGTTGGCGATGACGATATCGGACCGCGCCATCACGCCGTTGTAGAGGTTCTTCAACTTCGAGCGTTCGCTGTAGGCGCCGTGATAAGTGGTGACGAACGGAATGCCGGTTTTACGGGCGGCGATGAACGCGCTCCAGGCGGGCGCACGGCTTCGGGCATGGATCAGCGACACGCGCTCGCGGGCGAAGATCTTGGCGAGTTCGAAGCCATTGGAGACGATGCGCGCGGGGTTCTTTGTCGCCGCTGGAAACGGCATCAGTTCGCCACCGGCTGCAATGATGCGCTCGGAGAGACGGCCGCCCTCGGACAGCACGAGCGCTCGCCCACCGGCTTTCGTGATCGCGGCTGTCACTTCAAGCGTGGTGATTTCCGCGCCGCCGGCATCGAGATGGGGAATGAGTTGCAGTATGGTCGGGCGGGTGGACGTCACGGTCGGGCTCCGGCGGGCTCCGCGCGTGGAATGGGCGGTGCTTCGAAGGGGCTTTCTATGACGAGCGGAGACGCGGCGCAATTCGTCGAGGTGGGGGGTGGCGATGGCAAGCCGCCGCGGCGCATCGCCTACCGGACGGAAATGGCCGTTGCGCCGGATGCGCCGGGGTTGTTCTGGCTATCGGGATTCAAGTCGGACATGGCCAGCACCAAGGCGACGGCGGTTGCAGCCTACGCGCGCGAGCACGGTCTGGGCACGACGCTGTTCGACTATTCGGGACATGGCCAGTCTTCTGGACTGTTCGAGGACGGCACCATCGGCCAATGGCTTGATGAGGCGGTGGCCGTTTTCCGACAGGTCACGCGCGGCCCGCAGGTCGTGATTGGATCGAGCATGGGGGGCAATATTGCGCTGCTCCTGCTCAAGCGGCTGGTCGCGCAACACCCCGAAGACGCCCGCCGGCTCGCCGCCGTGGTCCTGATCGCGCCGGCCTGGGACATGACCGAGGAGTTGATCTGGAAAGGTATGCCCGAAGCGGCCCGACGCGAAATCGAGGAGAAGGGCGTGGCCTACCGGCCGTCGGAGTACGGTGAACCGTATGCCATCACACGGGCGCTGATCGAGGATGGACGGAGGCACCTCCTAGCACGGCGGCCGTTTGATCCGGGGCGGCCCGTCTACATCTTGCAGGGTGCGCGCGATCCCGATGTGCCGCTCAGCCATACGCAAGCCCTCGTCGGCTTTCTCGAGGGTGATTGGGCGGAATTGACGGTTGTGCCCGATGGCGAACACCGGCTGTCTCGGACTGAGGATCTGGTCCAGTTGTTCGATATCGTCGGGCGAGCGGTGCTGACAGCGCGCGCTTGAATGCGCGCTGGAAGATCAAAAGCTAGACGGTTTCCGCAGCTCTCAACGGTCGCCGCGAATGCTGGCCTCTTGGACGGGAAGGCCGGAGGCGATGGCCGCTTCGAGAGAGGCAGCGCCGGCACGTGCCGCGATGTCCTCGGGGACGATCCACGCCCGCCACGTCGAGGACGATACGCCCGCCCGGCAGTCGAGCTTGCCACCGGACACGGCACAGGTTTCGTCGGCGCGCGCCTCCGTCGCCTCGCGGCGGTCGTGCCGGACGATACGCAGATCGATTGGCTGCACGAGCGCGGATGCGGCTTCGAGATCGACGTCGCGGAAGACGCAACCGAGTGAATTGTTGCAAGCCCCCGCACGTGATCCGAGCGCCACGCCGGGGCCGAATGCGGTCGAGCGTGGCAGGCGTTTGGCGGCAATGGCTGGGCCGGCGCTGACGTAGCAGACCTCCGCGATACATAGCATCGGGTCGGCCGACTTATTCCAGCGGCGGATGCCTTTGCTGCCAGCCGCCATCATCAAAAGCACGGTGACACGACGGGGCGCTGAAGGCGCCACGGCGCCACGAGCAGCGTGAACTGCGCTGCCGGCGGGCGCGTCAGGTGTGCTCGTCACGGGTTCGCTGCCAGCGGTCTGGCGGACCTCGCGCGCTTCCCGGGCCTTACGGATCTTCTCGGTCAGCCGCATCGCCTCCTGTTCGCGTTCGGCTTCCAGGGCCTGCCGCTCGGCTTCGGCCTGATGCTCGGCCTTGCGCGCTTGTTCACGATCGTTCTCGGCTTTCATTGCCGTGTCACGCGCGGCCTGCGCTTGGCGGGCTTCGGCTTCGGCAAGAGCCGCCTTGGCGCGCTCGGCGACCTCGGCGATGCCGCGTTCTTCGGCGGCGCGCTTCTCGGCCGCTGCTGCTGCGGCTTGCTCAGCAGCGAGCTTGTCCGCGGACGCCTTCGCCTCGCGGGCGGACCTTTCGTCGGCCTCGGCTTTGGCGCGCGCCACCTCGTCGGCCCGCACTTTCTCGATGCGTGCCTTCTCGGCTGCGTCGCGCTGGGACTTCTCCGCGGTCGCACGGGCCGCTTCGATGCGCGCTTTCTCGGCGGCTTCGGCGGCAAGCCGCGCGTCCTCGGCCAGTTTATTCTCGCGGGCCAATCGCTCCAGTTCCGCACGCTCCTCTTCCGCACGGTCCAGTTCAGCCAGGGCACGCTTCTGCTCGGCCTCGCGATCTGCCGCTTCGGCGCGCGCGCGCTCCAGCATTTCGGCCTCGTCGGCCTTCATCTGGTGAGCCTTCTGGCGCGCGGCCTCGGCTCGGCGCTTGGCGTCTTCCGATTTGCGTTTGGCTTCGGCCTCGGCCTTGACCGCATGCAATCGCTCGGTTTCGGCGCGCTTTTTGGCTTCAACGGCCTTGCGGGCTTCTTCGGTTGCCCCCGCGAAACGTTCAGCAATTGCGTGCGCGCGGGTGTCGTCGTTGGACCATGCAGCGGGACTGCCGGCGAGGAGCGCGCACGACACAGCGGCCAATGCCGACAACGACCTGCGTCCCATTGAACCCGCTACCCGCTTCCCGTCTCGCATGTCTCAGTCCCGCCGCTCCGCCGCACTTCACCTTGTCGCGCCCGCCAGGATACAGCGGCGCGGAACCGTCGACGCGGACCTGATTGCCTCGGCCAGCATCGAAGTCGGCATCCTACGCGAATGCCGAACCCTACCGTTCACTGTGATTCCGGCAATAAAGCGGATGACGGCTGAACCGGTTGTGAATAGCTCAGGCCATGCGTGCGGCGATGGCCGACAATCCCTCGCGATAGGTCGGGTAGGACAAGGTGTAGCCGAGCTGGGCTTTCATACGCGCATTCCGCACGCGCTTGTTTTCGGAATAGAAGCTGCGGGCCATCGGCGAAAGCGGTGCGGTCTCGAACGGCGTGTCGGGCGGCGGCGTGCGGCCGAGAAGCCGTGCTGCAAAGCTTACGACATCCTGCGGCGGCGCGGGCTCGTCGTCGACGACGTTGAACACCTGTCCGGGGCATGGCCGCTCGATGGCTGCTGCAACCGCGCCGGCAATGTCGTCGACGTGGATCCGGTTGAAGACCTGATCCTTCTTGATCAGGCGGCGTGCTGATCCGTCGACGATATCGTCGATCTGGCTGCGGCCTGGGCCGTAAATGCCGGGGAGCCGGAATACCATCGTCGTTTTTCCGGTGCTGGCACCGAGCGTCAACCACGCGTTTTCGGCATCGAGCCGCCGTTTGCCGCGTTCCGACATCGGGTTCGGCGGAAAAGTCTCGTCGACCCAGCCACCTTTCTGGTCGCCGTAAACGGCGACGGTCGAGAGATAGCCGATCCAGCGGAGTTCGGGCGAATTTGCGATGTCCGCAGCGTGTCGAACGAACGCTGGGTCGCCATCGGCGGCGGGCGGGATGGACAGGAGGACGTGGGTCGCCTCGGCCAGCGCGGCAGTGACGGCTCGAGACGACGTCGTGCCGTCGAACACGAGGCCGCGATAGCCGCGCGCGGCGATCCGCT
This sequence comes from Hyphomicrobium sp., assembly GCA_022843145.1. Taxonomy (GTDB): domain Bacteria; phylum Pseudomonadota; class Alphaproteobacteria; order Rhizobiales; family Hyphomicrobiaceae; genus JAKAML01. Next base: position 86,821 of record JALHOF010000003.1, read on the forward strand.
CCGCCCCGGTTGCCGTCGTCGAGGTTCCAGTGATCTTCCAGCCCTCTGCAGCGAGGCGGGCCGAAAGCACGCTGGCGCTGTAGCCGAGACCGAACGAAAAGAGATGCATCAGGATGGCTCCGTGGAGGCAGTGGGACGATTGCAAGCCGCCGCCCATTCCGCACGCACGGCCTCGTCGAGTTCGGCGGCAGCATACCGGCCGGCAAGCGCGCGGACAGCGGGCGCTTCTAACAGCCGGGAGAGTGCCCAGACCGCCATGCCGCGAACCAGGGGCGAATTGTCGCCGAGAAGCTTCACTACTGCATCCGCCAGTGACGGGTCGCCGGAATTGCCTGCGGCGATCAACGTGTTGCGGACGACACGGTCGCGCCCCGTGCGCTTGATCGGCGTTCCAGCGAATCGCAAACGAAAGGCTGGGTCGTCGAGCGCCAGGAGGTCAGCAAGCGTCGGCTCGGACGTCTCGGCTTGGGCGGCGAACCGTATTTCCCGCGCCGTCTCCGCGAACTTGTTCCACGGACAGACGGCGAGGCAGTCGTCGCAGCCGAAGACGCGATTGCCCATCGGCACGCGGAACTCGACTGGGATCGGCCCCTTGTGTTCGATCGTCAGGTAGGCGAGGCAGCGCCGGGCGTCGAGTTGATATGGTGCGGGAAAGGCCGCGGTTGGGCAGACGTCGAGGCAGCGGCTGCAGCTCCCGCAATGATCGGCTTCGGGCGGGTCGGGGTTGATCTCGGCCGTGGTCAGGATCGCGCCGAGAAACAGCCACGAGCCATGTGTCCGGGAAACGAGATTCGTGTGCTTGCCTTGCCAGCCCAATCCCGCCGTTTGAGCCAACGGCTTTTCCATGAGCGGGGCGGTATCGACGAAGACTTTGACCTCGGCGCCGCCGCTCGCCACTTGCAGGGTCCGCGCCAGTGCCTTGAGATTGCGCTTCAAGATGTCGTGGTAGTCGCGGCCCTGCGCATAGACGGATATTGCGGCGCGGTCTTTTGTCTCCAGTACGAGCAGCGGGTCGCGTCCAGGCGCGTAACTTGTCCCCAGCATCACGATGCTGCGCGCTTCGGGCCAGAGCGCCGACGGGTGGCGGCGGCGGACCGCATGTGCGGCCAGCCAATCCATGTCGCCGTGACGACCTTCCTCCAGAAAGCGGTCAAGGTAATCGCCCGTGTCGGCGCTCAGGGCAGTTGGCGTGGTGAACCCGACCGCGTCGAAGCCAAGCGCCTCGGCCTCGCGTCGCAACATCGCATTGAGGGTAGGGAGCACGGTCACGGGGCGCAGGCCGGCCGACCGATCGGGCGCACCCAAGCGCGTTTCAGAAATCGAGGTTCGTGTAGTGCATCGGCGGCGGCACGCCCGGGATGCGTTCGGCCAGGATGGGACGGAACGAAGGCCGCGACTTCAATCGCGCGTACCAGGATTTCGCCGCCGGATACTCGTCCCATGAAATTTCGTCCAGATAATCGATGGCGGAGAGATGCGCGGCCGCCGCGAGATCGGCGTAAGACAACGCTTCCCCGGCCAGCCAGCGCCGCTGATGCGCGAGAAAGCCGATATAGCTCAAATGATATCGCAAGTTGGCCCGCACTGCGCGCAGCATGTGCGGGTCGGGTGCGTGTTCGGTCTGTCCACCGAGGCGGGCGTAGACCTTCTCGAACAGCATCTCACGCGAGACTTCGCGGTCGAACTTGCGGTGGAACCAGTCGACGATGCGGCGGACCTCGGCGCGATCCTCGCGGTCGCCGGGGAATAGCTCGATCGCCCGGTCATCGCGCGGATGCTGACGCAACTCCTCGGCGACATACTCGGCAATCGCATACGCGCCGCACAGCACAAGGCCGGTGTCGAGTTCGAGGACGGGGAGTTCTCCCGACGGATTCAAGGCCAGGAACTGCGGGCGCTGCTCCCATGGGCGCTCCTCGGCCAGATCGGCCTCGATGCCGATTTCGGCGAGTGCGAGGCGGATCGACCGCGAGTGCGGGCAGAGGCGGAAATGTGTGAGACGCGTCATGCCGCGAAATACTTGCGAGAGGGGGGCAACATGGATGTCCGTGGCGAGAGAAACAGCCGTTCGGGGGGCAGATCGTTCCGGTGTCCGGTCAAAGGATATCTCAATTGGAGGTTGTGAACAGGCGAAGGCAGAAGAAAAAGTGAGGCATTTGCGTCAGCCTCAACAGCAACGAACTCTGATACCACCGCGACGGGGCAAGACAACGGCGGGAACGACATGGACGCATGGCACGTGATTTTTCTCGGGCTGCTCGAAGGGCTGACCGAGTTCATCCCCGTTTCCTCGACCGGCCATGTGTTGCTGGCTGGCCATTTCCTGGGGTTCAAATCGCCGGGGAAAACGTTCGAGGTGCTGATTCAGCTGGGCGCGATCCTCGCGATCCTCACGGTCTATTTCGGCAAGCTGTGGCAGCTGTTGATCTCGCTGCCGAGCAACGCCGGCTCGCGGCGTTTCGTGTTCGGCATCCTTCTGGCATTTCTGCCGGCCGCCGTGATTGGCGCTCTCGCGCACAAGTTCATCAAGTCGGTCCTGTTCGAGAGCCCAATGCTGATCTCGATTATGCTCATTCTCGGCGGCATCGTTCTGCTCGTGGTCGACCGCATGAAGCTGACATCGCGCTACGCCGATGTCACGGAGTTGCCGCCCTCGCTGGCGCTGAAGATTGGGCTTTGCCAATGCCTTGCGATGGTGCCCGGCGTGTCGCGTTCAGGGGCGACGATCGTCGGTGCACTGTTGATGGGCGTGGAGAAACGCGCGGCGGCTGAGTTCTCGTTTTATCTCGCGATGCCGACGATGGCCGGTGCTTTCGCTTACGATCTCTACAAGAACTGGTCGACGCTCGATCCGGCATCGATTTCGAGCATCGCGCTGGGGTTCGTCACTGCGTTCATCGCCGGCGTGATCGTCGTGCGCTACCTGCTGGATTACGTGTCGCGGCACGGATACGCGCTATTTGGATGGTGGCGCATCGTGGTCGGCGGCGCGAGCCTCGGCGCGCTCCTGGTGATGCGCGGGACCTGACGATGAGGTCCCGGAAATCCAGGAAAACCCGGGAAGGGTGTCGAAAATCTGCCCGATCCGGAGGCGTGAAAATTGGGCCGGCGCGAACTAGGCCGCGTGCGATGTCGACGGCGTAGCAAGGATCGACTTCAGCACCTCGGGGTCTTTGGCATTGCGCAGTTGCTCTAGCGTGGCTGGCTCGCGTACGAGGCGCGAAATGCGCGCCAGTGCTTTGAGATGATCGCCGCTCGCGTGTTCTGGCGCCAAGAGCAGGAAGATGAGGTCGACGGGTTCGTTGTCGTGGCTCTCGAACTCGATCGGCTCGTCGAGGCGGGCGAACAGACAAACGATGTTCTTGAGCGCCTTGAACTTGACGTGCGGGATCGCGATCCCGCGGCCTAGGCCGGTAGATCCCAGCCGCTCGCGCTGCAAAAGCGTATCGAAAATGTCGCGCTGCTCGAGGCCGGTGATGGCGGCGGCCCGCGTCGCGAGCTCTTGCAGCGCCTGCTTTTTACTTTTTGCCTTGAGCGAGGGGATGATGCCCTCGGGCGCAACCAGATCAGCTAGATCCATGATCGAACGGTCCCACCAGTGTTTTTTGTGAAGTCAGGTCCAATTTCGTCGAAGTCCTAGTACCGTCGAATTACCAGTCTCGTCGGAGTCTGCGTGAAGTCTTCCAGTACCGTCGGCTGGCTGCTACCGGCTCGGACCGAACTCATCAATGTTCATTCCAGGCGATGCATCAACCATGCCGGGGCACAGGTTCAACGTCAGTCGCGCCGAATCGATCCCAGATGAATGAACCGGCCGTCCGGCCTTGATTAAGTGTCCAATGTCGCGAACCTTGGCGCGCCAGTTGTGGCGATCCGGAGACCGGATTGTGGTGCTGAGCCGTCGAGACGAGCGCACAAGAGTCCAGACGCCGTCGTTCCAGCGCTTCGTATAGACATGTTCTGCTGCAACTGCGAGGGCGCATTTATTTGTCACGGGCCGTGCCATCCACCGCCTTGAACCGAATCCCGGTCGATGCCGAAATGCGGCCGTTGAGATCTGATAAGGCCTTGATGTCATTGCGTTACTCTTGAACGCAACCAAGGACTTCATGCAACACGACGGCTGACCCCACTCGCGAAAATGTTAAATCGGCCGGCCCCCTGTGTCAAATCACAGCAGGGGTTTTTGGTTGCTGAAAACAGAAACCATTGCCGCATTGCAGCATCGGAATGCTCGATCCTCAGGCAGTGAATGGCTATTCCGCGGCCGATCGGGCGAATCGCTCGCTGAGCCGCTTATCGCGCCGGCGCTGAACGGACGAGGCGATCCGCATTGCTTCGCGGTACTTCGCGACAGTTCGGCGAGCGATATCGATGCCGTCGTCGCGGAGCTTCTCGACGATCTTGTCGTCGGAGAGTACGGCTTCCGGGCTCTCGCCATCGATGAGCTGCTTGATCCGGTGACGCACGGACTCGGACGAGTGGGCCTCGCCATCGCCGGACGACTGGATCGCCGACGTGAAGAAGTACTTGAGTTCGAAGATGCCGCGCGGCGTCGACATGTACTTGTTGGAGGTGACGCGCGACACGGTCGACTCGTGCATCTTGATGGCGTCGGCCACGGTCTTGAGGTTGAGCGGCCGCAGGTGCTGGACGCCGTAGGTGAAGAAGCCGTCCTGCTGGCGGATGATCTCTTCGGACACGCGCAGGATCGTGCGGGCGCGCTGGTCGAGACTTTTCACAAGCCAGCTCGCGGTCTGCAGACATTCGAGCAGATAGCCCTTGTCCTGTTCGCTTCGCGCCGTCTTCGTGACCTTGGTGTAGTAGCTGCGGTTGACGAGAACGCGCGGCAATGTCTCCGAGTTGAGCTCGACGATGAAGCTGCCGTCGGCGGCCGAACGGACGAGAACGTCGGGCACGACGGGTTGCAATTCGACATGTCCGAAGCTGAGGCCCGGCTTGGGGTTCAGCTTCTTGATGTCGGCGATCATGTCGGCCAGATCCTCGGCGTCGGCGTCGATCGCCTTGCGCAGGGCCGCGAGGTTATGGCTGGCGAGCAGGTGCAGATTGTCGAGGAGCGCCGCGATCATCGGATCGTAGCGGTTCTGTTCCTTGAGCTGGATCGCGAGGCACTCGGCCAGCGATCGGGCAAAGACGCCCGGCGGATCGAGGGTCTGGAGTGTTGCCAGAACGCGTTCAACGAGTTCGAGCGGCGCGCCGAGTTTGTCAGCGACGGACGCGGTATCGGAGCGGAGATAGCCGGCCTCGTCGACGAGATCGATGAGGTAGCGTCCTATCATGCGCTCGGCGGCGCCTTCGAGCGCGAGCGGAAGCTGCTGTTCGAGGTGGTCGCGCAACGACATCTCGGAGGCGACAAATTCCTCGAGGTTACTGTCGTCGTCTCCGAAGTTCGACGTCGACTGACGCACCGACGCCCAATTCGACAGAGCCGAGGAATCGGCAGCGAGATCGGGATCGCCGACCGGCGTATCAGGGAATACGTTGTCGATGGCCGTGTCGAGGGCGGCTGCGGGATCGGCCACCGATTTCCCGAGATCGAGCCAGACGTCGTCGCCGCCGCCGCTGCTGTCGCCGGTGCCGCCATCGCTGAGTGTGCTTTCCCCAGCGTCACCGCCGAAGTCGGATGATGAATTGTCGCGTTCTGTGATTGCATCGGGGCGGGTGGCGCCATCGTAAGGAGAGTCGTCGCCGGCCGCGCGGTAGGCGGTGTCGTCGGCTTCCTCGCGCTCGAGTAGAGGATTGCGCTCGAGCTCCGTCTCGACGAATTGCGTAAGCTCGATGTTCGATAACTGCAGCAGACGAATAGCCTGCTGCAGCTGTGGGGTCATCACCAGCTGCTGGCTCTGTCTGAGCTCCAGTTTCGTCGAAAGCGCCATACCCGCTCACCCTTCGCGCAACGTGCGCGGTCCTGGGGCTAAGGTATAATCAACGCTCATTAACGAACATATCCCCCAGGTAGACGCGTCTCACGTCTTCGTTCGCTATGATTTCCGAAGGGTTACCCTGTGTCAGGACTTGCCCTTCGTAAATGACATAGGCCCGCTCGACCAGGCTCAAAGTCTCTCGCACATTGTGGTCCGTAATGAGCACACCGATGCCGCGTTCGGTCAAGTGGCGCACGAGATCTTGGATATCGCCCACAGCAAGAGGATCGACTCCTGCGAACGGCTCGTCGAGCAACATGAACGATGGCCGCGATGCGAGCGCGCGCGCGATTTCGCAGCGCCGCCGTTCGCCGCCAGAAAGCGCGATCGATGGGAGCTTACGCCGGTCCGTGATGCGAAATTCTTCCAGAAGCTGGTCGAGCTGCTCCTTCCGCAGCTTACGGTTCGGCTCGACGAGTTCGAGCACGGCCATGATATTCTGTTCGACCGACAGTCCGCGAAAGATCGACGCTTCCTGCGGCAGATAGCCGATCCCGAGGCGGGCACGGCGATACATCGGCAAGCGCGTGACATCGCGGCCGTCGATGGTGATGACGCCGGAATCGGCAGGAACGAGGCCCGTGATCATGTAGAATACGGTTGTCTTGCCGGCGCCGTTGGGCCCGAGCAGCCCGACGGATTCACCCCGGCCGACAGCGAGGCTCACGCCTTTGACCACAGTGCGCTTCTTGTAGGTCTTCTTGATGTCGTGCGCCGTCAGCCACCCTTCGCCGCCGAGTTGTTCCTCGCCGTCGTCATAACTGTCGTGCGTGTGGATCGGCACGACCTGCTGATGCGCTGGAAAGCCCGGTGCCGCGTGCCCGTTGTGGCTGGACGCGTGCGGGGCGGCCCCGGAAGACCGTCTGCCCCAGTTGCCCAGCTTCGGAAATTTCATGGCGTCGTCTTGCCTCGGTCGGTCGGTCGGGTCAGATTTCGGTCGGGTCAGAAGGCTTGGCGGTCAATCGACTGCGCGGGCCCTGCTGTACGCTTCTGTTCGCGTGTTCGCGGGGCACGCATGGGATCAGTTGCCGCGCTCCGGCGTTTGGCGCGTGACGGGCCCCCAGGCGTCGGCATTCTTGGCCTCGGCGGGTTTGGCCGCCTTCGACGCTGCCGACTGCTCCTTGAGGTTTTTCGGATAGAAGACGGCGCTCGGCCGGGTCTGCGGTGTCGCGGGAGCGATATTGATGGCGGCTTTCGCGCCCGGCGAGCCGTCGCCGGCCGGTTGCGCCCGCGCCGACCACCCAGAAGACGGCTCGGTTTCGATCGTGCTTTTGCCGGTGGTCATGTCGATGTTAAGCCGCGATCCGCGGATGACGTTCGGACCCTGCGTCAGCACCACGTCGCCGCCCACGACGACGAGATTGCGCTTGGTATCGAAATTTGCCCAGTCGCCGGTCGCCGTCTGGCCATCCTGCGATTGGACGACGACGGCCTTGCGCGCTTCGATGCGCTGCAATTCGGCGCCGCCCTTGGCTGCAGCGTCCTTCACGGCCGCGGTTCCGCCGCCAAGTCCCGCCTCGCCCGAATAGTAGGCGGTCAACTCCGCGGTGCGCAGTTTGAAGCCGCCTTGGACCGCGAAAACGTCGCCGACGAAAACGGCCGCCTTGCGCTGGTCGTTGATGTCGAGGCTGTCAGAGTTGATATCGACGGGCGCCGACGGATCGGTTTTGAAGTTCGCCGCGCCGAAGCCCCCTGCTGCGGGCGGTTGAGCGGCCTTCGGTGTTTCGCCGCCCGCCGGCGCATTGCGATAAAAACGGGCGGAAATCCGGCCGTCGCCGCCATCCTCCTTCGGAGACGTCACGCGTGTCCGTCCAGCCTTGCGGTCGCTCTGCAGCCGTTGGCCCTTGAGTTCATTGCGGCCTTGGCTCAAGAGCACGTTGCCGACCAACAGGACGGTCTCGGCGCGCTGGTCCAGTTCCGCTCGATCGGCCACGGCGCGGCGGTCAGGCGCCTGCGTCATCACGACGTCGCCATCGAGGAACGCCTTGCCGCCCTCTGCATCGAACTTCGCGGACTTGCTGGTCGCGCGGTCGCCCGACGCTTGCATCATCTCCACCGGGCCGCTCGCGACGATCGTTTTGACTTTGCCTGTCGGTTGCCCGTCGGCGGTTGCCGCGGGGGGCTGCGGCTTGCCGCCCACTGGCAACCCCGGAGCCTCCCCCGAATAGGTGACTTTGAGATCGGGACTGGTCAAACTCGCCCCATCCTGCACGGCGCGCACCGAGCCCGTGAAAACGGCGAGCTTCGTCGGGTCGTTGACGTCGAGCCTGTCGGACGTGATGTCGATTGGCGCGTCAGAAGCGCCGAACGGAGTCGTTGGCGGCGATTTCGCTGCAACTTCGGCAGATGCTTGACGTTTCGCGTTCTCGAGGTGGGTCACCACCGCGCCGACGAATGTCACCTCGCGAGCCTTGTGCCGCAGCTTCATCTCGTTGGCGCGAACCGTACCGGCAGTCATCTCGACGAAGACGGGTTCGTTCGATGTGATGATCGACTCCTTGATGAGAACGGTCGCGCTGGCGAGTTTGGCCTTCATGCCGTTCGTTGAAACGATGTCGACGGACCTGCTGAGGTCGAGCTGGTTGGTCTTGCTATTGAAGATCCCCGCTCCGGATGTGAGGTCGGTGCGCACATCGGCGGCGTCGAACATGACGCCGGTAATGCCGTTGAGCGTGACGACGTCGGTGTTGGTCAGCTCCTGTTTGGCGGTCAACGCTCTGACTTCGAAGCGGCCGCCATCGGGGGCATAGCCCTCATAGCGGGGATTGTTCATCGTCAGATTTTCCGGAAGGATCTTGGGGATCGGGATTTCGGGAACACCGACGCCCCAGCCGGAGCGATGCAACACGGTCAACCCGAAATAGCCGACCATCGCCAACGACGCGACGGGCAGCGAATAGCGCAAGGCGGCGACAAACAGCGTATGCCGCCGGGCGCGCCGGAAATCGCGCGAGCGATCCGAGTCCGATGTAACTATCCCGCCCTTGCGTCGAACGGGCCGCGCGCCGGGGGATTGATTGACCGAGGAGGCCATGTATGCCGGGCCGCCGTGTTTGCGCTGTGCCTGCCGGGAGAGCGGGCAACTTCGCTCGGAATTTGGGTGATATTGGGACTGAACTCAAGCCGCATCATGCACTGCACACACAGCTGTCGCTGCACAACGGAATAGGCTGAACGAAATTCACTCGCCAACGGGTGCAGTCCGGCAGGCTGACCGTCAATGCGCAAAGATGTCGTCGTCGCCAAATCCCGCGAGGTCGAGTTCGGCGCGAACAGGCAGAAACGCGAAGCAGGCTTCCGCGAACGCGCGGCGGCCTTCGCGCGCGAGCATCATGTCCAGCTTGTCCTTGAGCGCGTGCAGATGAAGCACGTCGGACGCTGCATAAGCCAACTGCTGCTGGCTGAGCTGGTTTGCGGCCCAGTCAGAACTCTGCTGCTGCTTCGACAGCTCGATGCCGAGCAGCTCGGCGGTGAGATCCTTCAGCCCGTGGCGGTCGGTGTAGGTGCGAACGAGCTTGGAAGCAATCTTCGTGCAGTAGATCGGAGACGTGCGAACGCCGAGGTGCTTTTGGAGGACGGCGACGTCGAAGCGGGCAAAATGGAAGATCTTGAGCGTATTCGGATCGCTCAGTAGTGCCATGAGATTGGGTGCGGCATACTCTCCGGCGGCGAACTGAACGAGATGGGCGTTGCCGTTGCCGGACGAGAGTTGAACCAGACAGAGCCGGTCGCGGTGAGGATTGAGGCCGAGTGTCTCGCTGTCGATGGCGACGCTAGGGCCGAGCTTCAAGCCGGCTGGCAGGTCACCCTTGTGCAATGTGATCAGGGGTGCCGGCATGGTGCTCGCGCTCATGACCGCGCCCGTGGGCCGCGCAGTCTCGGAAAGTGTTGCAGGCTCGGCGACGTCCTCGAACCCAAACCCGCGCGATGGGCTGGCGGGCGGCATCGCGAGAAAAAGTGGTGCCCAGAAGAGGACTCGAACCTCCACGCCTTGCGGCGCTGCTACCTGAAAGCAGTGCGTCTACCAATTCCGCCATCTGGGCCAGAGCGAACCCGATTAGTGATACCGCGTGCGGTTGTCAATTGCGACCGGTGAACAGCGCCGCCGCATCATTGTCCAGCGTTGTGCACAAACAGCGCTCAAGGCCAAGGTCAAGGCGGAGTAGCCGCGGGCACGACTTCACACTCGCGGCGGACCTGTGTATTGCTCGCGATGGTCGGCAACGGCGCCGGACGCCGCGCCAATTGGGATCGGTCGGGACATGACGACAGCAAAAACGCGCGGACTTGCAACGGTATTCGGCGGCTCGGGCTTTGTCGGGCGATATGTGGTGCGCACCCTCGCTTCGCGCGGATGGCGGATCCGCGCGGCAGTGCGGCGTCCGGATCTGGCAGGGCATCTGCAACCGATGGGGTCCGTCGGGCAGATTCACGCGATCCAGTCCAATTTGCGTTTTCCTGAGTCATTGCGCGGGGCAGTCGAAGGCGCCGACGTCGCGATCAACTGCGTTGGCGTTCTAGCGAGCACGGGCCAGCAGACGTTCGACGCCGTGCACGTTGCCGGAGCGCGGGCCGCGGCAAAGGCCGCGCGCGAAGCCGGCGTCTCCCGTTTTATTCACGTCTCGGCCATCGGGGCATCACCGAAGTCGAGCGCCAAATATGCGGTGTCGAAGGCCGAGGGCGAGGCTGCGGTGCTGGCCGAATTCCCAGGTGCGATCATCCTGCGGCCTTCGATCGTGTTCGGACCCGAGGACGAATTTTTCAATCGCTTCGCTGCGATGGCGCAGATGTCGCCGCTGCTGCCGCTGATCGGCGGCGGCAAGACGAAGTTCCAGCCGGTGTTCGTCGGCGATCTCGCGACCGCGATTGCGAATGTCTCAGAGGGACTGGGGACACCTGGCGCGATCTATGAAATCGGCGGGCCGGAGGTCGTGAGCTTCAAGGAACTGCTCGATCGCACGCAGGCTTGGACGAGCCGGTCGCGCGGCTACATGCGCCTGCCGTTCTTCGTGGCCAAGCTGCAGGCCCTGCTGACGGCACCGCTGCCGAATTCGCTGCGGCCGGTCACGCTCGATCAGGTGCGCATGCTGGAGGTCGACAACGTCGTCAGTGCGGCGGCGCAATCGGAAGGGAGAACGCTCGCGGCACTCGGCGTGGCCCGACCGCATGCGACGGGAGCAATCGTCCCTGCCTACCTCGAGCGATTCCGGCATCGCGGCCAGTTCGCGAGCTATCGCGGTTAAGCGCACTCACTCCCGTGTCAATCCAAAAGCAAAAGCGCCCCGGGTTTCCCCGGGGCGCTGTGACAAACAGCTAGCTCGCTATCAAAGCCGGACGCGAGCTGAGCAAATCACTGTGAGCCGCGCAACGGCCCGTCCGCTGACGGACGGCGGCGATCGTCAGTGCAGACTTTGCACTTCGAGCTCATCGCCAATCGCATGACCGACTGCAGCCTGCAAAGTGTCCGTCAGCGCGATGGGCGTGCCGTCCGCCGCGTGCAGCGAGTAGAGGTTGATGCCTTGCGGCAGACCTTCGACCGCGGGGAACATGCGCTTGGCTTCGTCCGACGACATGGTCTTGATGTAAGCCACGACGCCGCCGCCGAGGTTGGCAAGATCCTCCGCACTCATCGCGCGAACGATCGCCGAAGTGTCGCCGGCCGCCTTCATGCGTCTGGATGTCGACTTCTGATTCATGACGCCACTCTCCTCTCGGTGTTAGAGGTCCTCTTCGGGAAGAGGTCTGGGGCAGATCATTCTCAACGCCAGCGGCAGAATTAGGTTGCCGGCCAACGCATAGTCTGGACCCAGTATTCTACGATTCAATGTTCCTGGCTGTGACCGTCGAAGCTCAAATGCGAGCAAATCGACAAGGCGCGGTGCTATTGGCGCGACTTCCGGTCGCTGCCGATTTCGATCCGCCGGACGAGCCTCTCCGGTTCGTGCCGGACCAGGTCGATCACCAGGAGGCCATTGACGAGATCGGCCGAGCGCACCTCGATGCCCTCCGCGAGCACGAACGTCCTGCTGAATTGCCGGGCCGCAATGCCGCGATAGATATATTCGCGCGTCTGGTCGTCCTGCTGTTTGCCGCGAACCGAAAGCTGTTTGTCCTCGAGCGTGATGTCCAGCTGATCGCGGGTAAAGCCGGCTACGGCAAGCGTGATCCGCAGCCGCTCGGGAACGCGGTCGGTGGGGTCCGCGCCATTGGCGCTCGATCCGTTTTGCGGCGTTTCGGAGGCGATCCGCTCGATATTGTAAGGCGGGTAGCCTTCGTTGGCGCTCTTACCCGCGCGGTCGATCAGACGCTCGATCTCCTCGAAGCCGAGGAGCAACGGGTTTGAGAGAAGTCCAATGCGTGTCATCGACGAAGCCCTTTTTAAGCGACTTACTTCCGATGCCGCCGCCTTGAGGCGCGGAAGCGCCGGCTGGCGCCTTCCGCACCGGCCCTGTCAACAGGCGCCGGTTCGTCATCGACCCTTGATATGGGGCTTCGTGCCCCCGCTTCAAGCGGGTTCGGGTAGCTGGTGGCGGGCAACGTCGTCTGGGTGTTGCCACGAGCCTGCCCCAGTACTCAGGCCAATACTCAGGCCAATATTCAAGATTCAAGGCGTCAATCATGCGAGTGTGGCGATCGCGATGTTCACAACCTTGAAAATCTCACAACCAAGAAGATAGTTACGACCAGGAGTTGACGATGGCAGGTGTGACGATGACGACGATGCGCAGGACAGCGTCGTGTTGGCTGAGCTTGTGGGTGTACGCCGTTCTCGCCGCGACCGTGTTGCCGGTCCAAGCCCAGTACCCCGACGTCGAAAACAACGATCCAGGCGTTGCGGCGCCCGCAGCGCCCGCGCCACCTGCGCCGACGCCCGCCGATGCCGCTTCAAAGCCCGCTCCGATCGAACTGACTGCGGAGGAAAAAGCCGAGCGTGAGGGCCGCAAGACTTGCAAAGCCGCCATTTGCGCCGCTTTTCATATGCGCAAGGCCGGCGATGACATTTCGTGCTCGGTCTTGAAGTCGTTCCGGAAGGAGCAGCTTGACAAGATGCTGTCGAAGGCCAAGGCGTCCTGGCCATGGGGCAAAGTGACGTGCTCGTCTGACGTCAAACTGAAGCGCGCGGTACTGGCGCGAGCCCTCACGGAGGACAAGGTCGAAGCCAAGCTCGACACGCATCACGTCGTCTGCACGGTCGATCGCGGGACGGAACCGAGCGCAGAAATCAAGGTTGATTTCGCGCCGAACGTGACGTTCGAAAAAGGCAAAGCGGTCAAGGCACAGATCAACTGGGGCAAGCTCGAAGCCCCGACGCTGGTGAAGGCGGCGATGTGGCCGGCAACCGCCACCGACAATACCGTCAACGTCCTTGGCGGTACTCTGGTCGAAGACATCAACGACTTCATCGGTCCCAAGTGCATGGAAGTGAAGCCCGATTGGGAAAACAAGTAATCGGGTCGGCGCAACACATCTGTCGGCTAGTGAAACACTATAACGCGTAACAACGTTTCATAAGCATGACTGATGCATCTTGCACGAAAATACGATTGGCAGTTATGGGGGCGAATGACTAAATACAGAGCATCAGAGCCCCTGAGGGTTCGAGCAACACGCAGGAGGAAATTATGAAGATCTGGAACAAGCCGTCGGTCAAAGAGCAGGGCGTTGGTCTCGAAGTCACGAGCTACCTGCCGGCTGAGATCGACGTGATCTGAAGTCGGATCCACCCCTAAGCGGGTGTGAACGAACGGCAGTCGGGACCTCCCGGCTGCCGTTTTCATTTGGCGCTTCGGTTGCCCAATGCCAACCGCGCCGGCCCAGCAGGCACGGGTCGCGGCGCGCTTATGCGTCCGAGGCCAGGCCCAGGCTCTCGCGCAGCATTTCGAGTTCCAGCCACTCGGTTTCGGCGGCTGCAAGCTCGACCCCTGCTGCAGCGTGACGGGCGGTGGCGGCGTCGAATGCAGGCCGGTTCTTGGCGTAGAGGCTAGGGTCGGCGAGCTTGGCATCGAGCGACTTGATCTCCGCCTCTATCGCCGCAATGCGGCCCGGGAGCGTTTCGAGTGCGTGCTTCTCCTTGAAGGATAACTTGCGCTTAGGTGGCGCGGCGCTGCCAGTCGCACCGCCGGCGTCGGCTTTTCCCCGATCTTCGCGACCAGACTTGGCCGGAGATTTGCCTGCGGCCGGGCCATCTGTTGCGCCGCGCCGCTGCGCCAGCATGTCGGAATAGCCGCCGGCATATTCAGTCCAGCTGCCGTCGCCGTTCGATGCGATGACGCTGGTCACCACGCGATCGAGGAAGTCGCGATCGTGGCTGACGAGCAGCACGGTCCCGGCGTAGTCCGCGACGAGTTCCTGCAGCAGATCGAGCGTTTCGAGATCGAGATCATTGGTCGGCTCGTCGAGTACGAGGAGATTCGACGGTTTGGCGAGTGCGCGCGCCAGCATCAATCGAGCGCGTTCGCCGCCCGACAGCACGTGAACCGGCGACCTGGTCTGTTCGGGCTTGAACAGGAAGTCCTTCATGTAACTCGCGACATGGCGAGCCCGTCCATTGACGATGACCTGATCGCCGCGGCCGCCGGTCAGCGCGTCGGCGACCGTCCAGCTTGGATCGAGTTCGTCGCGGCGCTGGTCGAGCGTGACCATGTCGAGGTTGGTTCCGAGCCGGACGCTGCCGGTGTCGGGTTCGAGCGATCCGGTCAGGAGTTTCAGAAGTGTGGTCTTGCCGGCGCCATTGGGGCCGATGATGCCGAGCCGATCGCCCCGCTCGATCCGCAGCGTCAGGCCCTTGATCACCGGCTCCGCGCCATAGCCCTTCGTCACGCCCTTGGCCTCGGCGACGAGCCGCCCAGACAGCCCGCCTTCGCTGGCGACGAAGGTCACGTTGCCTTCGACGTGGCGATGCTCGCGGCGCGCAGTGCGCAAACTGGCAAGCTCGCGGACGCGGCGGACATTGCGTTTGCGCCGGGCCGTGACGCCGCCGTGCATCCACTGGTTCTCGCGCTCGATCTTGCGGTCGAGCTTATGTTGGGCCAACTCGTCCTGCTCGATGAGGTCGTCGCGCCAGGCTTCGAAATGCGTGAAGCCGCGATCGAGATTGTGCGTCAGGCCGCGGTCGAGCCACACGGTGGTGCGCGACAACGTTTCCAGAAGCCGCCGGTCGTGGCTGATCATCACCATCGCCGAACGGGTGCGGCCGAGTTCGGCTTCGAGCCATTCGATCGCGGCGAGGTCGAGGTGGTTGGTCGGCTCGTCGAGCAGCAACACATCGGGACGCGCGGCCAGCACGCGCGCTAAAGCCATCCGCCGCGCTTCGCCGCCCGAGAGATGCGCAGGATGCTCGCTGCCGTCGAGCCCGAGATCCTCGAGCATCCGGCGCGCGGTGAACGGATCGTCCGTCGGGCCAAGCCCAGCCTCGACGTAGGCCAGAGAGGTCTCGAAGCCCGTCACATCGGGCTCCTGCGGCAGGTAGCGGACGGAGGCGCCCGGGTGCGCGAACCGCTCGCCGCTGTCGGGCTCGGTCAGCCCTGCGAGGATCTTGAGCAGCGTGGACTTGCCCGAGCCGTTGCGGCCGACGAGGCAGATGCGGGCGCCGGCCTCGACGTTGATCGCCGCCCCCGTGAGCAGAGGCGTGCCGCCGAACGTCAGGTGGATGTCATGCAATGCGAGGAGAGGCGGGGCCATGACATCGTCCGTATGATCGGCTGATCCGGCTCGTCACGCTGTGGCTTGCCGCACCGTGCGAGCTTCGTTTCGGCATTCCAATTCGCTGCCTCGTGACAGCGTCGCCTAATGGGACCGGTCGGATCGATCAGGTTTTGTGTGCCCGTGTCGCGGCGCGCGTGGACTGGGTATGGACCGGGCATGACTGAAGTCGTGAGGGGGAAATGGTGGAGCCAAGCGGGATCGAACCGCTGACCTCTTGCATGCCATGCAAGCGCTCTCCCAGCTGAGCTATGGCCCCACATTCTTTGGGATTGGCGGGACCGTTTGCGCCCCCGCTCAAGTCGGCAGTGATTAGGCGCTTCGGAATAAAACTTCAAGCGCCTTGTTGCGTGTCGATCGGCCGCGTCTGTGGAAGGCCGGTCTTGCTCTTTCACCGGGGCTGGGACGTGGTCCGGTCTTGCTCGCGCGGCTGAGAAGCAGCCCGGGTCTTGCTCGCGCGGCTGAGAAGTAGCCGCGACGTCAGACCTCTTCTTCGCCCTCTTCCACGCCGCCGATAATGTTCGTCACATCGCCGCCGTCCTCTTCCTCCTCGAGGAAGGTTTCGTCGCCGGCATCCGCCACGGGCTCCTCGGCCTCGATGTCGGCCAGCGCTTCCTCGCCCTCCACCGCCGGCAACTCGCCGGCCTCGGCGGGATCGACCACCTCGGCCTTCTTCGCCTTACGGCTCGCGGCCTTGGCTTCGGCTGCCTCGGCCGCAGCGGCGGCGGCAGGGTTCGATGCGATCTCGTAGATCGAGCCGCAGATCGGGCAGACGATGGGATCGCGGTTCAAATCGTAGAAGCGTGACCCGCACTCGTCGCTCTGGCAGGTGCGCTTGGTGCCGCGCGCGGCTTTGGTGGCCATGGATCGAGCCTTCATGATTGAATTGGAAGCCGAGGGGTCTGCCACACCCCACCAAGCCTGTCAAAAGCTATATCGTGGCGTGCTTGTTATCGCGAGGGAACTCGGGCCGCGGCGGCGGCAAAGTCGACAGTGGCGTTGACACACCGGGGGGGCCTCGGCTCAATGCGGCGCCATTCCGCAACCTGCGGCCGGAAAAATCCGTCCGCCGTCGTCCAGGCCAGCCACGTGTCCCACGAAAAGCCGTCCGAAGCCGCATCCGCCCACGGTGAGGCCCGTCCCCTGTCCGCGGGCAAGTCCGGCCCTCTGAGCGGCAGTGTGCGCGTTCCTGGTGACAAGTCGATTTCGCACCGCGCCTTGATCTTCGGCGCACTCTCGACCGGGACGACCCGCATTCGCGGACTTCTCGAGGCCGAGGACGTCATCAACACGGCCCGTGCCGTAACGGCGCTCGGGGCGATCGCGGAGAAATCCGGCGACGAGTGGACCGTCAAAGGCCGCGGCGTAGGAGGCCTGAGCCAACCTGCAGGACCGCTCGATTTCGGCAACTCCGGCACCGGCACGCGGCTGATGATGGGCGTCGTCGCCGGCCACGGCATCGCGGTGCGGATGACCGGCGACGCATCGCTGTCGCGACGGCCGATGCGGCGCGTGCTCGGTCCCTTGAAGCAGATGGGGCTCGAGATCGTCGAGGACGGTAAGGAGACGCTGCCGCTCACCGTGCGCGGGACGCAACATCTGGTGCCGATCGTCTATGAGCTTCCGGTGCCTTCGGCGCAGGTCAAGAGCGCTATTCTGATCGCCGGGCTGCATGCGGCGGGCGAAACGGCCGTCATCGAGAAGGAACCCACGCGCGATCATACCGAGCGGATGCTCAAGTATTTTGGTGCAGGCGTGCGCACGGAGGTCAAGGACGGCAAGACGCATATCACCGTGACGGGGCACGCCGAGATGGAAGGACGCGATGTCACGGTGCCTGGCGATCCGTCATCCGCCGCATTTCTTGCCTGTGCGGCACTGCTGGTGCCGGGATCCGACATCATCATCGAGGGTGTGCTCGTCAACGAAACCCGCACCGGCCTCTACACGACGCTGACGGAGATGGGCGGCGACGTGACCTTCCTGAACGAGCGCGACGAAGGCGGCGAGCCAATCGCTGACATCCGCGTGCGCTCGTCGAAATTGAAGGGCGTTCGTGTCCCCGCGCATCGTGCGCCGTCGATGATCGACGAGTATCCGGTGTTGGCGTGCGTTGCCGCGTTCGCCAGTGGAGATACGGTCATGGCAGGCCTAGCGGAGCTGAAGGTCAAGGAAAGCGACCGGCTTGCGGCGACCGCCGACGGGCTGTCCGTGAATGGCATCGCTGCCAGTATCACGGGCGATACGCTCGTTGTGCACGGGACCGGCAAGGTGCCCGGCGGCGGCACGGTGGCGACGCACCTCGATCACCGCATCGCCATGGCGTTCCTCACGATGGGACTAGCCTCCGAGAAGCCCGTGACCGTCGATGATACGGCGATGATCGCGACGAGCTTCCCGGAGTTTCGAGGGCTGATGGAGCGGTTGGGCGCGACGTACGGGTGATGGTGCCGGATGTCAGCGTGCCCGGCGACGGCCCGCAGGCGAGGTGTACTGAGCGTCATGCCCGCTTCATTCGCGGGACTTGCCGTCTCGACCACTGCCGCCGGACGCGATGTCACGGGTTCGTTCGCCGTCGGTCGTCGGCGGATGGACATCCTGGTCGCGCGGCAGAATTTTGGGTTTCGGGGTATGCGTGTCCGTCGATGGCTTGTCGGGGTTGATGTCGTCGATCATCGACATTCTCCTCAGGTGAATAAGTGGGGATGCAAGTTCAACGTCGTGGCACACCAGCCGTTCCACGCCGCGCGCACGGGGAATCGCATGATCATCGCCATCGACGGGCCGGCTGCTTCGGGCAAAGGGACGATCGCCAAGCGGGTAGCCGACCATTTCGGGTTTCATTGCCTCGACACCGGTCTGCTTTATCGGGCGGTGGCGCGGGACGTGGCGCGAGCAGGGTTCAAGCTCGACGACACTTGGGCGGCGGTTGCTTTTGCGCGCGGGCTGGACGCGGCGACGCTCGACGATCCGGCACTGCGCGGGGCTGAGGCGGGAGACCGGGCGTCGGTTGTGGCGAAGATCCCCGAGGTCCGCCGCGCATTGCTGGCCTATCAGCGTGCATTTGCCCGGCGCGAACCCGGTGCCGTCCTCGACGGCCGCGATATCGGGACGGTGGTCTGTCCCGATGCCGACGCCAAGTTGTTTGTGACGGCAACCTCTGAGGTTCGTGCTGAACGCCGTTTTCTGGAGTTGAGGTCGCGCGGCGATCAATCCACCTCTTTCGACGAGGTGCTAGACTCAATCCTGGCCCGCGACGCGCGCGATTCTGGCCGCGCCGATGCCCCCATGAAGATCGCAGACGATGCCATCTTGCTCGATACCACGCAGTTGGATATAGAAGCCGCATTCGACGCCGCTGTCGGATCGATCAAGAGGAAGATCGGCCAACGGGCCGCGACCTAGACCGGGTTACCGGCTCGGCACGCGTTCCAAATCGTGTTGGCAGGGCAGAGGCCCATCGCAGCGGACGAGATCCTGACCACATTCGCGCGACCTCCATCCGTCCGGAAGGTGAGGCTGAGGCACGTAAAGTGCCGAGCCGGACATCGCGCGTCACACGTCATACACGTCCATCAGAAACCCACGCGCCCGCTTCGACGGCGGCGCTCAACGCATCGACGACAGGAGCCTGAATGACCGGCCAAACCAGCAGCCACGAGATGAACCCCACGCGTGACGACTTCGCCGCCATGCTCGCCGAGAGCCTCGCCAAGGACGACGTGTTCGAAGGCCAGGTGGTCAAGGGCAAGGTCGTTGGCATCGAGAAGGATCTTGCGGTCATCGACGTCGGGCTGAAGATGGAAGGCCGCGTCGCGCTGAAGGAATTCGGCATCGGCGGCAAGCCGGGCGATATCAAGATCGGCGACACCGTCGAAGTCTATCTCGAGCGGGTCGAGAACGCGCTGGGCGAGGCCGTGCTGAGCCGTGAGAAAGCGAAGCGCGAAGAGAGCTGGACGCGTCTCGAAAAACAGTTCGAGAAGGCCGAGAAGGTCCAGGGCGTCATCTTCAACAAGGTCAAGGGTGGCTTCACGGTCGATCTCGACGGCGCGGTGGCGTTCCTGCCGGGCTCGCAGGTCGATATCCGCCCGGTGCGCGACATTGGGCCTTTGATGCATCAGCCGATGGCTTTCCAGATCCTCAAGATGGATCGCCGCCGCGGCAACATCGTTGTTTCGCGCCGCTCCGTGCTCGAAGAGAGCCGCGCCGAGCAGCGCACCGAGATCGTCGCCAAGCTGGCCGAGGGCCAGGTCATCGACGGCCTCGTCAAGAACATCACCGACTACGGCGCGTTCATTGACCTGGGCGGTATCGACGGCCTGTTGCACGTCACCGACATGGCCTGGCGCCGCGTCAATCATCCGTCCGAGATCCTGAACGTTGGCGATACGGTGAAGGTGCAGATCATCCGCATCAATCCCGACACGCAGCGCATCTCGCTCGGCATGAAGCAGCTGTTGAGCGACCCGTGGCAGGCGATCGAAGCCAAGTATCCGGTGCAGGCGCGCTTCACGGGCACCGTCACGAACATCGCTGACTACGGCGCGTTCGTGGAACTCGAGCCGGGCGTCGAGGGCCTGATCCACGTCTCCGAGATGAGCTGGACCAAGAAGAACGTTCACCCCGGCAAGATCGTCTCGACCAGTCAGCAGGTCGAGGTTCAGATCCTCGAAGTCGATCCGAACAAGCGCCGGATCTCACTCGGCCTCAAGCAGACGCAGGACAACCCCTGGGATGCGTTCCTGTCGCAGCATCCGAAGGGCTCGACCATCGAAGGTCCTATCCGCAACATCACCGAGTTCGGCCTGTTCATCGGTCTCGACGGTGGCGTCGACGGCATGGTCCATCTGTCGGACCTCGACTGGAACAAGGCCGGCGACGAGGCGATCAAGGACTACAAGAAGGGCGACAACGTCAAAGCGGTGGTGCTCGACGTCGACAGCGCGAAGGAGCGCATCTCGCTCGGCATCAAGCAGGCCGGTGGCGACCCAGCCGACACGCTGAGCCGCTTCAAGAAGGGCGATCAGGTCACCTGCCACGTCACGGCGGTTCAGGAGGGCGGCATCGAGGTCAAGATCGCCGACACCGACCTGACGAGCTTCATCAAGCGGTCGGATCTGTCGCGTGACCGTTCCGAGCAGCGCCCCGAGCGCTTCAACGTCGGCGACAAGGTCGACGCCGCTGTGCTGTCGGTCGACAAGGCGGCCCGCCGTATCGCGGTGTCGATCAAGTCGCTGGAGATCGCCGAGGAAAAGGAAGCCGTGGCCCAGTTCGGCTCTTCGGCGTCCGGCGCGTCGCTCGGCGATATCTTCAAGGCCGCGGCCATGAAGAAGAAGACCGACGACAAGGAATAAGCTCCGGCAACGGGCATCAAGGTTAGTCTCATGAAGCGCGCGGGATGGCATCCCGCGCGCTTCCGCTTTCTGGTAGTCGTATCGCGCCGCTCTGCCGTACATATGATGCCGAGAGAGCGGCAGCGCGCCAGCACAGCGGCGCATCGGCGATTTACCACGCCGCGTCGTTGCGGTCCGTGTGGTTGAACCCGGCCCGGTCCTTGCCTAGCTTTGTCGTCATGTAAGAGTTTGTTAAGCACACTGGTCCGGCCTAGGCCCGTGACGCGGCTCACAAAGCAGCGCATGTCCCGGCCGGTGTCCCGTTTCTCACGAGCGAGCGTGCAAAGATGACACTTGAGACCGAAACCGTCCTCGATCGGCGCCGGCTGCGGCGCAGCCTCGGGCTCTGGCGCAGCATGGCGATCGCGGCATTGGCGCTGGCTATTGGTGCCTACGCGTTCAGCGGCAGCCAGAAGCTGACGGAGCTGACAGGCGGAAAGCAGATTGCGCGGGTCGCGATCGAGGGCACGATCTTCGAGAACCGGGAGCAGCTGAAGCTGCTGCAACGGATCTCGGATGCCAAGAACGTCGAGGGCGTGATCCTGTTCATCAACAGCCCCGGCGGCACCACGGCCGGCGGCGAAGCGCTTTATCTAGCGCTGCGCGAGTTGTCGAAGAAAAAGCCGGTTGTGGCCCAGTTCGGCACTGTCGCTGCGTCGGCTGGCTACATCATTGGGCTCGGCACCGACCATATCGTCGCCCGCGGCAACACGATCACCGGTTCGATCGGCGTGCTTATGCAATGGCCGGAGTTCACCGAATTGCTCGGCCGCATTGGTGTCAAATACAACGAGGTCAAGAGCGGGCCGTTGAAGGCCAGCCCGTCTCCGTTCGCTCCGATGGACGAGCCGAGCCGTAAGGTTACCGAGGAGATGATCCAGGATGGATTCCAGTGGTTTCTGTCGCTGGTGCAGGATCGGCGCGGCATCGACCCCAAGAGCGTTCCGGGTTTGACCGACGGTCGCGTCTACTCGGGTCGTCAAGCTCTGGAGGCCAAGTTGGTAGACCAGATTGGCGGCGAAGCCGAGGCTGTCCGCTGGCTCGAGGAGAAGCGCAGCGTCGCCAAGGACCTGAAAGTCGTCGACTGGAAGCCGAAGACGGATCAGGGCGGTTGGTTCGGACTTGGGTTTTCGAGCCTCGCCGAGCGTGTCGGCGCGGGCGCGGTTGCCGAAATACTCGGCCGCGACCGCACAATTCCCGGTTTTGGGCAAGGACTGGGGCTTGACGGCCTCGTCTCGGTTTGGCACCCTCAGAAAACACAGTAATAACAAGACGTTTTGGCTGGGGCGGAAATGATCAAATCCGAGTTGATCCAAAGGATCTCCACGAACAACCCGCATCTCTACCATCGCGACGTTGAGCGCATCGTGAATGTCATATTCGACGAGATCGTCGATGCGCTGGCGCGTGGCGATCGGGTCGAGCTGCGCGGGTTCGGGGCTTTCACGGTCAAGCACCGCGCGGCGCGGCAGGGCAGGAATCCGCGGACGGGTGCCTCGGTTTCGGTGTCCGAAAAATTCGTGCCGTTCTTCAAGACAGGCAAGGAACTGCGCGATAAGCTCAACGATGTGGCGGTGCCGAAACCGCCGCGCGTGAGCAGCAAGTCGGCGAAGCCGGCCGCCAGTTCGCCGTAGGATGCCGGCCCACTGCACGGCCTGCCAGATGACGCATTCGGCTGCGCGAGCATGGCTCGCTATTCGTCGTTCGCCTGCTCGCCGTCCGTCTTGACGTGTTCGTTGCGCAAGAGGTCCCGCCGTGCTGAGACGCATCGTTCTTCTTCTCGTGGCCTTCCCTGCGGCGGCGTTGTTGATCACGCTAGCCATCGCCAATCGGCATTCGGTTCGGCTCGTGCTCGACCCGTTCCGGCCCGAGGCGCCGGTCCTCTCAATGGTGTTGCCCTTCTACGCATACCTGTTCGCGGCGTTATTCGCTGGCATTCTGCTCGGCGGTACGGCGGTGTGGATGGGGCAGGGACGGTGGCGGCGCACGGCGCGCAATCGTGCGCAGGAGGCGATGCGCTGGCAAGCCGAGGCCGATCGCCTGGCGCGCGAGCGCGACGCGACAGTCGTGACCGGCGAACGCAGCCCGACGCCCGCACGCGGCAAGCTCGTCGCCATCGGCGGCCGCTGAACCGGTGGTCCCGACCGAGCTTTTTGCCTCCACCGTCGCAGTGATCGAATGGTTCGCGGTGGCTGTCTTCGCGGTCACAGGCGCGCTTGTCGCGTCGCGCAAACAGATGGACATTTTCGGCTTCGTCCTGCTCGGCACCGTCACCGGCATCGGCGGCGGCACGGTGCGCGATGTCATGCTTGGAACGCTGCCGGTGTTCTGGGTCAAGGATCCGGCGTATCTCGTCGTCTGCTCGGTCGTATCCGCGGTCGTCTTCTTCACCGCTCACATTCCGCAATCCCGATACCGATTGGTGTTGTGGCTCGACGCGGTCGGATTGGCGCTGGTCGCCGTGATCGGAGCGGAGCGAGGACTAGCGTCTGGCGCGGGACCGCTGGTGGCGATCACGATGGGCGTCGTCACGGCCGTGTTCGGCGGCATCATCCGGGATATTCTGGCAGCCGAAAGTCCAATGATCCTGCGGCGGGAAATCTACGTCACGGCGGCCATGGCGGGTGCTGCCTTGTTCGTCGGGCTGGCCAGCCTCGGGACGCCCCGAGCGGCGGCGCTGGGGGCGGGGTTCCTGGTCGCGTTCGTGATCCGCGCACTCGCAATCACCTACGAATGGTCCTTGCCGCCCTATCGGGCGCGCCCCGGACGCAGCGCAGAGGACATCTCGCGATCGCGGTCGAAGGGTGCGGAGTGACAGCGCCGAGTGACGCTGTCGGCCATGCGGGGGTTGCGCCGACCGTCGGATGGATTGACGTGGATCGCGCTGGCGTGGACAAGGACGCCGTGACGCGCCGCAGGGGCCCGCCACGCGAGGATGGGTCACGCGCCGATGAGCGTCAGGGTCAAGATCTGCGGCATCAAGGATGAAGAGGCGCTGTTCGCGTGCGTCGAGGCGCGGGCCGATCTCGTCGGGTTCGTCTTCTACCCGAAAAGCCCGCGCTATCTGACGCCCGCCGCCGCCGTGCCCCTCGTGACCTATATCCGGGGTGTGGCTGGAAGCGTGGCGCTGGTGGTCGATGCGGACGATGCGCTTCTGGGCGAGATCGTCAGCGTCGTGGCGCCGGATATGCTGCAATTGCACGGCCACGAGACTCCGGAGAGGGTGGCCGACATCAAGGCGCGATTCGGCAGGCCGGTGATGAAGGCCGTCCCCGTTGCGGTCGCTGAAGATGCCGAGAAGGCGCGCGCCTACCTCGGCATCGCCGATCTCGTCCTGTTCGACGCCAAGCCCGCGCCGGGGCGCGCGCTGCCCGGGGGCAATGGCGTGGCGTTCGACTGGCGGGCGCTCGATGCGGTCCGGGGCGACGTGCCGTTCATGCTGTCGGGTGGATTGACGCCGGAGAATGTCGCGGAAGCCGTGCGGTTGACGGGGGCCAAGGCCGTCGATGTTTCGTCGGGGGTAGAACGGGAGCCGGGAGTGAAGGACCCTGAGCTGATCCGCCGCTTCCTAAGCGCGGCAAAGGCGATTAAGCAGGCTGTCTAAGTTTGGGATGCGTGGCGGCGGTTCTCGGTTCGGGAGCAGTGCCAAGCTGCCAGAAAAACGGGAACGAACCGACATGGCGACGACGAGCAACAAGACGGGCGAAGCGAAACTCAACAGTTTCCGCACCGGCCCCGACGACAAAGGCTTTTTCGGATTGTTCGGTGGCCGGTTCGTCGCCGAGACGCTGATGCCGTTGATCCTCGATCTCGAACGCGCCTACGACGACGCGAAGAACGATCCCGAGTTCGGAAAAGCGCTAGCGTTCCTTCACACCCACTATTCGGGGCGGCCGAGCCCGCTGTATTTCGCCGAACGCATGACCGCCGATCTCGGCGGCGCGAAGGTCTATTTCAAGCGCGACGAACTCAACCATACGGGCTCGCACAAGATCAACAACTGCCTCGGCCAGATCCTGTTGGCGCGGCGGATGGGCAAGACGCGGATCATTGCCGAAACCGGAGCCGGCCAGCACGGCGTTGCGGTGGCGACGGTCTGCGCCAAGTTCGACATGCCGTGCGAAATCTACATGGGCGCGACCGACATCGAGCGGCAGGCGCCGAATGTCGCGCGCATGAAGCTGCTCGGCGCGTCGCTCAATCCCGTCACGTCGGGTGCGGGCACGCTGAAAGACGCGATGAACGAGGCGCTTCGCGATTGGGTGACGAACGTCAAGGATACCTATTACATCATCGGGACCGCAGCCGGTCCGCATCCCTATCCGATGCTGGTGCGTGACTTCCAGTCGATCATCGGACGTGAGGTGCGCGAACAGATCGTGGCGGCGGAAGGCCGGTTTCCCGATGCGCTCGTCGCCTGCATCGGCGGCGGTTCGAACGCGATCGGGCTGTTTCATCCGTTCCTCGACGACAAGGACGTGGCCATCTTTGGCGTCGAAGCCGGCGGGCATGGTCTCGATGTCGAAAACGGACATGCGGCTTCGATGAACGGCGGTACGCCGGGCGTGCTGCATGGCAACCGGACATACCTGCTGCAGAACTACGACGGCCAGATCCTCGAAGGGCACTCGATCTCGGCCGGGCTCGATTATCCGGGCGTTGGACCCGAGCACTCGTGGCTGAAGGACACCGGCCGCGTGACATACGTGTCGGCGACCGACAAGGAGGCGCTGACGGCGCTTCAATACTGCACCAGGATGGAAGGCATCATCCCGGCGCTAGAACCGAGCCATGCCCTGGCGCACGTCATGCGTCTAGCTCCGACCATGGCCAAGGATGAGATTATCGTGATGAACCTTTGCGGCCGTGGCGACAAGGACCTGTTCACGGTCGCCAAGGCGCTGGGAATGAAGATTTGAGCGGGAACGTCAGCCGAACATGAAGACCCAAACACGCATCGACCGCCGGTTTGCCGCCTTGAAGAAGGAGGGCCGAGCCGCCCTCGTCACCTTCATCACGGCTGGCGACCCGGATCTCGAGACTTCGAGGAAGATCCTGTTCGGCCTGCCGAAAGCCGGCGCTGATCTGATCGAGCTCGGCATGCCATTTTCCGACCCGATGGCCGATGGTCCAGCGATCCAGGCGTCGAGCCTGCGCGCGCTCCAGGCCGGGCAGGACATGAAGAAGACCCTCGCGCTGGTCGCCGAGTTCAGGGCGCAGGACCCGGACACGCCGATCGTGCTGATGGGTTATTACAACCCGATCTACGTCTTCCCGGGCGACAGGTTCCTGGATGAGGCCGTGAAGTCAGGTGTCGACGGGTTGATCGTCGTCGACGTGCCGCCGGAAGCTGACGAAGAACTATGTCTGCCGGCCATCGAGCGCGGGCTCAATTTCATTCGCTTGGCCACGCCCACGACCGATGCCAAGCGGCTCCCGGCCGTTCTCGCGAACACGTCGGGCTTCGTCTATTATGTGTCGATTACAGGTATTACAGGTTCGGCCGCACCGGATGTGAACAATGTTCACAGTCAGGTTGCGCGGATTCGCAAGTCGACAAATCTTCCCGTTGCCGTCGGTTTTGGCGTAAGAACACCGGAGCAGGCGCGCGAGATCGCCGTGGGAGCGGACGGCGTGGTCGTCGGTTCGGCCTTGGTAACCGCGATCCAACAGTCTCTCGACGGCGATGGACATGCGACTGGTAAGACGGCTGCCGCCGTCCTAGATCTTGTGAACAGCTTGTCGAAGGCCTTGCGCGGGTAAGCCTTGGCGACGTGAATGCGACGCTGAGCAGGGCGATTCGGTCGCGCAGGCGCACCAGACAGGCGGCGCGGCCTGAACTATAGTGCCCAGCTAATGGTATGCCACGGCAGCGCCGCGTTTGCAGCGGCGGACGGGGGCAGCAGAAAGCCCGATCAGGCTTTCAAGGAGCCACAATATCGTGAACTGGATCAACTCAGTCGTCCGTCCGAAGATCCGCAGCTTTCTGACGACGAAGCGCGACGTTCCGGACAATCTCTGGGTCAAGTGCCCGGAGACGGGTCAGATGGTCTTCTACAAGGATCTCGAGGCCAATCAATTCGTCGTGCCTGGATCGAATTTCCATATGCGGGTCGGCGCGCCGGCGCGCATGAAGATGATCTTCGACGGCGGCGAGTTCACTAAGGTGCAGGTCGCCCAGACCGCTATCGATCCGCTCAAGTTCCGCGACGGGCGCCGTTACACCGATCGTTTGAAGGACGCCAAGGCCGACACCGAACTCGACGACGCCGTGCTGATCGGCGAAGGCCAGATCCAGGGCTTGGATGTTGTCGTGGCGGCGCAGGATTTCCGCTTCATGGCGGGCTCGCTGGGCATGGCGGCGGGTGAGGCGGTTATCGCGGGCATGCTGCGCGCCGTCGAGAAGAAAACGCCCTTCATACTGTTCGCGGCGTCGGGTGGCGCGCGCATGCAGGAGGGCATCATGTCACTCATGCAGATGCCGCGCACGACCATTGCCGTGCAGCGGCTCGCCGACGCCAAGCTCCCCTACATCGTGGTCCTGACTGATCCGACGACCGGTGGCGTCACGGCGTCTTACGCGATGCTCGGCGACGTGCATATCGCGGAGCCCGGCGCGCTGATCTGCTTCGCCGGCCCCCGTGTCATCCAGCAGACCATCCGCGAACAGCTGCCCGAAGGCTTCCAGCGGTCGGAGTACCTCCTCGCGCACGGTATGATCGACATGGTCGTACATCGCCATCAGTTGCCCGAAACGCTCGGACGGATTTGCCGCTTGCTGATGACATCGAAGACCATGGGCAAGGCCGTCGTCGAAACGCCGGCGAAAAAGATGAACGGCAAGCCGTACGTCAATGGTGCGGCGGTCGACGGCAAGACGATCGAAGCGGCTGTCCGAACGGGACCCGGATCAGGCGTGATCGAGGCCGAGCCGGTTCCGCCGTCGGAGCGCTTCGAGGCGCGTGACAAGGCGCGCCGCGATCCGGACGTCACGCAGCGCCCGGCCGGCAAGGATCAGCCCCGCTCCTAGCCGCAGCCTCTCCGCAACGTGCAATCGGCATTGCCGTACCATCATCCATCGGACACGACACGAGCGTGCCCGACGGCCCACACCAGGGAGATCAGTGGGAGATGCCGACCAGCGACCAGCTCCTCGCCGAGTTGAAGCTGCTGCACCCGAAGCTCATCGATCTCTCGCTCGGCCGTATCGAGCGATTGCTCGCCAAGCTCGGCGACCCGCATCACCGTCTGCCTCCGGTCGTCCATATCGCGGGTACGAACGGCAAGGGGTCGGTCACCGCGTACATGAAGTCGATCCTCGAAGCGGCTGGTAAAAGGGTGCACGTTTACACGTCGCCCCACTTGGTCCGCTTCCATGAGCGAATCCAGATCGCGGGCTCGGACGGCAAGTCGTGCGACATCGGCGAACGCGCCCTGATCGACGTCTTGTTGCGGACGCGCGCAGTCAACGACGGCGACGACATCACGCAATTCGAAATCACGACGGCCGCGGCCTTTCTCGCCTTCGCCGAAACGCCTGCCGACGTCCTGCTGCTCGAGGTCGGGCTCGGCGGCCGGCTCGACGCCACCAACGTCGTCGCGCGGCCGGTGCTGACGGTGATCACGCCAATTTCGATGGACCACGCTGAAAAGCTCGGCGCAACGCTGCCGCTGATAGCCGCCGAGAAGGCCGGGATCCTCAAGCCAGGCGTGCCCTGCGTCGTCTCAAGGCAGCCGCCAGAGGTGCTCGACGTCATCGAGGCTCAGGCGCAGTTGGTCGAGGCGCCGCTCATCGTGTTCGGGCAGCAGTTCGACGCCTACGAGCAGCGTGGCCGCTTGGTCGTGCAGCGCGAGGATGCGCTTCTCGATCTCGTCAGCCCGGCGCTCGCAGGGCGCCACCAATTCGTCAATGCCGGAACCGCGGTGTCGGCGGTGCTCGAACTGGATTCCGCGCTAAGGGCGAAAACCGGCATGGGGCTGGACCTCGACGAGAGTGCGATCGAGCGCGGTTTGACCGACGTGCGCTGGCCGGCTCGCATGCAGCGGCTCGACAGCGGGCCGTTGCCCAACATGCTGCGGGCTGGCACCGAGTTGTGGCTCGATGGCGGTCACAACCCCGCCGCTGGCCTGGTGCTGGCGCAGTCGCTGGCCGATATCGAGGAGAGGAGCTCGAAGCCGCTGATCCTCGTCGTCGGAATGATGGGTTTGAAGGACGCAGCGGGTTTCCTGACGCCGTTCCGCGGTCTCGCCCGTCGGGTCTACACCGTGCCGATCCCGGGCGCGCACGAGGCCCCATATCCGCCTGACAAACTCGCTGAAGTGGCCTCGGCATGCGGGCTCACCGCTGTCGCGTGCACGGGCATCGAAGATGCGCTTCGGCGGGCCGATGCCGTCGAGCCTGGTCCCAAGCGGGTGTTGATCTGTGGCTCTCTCTACCTTGCTGGACATGTGCTCGGACTGCAAGCTGGCGTCCTGCCGCAAAGCAATTGACCTGACGAAGTCCATGCACGGGGCTGCTCAGCCGGCAGCGCGGCATTCGGGGCAACGCGGGGTTCTGGCTGTCTCGGCCGGACCATCTTCGGTCCGGATCGGCTGTCCGCACGTGGCGCAGCGGGCATGGCGGATAACGCCGACGCCATGTCCGACTGCGACGCGATCGTCGAAGACGAAGCAGCCGCCGCGCCAAAGGCTCTTCTCTTCCGGAATGGTCTCGAGGTAATTCAGTATGCCGCCCTCGAGGTGGTAGACCTCGCGGAAGCCGAGCGACAGCATGTAGCACGTCGCCTTTTCGCAGCGGATGCCGCCGGTGCAGAACATGGCCACGCGCGGGGTCTTGGCGGGGTCGAGAGAGGCGCGGACGAATTCGGGAAATTCGGTGAAGCTGCGGGTGCCGGGATCGATCGCGCGTTCAAACGTTCCGACGCTGAATTCATAGCTGTTGCGCGTGTCGATCACGACCACATCGGTATCGCGGATAAGATCGTTCCAATCCGCGGGCTTGACGTAGGCGCCGACGGCGCGGCTCGGATCCGCGTCGGGAAGGCCGAACGTCACGATCTCAGGCTTGATCTTGACTTTGAGCTTGCCGAACGGGTGCTCGCCCGTCTGCGACCGCTTGGTCACGAGATCGCGGAATCGCGGATCGGTCTTGAGGTCGGCGAGGAAGGCGGCCATTCCGTCGTCCGGCCCGGATATCGTGCCGTTGATGCCTTCGGGTGCGACGAGGATCGTTCCCTTGATGCCGTTCGCGCGGCAGCCGGTTTCGAGGCGGTCGACCAATGCCGCGCAGTCGGTAATCGGAACGAACTTGTAGAATGCGCTGACGGTGATGCTCATGCGGGACCAGTGATGTGGTCGGGGCCGGTCAAGGCTCGGTTGGGTCGAGTTTGGACATGCGAACGGGGCCCCGCGATGCCGCGAGACCCCGGTCGAACCTTGAGTAGCACAGTCCGGCTTCAGGCCGTAACCGAGCCCTTGATCCAATCCTCTAGACGCTTCTTCTGGACCAGAGCGCCAACGTGCTGCGCAGCCACTTTCCCGTCCTTGAAGATCATCAGCGTCGGCATCGCGCGGATGCCATACTTGCCGGTGATGCCGGGGTTCTGATCAACGTCGACCTTCACGACCTTGACCTTGCCGGCCATCTCGGTCGCGACTTGCTCCAGCGCGGGCGCCATCGCCTTGCAGGGACCGCACCACTCGGCAAAGAAGTCGACGAGAACCGGTTCCTTTGACTTCAGAACTTCGGCCTCGAAAGTCTTGTCCGACACGGCGGTGGTCATGTTCGTTCTCCTGAGCGCGCCTTCGGGGGGAAGGCATCTTTGGTTCCGGACAAATGAAGTAGGAATTCGTTCGTCAGGCGTCAAGCCGGGTGGGGTCGAGGGTCCAGAGCCTTTCGGCGAACTCATCGAGCTTCGAAGATGGGATTTCCATCAGTAGTGGTCCATCCGTCCAAAGTAGGGCAGCTCGGACGATCTTACCCGGAAAGATCGCGGCGAGCGCCAGCCGGTAGGCCGCAAGCTGATAAAGGTAGGTTTCGGCGACGTCCGCGGGAGACGAAGGCGGTGATCGATTGGTCTTGTAATCGACGATCAGGACCGACGTGTCCAGTACCGCGAGGCGATCAATCTGGCCCGTTAGCCGCAGTGCCGGCCCGCGTCCAGACGGCCGCGGCAGCTCCGCGACAATCGGCACCTCGGCGCGACTCTCTGGCCCGAAGATACCTGCAAAATCTCTGTCCGACAAAATAGTGAGCGCTTCGCGAACGATGCTGTTGATTGTGCGTTGCGGCAGCCCGCTTCCGCGATGCGACACGAAGAGCCGCGCAGCCTCCGGCCATGTCGCAGCAGGCAGTGCCGGCAGATGTTCGAGCAGCGCATGCGTCAGTGTGCCGCGCAAAAAGCGGCTCTGATCGGAAAGCGTGCGGGGCGACGGCGTTGGCGGCTCGTCGCCGGCTTCGTCCGTGCGATGCGGCGCGATCGGCTCGCCGTCGACATCGCTGTCGTAGGGTGCGAGGCTGGACGGCGCCAACGGTACGGCGAGCTGCGGCTCCTTCGGCGCGGGCGTGCGCGCCCAGGCCGGGGGCTCCTTCGCCGCGAGGAGTGCGGCGGTGTCAGACCGCGGCTTCTCGATTTCGCCGGACTGCGGAGAGGCGCGGCGCCGCACGCGGCCGTCCGGCGTTTCGACTTCCGACAGTTGATTGTCGAGCCCGGCCCCGATGATATCGTACCAGCAGCCAAGTGCGCGCCCGAGTTTGCCTTCGAAGCCGGCCACGTAGAGCCGATCGCGCGCACGCGTCATGGCGACGTAGAGGAGGCGATTGCGTTCGGCGGTCTCCGCCTCGCGGAGCCGCGCACGCTTGGCTTCGATCGCCGGAACGCGGGTCGAGCCCTTGACGGCCCACACCCACGGCGGCGGCATTCCAGCCTGGCGCGTCGCCTCGTCGAGTTCGACAAGGCCGCCGCCGTTGCTGCCAACCGACGCGGTCGTGCAGGTATCCGGCAGGAAGACGATGGGTGCTTCGAGACCTTTCGCGCCGTGGACCGTCATGACGCGCACCTCGTCGCGGCCATGCTCCATGTCCCGCTTCACTTCGCGCGCGCCCTCGCGCAACCACGAAAGGAAGCTCGACAACGAGGGTGGTGCGCGGTCGTCGAAGGTCAGGGCGAGGTTCATGAATTCGTCTATGGCATCGGCGGCATCGAGACCGAGGCGTGAGAGCAAGCGCTTCCGCATCCCCTCTTTGTCGAGCAGCGTCGCGAAGAACTCGAACGGCGGCGTGAAGTCGGCGCGGCCGCGCCAACGCTTCAGCGTCTCGGCAGCTTCGGCGAAACGCGGGTTCTCCGAGGCGTGAGCAAGAAGCGCCGACCACAGCGCGCCTTTGCGGCCACGCGATATCGTCAACAGATCGTCGTCATCGAGATCGAAAAACGGGCTCTTCAAGACCTCGGCCAGGGCGAGATCGTCCTCGGGCAAGGTCAAGAAGTCGCCGAGCGCCATGAGGTCGGCGATTGCGATCTGCTCGGTCAGGCGAATGCGGTCGGCACCGGCCACAGCAACGCCATGTGCCTTCAGCGCGGCCACCATCGCGCCGGCAAACGGGCGGCGTTTGCGCACGAGGATCAGCACGTCGCCGGCGCGGATCGGGCGATCCTCGGACTGAAGCTTCTCGCCTTGCGCGATCCAGCCGGCGACGGTTGAGGCGATGCGGCCGGCGAGGCGTGTGACGGGCGAACGCACGGGCGTCTCGGCGAGAGGATCGAAGGCGTCGGACGCCGTGGCCACTTCGAATGGCTCGGTCGGCCAGATCTCGACCAATCCGGCCTTGTCGAAACGTCGTGCGATGTGACGGATGTAGGTGGCGCCCGACGTGACGCCCGGAGTGCGCATGGTATCGGAGAACACCGCGTCGACGGCGTCGAGTACGGGCGCGACCGTGCGGAAGGAGAGATCGAGTGGCACCTGCCGCCACATTTCCCCGGCATCGGCCGCCATGGCGGCAAACTTCTCGCCCATCGCCGCGAACATCCGCGGCTCGGCGCCTTGGAAGCTGTAGATCGACTGTTTCTCATCTCCCACCGCAAAGAGCGTGCGCTTCTCATCGCGCGCACCCGATCCGGAGAAGAATTCGCGCGCCAGGGCCTCGATCACGAGCCACTGCGGCGGCGCAGTGTCCTGGGATTCGTCGACGAGGATGTGGTCGAGGCCACCGTCGAGCTTGTACAGGACCCACTCCGCCGAGAACGACGTCGCGAGCAGGTGCGCGGTCTTGGCAATCAGATCGTCGAAGTCGAGCGCAGCGCGCCGATGCTTCGCCGCGTCGTAGTGTTGCAACACGTTGTCAGCCAGCGTCAGCAGCGCCATGGTCGCGTCGAGCGCGCCGAGCGCACGTGCTTCGATCTCGCAGGCGGCGAAGCGGTCGCGCGCCTCGACCAAGGCGTCGTACAGCGTGGGTTCGGCATCCTTGATCTGTTTGGTCACGAAGCGCGACCGCGGGTTTCCGTCCTTGGTCAGAAAGGCCAACGAGAGCGCCGCGCACGTTTCGTCGATCGACTTTGCGGTTCGCGCGGCGGCGAGTGCGCGGCCGATCTCCTGATCCGTCGCTTTGCCAGCGAGCATGACGTCGGCAGCGCGGCTCAACACCGATCCGGCGAGAAGGGCCGCTTGTTCTTCGCGCAGTCTCGCGATCGTCATGCCGGCCCGCACGCCGAGCGCGGCGCGGTAGATCCGCTCGGCCGTCTCGAAGCGGCCTGCGCCAGGGATTTCCTCTGTGACGCGTGTCGCCTGTTCAAGCCAGGCGCGCCGGCGGATCGCATCCTTCAGCACCTCGTCGAACCGATCGTCCGCGGCGTGGGCGATGGCGGTGGTCAAAGCGTGACCCAACGGCGAGGTCGGGTTACTCGTGGCCTCGCCGAGCGTCGCCTCGATGGCCTCGCGATGGATCGCACGCGCCTCTTCGTCGTCAAGAATCTGGAAGCCGGGCGGCACACCGGCCTCAAGCGGGAAGCGCTGCAACAGGCGCTCGCAGAAAGCGTGGATCGTCTGCACCTTCAGCCCGCCGGGCGTTTCGATGGCGCGGGTGAACAGCGTGCGCGCGAGCGCCAGCTCCGGGTCGGTCGCTGTGCGCGTCAGAAGCTCGTGGAGATTCGCTTCAAGCTTATCGTCGGGCGCGGTGACCCATGTGGCGAGCGTGGAGAAGACGCGCTTCGACATCTCGGCCGCCGCGGCCTTGGTATAGGTCAGGCACAGGATGCGCTCGGGCGGTGTGCCGGTCAGCATGAGACGCAGAACGCGGTTGGTCAGGACGTGCGTCTTGCCGGTGCCGGCATTGGCGCTGACCCAGACCGAGGCGCGCGGATCGGCGGCATCGGCTTGGGCGCGCGTCGTGCGGGCCAGTTCCTTGGCGATGTCGGCGGCGGTGAGCGGGCGTGTCATCGTCACTCCTCAGAGCCGTCGTCGTCGCCCGACCATTCGCCGATGCGCGCGAGATGGGCGTAGCTATCGTAATCGTAGGTGAAGCGGGATCGGCGCAGGGCGGAATAGGGTGTCGCCGGGTCGTCATAGCGTGCAACGAGTGCGGCGAGCCGATCGAGTTGCGCGCGGCCGAGCGTGTCGACATCGCCCTCTTTGAGAGTGACGATACGTTCCTCGCCGGGCGGCTCGCCGCCTGACGCCCGGATATAGCGCAACTCGGTGACGATGGCCTTCGGTACCCCGGCGAACCCGGCGAAGGCGGCGATCGCCGCTTCCAGGGGAAGCTGCGGCGCAGAACCGCTGGCGACGCGATCATTGCTCGGAATGGCACCGGTCTTGTAGTCGGTGATGCGGAGGCCGGCGCTCGAAACATCGATGCGGTCGGCGCGCGCCGACAGTTTGAACGGACCGGCCGGCGCGTCGAGAACGATTTCACCCTTGACCTCGGCAACAATCTTATCGACGCCTTCCCGGCGCGCCGCTTCGCTCGCTGCGAACCAGTGCGCGAACCGCTCGAGCCGCGTCAGCCAGAAGGCGGCGATGCGCGGGTTGCCGGTGTAGTCCTGGAGCACGGCCCGCGCGATCTCGAGCAATTTGGCCGTGGGGTCTGGTGGCAGGCGCTCCGGGTAAGCCGCTGTGAACCGGCTGAGGGCCTCGTGCACGATTGCGCCGCGCAAGCTGGCGTCGGGCGGCTCGCCGAGGCGCGGCAGCGGTTCGAGCTTCAGGATGTGGCGGGCAAAAATGGCGTAGGGATTTGCAATCCAGGTTTCGACACCAGATACGCTGAGCCGCCGCGGACGATCGGCGACAGGCGGCTTCGGGGCCGGTGCGTTGATCGGGCGACGCGCGCCGACCGCGTCGCGGTGGCGCGCCCAGGGTAGCCACGGCTGGTCCGCCGTGACGGCATCGGGCAGGCCGAGCCCGTCGAGCAAGGCATTGATGCGGAGCAGCCAACGCGACGGCACAGTCGGCACCCCGTCCATTTTTTCGGCGCGGGTCAAATAGACCGTCTCGGCGCAGAGCAGCATGGTCACGTCGTGGGCCGCGAGCCCGATCTTCTCCTCGGGCGACGGCAGTCCGAGCGCCTGCCGCATCGGCCGGTTGAGCCACGGTCCCGGATCGGACGATTCCGGCCACGTGCCGTCGTTGAGTGATCCCAGGATCAGAACGTCCGGCTGCTGCAAGCGCGCTTCGAACGGCCCCCAGATCGAGAGGCGCGGATGTACGGGAACGCGCGGCCGCACGTTTTCTCCTGCTATCAAACTTCGGTAGAGATCTGGGTAGTCACGCGCGTGGATTTCGACCACCGGCATCTGCTCGTCGAGCAGGCCGGTGAAGAACAGCGACGCGGCCTTGCCCGCTTCGCCCTGCCAAAGCGGTGACGAGATCGTGGTGTCGGCGACAGGTGCTGCGTCGCCAGACGAGGGGGTTGCCGGAATGGAGGCGATCGCTTCGGCGGCTTCGATGTGGGCGCGCGCAATCAGCGACAATGGTTTATGTTCGCGTTGCGCGAAAGCCGCGACGAGCGGCGCGAACGCCGACTCGAGCCGTGCCACGAGTTCGCGCGCTCCCTGCCAGTCGGCCTGCCATAAGCGGCGCACGGCGGCCTCGCGGCGGTCGCCATCGGCCTCTTCGATCGCCGCCCGTTCGAGCGCCGCGGATACGCCGCCCAGGCCACGGCCGAGGTAGGCGGTGCGGAACGCCGCGATTTCCAAGGCGCGCGCAGACTTGCGCATGGTGAAGGCGTCGAGCCCAAGCCGCGTCAACGGGTGTTTGAGCAGCGGCATCAAGGCAACGGGCGAAAAGTCTTCGGCGATCGCGGCGATCACCAGGTCGAGCAAGGTTCCGGGCACGGTCTTTGCGAATGGCCGACCGGCACTGTCGTCAACGCGAATGCCGTAGCTTTCGAGACGCACGCCGACGCGGCGAGCGAGCAGCCGATCGGGAGAAACGAGCGCGGCGGTGCGCCCCGGCGTCTCCGCCACTTCGCGCATGATGAGCGCGATCACCTCGGCTTCATCTTGAGCGCTCGGCGTTTCGAGCAGGCTGATCCCCGCCATCGCGCTGGTGATGGCGGACCGATCGGCGCGCTCGGTGTAGGCGTGCCAGCGGGCTGTGGTGGCGGAAGGGCGCATGGCTTCGCTGACGAATGCGGCGCGTTGCCGTGCGGAGGGCGGCGGTTCGGCGCCGGGCAGGATCGTGATGTCGCTGCGTTCGAGACCGAGACGGTCGAGCAGCCGCTTCAGGCCGAACTGCGGATGCTCGGGATGGCCCGCGTCGCCAGCAGCTGCGGGCGTGATCGCGCGCCAGCCGTCGTCTTCGAGGGCGTGGTCGAGGCCAGGCAACACGATCGCGCCTTTCGGTGAATTCATCACGGCGCGCATCAGGTCGGCCGTCGCGGGGATCGAGCCGGTCACGCCGGCGACGATCACCGGTGCGTTCGGCGGAGCGTCGGCGAGACGGCGGGCTTCGGCGGCGATCAAACGATTGCGCCGATCCATCGGTGAGGTCAGGCCGCGCGCGAGAAGGTATTGCGGCCATGCGCTGGTGACGATCTCGAGAAAACGCAGTGTCTTCTGCCAATGTTCCGAGAAGGTCTCGGGTACGAGGCCTACGAGCCCATCTAGGCTCACACCTTCCGTTTCGACCATGTCCATCAGCCGGCCCAGTTCGGAGGCCAGTGCGGCGGCCTGGGCCGGCGACGTCGCCCCCGCCGCGACGACAGGTGCCATGCCGTCATCGAGATCCGGATCGCGCATGGCTTCCGACCATTTCATGACCAGCATGGTCAGCACGAGACGGCGTTCCATCTCAGAGACGGCGGGTGGAACGTCGGACCAGCCGTCGCCGAGCGTGACGAGCCCGGAAAGCCCGGCCAGGAGCGTCAACTCTTCGTCGCCTTCGGAGATCGGGCGGATCTGAGGCAGCAGCATCGCCGCGCCGCCGGACTGGCGCAAGAATGCCTCCTGGAGTGCACGTGCCGCGCGCCGCGTCGGCATCAGCAGCGTCATGGCCGGAAGCTCGAGCGGTCCGGGTGGAGCGCCGCCTGCGCATGGCAGATCGCCGGCGAGGATGGCTCGGGCCAGCGCATCGAGAAACGGTTGACCGGCCGGTACGGTGAACACCCGTCCGGCCTTGGGATCAGTCGGCGTCTTCACTGGCGACGATCCTTTCCGCTTCACTGAGTGCCTCGGGCGTGCCGACGTGCATCCAAAGACCCTCGAGCCGGACGCCGAACAACCGTCCGGCGGTGATGGCGCGGTCCCACGGCTGGTTGAGTGAAAATGCACCTTGAGGCGCGCTGGCGAACAAGCGCGGATGCGCGATCGACACGCCGGCGAACACGAGCGGTGCGCTGCCGCCCTTGGCCCTTCGCTGGAGCCGGCCGTCGGCGGCCATGTCGAAGTCGCCGTCGCCGTCATAGCCGAGACTGCGCGCAGCGAGTGCAACGAGCATCAGGGCATCCATGCGCTGCTCGTCCCAGGCGTCGATCAAGCGGTCGATATTGGAGCCGACGCCCTCGATCCAGACGCTGTCGGAGTTGTGGATCAGGAATGGCCCCTCGCCGAGTTTGGGCAAAGCGCGGACCACGCCGCCGCCGGTGTCGAGCAGAACGCCGCGCTCGTCGGAGATGACGATCTCGGGCTCGCGGCGCGATGCAAGATGCGCTTCGAGCTTGTCGGGGAGGTAATGCACGTTGACGACGACGCGGCGGATGCCAGCGGCTTGCAGCCGGTCGAGGACATGGTCGATGAGGGGGCGGCCGTCGAGAGGTACCATCGGCTTCGGAATGGTATCGGTCAGCGGCCGCATGCGCGTGCCGAGGCCAGCAGCCAGCACCATCGCGGTCGTCGGGCGCTTCGTCATCGCTGATCGCTCGCTTCGGGTTGACGGATGAGGCGCCGGCAGATCACGCGGGCAGAAGTGGTTGCGCGCGGCCGGCGGCGGGCAGGTTCTGGTCGTACCATGCCGCGAGGTTGGCAAGACCGGGATGGCGGAGGTCGCGAGCGAGATATCCCCAGATCCGCGGGATGTGCCGCAAATACTGCGTCTTGCCGTCGCGGCGGGCCAGCCGGGCGAATATGCCGAGTATCTTGGTGTTGCGCTGAGCGCCGAGTGCAGCATAGGCGAAGCTGAATGCCGCACGATCGAAGTCGGGTTCGGCGGAAGTGGCCGCAGCGCAGTAATGGTCGAACAGCCGCGTTTCGAGTTCGGGAGAAACGTCGAGCCGGGCATCCTGAAGCAGCGAGACGACATCGTAGGCCCACGGGCCGGACATCGCGTCCTGGAAGTCGAGAATTCCGACCTGGGCGATGCCGCGGCAGGCGGGAAGCCACATCAGATTTGGCGAATGGTAGTCGCGCAGAACGAGCCCGCGCGGCAGGCGTAGAATTTCATCGAAAAGTGCGTCCCAAATCTCGTTGAACCGCGCGCGGACGTCGGTCGGGGCAGGCGCGCCGTGAAGAGCCGGCCAATACCAGTCGAGCAGAAGCTCGGTCTCAACCGTCATCGCGCGGCGATCGTAGGTGGGAAGGATGTGCGAACGTCCACCAGCGACAGGCACCGCCTCGGGCACCGCGATCCGGCGCATGGCGAGAAGAACGTCGGTGGCAGCGGCCCACAGAACATCCTGCGACTGGCCACGTTCGAGTTCCGAGCCGAAGACGCCGGAACCGAAGTCCTCGATCAACAAAAGGCCTGCGTCGAGATCGGCGGCGAGGATGCAGGGGGCGGACAGGCCAGCATCGCGCAGCAAGCCCGCTATCGCGACGAATGGCAGAACGTCTTCGGCCAAGTGAGCGATGCGGCTGTAGGGCAATCCATCGTGGATCGGCGGGCCATCGGGCTGACGCGGCGAATCCATCAGAATCGCACTGCGATCTCCCGAAGTGAGGCGCGCGTAGGAGCGGGGTGATGCATCCCCCTGAAGATAGTCGATCCGCGCGTCCTTCAAGCCGGCCAAATCCAGATGACCCGAAAGAAAGCCGACGATGGCGGCGATGCGGCCGAGGCGTTCATCCCACGTGGCTGATGGTGAAAGCGTGAGACGGCGCAAGGTGCGGTCCGTTGGTTCGTCGGCGAACGTGATTGCGAGAACCTCGCCGTACGTGGAGAAATCGCTGCCGCGTTCGGGCCATTCGACCAGCACCGCGCCCGTTCGCGCGGCATCGCCTAAACCGAGTTCGGCCGCTTCGTCAGAATCGGAGAGGCGGTAGAGATCGGCATGGACGAGATCGATGCGCGGCGTCGCATAATGCTGGACGAGTGAAAAGGTCGGGCTTGGAACCTCGGCCTCCCGATCGCCGATCAAGGCTCGGATCAGCGCGCGCGCGAACGTCGTCTTGCCGGCGCCGAGGTCGCCCGCGAGCGTCACGACATCGCCGGGCCGAAGCTTGAGCGCGACGATCTCCGCAAGCTGCGCCACGGCACGTTCGTCGAGGAGAGGAAGATCGAGCGGCGTGGTCATGTTCCGTATTTGCTGTGCCCGAAGGCCGGACCGGCTCGGGCGGGGACACGCGGCACGACGTCGTCCGCAACCACCTTATGCCGCGTCGTGCTCGCGGAGGGAAGCGCTCGCCGCAGGGCGGACGGCGGGCCGTGCGCTCACGCCGCGCTCCGGGAAGCGGACGGCGACGCGGGTGCCATGTCCCGGCTCGGAAACGAGAGCGGCTTCGCCTCCGTGTAGTTCGACGAGGCTTTTGACGATCGACAGGCCGAGTCCGGCTCCGCGATGCTTCGAGCCCTGGCTGCGACTCTCGAAGCGGTCGAACACTCGGGTCTGCTGATCTAGCGGAATGCCAACGCCTTCATCCTCGACCATGAAGATGACGTGCCCGTCGTCGCGCCAGCTCGTCAGCTTCACGGTCGCGCCAGCATGCGAGAAGCCGACGGCGTTCGACAAGAGATTATAGAGTACCTGACGCAACCGCGACTCGTCGGCGACAAGGTCCTGAACGTCGTCGGCGATCGCGATGTCGAGCGTGAGGCCGTCGCGCCCTGCGCGCTCGGATACGCCTTTCACGGCGCTGTCGATGACGCCGCGAACATCGACCCGCGCAGGCTTCAATTCAAGCGATCCTGCATCGATGGTGGCGAGATCGAGGATATCGTCGATGATGGCCAGGAGGGTCTTCGAAGAGGCCGTGATGTCGCCGAGATACTCGCGCTGCTTGGGATTGAGCGTTCCGAAGATCGGGCTTTCCAGAAGTTCGCTGAAGCCGATGATATTGGTCAGCGGCGTCCGCAACTCGTAGGACACATGGCCGATGAACTGGTTCTTGAGACGGTCCGCGACGACGAGGGCCTCGTTGCGTTCCTCGAGTGCGCGCTGGTAACGCGTCTCGTCGGTTACGTCAGCGAACGTCAGCAGCGTCGCGCCATCTGGAAGCGGCGTCGACGCATAGTCGATGACGCTGGCGTCCGGCCGCACCATCTGCCCGGCGATCGCCTCGCGCTGATCGGTGAATGACGCGACGGCCCGGTGAATGGTTTGCCATGTCGCGTCGTCTTCATAAAGGACGCGCCCGAGGTGAATGATCTCTTCGATGTGCGGGCGTTCCTGCAGCGTCCGCCGCGAGAGCTTCCAGATGCGCTCGAACGCCGTGTTGTGGAGCTGCAGCCGGCCGTCGGTCGCGAACACGGCAACGGCTTCGTTGAGGCTGTCCAGCGTCTCCCGCTGCACGCTGATCAGCGCATTATAGCTGCTCTCGAGTGCGATCCGTTCGGTTTCATCGACATAGAGGTAGGTCAGTCCACCGTCGGGGCGCAGCTCGGAAATCACGTGCAGCATGCGGCCATCGGGGAGATGCCACCATTCGTCGAGAGCGGTGCCGGTCTGGTAGCGGGATAGCGCCTTGGATTTCCATTCCGGGTATTTGACCACCTCGGGCAGGCGGCCGAGAGACCGCAGCCGATCGAGCACCGCGCCGTCGGCCGGACCGGTCTCCAGCCAGCTCGCGTCGAGCTCCCACAACTTCTGGAAAGCTTCGTTGAAGAAGGTGAGCCGCTGCTCCTTGCTGAAAATCGCGACCGCGGTCGCGACCCGGTCGAGCGTGCGGTCGTAGGCGGCGACCTGCCTGTCGAGTTCGCCCTGGGCGCTTTCGATCGCGGCGACGTCGATAGCGACGCCCGCCGTCGCGTCGTCGAGTGGAAGCACGACCACATCGTGGGCTTTGCGCTCGCCTCCGATGACGAGGTGCATGCGTTCGCGATAGGTCTCGCGCCGGGCCATTGCCGTCTCGATCGACTTGCGCGGACGAGTCTCGATCAACTCGATCTGCCGCTCGATCACCTCGGCTGGGCTTTGCGCCTCGACGGCGGAAGCGTATGCGCGATTGGTCCAGGCGATACGGCCGTGTTGATCCTTCAGCCAGGCCGGCATCGGCAGGGCGTCGAGGAGCGCTCGGCTCGCCCGGATGTCGCGGGCAAGTGCAAGGTGTTGGTCGATGATGTGTCCAAGATCGCGCTTGTAGCCGGCAATGTCCTTCATCCGCAGAACGGCGCGCGCTCCCGTTGCCCGTCCGTCCGCTTCGAGGTGACCGCCGAGAATTGTGCGCAGAATGATCGTGAATGCGCGTCCTTCGAGGAACAGCGCATCGAGGGACAGCTTCAACGTTTCCGCGGATTTGGGTTCGAGCCACTGCCCGAAGCGCAACAGCTCGGCTTGCTGCTCGGGCAATCCGGGGATCCCCCGCAATCCATGCGTCACGAGCTTGAGTGAATCGCCACGCTCCCAAAGCATCAGAACCTGGGGATCGGCGTTGTGGATGGCCTCCGACAGCGCGAGAGATTTACGCAGGGCATCGTTTTCGTTGCGGACGGTCCGTTCCATCCGCCGCGCAGCCGACGCCTGGCGCCATGCCATCAGCGATGCGAGCGCCGCGAGGACCGCAACGAGGGCGAGGACGGCGATCTGCTCGAAACCACGCAGTCCGCCGACGCCGGGGAAGGCGCCGTTGATGCCAAGTGTCATCACGCCGACGACGGAGAAGCTGGCGACGAAGAGCAGGATCAGCTCCCGCCGCGTCTTTCGTCCCTTCGGGTCATCGGATGATCGCATGGTTTTCCACGTGGACCGGTCTTCCTGGCGTCCGGCCTGCCACGCGATCAACGGTATTCCGGCACGACGCCACCGCCCCGGCAAGGAGGCGAATCATAGACGAGTATGGAGTTCGCCCGTGGCCATGGCCAGAGTCCTCTCGGGCACACCTGAACGCAATCGGCGCCGCCTCTTTCGAGGGCGCCGATCTATCTCGCCAAGCGCTGCCGTGGGACCGGCAAGTCGATCAGTAGCGGTAGTGATCCGCCTTGTAGGGACCGTCCGAATTGACGCCGATGTATTCGGCCTGATCGGGGCGCAGTGTCGTCAGTCTGACGCCGATCTTCTCGAGGTGGAGGCGGGCGACCTTCTCATCGAGGTGCTTCGGCAAGGTGTAGACCTTCTTCTCGTACTTGCCGGGGTTGGTCCAAAGCTCGACCTGGGCCAGCGTCTGGTTGGTGAACGAGGCGGACATCACGAACGACGGATGACCCATCGCATTCCCGAGGTTCACGAGGCGGCCTTCCGACAGGAGAATGATGCGCTTGCCGTCGGGGAACTCGAT
This sequence comes from Hyphomicrobium sp., assembly GCA_022843145.1. Lineage (GTDB taxonomy): Bacteria > Pseudomonadota > Alphaproteobacteria > Rhizobiales > Hyphomicrobiaceae > JAKAML01. Next base: position 129,937 of record JALHOF010000003.1, read on the forward strand.
CTCGTCGACCTGCGGCTTGACGTTGTGCCACTTGTAGTTCTTGAGGCCGGCAACATCGATTTCGTTATCGAAGTGACCGATGTTGCAGACGATCGCGCGGTCCTTCATGGAGCGCATGTGATCGGCGGTGATCACGTCCTTGTTGCCGGTCGCGGTGACGAAGATGTCGGCACGGCTGGACGCGTCCTCCATCGTCGTGACCTCGTAGCCTTCCATCGCCGCCTGAAGGGCGCAGATCGGATCGATTTCGGACACCATCACGCGGCAGCCGGCCTGGCGCAGCGACGCGGCGGAACCCTTGCCGACGTCGCCGAAGCCGGCGACGAACGCGACCTTGCCGGCCATCATGACGTCGGTGCCGCGGCGGATGCCGTCGACGAGACTCTCACGGCAGCCGTAAAGGTTGTCGAACTTCGACTTCGTGACGGCGTCGTTGACATTGATCGCCGGGAACAGGAGCAATCCCTTCTTCTGCATCTCGTAAAGGCGATGCACGCCCGTCGTGGTTTCTTCCGACACGCCGCGGATCGACTTGGCGAGGCTTGCGAACCAGCCCTTCGGCTTTTCCTTTAGCATCCGCCTGAGGAGCGCGAAGAAGATCGTCTCTTCCTCCGAACCCGGCTTGTCGAGAAACGCGGTATCGCCGTTCTCTGCCCGGAGGCCAAGATGAACGAACATCGTCGCATCGCCGCCATCGTCGAGGATCATGTTCGGCATGCCGCCGTCACTCCACTCGAACAACTTGGCGGTGTAGTCCCAATAGTCCGTGAGGCTCTCGCCCTTCCAGGCGAACACGGGGATGCCACCGGCTGCGATCGCGGCGGCCGCGTGATCTTGCGTCGAGTAGATGTTGCATGACACCCAGCGAATATCTGCGCCGAGGGCCTTCAGCGTCTCGATGAGCACTGCGGTCTGGATCGTCATGTGCAAGGAGCCGGCGATGCGAGCGCCCTTGAGCGGCTGCTGCGTCCCGTACTCGCGGCGGGTCGCCATGAGGCCGGGCATCTCGGTCTCGGCGATGGCGATTTCCTTGCGACCCCACTCGGCCAGACCGATATCCTTAACGATGTAATCCGTGGCTTTGCTCATCGAGCGATCCCTGTTGAGTGACTGATAGGAGCTGGTGGGCTGGGCGTCTGCCGCTCTTGGCCGACGCACTGAGTTTGTCAGCGTAGTCGTCTGCGCCCGCTGGTGGCCTTCCTGCGCGACCCATATAGCTGCTCATCCCGAGTCCGGCAACTAGATATAAGCAACTCTTTATGTCTGGTGGTGGCGTGACGCCGCGACAAACGCTTCTTGAGCGGGCTGCAGACAAGTCGCGAATGTTTTGAATTTACGGAGCGTTTACAATAAATAGAACGTGAACTTCGCTCATAAAAATTAGTATAAATTCTCGTATACTAAAAATAAACGTACACTTGTGCTTTGTTTTGACGAGATTTCTATTCAGGACAATTTTAACACATCTTAAAATGTTCAATGTGCATTTTGGTTCCCAAGTTTAATACTAGGAGAAATCGCCATGTTTTCGTCATCAATCGACGATCACTGCGCAACGTCGCGCTTTCAAGTCAAGCGTGACATCGCTGCCGGTAGGCCGCTTGCAGCGCCGATGTTGTCGCGTTTCACTCGCGACAAATCGGGCAACGTCGCCATGCTGTTTGGTCTTATGGCGATGTCCATGATGATCATCGTGGGCTCGGCCATCGATCTCGGCCGCTGGCTCCATGCGCGCAGCATCACCGTGGCGGCACTCGACAGCGCCGTCTTGGCCGCTGGCCGGATGCTGCAGGTCAACGCTCTCGATGAAACGGCCGCCTTGGCTGCCGCGGATCGATTCTACAAGGACAACACCGCGCAGCGGCCTCAGTTGGCCAGCGATACGATCGAATTCGTCACGACAGAGGGCGGTACGGCGATCACGGCTCAGGGCGCGGCGTTCCTCGAGACGACGTTCATCAAGCTTGCCGGCATCAACCAATTGCCACTGCTGAAGCTTTCGGGTTCGGAATACTCGAAGGCCGTTCTCGCGGTTGGCGGCAACGCCGAGGAAAGCGTCGAGATCTCGATGATGCTGGACGTGTCGGGCTCGATGGGTGCGGGAACCAAGTTCCAGGACATGAAGCTCGCCGCCAAGGACCTCATCAATATCGTGGTCTACGCGAACCAGGGTGAATACTACTCGAAGGTCGGCATCGTTCCCTTCTCGTCCTACGTGCGTCCGCCGGCTTCGATGCTGTCGGCTGTGCGTGGCAGTGGCACCTTCGGCGTACAGCTCCCGCTGATGCTCAACGGTTTGAACCTGACCCATCGTGCTACCCCGTGCGTTTCCGAGCGCGTAGGCACGCAGAAGTACACCGACGTCGTCCCCGCGGTTGGTCAGTACCTCTTGCCGTCGTACTGGAATTCGTCGACCTGCGAGATGTCCGCCTCGTCGGAGATCGTGCCGCTCAGCAACGACAAGGACAGCCTGCTCTCTCGGATCGACGGACTGACCATGTCGGGCAGCACCGCCGGCCACCTCGGCACAGCCTGGGCCTGGTATCTCTTGTCGCCCAACTGGGCGCCTGTAATGCCGGCAGGGTCTGCTGCGGGCGCTTACGGCAACGACAAGATCAAGAAGATCGCGATCTTGATGACGGACGGCGAATACAACACGCAGTACTGCAGCTCGACGATCTTCCGGGGCGTTCGTGACAAGAACTCCAACGGTACTTCGAGCCAGCGTGGCAACTGCACTGCCGCGAACGGCAAGTCCGCGGATCAAGCCAAGGCACTGTGCGCAGGAATGAAGGCGAAGGGCATCACGGTCTATACGATCGGCTTCGACATCGGCAGCAACGCATCGGCGGTCAATACCTTGTCGTCATGCGCTACCGATCCGACGAAGTTCTATAATGCCGCGAGTGGCGAGCAGTTGCGGCAAGCCTTCCGCGACATCGCGGTCAAGATCTCCAACCTCTATCTGACACGGTAGGCCGGTGATCGGTCGACCAGGCGACGAAGCGAGGGGCCCCCAAAGGGCCCCTCGGCGTTTTCGCCAGGCGTCTCTCGGCATTTAGTTGTCGTCGACGCATTCCTCGCCGAAGCCCGCCTCGACCAGCGCCACGAGCGCATCGAGCGCTTCGGGTCCTTCGGGGCCCTCCGCAACGAGGTGAAGCACGGCGCCCGGGCTCGCCGCCAACATCATCAATCCCATGATCGATGTGCCGCCCACTGTTTGACCGTCGCGCGTCACGTGGATGTTGGCTTCATAGCCTTCGGCACATTTCACGAACTTCGCCGAAGCGCGCGCGTGAAGTCCCTTTTTGTTGCGGATTGTCACCAGCGCTTCCGGCCGCTGGCTGTCGATTGTGCGCGACATGGGCGGATCGAGACCTCAGGATTCCCCGGCCAATTCTTGGCTCGCCACCTTGATGTACTTGCGCCCGGCCTCCCGCGCCTTGAGGACGGCCTCCGTCAAGCCGACCTCGGAGCGGATGCTGACGAGCTTGACGAGGATTGGCAGGTTGATCCCCGCGATCACTTCGACGCGCGCTTCGTCCATGACCGAGATCGCCAGATTCGAGGGCGTGCCGCCGAACATGTCGGTCAGGACGACGACGCCGTCGCCCTTGTCGGCGCGCCGGATGGCCTCCAGAATATCGAGACGCCGTCGCGGCATGTCGTCGTCGGGGCCGATCGAAATTGTCTCGAGCTGGGTTTGAGCGCCGACGACATGCTCGAGGGCCGCGCGAAATTCGACGGCAAGGCCGCCATGAGTGACGATGACAAGTCCGATCATTGCGATGAGCCGATCCCGACTGGAGCCGTGGGCCAGACCCTCGCGGCCATGCTGTCTCAAATCCGGTGTGGGTCTGGTGCGGCCGACTTGACCGCCGCACTGCCCGAACTCACGTCAGGCGCGCACGTTGGCAAGGGTTCGCCTCGCGCGCAAGAGGCTTCATCATTCATTATCGCCTCGCTCAGGCGTTGTGCGCTCCTCCGAGCACAGCCGGATTTTGCAGAGCGAGCAGAATTTTCAGGGGGGACGAGGCGTCGTGAGAGTTGATGACCAGTCGAGGCAGCGAGATCCCAAGGATGGCGCAGTCGGGTGGCGGGTCCGGAAGGCGCGGGACGTCAGCGCGCGGGGCCAGATCGACGATGAGGCCCAGTTCGGCGCGATCGATACCGCCGACTTCGATAATTCCGATACCCCGTACTTCCAACTTTCCGCGAAGTGCCGGCGGGCAGGACACTTCGAGCATTCCCGCGCGGCGCCGTATCAAAACCTGATCGTCGGCCACCAGTGCTATTCCAGAAGAGTTCAGGAGCGAGCTTGCAGGGGTTGCGAGGCAGCGCAAGGCGAGATCGGACTTGCCAGACCCGGAGGCTCCTCGGATGAGGGCCGCGCGCCAAATCTCACCGCGGCGAAGTGCGATGGCGGTGCCGTGAACGAGTTCAGACTCGCCGTCCAAGGACGTGGCCTCCGCGCCCAGCGGGGGTCGTCCGTGCGGCTGGGAGGGTAACCACGAAGCGCGCACCGATCCGGGCCGATGCCGGTAGTTTGCTCCGGCCCCCGGCGTAGCGATTTTCGGCGCGGATCTGCCCCCCGTGGGCCTTCACGATTTCACGCGAGATCGACAGACCGAGACCGGAATTGTCGCCGCGACTCGAGGTCGAGGTCGGGCGGTAAGTGTAGAAGCGATCGAAGATTGTCGCGAGCTTGTCTTCGTCGATGCCGGGCCCATCGTCCTCGACCACGATTTCCACCAGCGGCCCTACGCGACGGGCGCCGAGGACAACGCGCCCGCCTGGAGGGGAGAAGGAAATCGCGTTGTCGACGAGGTTGGTCATCACTTGCCCGATACGGCTGTCGTTGCCCTCGACGATGAAGTTCGACGGAGACGAGATGCCGCCGCCGACGTCCAGCGTCAACTCGCACCCGAACTTGGTGGCCCGTTCGCGCATCGCGGCGACCACGTTCTCGAGCACACTGACGAGTGCGACGGGTTCGGTATGCTGCCGCGCCAATTCGGCGTCCAGCCGGGACGCCTTGGACACGTCGGTGATCAGCCGGTTGAGGCGCTTCAGCTCGAGCTGGATCTGGTTCACGAGTTCGTCGCGCTGAGCGTCGGTCTTGGCGAACGCGAGCGATTCGGCGGTCGAGCGCGCGGCGGTCAGAGGATTTTTCAGTTCGTGCGCCACGTCCGCGGCAAATTTCTCGCTCGCCTCGATGCGCTTGTAGAGGGCCGCGGTCATCGACCGGAAGGCCCGTGCCATCTGCCCAACCTCGTCGCTTCGATCGGGATACTCCGGCAGTTCGTGACGCTGGTTGATGTTGCGGCTGACGATCATCGCGGTGTCCGACAGCTTGCGCATGGGCCCGGCGACGGTGCGGTCGAGAAGGAGGGAGGTCACGATCGTGGCCGCCATCGCCATCGCGGCGAGCAGCAGGATGACGCTGCGCTGCTCGTCGAGGATCTCGTCGATCTCGCCGGGTCGCGTCGACAGGAGCAGCACGCCGTGAACGGCCTTGGCGCGCTGAATGGGAATGGGTACCGCGACGATCTGGTCGCCATCGTTGGTCAGCAGCAGCATGGGGGTCGATTCCCCACCCTTCAAAACGGCCGCGACTTCCCTGTAGGCGGTCCCCTTGCCGCTGCCGATTTCCTTGTAGACCGGCATTTCCTTGTCGATCAGCCACTGCGTCAGCCTGGTCCAGAAGTCCTTCGGCTTGCCGTTGCTTTCGACCCTGACCTCGCCTTTGCTGATCTGACCTGGCAGCAAGAAGGACGCGGAGTCGACGATCGGCGAGCCGTCACGGCCGTAGATCCGCGCGCGCACCTTGGTGTGCTGGGTCAACCGCCGAAGAATGGGCGTGACCTGCTCCGGCCTGATCGACAATTCCAATGCGGCGAAGCCGTCGTCGCGGAACGGAATGAGCGACCCTTCGGCTTCCGGCAGTTTCGATGGATCGAGGTCGATCTCCTGCCGGGTAACTTTGGCGTTGGCGGCGATGGCAGCGGCGATGATCTCGCCTTGCGTCTTCAGCGCGTCCTGCTTCGCGCCGATCAGCCACGTATGGTACTGGGTGAGATAGAGGATGCCACCCAGCAGCAGCCCCAGTCCGACGAGGTTTGAGAGGAGAATCCGCCGCAGCAGGTTGGCGGACAGGAAGCGGACGAGCGGCTGACGTGAAAACCAGGCCGACAAGCGGTTCCAGGTCGCAGATTGCCGAACGTGCGCGGGCGCCGGTGCGCCCTCGTCGAGGACGATCCCAGGTGGAACCCGATCGGTATCGAGCGCCATCGCGCCTCCGCGAGTTCGAGGACGTTACGCTTCCTTGAAGCGATAGCCGACGCCATAGAGCGTCTCGATCACGTCGAAATCGTCGTCGACCTGCTTGAACTTCTTGCGCAGCCGCTTGATGTGGCTGTCGATGGTCCGGTCGTCGACATAAACTTGGTCGTCGTAAGCGGCGTCCATCAGCGCATCGCGGGTTTTGACGACGCCGGGACGCGTCGCGAGCGCCTGGAGAATGAGAAATTCCGTGACGGTCAGCGTCACGGGCTTGTTGTCCCAATGGCAGGTGTGACGCTCCGGATCGAGCTTCAGTTTGCCACGTTCGAGAATTCGGGCGGCCTCTGCCGCGGACGGCTGTGCGTCCTTGGGTTGAAACCGGCGCAGGATCGCGCGCACCCGTTCAACCACCAGTCGTTGCGAGAATGGCTTGGCGATATAGTCGTCCGCGCCCATCTTTAGACCGAACAGTTCGTCGATCTCCTCATCCTTGGAGGTGAGGAAGATGACCGGCATTTCGGACTGCTGGCGTACCCGGCGCAACAGCTCCATTCCGTCCATGCGCGGCATCTTGATGTCGAAGATGCCCAGATCAGCGGGTTCCTCGGTCAGTGCCTCGAAGGCCTCCTGACCGTCGTTATAGGTGCGGACCTTATACCCCTCGGCTTCGAGTGCCATTCTGAGCGACGTCAGAATATTGCGCTCGTCATCGACCAGCGCGATCGTGCTTTTCTCTTTCATGACCGTCCTTAGCCCCTTGGATCCGCTCACACCCGCTTGCCATCTATGGTGCTGGGGTGAAGCAATTGTGGCACGATCACTGTCGCAGCCGTGAGCTGAATGCCACTTGAATAGGCGACCCCCCTGTGGCGGGCAAGCCCAATGGCTGTGGATAGACCGTCCCCGACGGTGCTGATGGCAGCATACTCTCAAAATGCGGCCGGTCATTTTTGATTGCCGACGGCCGACGCATTCTACCGCCGATCGTCAGGTCGTGGCGGCATCCTGGCCGGCGAGCCCCGCGTTTTTGAGATGGCTGCCTGGAAATCAACAGCCGATCATTGTGATTTGCGACTTTGGCACGGATTGTGGTGGTTTCACGCGGGGATTAGTGACAACGGGCCTGTGCCCGCTCACGCGAGCGGGCACAATTTGGACTGACGTACTGTCCGCCGTGGACCAAGGCTGCCCGAATGACGCGGCCTTAGCCTGCTACCCGCCAACCGCCTACGGGACTGCGAAGAGAACCGAATGACCATTCAGATGTTTCCCCTCGACGCCGCGCGCTCGCTCCACCGCAACCTCCGCGAGGCCGATCTTGTCGAGTTCGCCATCCGTCGGAACGAGGGGCGGCTCGCGTCCACCGGCGCATTCGTTGCCGAGACCGGCCAGCACACCGGCCGCTCCGCGCAGGACAAGTACGTGGTCCGCGACGCCGAGAGCGAAAGTGCCATCTGGTGGGACAACTCGAAGGCAATGACCGAAGAGCAGTTCGACCGGCTGTTCAGCGATTTCGTCGCCTATGCGCGGACGAAGGAACTGTTCGTTCAGGATCTGTTCGCCGGCGCTGACACCAATCACCGGCTGCCCTGCCGGATCGTGACCGAGCTGGCGTGGCACTCGCTGTTCATCCGCCACATGCTTCGCCGTCCCGACCAGAGTGATTTGGCTGATTTTGTGCCTGGGTTCACGGTCGTCAACATTCCGAGCTTCCGCGCGGCACCGGACTACCATGGTGTGCGCAGCGAGACTGTGATCGCGTGCAACTTCACCAAGCGCATCGTGCTTGTCGGCGGAACGAGCTATGCAGGCGAGATCAAGAAGAGCGTGTTCTCGTTCTTGAACTACCTGCTGCCGACCAAGGGCGTGATGCCGATGCACTGCTCGGCCAACGTCGGACCGAAAGGTGATTCGGCCGTGTTCTTCGGGCTGTCCGGCACCGGCAAGACGACGCTCAGCGCCGATCCGACGCGGACGCTGCTCGGCGACGACGAGCATGGCTGGTCCAAGGAGGGCGTGTTCAACTTCGAGGGTGGCTGCTACGCGAAGACGATCCGGCTCTCGCGCGAGGCCGAGCCCGATATTTGGGATGCGTCGAACCGGTTCGGCACGGTCCTCGAGAACGTGGTTCTCAAGGGACCCGAGCATGTGCCGGATTTCGACGACAACCGCTTGGCCGAAAACGCTCGGTCGGCTTATCCGCTGCACTATATCCGCAACGCCAGCGCAACCGGCACCGCAGGCAATCCGAAGAACATCGTCATGCTGACGGCGGATGCGTTTGGCGTGCTGCCGCCGATCGCCAAGCTGACGCCGTCGCAGGCGATGTACCACTTCCTGTCCGGCTATACGGCCAAAGTCGCGGGAACCGAAAAGGGCATGGGCAACGAGCCCTCCGCGACGTTTTCGACATGTTTCGGCGCGCCGTTCATGCCGCGGCATCCGTCGGTCTACGGAAACCTGCTGCGCAAACTCATCGCCGAGCACAAAGTCGATTGTTGGCTGGTGAATACCGGTTGGACCGGCGGCAAGTTCGGGACGGGCACGCGCATGCCGATCAAGGCAACGCGCGCGCTACTCAATGCCGCCCTCGCTGGCGATCTGAAAACGCAGCCAATGCGGACCGACGCCGTGTTCGGTTTCCAGGTGCCGCTGTCGCTGCCCGGCGTCGATGCCAAAATCCTCAATCCGCGGGACACGTGGGCCGATCCAGTCGCCTACGACAAGCAGGCCGCTGCGCTCGTCGAAATGTTCACGAAGAACTTCCAGAAGTTCGAGACGCACGTCGACGCCGACGTTCTCGCCGCCGCACCCATCGTCAGGAAGGCAGCGGCTGAATAGCCTGTTTCCGGAACGAAACGCATATGAGGGCCACCCCATGTCCGTGGGGTGGCCTTTTGCTTTTCGAGCCTGTGATGGCGAAAGGGTCTTCAGGCGTGCCGCGTCGGTCGCATGGATACGAAGAGGCGTCGTGACCGCCGACGCTCATGTGCTGCACCGAGCGCAGTTTCGATGTTGGCCAGGAAAATGCGCGCGGCAGCATTCCAGCTGTACGTCATCGCCATGCTGCGGATGACAGACCGGTCGAGCATGAGCGCGCGGCGCGCAGCATCCGCCAGATCAGAGGATAAAATGCCGGTGACACCGTTCGTGACGAGATCGATGGGACCGGTCACGGGGTAGGCGGCGATCGGCAATCCGGACGCCATCGCTTCGAGCAAGACCATGCCGAACGTATCCGTGCGGCTCGGGAATACGAAGACGTCGGCGGACGCGTAGCAATCAGTCAACGCCTCCCCGGTGACGCGACCTTGGAAAAGCGTTTCGGGGAACGCCGCGCGCAGCGGCGCCAATGCTGGCCCGTCACCGACCACGACTTTGCGTCCAGGGAGGTCGAGTTCGAGGAACGCTTCGAGGTTTTTCTCGACGGCGACCCTGCCGACGTAAATGAAGATCGGCTCGCTGCCAAAAACCCGTGTCTGACGCGGATGGAATAACGCGGCATCGACGCCGCGGGTCCAAGGCATGATCCGATTGAACCCGCGTTGGTCGAGTTCGGCGGCGAGGCTCCGCGTTGCGACCATCATCCCCGCGCCGGCGTTGTGGAATGCCCGCTCGATCGCCCAAGTCCAGTTCGCCGGAATACCGGTGCGCTGAGCAATGTAGTCCGGAAAGCGCGTGTGGAAGCTCGTCGTGAAGGGAATGCCGCGTTCGATGCAAAAGCTCCGCGTCATCCATCCCACGGGTCCCTCCGTCGCGATGTGGACGGCGTCCGGGTGATGCGCTGCGAACAGCGTTTCGATGACCCGCGCGTTCGGCAGCGCCAAGCGGATTTCAGGATAGGTCGGGCAGGGAATGGTGCGGAAGTCACCCGGCGTCAGCACGGCAATCTGCAAGCCGAGGTGCGTCAGCTCGGTGACGAGCCGCTCGTAAGTCCTGACCACTCCGTTGACCTGCGGGTGCCACGCGTCCGTGGCGATGAGAAGCCGCATCATGCCGCCTGCAGGGAGACGACCTCTTGGGTCCGCCCGGCGCGCGCACGCACGACTTCATGCCAGCGGATGAGCTGCATCCGGCCGTCGGCTGTTTCGCCGACCGCGGTGCAACTCTCCACCCAGTCACCGGTGTTGACGTAGTGAACGCCATGGATTTCACGCGATGCGGCGTGATGGATGTGACCGCACAAGATGCCGTCGACATCCTGCCGCCGTGCTTCCTCGGCCAGAGCGCTCTCGAATTCGCCGATGAAGTTGACGGCGCCTTTGACCCGCTGTTTGAGATATGACGACAGCGACCAGTAGCCGAGGCCGAGCCGGCGGCGCAAGAAGTTCAGCGGCTGATTGGTCCACAACGCCAGCTCATATCCGCGGTCACCGAGGAAGGCGAGCCACTTTGCGTAGCGCACGACGACATCGAACTCGTCGCCATGGAGGACAAGGTATCGGCGGCCGTCGGCGGTGGTGTGGATCGCTTGCCGCTCGATCTCGATGCCACCGAAGCGCTGACCGCAGTACTGGCGCAGGCCCTCGTCGTGATTGCCGGGGATGAAAACGATCCGGCAGCCTTTGCGCACCCGGCGCAGAAGCTTCTGCAACACGTCATTGTGGGATTGGGGCCATATCGCGCCGCGCCGAATGCGCCAGAAATCGACGATATCGCCGACGAGGTAGATGGTTTCAGCGTCGTTGTGCTTCAGGAAGTCCAGCAGCAATTCGGCCTGTGCGGATCGCGTGCCGAGATGCACGTCCGAAATGAACAAGGTGCGGTAGGTTGTCATCGCCCTCTCCCGTGCCTGGGGATCGCCGTCCGTTGTCGTGCTGGCGGGAGATTGACGGGATTCAAATTGCAGCCGTGTGACAGCGTGCGGGGCAACGCGTCGAGTTGATCCGCGTGGCAGTCGCCGCACTAGCCAAAGCGTCAGATGAGGGCGGCTCCGCGCAACGGAAAAACGTGCATAATGCATTGAATTAAAACATATAAATCGCGGTCGAGCGCGCTCGACGTCTCGGGGTGTGGCGCTCAATACACCTTGAGCGGAAAATACCGTTGGACGAGCTCGTCGACCCGCCCACTCTGCCGAACGCGCTTTAGCGCCGAGTTGAGCAACTGGCGGATCTGCGGATCCTTGCGCGGCACCGCGATCGCGATGCCATCGCCGAAGTACCTCGGCTCGAAGAACGCGCCGCCACGGAACTCGCAACATTGCTTCGACAGCGTGCCGTTCAGCCAGAAGGCGAGACTGATCGCGTCGTCAAAGAGGAAGTCGATCTTACCGCCGACGAGCGCATCGCGCGCTAGATCGACATTTTCAAACGGCTGGATCGCGCTGTCGCGAAAGAAGGCGCGTAGATAGGCTTCATGCGCCGTCCCGCGCGCGACCGCGATTCGCACACCATCCAGGCCTTCCGGAGTCATGCTGGCCTGTGGCCGCTCCTTGGTCGAGGCAAACCGGCCGGGAGTGTGGAAGTAGCGATCGGTGAACTCGACATCGGCAAGGGCCTCGGCCGTGATCTTGTGCCCCGCCACGACGGCGTCGGCCTCGCCGCGCTTGAGCGCCAGAAGCAATTCGCCCCACGGCCGCGATTTGATATCGCACGACGTCTGCAGCTCGAGGCAAATGGCGCGCGCGAGATCGACGTTGAAGCCGGTCAAGACACCGTCCTCGTCGAGAAAGTTGAAGGGCGGGAAATCGCTTTCTGTGAGGAACCGGAGGACGACGCGACGCGGCAGTTCGGCTTCGGCTGCAAGCGGCGCTGGCGCCTGCGGTTGTTGGGCGGAAACAGGACAGGTTGCGGTGATCGCAAATAGTGCCGTGGCGATACACACGGCCGCGATCTGTGTTCGGCCCAGCCGAGAGACCAATTCACTCATCCCCGAGGCGCTCGCTGGGCGTGTGCTGGGCACGTTCAAGTCGGTCCTCCTGCCCAATGCGGCGGGCGACGTCTCACGGCTCTGGGCATGGCTTTTACCGGTGGAAGTGCTTCCTCAACGAGGAACAGAAACGGCGACTTCCGTCGGTCCACGGGCCGTGCGAGTGTACCAGTGTTCAGTATTCGGAAACTCTTCGCCAGCCGTATTCCCAAACTCATCCTGCTGCAGTACTCCATCCTGATGGACTCGGTGCATGGCCATCTTGCCGTTCGAGCCCCACGCGACGCCCGTGCGAAAAACCTTGTCGTTCGGGCAGCACAACGAGACGTCTCCGAAAGCGACCGATGCCACGATCGCGCGCGAATTGGAAGCCGCTGTTACAAGCGAAATGCGGCTCCAGTTCGCCGTCGAGCGGCTGCGGACAGCGGATCCCGACGCGTCGGCGTCGCGGCGCCTCGTGCGCTGGCAGGCCTCGGCCGTGGTTGCCATCCTGATTGGCCTCTGCGCTGGGGTCTGGTTCGACCCGCGTGGGACGATCGCTATGATATTCATTCTGGGGGCGATCCCTGCCTTGGGGTTTCTCGCGCTGCGACTGGCCGCAATCCGCGAGGTGAACGCCGGACCCGCGGGCGAACCGCTTCCTGCGGTGTTCGCGCCGGCCGGGATGCCCGTGTATTCGGTGCTCGTCCCGCTCTACAGGGAAGCGCCGGTGGTCGGCCAGCTCATCACGGCGTTAGAGGACTTGGCGTATCCGCGTAGCCGGCTCCAGGTCTTGTTGATCGTCGAGGCGAACGACGCAGCAACGTTCGCGGCGATCAGTGCGGCAGGTCTGCCGCCGCACATGCAGGTGGTCGTGGTGCCTGACGGGGATCCGCGGACCAAGCCGCGCGCTCTGAACTATGCGCTCACGTTCGCACGCGGCGAGTTCATCGCGGTTTTCGATGCGGAAGACCAGCCGGAACCCGACCAACTCCTCAAGGCGCTGGCGGCGTTCCGCGAAGCTGGCGACGATGTCGGCTGCCTGCAGGCCCGTCTGAATGTCTACAATCCGGCGTCTAGTTGGCTCACTAAGCAATTCACGCTCGAGTACACGTCACTTTTCGATGGCATTCTGCCCGCACTCGAGCGCCACCGGCTGCCAGTCATGCTCGGCGGCACCTCCAACCATTTTCCGCGCGCCGTGCTCGACGAGGTACACGCTTGGGATCCCTTCAACGTCACCGAGGATGCGGATCTCGGGATGCGGCTGGCGCGACGCGGGTATCACGTCGGCATGTTGAATTCGACGACCTGGGAGGAGGCGCCGCCCGAGTATGCGGTCTGGCTCGGCCAGCGGACCCGTTGGCTCAAAGGCTGGCTGCAAACCTATCTCGTGCACATGCGCCGCCCACGGCGCTTATTGCGGGAACTCGGCGCTCGCCGTTTTGTCGCGTTCAATCTGATGACGGGCGGGGCGGTGTTGTCGGCGCTCGTACATCCCTGGATCTATGTCGCGGTGGTCTGGGATGTCATTGCAGGCGGGGGGATGGTGCCGTCTGAGGGGACTTTGGACGTGCTGACATGGTGGGCAGCCGGGTTGAATCTCGCTGCTAGCTATGCCGCTGCGATTGCGCTCGCGACAATTGCTTCGCGGGCGCGCGGTCGAGGCTGGCTCGTGCGGAGCAGCTTGTGGCTTCCCGTTTATTGGCTGGCGATTTCGCGGGCGGCCTATCGGGCCGTAGCCGAATTGGTGTTGGCCCCGCACCACTGGGAGAAGACCACGCACACGGGGCTGGAGCCGCGTTGTCCGCAACACGGCGATGGCGAATTGCCCTGAGGGGTCGTCCGGGATTGGAGCGGGCGAAGGGAATCGAACCCTCGTCAACAGCTTGGGAAGCTGCCGCATTACCATTATGCTACGCCCGCGAATGGTTTTTGTTAGCATAGGCATCGCGAGGGAGAAAGGGTCGGTATCGGATCCACCTGTCAATGCGATCCTACGCCATATCGCCGCCCTTCACTCGGCCGTAAAGTGGTTGTGACTTCGAGACGATCCAGTATCCGTGGTATCGGAGCTTACGGGCGCCGTGCATCTTGGGAGCGAGCGACCATAATCCGGAGTGGCCAATTGAATATCACGACGCCAATCGTCCCCGTCGCGTGGCCGGCCGTCGACGCCGGCAAGCAGAAGTTCAGCGATCCCGATCGGACACTTGGGGGCGACGAACGCGCGCGCGTGCCGCTTACCCGGCTGGAGACGCTTTGGATCAACACCGGTACGCTGTGCAACATCACGTGCCGCAGCTGCTATATCGAGTCCAGTCCCAAGAACGACCGGCTGGTCTATGTGACCGCAGCGGAGGTTCGTGGTTTTCTCGACGAAGCGAAGCGAGCAGGCACCCGCGAGATCGGCTTCACGGGTGGCGAGCCGTTTCTCAATGCCGACATGATCGAGATGCTCGGCGATGCGCTCGAACGGGGCTTCGATGTGTTGGTTCTGAGCAACGCGATGGTGCCGATGCAGCGTCCCGCCATCAAGGCGGCATTGCTGCGCCTCCGGGAGGCATTCGGCGAGCGGCTGACGTTCAGGATCAGTCTCGACCACTACACGCAGGAATTGCACGAGACCGAACGCGGGAAACGCACCTGGGAGCCGGCGCTGCGCGGTATCGACTGGCTCTCGGCCAACGGCTTCCGCATCGCGATTGCCGGCCGGACGTGCTGGAACGAGCAGGACGCCGTGGCGCGTGCCGGGTATGCGGAGCTGATCGCGGTGCATGGCTGGCGGATCGACGCGCGGAACCACGAGCAACTCGTGCTGTTTCCGGAGATGGACGGCAGCCGCGAGGTTCCGGAGATCAGCTCGCGCTGCTGGCAGATTTTGAACAAGCGGCCAGATCAAATGATGTGCGCGACCTCGCGCATGGTCGTGAAGCGGAAGGGTGCTGCTGCGCCGGTCGTGGTGCCGTGCACGCTGCTGCCGTATGAGCCGGCCTTCGATATGGGTACGACCTTAGCGGCAGCCGCAGTCACGAACGGCGGGATGTTCGATCACGGCGCGGTCAAGCTCTGCCATGCGCATTGCGCGAAGTTTTGCGTGCTTGGCGGCGGCAGTTGTTCTTGAGAGACTGGATCGAGAATTGACTTTCCCCGCATCGGTGTATGGCGGCAGCGCCAAGGCCGATGCGGGGATGAAAGACGTGATGCGACGCGGACTACTTCTTGACCAGAGCGTCGCGGATTTCCTTCAAATAGATCTCAGAAGCGGCCGGCGGTGCCGGCGCGGCCGAAGGGGCAGGCTTCTTCAGGGAGTTCAGCGCCTTGATCATCAGGAAGATGCAGAAGGCGATGATCACGAAGTCGATCACCGACTGAATGAAGGCGCCGTACTTCAGCTCCGCCGACCCGATCTTGACTGCGAGCTTGCTGAAATCGATGCCGCCCATGAACAGGCCGATGAACGGCATCAGCACGTTCTCGACCAATGATGAAACGATCTTGCCGAATGCTCCGCCGATGATCACGCCGACGGCGAGATCCATGACGTTGCCCTTCATCGCGAATTCGCGAAATTCCTGTGCTAAGCTCATAGCGTTCAACCTTCCCCATTGATCGCCCGGTCCCCATGGCCAGGCTTAGTCCGCAGTCGTGCCTGCTTCTCGCGTGATCGTGGGCGCCCACAAACGGCGGGCGTTCCGTGATCGGCTGATGCCGAGAATCGGCCCGTGGACATTATGTCAATCAAACACATGCAGCAATCGGACGTCCCCGGCCTATTCGACGGCGTACGAATGGGAGTAGCGCCAGTCGATGCCAACCACGGCGGCGCGTTAATTTCTTTGGATTTTTCAGGGGTTTGATGTTGGACATGAGCATCCTGGAATGCTCAATATGTAGTCACTGATCGGAGACTGTGCCCGGCAACCCATCGCGCCGAGCCGGTCCGATACCGTAAAACGACAACGTCCGAGTTCGCACGACGCCATGTTCGAAGGCTGGTTGATCATCGCGGTTGCCCTGGGCTACGTCAGCGCGCTCTTTGCACTGGCTTGGATCGGCGACCGCTTCATGCGGTCGCGCAAGGGGGCGGGCGGCAGGCCTCTGATCTATGCGCTTTCGATCGCGGTCTATTGTACCTCGTGGACGTTTTTCGGCAGCGTCGGCTTGGCTGCGTCCACGGGGTATGACTTCATTCCGGTCTACCTCGGCCCGATCATCATGTTCACCATCGGCTGGCCACTGGTGCTGCGTATCGTGCGCCTCGCCAAAAGCCAGAACATCACGTCGGTCGCGGATTTCCTGGCTGCAAGGTACGGCAAGAGCCCCGCTGTCGCCGCTGTGGTTACGCT
Organism: Hyphomicrobium sp.; assembly: GCA_022843145.1. Lineage (GTDB taxonomy): Bacteria > Pseudomonadota > Alphaproteobacteria > Rhizobiales > Hyphomicrobiaceae > JAKAML01. The sequence goes on from JALHOF010000003.1 coordinate 146,418, forward strand.
GGTCGCCGTGGTTGGCGTGCTGCCTTATATCGCCTTGCAGTTGAAGGCGATCGCCGTGTCGGTCGAAACCCTGCTGGGCGGTAGCCTGCTGGTGTCGATCGAGGTGCCGCGCGTCGGCTTCATGGACACCGCTTTCGTCATCACGTTGACGCTCGCGTCGTTCGCCGTGCTGTTTGGTACACGGCACATCGACGCCACCGAGCATCAGGATGGCCTGATGCTGGCGATCGCGGCCGAGTCGCTCATCAAACTGACGGCGTTCATTGCTGTCGGCTTGTTCGCCGTATTCTACATCTTCGACGGGATCGCGGATTTCACGGCCAAAGCGCAACAAAGTCCGCTCGTCGAAGGCATATTCGGACGAACGTTTCATGGCGGCACGTGGCTGACGGTGACGTTCCTCAGCTTTGTCTCGATCATCCTCCTGCCGCGCCAGTTCCACGTCACAGTCGTCGAGAACAATTCGGAAATGGAAGTCAGGCGCGCGGCGTGGCTGTTTCCCGCCTACCTCGTACTCATCAACTTGTTCGTCGTGCCTATCGCGGTTGCCGGCCTCATGACACTGCCGCCGGGGGCGGCCGATCCCGATTTCTATGTCTTGAAGCTGCCGATGTCGGTCGACGCCAGCACGATGTCTCTGGTCGCGTTCGCGGGAGGACTTTCGGCGGCGACGGCGATGGTGATCGTCGAGTCGATCGCGCTCGCCATCATGGTCTGCAACGGGCTCGTGGTCCCGATGCTGCTACGGCATCGGTCCGCCGACACGGTCCTGCACGAAGACATGGCCGGCCTGTTGTTGCTGATCCGCCGCGTGGCGATCTTAACGATCCTGCTCCTCGGCTACGGTGTGTATCAAGCACTCGGTAAGTCTCAGGGGCTCGCCGCGATCGGGTTGATCTCCTTCGCCGCTATCGCTCAGCTCGCGCCAGCCTTCTTCGGCGGATTGGTCTGGCGGCACGGTACTGCGCGCGGCGCTATTGCCGGGATTCTGGCGGGCTTTTTAATGTGGGGCTACACCTTGCTTCTGCCTTGGACCGCCAAGGCAGGCTGGGTGCCGCTGAGCCTGATCGCCGATGGTCCACTCGGCATTGCGTTGCTGCGGCCGCAGGCGCTGTTCTTTCTGTCGTTCGAGCCATTGACGCATGGCGTGTTATGGAGTCTCGGCGTCAACACGGCATTCTTCATCGTCGTGTCGCTGTTACGCGCGCCCGAACCCGTCGAACGAATGCAGGCGGCAATCTTCGTTCAGGAGGGTGTGCCGGGTGCTGCGCCCGCGCCCGCGTTTCGGCTGTGGCGGACGACGATCACGCTCGGCGACTTGCAACGCACGGCCGCACGCTACCTAGGGGCGGAACGCGCCGAGCGATCGTTCACCGAGTACGCCGCAAGCCGCAGCGTGCCACTTGCACCGGCGACCGAAGCCGATGTTCAGGCAATCCGCTTCACCGAACATCTGCTGGCGAGCGCGATCGGCGCGGCTTCGTCGCGTCTCGTCTTGTCGCTGCTGCTCCGTCGCGGAAACGTGTCCAACCAATCGGCCATGAAGTTGCTCGACGACGCATCGGAAGCGCTGCAGTACAATCGCGATCTTCTGCAATCCGCGCTCGATCAGGTCCGGCATGGATTGGGCGTGTATGACAAGGAAATGCGGCTGATCTGCTGGAACCGGCAATTCCGCGAGCTTCTGGACCTGCCTCCGGACCTCGGTCGTGTCGGCGTTCCACTCGACCGCATTCTGCAGGTTTGCGCCGATCGCGGCGATTTCGGCATCGGTGATCGCAACGCATTGGTCGCCGACAGACTGCTGAAGCTGGCGGTCACGAAGGAGACCTTTCAAGAGCGGGTTCGCGGGGGCGAACTCGTGCTTGAGGTGCGGACCAGTCCGATGCCGCAGGGCGGAATCGTGACCACGTACTCCGACATCACGGATCGGGTGCAGGCGGCTACGGAACTCGCGCGCTCCAACGAGACGCTGGAGCGGCGCGTGCACGAGAGAACGGCCGAATTGACAGAGGTGAACGGGGCGCTGGCGGTGGCGAAGGTAAAGGCCGACCAGGCGAACCTCGACAAGACACGGTTCGTCGCTGCCGCTAGCCACGATATCCTGCAGCCGCTCAATGCCGCGCGGCTGTATGCGGCGAGCCTGGTCGAGCGGCCACTGAGCAGCGAGGACGCAATCCTCGCACGCAACGTCGACGCGTCGCTCTCGGCGGTCGAAGAAATCTTCTCGACGCTCATCGAGATCAGCCGCATCGACGCGGGCCGGCTGGAGGCAGAGATCGGGGACTTTCCGCTCGGAGAGATTTTCGACCAGCTCAAAGTCGAGTTCGAGCCGATGGCGCAGGAGAAAGGGCTCGCCTTGCGTGTGCTCGGAACGAGCGTCTGGGTGCGCTCGGACCGCCGCCTCTTGCGCCGCATCCTGCAGAACCTCGTTTCGAATGCCATCAAGTACACCCGCACGGGCGCCGTGCTGCTGGGTGTCCGGCACAAAGGGGACGCGATCGTCATTCAGGTGTCGGATACCGGGCCTGGGATCCCGGAGGACAAGCAGAACATCATTTTCAAGGAATTCCAGCGGCTCGAGGGGCCGGGGAGCAGTGTGCGCGGCCTCGGTCTGGGGTTGTCGATCGTCGAACGCCTGGGTCGTGTTCTGAAGCATCCAGTTGCGTTGCAGTCGGGCGCACGGCGCGGCTCGACGTTCTCCGTGACCGTGCCCCGCGGCGTCCCGCGCGCACGCACCGCCGTCGAGAGCCTATCATCGCCGCATCCTGGCAGCCTCGCCGGGGTGTTTCTGTTGTGCATCGATAACGAACCTGCCGTTCTCGACGGTATGCAGACGTTGCTGAGCGGCTGGGGGTGCAAGGTCATCACGGCCGAGAGCCGCGAGAAGGCTCTTCGACTGATCGAGAATGAGCCAGTTCCGCCCGACGCCATTCTTGCCGACTATCACCTCGACAGCGGCACGGGTGTCGACGTGATTCTCGCCGTGCGCCAAATGACCGGTTTCGATATTCCCGCAGTCGTGATCACAGCCGATCACACGGTCGAAGTGCAACGCGAGATCCGTCGTCTCGGGCTTGGCTTGTTGCGCAAACCGCTCAAGGCCGCGGCGTTGCGCGCGGTCCTGACGCAATCCGTGGTGCGCCGGCACGCGTCCGCAGATCCCGCAGCGGCTGAGTAATCAGGCATATGCTTGAAGTCGGCCGCGCCGTCGTAATCAGCCGGCAATCTTCTGCCAGTCGCCGCTATCGATCTTGTTGATCGCAATGACGGCCTGCGTGCGGCTGTCGACACCGAGCTTCTGCAGAATGGCGGAAACGTGCGCCTTGATGGTCGCTTCAGAAACGCCGAGCTTGAACGCGATCTGCTTGTTGAGCAGGCCCTCGCCGAGCATCATCAGGACGCGGACCTGCTGCGGTGTCAGCGTCGATAGGCGACTCGCGAGATCAGCGGCTTCGGGGTCGCTTCGCACGTTCAAATCGATGTCGGGCGGAACCCAGACCTCACCCTCCAAGACCTTTTTGACGGCCTTTCGGATCTGGTCGACGGGCTGTGACTTCGGAACGAACCCCGATGCTCCGAAATCGATGGATCGGCGAATCACGACCGGGTCTTCATTGGCGGATACGATCACGACCGGGATTTCTGGATGCTGCGCGCGCAGGAACAGCAGACCCGAGAGGCCTTGCACGCCGGGCATCGTCAGGTCGAGCAGAACGAGATCGACGTCGCTCCCCTGCGATAATTTCTCGTTCAGTTCGTCCAGAGAGCCGGCCTCGATGATATCGGCAGCCTCGAACGATGACGTGAGCGCTTGCTTCAAGGCGCCACGGAATAGCGGGTGATCGTCGACGATGATGAGCCTGTAGCCCGCCATTGGGATTCTCCGGCTGCACAAAGTTCGGTGGGATGCCAACCCCAGCGTGCCGCGGACGCGGAACGCGATGCACAGTTGTCCGACGACTTGCGCGGTGACTTCAAGGTGACACATGACACAATTTGAGCAACATGGCTAATGTACTTGCAATGTTTTCGAAGCACCGGCTTCAAGCCGCCGGGCCATGATCGAATGGGGGAGAACGGTCGTGATCGAGCGCAAGGAACGAAAGCCGTATTGGCGCCACACGAAATGGCAGATGATCGCGAGCCTCGTGCCATTCCTGTCGGTTATCATCCTGTTGCCGCTGTATGCCGATCGGCTCAACGGAAGCCGGTTTTTCGGGTTCCCCCTCGGATATTTCCTGGCTGCACATGGGTTGTTCGTGGTGGCGGTGGTCACGGTCGCGGGCTTCGTCAACCGTCAAGACGCCATCGATCACTGGCATGGAGCTCACGAAGACACCTGACCGGCGCCGGTCTCCGCCGTCGCCATCCCGCACAAACGCGAGACGACCGGTGGCCCGCGCCATCAGCTTGAAGTACTTCTGGGATCAAGACGTTCGAGGCCGCCTGAATGCCCCACACCCACCGGTCGCGTCTGATCAATCCACGGCTGGGCACCTATTTCGGTATTTTCGCCAGCGCATTCGCTGGGCTCGTCCTGCTGCTGTTGATCGTCGAGCAGCTCGGTGTTGCCGAAGCCACACTCGGACGCGCCATGTTCCTCGTGCCCATAGCACTCTATCTCGCGATCGGAATTGCCGCGTTCACCCGCGTGCCGCTCGAGTTTTTCGCGTCCGGGCGCCGTGTCCCCGCAGCGTACAACGGACTAGCGCTCGCCGTCACGGCGATGGGTGCGACCGGCACCGTCGCGCTCACTGGCGCCTTCTTCATCGTCGGTTTCGATGCATTGTGCGTGATGATCGGCGGCCTTGCTGGCTTCGTCGTCATGGCTGTCCTGCTCGCACCATTTTTTCGCAAGTTCGGTGCATTCACGGTGCCGAGTTATCTCGGCCGGCGCTTCGAAAGCCGAGCGCTACGGGTATTCTCCGCTGTCGTGCTCTCGGTCCCGATGCTGCTGGTGATCGCTGCCGAATTGCGGATCGGCGCTTACGCGGCAAGCATGATGACCGGGCTATCGGTGCCTTTGGCGATGGCGGCGCTTGCCGTGAGCATTGCCACGGGCTTGATGGTCGGCGGTATGCGATCGCTGACGTGGTCCAATGTCGCGCAGGCCATCGTCATGCTGCTGGCGCTGGCCGTCCCGGTCTCGATCGTCGCCGTGTTGGTCACCAATATGCCCGTGCCGCAGCTCAGTCACGGACCGCTCGTGCGTGGCCTTCTGCGGATCGAGGCGCAACAGGGACTGCCGATCATCGTGCCGCCGATGATGGCTTTCGAACTGCCCGGCGAAGGCCTGCAGCAAATGGCCAAGAGGTTCACGGCACCGTTCGGACTCGTCGGGCCAGGCGGGTTTGTCGTGGCGACCCTTTCGATCATGGCCGGTGTCGCGGCGGCGCCGTGGCTGCTGCCGCGGGTCGCAACCGCGCCCGGCGTCTACGAAGCGCGAAAATCACTCGGTTGGGCGACGTTCCTGTTCGGCCTAGTGATGCTGACCGTGTCCTCGGTTGCCGTGTTCATGCGCGACGCCGTGCTCGATATCGTGACGGTCGAAGGGCTGGCTCAAATTCCGGACTGGCTTGCACAACTCGTGGCGCAGGGGCACGCCGAGGTCGAGCAGCGGTCGACCCGGATGTCGGCGACGAGTTTCAGCTTTCAACGCGATGCGGTGTTGTTCGCTCTCCCGGTCGCATTGGGTATGCCTGCGGTCATGGTCCAGATGGCGCTTGCGGGTGCGGTTGCCGCTGCAATGGCGGCGGCCGGTGCCGCAGCCGTGGCGTTGGGCAACATTCTCGCCGAGGACGTCGTCAACGGACTGTCGTGGGAGCCCGCCGAGCCTGCGGTGCGATTGTGGGTCGGCCGCACGGCGATCGCCATCGCCGTCTCCATGGGATGGGCCATTGCGGTGTTTGCACCGACAGATCCGCTGCGCCTCATGCTTTGGGCGTTCGCGATCACCGGTTCGGCGGCCTTTCCCGTTACCGTGCTGTCGATCTGGTGGAAGCGCGCCAACCACTACGGCGCGCTGGCATCCGTCGGCTGCGGCTTCATCGTGGCGGTGATGGCCATCGTCGCGAGCGAGGCACGCTGGATCGAGGTCGACAGTGCGCTGGCCGCCATGTTCGGCCTTCCGGCGGCCATCTTGACGCTGCTTGCGGTCAGCGCCGTCACGCCGAAGCCAGGACGGCAGGCCCTCGAAGCCGTGCGAGATATTCGCGTTCCGGGCGGCGAGATCATCTACGATCGCGAAATGCGGATCGCGCGCCTGCGCAAGCGACGCACATCCTGATCGCGGTTGATGCAACAAGGCTCAGAGATGTCACGAGGCTTGCCTCATCGGACGGTTCAACCGTAGTTTCGAAGCAGCGGCACCAGCAGGAGTTCCGACCGCATGCCGGCACGAGAGCGGTTCGGTCTCTACCCGCAGATCGAACCCAACACACAGGGCCGCCTCGCGGTCGGCGGTGGTCACGAAATCTACTACGAGGAATGCGGGAACCCGGCTGGGGAGCCTGCGCTGCTCGTTCACGGCGGTCCAGGTGGCGGATCAAATCCGACCATGCGGCGCTTTCACGATCCGCGGCTTTACCGCATCATCCTGTTCGACCAGCGCGGCTGCGGCCGGTCGCGTCCGAACGCGTCGCTGACCGACAACACGACCTGGCATCTTGTCGACGATATGGAGCGGTTGCGCGAGCATCTCGGCATCGAACGTTGGCAGCTCGTCGGGGGGTCTTGGGGATCCACGCTCGCGCTGGCTTATGCCGAGACTCATCCCGAGCGGGTGACGGCTCTTCTGCTGCGCGGCATTTTTCTGCTCCGGCAGAAGGAGCTGCACTGGTTCTACCAGGATGGATGCAGCTGGCTGTTCCCGGACGCGTTCGAGGCCTATCAGCGGGTGATCCCGCCGGCGGAGCGCGGCGACATGATTGCGGCCTACTATGCTCGCCTGACCGGCTCCGATCCGAAGGTGCAACTTGCTGCAGCACGCGCATGGAGCATATGGGAAGGCACGACGTTGTCGTTGTTACAGGACCCGGAGCGGATCAAACTGTTCGGAGCCGAAAGCTACGCGATCGCATTCGCGCGGATCGAGTGCCACTATTTCGTCAATCGTGGCTTCTTCGATCGGGATGACCAGTTGCTGGCCGGAGCCCACCGGATCCGGGACATCCCCGGAGTAATCGTGCATGGCCGATACGACGTGGTGACGCCGGTCAAGAACGCTTGGGACCTGAAGAAGGCGTGGCCGCGCGCCGACCTTGTCATCGTGCCGGATGCCGGTCATGCGATGACCGAACCGGGCATCGTTCACGAGTTGATTGCAGCAACCCGCTATTTCGCCCGGCCGGACGCGGAAGTTTAAGCCGTATCTCCGCGTGCCGCACGATGCCCTGCCGCCGCGACGCCGACGGTCCAAAAGATCCAGCCGGATCTCTGGAAATCAGAGCGGCGTGCCCTTGTCGGGTCCACCACCCTGGCCGCTTTCGAGCTCGCGCATCCGCTCCTGGAACTTCTTGAGCATGCGCTGAACATAGTCGAACGCCTTGTCGACGTCTTTCTCACTCGGCAGCTCGATCCCGCCTTTGGGGCGTTCGCCTCCAGCGATCGGCGGTTGGCCAGGCTTCGGATCACCGAGGCCCATCACATCCTCCATGCGCCGGATCTCTTCCTTGAGCGCTTTGTTCTCTGCCTGAAGTCGCTCGAGTTCGCGGGACTGCGACTGCTGGGTGTCGGGCATGGGATCGCACGCCCACTGATCGCCCTTCTTCGCGCACAGTGCCAACGCACCCGTTTCAGTATCCATTCGGAGGAAGCCGCCATCGGCGGGCGTCATCGTGAAGCGTCCGGGCCGAACGTCGTCGGCCGCCAGTCCAGCCGACGTCAGGGACGCGATGCCGAGCGCGAGCGCCGCTGCCGCATGGAAAGTGCGTCGCGTGGCCGGTCGACGGCGGGTGATTCGTTGCGCGTGCTCGGTCATGGCTTACCTTTCGAAGCGTCGTCCCGCGCGGCGGCGCGGTGGCTGAAAATATAAATGGCGAGTGTGGCGGAAAAGCTCAACCTCCCTTGTTTGGCGTCCGAGCTCCCGAATTGCAGTGTCTGGCGCGCTCAAAGGGCGGCCCACGCACGATTGACATTCCCAGCTGCGGAAGCCTGCCTGCCGATTCGCTCGAAATACTGGAACGTCGTGCGCCGGTTAACGCGGCGGTTTACCGAACATTAATCGCGAAGCACGAGCTTCGACCATGAGCGGTTCCTTCCTCGTCTCGCATCGGGATCCAATACGCGTGTCATGGCCGGTAAGTCCGGCGCGGCCCACAGCCGTACGGCGATCCCTGCGAGGGACCCCGACTGACCCGATGGCCGACGACAAGTGCGAACGGGGAACGAAATGTCGAACTCAGACCGGAACTTGAACCTGGGCCAGCGAGACGGCGCGGGCGGCAGCACCGGGGAGTGCGCGGCCGAGAGCCTCAAATCGTTGATTGCGCACGTTGCGAACCAGATCACCGACGCGGACCAGCGGCATACCGAAATGCTGCGACAGATGCAGGCCCGCCTGCAGAGCCTCGGCATCGAGACCCGGTCGATCCGGGATCGCGTGCCCGGCGCATACGTCCCGGCCTTCGACCGGATCGAGGAGGGAATGCAACTACTCGCCGATCGCATTGCCCACACGCACGACGCCCGAAGCGAATTCTCAGCCACGACCCCTTCTCAGTCCGTCGGTGCCGACCTCGCCCCGCATTTTGCCCACATGACCGCGGTGAAAGTGCCGGTCACGCCAGCCGCCGCTGCGCCGGCGCCGGCCGCCAGGAACGCCGAGCCCTGGGATCGCGACCAAGCCGACGCTCTCGCCAATCTCTATCATTCGGGCGCGGCTGGGATGCCGGCGGGATTGGCCGATCCTGAAGCTTATTCTTTCGCCGCGGTCGACGATCTGGCGGTGCCGGGCGCGTCGCATGCTTCGGACATCGAGCGCGAATGGCTCGAGGATCGCTTTGCCGACATTGCGCGCCGCGTCGAACAATCGCTCTCAGAAATGCGCCCGGACAGTTCGTTCGTGGCGCTGGGCCGCCGTTTCGACCAGTTCGAGGAACGGATAGGTAGCGTTCTCGAGGACGTCGCGACGCGTTCGGACGTCGAGGGCTTGCGGATTATCGAAGCGCACATCAGCGAGCTTGCGCAGCATCTCGAGCAAACGCAATTGCAGCTCGAGCGCCTGGATGGGATCGAGTCGCAGCTCAATGCCGTCGTATCGCGCCTCTCTGACGACCGCTTCGACGAGCCTGGCGAGGACCGCCACTTTGCCGCCGCCCAGGTCGACGACATCGTCAACCGTACCGCCGATCGTCTCGCAACGCAGTTGTCGGGCACGGCGGGCCGCGGCGATTACGAACAGCTCGCCTCGCGCGTCGCGGAGCAGGCGATCACGCGCTTCGCCTCTGATTTCCGTCAGCCCCGCGAAGAAGCCGATCTCGACACCGGCGATTTGCGCAGTATCGTCGAGGACTTCATTCGCGAACGGCGCCAGGGCGAAGAGCAGACCGCCGCCGTACTCGATACCGTTCAGCAGGCGATGATCCGCGTGATGGACCGCATCGACGCGATTGAATTGAACAGCCACAAAGGACCCGTGCCGGCTGCGCCGCATGAGTACGTTCGGGAGCAGGTGCGTTTCGCCGTCGATACCCGCGACCAGACGGATCTCGGTGCGATGCGCGCGGCTGCAGATCACGGCAAGAATGCAGCCGAGCTTGCTGCTCAAACCACATCCTTCAGTAGCGGCCAGGGCGGCATGTTTGCTCATTCGCCCGGTGCCGACCGCCGACAGCCGTCTGTCCCGCAAAGCGGTTCAGCGTTGCCGATCGAGGCTATCGCCGCCGCTCATGCCGCGCAGGTGCAAAGCGCCGCTCACCAGGGCGCTTCGTCTCCGCAGCCGCAGCCCGACGTTGCTCCGGCCGCGAGCCGCAGCACAAGGGCTTCGATCGAGAAGCTGCGGCACGATTTCATAGCCGATGCGCAGCGCGCAAAGCTTCGCGCTCAAACCGAAGACACTGCCGTTTCGGAGGCGGTTGCCACAGGTGCGGCGATCAAGCTCTCGAAGCCGTCCAAGGCAACGGCTCCGACGGCCGGAAAAGCGACGGCCGCAGCTACCCCGGGCGCCATCAAGTCCGGTGCCGGCGGAATGCCGATCAAGAAAATTCTGGTTGGCGCTCTCGGTCTCGTCATCGTGCTCCAAGGCGCCAATCTGCTGATGGCGCGCCGCGGCGCTGATGGCGCCAAGCCTGTTGCGACGCCGGCCAAGGCGGTGGCGCCATCGGGCTCGGAGACGAGCGGCTCAGCGAAGCCTGCGAACAAGCCGAGGACCGAGACGAAGCCGTCCGCCGCGGCCTCGCCGTCGATCGTCAACCCGAATGCGGCAATTGCGCCAGATCTGGACCTCGAAGCCGTCGAATCGCCGGTTGAGAGCGACCGCTCGGAAGCCCCGTCTTCAGCGCAACAGCCGAAATCTTCGACCGCCAAGTCCACGGCGCCCCCGGCGACCTCGAAATTCGTCGTGCCGACCGTTCCCCATAAGCCGAATACGGTTCCCGAGACGATGCTCGACGAACTCGACTTCAAGGGCAAAGCAACGCCGGGCGACGGCGAGCGGCGCGCCTCGCAACCCGAGCAGAGCAGCAGCCAAGCCATGCAGACGACCGGATCGGTTCCGGTCGGGATTTCGCTGCAGACATCGGATCGCCGCCTGACGCCGTATGATCTCGCCCGTTTGCAGCAGCAGCAGCAGATGGCGAACCTGTCGTCGAAGCTCGGCGTCGCTGCAGCAAAGGCAACACCCGCATCCCTGCTGCCGGATCTGCCGCCCGCGCCGACCGGTAACGTCGCTGCTGCGCTCGCCGAAAAGAGTGCCCAGCAGAAGAGTGCGCTGGAGTTGCCGCCGGTCACGGTCGGCCCGCTGTCGCTTCGACTTGCCGCGGCGAAGGGCGATCCGTCCGCTGAGTTCGAGGTCGGAGCGCGCCTCGCCGAGGGCAAGGGAACCGATCAGAGCTTCAAGGAAGCCGTCAAATGGTACACCCGCTCGGCCAACCAGGGCTTTGCCCAGGCACAGTATCGGCTTGGGACGCTTTATGAGCGCGGTCTCGGCGTGAAGTCGGACCCTGGACGCGCGCGCGTCTGGTATAGCCGCGCCGCCGAACAGGGCAACGTCAAAGCCATGCACAATCTGGCGGTCCTGAGCGCAGGCAGCAAATCCGGTTCGCCGGACTATTCCGCCGCCGCGCACTGGTTTGGTGAGGCCGCCGTGCGCGGTCTCGCTGACAGCCAGTTCAATCTCGCCGTGCTCTACGAATCGGGTCTCGGCGTCAGCAAGGACCAGAGCCTTGCGTATCAATGGTTCTCGCTCGCCGCACGTTCCGGCGACCAGGAGGCCGTGCGCCGCCGTGATCTCGCGAAGGGCAGCCTACCTGCATCAGAGGCCACAGCCATCGAGGCGCGGGTCGTGTCTTGGTTGCCTCAGTCGCCGGATCAGATGGCTAACGACGCGCGGGCAGCAGGTGAAGCCTGGAAACGCCGCGAGAACGCCGATGAAGGAAACGGCTGATAATCAGCGGCTGAGACTTGCTATGAGCGTCGCATCCTCTTGCAGGATGCGGCGCCTTCGCTGCTTTAGTCTTCCTTCAGGATCCGCGTGGCGATCGGATAGAGGCCTTCCTGTCCAAGCAGCCAAACCGACATCCCGTCGGTGCTGAACAACGGCTCGAATGCCTCGTCGAGAATATTCAGCCCGCCGGTGTAGGTCCCGAATGCCGGGACCACCAGACGCAGGCCGTTGCCGACGAAGCAGGGCCTGCGGATCGAGTAGCCGTTCAGATAGATGCGGGCGGCAGGATGCATGTGCCCGGAAATCTCATGGGTGACGCGGCCCGGCTTCGGCTCGTGGCGCAGAGTGATGCCCTCGACCGTCAACTCTCCAAGCGTATGGCCGCCGAGGGCATGGGGAATGGTCGGGTCATGATTTCCGGTCACCCAGATCCACTCCCGGTCCGACTGCATTATGCGCAGCGTCTCGCGCGACTGCGCATCCATCCTGTCCGAGGCCGCTACGTCATGCAGGCTGTCGCCGAGCGCGATCACGGTGGCGGCGTCGTAGCGGTCGATCGCCGCTGCGAGCTTGGCCAGCGTTTCGCGCGTGTCGTATGGCGGAAGCATCTGTCCGCGCGCCGCAAACGCCGATCCCTTCTCGAGGTGCAGATCGGCGACGATGAGCGCGTCCTCCGATGGCCAATAAAGCGCGCCGGACATATCGGCGACGAATGCTTTCCCCGCGATCGAGATGGATTGTTCTGTAAAATCGGCCGTATCGAGCCGGTCTGGCTTCAACCTCAGCATTCTCGCCTCCCGCCGTCACACAGTACCGGCCGCTTCCCGTATCAACGCTTCGGCCGCCTCCCGCAGAACCGCCTCGCGTCCCGCGCCGGCTACCGGTTCCACACCCATTTCGAGCAGGATCGGCACCGACAGTGGTGACACGACGTCGAGCGCGCGATGCCTGATTCGTCCACGAATGCGCCGAAGAAAGTCGCCGAGCCGTGCGATGTCGAGTAGTCCTGTCGCCGCATCGTTCCACGCCGCCTCAAGGAGAATGTGCGTCGGATCGTGCTTGCGCAAGACATCGTAGACGAGATCGGTGGACATCGTGACTTGCCTGCCGGACTTTTCCCGTCCCGGGTGACGACGCTCGATCAGCCCGGCGATGACCGAGACATGGCGAAATGTCCGCTTCATCAGGCTCGATTGCGCGAGCCAAGCATCGAGGTCGTCTCCGAGCATATCTTCCTCGAAGAGCCGGTCGAGCATGATTGTGCCGCGTGCGATCATCGATCCGAGATCAGCGGCACACCAAAGCGACAGGCCATAGTCGCTGGCGACGAACCCGAGTGGCCGAGCGCCGAGCCGGTCTAGACGCCGGGTCATCAGCATCCCGAGCGTCTGATGCGCCAGCCGGCCTTCGAACGGATAGCAGACGAGATGATAGCGCTGGCCGTGTGGGAACGTCTCGACGAGGACCTCGTTGGCGGCAGGTATCAACGACCGTTGGTCTTGCAGGTCGAGCCACTCGGCTACGGGTCGAGGCAGGCCCGACCACGCCGAGCGATCCGCCAGCATCGTACGCACGCGCTCCGCCAAATGCGTCGACATCGGAAACCGGCCGCCGGCGTAACTCGGGATCACCGGGTCCGACGCCGTCGCTCGGCTGACCAGAACCTCGGTGTCGCGGATGCCTTCGAGACGCACTACTTCGCCAGCGAAGACGAAGGCATCGCCAGGCCGCAATTGAGCCGCGAAGTACTCGTCGACCTCACCGAGAACCCGCCCGCCCACCAACGGCTTCGTGGCCGACTTCGAGACGCCGGCCTTGGCTTGGGCCGTTGGGCGACGACCTGCGAGGCGCACCTTGAGCATCGGGGCTTCGACGATGGTGCCGGCATTCAAGCGATATTGCTGGGCGAAACGCGGATGGGCGAGCCGCATGCGTCCGTCTGGCATGGTCACGAGTTTCGCGAACTTGTCGTAGGCGCGGAGCGCGTAGCCGCCGTCCGTGACGAAACCGACGATCCGGTCGAAATGATCGCGGGTCAACATCGAATAAGGTGCCGCGGATCGCATTTCGGCGAAGAGTTCGTCGGGACGGAACGGCGCCTGGCAAGCCATGCCCAGAACATGCTGCGCGAGAACGTCGAGCGATCCGGTGCGGGCGTGCACGGCATCCTGCTCTCCCGCGAGCGCTGCTTGCTGTGCGGCTCGGCATTCCAGCACTTCGAAGCGGTTGGCTGGAACGAGCAACGCCTTCGATGCTTCATCGAGCCGGTGGTTGGAACGGCCGATCCTCTGAAGCAGTCGGCTCGATCCTTTCGGCGCGCCGACATTGACGACCAGATCGACGTCGCCCCAGTCGATCCCGAGGTCGAGCGTCGACGTCGCCACCACCGCCCGCAATTTGCCCGCCGCCATCGCCGCCTCGACCTTGCGGCGCTGCGTCGCGTCGAGAGATCCGTGGTGCAGGCCGATCGGCAGATTGGCGTCGTTGATCCGCCACAGCTCCTGGAAGACCAGCTCCGCCTGCATTCGGGTGTTGACGAACACCAGCGTGAGTTTGTGCGCGGAAATGCTTTCGAGGATCCGCAGCATGGCATAGCGCGCGGAATGTCCCGACCACGGCACCGGCTCGTCAATCTCGAGAATCTCGATGATCGGATGTGCCCCGCCACTCGCAACGACGAGCCCGGAAAGCGCAGTTTCGGTATCAGGCGCGCGTTGGGCGGCGAGATAGGCTCGCAATTCGGATGGACGTGCGACGGTGGCCGACAAGCCGATGGTCATGAGATCGGGCGAGAGGGCGCGCAGCCGGGCAAGATCAAGGGCGAGAAGGTCGCCGCGCTTGGAGCCGGCCAAGGCATGCAATTCGTCGAGGATCACGGTGTCGAGGTCGGCGAACAAGTATGCCGCGTCGGGATGGGCGAGGAGCAACGCGATCTGCTCGGGTGTCGTAAGCAGGATGTGCGGCGGCCGCGTCCGCTGCCGCTGACGGCGGGAGGCCGACGTATCGCCTGTACGCGTCTCGGTGCGGATGCCGAGGCCCATTTCGCCGATGGGCGCGACGAGATTGCGCGCGATATCGACGGTCAGTGCCTTGAGGGGCGACACATAGAGGGTGTGCAGGCCGGCACCTTTCAGTGCTCGCTTCTTGTCCGAAAGCCCGACGAGGCTCGGCAGAAATCCGGACAGAGTTTTGCCCGCACCCGTCGGCGCGACGAGCAGCGTCGATTGCCGCGCGCTTCCAGCTGCGAGCAGTGCAAGCTGGTGCGCCCGGGGAGTCCATCCGCGGCTTTTAAACCAGCGGGCAAAAGACTCCGGCAATAGATCCGGCTCGGTGCCCTTGGGTTTACGTTCGCTGCCCGGGCGCTTGCGAGCGGCCTCTGGGCGTGCGCGTTTTGAGGTTGGGACAGACGCGGGAGCTGACATCTCTATACCGATGGACGGTCACGGCGCCGTCGTGTCGCCTCTGACCGGAGACTATGCTAAGCCGACGGCGCGGGACATCTGGCTCGTCCCGGACATACCGGCGTGAAACGATTTACGACGCATTCAATCGAACGAGAGGACAAGCTGCATGGATCGCAACACCATATTCGGCGGCAATCCGCTCGGCGTCATCCTCCGCCTGGCGGTGCTTTCCATCGTCGTCGGTATCGTGCTGTCCGCGCTCGGGATCACCCCGCGCAATTTCCTCTATCATATCGATCTGATCGTGCGTCGGATCTACGACATGGGTTTTGGCGCGATCGAGTGGATCCTCGGGTACATGGCCGTCGGCGCGATGGTGGTCGTGCCGATCTGGCTGATTGCCCGCGTCATGGGCTTCGGCCGACGCGCCGACGATGGACCGCGGTGACGCTGCGCCTCGTTTGCTGACCCGTCGAATCCTGTGGCCGTCTCAGCGCCGTTCCACTTTCTCGAATGTGCGGCCGAAGCTGCTCCAGCGGCCAGTCGTAATACAGCTGCGCTTTTCGCCGTCGCAGTGGAACTGGCAGAAGCCCCGTCCGGCCTGCTTGACGCATTCGTTCATGCACTGTTTGTGAATGAACGTGCAGGTCAACTTGGGTGCTGCG
The DNA here is from genome assembly GCA_022843145.1 of Hyphomicrobium sp. Lineage (GTDB taxonomy): Bacteria > Pseudomonadota > Alphaproteobacteria > Rhizobiales > Hyphomicrobiaceae > JAKAML01. The sequence continues at coordinate 162,092 of JALHOF010000003.1, forward strand.
GCGGCGTGCTGGATTCCGGTCGCGCCGCCGACCGCCGTGAGTGCCAATGCCAGCAGCAGTGTCTTGTCTGAGCGGGTGGTGTGTGCCGTCGGCATGTTCGTCTCCAATGGTCGCATCGACTGTGGCGTGTGGTGTGTGGCGTCAAGCGGGCAGCGGCTTGGCCGCCCAGTGCGCCGACCTTCGACCAGTCAATTCCGAGATCGAGCGGACGCCGGCTGAGCGTACGGTTTCGGCGAGATGAGCATTGATCCGGTCGATAAGCCCGGCACCGTTGTAGATCAGCCCGGTATAGAGCTGCAGCAGTGTCGCGCCGGCATCGATCTTCTGCAGCGCAGTCTCGCCACTGTCGATACCGCCGATCCCGATAAGCGGCACTTTCCCGCCCGACAGGGCGTGTACCCGTGCGAGCACGATTGTCGAACGCTCGAATAGCGGCCGGCCGGACAGCCCACCCAATTCGGCGGCCTCGCGAGATTTGAGCAGCGGGCGGGCGAGAGTGGTGTTGGAAACGGCGATACCGTCGACCGCATGTGCCACCAGCCGTTCGACGATCGCGGGCAGGTCCGCCTCGTCAATATCGGGTGCGATCTTGACGACGATCGGCCGCTTCGGCCCGCCACGCGCGACCAAGGCTTCGCGTGCGGACATCACGCGGTCAAGCAATTCGGCGAGCGCCGCTGGCGCCTGCAGGTCGCGAAGTCCGGGCGTGTTGGGAGACGAAATGTTGACGGTAAAATAGCTCGCGACCGCGTTGAACGCTTCCAGTCCGCGCACATAGTCGGCTGCGCGGTCTGTGGCGTCCTTGTTCGCACCGATGTTGACGCCGACGATGCCTCTGGCCGGACGCCGTTGCAGTCGGGCAAGTGCGGCGGCGTGTCCGCCGTTGTTGAATCCGAGCCGGTTGATGACGGCGCGGTCCTCGATCAGCCGAAATACTCGCGGCTTGGGGTTTCCGGATTGCGGTAGCGGCGTAACCGTGCCGATCTCCGCAAAGCCACACCCTATCGCCAGCACGGCGTCGGGCACGCGCGCGTCCTTGTCGAACCCAGCGGCGACACCGACCGGATTGGGGAACGCGAGGCCGAGCGCCGATACCGTGAGTTCAGGACGGCCGCCGCCTGCGTGCCGGGGGTGAACGCCCCTTTCGAGTGCCTTCAGAGTGGCCTCGTGAGCGTCCTCGGGCTGCAACATGAACAGCATCGGGCGTGCGGCGTCGAGCAAGCGGTCAAGCATCAGCCGAGTAGCTCCGGAACGACAGGTACACCGTCATGATCGAGCGGCAGCGGCATGACCGCGATGGCCGCAGAAACCGGCAGCGGCCCATAGTGATGCGGAAAGAGGTCGCCACCCCGGGACGGCTCCCAGACGAGGGCCGCGCCGAGTGGCCCGGTTGCGATGGCGACGAGCACCAGGTCGGGCAAATCTCGAAAATACTTGGCGGCCGTTGCTGCAACCTGATGTTGCGCGGAGAGATGAATATACCCATCGCGGTGATCGTCCGCGGAACCGGGATACTGGCCGACGCGGCAGGCGTCGTCCCATGCTGCACGCGGGCAGATTTTATAAACGCAGGGCGTTGCAACGGTCTCGATTGACGGCATGCGCGTAGCGGGTTCCGGCTGTTATGGAAAGTCTGCCTTATTGTCTCTGCTGGTGCATACCGTGGATTGGTGGCGGCGCAAAGGTCGCGCTGGCTATGCTGCGACACGACGATGCTTGAATGCCCGGAACAGGATGACCTATTTAGCGCCATATAATTCCAGACGTTGAGCAAATGTTGTGGACGAGGCTGCATGTTTTCAAAACTGCCGACCGCGTCTTTGACGGTCGCGGAACTTCTTTCAGGGCCGTTCCGCTTCGCCGTTCCACCCTATCAGCGCCCGTATTCATGGACGCGTGAGGAAGCTGGTCAGCTTCTCGAGGATCTCATGTCCGCCGCCGGTCTCGACGATCAGGCGGTCTCCGATCCAGACTATTTTCTCGGCACGGTTCTGCTCATGGATCGCGGTGGTCAAGACGACTGGCCTGGCAGATCCGCACCCCTCGCCGTCAAAGGCGTTGAAGATGAAGCCGATCGGGTCGTGGATATCGTCGATGGACAACAGCGTCTCGTGACGCTGTCGGTCCTGGCTGCGGTCCTCAGAGATTCCGATGGCGGCGCAGAAAGTGAAGTTTGGTCGCGTCTCGACGCTTTGCTCGCCTTGCCGGGTACCGGGCGCCCAGGGGCGAGGCCGCGGGAGTTCCGGCTCGATCTGCCGACAAGCGATCAAGTCTACCTGACGCGTTACGTGCTCACGCCGGGTGCAACCGGCCAAAACCCGGCGGACGACGATGAGGACGACGACGGAGGTACGGGCGCACGAAGCCTGATCGAGGTTCGCGATCATTTCATCGCCGTTGTCAGGGGGTTCGAAAGCGAGGCGCGCCGCATACTGGCCAGGTACATTTGCGATCGCGCACACGTCGTTGCGATCCTGACGCGCGACATCGATCGAGCGCACCGCTATTTCAAGGTTTTGAACGACCGCGGCCGGCCGCTGATGCGGAGCGATATCCTGAAGGCAGAAGTGCTGAGCGAGATCTCTGCCGAGCGTTCCGCGGAGGCTCATGAGATCTGGGACCGAGCGAACCGGGTTCTCGGAGACAGATTCGATGTCCTGTTCGGGCATCTGAGGTCCATCTATGGCTCAAATCGCGGGCAGGTCATCAATGCCGTGCGCAGTGTCGTTAGCGCGGCCGGCGGCGCTGAGCCGTTCGTGCTTCGCACACTGTCGCCGATGTCGGATGCCTATCGTCAGATCCTGGGCGCCCACGCGGGCGTCAGCGGCCTGCCGGCGGACGCCGAGCGACCGCTCGTCTACCTCAGCCGGCTCAACGGTGAAGAATGGGTGCCGTCGGCGATGCTCAGCATCCGCAGGCATCATGAAGGTGACCCCGGGGGAATTGCGTTGCTGGCCGAAATCGATCGTCAGGCCCATCTCATGCGGCTGTTGCTCATCGGCCGTGACAAGCGCGTCAGCCGCTTTGCAGCCATCGCCGCCGCGATCCGTTCGGGTCAACCGGCGATCTCGGCATCGATGCTATTCCAACCCAGCCGCGAAGAACTGAAGGCCATCGCGTTCAACCTGCAATCGCTTTGGCGGCGCAACCCGAGCTTCGCCAAACTGCTGCTGCTCCGGATCTCCGATGAGATCGCCGGGACGTTGAACCGCGTCGATCCGGCCACGCTCAGCGTCGAGCATGTCCTTCCGCAGCGTCCGTCGAAAAAGAGCAATTGGAAGCGCATTTTCAAGGATGCCGACGAGCGTGAGGCGCTGACGCAGTGTCTCGGCAATCTCGCTCTGGTCTCGGAGCGCCGGAACGAGACGCTGAGCAATGACGACTTTGACATCAAGCGGCCGGTTCTAGCGCGCACGGCAAGTGATAACCCGGCAGCGGCATTGCTGGATGATGTAATCAAGGCGAGCACATGGGGTCCCTCGGAGATCCGCGCCCGGGACGCACGCATGACGAAAATTGTCGAACAGTTTTTGCGAATTGACGTGAACGCCGCCGGCGGAAAGCGCTAGTCTTTGCTCCGATGATGCCGGCTTGTTTTTCTAGTTTCATACGCTAGCTCGGAGAGGGAAAGACCGGGTTCGCGTAGGTCTACGAGTTTCTTCGAACCACTCGATCTTACTTGCCAGTTGGGCCGTGGTGCGTCGTATCCGCATCTCACTCGGCGTGTCCTGGAGCGAACTTCCCATGCCCCGCCTGCTTACCGTCGAGGTTCGCACCGTGAGCGAGTTGTTCGCCACAGGACGGGGCTTCCGGCTGCCGTGGTTTCAGCGCGCCTACTCCTGGCGGACCCAGCAAGTCGCCCGTCTCATCGGTGATCTCCTGGAAGCCGCAGACCGGAAAGATGGTGCGGAGTTCCTGCTTGGAAACTTGATGCTCGCGGACACGCCAGGACGAGAGCGTCTGGCCATCGTCGATGGGCATCAGCGGATCATGACACTCACCATCGTCGCGTCCATTCTGCGCGATATCGAGGCGCTCGGCCCCCTGCGATCGCGGCTCGAAGCTGCGGTCGGGAGCGCCGGCGGCAATTATCAGCTGGAGCCACAATCCAACATCGCAGCGTTCCTCGAACGGTACGTGCAGAGAGAAGGCGCCACGGCCGCTGAAGTCGACGAAAGCGAGGAGGCCTTCTCCGACAGCGAGCGTTGTGTCGTCGAGGTGCGCGAATATGTCTTGAGCCGACTTCAGAACCGGAACGGCGAGAGTACGGTTCGGGCCGGCCTCGCATCGTACCTCCTCGACCAGTGCAAGGTGATCGTTCAACTCTATGACAGCGAAGACTATGCGTGGCGGGTTCTCGATGTCGAGGAGACGACGCGGCTCGCGTTCTTTCCCGGCGCACAGGCGAAGGCGACGATTCTGGGCGTTATCCCGATCAAAGAACGGGAGGCAGCAAGCCGGACTTGGGAACGTTGCGAGGAGCGGATCGGCACCGCCGGCGTCGGCGAGGTCCTCGGCTGCATCCGCATCCTCAAGTCGCGCAAGCGCTCCGAGCGGCCAGTAGAGTTCGACATTTGTAGTCTGTTCGATGTCGACCGGGGCGGCCGCGTTTTTCTCGAACATTGGCTCGAGCCAAGCGTCGTTCGTTACGAGCGGTTGCGAGGCAGGAGCCGTTCGGAGGCCTGGCCGCTCGGGATCGGGGGCGCCATCGAGACGCTCAACTGGATCGAGCCGGCTATCTGGATGCCCGCGGCCATGCATTGGCTCGCCTCACGGCAGCCCACCGACGAGGCCGCGCCGGATTTCTTCCGCCGTGTCGAACGTCTCACCTGGCTGTTGCGAATTGCAGGTGTCGATCCGTCAAATCAGGTCAGACGGATGATCAGCGTGATTGATCAGCTCGACGGAGGCAGGCAACCGGCCGACATGCCGGCTCTCACGATCGAACCGTCGTTGCGACAAGACGCGATCGCGAGCCTTCGCTCTCAGAACTTCTGTCTGAAGCATCATGCGCATCTCGTGCTGCGCCGCTTGAGCGTCCTAATGGGACGCGACTCGGGGCCGGTCGATCGAAAGAACGTGACGATCGAACATATGCTGCCGCGCAACCCGGACAAAAGCCGCCGCTGGTGGAAGGCGTTCTCTTCAGAGAAAGTCGTGAAGGCGCACGTCAACCGCCTCGGCAACCTGACGTTTCTGTCCCACAAGGACAATCAAGCCGCAGCGACCAAGGACTGGCCAGAAAAGCGCGGAATTCTCGCGCAGTCCGGCTTTGTCTTGTCCGAGCAGGCGGCCGAAGCAGCGGAGTGGGACCGTGCTGCGATCCTCGCCCGCGGGGAAATACTGATCGGAATTCTGATGCGCGACTGGGATCTGCCGATCGACCCGCCGTGAGGTTGCGCCGGCGCCAGAGACCGCGCAGGAACAGTGTCTTTTGCGGACGGGCGGAGCCCTTGTTCTGCGCGAGACTACAACCCACTCGTTTTATTGCCATTTTTGTGTGGTGACTCAACTTGTCAGGCGCGATGTGTCCGAGTCCCCGTCTGCTCAATCGACAGCTTCAATTCCGTTCTCGCGCTGGTCGCCCTCGGTGGCCGCGAACGCCTTGACTTAGGTCGAGCGCTCGAGGGCGGCTGAGCGTCGTGCGTTGCCGTGCGTGCCGCTGGCGATCTTGAAGCCCAAGATCGGCTGGCGAGCAATTTCGAAACACAGGTTCACGCACAGGACATCAACATGGAACCCAAAATCATTGTTCTCATCACCATGCTGTCGCTGCCGAACGGCGATAGCGGCGTGAACGTCAAACCGTTCCCAACAGTGGATCTCTGCGCTGAAGCGGCCAATATCGAGGTCACCGATCCGTTCGTTGCGGAAGCCGAATGCGCCGAACTCGAAGACGGGAAACTAACACTGAGCTTCGGCCGCGCCGCCATTGGCCGAACTGCGGAGCGGAAACCCAAGGTGTGACCGGTTCACGCAGCGCGTCGTTGAGGCCTTCCGCAACAGACCTCGAACGGCGCGCCGCGAGCCGGTAAAAAAGTGATTCAACGGATCTGCTCGATGCTCGAGAGCGCACGAGGTTTTGTCGACGTGTCGTCGGACTGCCTGATGTACTCCGCTGTCAACAGCAGAACCATGAGTAGCAGTACCTTCGCGATTTCAGTCAGCAGGGCGTAAGAGAATGGATGACGCATGGCTCAAATTCCTCTTACCAGAGGTCTCGATCCAGCTGCTCCTCCTCGCTACTTCTTCCGGAACTGGTCGAGACTGACGATCTGCGCACCTGATGTCACGGGCGCGGTGGGCTTGGCTTCCGGCGGGCTGGCCGACGTATCGGCGGCAGCAACGTTTGGCGTCACGCGCGGCGGAGCCGGGTTCGCCGCAGCGGGCGCGTGGACCGGCGGGGTTGACTTCGACGCCGGTGCGATCGTCACCGGCGCGACGTCGCGCTCAGCCCGCGATTTGCGCGGGGCTCGCGGCTTTCGTGGACCTTGAGAGCGGGTCGTCGTGACGCGACTGTCAGCGGAGGCAGGCGCATCAGATTGTGAATCGTCCGCGGTGAGGCCGTCCATCCCGGTGTCGGGGCCTTCGGGTTCCTCGAACTGCAATCCGTAACGAACGCTCGGATCGAAGAAGACCTTGATGGCGGAAAAAGGAACGACGAGCCTTTCCGGTATACCATCGAACGTCAGTTTGACTTCGAAGCGTTCGTCGTTGACCGCAAGGTCCCAGAACCGATGCTGCAGTACGACGGTCATCTCCGTCTGATATTTCGGGCTCTCTTTCAGCCTCTTCGACAGAATTACGCCCGGCGCCTGGGTGTCGAACGAGATGTAGAAGTGGTGGTCGCCTGGCAAGCCAGATTTGGCGGCGCGAAGGAGTACGGCGCGCACAACGCTCCGCATGGCGTCCTGGGCCAACGCCTCGTAGTCGATGGTGTGCTCGGCCGTCATGCGCGTCTCAGCCACTCCGCTTCGTCTCCTCGCACTCAGGCGGAACCACGCCGGGTTCCGAATTGAGTGGAGGGCTTCTGTTGCCCGGTGCCCTCCGGACCGCGCCTTACCCGGCTAGGAGCAAGGACTTAAGTTCAGGTCGATCGCACTGCATTACGCAGCGAGAGCAACCTCAGCATAGTTGTCATTGGCAACTATTCTGGACGGCCCGATAACGGCGGAACCATGCCGAGCAAAAGCAAGCCCTTTATACCCCTCGTCGAACCTATTTCGCCCCCGCCACACCCCGCCGTCGCATGCCGGGAATGGCATCCCGACGGGGTGTGGTGGAGGCGCCGGGTACCGCCCCCGGGTCCGAAAGGCTTATTCCGACCGCGTTTATCGCCATAGCCGGACGAATCCGGCACCCCCAATATAGACACGACGGGGCTCAAAAAAAAGATTTCGCTTCAAGGGTGGGCCTCGATCGTCAAATTCGTGTTCGCCTGGCACCCGTCGAGCACGGTCCGGGCACAGCATATTCGCGCGAACTGGAGGACGGGCTAAGGCATGATCACCCGGCGAACTTCCGACGACGCGGGGACAACACAGCTGAAATTCGGTGACCGGATGAGTTGGCCTGCCGGCCTTGCCGCTGCGATGACATGCGTCATTTTGCTTGGGGCGGCTGCGGTGGCGACGGCAGTTTCGTCATTTATGGACGGGTTGCCGAGCCTGGGGGGCGGTGCCGCCTCAGGCGAGGCCGCCGGCCGGATGTTCCATGGTCTCCTGTGGCTGCTGGCCTTCCAAGCCGCGGTCATCGGTCTGACGCTCGCCGCCGCACGGCTTTACGGGGGCGAGCCCAAGCACGTTTTGGCGTTGGTGTGGCGGGACAACGCGCTTCCAGCAGTCGCGGGCGCGGTTGCACGTCTCGGCGTGTTTGCTGCGGCCTACATTGCCATCGTCTATGCCGTCGACCGCGCGGCAGTGCTGCATGACCTCGCACCTGCCGCGTCCCTCGCCCGGTCGGACATATGGCTTCTCGCTCTGGTAGCGATCGGGATCGGCGCTCCGCTTTCGGAGGAACTCCTGTTCCGGGGCTTCTTGTTTCCCGCATTAGCGAAATCGACGCTCGGGGTGGCGGGCGCCGCGGTCGTCTCCACGCTGGCGTGGACCGCACTTCATGCCGGCTACTCTGTCTATGGCCTCGTCGAGGTCTTCCTGGTCGGCCTGTTCTTCTGCTGGCTCATGGTGCGCAGCGGCAGCCTGTGGGTTCCCATCCTCTGTCACGCCATCTACAACACGGCGATCGTGCTCGGCCTGCGCTGGTTGCCCATTCCGCTGTGAGTCGATGCACGCGGACGGCTTCGTCCCTCCAGAATCACTCTAGAAAATGCCCATGCAGCAATACCTCGATCTCATGCGCCGGGTGCGCGACACCGGCACCAGGAAAACCGACCGCACCGGCACCGGCACCTTGAGCGTGTTCGGCCATCAGATGCGCTTCGATCTCGCCGCCGGCTTCCCGCTGGTCACAACGAAGAAGCTGCATCTGAAGTCGATCATCCACGAACTGATCTGGTTCCTGGCGGGCGATACCAACATCGCCTACCTCAAAGCGAACGGCGTGCGGATCTGGGACGAGTGGGCTAGGTCCGACGGCGGCCTCGGCCCGGTCTACGGCAAGCAGTGGCGGAGTTGGGCGGCGCCCGATGGGCGGACCATCGACCAGATTTCAGAGGTCGTTTCGACGCTCAAAACGAACCCCGACAGCCGCCGCATCATCGTCTCGGCGTGGAATCCCGCCGACATCCCCGACATGGCGCTGGCGCCGTGCCACTGCTTGTTCCAGTTCTACGTGGCTGACGGCAAGCTATCCTGCCAGCTTTACCAGCGCTCGGCCGACATCTTCCTCGGCGTGCCGTTCAACATCGCGAGCTACGCGCTACTGACGATGATGATGGCGCGGGTGACGGGCCTGAAGCCCGGCGAGTTCGTCCACACCTTCGGCGACGCGCATCTCTATCTCAATCATCTTGAGCAGGTCGAAACGCAGCTTGCCCGAACGCCCAAGCCGCTGCCGACGATGTGGATCGACCCGTCGGTCGGTGATATTTTCTCATTCCGCTTCGATCACTTCCGCCTCGAGGGTTACGACGCCTGGCCGCACATATCGGCACCGGTGGCGGTGTGATCCGCGACGACCCCATTAGAGTACCAGCCGCTATGAACATCTCTCTCATCGTCGCCGTGGCCGAGAATGGCGTCATCGGCCGCACGGGTCAGTTGCCGTGGCGGATGCCGTCCGACCTCAAGACGTTCCGGCGCCTCACCATGGGCAAACCGATCGTCATGGGGAGAAAGACGTTTCAATCGATCGGCAAGGCCCTCGATGGCCGCGATAATATCGTGGTGACGCGGGATGCGTCTTTCGCAGCTCCGGGCGTATCGGCGGTCGACAATCTGGCTGCTGCCGTGACTTTGGCGCGCGGTCTTGCCCGGACGAAGGGCGTCGAAGAGATCATGATCATCGGCGGCGCTGAAATTTTTGCTGCCTCGCTGCCGCTGGCGAACCGCATCTACTGGACGGAAATTCACGGCCGGCCGGAGGGTGACGTCAGCTTCGAGCGGCCCCCCGCGGACGATTGGCACGAGGTCTTGCGTGAAGCCATTCCGCGCGGAGAGAAGGATGAATACGCGGCCACGTTGACGATCCTCGAGCGACATTGATCAGCCGGAAGATTGCGCATGCACTTCGACCGGCTGCCCGGTCCATGACCGGCGGCCCCTTGAAGTCACGCTCCGGCCTTACCAATCTCCTCGTTGCGTTTGCGTGTCCGGGACCCGTAGCCTATAAGCTCGGGACATCGAAATCCCCTGGGAACGTGGGCAAATTGCCGGGCGGTCGCCTTCGAGAGGCGTCGAACTGGTCGCATCCCTTCCCAATCATCATCAACAACGCATGAGGCACGGCGAATGCCCTGGAGTAATCAAGGCGGTGGCGGCAGCGGTGGCGGCGGCTGGAAAAGCGGCGGCGGCGGCGGCAGTGGCGGGGGCGGCGGCGGTGGCGGTGGTCCTTGGGGTCAAGGTCCGTGGGGCCAGGGCGGCGGGGGTGGCGGCGGCGGTGGACAGCAGCCCGACCTCGAAGAAATCTTGAAGCGATCGCAAGACAAGATGAAGCAGGTCATGCACGGTAGCGGCGTGCCTGGACCACTATTGTTCCTGGCAGCCATCATCGGCTCGGCGGTCGTGGCTTGGTACGCATTCTTCTTCCGCGTCAATCCCGACGAACTCGGCGTCGTGATGCGGTTTGGCCAATACGTCCGCCAGGAACCTCCTGGGCTGCACTTCCGTCTCCCGTATCCGATCGAAGAGGTTCGCTTGCCGAAGGTCGAGCGGCAGAACATCACCGAGATCGGCATGCGCTCGTCTGCGCTCGGTCGCAGCGTCGGCGGCGGCGCGCGCGATGTGCGCGAGGAAAGCTTGATGCTGACCGGCGACGAAAACATCGTCGATATCGATTTCGTGGTGTTCTGGCGCATCAAGGATGCACAGCAGTATCTGTTCAACATCCAGAATCCCGAAAACACCGTGAAAGAAGTGGCCGAAAGCGCGATGCGCGAGATCGTCGGCCAGGCCAACATCGCGCCGCTCTTGACCGAGGCGCGGCAGAAGGCTGAACAGGACGTGTTCAAGCTGATGCAGACGACGCTCGACAGTTACAAGGCCGGCATCCGCATCGATCAGGTGCAGCTGCAGAAGGTCGATCCGCCGTCCGAGGTCATCGATGCCTTCCGCGACGTCCAGGCCGCACGCGCCGACAAAGAGCGGCTACAGAACGAAGCCTATTCCTACTCGAACCGCGTCATTCCTGAAGCGCGCGGCGAGGCGGAGCGCATTCTGCAGGGCGCTGAAGGCTACAAGCAGCAGGCCGTCGCCGAGGCAACCGGTCAATCGGCGCGCTTCGTCAAGGTCTATGACGAATACAGGAAAGCACCGGAAGTGACGCGCAAACGCATCTTCCTCGAGACGATGGAACGGGTCTTCGGCAACACCGACAAGATCATCCTCGACAGCAAGGGCGGGTCGGGCGTCGTGCCATACCTGCCGCTGAATGAACTCAACAAGAAGCCGGTCCAGGGGGGCAACTGATCATGCGTGCATTTCTCGCCACCCTCGTCGTCCTTCTCGGCCTCGGCGCGTTCGCCGTCTATTCGTCGGCGTTCATCGTGCATCAAAACGAGCAGGCGCTGGTCCTGCGCTTTGGCGCCCCGGTCGCGTTCATCGACAAGCCCGGCTTGCGCTGGAAGCTTCCGTTCGTCGACACTGTCGATCTGTTCGACAAGCGCATTCTCGATCTCGACACGGCGCCTCAGGAAGTCACCGCGTCCGATCAGAAGCGCCTCGTGGTCGACGCCTTCGCCCGCTACAAAATCACCGATCCGCTCAAGTTCTACCAGACACTGCGGTTCGAGCAGAACGTGCGTTCGCGGCTCGGGCCGATCGTGGAGAGCTCACTCCGCCGCGTTCTCGGTTCGGCGAGCTTCCAGGATCTCGTGCGCGACAAACGCGAGGATCTGATGAAGCGTATTGCCGCGCAGGTGAACGAAGAAGGCAAAGACTACGGCCTGGAAGTCGTCGACGTGCGGATCAAGCGCGCCGATCTGCCCGAACAGAACTCCAAGAGCGTGTTCGACCGGATGCGCGCAGAACGTCAGCGGGAAGCTGCCGAATTCCGTGCGCAAGGCGGCGCCGAGGCCAACCGCATCAAGGCCACCGCCGACCGCGAGGTCACCGTCATCAAGGCGCAGGCCCAGCAGAAAGCCGACACGACGCGCGGTGAAGGAGACGGAGAGCGAAACCGCATCTTTGCCGAAGCATTCGGCCGAGATCCCGACTTCTTCGCATTCTACCGTTCGATGCAGGCCTACGAAGAGGGCTTGAAGTCAGGTGATACCCGTCTCGTCATCTCGCCCGACAGCGACTTCTTCAAGTACTTCGGCAACCCCGGTGGCAAGCAGATTCCGTCGAATACGCAGCCGACGCCGCTTCCGCCGAGGTAGCTAGTCGCCGGTGCGGGAAAGCCTCTGGCATGATCGATCTCGCCGTCGCATTCGGACTGGTGCTTGTGCTCGAAGGATTGCTATGGGCGCTCGCGCCGGGTCTCGCGCGGCGGATGCTGGAAACGGCGGCTGAGACGCCGGATCGACAATTGGCGGCGGCGGGTTGGTTCGCCGTCGCCGCCGGTGTCGCGATTGTCTGGCTGGTTCGCGGCTGATCATCGGAAATTACCTGCCTAGTCCTCTCGAGCGCGCGGCAGGTCGCGGTCTTGCTAGTGGATTGTCCCGCGGCTGGACGTTGTTTGACAATTTCGCAACACATTCCCACTAGCTTCTAAGACGGAAGTCGATGAGGGCACTGCCACTGGTCATCGACGCGCCGGTCAGCTAGCCTCCGCGCAGCTTCGAGGAGATCACGTGATGCGTTTTCCGCACTCTGCCGCCCTTTGCGCCGTGGTTGCAGCGACGCTCGCTGCGACCCCCTCGTGGTCGGCTCAAGACGGGGCGCCGGATCGCGTTGCGAACGTCGAGGTGGCGCCGGCCGTGGAGACAGGGTCGGCTGACATCAATCCTATCGGCGCCGTCATGCGCAACTTGCTCGCGGATGTCCCGCGCAAACTGGCAGAGCCGGACAAGGACGACCGCGCTGCCCTCGCAGCGTTTTACAGTGCATCCGACAGCACACAGCTCTGGGTAGACAAATCAGGGTTCAATCAGCGCGCACGCGCCGTGATGGGCGAGCTGGACAAGGCCGACGACTGGGGCCTATCCGCATCGGATTTTTCCAAGCCGAATTTGCCCGCGGCCGCTCTGACGGACGCAGAACTTGCTGAAGCCGAAATCACGCTTTCGCTCGCGGTCCTGAAATATGCACGCCATGCGCGCGGCGGACGCATTTCGGAGCCGACCAAGCAACTATCTTCCTACATCGATCGTAAGCCGCAGATCAAAGAGCCGGCTCATGTTCTGGCTGAAATTTCGAAGGCGCCCGAAGCCGACGCCTACCTGCGCGACCTCCATCCAAAGCATGTTCAGTTCATCAAGCTTCGCGAACAACTCGTGGCGATCCGGTCGACGAGTGCCGCTCAGAAGGACACGATCAAGGTTCCCGCGAAGGGCCCTGTCATCCAGCCGGGCAAGTCGCATCCCGACGTCGCCATGGTCCGCCAGCGTCTCGAGGTCGCGCTGCCGGCCGTCGAGGGGCGGCCCGGCGACGAGACGCTTTACGATGATGCCTTGCTGAAGGCGGTTGTCGCGTTCCAGGAGGAGCGGGGTCTGAAGTCGGCCAAGGGCGCGATCAACGCCGCGACCCGCACCGCGCTCAACACCGAGGCCGCGCCGCCGGTCACCGAGCGCAAGATTGTCGCCAATATGGAAGGCTATCGCTGGCTGCCTGACAATCTCGGCGACCTCCACATCTGGGTCAACATCCCCGAGTTCATGTTCCGGGTCGTCAAGAATGGCGAAGTAATCCACTCCGAGCGGCTCATCACCGGCAAGATCGAAACGCAGACGCCGATCTTCACGGACGTCATGGAGACCGTGGTCATCCATCCGTTCTGGGGTGTCCCGGAGAGCATCAAGGTCAAGGAACTCTATCCTGGTCTAGCACGCGGCGGGGATACGCTGACGCGGAGCGGACTGCGCCTGCAGTACAATGGCCGCGACGTTAATGCGCAGAGCGTCGATTGGTCGACGGCGAACATCAAGAATTTCCACGTCTACCAGCCACCCGGTCCGGGCAACGTGCTCGGCGTCGTCAAGTTCTTGTTCCCCAACAAGCACCAAGTCTACATGCACGATACGCCGACCAAGCACTTGTTCGCGACGCCGATGCGCACGTATAGCCACGGCTGCATGCGCGTCCGCAATCCGCTGCGTCTGGCCGAGGTGCTGCTCTACGAGGACAAGGGCTGGGATGCCGCCAAATTGGCGTCTCTGGTGAAGGGCGGACCTCAGAACAACGAGATCAAGCTCGATCGGCAGATCCCCGTCCACGTTAACTACTTCACGACGTGGGTCGACGACGCCGGCAAGCTCGGATCCGCCAAGGACTTTTACGGACATGAGCAGCGGATTGCGTTGGCGCTGGACGGCAAGTGGTCGCAGATCGCGCGCGGCAAGGACCACCTCGCTCCGGTTCGTGCGGAACCGATTTCCGGCCTCGCAGAATCGAACCCCAAATACAAGCCCGTGAACCCGATTGGCGACTTCTTCAACGCTCTCTTCGGTGGCGCGAATTAAGTCGAACGGCGCTCGTCACGCCCCGTATCCAACTTCGCTCACTGCGATCCGATTGCAGAAGTGACCAACGGCGATTATCGCAGCGCTTAGGTTGCCTTTGCGCGTGAAGCCGGAGTTGCCGCGCGGACCGAGGTCGTGATCGCCATCAGGCGCCCACCAAACGTCGATCTTCGGCGAAAGCAAAGCATTCCGCTGCAATATTTCAACGTCTTCACGCGACCCGAACGGATCGCGCTCGCCCTGCACGATCAGGGTAGGTGCTTCAAGCGCGGCCAGGTGAGCCGTCCGCAACTGCTCGGGCTTGCCGGGTGGATGGAACGGGTATCCCAGGCAGATCAACCCGTTCATCCGTCCACGTTCATAAAGGTCTTGCGCCGCAAGGCTTGCAACGCGTCCGCCCATGGACTTGCCGCCGACCACGAATGCACGGTGCGATGGACAGGTATCACGCGCCAGTTCCACCGCTACCTTGAACTCCTCGATGAGCCGCTCAGCCTTCGGAGGTGGCGTGCGCTTCCCGGTCAGCCGGCGCTTCGCCATGTATCCAAACTCGAAGCGAGAGACGAGCAAACCTTCCGCAACCAGCAACGCCGCCGTGAGTTCCATAAATGGGCTGGTCATGGGCGCGCCCGCGCCGTGTGCGAGCAAAACGTGAACGTGCGCGTCGTCGCGTCCTGTCGTCAGAAGTTCGATCATTCGCATTCACGATCCCGAAATACTCTCATGGCAACAGTCGCCAGCGTCATTCCGATTCTCATCATTAAGGCATCCCTCACATGGCCTGGCTCCTTCTGGCAATGACGATAGTGTTCGAGGTGATGGGCACGACGATGATGAAACTGTCGAATGGCTTTACCCATCTGTGGCCGTCGATCGGCGTATTCGCCTGCTACGCGGTCTCGCTCGTGGGCATCACGATCGTCATCCGCCACATGGATCTCTCGGTCGCTTATGCCGTCTGGTCGGGTGCGGGCACGGCGCTGACGGTGATGGTCGGCGTTTATATCTTCCGTGAACCAATGACCGCAATGAAGCTCGCGAGCCTGGGTTTGATCATCGCGGGCATCGTCGGTTTGAAACTTGCGTCGGCACCCGGTTCCGTCGGAAACGAGATCACCGGGCAGCCGGGTTCCGCAACGACAATTGGCGACCGGAGCGAAGTCGCAGCCTACACGCGGATGTGAGAGGCACCGACATAAGTTGTCTGGAGCCACATCCTGCTGCTTCGCTGGTTGCTGCCGTGCGCACGACACGCGGTCGAAACTGGCCGGTCAGCTGCGTTTGATGATCGAAATTTGGCCGCAACCTCTGCTAAACTATTGCTCATGATCGATGCGGAACTGTTCCGGGGCCACCGGCTGCAGGCGTGGGCTGCAGTTGCCTCGATGATCGCCCTTATCGCCAACGCTGGCGATTTGTCTGCCAACGAGGTCGCGAAGCCCGCGACGGCCACGGCCGTCGTGCCCGCCGCTGCACCGGCTTCGACGACTTCGACCGAAACCGAAAAACCGGCGGCAGCTGCCGTCGCAGAGCCCGCACCGCCGCCGACGCCAGCCAAAGAGCTGTTCGGCGCGATGACGTCACCCGCGCAACTCGAGGCAAGGGCGCTCGGGTTCTACTCCAAGGGCTGTCTCGCTGGAGCGCGGGCGCTGCCTGTCGATGGTCCGGCATGGCAGGCGATGCGGTTGTCGCGCAATCGCAATTGGGGCCACCCAGGTCTGGTCGCGCTTGTCGAGAAATTCGCAGTTGAGGCGCGCGATTTCGATGGCTGGCCGGGCATGCTCGTCGGAGATCTGTCGCAACCGCGCGGTGGTCCGATGTTGACCGGGCACAACAGCCATCAAATCGGCCTCGACGCGGATATCTGGTTCACGCCCATGCCGGATCGTCGGCTTTCGAACAAGGAACGGGAGGACCTGTCGGCCGTCTCGATGCTTGGTCCCGACAAGTTGTCGGTCGACGACAAACGGTGGTCGCCTGCGCACGTCCAGATCATCAAGCGCGCCGCGACTTATCAAGAGGTGGAGCGCGTTCTCGTCCATCCCGCGATCAAGAAGGCGCTCTGTGAGGCTTCGGCGTCTACAACCGATCGTGCGTGGCTCGGCAAGGTGCGGCCCATCTTTGGCCACCACTATCATTTTCACATCCGCATGAGTTGCCCACCCGGATCAGCGGGATGCGTGGCGCAGGCGCCGCCGCCGACAGATGACGGTTGCGGCAAGGAACTGACGGACTGGTTCGCGCTTCTGACGCGCCCTCCGGCACCGCCACCGGCGAAACCTGTTCCGCCGAAGCCGCCGTTGACACTCGATCAGTTGCCCGCCGAATGCCGTACGGTGCTCGAGGTCGGCATAGCGAAGCCGGTCGAGCCCGCGCCGCAGCGGTCACTTGCGCCCGCGTCCGCCAAGTCGAAGTCCGTGGCCAAGTCAGCCGAAAAGACGCTGAATCAGAAGTAGCCGGGCCACATCGCGTCGTTAGCTGGCGATGCCGATGCCAGTACCAACCGGGCACGACACGCCGGTTCCGCCGAGGCCGCAATAGCCGTGCGGAACTTTCGACAGGTACTGCTGGTGATAGTCCTCTGCGAAGTAGAACTCCGGCGCATCGACGATTTCAGTTGTGATCGTGCCATAGCCTCGCGCCGTCAGCAGCGGTTGGTAGGTCGCACGTGACGAGTCGGCGGCTGCTTTCTGAGCTGCCGTCGTCGTGTAGATTCCCGAACGATACTGAGTGCCGACGTCATTGCCCTGCCGCATACCCTGTGTCGGATCGTGGCTCTCCCAGAATGCCTTGAGCAGCATCTCGTAAGAGATCTTCGACGGATCGTAGACGACCTTCACCACTTCGTTGTGACCGGTTTTGCCGCTGCACACTTCCTCATACGTGGGGTGGGGCGTCAGACCGCCGGCATATCCGACCGCCGTGATCCAAATGCCGTTGCCGATCTGCCAGAACTTACGTTCCGCGCCCCAGAAGCAGCCGATCCCGAAGTATGCGACCTCCATTCCAGCCGGGTAAGGGCCGATCAGAGGGCGGCTAAAGATATGATGCTCGCCGCCGGCGAAGATCGGCTTTGCGCGGCCGGGAAGTGCGGTGGCGGCTGTGGGCATTTCGGTCTTCTTCTTGGTGAAGAACATGACCGTCTCCTCGCTATGGATTTCGATTGGCCCTGATATAGTGCGACGAACATCGTCCTGCGACAATGTCGCGATCAAACTCTCGGCATCGAGCCGACGGGCGCAGGCGGCGGTGAGCACCTGTCGGTTGCGATCGGCCTGGCGTACGGGCGCATTTCGGAGAAGCGCATGGTCACGCGGAACGTCGGCTCACCCATCTCACCGGTACCATTTGCTGGTCAGGGCCCGTTGCCTGGACCGGGCGCTGCATTGCCCGGCTCATCGCACACGGAGAATACACGCAGGCACTACGGGGTCGGAACGGCGCGGACCACGATGTTCTCGTTCATCTTCTTGATCCTGCTACCCTTCTTCGTCAGCCTTCCGGCCATGATCGTGATGCGTGTCATGTCGGGTCGGTGGGATTCGACGCTCGGCTTGGCGATCGTCGCCGTTGGTTTCGGTGCGATCATGTTACTGGTCGTGGCGGAACTTTTGTTCTCGATCCGCGCGCGGATCGACCTCGGTGAAACGGCGGTCAAGATGACGTTGCCGTCTGGCCGTGGACTTTTGCCGATGCTGCGCTATCAGCGCCATGAGATCCCGTATACCGACATCAAGGCGATCGAGAGCCGTCGCGAAGTCTATGGCGGGACGTTGGCGCCGGTCCTCATGCGCGGCGCCCGTATCCTCACCAAGGACAACCGATCGATCCAACTTGGCTATCTCAACGAGGCCAACGTCGATCCCGCTTTTCCCTACTCCGAGATTGCCGACGAGATTGCCGCCCGCGCCGGTCTGCAGGTCATCGACCGCGGCGCCGTTCGGCGCAACGTCGCCAACAAGATGATGGGCATCCGCACAATGGATGATGGTGGCGGATCGATCGAAGAGGCGACGATCGCCGATCTCAACAGGCGGCATGCGCACGTCATCGTCGTTCTCGTGGCGGGGCTCGTGCTGCTGGTCGGCATCGGCATTGTCGGCGACCTGATGACCGAGCCGGATCCCGTCGCAGCACAGCAAAAATCCGCGCCTGCTCAGAAGAAGTGAGCGGTAGGCGCGGCGTCGAACGGTGGTCCGTCAAACAACGGTTGGAGATCAGTGGGTCGAAGCGCCCTCTGACGGGCTACTTCGATGAGCCACTCGCGATCTCGGAGAGGCCGAGCAGCGCCGCCGCCATCGCCTTGAATCCCTCGTCCCGATCCTTGATGCTGTAGCGCGTCTTGAGTTTCTCAGGCGCCGTATAGCCGATATACACCTTGCCGTCCGCGGCCTGCCACGCAAGCATCTTCATCGGCAGATCGATCGCGATTTCCGGGTTGGCCTCCATGAGAGGCGTTCCGGCTTTGGGATTGCCGAACATCAGCACTTCTGTCGGGCGCATCTCCAGACCGGCGGTTTTAGCGCCTGCAGCATGGTCGACGCGCGCGATCACCTTCATGCCTTTGCCCTCAACGGCCTTGGCGAGCGCATCGATCGACTCCTTCACGCCCAGCTTGCTCTCACGCACGACGAGGTCGCTCATCGCCGATGCGGGACCGGCAATCGGGAACAGCACGAATAGAGCGGTGATCAAGGGGGCAGCAAAGCGGTAGCGGGACATTCTGAACCTCATCCTGAGATAGGCCGATTTTATTAGCATACGTCGCATTCGAATGGCATGTCAGCATGATGAACCACGGAAACGTGATCGAACTCGGGCGTGGCTGTCGCTTATTCCGCAGGCCTCTTGATCGCCTCGGGCGCTTCACTTTTGCTCTTCTGTCGCCATAGGAAATAGACGTTGCGGGCGTAGATGAAGACGCCGAACTGGCCGAGGATGATGACGGGATCGGGTTTGTAGATGCCATAGGCGAGCACCATAAGTCCACCAACGAGGCTCGCGTACCAAAACAGCTCCGGCACCACGAGCCGCTTCTCCCGCTCGCTCGCCAGCCACTGAATGAACCAGCGCAGCACGAACATCGACTGGCCTGCCATTCCAATCGACAGCCAAACGACATCGCGGCTGGACATCCCGTTCCACCATTCGGCGAGCTTGGCGCCATAGTTGGTCAGAAAGTCCATCGACGACCTTTCGGTGGAGTAGATTGCAGCCCTGCGATGGGCCTATGCTCGATCCGCTGTCGCCCGATCAAGAGCTATGTTGTGGCGCCCGAACGTGACAACTCAATCTCGAATTTCACCGGACTTCGCCTGAGTTCGACTTCGGACCCGCGCCGCGCGGACCGTTCGCGGGAGGAGAAGGCGGGTCTCGCGGCCGGAAGCGGCTGGCGATGTCAGCGACATGATGTCCTTCCGGCGCCGCTTCGACGACTGCGGGAACTTTCGTTCGCCGCCTGAGCCAGCTCACACCGACAAGGTCGTAGATTCCGACGAGTGCGCGGCTCAGATTATTGTACTTCGATTGTCCCGCGATCCGCGCGCGATCGTTGACCGGTACGTAAGCGACCTCGTGGCCGTAGGTCTGGAACATTGCCGGAAGGTATCGGTGCATGCTGGTGAAGAACGGCAGCCGGAGAAAGACTTCGCGCCAATATACCTTGATCCCGCATCCGGTGTCGGGGCAGTCGTCGCGCAGCACGGTGTCGCGTATCCAGTTGGCCGCTTTGGACGCGAACCGCTTCGAGCCGGTATCGCGGCGTTCGGTGCGCCACCCGTTCACCAGCGCTGGGCCTCGTGTCCCGGGCGCTGCCAGTTTCTCAATCAGCTTCGGAATGTCACGCGGGTCGTTCTGCCCATCGCCATCCATCGTCGCGATCACCGGGCTCGTGGCGGCCAGGATCCCCGTGCGCAGAGCACAGCTTTGACCGCTGCGCACACTGTGCCGCAGGTAGCGCAAACCCGGATGTGCGCCAAAAGCGATCAACGCCTTGACCTCCTGGCCCGTAGCGTCTTCGCTCGCGTCGTCGACCACGATGACCTCTGCCAGCATCGATGCCGGGACGTGGGCATAGGTTTCGGTCACGAGGCGGCCGATGTTTCCAGCCTCGTTCAGCGCGGGAATGATGACGGATATGCGCATCTGTTCGCTTTCGGCTCAGTCGTTAAGCCCGGCAGTCAACATGCTGCCAGCTGGACTGTGGTCTCTGGCCCCCCCGCAGCTTTTGGGGGGCAAACGATTGCACGCGGCCGGGTTCAAGTGTCCAGATGTACGAGTGCCGCCCCGATCACTGATACTTCCGAGACGTGCCCTTCGGTCGAGCTGATCCGCGGTTGAAGCGGCCCTCGCCCCGCTGGTTCGGCTATTCTTAGAGTACCAGTCTTCCCGAGGCCCGCTCAACCTTGTAAATGACGCGCGAACTTGTGGATTGCGCGGGAGGCCTCCCCGGTCCACCACGGAGAGCTGCGGATGCGAGAAAACACGGACTGGCAGGGCGCGGATCCGCGTTGGGCCGCGGTATTCCTGTCAGGCATGGCAGTCCTGCTTCTCGTGCGCGTCGTCGCGCTTCACGCGAATGCCACCGACTTGTTCTTCGACGAAGCGCAATACTGGTCGTGGAGCCTCGATCCGGCGCTTGGATATTATTCGAAGCCGCCTCTCGTGGCTTGGCTGATCCGGGTCGCGACAGATTCGTGTGGGATCAGCGAGTTCTGCGTGCGGCTCCCCTCGCCACTCGTCCATACGGCGACCGCGGGCGTCATCTTCATGCTTGGCCGCTGGCTCTACGACGTGCGTATCGGCGCTTTGGCCGGCTTGGCGTTTGCGACCCTGCCCGGCGTCTCGCTGTCGTCCGGCATCATCTCGACCGATGTGCCGCTTCTGTTCGCATGGGCCGTGGCGCTCCTGGCGCTCGTCGCCATGCTCGACACGCGCGCTTGGTGGCCGGCCGTCCTGCTCGGCTTGGCACTCGGCCTCGGTCTCAACGCAAAGTACGCGATGGCGTGGTTCCTGCTGTGTCTCGCAGTCTATCTTGTGGCCACGCCAGAACGCCGTTGGCTGCTGCGCGATGCGCGGCTCTGGGTGGCGCTGGCGATCGGCGTGGCGTTGGTTTCCCCGAACCTCGTTTGGAACGCCGGTCACAAATTCGCGACGTTCTCGCACACGGCTGACAACGCGAAGTGGCACGGCACGCTGCTCAATCCGCTCAAGGCGCTCGAGTTCTTTGCGGCGCAGTTCGGCGTATTTGGCCCCGTTCTATTCGGCGGGCTGCTCGTCGTGACGCGGCGGGCTTATCACCAAGGCCTGCCGTCCGCCGATCGATTGCTGCTGGCATTCTCGCTGCCGGTGCTTTTGGTCATTTTCGCTCAGGCGTTCGTGTCCCGCGCCCACGCCAACTGGGCTGCGGTATCGTACATCGCGGCGACGGTCCTCGTTGTCGCGAGCCTCGTCCGCGATCTGTCGTGGGGCTGGCTCAAGGGCTCGTTCGCCGTACACGTTGCGCTCGTTCTGCTGCTGGGTATCGCGACCGGCGTCGCTGGGCGCTATGCACCGCCGTTTGGGTCCGACCCGTTCTCCCGCACGCTTGGATGGCGCGCCATCGCCGAGGAAACCCGCGCCGAAGTCGCCAAGGCCCGCGCTGGAGGAAAGCCATACGCCGCGGTCCTGACCGACGACAGGTCTGTAACCGCCGAATTGCTCTACTACATGCGGGACCAGCCGACGCGCGTTGTGACGTGGTTCCCGGGCGGCCGGCCCAACGATCATTTCGAACTGACGCGGCCCTACAACGCGGCGGTCGGCGGTCCGGTCCTCTTCGTAACGCTGGCGCGCGACAAGTCTGTCGTGACGCGCCGGTTCGCCACCGTGGCGGATCTTGGCGCGCGGGACATTCCGGCCGGCAAATCCACGAGGCGGCGCGTCGCTTTTTACTCGCTGACGGGGTATCTTCGGGAATGACGCCATCTGATCTCATCGTGAGCGAGCCCAAGCCGATCTCGACCACCTCCGCGCCGTCCGGCAACCTGGCCGAGGCCTTCGTGCTGCTCGACAACAGCTCGGGCTCAAATGCGCGTTCTCTGATGTTCTCGTCGCCGGTCGAAACCGTCGTCGCGCGTGAGCCTGGCGATGTCGACGGCGCGCTATCCCGGCTCGAGGCCGGCATCGCCCGCGGTCTTCATGCCGCCGGTTACTTTTCTTACGAGCTCGGCTACGTGCTCGAGCCACGACTCCTGCCGTTGCTTCCGCGTGAGCGCAGCGTGCCGCTGCTGTGGTTCGGCCTCTACTCCGGACCATCGGTCATGACCGGCGCCGAGGTCGAAAGCTGGCTCGCGCGGAACACGCTCACGGCGACCTACCAATTCACCGATGTGACGCGGGCATGGACGCGGGACGACTACGAGCGGCGCTTCGCGGAGGTGCAGGAGAAGATCCGCTCGGGCGACATCTACCAGCTCAATCTCACCTTCAAGTCCCGCTTCAAGCTGTCGGGCTCGCCGCTCGCCTTCTATCGCGACATGCGCCAGCGCCAGCGCGTCGCCTACGCAGGTATCGTCGATACCGGCGAGGTGACGATCCTGTCGGCGTCGCCCGAGCTCTTCATCGAACAGCACGGTCGCGTGATCGAAACCCGTCCGATGAAGGGTACGTCTTCGAGGGCGGGCACGCCGGAGGCCGACGCCGAAGCCCGTCGCGTCCTCTCGACCGACGTCAAGCAACGCGCCGAGAACCTGATGATCGTCGATCTGATGCGCAACGATCTCGGGCGGATCTCCGACATCGGCAGCGTCGAGGTGACCGATCTGTTCACCATCGAGACGTTCCGCACCCTCCACCAGATGACTTCTGGCGTCAGGGCTCGTCTCGACGCGAGCATCAGCCTGCGCAAGCTCGTCGAGGCGATCTTCCCTCCAGGCTCGGTGATCGGAGCGCCGAAGATCCGGGCCATGGAGCTTATTGCCCAATATGAAACCGAACCGCGCGGCGTCTACTGCGGCGCGATCGGCCATATCTCTCCCAAGGGTGACGCGCTCTTCAACGTCGCGATCCGGACACCCGTCGTGTTCCGCGATGGCACCGGCGAAATGGGTATCGGGTCCGGCGTCGTCTACGACAGCGAAGGCTCGAAGGAATACGACGAGTGCCTGCTCAAGATGAAGTTCCTGACCGATCCGCCGAAGCCGTTCGAGCTGATCGAGACGATGCTGCACGAGTCGAGAAAAGGCATCTGGCTTCGTGACCGTCACATGCAGCGCCTCGCGGCGTCGGCCAGCTATTTCCGCTTTGCCTTCGACCGCACGGCGATCCTGTCGGCGTTGAACGATGCGCTGGCCGGGCGCGGTACGGAGCGCCTTCGCGTGCGGCTGCTCCTGGACGAGAAGGGCGAGCCAAAGATCACGCTCACGCCGCAGCCGCAGCAGGCGCCCGACACGGTCATGCGCGTCGTCTTGAGCCCGTCGCGGCTGTCGAGCCACGACGTGTTCCTGTTCCACAAGACCACGCGGCGCGATCTCTATGACCGCGAGTGGCAGCACTATCACGACACCCGTGCCGCCGACGAGGTGCTCTACTTGAACGAGCGCGACGAGCTAGCCGAAGGCAGCCGCACCTCGATCTTCTTGGAGCGTGGCGGGAAGCTCCTGACGCCGCCGTTGTCCGCCGGGTTACTGCCCGGGACGCTACGGGCCGAGCTGCTGGCAAGCGGGCGTGCGATCGAGGCGCGCCTCACGCTCGACGACCTCGCGGGCGCGGATGCGCTCTGGCTCGGCAATTCCGTTCGTGGGCTCGTTCGGGCCGAACTGATGGCCGGCGAATTGCTTCCACGTTGATCAATATGCCGCGGCGAGGGCAACCTGCCCGCAAACAGGGCGCTTTCAGCGTTAATCAGCACGCCAATGCGCCGCACCTGTGCGAAGGTTGTTTTGCATTGTCGGGTCGGGTCGGCGACACTCGCTGCCAAATCTGGAGTGATCGATCTCATGGGCGACAAGGATCAGCAGCGTTTTCCCGTGCGCGTGGCCGAGCGAAAGATGGTCAACCTCGCGCTGCAAGGCGGCGGCGCGCATGGCGCCTTCAGCTGGGGCGTACTCGACCGCCTCCTGGAGGACGGCCGCATCGGGCTCGAGTCGATCTCGGGGACTTCGGCCGGAGCACTCAATGCGGTCGTCGTGGCCGATGGGCTCATCGAAGGCGGCGCCGACCGGGCGCGCGAGAAGCTCGAGACGTTCTGGCGTCACGTCAGTCTCGACGCCTTGTCGAGCCCGGTTCGGCGCACGTTCTTCGACATGCTGTTCTCGAACTGGAGCCTCGACTACAACCCTGCGCTGGTGATGATCGACATGGTCACGCGCGTCGTGTCGCCCTATCAGTTCAATCCGCTCAACATCAATCCGCTGCGCGATCTGCTCGAGCGCGAGGTCGATTTCGCCCGCGTGCAGAGCGCGGAGGCCGTCCGCCTGTTCGTCTCCGCCACCAACGTGCACACCGGCCGCGTCAAAGTTTTTACGGGGAGAGAAGTCACGGCTGACGCGGTGATGGCGTCAGCCTGCCTGCCGTTCGCATTCCAGGCGGTGGAGATCGGCGGCGTGCCCTATTGGGACGGCGGTTACATGGGCAACCCGGTTCTGTTCCCATTCTATGGCTGCGCGTCGCACGACGTCGTGCTCGTGCAGACCATCCCCATCTGCCGCAATCAGACGCCGACGACCTCGCGCGAGATCCTCGACCGCGTCAACGAGATCTCGTTCAACGCGTCCCTCATCAAGGAACTGGTCAACGTCGATTTCGTCAACAAGGGGCTGCGCGACGGCACGTTGAGCGGCACCGCCTTGAAGGAGATCTATGTCCACGCCATTTCCGGCTGCGACGAGTTCGAGAAACTGTCGTCGTCGTCGAAGCTCAACGCCGAGTGGGCGTTCTTCGTCCATCTGCGCGATCTGGGCCGCGAGAGCGCCGACATCTGGCTGCGCGAATGCTACGCCCAAGTCGGCCGCGAAGGCACCCTCGACCTCTCCGGCTTCTGGGACAACGCCAACGCGCTGCCGCACCACACCGCCACGGCGGCGGAGTAGGTGAAGGGCGGCCGAGAGGCTGCGGCGGAGTATGGGCGACTCCGCCCCACCACTGTCATCCCGGGGCTTGTCCCCGGGATCCATGCCGGCACATACTCCGTCTTCGGAGGTGTCAACGCATGCGCCGCTTCTGGGTCTACATCCTCGCCAGCAAGCCACGCGGCACGCTCTACATCGGCGTGACAAACGCGATCATTCGTCGGGTCGACGATCATCGCGCTGGAACAGGATCGGCCTTTACGCGCCGCTACAAGGTCCACACCTTGGTCTGGTTTGAGGAGCATGCGGATATCCGCCTTGCGATACAACGCGAGAAGTCGATGAAGGAGTGGCCGCGCGTGTGGAAGCAGAACCTCATAGAGCGCGAGAACCCGCACTGGGTCGATCTCTACCCGAGCCTGCCTGGCGTCGCGCCGCCGAAGCAGTTGTGAGGCAGTTCGGACGCCACTCCACCGCTGTCATCCCGGCGTTCATCGCCGGGATCCATGCCGCCGCTAGGTGCGGAGCGCGAGGATTGCTGGATCCCGGGGACAAGCCCCGGGATGACAACTGTCTCTGGACGATGATCCGAGTTTGGCAGGCCTCGGGTGTTATCCTGCCCGCCGTTGTCATTCCGGCGTTCATCGCCGGGATCCGGTCAGCGGTGATCATTCAGGGTAGTCAACTTTTGGATCCTTTTTGCTCAAGAGATCCCAAAGTGAGTTCCGTGGCGGTGCCGTTGAATAATCCAACAAAGAGTTTCGAGCGACGGGCATATTCGAGGCATCTGTAGCTCTGCCGCTGGCGGCGAGATGGGTCGTCAGCTTCTCGAGATTGTCCAATGCCACAGGCGTCCACAGATTCTTACTATTCGACGAGAATTTATTCGACCCAAGCCGCGCGTTGAGAGCGGCGCGAATGACACCGCATAGTTCTTCGACATCGACGTCAAATCTCTCGTGCCGCATTATGGGAGAGTCCATCCGGGTGATATCAGAGATACTTTGTGGGAGTTCAGACGAGGAAGGCATTCTAGTGTTGTTCAGCCTAACAGGAACAACAATCTTGTCTCGCTGAAGCGCGTAGTCGATTTCGCGGCGGACAAGGTCGTCGGGATTGTCTAGTCGTCGTCCATTTGAATCCGAGGTGGTTATCCAGTCTGGACCAATAAGGCAAATTAGAACGTGGCGCTTGTCTATTTCTTCAAAAATCCTCTTTGTGTAGTCGCCTTTGCCGGCGAGGCGGCCCTCCACGTCAATGAACACATCAAAATTTCTTTTCTTAAGCGCATAATACAAACACAGAGCGTATCCGCCGCTATCGTCTCGACGGTAGTTGATCGCAATCATATGTTATCTCCTAACTCATCTGAACACTACAAAACGCTACTCTTTGCTTGCGAATTCTGAAGGGCCGACCACTCTCGTGGCCGGCCCCTTATTCAATTCACGAACACCCGCTCGTGCTTCCACACGTGTCACACTTCAAGCACGTGCCATTCCGCACCATCGTGAAGTTCTGACATTCCGAGCACGACACGCCTTCGTAGCCGCGGAGCTTGGCTTCCTGGGCTCGCTGGTTGCTCGTTGCCGCCTTCTTGCTGACGGTCGTTTGCGTGGCGACGGTCGTGCGCTGGAACATCACCTCGCTGTCGGGCTTCAACGCCGTCGCGCCGTCGGTCATCCCCGATAGCCCGAACACGCTCGTCACGTCGGTCTGCATCGCCGCCACCGGGTTGATGCCGCCCGCGTCCGAACCGTGCGCCACATGCTCCCCGCCGCGCGTCACGATGCGGGCGACGTTGCCGCGCACGAGACCCATCGACACGAACCGCTGCGCCGGAACCGAGATGTTCAGATCCTCGTCTGTCGCGTCGTCGCCGGAGCCTAAGCCCGTCTCACCGACGATCTCGCGCGGGTCGACATGGGCGAGGTCGTGCCGGGCGAGGTACGACACCGCAAGCTCGCGGAAGATGTAGTCGAGGATCGACGTCGCGTTCTTGATGGTCTCGTTGCCTTGCACGAGGCCCGCTGGCTCGAAGCGCGTGAAGGTGAACGCCTCGACGTACTCTTCCAGCGGCACGCCGTACTGAAGCCCGAGTGAAATCGCGATCGCGAAGTTGTTCATCAACGAGCGGAAGGCGGCGCCTTCCTTGTGCATGTCGATGAAGATCTCGCCGAGCCGCCCGTCGTCGTACTCGCCGGTGCGCAGATACACCTTGTGTCCGCCGACCGTCGCCTTCTGGGTGTAGCCCTTGCGGCGGCCCGGCATTTTCTCACGCTCCTGAGCGCGCACCCGCTCGACGATACGCTCGACCATGCGCTCGGCGGTGGCCGTCGCCCGAGCCGCCATCGGCGCCTGCGCGATTTCGGCCGCCACGTCGTCGGCATCGTCGTCGTCGGACAGGATCTGGCTGTTCAACGGCTGGCTCAACTTCGAACCGTCGCGATAGAGCGCGTTGGCCTTGAGCGCGAGCCGCCACGACAGCATGTACGACTGCTTGCAGTCCTCCACCGTCGCGTCGTTCGGCATGTTGATCGTCTTCGAGATCGCACCCGAGATGAACGGCTGCGATGCCGCCATCATGCGGATGTGGCTCTCGACCGACAGCGAGCGCTTACCCTTGCGGCCGCAGGGGTTGGCGCAGTCGAACACGTTCAGGTGCTGCGTCTTGATGTGCGGCGCGCCTTCGAGCGTCATCGCACCGCAGACGTGCTCGTTGCAGAGCTCGATGTCCTTCTTCGAGAAGCCGAGATGGACGAGGAGATCGAACGCCGGATCGTTGACCTTCTCCGCCGGGATATTCAGGCCCTGCGTCAGGAACTCCTCGCCGACCGTCCACTTGTTGAACACGAACTTGATGTCGAATGCGGTCGCCAGCGTGCCTTCGAGCTTCTGCAGGACGGCGTCGGTGAAGCCCTTCGCCTTTAGCGTCGTGTGGTTGATGCTGGGCGCCTGTTTCAGGGACGCGTGACCGACCGCATAGGCCTCGATCTCGGCGATCTCGCTCGGACGATAACCGAGCGTCGAGAGCG
The DNA here is from genome assembly GCA_022843145.1 of Hyphomicrobium sp. Taxonomy (GTDB): domain Bacteria; phylum Pseudomonadota; class Alphaproteobacteria; order Rhizobiales; family Hyphomicrobiaceae; genus JAKAML01. The sequence goes on from JALHOF010000003.1 coordinate 190,411, forward strand.
CCTCGGGCACCGACTGGTTGATGATCTTGAAGTAGCCGCCGCCGGCAAGCTTCTTGAACTTCACGAGCGCGAAGTCGGGCTCGATTCCGGTCGTGTCGCAGTCCATGACGAGGCCGATCGTGCCGGTGGGTGCGACGACGGTCGACTGGGCGTTGCGGAAGCCGTGCGCCTGACCGAGCGAAAGCGCGTTGTCCCACGCCTTCTTGGCGGCTTCGACGAGCCGCTGATCGGGGCAGCTCGCGTGGTCGAGCGGCACCGGCGGCGTCGACAGCTTCTCATAGCCGGTCCGTTCGCCGTAGGCCGCGCGGCGGTGGTTGCGGATGACGCGCAGCATGTCGCCAGCGTTCGGCGCGTAGCCGGGGAACGGGCCGAGTTCGCGCGACATTTCGGCAGAGGTGGCGTAGCTGACGCCTGTCATGATCGCCGAGATCGCGCCGCAAATCGCGCGGCCCTCCGGGCTGTCATAGCCGATGCCGGCCGCCATCAGCAGGCCGCCGATGTTGGCGAAGCCGAGGCCCATCGTGCGATAGCGATAGCTGAGCTCCGCGATCTGACGCGACGGGAACTGGGCCATCGTGATCGAGATCTCGAGCACCACGGTCCACAGCCGGCAAGCGTGCTCGTAGGCTTCGACGTCGAACGTCTTGTCGGCGCGGCGAAACACCATGAGGTTCATCGACGCGAGGTTGCACGCCGTGTCGTCGAGGAACATGTACTCCGAGCACGGGTTCGACGCGTTGATCTCGCCCGATTGCGGGCAAGTGTGCCAGTCGTTGATGGTGGTGTGGAACTGGATGCCCGGATCGGCCGAGGCCCACGCGGCATGCCCGATCTGTTCCCACAGGTCACGCGCCTTCAACGTTTTGGTGACCTTGCCGGAGATGCGGCCCTTGAGATCCCAGTCCTTGTCTTCAGCGACGGCGACGAGGAATTCGTCGGTGACGCGCACCGAGTTGTTCGAGTTCTGGCCCGAAACCGTGAGGTAAGCTTCGCTGTCCCAGTCGGTGTCGTAGGTGGCGAAGTCGATGTCGGCGTAGCCCTGCTTCGCGAACTGGATGACGCGCAGCACATAGTTTTGCGGGACGCCGTCGCGCTTGGCTTCGCGGATGGCGAGCTTGAGCTTGGGGTTCTTCAGCGGATCGAAGCAGGCGTCGCCTTCGGCTTCGCAGTTGACGCAGGCCTTCATCACCGCCTTGAGGCGCTTTTGGCAGATCTTCGAGCCGGTGACGAGTGCGGCGACCTTCTGCTCCTCCTTCACCTTCCAGTCGATGTAGGCCTCGATATCCGGATGATCGACGTCGACCACGACCATTTTGGCCGCACGCCGCGTCGTTCCGCCGGACTTGATGGCGCCCGCCGCGCGGTCGCCGATCTTGAGGAAGCTCATCAGGCCCGACGATTTGCCGCCGCCCGACAGCCGCTCGCTTTCGCCGCGCAGCTTGGAGAAGTTGGAACCTGTGCCCGAGCCGTACTTGAACAGGCGCGCTTCGCGCACCCAAAGGTCCATGATGCCGTTCTCGTTGACGAGATCGTCCTCGACCGACTGGATGAAGCAGGCGTGCGGCTGCGGGTGCTCATACGCTGACGACGACGCGGTCAGCTTGCCGGTCTCGAAGTCGACGTAAAAATGTCCCTGTCCGGGGCCGTCGATGCCATAGGCCCAGTGCAATCCGGTGTTGAACCACTGCGGCGAATTTGGCGCGGCCATTTGCATGGCCAGCATGTAGCGGTGCTCGTCGTAGAACGCGCGGGCGTCGTCCTCGGTGGTGAAGTAGCCACCCTTCCAGCCCCAATAGGTCCATGTGCCGGCGAGACGGTCGAACACCTGGCGTGCGTCGCTTTCGCCGCCGATGCGCTCTTTCTGCGGCAGCTCGCCGAGAGCGCGCTCGTCGGCCACGGAGCGCCACAGCCACGACGGCACTTTGTTCTCTTCGATCTTCTTCAAGCGCTTCGGGACACCGGCCTTGCGGAAATACTTCTGCGCCAGAATGTCGGCGGCCACTTGGCTCCAATGAGCGGGGACCTCAAAACCCTCGAGCCGGAACACGACGGATCCGTCGGGGTTCTTGATCTCGGACGTGGCGCGGCGGAATTCGATCGTTGCGTATGGCGACTTGCCGGCCTCGGTGAAGCGGCGCGAGATCTTCATAATGCCCCCGTGTGTGTCGATGCGGGGGTGCGGTACGCGATACCAGGTTCGGCACCCGGTTATGATGGTGTGACGCTCAGACGACTGGTCTCAATTCGCAGGCCGCAAACCGGCGTCCCGTGCGTCCCTCAACGCGCAGGCTGTCCTTGCGGGGCTTGATCAGCGGACCTTGCGGCCCGCGAACTATCTTCGGATTGGATCGAGGCGCTTGCCGCGACTGGCGGCACTGCCGTGCGAAAAAAGGCGACTGGGACGCAGCAGCGAAGCAACTCACTCGGTTCACAATTGGTATGACGATTCGAAGGCTCCGTCACCGGGCCAAAACTAGATGTTGTGGTGGCAGCCGCAACTGGATCAAGATGTAGGGGGTGTGGACGGTGTGTGCACGAAATGGCCAAACGGCCAGAGTTTGCGGGCTTTCGTGACATCGGCGACGTTTTCGCCGACTGTGTACAAGAGCCCGTGAGGTGCGTACGTGCGAAGTTAGTCCGATTCCGAGTGGCGTCGTGTTGCATAATGGCCGCGACTGTGGCTCACATCTCCCGATACACGCAGCCTCCGCCGCGCAGGCTACTGATGACCAGCGGTGGATGGGTTCGGCACGGCTCTTTTGGCTGGCTGGACTTGAGCGCGGCCGCTGGCTAAAGCCTTGGCAACACGATCATCCGCGGTGAGGTAGAGCGCCTATGGGAATTCTCTCGGAGATCTTCAGTTGGTGGGGCGGGAACACCTGGGGCACGCGCGTGACACTGTGGCGTCAAGGCGAGTTTGTCGGCGAGGATGCTCTGGGAAATCGCTACTATGTGCAAAAAAGTGGTGTCGGCCCGCTGGGCGTGCCGCGTCGCTGGGTGACCTACCGCGATCTGGCCGAGGCGTCGAAAGTGCCGCCCGAGTGGCATGGCTGGCTGCACTATACAGTAGACACCGTTCCGACGTCCGAGACCTACACAGCGAAGCCGTGGCAAAAGCCGCATCAGATGAATATGACGGGCACGCGTGACGCCTACCGTCCGTCCGGCTCGATCCTAGCCAGTGGCTCTCGTCCCAAGGCAACCGGCGACTATAAGGCCTGGAAGCCGGAATAGTCGGGTTCAAGTACGAAGCCACGACATTCTGACGCCACCATTGGTTCGTCAGATCATCTTCTCGCCGCGCTGGACAACGCGGAGAGAATCCGGCGCACTCTGAGCCATCCGGCCGGTGCTGACGATCCGGTCCGACTTGTGAGGATTTCGCGCGCGTGGCGACAGCACGATCAGACTATCGAAGACGTGTCGTGTCCGCAGCCGCGGCTGTGGCTGTCACGTCGGCATTGGCGGCGGCGCTACCCGCATCGGCCGAGCGGCTCGATAATCAAGTTGCCGTCTTCGCTGCTCTCGACAAGGTGACGGCGCGGATTTCGAAGCTCGAAGCACCCTTGGGTGAGACCGTGCAGTTCGGCGCGCTGAAATTGACCGCGCGTGCATGCTATTCGCGCCCGCCGACAGAAGAGCCGAAGACCAGCACCTTTGTCGAGGTCGAAGAGATCCAGCTCGATGGAAAACAGAAGCGGATTTTCGCCGGCTGGATGTTTGCCGAAAGTCCGGGATTGAACGCGGTCGAACACCCCGTGTTCGACGTCTGGCTGACCGATTGCCAAAAGCCGGTCAAGGCTGTTCAGCGCCCGACCGCTGCGAACCAGGGCGGAAGCAAAGGACAGCAGCCTGCTGCCCAAGGGCAACCCGGCGGCGAAGAGCAGCCTGTCGAGCCGCGGCGGCGCGTTCGTCGCTGAACCGGCCCGTCGCTGCAAAATGTCGCCTGTTGATCAGTTGGCGGGCGCGGGAATACGGCCCGCCACGACCAGTGCTCCGTCCTGCTCGCGTTTGACGACAACGATCTCACCCGACGCGACCGAGACGCCGACGAGGCTGGCAATGACTGTATGGTGCGTGACGAACACGGCGGGGGACGAGAGATCGAACGGCAGCAGCGCCGCGCGCAGTTCAGCAATCTGAGCGGCACCCTTTTCGGGCTTGCCGTGAAATGAGTCGAGAAGCGGCCAACGCTCGACCGTCCCCAAACTCAAGAGCTGCGCCGTTTCATGACAGCGGCACCAGCGACTTGAATAGACACGCGCGCGAGGAACGCCGTTGTCGCGAAACTCCTCACCGATGCTCCGGGCCTCGGCCTTGCCGCCTTCGGACAGCAGCCTTTGCGTCGCGCAGTTCTCGATGTCGAAACCCGCCGGATCTCCGTTTCCCGGCGCCGTCGCATGCCTGATAAGGACGAAGTGGCCGGGGGTCGCCGCGAGTTTCCATAGCCGCGCGATTTCCTTGTCGGTTGCCGTCTTGCTGGACAGGGGCGTCAGTGACAACAGAAGGACGGTCAGCGCGACGAAAAGGCGGGTCATGAACGGCTCTCGGGTTCGAATTCGGGTGACCGCAGCTGGCGAGCAAGTTTGTCGAGGAGGCCATTTACGACCTTCGGCTCCTCTTCGTCGAAGAACGCGTGCGCGACGTTGATGTATTCGTTGATGACCACACGCGCAGGCACGTCGCGACGCTCGATCAACTCGAATGCCCCGCTGCGCAGGATCGCGCGCAAGATACTGTCGACGCGCACGAGACGCCAGCCAGCAGCGAGCTGGTGGTCGATCATCGGGTCGATGTCCCGTTGTCGCCGAACCACGCCGCGCAGAAGTTCGGCAAAGAACACGGGATCGGCGCCGGCCACGGCCTCATCGTCCTCGCCCACCGGAAACCGGGTGTCGACGAACTCCTGGATGACGGCGTTGAGATCGGTGGCCGCCATATCCATCTGGTAGAGCGCCTGGACGGCCGCCATGCGCGACGCGGTGCGCGGCTGCGGACCTTTCGTCTTAACAGTGGCGGATTTGGCTGATGCCGGTTTGGGCGCGCCAGGTTTTTTCTTTTCCGGTTTCATGCGCCTTGCCCTTGGAAGGCGCGTTGCAGTTCGACTAGCCGCAGGCACGCGCGGGCAGCATCGCCGCCCTTGCCCTCGCGACCGCCCTTCGCGCGTGCGATGGCCTGAGCTTCATTCTCCACCGTCAAGATGCCGTTGCCCAGCGGGACGCGGTAGCGCATCGCGGTGTCCATCAGCCAGTGGTTGGCATTACCGACGACCACGTCGTAGTGGGCGGTTTCGCCGCGGATCACGCAACCGAGCGCCACAGCGCCCGAGAACCTGCTCGAGGGTGCGCCGCCGGGAATCAAGCCGGACTCGGCTGCGAGCAAAAGAACCTGCGGAATTTCGAGCGCGCCCGGCACGGCGATCCGCTCATAAGTGACACCGCGTGCTTCGCATTCCGCGATTGCGCCCGCGACGAGCAGATCGGAGATTTCCTCGTAGAACCGCGCTTCGACGATAAGCAGCCGCGCCTTCATCCGCTGCCCCTCGGCGGGGGGAGGCTGCTTCAACGTCAATCGCGGCTTCTGCGCTTTCGTCACCATGGTCGTCACTCGATCCTTCGTGTGCCGGTGATGTGCAGGCCGAACGCCTCGACACCGGTGTAGACGTGAGCAGGGGAATTGGTCAGCAGCGTCATTTCGCGGACGCCGAGATCGCGCAGGATTTGCGATCCGATGCCGATCTCGACCTGACGGCGTTCGCGGCTTCCATCGACGAGTGACGTCGGATCGAGACGCGCCGCCACCCATTGCGAAATCGAGCGCGGCCGCAGATCGCGGATCAGCACGATTACGCCACGTCCTGCGTCGTCGATCATGCGCATGGCATTGTCGACCGTGCTGCCGCCGTCGCGGCCATCGGCGACGCCTGCGAGATCGGTCAGTGGGTTGACGGCGTGCACGCGAACCAGAACCGTACCCGGCTTTGCGAGGTCGCCCTTCACGAGGGCGATGTGCTCGGCCGGCTCGACGGTCGTCTCGTAGACGTGGAGCTGCCACCCACCTGCCTTGACGGTGTCGACCGCAATCCGGTTGGTCCGCTTCACGATGCGGTCGTTCTTCAGGCGGTACGCGATGAGTGCGTCGATGGCGCCGATCTTCAGACCGTGCCGCTGAGCGAAGGGCACCAGATCGGGCATCCGCGCCATCGTGCCGTCGTCGTTCATGATCTCGCAGATCACGGCGGCTGGCGTCAGTCCGGCCAATCGCGCGAGATCGATGGATGCTTCCGTGTGTCCGGCGCGGACCAGCACGCCACCGTCGCGGGCGATCAGTGGAAACACGTGACCCGGCGAGACGATATCGTTGGCGCCCTTGGTCGGGTCGATTGCGGTCGCGATGGTGCGAGCCCGATCGTGCGCCGAGATGCCGGTCGTGATCCCTTCCTTGGCTTCGATGGAGACGGTGAAGGCCGTCTCGCGGCGCGTGCGGTTGTCGCGAACCATGCTCTCAAGCCGCAATTCCTCGGCGCGCGACTTGGTGAGCGCGAGGCAAATCAGGCCGCGTCCGTGTTTGGCCATGAAGTTGACTGCGTCAGGCGTCGCCATCTGCGCTGGAATGACCAGGTCGCCTTCGTTCTCGCGGTCCTCGGCGTCGACGAGGATCACCATGCGCCCGTTGCGCATATCTTCCAGGATCGCGTCGGGGCCTGACAGGAATCCGTGGTCCTGGCCGTAGGCGACGGTGTTGATGCCCTTCGTCGTCACCGGCGGAACTCCATGAGGCGCGCGACGTAGCGCGCGATGAGGTCGACTTCGAGATTGATCTGATCGCCGGGCTTTTTGCGCTCCCAGGTCGTCGCGGTCAAGGTGTGGGGAATGACGTTCACCCCAAACCGGTTGCCCATGACCTCGTTCACCGTCAACGAGGTACCATCGAGCGCCACCGAGCCTTTCGGTGCGACGTAGCGCGCCAGATGTTCCGGCACCTCAAAGGTGAAGCGCCGGCTCGAACCGTCCGGCTGGATTTCGAGTATCGTGGCTAATCCGTCGATGTGCCCCGTGACTATATGTCCGCCGAGCTCGTCCTTGGCCGCGAGCGCGCGCTCCAGATTTAACTTGCGCCCATTGACCCATTTTCCGAGCGACGTCTTGGAGAGCGTCTCGTTCGACACGTCGACCGAGAACACACTGCCGGGGCCCTCCGCGCCGCTTCTGCTCGCCGCCGGGTCCGCGACCACGGACGTCACGGTCAGGCAGACGCCGTCACAGGCGATCGAGGCGCCGAGTGCAATTGAAGCGGGATCGTAGCCCGAGGCGATCTCGAAGCGGCCGCCGTCATGGCCCCGCACTTCGCCGATCGCGGTGATGATACCGGTGAACATGGGCGTCCTCAGCTCGGTTCGTCGTTTCGGATAAGTCTAGCGCCTTCGTGCGGACGCTGCTCGTGGTGGGGCGCGACGCGGAATGTGACATGCCAGTCCGCGCCAGCGGGACGCGTCGAGGTTCGTGCGAGCGGGATGTCGCCCAACAGATGCGCCACTGTCGCCGCCGCGCGCGCCTCGACCTCAGTCTTTTCGCTGCTGCCCGTGCTGGCGGCCTGGAACAGGTGGACCTCGTCGACAAGGCGGGCTTCGGCGAAGGATCGCCAAATCGTCGGTCCGCCTTCGACCAGCAATCGCGTAATTCCCTCCGCAACGAGCAACTCCATGACCGCCGGCAACCACAGCCGTCCACCGACGATGGGAACGTGCAGCCACTTGTGGCCAGACGCTGCCGCTGTCGCGGCAGATCGGACAGTTGATCCGTTATCCGGGCCGTTGACGAACAAGATCGGTGCCGTCGGCGCGGATCGGATCAGCTTTTCCGCATGCGTAAGATCACGCGTCCGCGACAGCACCACTCGGATGGGTGTCCTCGCGACCAGACCCGGCAAGCGGCACGTCAATTCCGGCTCATCGTCGCGCAGCGTCCCGGCGCCGATCAGGATCGCGTCCGCCTCCGCACGCAACAGATGTCCGCGTGCCCGTGCCTCCGCACCCGTTACCCAGACCGGCTGCCCGCCGCCCCCGCGCGGCACCGCACCGTCAGCGCCGGCGGCGATCTTCAGGGTCACCAACGGCCGCCGCTCTGTCACTCGGACAATGTGACCGCGCGTGATCCAGCGCGCTTCCGCTGCACCAATGCCGCGGTCCACGTCGAGGCCGGCAGCGCGCAGCCGGTCGAGGCCGCGCCCCGCGACACGCGGATCGGGGTCCTCGATCGCAGTCACCACGCGGCGCAGCCCCGCAGCTACGATCGCGTCGGCGCACGGAGGCGTCTTGCCGTGGTGTGAACAGGGCTCGAGCGTCACATACATCGTCTTGCCCCGGGCGCGGTCGCCGGCGCGGCGGATGGCTTCGGTTTCGGCATGCGGCCGTCCGCCTGGCTGTGTCCAACCACGTGCCACCACTTCCCCTGTCGCCTCGTCCGCGATGACCGCGCCGACAGCCGGATTTGGGGCTGTGTTGCCGTGTCCCCGCCGTGCCATCGCGAGCGCGATGGACATCATGGCGTGATCGAACGGGCTCGTGGATTTCGTGGTCATCCGGCGGGGCTATGTACAACAGAAACACGGGCCCGCTTGCCGGGACCTCTTCCAGCGGATTAGGCCCTTTCTGCAGGGATCGCTAGTGCTTCTTCAGCGGCGGCGCCGTGCCGGGCGCGTCGGTGGCGTCGCGGGCGATTTCTCCCAGAACCTGCTCGAAGTCGGACGCTTCGCGGAAATCGCGATAGACCGACGCGAACCGCACATAGGCAACCGGATCGAGGCCGCGCAGCGCCTCCATCACGAGTTCGCCGATCACCGACGAAGGAACCTCGCTCTCGCCTTGGCTTTCGAGCTGCCGCACAATGCCTGAGACGCAGCGCTCGATGCGCTCACCCTCGATCGGTCGCTTCCGGAGCGCCACCTCGACCGAGCGGGCGAGCTTGTCGCGATCGAACGGAACCTTGCGGCCGGACCGCTTGAGGACGGTGATTTCACGCAATTGCACCCGCTCGAATGTGGTGAAGCGTCCACCGCAGTCCGGACAGACGCGGCGGCGGCGGATGGCGCTGTTCTCCTCCGACGGCCGGCTGTCCTTGACCTGCGTATTCTCGCCCGCGCAATAGGGGCAGCGCATGGTGATCTCCCAAAAAGCAAAACGCCGGGGACGCGAATCCCCGGCGTGGTGATCATACCGTGACGATCAATGTCACGAAACCTTGTTCGATGGCTCGATATCAAACGTAGATCGGGAAGCGGTCACACAACGCGATGGCCTGCATCTTGACCTTCTCCTCGACTGCGCCGTTGCCGGCTTCACCGTTCTTGGCGAGACCGTCGAGCACTTCGGAGATCATCCGGCCGACTTCCTGGAATTCGGCGACGCCGAAGCCGCGCGTCGTGCCGGCCGGTGAGCCGAGACGGATGCCCGACGTCACCATCGGCTTCTCAGGGTCGAAAGGAATGCCGTTCTTGTTGACCGTGATGTGGGCGCGGCCGAGTGCCTTCTCGGAGATGTTGCCGGTGATCTTCTTCGGCCGGAGATCGACGAGAACGAGATGGGTATCGGTGCCGCCAGAGACAAGCGCGAACCCGTTCTGAACCATCACCTCGCCCATGGCTTTGCAGTTGTCCATGACCTGCTTGATGTAGAGCTTGAACTCGGGCTTTAACGCCTCGCCGAAGGCTGCAGCCTTGCCGGCGATGACATGCATCAGCGGGCCACCCTGGATGCCCGGGAAGATGGCCGAGTTGAACTTCTTCGCCAGATCCTCGTCATTGGTCAGAATCATGCCGCCGCGCGGACCGCGCAGCGTCTTGTGGGTGGTCGTCGTGGCCACATGAGCGTGCGGGAACGGGCTCGGAAACAGCCCGGCGGCGACGAGACCAGCGAAATGGGCCATGTCGACCATGAAGTACGCGCCGACTTCATCGGCAATCTTGCGGAACGCTGCGAAGTCGATGGTGCGCGGGTAGGCCGATCCGCCGGCGATGATGAGCTTCGGCTTGTTCTCGAGCGCGACCTTACGCACATCGTCCATGTCGATGCGCTGATTGTCCTGGCGCACCATGTAGTGCACGGCCTTGAACCACTTGCCGGACTGGTTGACCGGAGCGCCATGCGTGAGATGGCCGCCGTGAGCAAGATTGAGGCCCATGATGGTGTCGCCAGGCTGCAGCAGTGCGTTGAAGACGCCCTGGTTCGCCTGCGAGCCCGAGTTGGGCTGCACGTTGGCGAAGCCACAGCCGAAAAGCTTCTTGGCGCGGTCGATGGCGAGGGTCTCGGCGACGTCGACGAACTGGCAACCGCCGTAGTAGCGCTTCCCCGGATAGCCTTCGGCGTATTTATTGGTGAGGACCGATCCCTGCGCCTCGAGGACGGCACGCGAGACGATGTTCTCCGAAGCGATCAATTCGATTTCGTGCTGCTGACGGCCGAGTTCGCTCTTGATGGCGCTGGCCAGTTCGGCATCGGTTTCGGCCAGTGTGGCGGTGAAGAACTTGGACGCCTGATTGCTGCTGTAGGCTTTTGCTGTCGACATCGGGGATTTCCTCGGCGGGTGATGTGTCCAATGTTTGTGGGGCGTTGGCAGTCAAGCTCGAAGCCATGACGGCCGGGTCAACGCCGGACCCAGTACGTCTCGAGAAGTGTGTTGGCCTACCATAGTCCAATAGCGAGAGCGAGGGAACGACCCGTCGCAGCCCGTTCGGGTAGGTGCCAAAGCGAACGATTCCTCGGAACCGATACTGCTGTGCGCGTGTTTCTATCTGACAACGCGAACAAACAGCGAGAGATAACATGAGCAAAAATATCAAAATTCTTGCCGCTATTGCAATGATGGCGGCCGCGACAGCCGTGCATGCGCAGGAGGGTGCCCCCGGCTCCGCGAACGACGTCACAACGCAAGTCCAGAAGGATTCAACGGCGGGCACAAACCCGGCGACCAACCAGGGCATCATGGCCCCGGACAAGTCCGACAGCTCGCTTTCGAACAAGGTGCAGAGCGACGGCTCGGCGGCTCGTGCAGGCACACCCACGCCGCCGGACCAGGGACCCGTTGTGCAAGCACCCGTCGGCACGGCCCACCCGAAAGCTCTTCCCGGTCAGGGGAATATGCCTAACGGCGGCTAACGCTCGATAGATTTGCGCCCGGACGGCTATAAACCGTCCGGGCGACGTGTCGCGGAATGATCTGATTGACGCGGATCGACGGCGCGCGCTGCTATTCAGCGGCGAGCTTCGTCATCACGCCCTTCGAGAGCGGGCATGCAGCCCACAGCTCGCCGATCGACGCGACGAGGTGAGCCATCTGCGCATCCGTGTGCTGCGGTGTCGGCGTTAAACGCAGCCGCTCCGTGCCCCTCGGGACAGTTGGATAGTTGATCGGCTGTACGTAGATGCCGAAGCGATCCAGCAACGTGTCCGTGATCGCCTTGCAGTGGACGGGGTCGCCGACCAAAACCGGAACGATGTGGCTATGTCCCGGCACGATGTGGACGCCGACGCTCGACAGCCGAGCTTTGAGTGTCCGCGCCCGCTCCTGGTGGCGCGCCCGTTCGATCTGGCTGCCCTTGAGGTAGCGGATAGACGCCAGCGCGCCGGCGGCAATGGCGGGTGCGATCGATGTCGTGAAAATAAACCCTGACGCAAACGACCGGATCGCATCGCAACAGGCGCGGCTGGCGGCGATATAGCCGCCCATGACGCCGAACCCCTTCGCGAGCGTGCCGTTGATGATATCGACCCGATGCATGACGCCGTCACGCTCGGCGATGCCGCCGCCGCGCGGACCGTATATGCCGACGGCGTGCACCTCGTCGAGATACGTCATGGCTCCGTACTTTTCGGCAAGGTCGCAGATCGCGGCGATCGGAGCGATATGACCGTCCATCGAATAGACGCTCTCGAAAGCGATGATCTTCGGCGTGTCGTGAGGCAACGACTTCAGCTTGACTTCCAGATCCTCGATGTCGTTGTGACGGAAAATCAATTTGCGTCCGCCGCCGTGGCGAATGCCTTCGATCATCGAGGCATGATTCTTTTCGTCGGAAACGATCACGCACCCTGGGAGCAACTTCACCAGAGTTGCCAGCGTCGCGTCGTTGGCGACGTACGCCGACGTGAATAGGAGGGCCGCTTCCTTGCCGTGCAGATCCGCGATCTCGGACTCGAGTTCGACGTGATAGTGCGTAGTCCCGGAAATATTACGAGTGCCGCCAGAACCGGCGCCGACGCTATCGATCGCCTCGTGCATCGCGGCGATCACGTTCGGGTGTTGCCCCATCCCGAGATAGTCGTTGGAACACCAGACAGTAATGGGCTGAGAGACGCCGCTGGCAAAGCGTTCGGCCTCTGGAAATGAACCGCGCCGACGACGCAGGTCAGCGAATACCCGATAGCGCCCTTCGCGATGGACCGCCGCAAGGGCATCCTCGAACTTGCTCTCGTAGTTCATCGGCAGCTTCGCTTCCCCTAGACTTTTTTTAAGCATCCTACACCGCCGCTTTCGTCGCAACATCCCCAAGTGTCGCGCCCGGCGGTCAAAACGGCGGCCCGTCTGCATAATTGACGGTCCCGGCACCGCTTGCAAGTCACCCAGGCGTTAACTTCTTGTGATCCTTGCACGAGCGTCGCGCTGGGTTTTTGACTTCCGTCATGTCATCGCGGCCGAATTGTCGCGGCGGCGAACAGGTCGCATTCGCCTTTGGCGCAGTAGGGCTTCCGCCACCGGAACGGTGCGCCAGAACCGTCGACGCCGCCCGCGGTGGACCGCGTGCGGCGTCATGCATTCAGCTTTGAAACGTTATGACGGACGGCGTTGCAATCGCGCGGTGACCCGCATCGGGATTAATAAGCGGAGGCGGTCGGGCCGACGCCGTCCTTGTTATAGAGGTCGCGGCGGAACTGGACGACGCCGTCCTCGGTTGCCCAAGCGGTAATGTAGACGAAGTGCAGCGTCACTGGCTTTTTGAGTTTGACGTCCATGCGCTCGCGCGTCTCTTTCAGTTTGCCAATCCGCTCGAGGTTCCATCCTCCCTGATCGGCGAGTAGCCAATTGGCGAGATCCTCGATTCCCTGCACGCGAATGCATCCCGAACTCGCGGCGCGGAAGTTACGCCCGAACAAATTGTCGGAGGGCGTGTCGTGCATGTAGACTGAATGGGCGTTGTGGAAGTTGATCTTGAGGAATCCGAGCGGATTTTCTTTGCCCGGCTGCTGGCTATAGCTGAGACTCATCGGCTGGCCGGACTTCCAGTTCACTTTTTCCGGATCGATCTTCTTGCCGTTGCCGTCGTAGGCGTCGATCCCGAACTTCGTCAGCACATCTTTACCGTTGGATTGCATCTCCCGGCCGCGCGGGATGAGATCCTTGGTGATCACGGTTGGGGGCAAGCGCCAGACCGGATTGAAGTTGAGCTCATAGATGTTTGAAGACAGCAGCGGTGTCTGGCGGTCGATTTTGCCGACAACGCCCGAGTGACGAGAAACAACGCGGTCGCCTTCCACCGCTTCGATCTGAGCGGCGGGCACGTTGACCATCACATACCGCTTGCCGGCGGAGCGTGCGAGGGAAGACAGCCGGCTCAAGTTCTGTTGCAGTTGCTTCAATCGTGCGGCGGCCGAGACGTTGAGCGCGGGGATCGTGCGTTTGTCGACGATGCCGGTCGGCGTGAGACCATTCGAAGCCTGGAACCGCTTCACGGCCTTTTCTAGAGTGTAATCAAATGTTTGCGAATTCGGGTTGTCGTCCTTGAGGTCGCCTGACAATGCCAAGCGTTCGCGAAGAATACTGACCGCTGGGCCGCTGGCGCCAAGTTGAAGCACAGTATCCGGGACGAGTTTCCAGCCGCCTTGGGCGACGATGTCTTGGTAACGCTTGATGGCTGATTTCGTGGCGTCGATGTTGGCGGGCGACAGCGTGGGGAAGCCTTTCGGGGGGTTGGCCTCCCACTGTTTGATGTAATCGCGATCAACAGGCGCAGTATAAGTCCCCGGAGAGCCCGGTCCGGTGAAGGGGTTCCACGTGCCGGAGCCTTCGTAAGCGATCGCGCTGGCGGGGATCATGACGACGGCCATGGCCGCAAGCGACAGCGCCGCAGTGCCCCGTAAAGCGTCGGAAAGCGCGGATTTTGGCAAGTTCATGGATCGGCTCACGTGAGCGCTCCCTCGTGTCATGCGAAAAATTGGAATGGACTCTCGACGCCGCGAGTGTCGCGCCTCGTGGTTAACGAAAATTTACAGGGCTCGCCAGCGGAGGGCTGGAGCAACGTGCAGTATTCGGGCTCGCGATGCAAAGTGGTTTTGGGGAATTGCGGGGTGGGCCCGGTACGGTGGTGCCGAGCGGACACAATTGCTCATGTGTCAGGCAAAATATTCAACAAGAGCAAATAGTTCGAGGGGCCGCGGACAATGTTCGCGGCCCCTCCGACACACACAGAGATAGAGAAGACTTGGGCAATCAGAGGCGATAGCGGATTTGGTCCGACCAGAAGCGCTCAAGGCGGACCAGGGCCTTGTTGAGGCCACGGATCTCGTCGTTGCCGATCTCGCCGACGCTCTGCACGGAGCCGAGCTGGCGGTGGTAGAGAGCCTGGACGATTTCGCGCGCCTCGAGACCCTTGTCGGTCAGGCTGACGCGCACCGAGCGACGGTCGGTGTCGGACCGCTTGTAGTGGATGTAGCCCATATCGACGAGCTTCTTGAGATTGTAGGAGACGTTCGAGCCGAGATAATAGCCGCGCGTCTTCAACTCGCCCGCCGTCAGCTCGCTCTCGCCGATGTTGTAGAGCAGCAAAGCCTGAACGGAGTTGAGTTCGGCTCCGCCCTGGCGGTCGAACTCGTCCTTGATGACATCGAGAAGTAGCCGGTGAAGGCGCTCGATCAGGCGCAGGGCCTGAAGATATTCGCCGCGGAAGGCCTCGTCCTGGGCGGGCGCGGCGTGGCGCGCAGCATTGATCGCGATACTCATTGTCCTGCCTCTGATACCTGTTTGACGCGTCCCGGTTTTCCGGGTTGTCCAAACCGTAACAGTGAGAACTAAAACTTACCTCAATAGATATAGTAAAAGAATAGTAACGGCCCCTTTCTGGAATGGTTTGTTTGCCAGTTTCATTTTGAAACAGTTGGTAATGCTTCGTTATTATTTGAAAACCCCGCGAAACCTTTGCGCGATGTCCCGCTCAGGTAGAATTTTGCAATCAACGCGGGTGGCAAGTCGAAGGACATGTTGCGACATGAAGCACGGCTGCGACATGGACATGAACGTTGCCGTGAGCACTGTGTTCGGCGACGCCCAAAGCGAGCCTCGACGCGACGACGAGAGCGGCGGACTGAACCTGGCCAAGACGAGGATCAGCGCTGGGCCTGGATCTGGTCGCGTGGTGTAAGAGCGAGGCCGCCGTCGTCCAGTGGAGCGAAGTGGGCGGCGATCGCGGATGGATCGATGTCGGCGTTCGTCGCGGGCTGCCAATCCGGCTTGCCGTCTTTGTCGATCAACGCGGCGCGCACGCCCTCGGCGAAATCGTGGCCTTCGAGGCAGCGGCACGCCAGCCGATAATCAATCTCGAGCACGGCATCGAGGTCGAGCGCGGCCGCGCCGCGGATGTGGCGCAACGTGATGGCGAGCGAGGTCGGCGAGCGGGCGAGTAGGTCGCGGCGGACGGCGGCCGCCCAGTCAGCGTCGGCGCGGTCGCCTTCGGAGTGTGCGGCTTGATCGAGCCGCGCGATGATGTCCGCGACGTCCGGTGCCGAGAAGCAGCGCTGGATGAGGCCACGGCGAGCCAACAGCTCGGACGGCCCCGGGTCCTGATGATGGCTGTCGAGCAATTGATCGACCGGATATGCGCCGGCAAGCGCATCGACGATCATGCCGTGCTCGGTCGCCGCGATGCAGTGGGTGACGAGCCCGAGATGGAAGGCGTCGGCGCGACCAATCGTGCGCCCGGTGAGGCCCAGATACATGCCGATCTCGTCGGGCATTCGGGCGAAGGCGTGAACGGCACCCACATCGGGGAACAGGCCGATCGCGGTTTCCGGCATGGCGAACCGATAGCCTTCGCCCGCGACGCGATGTGTGCCGAACAACGTGACGCCGACGCCCGAGCCCATCACCATGCCGTCAATGAGCGAAACCGTCGGCTTGGTGAAGCATTCGAGTGTCCAGTTGAGTCGATATTCGTCGGCGAATGCGCGGCGCGCGCGGGCAGGGTCCGATTTGCCCCAGGCGACCAGTTCACGCACGTCGCCGCCTGATGAAAAAGCCTTCGGATTGTCCGAGCGGAGAACGAGGCAGTAATTCATCGGGTCGCGCGCGATGCGCGGCATCTCACTCGCCAGCTTTGCGCGCATCTCCGTTGTCAGCGCATTCAGCGCGCGCGGCCGGTCGAGGGTGACGACCGCCGCCGCGCCGCGCGATTCGATGCGAATTTCGGGGCCGATCGAGGCGAGGACGGGCCGCGCTGGCGCGGTCGGAGCCGTTGGCGATGTCGTGTCGGTCAAGAGGAGCGATCCGGGAGCAGTTATTGTGAGCCGGTCCGTTGTGTGCACCAAGCGTGCGCGAGCGGTTTCCGGCAAGCGAAGGGAACTATGTAGCGCAGGAGCGCGTCGTGTTCATAGGCGTGGAGCGCGACTTGGCAAGCGCCGTCAATTCCTCGTGCGGAAAAGCCATGCACAGCTTGTGCACCGCTTGGCCGCGATCACGAGGGGCTCAAACACAATTCGCCATATTTTGCCGCTATACAATGAGGCGTTATCGGATCAAAATCATGACACTGATTCGGCGCGAGTTGCTGCGCAGGGAGACCTCCAACGGCGAGGCCCCGGGCGCGTGCGTTGCTTGCAGGACGGCGGATCAGGTTACCGGCACATGAAGAGGGTGTAGGCATGGGGCGACGTACGGTCGGCTTGTTGCTGGTGACGGGTTTCGTCGCTTCTGGATTTGCGTATTCAAGTTCGTACGCCCAGGACCGGTCCAGAATCTCGGACGAGATCGGCGGCGGGCTGCAGGAGACGAGCTTCCGAACCTTCGCGTCACGCGGCACGTCCGATGCGCTGGCCCCGGCCTTGCGCCCGTCTCTCGACGGCAACGGGCCACACATGGCGTCGCAGACGACGGAGCCGGTGCGTTCGGACGCGGTGGACGCGGTGAAGGCGCCTGTCGTCTGGCAGCCGGCCGAAGCGACGGCAGCGGCAGAAATTCAGATCTCGCAAGCCCAAACAAAGTCAGCCGATAATTCGGCGTCCAAAGGTGCGCCGGCCCAGAACAGCAAGCAGGTTACCGCGCCATCCGTATCATCTCCGCCGAAACCCGCGATCACCGTGACGCCGCCGCTCCCGGCTGCCGGGCCGACCCCTGCGGCAACGGTCGCGCCGACGGGTTCGTGGCCGAAGACGCTGCCAGAAGCGAAAGCCGAAGCCGAGGCGTTGGCCAACCCGCAATCCGTGCAGCAATCCTGGTCGCAGCCCGAGATCGAACTCGCTAAGGCGCGCTGCACCGCCATTCTGAAGGGAATTGACGCTGTCACGATTCCCGAGCCCGCCATGCGCCATGGCGACTGCGGTGCGCCCGCGCCGGTCCGCCTCGTCAGTATCGGACGCAATCCGGAAGTCGCCTTGTCGCCGCCGCCGGTCCTGACGTGCGACATGGTCGTGGCGCTGCACACGTGGGTGAAGACCGATCTGCAACCGCTGGCCAAGACGCATCTCGGCGCACAGATCATCAAGATCGAGACGATGAGCGATTACTCGTGCCGAAACGCCTACGGCCGCACCAAGAGCCGGCTTTCGGAGCACGGAAAGGCCAATGCGCTCGACATCCGAGGCTTCGTGACCGCCAAGGGCGACCCGGCGATGCTGCTGGCGGATTGGGGGCTGACGGCGCGCGACGTCGCCGCTCAGGTCGCGGTGGCCAAGGCAGAAGCGGACAAGAAGGCGCGTGAGAAGGCGGCGACAGAGGCCGCGGCGTTGGCTGCGCGGTCCAAGGAAAAGGGCCAGCCGCGAGCGCCTGGGACGTCGATCGGCAAGGCGCCGAGCGAATTGGCTTCACAGCCGGGGGCGGCGGGACCGGCGCTGGGCTTCCGCGACGGCGGGGCGACGCTGTCGGAGGGGCTGCCGAAGGTCAAGCTCACGATCCCCGGTGTGGCGCCCGACGACGATGACGACAAGCCGCGCGGCGGTTCGGCCTTCGGGGTCGAACCGAGCCGACTTGGCGGACCAGTGCCGGCGCGCACGACCATGAGCGGGTTTCAGAACGCGATCAGCGTTCGCGCGGAGAAGGACGCGGGCAAGAGCGGCAAGCCGGCAGCGCCGACGGCGGCGCCTGCAACCGTGACGCAGCCGCCGACGACGAAAGGCCGCACACCGATCACACATGAGCCAGCTTCGTCGCGCGATCAGACGTCGGCAAAAGCCAAGTTCTTGCGCGAGGCGCACGCCTCCGGCTGCCGGATCTTCGGCACGATCCTCGGTCCCGAAGCGAACAATGCGCACCGCAACCACTTCCACGTCGACATGGCCGAGCGGAAGACCAGGAACTACTGCGAGTAGCCGCGTCCGCGGAGTTTTTTTGGCGTTGCAGGCGCCGACGAGACATCCGCGCGGTCGCCGGAGCAGCGCCCCCTTGCCGGATCGGCGGCAAGCGGCCAAGGTGCGGCTCGATCCACCGCAATTCGAGCCCCTCCCGATGTCCACGCGCCGACCCGCCGATATTTCGAGCCGGACCCCTCCTGCCAGCACATCGAGCTTTCCCCACGTCCGCATGCGGCGAAACCGGCGTGCGGGCTGGTCGCGGCGGCTCGTCGCCGAGACGATGCTCTCGGCGGATGATCTGATCTGGCCGCTGTTCGTGCTGGAGGGCAAGGGCAAGCGCGAGGCGATCCCGTCGATGCCGGGCGTCGAGCGGCTGTCGGTCGATCTCGTGGTGGCGGCGGCGATCGAGGCGGAGCGGCTCGGCATTCCGGCGATCGCACTGTTCCCGTACACCGATCCGAAGAAGCGGTCGGACGACGCGGCGGAGGCGTTCAATGCCGACAACCTCGTCTGCCGGGCAGTGCGGGCAGTGAAGACGGCGGGGGTCGACGTCGGCGTGATCCTCGATGTGGCGCTCGATCCCTACACGAGCCACGGCCACGACGGACTGGTCGAGGGTGGCGAGATCGTCAACGATGCGACGCTCGACGCGCTGGTGCGGCAGTCGCTGGTGCAGGCGGAGGCGGGGGCCGATATCCTCGCGCCGTCGGACATGATGGATGGGCGGATCGGGACCATCCGGGCGGCGTTGGAGGCGGGCGGGCACACGCAGACCCAGCTCATGGCGTATGCGGCGAAGTATGCGTCGGCGTTCTATGGGCCGTTTCGCGATGCGGTGGGGTCGTCATCGACGCTGAAGGGCGACAAGCGGACGTATCAGATGGACCCGGCCAACAGCGACGAGGCGATGCGCGAGGTGGCGCTCGACATCGCCGAGGGCGCGGACATGGTGATGGTCAAGCCGGGGATGCCGTATCTCGACATCGTGCGGCGGGTGTCGGAGACGTTCAAGGTGCCGACGTTCGCGTATCAGGTGTCAGGCGAGTACGCGATGATGATGGCGGCGGCGGAGCGCGGGTGGCTGGACGGCGATCGGGTGATGCTCGAGAGCCTGATGGCGTTCAAGCGCGCAGGGGCGGCGGGGATTCTAACCTATTTCGCGCCGAGGGCGGCGGCGATGATGCGGGGCACGGAGCGGACGCCATGAGCGAGAGCGCGTCGACGGCGGGGGGCGAGGCGGTCGGTCGCGGCCAACGTCCAGGAGGATTATGGCTGGTGGTGCTGTGCACGCTGGTCGCGGCGGTGGCCCTGATGCCGTGGCTGATGGCGGCGCTGTTCGCGCCGGCGCTCTTGGGCGCGCCCGGGCCGTCGCCGTCGCCGCTGACGATCCTCGGCATCGCGGCGGTGCTGTCCTATCCGATCTGGCTGTTCTATTGGGGTGGACGGGTGCTCGCGGAGCGGCGCGCGGGCGAGCCGGGGACGGGGCAGGCGGTGGTGATGGCGGCGCCGGCGGTGCTGCTGATCACGGTGTTCTCCTACTTCAATTTTGCGCCGTGAGCGGCGGAGCGGGCCGAGGCGGCACAGGGCCGGTCGCGAGTGAAGCGGACATCATCGCTTACTTCGCGCCGCTGACGGCGCGGTTCCCGGGCGCGTTCGCGCTCAAAGACGATTGCGCGGCGTTCGCGCCGGAGCCGGGGTCCGAGATCGTACTCAACACCGACGCGGTGGCGGAGGGCGTGCATTTCCTCGCCGGAGACGGCGCGGCGGATGTTGCGTGGAAGGCGCTGGCGGTGAACGTGTCGGATCTCGCGGCCAAGGGCGCGCGGCCACGGGTGTATCTGATGGCGCTGGCGTTTCCAGAGCCGCCGGGACGGGCGTGGTTGGAAGATTTCGCGCGCGGCCTCGCGGAAGCGCAGGAGCGGTTCGGGATCGAGCTCGCGGGCGGCGATACGGATCAGCGGCCGGGGCCGATGTCGGTAACGATCACGGCAGTGGGGGAAGTGCCGGCGGGACGGATGGTGCGGCGGGGCGCGGCGCGGCCGGGGGATGTTCTCTATGTCAGCGGAACGCTGGGCGACGCGGCGCTGGGGTTGAAGGTGCGGACGGAGACCGATCTGGCGGCGCGCTGGCGGCTTGGGGCGCCGCACGCGCAGGCGCTCGTCGCGCGCTATCTCAGGCCGGAGCCGCCGATCGAACTCGCGACCGTGCTGATGGCGCACGCCCGCGCGGCGATGGATATTTCCGATGGGCTCACCAAGGACCTCGGCCGCATGGCCAAGGCCAGCGGCTGCGGCGCGACGGTCGAGACGGCGAAACTGCCGATGTCGGCGGCGGTCGTCGCCGTCAATGCTGCGGATGCGCGAGCGGCGATGACGGCGATGCTGGCCGGCGGCGACGACTACGAAGTTCTGGCGGCGGTCGACCCGGCCGAGGCGCAGGCGTTCGAACGCGCGGCGGCGGCAGTGGGCGTGCGCGTGACGGCGATCGGGTCGATGAGGCCCGGCGCGGGCGTCGTCGTGCTCGATGGGCATAACCAGCCGATGGACATCATGCAATCGGGTTGGGATCATTTCTGAATATGAGCGCGCTAAGGCGCGGATGAGTATTGGAAAAGGATGCTCGGTCAAGCTCGTCAGCGGATCTGAGCTGACACTCGGATGCAACACAGTGATGCGTGGCCGACACTGGCGCGGCATCTCGGCGCTTGGTAAGCGGTCTTTGTTTGGCCATACGGGTCAAGAGAAGTTATGCAACCTGCACCGATCGTGCGCGTTTCCAGGACGACGGCATGTCCAAAAAGCGCACGCACTCATCGAAATCGCTTCGCAGCAACGGCGTGACACAGTGACCGCGTCAGGCGACGCCCCGCAGCCCGATCAGGACGACGGACCCTTGAGCTTCTTTCCACTTACGACCTTAGCGAACATCCGCACGCGCTTCGTGACCGTGCGCGGTGCGAGCGTCCTGGCGTTCACGCTCGTGACGGCGCTGTTCGTGGCCGGCCCACGCGCAGTCGCACAGGCGGCCGAAGCGAACTGGTGGGAGCAGATCCCGGGCTTTGGCGCACCGAACTATGATCGCAAGGGTGACAAACCGGATCGCAAGGAGCGCAAGACCGAGGCGCTCGACGACCTCCGCCCCGACAGCACGCCGTGGCGCAGCGACATCATGCTACAGTCGCTCGACGGCGCGATCAGACAGTACGAGCAGATCGTCTCGAGAGGCGGCTGGCCGAGCATTCCGTCAAATCGCATGATCCGGCCAGGCGACGACGACGAGCGAATTTCGAATGTTCGCCGGCGACTTCGCGCCAGCGGCGATCTGCCTGGCAAGTCGACGGGCTACGAGTCGAATACGTTCGACGACGACCTCGAGCAGGCGGTGCGGCGCTTCCAGGGCCGCCACGGCATCCGCGTCACCGGCCGCATCGATCGCCCGACGTTCGCGGTGTTGAACGTCTCGGCGGAAGCGCGGCTGGCCCAGCTCAGGCTGAACTACAACCGCATCCGCGACCTGCTGGCGGAACGGCTCGATGATCGCTACGTGCTCGTCAACGTGCCGGCGTTCCAGCTCGAGGCCGTCGAGCGCCACGAATCCGTGCAGCGCCACCGCGTCATCGTCGGCCGTGAAGGACGCGAGACACCGCAACTCAGGGCATCGATCCGGGCGTTGAATTTCTTCCCCTATTGGCGCGTGCCGGAGAGTGTGGCGACGCTCGACCTGATTCCCAAGCTCCGCAAGGAGCCGGAGTACATCACCAACGAGAAGATTCGCGTCCTGACCGGCAACTACAACGGGCCGGAGATCGACGCGACCAACATCGACTGGAATACGGCCGACGGAAAGTCGATCCGCTTCCGTCAAGATCCGGGTCCGCAGAATGCGCTGGGCCTCGTGCGCATCGACATGCCGAACGAGCACGGCGTCTACATGCACGACACGCCGTTGAAGCCGCTGTTCGAGCAGCGCGGGCGTGCGTTCAGCGCGGGATGCGTGCGCGTCCAGGGCGTGTTTGAGCTCGTCGAGTGGATCGCCAGAAGCGAAGCGGGCTGGGAGCAGCCGGGCCGTGTGCAGGACGTGCTGGCGGCAGGACAGGCCGTGGACTTGACGCTGACCCGCCCGATCCCGGTCTATTTCGCCTACATCACGGCTTGGGCAGAGCCGAGCGGCCGCGTCGAATTCCGTCCCGACATCTACGGGCGAGACGGCGCGGGCGACGGCGACGGCCAGAAGGACCCGGACGCCCCGCCGCCGGCTCCCGGCTTGGCGCCCTGAGCCGACGGTTTACGCGTCTTCGAGTTTTCAACGCCGTTCCAGCCAACGCCGGGACGGCGTTTTCGTGTTCGGGGTTCAGCCGCCACCTTGCGGTTGCCATGCAACGCTCTGCCCAGTCCCGGCCGCCTCGCACCATCTTGGTGGCGGGACGGTCGGCCGTTGGGAGATGCCGGCTCAATTCGGCTCAAGCGGACGAGTTGAGCATATTCCATTATACTGAACATGATTCTGTAGGGTTGGTCCGCGGCGCCTGAGCGGTTTTGGCGGCCGCGTCACTATTCGTTAATCCCGCGTTTACCTTGACGATCTAGCGCTTGTTGCTGCGCAGCACGTGGCTGCCGCGTCGATTTTCACGAGCCTGCGGCTTGGTGCCGAGGAAGCCCGAGCCGAACACCACCTGGAGAGATCGCCCGCATGCGCGCTTCATTCGCCTCGCTGACCTTGATCGTCGCCATCGGTTCGGCGGCTGGCTTGGCGGCGCTTCCGATGAGCGAGGCTCTGGCTCAGTCCGCAGCCAAGGGTGAGAGCTACAAGATCATCAGCGAGGACGGCAACGAAGGGCGGCGCAGCATCTCGGTGCGCCTTGCCGGTCGCGTGAGCGAAGCGGAGATCAAGCGGCTGGCCGACGGACTGATCGCCAAGCGGCGTGCGGCGAGCGGGCGCGTCGTGGTCCGTCTCTATCTCGACGGCATGGCGCTCGATCAGGCGCCGTGGGCGGTCGCGACCTACCAGTCGGACCTGAAGATCGCCATCAGCGGCCTGAAGCTCGAAGAGGAAGAGCTGTACCTGTCCGAGCTGCGCAACGATCGCCGCCAGATCGTCGGCGCCTGGCTGACGTCGCCGCCTGCGGTGCCGGGGCGGCTCGCGATCTATCGCGACAAGGGCAAGGTGTTTGCCGAGTGGCGGCTGCGCAATGGTTTGAAGACGGTGGATGAGTTGGAAGAGAGCCGCGTCAACCGAGGCCGCCGCTATGATGTCAAGGGCGAGAACGCCGGGCACTTCGTGGTCACGGCGGCGGGCGTGCTCGAAATGCGCGATGCCGACAAGCTGATTGCGGTCGCGGAACGAATTGCACCGGAGCGGCTCGCTCCAGCCGCGCCGGGGAACGCGCCGGTGGCGCAGTCGGCGACCCCGCTGCCGCCGGTGACAACGCCGGCTGGCGCAAATGCCGCCGCCGCCTCGGCCGCTGAGCGCGCCGTGGCGGGCGCGGAGGATGCCGACCCGGCGGCGGACGCCGCGCCGATCACCGCCGCGGTGCCGAAAGCGCAGCCCCGGAAGCGCATTGTACGGTCGCAGCCAGCCCAGCCGGTGAAATCGGCGTCGAGAGCCGACACTGGCCCGATCATGCGGCTGCAGGGGCAGTAGTCAGAACTTGACCTGAACGCCACAAAAGGCGGCGCCGAAGATCGGCGACCTGTCGCCGAGCCGCGCTCGTCCGCGTGCATGCGGGACGCCGCAGCAGAGACTTGCGCATCGAAACACCGAGGTCACTTCGGAATTTCGGCCGACGTTGTGATCGTCAGCACGGGCTGGAACAACGTGCGAGAGGGGCGTGCCGGTGGTGAGCATTCTGGTAAGCGCACTGCGGTGGCCGCGACGAGTAAATCAAAGGGGCAGACCGCAGCCGCCTTGGTGACCCAGAAGAAGCGGTGAGTCTGCCGGTTTTCGACCGAAAGACCGGAAATGGAAGGCCAAGATGGCTCCGCGGGTAGGATTGCAGAGCCAGAAGCGCTGTTGATTTCAAATAAATAATTCGGCCTCTGCGGCACGTTCTGTGGCACAAGTTGTGGCACAAGGAGTCGTTCGGAGAGGCTCACGAAATGGCTGGTGGCAAGGCTTATCTGAGACGGCGGGCCGGCGTCTGGCACTACCGTCGGCGGGTCCCGGCGGATCTAGTACAACTCGACACCCGCGGCGAGGTCCGTGTGACCACGGGGAAGCGAGAGTTTGCCGCCGCCATCGTGATCGCCGAGCGGATCAACGCCCAGCTCGAGGCCCATTGGAGGGCGCTCTCAGAAGCCGCGGCCCGCGGCCAAGCGCCATCGAGCACGGCCGACCGGTTCCTTGCCGCCGTCAAGCTCGCGCGCCAGATGGGCATCGCCTATCGGCCCGCCGATGATCTCGCCGCTGGTCCGCTTTCCGAACTCCTGGCGCGCATCGAGACGCTCGAGGATCGCGGTGCCGTGGGGTCGGCGCCGGTGGTGGCAGCCGTGCTCGGCGGTGCGCAGCGGCCATCCGTGCGGCTCTCCGAGCTGTTCTCGAGCTACGAGGGTTTTTCAGGCGACCAACTGATCGGTAAGTCACCAGATCAGGTTCGCAAGTGGCGGAACCCACGACTCCGCGCTGTGTCGAACATTCTCGAAGTCGTGGGCGACAAGCCTCTAGCCGACATCACACGGGACGACGCGCTCGACTTTCGTGCGTGGTGGCTCGATCGCGTCCGCGACGAGGGATACGACCAGGGCAGCGCCAACAAGGATCTCGGCCACCTCGCCAACATGATGCGCACGCTCGACGAGGCGTGGCGGCTCGGCCTCTCGCGGCCGTTAGAGGGCGTCCGCATCGCCGGTGAGCGGCACAACCCGCGCATCCCCTACGAACCGTCGTTCGTGCGCGAGCGCATATTGCCGGGTCGTGAGCTTGGCGGGCTCAATGCAGAGGCGCGCGCGATCGTGCGCATGGTGGCGGCGACGGGCCTGCGGCCTTCCGAGGTGGCGGCACTGACCAGTGCACGCATCGTGCTCGAGGCGGAGGTGCCGCACGTGAAGATTCGGCCAGAGGCGCGCCAGCTGAAGACTCGGCAGTCGGAACGCGACATGCCGCTGGTCGGTATCGCGCTTGAGGTGATGACCGAGCACCGCGAAGGATTCCCGCGCTACCGCGACGCGCCGGATTCGCTCTCGGCCACCGTCAACAAGGCGCTGGGCGCCGCCGGACTTCGGCCGACGCCAGAGCACACGCTCTACTCGCTGCGGCATACCTTCAAGGACCGACTGATCGCGCTCGAGGCGCCGGAGCGGGTGCAGGATGCTCTGATGGGCCATGCGGTTCGGGGCATCGAGTATGGATCGGGCCCAAGCCTCGCGCAGCGGGCGGAGTGGCTGGCGAAGGTGTGGGGTTAAGCCGCGTGATCGACGCGGGCGGCGAGCATGGCCCGGGCGCGGGCCACGGCGTCCTGTCGGCTCGCGCGCTGGGCGAGTTCACCTTCGATCCGCTCGAAAATCGCAGCGTAGACCTCGCCGCCGGGTGCCGCCACGATCCGCGCCGCGGCGTGCAGCGCGCGCTCGATCCTGGCGGTTGTGATGGCGGGTGCGGGCATCGTCTCGCGGAGTGCTCTGTTGCTCTAGGAGGGAGCGTAGAGAGCCGGCGATGCGAGTCGCCCGAACACGGGTCCGAGCACTTGAGTTCTACCAGGGAAGTCGGACAAGAACGCCGCTTTCGATCTGCCGGCGAGTCTCGGCGTTGTCCGGCGCGCGCCTCGTCAGCTTGGCGAGCTTGAACAGCCCGACATGCTGTTGAAGGATCTGCCAGATGTCGCTACGGGAGATTACGCGGACGGTGGTGCCGATATCACCGGTGGGCTGATTGCCATTGCGCCAGCGCTCCAAGGACCTCTTAACGCGAGCGGTCGCGGCGACGAGTGGGTCGCCGCCATCGTCACGAGAGTCGACCTCGGGCTGGGCTTCGCAGACGACCCGCCGACACGCCTCCCCTATTCGAAGGCCGTCGGCAAGCGCCGCCTCGACCCGCTGTGGCAGTCGGTTCTCCTGGTCAGATACGCGCCCTTCAATCTGGTCGAGCAGCTCTGCGGATCCCGGGCCGGCGATGCCCCAGGCGATCATGGCCGACATGGCATTGCTGAACGCAGGGTCGCGCGTGGCCTCCGAAGCGTGGCTCAGAAGTCGGTAGGTGTCGTTCGGCGTCCGATCGATCCCTGCTGGATCCGCATGGGCCGTGCGTTCACTCCACGACAGTCCGCGCTGTAACGGAACGACCTCATCCGGAGGAACGTCCCACTCACCGGTCCGCCCATCGGATTTATTTCTCAGCCGCTTGGTGCCGCGCCGCACGGATCTGGCGCTGCGCATGAAGCGCGTGTGCTGGACAATCTCGTGGCCGGGGAACTCGTCACCCGGCGTGGTCCGCTCCCGACGTGCCACCTGCCCCTCCGATCAGAACACCGATCCATGCACCCGTGTCCCGGCGAATCGTAACCGCATCGCCTACAGACGACAACAGATGTCGCCGTGTTCAAACGGAGTCTGCCGTGGATAGCCACAACGCAGTCGGTCGCACCGAACTGGTAGCGCCGCCGACCGGGCCGTACATGTCGAGCGCCGAGTTCGCGCAGTATGCGCGATTGGCCGAACGCACACCGTCCGTCTGGCGTGGGCGGAACATCGGGCCGCCGTGGATCAAATGTGGCCGCCGCGTTCTGTATCGGCGCGACGACGTAGACGCGTGGCTGCGCGCGCGGTTGGTGAGTCCGGTGGAACCGATCAGGTTTGCTGACTAGCGGCGCTGGGTGCCGCCGTCAGCCGATCCCGTTGCGTTAGTTGCGTTTGTTGCGTCCGCGTAAAAGCCAGAGCCGCCGGGTGTGATCCCGGCGGCTCGTAGGACAACGCGACGGTGCGCGCTGATCAGTGGTGGCAGCCTGATTCGTACAGCAATCCGCCGTCGCATGGAACTCGTGCGAGGGGCCGTGCGCAAAAATTTCCGACATCCGCAACCCGAGGCCCGGTCGCCCGACCGTACGATCACACCCAAACGTCGCCAGCGGCTGGGGGTCGAACGGGTCTGGGACGGCCGCGGTGACGCACTGACGGATGCGCGCCTGACGATTTCAGCCGGTCGCCTAGCCGACGATTTGCGGTGCGGCGTCACGCACCTACGCATCATGGCGCACGTCGGCCGGCAGAACGGACAGCGCGGCTGGTTGCGGGTGTCGCAGTCCGAACTGGCCGAGCGCTGGGCGTGCCATCGGAACACGGTCAACCGCGCGTTCGCGGACCTGGTTGCGTGGGGCTACCTACGCCAGCGCACGCAGTCCGAATCCGGTGAATCGTTCTGCCTGTACAGTGTCGCGCTGGACCGCGACGACGACAGTGTCGAGGAACCGCCCGGCGATCGGAAGGCCGACGCGGGGTGCACAATGGTGAGTGCACCCCATGCCGAACGGGGTGCACTGTCCGGTGTGCACCAGTGCACACCCCACGCGGACACCAGTGCACAACCGCCGTGTGCACCCCCCCACTATAGACACGCGCGCGCACCGACTGTCGCCGACAAACGCCGAAAAAAACCCACCCCCACCCCGCCCGTGGCTGTCGGCCCGATGGGGGAGGGGGCGGTCGGTCGGGCGGTAGTTGTGGTCAACGCGCGGGGCTGGACTCGCGCGTGGGATCTGGCCGCCCGCAACGCGGTGTTCGACCTGATCGGGTCGCCCGACCGGCACCACGTCGCCGCGAACCTGTTGGTGCCGCTGGTCGGCACGTTGAATCCGCCGGCTGGTGTGCACGGTGCCAGCTACGTTCGAGACGTGGCCGACCAACTGGGCAGATGGCCAGCGCACGTCCTCGGCACCGTGGCCGAACAGTGCCGCGTCGAACGGGTCCGCGACCTGCCGTCCGTCGCCGCCCTGGCGCGGACTGCACGCACCATCGCACATCGCCTGGCAGCTGGCGTAGCGGCCGAGCCGAACGCCGCGCAGGGGCTGTCCGTCGACGCCTGGCTAGCAGCCGTCACAGCCGGTAATGCCGCCGACCCTGCGGTGGCGCTGACGCGGCGACTCGTCGGCCGGATCGGCGCAGCCGCTACGATGGCCTGGTTCGATGGCATGGTGGTCACCGTCGACGGCGATCGTGCGACGATCGCCATACAAAACGATTTCAAACGGCGCTGGGTCAACCAGCGCTACGAATCGGATTTGGAGCTGGCGGCTCGCGCCGAATGGCCGCGCGCGACGGTCAGAACGGCCGCGCCCGTGGCAACGGTGGACGCATGACCCGCACCCGCCGCAACCGAACCACCGCGCCGACGTCGCAGCTCGCGCTGGCGAGGACCGCGGCGAGCCGCCACCGCTGCGAGCCGCTCGAGATCGAGGACCCGACCAACGCCGCGCTCGATCTTATCGAGGCACATGTGCGCGACGTTCTGAGGGCCGGCGGCGAGCATGCCCTGCTGCGACGCTTGGCGCGACTGCTGCCGGATCACATCACCGTCGATGCTCGCGCTGGTGGAGCTGCAAAATGAGTGGCAAGCCCCGCATCACGTCGGCCGAACTGGATCGCGTTCGCGACATGTTGATCCAGGGGCGGACTGTGCTGGAAATTGCCGGTGCCCTGAAGCGCCCGCGGCAGACGATCTGGCGGATCGCGAGCGGTCGCTATGAACTCCCCGTGCCGACGTCACGGCGCCGGCGCACCGGCCATCTGGAGGCCTCAGCAAGTTCAGCCGCGACGCGCTCCAGTGCGCGGTCGCTGCGACCGGCCGGCGCCAAGGCGGCGCCGTTCTCGGAGGAGTGGTGGCTCGAAAATGATGAGCGGTTCCGCGCGGCGTACTTGGCGGCTCCTTTGAATGTGACGGCGACTCATGGCGCGTCGAGGCTTCAGCGTGGAGGGGCCGACGATGCGTAATGGCGATACCGGGCAGCTCAATAGCGACGCGCCAGCGGCATGCACGCGGGCACTGCCGACGATAGCGCTCGACGCCGCCGAGCGTCGCGAGGAAACGGCGATTCCGGGCGGCGATGCCGCGCATATGCCGCGGTCGTTTCTCGCGCCGGCAGCGACTCCGGTTGCTGCGGTAGGGATCATCCGGGTGGGGGACGGGAGGATTTGGGCATGATCGACGCCGCGATGCTAGCACCCGTTGCGTTCGGGTTCGCCGCAGGCTTGCCAACGGGCGGGGTGCTGCTCGCCATCGTGCGCTGGGCGGGACGATCGCGCCTGGCGATGTCGAACAATTCAGTTCGCTGTCATGACGACAGCGATGCGCCGGCGGTGGCTGCGGGGGTCACGGCCCGCGTCATCGCCGGCGGCATCAACGATGGTTGCGTCGCGGCGCCGAAGCGCCGCCGGCCGCGAACGGTCGAAGAGAATGCTGCATGCCTCGCGGAATGGTCCCTCTCTCCTGATCCACAAGGGATCCGCGGAAAGACAGTTTCGGCCGTCGAACTCATGGAAGCTTATCACGAGATGTGCGGCGAGCTGGGCGTCGAGCCTCGTGCCTGGCAACCGGTCGCTGTGGCCTTCATGGCGCTGCTCGGCATCCGCAAGGAGTACCGGAATCTCGATGGCCGCAGGGTCCGCGCCTATGCGATTCCAGACGTCGATTTTGCCGAGGTCATGAACGCGAAATTTCCGCCGGCGTTGGGCGCGAAGCCCGCGCCGTCGAAACCGAAACGCGCGCGCATGCCGGCTGCGGCCGCGGTGCTCGCTGCAGCAGCCTGAGGAGGAAGAACACTGTGACAACGACGTTAGCAGATGAGAGGCTGGACGAAGCCCGCGCCGGTCGCGAGGCCCGCGAGGGTGAGCTGGCGGTAATCGAAGCGCAGATCGCTGAACTGGAACAGCGCATCTCGGACATCGCCGCAGAAGCCGATGGGATGCGGGGTGCGGCCATCAACGCGATGGCCGAAGGTTCGCCGGCGGCGATCAATGGCATCTCGATGAAGCGTCTCGAGCGGGAGGTTGCCGACGCCGCGCTGGAGCAGTTGAGGCGCCGTCGCGATCAGGCCGCCTTGTCGGCCGAAAGGGCGAAGGGCGAGGAAGCGGCTGCGCGCTCGATCGTCGGCCTGATGGAGGCGGCCGGCATTATCGAGGCTGTGGCGCCGATCGTCGCCAACTTGATCGATAAGCTGAAGCCGCTCGACGTCGGCAATCGCGCGGCGGTGATCGAAGCCTTGAGGGGCCCCGAGCCCAACCTGGCCGCGGCAGAACTGCACCGGCGCGCTGCCTCGATCTACGATTCCGTCGCCGCCATGCTGGACCCGGCGCCGCCGCCGAGGCCCGCCCCCCCGTCGGATACACTGGTGAAATCAAGCCGGCGGTTC
The DNA here is from genome assembly GCA_022843145.1 of Hyphomicrobium sp. Classification (GTDB taxonomy): domain Bacteria; phylum Pseudomonadota; class Alphaproteobacteria; order Rhizobiales; family Hyphomicrobiaceae; genus JAKAML01. The sequence goes on from JALHOF010000003.1 coordinate 221,286, forward strand.
CGGTACTCGTATCGCTCTGCGGATGAACGGACTGTGCCGGCGGGGTGGATGGGATTTGTGCCCGCCGAGGTGGCCGACCTGCTGGTGGCGTCGCAAGCTGCGAAGCGGATTGATCCGCTGGTCAAGGTGATCGTGCGTGGCAAAGGGATGGAGGTGGTATCTGGGATACGTACTCAGATTAACGGCCAGGTCGTCAACCTGGCGCTCGTGTCGAAGTCCGCCGCTGACGCGCTCGTAGCCAACGAATGCGGCATCCTGCTGAACGAGCCGCCGACGCCCGCCGACTACTTTGCAGCCTTTGGCGCCGCCTACGACAACAACGAACCCATTCTCGACCTTGGGACGGTGGACGCGCCCCAGGCGGCATCAGTCGCCCAGATCCTTCCGACACCGGAAATAGAGCGGGTCGCCGGCTCGACCGAGTCCATCGGCCGCACCAAACCCAACCGCGCCCGCCGAGCGGGCTAACAGCAGAGGAAAACCACAATGTCGAGACCGATCCGCACCGCGACGTTCCACGAGCCCCGCACCTATTCCGATCTGGTGAAGCACGAGTATGGCACCTTCTGCCGCGAAGGCGGCATCATCGCGTCTGGTACCGGCGTCGTCGAGCTCGGCCGCGTGCTCGGCAAGATCACCGCGTCCGGCAAGTGGACCAGCTACAACCCCGCCGGCGTCGATGGCTCGCAGAACGCCGCCGCCATCCTGCTGTCGGGCTCGATCGATGCGACGAGCGCCGACCGGCCCGAGGCCGTCTTGCTGGTGCGAGGGCCAGCCGAGATCATCGCGCTCGAGCTGCGATGGGGCGCCGGCGTGACCACGCAGGGCCACAAGGACACCGCCATCGCCGCGCTCAACGCGCTGGGCATCATCCTTCGCGCCGCCGCATAACCAAGGGGCTACCGTGACCCATATTGAAAGTCCTCAGAATGCCAGCAGGCGAGCGACGTCCGCAATAAGTTATGCGCTGGGTGCCAAGCTGTTCGGTGTGCCGTTGGCGATGCCAGCGCGGCACGGAGAGGTATTGCGAACGGCCCTCGAGCAGCGCTCTTTCGATCCGGCCGGTCACATCACAGGGTCGAAATTCGTCGGCTCTCAGGACATGCGCTCACGGTTCCGCGTCACCGACGACGGCATCGCGCTCGTCACCGTGCAAGGCTTGCTCGTCGACCGTGGAGCTTTCCTCGGCGATCTCTACGGCATGGTCACGAGCTACGAGGGGCTCGCCGAGCAGTTTCAGCGGCTGGCCAAGGACCCGGCAATCAAGGCCGTCGTACTCGACATCGACAGCCCCGGCGGCATGGTCGCGGGGATCTACGATCTCACCGAGGAGCTAAAGAAGCTTAAGAGGGAGAAGCCAGTCACGGCGCTCGCGGCCAACATGGCGGTGTCGGCCGCATACGCCATCGCCTGTTGTGCCGACGAGGTGTTCGTCACCCGCACCGGCGAGGTCGGTGGCATCGGCGTCATCATGGTGCACCGATCGGTCGCCCGCGCGCTCGATCAGATGGGCGTCGACACGACGATCATCTGCGAGCCGGCCAACAAAGCGGCGGGTCACCCGTCGCAACAGCTCACGCACGGCGCACGCGCCGAAATCGCAAGCCACATCGGCGACGCCTACCGCGAATTCGTCCGCCACGTCGCGAAGCACCGGCGGATGTCCGAGAGCGCAGTCGAAGCGCTGGGCGCCCGCGCCTATGTGGGCCAGACGGCGAGTCCGGCCCGTCTCGTCGATGGCGTTGCGAGCGTCTCGGAACTGCTCGCACACATTCGGAAGCGCATGAAGGCATCGGGTCCAGGGCCGAGGTCGGACGCCAGCGGCGGCCGCAGCGCGGCTCACACTCAACCCAGAGCATCAGGAGGTAGCAGGATGGAATCGAGTGACGCAAGGCAGATGGTGCAGCAGGCCACCGCTGCTGTGGCGGCGGCGGCGGAGACGGCGCAGCGCATGGCCGCGACACTGGCAGCGCAGCAGGCCGAGGCCAATCGGCTGGCAGCCGAAAGGGCCGCTGCAGAGAGGGCCGAGCAGGAAAAAGTAGCGCGCAAGGCCGCGCGTCCGTTGGCCAACATCGAGCGGCAGAAAGAGCGCTTCGCAGTGAGTGACCGCCGACGCGTGTAGGCGCTGGGGCAATGTGAGATTGGGGGCGCGCCAGTTCCGCGTCGCGACCTCCGGTAGGACCGAAACGAGAGTAACACAGGAGAGCTGAATGATCAGCGGAAGCGCAGCCGAGCCGGAGAGCGCAGCATTCAACGGGGTTCACATCGGGAGTATGCGGCCAGGGACCACCGCGGAGGTCGTGGTCGAGGTTCATCTCGGCAACCCGATCACCGGACACCGTGACGTGATCAAGACGCTCTTTGTCCGGCACATCAACATGGGCGACTGGTGCGACATCGGCCCGGTTGTCCGGCGCTATGAGTACGCCGGGAACCCTGACGGTTCGGAAGCCAAGGTCGAGACGGTCGAGGACCCCAATCGTCTGATGCGCTGGATGTGCCGGCTCACCGGCCAGCAAGAGGCGATCCTGCGCCAGTTGCGCGGGAAGGACGCCTCGGCCGTCGCGGCTGAGATCAAGATGATGGTGATCGAGTTCGCGGTGGGAAAGTCCCGGAGCGATCTGCTGAACTGGTCTGCTTCTTCGGAGTAGAGCCAGCGTACGTCGAGAAGGCGCCGCCAACGCGCATCGCCTACTGGCATCAGCAGTTCGTCGCCCATCACGAGGCCCGCATCGATGTACTCGAAAGGGCCAGGAATAGAAGCCGCTGAGACAAGGCCTCACACGTGACGCAACTCCACGCGACAGCAGTCATCTCCGCCGTCGACCGCGCGTCGGGCGTGTTCGCCAGGGTGGCGGCCAACGCGCATGCGCTGGGTGGCCGGGTGCGGACGGCGGGCGCTGCGATCGGAGCGTTCGGGCAGACGGCGACGCTCGGGCTGCTCGGCGCCGGCGTCGGCCTCGGCGGGTTCGGGTTCGCGGCGCAGTACAACGTCAGCAAGCTGCGCACGGCAATACGATCCGCCGGCGAGCTGACGGCCGACGAGATGACGGAGATCAACAAGTCGGTCGAGGCGGCGTCGCTGACCTACGGCCACACGCTCGGCCAGATGCTCGAGGGCACCAAGGAACTGGTGCAGGGCGGTCTGAGCGCGAAGATCCTCGCGGACGGTCTCGACGTGCTCGGCAAGTCGGCGCGCGTCAACCAGATCCCGGTCGGACAAATGGCCGAGCGGCTGATTCAGACTTCGCGCGCGCTGGGCTACCAGATGGACACCCGCGAGCAGGTGCAGGAGTCGCTCTCGAAATCGTCCGACCTCCTCGCCGTCGCGCCGAACATCTCGACCGACTCGACAGAGGGCTTCTTCACGTTCTTGAAGATCTACGCGCCGATCGCCAAGGCCATTGGTCAGACCGAGGCCGAGATCGCCGCTATGGGTGCGACGCTGGCGGACCTCGGCTTCAAGTCCGAAGAAGGTGGCACGGCTGCGCGAACGTTGATGGCGCGGATGGTGACGATGTCACCTAAGGCGCGAGCGGCGTTCCGCGCTGAAGGTGGCACGCTCGAGGGCCTGTTCGAGATCGACCAGTCGAAGCTCGGCGATATGTCCTCTCTCGGCCAGCGCTTGCACGGACTGTTCGGTCGCGGCGTGTCGGGGCTCGGGCAGTTCGCTGACCCGTCGAAGTTCGCTGAGCTGTCCGAGTGGCGCGACGGTCTTACGAAGCACATCATCTCGTCGCTCGGGATCGGGAAGGGCCAGGCGCAGGAGCGCAAGGAGATCACGGCGGCCGTCGAGCAGCACGTATCGAGTGCTGTGTCCAAGATGGACCCAGAAAAGATGTTCGAACATCTGGGCGCGCTAAACACCTCGCTCGCCACCGACTCCGAGATCTTCGGCAAGCAGCGTTTGGCACAGGGCGTAGGCCTCAAGAACGCGATGGCGCTATACCGGCAGAAGCGGGCCGAGGCCGAGAAGAAGCTGGCCGGCGCGACAGAGCGTCGGTTGAAGTTCACCATCGGCACGCTCGATACGGAAATGGATCGCTTTGCAGCGGCGTGGAGCGTGCTGCGGGATCGCATGTTTGCGGCGGGCTCAGAGAGTGTTCTGACACAAGCGCTAGGCGGGCTTTCAAGCGCGCTCAAGGGGCTGTCGCAGGCCGACACGTCGGTGTTGAACAAGATCGTGATGGGCGTCGGCGCGCTCGTTGCCGTCCCTGCTGGTGTTTGGGCCATCACGACGATGGGCGCCGGGTTCGCCACCCTGGCCACTGGCATCGGCGCAGCAGGCGCCGCGCTGGCCGGCGCGCCGATGCTGGCAAAGCTGCTGGCCGGGGGCGGTCTGTTGGCGTTGGCCGATCTGGGATCAGCATTTCAACTCGGATCGCCGGTAGGCGAGCTGGGCCCTGTCATCCCGACGACGCCAATCGGCGAAACTCTCGGCGCGCTCGGCGGCGTGTTCAGAGAACTGGGCGGCGCGGTGGGGGATGTGACGACCGCCGCCGGAAAAGTCTCAGGCGAGGTACAGAAGCTATTCGGGCTCGACGGGACTGATAGCGTGCTGGTGCTCTCGCTCCGCGCTGTGAAGGTCTACCTCGACGCCATCTCGAGTGCGATCGGCATGGTGCGGAAAGGCGTGCCCCGTGTCATTGGCTACGCCGAAGACCTGGCGGCCGGGACTGTCGACAAGCCGGCCACCGACAGCACCATGTTCGGATTTGGTGTCGGCGACGACAGCACGATCGGGCCGCCGACGTCGGGCGCCAAGGTCGCACCGAGTCCGCCGTCGGCGGTTCGGCCGCCGGTCGTCGGCGAGCCGTTCGAAGCGCCGCTGATGCGTGATCTCGATCCTGGATATGGACCTGGCAGCACGCCGGGAAATCTCACAGTTTCCGGACAAACCCGGGTTGAAGTGCAGGGGTTCGGTCGGATGGAAATCGACGTCAAGGTCGATGGCGGTGGAACTGTGACCGACAAGCGGGGCGGCGAATTCAAACTCGAGCGCGGCACGTCGACGATGGACATCGAAGGGGGCGCGCCGTGACTAAGGCCGGACATTTTGAGGCGCCTGTACGGCTCGACCGCATCAAGGTGCCAATTGGGCCGATGATCGGGTCAGCAGGGGCACTGCCGATCGCGCGGATGAAGGGTGGCAAGTTTGTTGTGACGCATGGGTCCGAGACCCTCGCTCGCGCAAGTTCCCTTGGCAGGTCATCGGCGCCAGTCGCGATGTCGCGGTCGGGCTTGAGGAGCGCGCACAAGGCCGGTCTCTTGGCTGGTGGGGTGCGTGTCGCAAACTTCGCCCGCAAGAACGAGATCGCTCGGTTCGGTGGCTCGGCGTCGGTCGGCATCGTGGTCGACCTCACGGACATGTGGCGGCTGGCCAAGGGCTTAAACGGCGTCGCGGTGGCGATCGGGCAGGGTCACGGTATCATCTCGCAGGCGGTGAACGATGGCGCGCGGACGCTGAAAACGGGGCTCAGGCGCAAGCTCAAGGCGTGGACCGGAATACGGTCGTACGCCGAGACCGAGAAGGGCATGCGAATGACGTGGTCGACTCCGGCGACGATGACCGCTGTGCTGAGTATAACGGACCGTCATCGCCGTATCACGACTGCAAACTTCGGGGCCAAGTGGTCTAAGTCCGACCCTGGTGGTACGCACGCGGCCTGGAACCGGCCGCAGATGGCCGTTGGCACGTTCATGATACGAGGCGGCAAGCGCAGTATCAGAGGCGATCTGCTGTTCAAGCGGGTCGGACGTGGCCGCTTCCCTATCGCACCGCTGTGGGGGCCCAACATGGCCCGCGAGATCAAGCGGCACGAGGCGGAGGTCCAGCGCGACGTGGTGCGGGTGGCCGAGGTGAAGGTCAAGGCGACGGCGGTCCGGCTCATGGTAGCGGCAATCAACAAAGCACGGTGATCGATCGTCCCGGTTATCCTGTTCCAACTCTTTGAAACTGATCGGGTTCAACGGGTCCCTCCAGGCCGAAATTACCCCATGCGGGCTACACAGCCCCGAAAGGTGGCTAGGTGAGTGTTCGAAAAAGGGTTGCATTTCAATGCTCAAGTGGTCGTTGGTGGTGCAAAAATTGCGAGTCTTTGGAATCGGTTGGTGGGGTTGGCTCAGTGATGCAACGGGCTGTTGCATCTCAACGGCTCTTTCGTCGGAGACTGCTCGGCTTGGTGAGCCGCGCACCGTCGCCGTTTCCGTTCTGGTCGAGGAGTTGGACGCCAGCGCGCTCGATTGCCGCCCGGATCTTCCCCTTGATTTCCTGGGACACCGCACGGCGCTCCTTTTCTAGGTCGACGACGCTCGAGAGTCCGACGCCCGCAGCTTCGGCGAGGGCGCCTTGGCTCCAATTGAGAAGGCCTCGCGCTGCACGGCATTGGGCGGGAGTGATCATGCTCCCATCCCTACGAGGTGCCTGGGGATAGGCAACAATAATTGTTGCTGCATCCCCAGTTGCGTGCCACGTTCAACAATAATTGTTGATGCAGAGGAGTACCCGCCATGGCCACCACCGAGACGATGACAACAGAAGGCGCCGCAGCTCCAAGCGAGAGCTGGGAGGCCGTTCCGAAGGGAGCGGCCCTGGGGAGGCTCAATCGCATGATGGACCACCGTTCGGCTGGCTCGTGTGGAGAGCGAATTGCGGCGATGATCGCTGAGAAGAGCTCGACCGAGACATTGGCGCTCTCGTTCAGTGGAGATCCTGACGTGGTGCGCGCATTGCTTGGAGCGCTCGAGGATGCTCATGCGGGGCTCATCTCACGCATCGAGCTTGTGGAACTTGCTTTTGCGCGGCTGGCCTGGGCCTCCGAGCACGGCGCTCTGCGCGATCATGCTGCGGCGCTCCTTACGTCGCTGGAGAGCCTCGGAAATGCCGAGCGTGTTTTCACCGAGGCGCGTGACGATCGCGCAGAACTCGCCGCGGCGCCGGCCGCCGCCGTTGTTCGGCAGTGAGGGGCACGCCATGATGGAAATCGAAAGTTCCGCCGCCACGCCGATCGCCGGCCTGTGGGTTGAGTACCAGACAGTCGCCGCGCGAATTGCCAGCCTTGAGGCCGAATTGGGACCAGCGAACGCGCGTGCAATCGAACTCACGCCGCCGCCGCCCGCGTCCATATGGGCCGGTGTCGGGTTCGCTCCGACCCAGCACGTCGAGACGCATTTTTCCGGCTCTGGGCTCGACGTCCCATGGATCTCGTCGGCGGGTTGGCGCGAGGTCGCCGCCCGCGCGTCGAGCGCCAAGGCAGCGGCAAGTGCCCGCGCCCGCGCGGCCGTTGCGTCCGGGTATGAGGCCGCGATCGAGCGCGCCGCCGTTGACTCCGGAACCGGCCGGATCGATGCCGAGCTTGAAGCGTTGGAGTGCGCGAGGACCGGAATCGCCGCGCGCATCATGCAACAGCCGTCGACGTGCCTCGGCGATCTTCGAATTCAATGCGACGTCGGTTCGTGGCAGGCGAGAAATCAAGGTCCCTGGTGCGCGTTCCGCGCAAGCATCGATGCACTCGCCGCCGCGCCGGATGCCGCTAGCGCGTGAACTCCCGCCGCCGGGCGGGGGTTCACTGGTCATCGAGTACAATCGGACAAAGAGTATCGAGCAGCCTAGGCGTGATTTCTCGTTGCCAGCATCGTTGCGCCCGGCGCACGGCCCGTGCCACATTCCGCCGTCTGATCCTCCTGGCTGGCGGGGCCATGGCCGAGCGCGACTTGTATCCGGGCGTACACGACTTTATCGAGCAGCGCTTCAGAGCGCAGCTCGCGCCGCGCTATGGTGAGCTGCATACCGTATCGGCCGTCACGGCGACGGCCAGGGGCGGCACTGACGATGCGCGGTGGACCCGTCCCGATCTCGCACTCGCGGCCGTGCGCCGCTTCAAATACGATCCGACGTGGACGCTCGACCTGCACTCCTTCGAGGTCAAGACCGACACCAATTGCGACCCGACGTCCGTGCATGAAGCGTTGAGCCACGCCGCGCTTGTGCACTTCACCTGGCTGACGTGGCATCGGCCGGGCTTCGCCGAGGCCGAACCGCTCTGCCGGCTTATCCACGACCGCTGCGCTCGCCATGGCGTCGGCCTCATTACTTTCGACGACCCAGCCAACAGCGACAGCTACACGGTGCGCCTCCGCTCCGCTCGGCACGTACCGGATCCGGAGGCCGTCGACGAATTCATCGAGACCCGTTTCGAGCCGCATGCCCGCGAGCGGCTGCAATCGTGGCTGCGAGGGGGCGTTTGATGGCCGTGCATGTCGCGATCGCGAACCACAAGGGCGGTGTCGGGAAATCGACGTCGACGTTATTGATTGCCGAGGGCCTCGCAGCCACCCTCGCGCGTCGCGTGCTGGTGATCGACATGGACCCGCAGGCTAGCGCGTCGACGATGCTACTTTCGGCACTGGGGGCCACACGCGCCGCCGCTGCAGGCCGCTCGACGCATGCAATCCTCGATCAAGTCGCGCACGGCCGCGCCATCCATTTGAGTCAGGCGATCAGCGCCCGCGCAAGCGATCTTGTTGAGCTTCGCGATGGTGGCGGCCCCGGTCGCGTCGATCTCATTGCGTCGGCGTCGGCGCTGTTGACGGCGCTCCCGGCACTCGAGGATCAGATCCGCGCACGGCACCGGTCGACGCTCGACGTTGCGCTCGCGCGGACCATCGCGCCCGAGCTCGAGCGCATCGGCCGCAGCTATGACGTCGTTCTGTTCGACTGCCCGGCCGGGACAGGGCCCCTGGCGCTCGCCGGCGTGCGCCTCTCGCAGTTCGTCATCGCGCCGACGGTGCTCGACGAGATCTCGATGAAGGCGCTGCAGGACTTCATCAAAATCGTGCTCGCGCAGGAGCGGGATGCAGCGGGGCACTTCGTGCTCAAGGTGCTGCCCGCGATCTTCCGCATGGGCGATCCGGTGCAGCACCAGATGCTCGACCGGATTCGATCCGGCGCCGTGCGCCTCAACATGTTCAACCGCCCGGTGCCAGACTCGGTGAACGTTCGGCGAGCCACGCACCGAATTCGGCCCGACTCGTACCGTTCCATGCGCGACAAATATGGCTCGCTCGCGAGTGAGCTGCCGCACCTGGCCGACGCCGTAGATGCCTTCATTTTGCCGAGGGAGAGAAAAGCCCGATGACAGCGAGTCCGATCAGCCCAAGCGAAGCCCTCGATCGCCTTTTCACCGTGGTGCGCGAGGAAGCCGCGACCAATCCCGTTTTCGCCCGCCGCCTGCTCGACGCCGTGGGCACGCCGGTGCTGTTTCAGGGGACTGAAGCCGCGCCGGCCGTCGATCCGGTGATCGCCGCTCAGCGACACGATCAGGCAGCGTTCCGCGAGATGTTTTCCACTTTCAGCGAAGCGGACTTGAAGAAGATGCTCACGACATTCGGCCTTGCGACCGCCGAGGATATCAAAGGCGTGAAAACGAAGCCGAAAAAAATGGGCTTTGTCGAGTTGCTGTGGACCGGCGCGCGGAGCCAGTTGGATTGATGGCCCTGAGGCGAGCCGCTTGGGCAACCAAAGGTGGGCTGGTGCCAGGTAGCGTCTCAGTTTGAATTTGGACGCCGTTGACATGCGGTCGTCATCGAACCAAGTCCCTGCTATGTTTAGCGCAAATCAGGAGCACATATTGTGACGAAGCGCTTTCTGACAATGGACGCGCCAGGCGCGTCCGCCGACGCTATCCAGGCTGGCGTGACGGCCGCGCATGTCATATTTGCAAGTCATGGTACGACGGCCAGTGAAGTGGCACTCGCAATGTGGAAGCGAGAGACAGATGACGTGCGCGGTGCGTTGGTTCCAGAAGAACAGTACGACGCAAGCTCGACACCGCTTGCAACCACGACAGCGCGCGAGATGAAAATCGCCGATCTGTGGTTTGTGGCCGAAGCAGCGGCGATGACAGCCTGCTACGGAACCGGCGCGAAGCCAGAGACAGCGCAACTGATACTACGGGAAGCCGACTAATGCCTAAAGGCCCCGAGGGGAGAAGCGCCCTGCGGACGTCGGAGCGAACGACTTCAACATCATGAAGATCTAGTAGATCTGCATATGCTGGCTGCTCTAGACGTTCTAGTCGATCTAGGAAGACATGAACTTCTGGACGGTGCTGCGGTTCGTCCGCCAGCAGCTCGAGGTCCTTCGTTTGAATGACCTGGCCGGCGATCCCGGCTTCCGCTTCAAGGGCGAATTGCAGGCTGCTCGCCGGCACCGGGCCGGGCAGGACGCTGGACGCTTCCGAGGTCAGGGCAAGGACCGCTGTCAGGATCGCATACAGTCTCGATGGCGCCCTGCCGCTCGTCATTGTTTTTTTTAGGATCGACACTTGGCGCCACGCGCTCTCTGCCGCCGGCTTCGTAGGTGCATCGCGCCGGATCGGGTGGCGAGCCACAGACCTTCTTGAGGGCGGCATGGCCGACGCACTTGCCGTTGGGCCCGCGCCAGCCAGGCCCGCCGCGACAGCCGCACCAATCGCAGAATTCCGCAGCCGCGCTCGCCGGCAGCGAGACGCATAGTCCGATTGCGAGAATTTGACCCCAACGCATGGTGCACCCGAAACGTCAGCAAACGGTCGGCCATCGCCTGGAGGTTGTCAACGGGAGCGATGCGACCCAGATCCAATCGGCTCATGTGGCTTGGCTCATACTGTGGTCGCGAAGTCCTCAGCCGCCATCGTCCTTGAATTCTGCCTTTCATAGCCACCGTTGCCGGAACGAAAAAACCCCGGTCGCGGTCGCCCGCGCCGGGGTTCATCAGTTTGGTGCACGAGTTCACGACGGTTCAGGACGTGAACTCGGCCGCGGCGGTGAACTCGGCGAGTTCACCCGCACGCCTGGCGGCGCCAGACGCTGGCCGTGGACTTCGGCAATGTGAACTGCTCCCGCAACTCGGACCAGCTCGGCGGACTTCCAGTGCGCTGTTCGAATTCCCGGCACCAGGCGATGACCTGGCCCTTCGCGACGGCCGGCGTGTTCTCGTTCACCGGCGCCGGTAGCGGTCGCCCGCGGTGCGGCCCGCCAGAGCCCTCAGGATCGCCGCCCAGGGCGGGAAACGAGGTCTGCCGGGTGTCCGCTGCCGCCGTTGCAGTTCGGGCCTGCGCGACGCTGGCGAAGATCACGGTGCCGAAGGTGGCGACGAAGACCACGCCTAGGCCCATGATCCACGCCCAGATGCCAGAAACCGCGTCTTCGGAGGCGGTGGCCTCGGCGGGGCGGTCGAGCTTCCCGAGTTCGCCGCGCAGGCGGTTGACCTCGGGCTCCAGTTCGGCCTTGCGTGCGGCGGCCCCGCGCTCCTTGTAGAGCTTGAGGATCGGCTCGCAGGCCGTCTTGGTGTCGTCACGGCTGATGTCGGCGCACTGCTGCGACCGGCGCCAGACGGACATGTCGATCTTCGTCGATTGCACCTCGGCCTGGATCACCGGCACGGGGCGCGGGTTGCCGAGCTTCGCCAGCTCGTCCGCCGCCGTGTCGTAAGCCGCCTTGGCACGGTCGTAGCGGCCACGTGCTCCGCCCTCGTCGGAGACCTTGGCGCGCTGAGCCTCAAGGATGTGAGAGGCCATCGCGGTGATGGAGATCGAGAACAGGAGGCATGCGGCGATGCCCGCCACGATGCGCTGGCGCACCGGGCCGGAGGGCGTCAGTGCGACCCAGGCGGCGCGTGCTTGGCTGAGGGAGACCGCGACGGCCGCCAGCACGAGGACGGCGCCGGCGATCGATACCGGCTGGCCCTGGATGTTGACGGTGAAGCGGTCGAGGTGCGTGCCGAGCCCGTAGGCGCGGAGCGCGTTGGAGACGCTTTCGGCCACGATCGCAAGTGAGATCGGGACCCAGGCGGCTGGCGAGACGCGCCAGTGGGTGGTATCATTCTGCATAGTCTCTACTCCTGGTTCTGTCAGGGGTTGGGGGCAAGGCCCGCGCTCGGATTGCCGTCCGGTCGCGGGCCGCTTCGTTCCTGCGTATCGGCGCAGGGCCCGCGGCTCTCGAAAGAGCCGCGCACGCTTCGCCGTCGGAGGCCGAAGCCTCCGTTTCATGTCTCTCCCCGCGCCTCGCTTCGATCGGGGACCGTTTGGACCGGTGGACGGGGCATCCTACTGAGGGCCTAGCCGGGCTTGCTCTGTGTCTCTCGGCTGTCGGGACCGTTCGGGCCGTCGCTGGTTGGCAGTATACTTAACGGGATACGAAAAGTAAGGGGGCTGGGCAACTAGGCTGTTCACGTTTTCGTGATTTGAAGTGTGGCGAACGGGATACGAAAAATAGGAGTGATTTTCGAGCAAGCGGGAGAGAGCAGCGATGGCGCGGGTCCGACGAACGGGGAGACCCAAGAAGCCCGAGGGGGCCATGCGGCAGGTGGCGATCCGCTTTCCCGAGGAGATGCTTGCCGCGCTAGATGCGATCGCAGCTGAGCGGCTCGACCGGCCCGATCGCGCGAGCGTCGTGCGAGAGATCATCGCCCAGGCGCTCGAAGCGCGGATGGCGAAGGGGAAGGGGAAAGCGGCATGACGAAGCGATCAACAGGCCTGACTCGCCAGCGAGACGCCATCGACGACGCCCAAGAGGTCGAACGGGCGCTGGCCGGAATAAGAGAGATCGAGAATAAGTTCGACGCCGAAGTCGCCGGAATCATCCTCTGGGGTTCCAGATGGATCCGCATGTACCTAATCGGCGGCATGGCTGTGATGGTAGCGGCGGTCTGGATTTTCACTGGCGGTGCTGAAACCCGTCAGGTTGGCTTGGCGCTGGTCATCCTCGCCTCGATCAGTGTGGCCGTCCACTTGCTCACGTCGCTGTGCGTGAAGGCTTGGCTTGCGTGGCGAATTCGGCGGCGGGTTGCGCGGTGATGGTCGGCGGGAACGCAGTGAACGGTGGTCGGCAATGGCTATTGAGGGCCTGGGTTGATGTCCTTCATTGAGAAACTTCGTGCAGAGAGAGGCTCAGCCTCCGACGAGGTCGAAGGGCTCTTGGTTCATGCCGACGGCCACCTCAAGCACATCGCCGAAAGGCTTGAAGCGCAATGGGCCGTGTTCGAAACGATTGCCGGTAAGGGGTTCTTGAAGAAATTCCGGCAACTACCCCACGAGAACTGGTGGGAGATGTATCTGGGTTCGGAGTTGGTCAGGGCCGGGCTTGACGTCGCTCGTTCTCGGGCACCCAACGGAGTAGGCCCCGACTTCGTCGTGTCTCATGCATGCGGCACGATCTGCGTTGAGGCCGTTTGCCCAGGCCGCGGTGACGTAGTCAATCCGGATCGCGTGCCCGGCTTGGTGCCCGGTGAAGCCGCGCTGTCGCCCGATGAGGAGATGGCGCTGAGGGTGCGAGATCGCCTCGTCAAGGATAAGGCGCCGACGTTCCGGCGCTACATCGATGATGGGGTCATCCCCTGCGACAGCCGGAACATCGTTGCGGTTTCCGGGTCGCAGCTCGGCCACTTCCCCGGTTTGGATGTGATGGCCGGTAGCGTCCTGCCGATCGGGCCACTTACCTTGCTTGTGGGCAGCGACGGCGGCGCGTCCGAAGCGTGCTTTGCACGACAGACGGAGATCGTTCGCCGGTCGGGAGCCGTCAGATCGAAGACGGCCTTCGTCGACGCCACGATACCCCACGTTGCCGGCGCCATCTTCTATGGAGGGTCACTGTTCAACAGCTCGCAGCCACTGAGCCCTCTGCACCTCGTTCACAACCAAACGGCGGATCATCCGTTACCGTTCGGCGTCCTGCCATTCGTGCACGAGTGGGGGCAGCCCCGCGACTAGCGACAGACGCTGTTGCGGCACAATCTGTGGCACAAACAGCGGCACAAAGCGCGGCTTCATGTCCCCCGTAGCAGGCGCGGAGACACCGTAAGGTTCTGATATAATTGACCAATTGTCCGCGAGGTGAAAGACCAAGATGGCTCCGCGGGTAGGATTCGAACCTACGACCATCCGATTAACAGTCGGATGCTCTACCGCTGAGCTACCGCGGAATACCGGAGTCCATCTCGGAACCACGGCTCGTAGCAGATACCGGCTGGGTTCGGAAGGGCCTAGGTGAAAAAACATCGCCGCAGTTGCCGGGCGTGAACCGCGCCGGGGCGGATACATCTTAGGTGCCGGGCCAGGTGCCGGGCGAGGTGCCGGGCCAGCAGGAGGGCCGGGCGGCGAGCGGTTCTTTGTGTGGTGCAGCATAGCAATCGCTTCATCCGGCGCGGCAAACGTCATACCGTCCGCCGTCATAACACCCATCGGCCTCGCGCCTCGCCGCACCGGAACCGCCATGACCCCGCCAGCCAAAGTGCTGATCGTCGACGACGAGCCCAACATCCTCCTGTCGTTGAAGTTCCTGATGACCAAGGCTGGGTATGCCGTGCGCACGGCGAAGGACGGCGAGGAGGCTCTGGCGGAGATCGGGCGCGACCGGCCGGACCTGATGCTGCTCGACGTGATGATGCCGAAGATCGACGGGTTCACTGTCTGCCAGCGGGTCAAGTCGTCGCCGGAGTGGAACGGCGTGCGGGTCATCATGCTGACGGCGCGCGGACGCGACGTGGAGCGCGAGAAGGGGCTGGCGCTCGGCGCCGACGATTACATCACCAAGCCCTTCTCGACGAAGGACGCGCTCGACCGCGTGGCGGCTCTGCTGGCAGATATGGGGGGCTCGGCGGCGGCGGACGAGAAGCCGGTCGAAACGCCGGGGGGCGACGGGACAGTCTGACGTGGAGACGGCCCGGGCGCGGTTTCAGGGCGGGGGTGGGAATGTACAGGAAGCGCCGCAACGTCGAACGCCAGGTCGCGCTGTTCCTGATCGGCGTGCTGATGTTCGTGCCGCCGCTGCTCGTCGTCTTCGATCGCGCGGCGCGGGTGGGCGGCATCCCCGTGCTGTACCTCTATCTCTTCGGAGCTTGGACGGCGCTGATTGCACTCACGGCGGCGATGTCGAGGTCGTTCGAGGACGACGACGGATCGACACGACGGACGGATGGGGCGGACGGCGAGCCGCCGGTGCGGCCGACCGCGGAGACGGCGCCCGATGCTTAGCATTCCGGTCATCGTCGGGGTTTCGTTCGTCTATCTGAGCCTGCTGTTCGCAATCGCGTACTATTGCGACAAGCGAGCCGACGCCGGCCGCAGCGTGATCAACACGCCCTACGTCTATGCGCTGTCGATCGCGGTCTATTGCACGTCGTGGACGTTCTTCGGGTCGGTCGGGCGGGCGGCGACGAGCGGGGTCGGGTTCCTGCCGATCTATCTCGGGCCGACGCTGACGTTCATCTTCGGCTGGATGGTGATCCGCAAGATCATCCGCATCAGCAAGGCCAACCGGATCACCTCGATCGCCGACTTCATCGCGTCGCGGTACGGCAAGAGCGTGGCGCTCGGCGGGCTGGTCAGCGTCATCGCGGTGATCGGGATTCCGCCGTACATCTCGATCCAGCTCACCGCGATCTCGACGAGCTTCTCGATCCTGCAGGGGTATCCGTCGATCCAGATGCCGGCCGGCGTCGGAGGTATCGCGCTGCTGCACGACACGGAGCTCTATGTGTCGCTGCTGATGGCGGCGTTCGCGATCCTGTTCGGAACGCGCCATATCGATGCGAGCGAGCACCACGAGGGGCTGGTGGCGGCGGTGGCGTTCGAATCGCTCGTCAAGCTCGTCGCGTTCCTGTGCGTCGGGCTGTTCGTCACCTACGGGCTCTATAACGGCTTCTCGGACATCTTCGCGCGTGCAGAGGCCAGTCCGGAATTGAAGCGGCTGTTCACCATCGGCAGCGTGGCGGGGCACATCAGCTGGATCACGCTGACGATCCTGGCGATGGCGGCGATCGTCGTGCTGCCGCGCCAGTTCCAGGTGCTGGTGGTCGAGAACATCGACGAGCGGCATCTTAAGAAGGCGGTGTGGCTGTTCCCGCTGTATCTGCTGCTGATCAACATCTTCGTGCTGCCGATCGCGTTCGCGGGCTTGATGCAGTTCGCCGACGGCGAGGTGAAGCCGGACACGTTCGTGATGACGATCGCGATGAAGGAGCAGCTGCCGCTGCTGGCGCTGTTCGCGTTCATCGGCGGGCTTTCGGCGGCGACGGGCATGATCATCGTCGAGACGATCGCGCTCGCGACGATGGTGTCGAACGATCTCGTCATGCCGCTGCTGTTGCGGTTCGGCGGGCAGCGGCTGCGCGACCGCAAGGATTTGACGGGGCTGCTGCTGGCGATACGGCGCGGTACCATCGTCGTCGTTCTGATGCTCGGCTATCTCTATGCGAGCACGCTCGGCAGCTCGTATGCGCTGGTGACGATCGGGCTCGTGTCGTTCGTGGCGGTGCTGCAGTTCGCGCCCGCGATCGTGGCCGGCATCTATTGGAAGGGCGCGTCGAAGGCGGGCGCGCTGGCCGGCCTCAGCGGCGGCTTCGGTCTGTGGACTTACACGCTGCTGCTGCCGTCGTTCGCGCGCTCGGGCTGGCTGGCGTCGGATTTCGTCAACCAAGGCCCCTGGGGCATCGCGCTGCTGAAACCTTATGCGCTGTTCGGCTTGGAAGGGCTCGATCCGATCTCGCACGCGACGATCTGGACGCTTCTGGTCAATGCCGGACTGCTGATCGGCGTGTCGATCGTCTCGACGCAATCGTTGATCGAGCGGACGCAGGCGGTGCAGTTCGTCGACGTGTTCAAGACGGCGCACGGGAGCGGGCGCGAATGGCGCGGACGCGCCAGCGTCGGCGAACTCGTGTCGCTGCTCGAACGCTTCCTCGGGGCCGCGCGCGCGGAGACGGCGCTGGCGCGGCTCGAGCGCGAGACGGGGCGGACACTGGCGCGCGACAGCCGTGCGGATTCGGACGTGGTGGCATTCGTCGAACGCCAGCTCGCGGGATCGATGGGTGCTGCGTCGGCGCGGATCATGGTCGCGTCGGTACTGCGCGAGGAAATGCACGACATCGACGAGGTGACGCGGCTGCTCGACGAGGCGTCGCAGCTCGTTCTCTATTCGCGCAAGCTCGAGGACAAATCGCGCAAACTGGAAACGGCGACGGCCGAGCTGCAGGCGGCCAACGGGCGGCTCCTCGAACTCGACAAGCTGAAGGACGACTTCATGGCGACGGTCAGCCACGAGATCCGCACGCCGCTGACGTCGATCCGCTCGTTCGGCGAAATCCTGCGCGACAATCCCGATCTCGATGTCGAGCAGCGGCAGGAGTTCATGTCGATCATCGTGGTCGAGAGCGAGCGGTTGAGCCGGCTCATCAACGACATTCTCGATCTGGCCAAGATGGAGGCCGGCACGACGCAATGGCTGGTCGAGGATGTCGATCCGGGGCAGGCCCTCTCGGAGGCCATGGTGGCAACGAGCGGCCTCGTCGCGATGTCACCTTCGACGCGACTCGCGGCCGACATTGCCGCCGGGATGTCGCCGATCCGGGTCGACCGCGACCGCTTCAAGCAGGTGGTGATCAATCTCGTCTCGAACGGCCTCAAGTTCTGCGATCCCGCCGCGGGGATGGTCACGGTCAAAGCCTGGCAGGAGGGCGGAATGCTGCGCGTCGACGTCATCGACAACGGCCAGGGTATCGCGCGCCAGGATCACGACAAGATCTTCGAGCGGTTCCAGCAGGCCGGCAACACGTTGACCGACAAACCACAGGGCACCGGCCTTGGACTGCCGATCTGCCGGCAGATTCTGGAGCAGTTCGGCGGCGCGATCTGGGTCGACAGCGAACCCGGGCACGGCGCGACGTTCTCGTTCAAGATTCCAGCCAAGATCCCTGCCGTGACAAACGCCGCCACGGCCGCCGCCTGACCGCAAACGATCTGAGGATTGGCCGACCCCACCATGCTGATCGCACTCTTTGCCGACATCCATGGAAATCGCGAGGCGTTCGAAGCCTGCCTCGCCGATGCCGAGGCGAACGGCGCCGACCGCTACGTGTTCCTCGGCGACTACGTGGGATACGGCCCCGACCCGGCGTGGGTGGTCGATCGCGTGGCGGCGATGGCGGAGGACGGCGCGCTGGTCATCAAGGGCAACCACGACGAGGCCGTCTATCGCGAGCGGGTCTCGCTCAATCCGATCGCCAGGGCAGCGATCACGTGGACCAAGGCCCAGTTGTCCAACACCCAAACCGGGTTCCTCTCCGATCTGCCGCTCGATTTCAACGAGGACGATCGTCTCTACGTCCACGCCAATGCCTGTCATCCGGAAGATTGGACCTACACGCTCGGCCCGAAGGAAGCCTACAACGGCTTCCGCTCCACCGCGCAGCGCATCACCTTCTGCGGTCACACCCACCGCCCGGCGCTGTTCAACGAGAGCACCACGTCGCTGCCGCAAGCGCATGTGCCGATCACAGGCAAGCCGATGCCGCTGCTTGCGCAACGACGCTGGATCGCCGTACTCGGCGCGGTTGGCCAGCCGCGCGATTACGATCCGTCGGCATGTTATGGCCTGTTCGACGTCGAGACGCGGCGGCTGCGCTATGAACGCGTGCCCTACGATGTCGATCTGACGGCGCGCAAGATCCTCGACAACGGTCTGCCGCGCGCACTCGCGACCCGGCTGTTGACGGGCGAATGACATGACGGACGATTGACATGGCGCAGGCGCACCTCTCGTCCGGCATGACACTCGACGGCTTCCGGCTCGAGGAGCGTCTGCACGCCGGCGGCATGGCGGCGATCTGGCGCGTCACGCACCCCGACGTCGATACGCCGATCGTGCTCAAGGCGCCGTTCCTCGACCATAAGGGCAATCTCTCGCAACTCGTCGGCTTCGAGGTCGAGCAGATGATCATGGCGCGGCTCGAGGGCATTCACGTCCCGCGCTTCTATGCCAACGGCGCCTACACGGTACAGCCGTACATCATCATGGAGCACATCGACGGGCCGACGCTGCTCGAAGTCATGGACGATAAGCCGATGGCGCCCGCAGAGGTTTTCCGGCGAGGGCTGGCGATGGCCGACGCACTCGCCGACCTGCACGGCCAGCAAGTGTTCCATCTCGACCTGAAGCCGGCCAACGTGTTGTTCCGGAAGACGGGGGAGGCGGTGCTCGTCGATTTCGGTCTGTCGCGGCACGCGCACCTGCCGGATTTGTTCCACGAGCAGTACCTGAAGCCCGCCGGGACGACGGCCTACATGGCGCCCGAGCAACTGCTGCGGATCCGCTCGGATCAGCGCAGCGACATCTTCGCGCTGGGCGCCATGCTCTATCAGATGGCGACCGGCGTGCGGCCGTTCGGCACGCCCGGGACCGTCGAGCGCGTGCGCCGCCGCGTCTGGCTCGATCCGCCGCCGCCGCGAAAATTGCGGCCCGAGATTCCACCGGAGCTGCAGGAGATCATCCTCAAGTGCATCGAGCCGCTGCCCGACCGGCGCTATGCGACCGCCGTCGAGCTGGCGTTCGATCTGCGCCGCCCGGAGCTGGTCGAGGTGACGGAGCGGGCTCTGCGCAGCAGCCGTGCCGATCCGCGCGACACGGTGAAGCGGCTGATGCGGTCGCGCACGACCATGGACGACATCGCGGCGAGCGCGACGAAGCCCGAGCAAAAGGTACCGATCATCCTGGTCGTGGTGGAGGCCGGGCCCGAGAGCGAGGGGCAGGGTGACGCGCCTCTGGTGACGCGGGACGGGGTTCTCAAAACGCGGGACGCGATGCTGGTGACGCGGGACGCGATGATGGTGACGCGGGACGGGATGCTGGTGACGCGGGACGCGATGCTCGAGGCGGCGGTGTCGGTGCTGGCCAACATGCCGGGCGCGCGGCTCGCGTGCATCAGCGTCAGGACCGTGTCGCTGATGCCGGAGTCGAACGTGGACGCCGGCGGCCGCAACATCCACGTGGCGCGGATCGCGAAGCTCAGGGCGTGGGCGGCGCCGCTGGAATTACCGGAGGGGATGCTGACGTGCCACCTCGTCGAAGCGCGGAGCGTGGCGGCTGGCGTGCTCGAGTTCGCGCGCACGAATGCCGTCGCGCATATCGTGGTGGCGGGCGGCAGCGGTACGTCAGGGAAGCTCGCGGCCAAACTGTCGGCCAATGCGCCGTGCCCGGTGACGGTGGTGGGGTAGGGAAGTTGGAGGCCACGCCGTGAGGCGGGGCTTCGATTACTTTAGTAGCTCGATGATGACGGCAATTGCCACCAACATTCTCGCCAAGTCAATAATCAGAACCAGCTTCATGGGGATTACCCTTGAGTTGGTTCGTGGCCACGAACGCGCGAAGTCCGAGGCAATGCGCATTGCAGAATGTGCTCGCTAACCGCGCCAGCTACGGGGGCAAACTTGCTCGCTCACCACGCCAGCTACGGGGCGGTCGGTTATCGCCGACCGCGAAAACCTTGAGAACAAAATATGTACATCTGTTTTGGTTTGCAAGCGGATTTTGCAAGATTTCTATCACGCCAGCAATTGCACTCGATGCTCTGTCGGTGTTCGCGGAGCTTGGCATTTTTGGTGGGGTAGGGAATTTGGAGGCCACGCCCGGAATTGAACCGGGGTACGCGGATTTGCAGCCTCGCCAAGTGGCGTTTCTGGTGGTTCCGGGCTGTTCCGCATCATTCCATATAACAACGGGAAAACAGTAAGTTAGCGTTGACGATCGTTCCGCGCCGTTCCACACCATTCCAAACCAAAGAGTCACATACGAGTCAAAGTTGCGGTTCTCGGACGGTAGCGAGACAGAGCTTAGGCGGCGGGTGATCGGGGTGGAAGGGGTGCCAAATGTCAGCGATCAAACTGACGCGGACGGTAGTCGGACGTTTGCCGCCCGCGCCCGGACCTGGGCCGGTTTACTACTTCGATCAGGTGCTCAAGGGCTTTGCGGTTCGGGTGAGCCCGAACGGGGTGAAGGCATACCTCGTGCAAGGCCGTGTCGGCGGCAAGCTGCGGCGCATCCCGCTCGGCCGCTACCCGACTGTGAGCCCGGAGGATGCCCGCAAGCGTGCCGGCGCGATCCTCAACAACATGGCCGAAGGCAAGTCACCGGAGCGCGCCCGCGACAAGGTAACGGCCGGCGAAGCGCTCGACCAGTGGCTCGCCGTCCATGTCGCGCACAAGCTGAAACCGCGCACGGCCGAGGACTATCGGCGGATCGTCGAGCAGACCTTGCGGCCCTTGTTCGGCGATCGGCCGATTGCCGAGATCGAGCGCGCCGACATGGCCAAGCTGCACCACGACAAGAGCGGGACGCCGCGTCGGGCAAACTACATCCTCGCGACGGCGCGCTCGTTTTTCTCGTTTTGCGAGGATCAGGGCTACCGGCCGGAGAATTCGAATCCAGGCAAGCGGATCAAGCACTATCCCGAGAACCGGCGCGAGCGGTTCCTGTCCGCCGACGAGCTGGCGCGAGCCTCGGCCGCCATCGACGCCGCCGAACGCGCTGGGGTGGTGTCGATCTTCGCTGCCGCCGGGCTGCGGCTCTGCATTCTGACCGGCGCGCGGCAGGGCGAAATCCGAAACCTGACATGGCGCGAGGTCGACCTAGAACGGCGCATGTTGTTGCTGGAGGATAGCAAGACCGGGCGGCGGCCGATCTTCCTCAACGAGCCCGCGATCGCCGTTCTGGAGGCGCTGCCGCACGTGGCGGGAAACCCACATGTCATCGTCGGCGACAAGGCCGGCGAGCCCTATCAGAACCTAACGCGCGCCTGGATAAAGGTGCGCGGCGGCGCTGGGCTCGCCGACGTGCGGTTGCACGATCTGCGGCACACCTACGCGAGCTTCGGCGCGTCCGAGAGCCTGTCGCTGCCGATCCTCGGCCGCCTGTTGGGGCATCGCGTGCCGGCGACGACGGCGCGTTATGCGCATCTCGCCAACGATCCCGTGCGCGCGGCCGGCGAGAAGATCGGCGCCCGGCTTGCGGAGATCATGACCGGAAAGCCGGCCAGCGGCGGGGGCTCGGATGGCGAAGCGTAAGAACTCGCTGCAGCCATTCGGCGATGGGTCGATTTGTCTCTACGATGTCGGGAGCTACGAGCGCGAGGCGATCGTCGGCGGTCTGGCGTCTGTGCTGAAACTGGCGAAGACTCGAGTTCGTGACCTTCCCGTGCTCGGCCAGGCGGCACGACAAGCGTTAGTCGCTGGCACCGATCAGCCGGAATACGGACGGCGTGGAGCCGTCGACGGTGCCGCCTTGACCGGGACCGCAGTGGAACGTCATCGGAACGCGGTTCAACTGGGGTGCGTACCCTTGTTTGCACTGGCCGCGGCCGAGACGAAGGCGCCTGTGACCCTCGGAGAGACCTTGAAAGCGGTCCGGTCCATGCACGATGCAATCGCCGCGCGCTGGGTGATCGTCCGAGACGGTGGCGTCATCCTCGGCGAGCTGCGGGAATTCATCGCTCGATGCGAAACGGCCATGCGTGCGGGCAACCGGACGCCCAATGCAAAATCTGCCCGGCTCAACGCTGTGTTGCTCGATTCCTATCATGCCGAGGGGATCGACCGGACCGACCTTCCGCCGAGTCCCGAGGATATGGTCGCGATCTTCAGCGCAGTGGCGGCATCAGATAGTGAAGCGATGGCCATCCGCCGTGAGATGGGTGAGTGGGCACGCTATCTTGCGGAAGGCGAGCGACCAAGCACGGTTGCGCTTCGAGCACTGTGGCACAGCTTGTCACCTGACGAGCGCGCCGCGTTCGAAAGGGAGCGAGTCCGGCTTGTCGATTGCTGCGGCTCTTGGACGTTGTTTCTTGCCGATCCACGCTTCGACTTGGAGGCCGCGCGCTGGGCTATCGAAGCGCTCCCGAGACGGCGAGCCAAAAAACAATGGCCGCGCGATCTCGCGTTGGGACTGCTGCAGCTTCACCAATGGTTCGCCGGATCGCCGACGCCGGACGCTCGAAGGCCGCACGGCCGCCCAATCGGCCGCGGTCATAAGTTCGTTGTCGATGCCTTCAAGCTGTATCGCTTGCCACTCACGGGGATCGACTCGGGGCAGTACATGCGTCCGAGCGGTGCCCATTTGTTCTCAAGCTAATCGTCACCTATAGCCAGCCGAACAACGCTACGTCCGTTCCCAGTTGGTCACGGAGGGCGCAAACATGAATCAAGCCATTTCCAACGTTCCCGCCTTGGTGGGCCGGTCGAGTGATCTGGGCACGGCAGGTTCGATGCCCGGCGATCGGGTTCTCACGACCAAGGCGACGGCTGACGTGCTCGGCGTGTCTCAGAGCGTGCTTCGCAAATGGCGGATGCACGACGGCAAGGGGCCACGCTTCATCCGCTTTTCGAAGACGCGAGTGGGCTACCGCGAAAGTGCGCTCTGGGCGTTCGTGAAATCGCGCGAGCGCGGTTCCACACTCGAAGCCTGATCCTCGCGCTGGGCGCCGCCGTCGTGCGCCCGCGTTCGTGCTGTTGCGTTCGTTGCGTTGAAGCGTCCAGGCGGCCGGGAGGGTCGCGACGAACGCCGCACGGTGCGCGATGGAAAATGCAGATGATCTGTTTAAGCCGGTGGCCGCGGGATCGCCCGCGCATCGGGCAATCGTCAAGGCGCGCCAGGAAGGCGCGCGACTGAAGGCGCGGCTGCGGCGCTTGGAGGCCCGCGAGCGCGCGTTGCTTCGCGACGATCCGGCCACCTATCGCCGCCAGCGCTTCGTGCTCGAAACCGAGATCGCCGCGTTCGCGGAACGCTGGTCCGCCGTCGCCGGCGCCGCTGGGGGGATGGCCCGCGCCGTGACCGCCAAGGTCGCCGCAACCCATCCCGATGCCACGGAGCGCGCCGCCGCCGCTCGCGCCATGGCCATTCTCGACGCCGCGCTCGCCGCGCCAGCAACTGAGGTGCGGACCTGATGCGCGCTGGGCTGCCATGGTTCCGGCTTTACGCCGAGCTGATCGACGATCCCAAATGTCAGCGGTTGTCGCCGGCTCTGTTCAAGACCTGGATCAACCTGCTGTGCTTGGCCTGCCAGGCAGGCGGCCGGCTGCCATCCATCGACGACATGGCGTTTCGACTGCGTCTGTCGGTGCACGATGCGGAGTCGCAGCTTTCGGACCTGATCTTGGCTGGGCTGATCGACATCGACAGCACGGGCGCGCGCTGCCCGCACAATTGGCCGAAGCGGCAGTTCGTTTCCGATACCTCGACGGATCGGGTTCGCAAGCATCGGAGGCGCAAGGAACTGTGGAAACGTGACCGCAACGCCAATGAAACGTTACATGAAACGGCACCAGAGTCAGACACAGAGTCAGAAACAGATTCAGACTCAAATTCAAAACCCTCTGCGCCCGCCCCCACTACGCGCAAGACGCGCGCTGCCGCGCTGGGGGGCGGGGGTGTAGGCGATGTGGATGGCCTTATCGCGCAACTGCGGCAGGAGCCGCGACGGATCACACCCGTCGATATGGTGCTGGCGCCGCTGTTGCGGTTTCTTCGCTTCGACGCGCCGTCACCAGGGTACGCTCTGGGAGAGCTTGCCGACTGGCTGGCCAAGCGAGACTTGGACGAGGCATCGGCGTGCCGTGTTGTTCGCGCTATTCTCGACGTTCGGCGGGTGAGCTTCGGGCACGCCGACGTGATGGACGCGGTACGGTCGCTGGAAGCCGTGCCGAATGCATCGCAACCGGCACTAGCGGCTGGTGTTCTGGTCTCGCGCAAGAGCACGCCAGATGCTCATGCCGCCTGGATTGCGCGGCTCGATCGCGCCACAGACCGCGAGGGCCGCGCGCTCTTGCGCTTGCTGAATACCGGCGCGGCGATCATGCCCTCGTTGCTGCCTCCGTCTGAACAAGACGCTTGCCGCATTGCCACGGCCCCCGCCGGGAGGGTGACGGCATGACCCGCGCTCGCAACCGCCGCCGATCTGCCGCCGCTCTGCCGATGGCGCTGGCGCGCGCCGCTGTGGCCCGTCCGAGGTGCGAGCCGGTTGAGATCGAGGATCCGACGAATGTCGCGCTCGATGACATCGAGGCGCGCGTGCGGGACGTTTTACGGGCCGGCGGCGAGGTCGCGTTGGTCGCACGGCTGGCGAGGCTGTTGCCCGGATTTGAGGTTGTGAACGGCGGCTCGATGTTGGGGGTGCCGTCGAGTTCAGCGGTCGGCAGCGGCAGCGTATCGCCGCCGCCGACTGCGTTAGTTCAGAACGCCGCGGAGGGTGATCGACATGGCTGAGGGATTCTCGTCAATCGCCGATCTCAAGATCGTCGTCGACGCGTCGACTGAGAAGCTGCAATCGAATTTGGCGAGCGCATCGGGGCTGATCCAGCGTTTTGCGGGCGATGGCAACAAGACGCTGTCGGGGTTCGACGCGTTGCTGGCCAAGGCCGGCGCCGGCGCGGGTGCGCTACGAGACAAGTTCGGTGTGCTGGCAACCGCGCTCCAACTGGTCGGCAGCAACATGCAGGCCGCGCGCGCGGTCGGCGAGCAGTTCGCGGCCAAAATGGGCGCAAGCGAAGACTTCAACAAGGTCACCGAGTCGCTGTCGGACATGGCGGCGGCAATCGAGGAAGGGCTCGGCGCTGCCTGGGAGCGCGCCACGGGAAAGGCGGCGGGATTCTTCGCCGTGGCCGGCGCGACGGATGGTGCCGCGCCAGGCGTCGGGTTCAGTAAGGCTGCGGCCGACGCGGCGGTCGACGGCATCGGGCAAATCTCGCACGCCTTCAGAAGGCTTGCCGAAGATGGGAAGCAGTCGACTGCCACGCTCGACAACGAAATCGGGCTTGTCAAACACAAGATCGAGGAAATGTCCGCGGCAGCAACCAGTGTTGCAAGAGAAGGTAGCCTCGTCGGCGATTTGTTCAACGTGGACTATGTTAAGCTTTATGGCATCGAGGTCGATAAGCTCACGGAGAGGCTGGCACAACTGCAGGCGGCCAAAGAGGCTCGTGCCGCTGCGGACGCATCGGCGGAGCGCGCTAAGGTCGAAACGCTTGGAAATGCGGAATACGAGAAGCTGATTCCGATCATCGAGAAGGAGATCACCGCACTCGAGCGCAAGGCCGCTGCGCTGGGCCTGACCAAGGGCGAAGCCGCATCCTACGCCGCCGTCATGCAGGTTATAGACGGTCTGACAAAGGGCGGCGCTATACTGACCGAAGACGCGGCGCTGAAGCTCGGAGATTATGCCGCGCGCGTCCGCGAGCTGACCGATGCGGCCGAAGCCTTTTCCAAGGTCGAGCAGGCCAAGAAATTTGTCGACGGCCTAGAAAAGGAGGTTCGCAACCTCGATCAGCAGGCGGCTGCGCTGGGTAAGACCACGGCGGAAATCGCGGCGAACAACGTCGAGATGCGGATACGCAATCAGATCGAGGATCAGGGACTTCAGCTTTCCGCCGAGCAGCGCGCCCACGTCGACGAGACGATTTCGGCAATCAAGGAGCGCACGGCCGCATACCAATCCGACAAGGCCGCGCGCGACGATGCCGAGAGGGACGATCGCGCATTTGAACAGTCGATCCTGAAGCTGCAGCGCGAGACGATGCTGCTGCGCGAGAAGGCGGCGCTGCTGCGCGATGGTTCCGAAGGGGGGCAAGTCGACAGGCGTTATTCGCGGGAGGCTGGCGACCTCGAAGGCCGCGGCGTGCCGGTGACTGGTGATCGCGCGACGATGCTGAGGGCCGCGATCACAGATTCGATCCGCGAAAAGAGAATCGCTGACGAATTCGACGCGCAGATGAAGCGCGTGCTCGAAACGGGCAACGTCGTCGCGCGCGGGCTTGAGAGCGCATTCGCCAAGTTCGCTGACGGCGGCAAGATCAGCGTGCGCGACATGGTGCAATCGATGTTGTCGGACATCGCGCAGTTGACGTTCAAGCGCGGGGTGATCGAGACGCTGTTCGGCGGCGGCGGTGGCGCCGGGGGCGCGTCGTCCGGTGGATTGCTCGGATCGGTGTTCGGAAGCCTGTTCGGTCCCGTGGCGGGCGCGCGGGCGAACGGCGGGCCGGTGTTGAGCGGCAGCAGCTATCTCGTTGGAGAGCAGGGGCCGGAGCTGTTCGCGCCGGGGCTGTCTGGCATGATAATTCCGAACCACGCGCTGGGTGCCATCGGCGGGCGTGACGGCGGGGCGGGCGGCGGCTCTGTTACGGTCAACATGCCGATCAGCATCAACGCGGCCGGCGCCTATCCCGAAAGCATCGCTGACATTCGGCGGGAAGTCGCATCGTTGCAATCGGATCTTCCCGGCCGCGTTGTGCAAGTCGTCCGTGAAGCTCAAGACCGTGGGGTCGCGTGATGGGCAGTGGATCGAAAACGGAGCTGGTGACGATCGAACGGGAAAGCCGCACGCCGGATGGTGGCGGCGGCGCCGCCGTCGCGTGGGTGGCGGTCGGCCAGGTGTGGTGTGAGGTCAAATATGCACGGGCGGGTGAGAAGCGGGACCGTGGCGCCTTGCGGGAAACGACCGTCTACAAGTTCATTGCGTTGACTGATGAGGTCGAGGCGTTGGGCATCACCGCAACCGATCGCATCATGTGGGATGGCGCGCCATACAACATTCGCGAGAGGCCGAGGCGGCTGCAGCGGGCCGCAGAGACCGAACTGGTGGCCGAGAGTGGGGTCGCGCAGTGAGCGGTGGAGTCCAAGTGGCGCGCCGTGATTGGGCCGTGGCGAAGCGGGTGGAGTCCCGGTCGCGCCCGCGCCGAGTCCACGGATGGCTTCCGAGGCGAGTCCTCGCCGAAGCTGAATCGACTCAGTGTGTTGTCGTGCGTTGTCGAGCCAAAGCGAATTGCGGCGGCGAATTGTGATGCGTCGACGAAATGCTTGGAGTCCGCGACCGATCCGCGATCACAATTCGCATCACATGTGAGGTGGCTGCATCCCGGCGCATCTCAATCATGCCGCAATTGAAACTGCGCATATAAAAAAATGAGGTGAGAAATGTACACACTGGATTTGAATTTGAAGGCTGCGGCGATCGACGCGGGAGCCGGCGCGCGCCCTTGCACCGAATGCGTCTTCTCGGCCGTGCGGAAGGGCTATCACAGCTTCACCCGATCGCTGTCGTGCATGCGCTACGTCACTCCGTTGACCGGAGATCCGTTGCCCTGCGCTGAGGTGCGCGGCGATTCGAGCTTGTGCGGCGTCGACGGCGTCGGATTCCAGCCGCCTGAAGATTGGGAAGGCGCGACATCGGAGTGATGCACCCGCCGTCCGATCCCCGAAATGCCAGGGGGGGGAGGGGGGGGTGTAAATCTAATAACTTCGAGGTCCAAAGACAGCGATGTTAAGCAAAAAAAGGCGGTCGCGAGTTTTTCGGCCAATAGCATTTTGTTCAGACCATCAATGAGGCGGAGATGGGTAGGCGGGGACCAAAGCCGAAGTCGGCGGAACTTGAATCACTGCAAGGGTTTCCAGGCCGCCGGAAACGGGCCACGGAGGCGAAAATAAATGCCGTCGATCGCGCGCATTCCCTCAGCGTGGAGCCGCAAGATTCGCGATCTGTTCCGTGCGATTTGCCGGCCGTCGTCGCAGCGAAGCCGCCGCCGATCCTGAAGACCAAGCGCGAGCGCGAGATTTGGGCCGAGCTGATACTCGATCCGGTTCGTGGTGTCTGGTTCCGCTACCCCGATCTTGCGTTCATCGCCCGGCACGTGTCGAAGCTCGCGCGTCTCGAAGGAATGATGAGCCGCCGCATCCGCGCCACTTACGAGACGCGCACCGGCACCGGTGAGCGGCTGATCCGAGCGAACCCCGAGTATTCGGCGATGATGGCGCTCGATCGTGAAGTGCGCGCCGAAGAACAGCTTCTCGCCGGCAACCCGGTCGCCCGCCTCACGCTCGAAACCAAGACCGGCGATTCGCGCGCGCCGCAGCTTCCAACGCCAGGCGCGACCATAACGCAGCCGGCCGCTGCCGATGCACGGCCGCCGTCGACCGGATCGCCGCTCGGCATTTTGCGATCCGGCCGCAAGCCTGAAGCCCATTGAACGAGGTTCTGCCCGATGCTCGATCAATCACTCGCGCGCGAATTGCAGCCGATGCCGGCGCGCGCCTTCAAGGCCCGCGCCGCGGCGGTGCTCGGCCCGGACTTCGCCGCGTGCATGGCTGCAGCGCTCATGTGCTCGCTGGTTCGCTTCAACAATCCCAAGGGGCCGCAACCGGCCGTCGCGGCCATCGTCGAGCTGCTGGAATTGTTGGCGGCCCGCGGCGTTGCCGCCGAAGCGCTGCCGCGACGGTGGAGGGCGGGTGCGATCGAGAGCTGGGCGAATTGCACGGGCCCGGCGGTAATCGCCAGCCTCGAAGCGTCGTTCGGCAGCGCCGCCGCTCTGCCGCGCCTATCGAGCGCGCTCGGCGTGACCATGCGAACCGTCACCGATCGACTCTACGGCGGCGCGCGGAGTGTCCGGCCGAGCTCGTTGGCCGAGCTCGCCGCCATCGCCGAGCTGGTCGAGCTCGCACTCGACACCGGACCCGAGGGGGAATTGCCACGGCGCTGGCGTGCGACCTTGCCGTTGCCGTCCATGCCGCGCCAGTGTGCCCACGGCGCGGAAATCGAGGCGCGCGCACGAGCGGTGCTCGGCGATGCAGCCACGGCGCGGCTTGCACGAGCGGTGGGTCGCTCGGAGCGCTACTTGGCTGAACTGACCCGAGATGGCGGCGCGAAGATCCAACCGGGAATCGTTGCGCTGGTCGAGCTTCTGGAAGTGCTGCAGGCCGAGGGCATACCTTCCGAGCGCTGGCCAGCGCGCTGGCATCTGACCGAGGGGGGCGCGTGATGCTTGATGCAAAAGCCGCACCGACGCCCGAACTCGATCCATTGCCCGGCGGCGCGCCGTTGCCGTTGAAGCCGGACCAGCTCGCATTCCGTGCAGCGTTTGCCGCTGCATATGCCAGCACCGGAGATGCGCCCGGCTCTGTGCGTGCTGCGCTTGAGCGATGCGGCGGCAGCGACAAGGCCCGCCGCCGCCCGTCCGAAGTCGCACGACGATTGCTCATGCAAGAGCCTGTTCGCCGCCGCATCGCCGAGTTGGGCGGTGTTCCGCCCCCTTCCCCCGCGCTCGCGATGCCTTTGCCTGCGCCGGCCGTCGCCGTCGTGCCGCCATTGCCCGTCGATCCGCCGCCCGCTGCGGCCGAACCGATCGCGCCGGAAACGGCCGCGAAGCTCGTCGCCGTCGCGTTCGATCCAGCCATGCCGCCGGGTGTCAGCAGGGCGGCGATTGCCGCGTTGCGGGCCGCGCTTGTCGCGCGCTCCGCTGAATTGGAGTGGGGCCCATGACCGCGCGACCACTACCGAGACGCCAGCGCCAGGTGCTCGACTTCATTCGCACCGAGCTTTCCGCCGGTCGCGAGTTTCCCTCGCCGGCTGCAATCGCGTTCGAAATCGGCTGGCGTGGCGACACATGCGCCCGTGAAGCGCTTCAGGCGCTTTCGGGCTTTGGACATCTGTCACGGCGCAACGTGCGCGGCCGGTGGGTCTATGCGCTGCCGCCTGCCTCGCCGTCACCGGCCGCGCCGCCGCCCGGCGGGCTTGCGAAGTCTGACACCTTCGCCGCCGCCGTTCTCGGCGATGATCTCGACGCCGGCCGCTTCGAGGGCCGCGCGGATGGCCGCGATACTGTCGGCGGCCAGCGTGCGGCCATCTTCGAGCCGCCGCACCGTGATCCGCGCCACGCTGGCAAGGCGTGCCAGATCTTCCCGACTGAGATCGAGAAGCGCGCGCGCGGCCTTGCACTGCCTGGGGGTGAGTGTGTCCATGCCGTCGAATAATCGCGTGGCTGTGGATGGCGCAAGAGTTGACTTGAACGTATCCCCCGTCTGATCCAAAAAGGATCAGTAGGAAATTCTAGTGTAGGGAGTGCAGACGATGCAGAACGCGAATCCTGATGGCTTGGCGCCCGTGCGGCCGGCGGAAATGAGCAACACGATGCACAATGTCGCCAAGACGCCGCAGAGCGCGGCTGCGCGAGCTGCCGTGCTGGCGCTGACACGTTCGGATTTGCGAGTCAGGCTCTACGCGCGGGCGGGCGCCCTGGGGGAAACGGCG
Source organism: Hyphomicrobium sp. (assembly GCA_022843145.1). Lineage (GTDB taxonomy): Bacteria > Pseudomonadota > Alphaproteobacteria > Rhizobiales > Hyphomicrobiaceae > JAKAML01. Next base: position 252,160 of record JALHOF010000003.1, read on the forward strand.
CTGTTGTCGCTGGTCGCGCCGGACGTGGTGCGGGACGCCGCGCGGTCGCGTGGCATCCCCGAGAATGTCTTGAACAACCCCGCGCGATCGCATGAGGCATTTCGCGATCTCTTGTGGGAACTGGCCGAAGAGCGCGCCACGGCGGCGGCGCTGGCGTTGTCCACCTGCGATCTCGACGACGGCGCATCATGGCGGCGGGCCTACGATGCCGCGACCGGCATCGCATCGTTCGTGGTCTACGAGGATTGCGACGAGCACATGAACGTGCTGTTCGACGCCGAACTGGTCGCGCTGATTGCCGCGTAGTGTCCGGCTTAGCCGGGACTGCGCAGTCCCCGTTTGAAAGCGGCACCGGCGGGCTCGAGGTGTTCACCGCGGCCGAGCGGCGGCGCGAGCCACTGCCTCTGCTTCAAATTTGGCAATCGTCGCATCCATTCCATCGAGTGTGCGGCCCATGTCCACGTTTACTGGCTTGAAGGCGTCGCAGCGACCCCAAATCTCTCCCGTGGCAGCATGTCGAACGATGAGCTGACCATTGGCGAAATAGTTCCGCCGGAAGCACATCACTGCCGCAGCCTCGGCCGCCGCTGCTGCACTGCCGTCATCGATGCTTTCGAGGCCATAGAACACATCACACCCGAGGCGCTCCTCGTGAAAGGCCAGCCAGAGGAACATTCCTGTTCGTCCGCTGGCATGCGTGCACTCCACCAACACATAGCCTTCGTCGCTGGCAACGATGGTCGCTGCCATGTCAGTTAACGGCGCAAAAGGATCTTGCCGATGGAGTCCGATCGTCAAGTTTGGTAGCGCTGGATATTCGGAAAGGACCGGCGATTCTCCTGATTTGAGCCGGGCGGTCAGAGCAGCACCGAAATGCTCGCGGAAACCCCTCAGCTCATAGAGATGCATATCGTAAATCGTACGCGCGCTATTGATCCCGAACTCATGTTCGATACCGTAGGCCGCCAATGCCTTCATGAGGGGCAGGTCGTCTGCTAGGCGTCGCAGGTCGCGGGGGTCTTCGGGGTCTACAGTGACACCGTGGCCAGCATGGGCAATCGCGCAGCGCCCCGATTCGTACAGATACTCTCCGATGTCGGCTCCCGTCTTCCGTAGCGCGTCAAGACGCGGCTTGGCCCTGATGCGCTCAAGCGCAACGGCAGCGTCAATCTTGCCGTTGATCCAAGCCTTCTGATCCTTCCCCGATCGGCGGAGAATGTTGATGATCTTGTAAAAGCTCAGGAAGGCGTAGGGCACCTGTTGGATGGAGAGCCCCTCACGATAGAAGGCCAACGACCAGCGGGCCTTTTGATCTGCTACGTCTGGTATTTCGAACGGGTTGTAGTGCATCGTACGCATCAACTGGACACCCGACCGGGCGAAACCCGCCACTGGGCGGGGCAGGTTCCCTCCCGTCCAATGGGCAACATCGCATCCATGTCCTTCCAGCCAGCATTTTGCGCTGAGAAAATTCAAGAGCAGCACCTGGGCTGCTTCGAATGTCGGCAGTCCGGGCCCCCGCATGACTGCGACACTCGGGTAATAGTCGTCAAACTGAGGGATGACGTAAAGCTGCTGCTTCCTATACGCGATCTTCTCTAAAGCCATAGGCCAGCAGATCTTGGGGTCAACGCAGGCCACCACCCACTCGCCTCGCACGAGCAGCTCGTCTTTGAATACGTCGGCAGTTGTCAGTTTCTTGTCCGGCATCATCTGCGTATGCAGCACAAGGGGGATTCGCTGCATAGCTGCTACCGCCGCCGGCCCACAGCATTCGGGGTTCGTATGGGGTTATGCGCCTGGACAGGTCTGAAGTGCACGGTTGCCCGGGGAGTGACCCGGCAATCGGTGTACAGATCCGGGGCTTCTGCACGAAAAAATCGAGCCGCCGTCGACGGCTTCTCGGCCGTGCTAGCCGAGTCACATGCGAGTCAACGGCATTTTCGTGCTCATTCCTGAACGTCGTCCGTGTAATCTAAGTGATTGAAATCGTTGGAGGCCACGCCCGGAATTGAACCGGGGTACGCGGATTTGCAGTCCGCTGCGTCACCACTCCGCCACGTGGCCGATCCGTTGAGCCGCGGGCGGGTGAGGACCGGCGGCCGATGCTGCGCGGCGGGCCGAACCGGCCCGTCCCGCGAGAACCTCGAAACGATTGGGGGCATGTATCACAGCCGCGGCCAGGGGCGCAATGCGGTTCGGTCGGGCGGCGCGCGGCGGATGCGGCTATGCCGCGCGATGGGGCGGGTTCGAGCGGGGCAAAGCGACGAGCGGGCGCGCCATTCGGCGGACTGGCCGGGGCGCGCGGGTTTGGGTATGGTTCTCCGAGTCCGGCAGGATGCGCCGGTGAGGACGGCCGGATAGCGGCCGGTCAACGGGCCGGGAGACGCCGATGATCGACTTCGCATTGCAGCGCAAGAACATGGTCGAATCGCAGGTGCGTCCGAGCGACGTGACCGACCGGCGGATCGTGCGCGCGATGCTGGACGTGCCGCGCGAGGCGTTCGTGCCGGCGGCGTATAAGACGCTGGCGTACATGGACGACGCGGTGCGTGTCGGCGACACCGGCGGGGCAGGCGGGCGGGCGATGATGGCGCCGCGGACGCTGGCCAAGCTGCTGCAACTCGCGTCGTTCGAGGCGTCCGACGTGGTGCTGACGATCGGCTGCGCCAACGGATATGCGTCGGCGGTGATCGCCAGGATCGTGCAGACGGTGGTGGCGCTGGAGAGCGACGCCGAGCTTGCGGCGAGTGCGCAGCGGACGCTCGGGACACTGTCGGCGGACAACGTGGCGGTGGTGACGGGGCCGCTCGCGGAGGGCTATGCCGCCGAGGGGCCGTATGACGCCATCGTCATCGAGGGTGCGGTGGGCGAGCCGCCGCGCGCGCTACTCGACCAGTTGAAGGACGGCGGGCGGCTGGTCGCGGTGGTCGATCAGGGACCGGTCGGCAAGGCGATGCTGTGGCGCAGGCTGGGCGACGGCTTCGACAGCCGCGCCGCATTCGATGCGAGCGCGCCGGCGCTGCCGGGCTTCGAGCGGCCGAACGTGTTCGCGCTCTGAGCGCATAAACCCAGCCGTTTGCACGACTTTCGCGCTGCTATCCAGCGGCCCGGGTGAACGCCTGCCGTTGCCGGGAGGTTAACGGCGCGGCCGCCGGTTTACTTATCGTTCAGCGAATCAGCCGCCTATCGATGCCAGGGCAAGCGCTGCGTTGCCCGGTATCGGGAGCGGACAATGGCGTCGGGCACATCGCGTGAGACAGGACGGAGGAGCGGCATTCGCGCTTGGTGGATGCGCAGCCGGCTGAGCCTCGTCGCGCTCGCGGCGGCGGCGCCGCTGCTTTTCGCTCAACCCGCGAACGCCGAGACGCTGCGCGAGGCGATGGCGTCGGCGTACCAGGCCAATCCGCGGCTCGATGCCGAACGTGCGCGGTTGCGTGCGACGGACGAGGAGGTGCCGCGGGCGAAGGCGGGCTACCGGCCGCAGATCGAGGGCGCGGCGGAGATCGGCCGGCAGGATACCGGCAGCTCGCCCGCTTCGACATCGACCGGGCGGGTGACGCCCAAGGGCTACGAGGTCAACGTCCGTCAGTCGGTGTTCAATGGATTCCAGACCACGAACGCGGTGGCCGAGGCAGAGGCCGGAGTGCGGGTCGGCCGCGAGAACCTGCGCTTCGTCGAGAGCCAGACGCTGTTCGATGCGGTGTCGGTCTATATGGACGTGGTGCGCGATCAGGCGATCGTGCGCATCCGCGACAGCAACGTCGCGGTGCTGACGCGGGAGCTGGAAGCGGCGGAGACGCGGCGGGCGGCGCGTGAGGTGACCAAGACCGACGTGGCGCAGGCCCGCGCCCGGCGTGCGCGCGCGGTGTCGGCGGCGGATCTGGCCAAGGCCAATCTCAAGGTGTCGCGGGCTCAGTTCGAGCGCGTCATCGGACATGCGGCGACGCGGGTCTCGGAACCGCCGTTGAAGAACAAGTTCTTGCCGCGCTCGCTCGCCGAGGCGCTGTCGATCGCCGAGCACGAGAGCCCGAATGTCGGCAGTGCGCTGCATCGCGAGCAGGCGGCGCGGTATGCCGTGGACAAGGTGTGGGGCGAATTGCTGCCGCAGGTGCAGGTCGAAGCCAGCTACGAGCACCGCGAGGATACGTCGAGCCTGCTGGAGCAGAGCCACGCCGCAACGATCACCGGCCGCGTGACCGTGCCGCTGTACGAGGGCGGCGGCGTACACGCGCGGGTGCGTCAGGCCAAGCACACGCACGTGTCGCGGCTGCAGGAGATCGAACAGGCGCGCAGCGAGACGCAGGCGAACGTGACGGCGGCGTGGTCGCGGCTGATGGCGGCCCGAGCGCAGATGCGGTCGGACGAGGTGCAGGTCGAGGCGGGGAGAACGGCGCTCGAGGGCGTGCGCGAGGAGGAGAAGGTGGGGCAGCGGACGCTGCTCGATCTGCTCAACGCCGAACAGGAGTATCTCGACGCGCAGGTTGCGCTGACGACGACGCGGCGGGATCTGGTCGTGGCGAGCTATGCGCTGCTGGCGTCGATGGGGCGGCTGTCGGCCGAACGGCTGGCGCTGGTGTCGCAGGTCTACGACCCGGAAGAGAATTATCACGAGAGCCGGCAGAAGTGGTTCGGCCTCAGCATCACCCATTCCGACGGCCGCCGTGAGGTCGTCGAAGCGGCGGACGATGCGAACCAGCCCGACGATCTCGTCGATTGAGGCTGCAACTTGGACGAACCGTGCTGACGCGGGTCAATCTGATCAGCCAAAATTCTTCTTGCGGCATCGTTGCCGGGGCCGCCGGCTAAAGGAATTGCCAGTGGACTGGCGCTTCTGCCGCGCCGATGCGTGCACGGAAGCCACACTAGCGCCAGTTCGGGCCGGCAACGGGCCCAGCGGCGTTCCCCGAGAGCCACGGTTGGACTACAACCTAAAGCAACTTGTTAATCAGAACGGCTTGGCAGCCGCGAATCGCTCTAACCATCAGGTGCTTGTGAATTTCCCACGGGCGCTGACACGGATTGGTCACTCATGCTTTCGGCATTCATGTCGGTGAGCTGTGCGCGACGGCTAAGGGCTGTGGCTGCGATGTCGTGCGCGCTGGTCGCGATCACGGCGGTGCTGCCGTCCATTGCGGCTCGCGCCGACACGCTCAACCAGGCACTTTCATCGACCTATAAATACAGCCCCAGGCTCGACGCCGAGCGGGCGCGGTTGCGCGCCACCGACGAGGAAGTCGCTCGCGCAATGTCGGGGTATCGGCCCAATATCAGCGGTCAGGCCGACGTCACCTATCAGGACAACCGCAGCCGGCCCGCGGGCATCAACAACGGCGGCAATACGTCGAAGGGTTACTCGATCAACCTCGTGCAGCCGCTGTTCCGTGGCTTCCAGACGACAAACGCCGTGAACGAGGCCGAATCGCTGGTGCGGTCGGGTCGTGAGACGCTGCGCGACGTCGAGCGGCAGGTGCTGCTGGAGGCGGTCACGGCCTATATGGATGTGGTGCGCGATCAGGCGGTCGTGCGGCTGCAAGAAAACAACGTGACGGTGCTCTCGCGCGAACTGAAAGCGACGCAGGATCGTTTCGCGGTCGGCGAGGTCACGCGGACCGACGTGTCGCAGGCTATCGCCCGCCGTGCCGGTTCGGTGTCGCAGCTCGATCTGGCGCGCGCCAACCTCAAGACGAGCCGTGGCTCGTATGAGCGCGTCACCGGCAATCCGCCGTCGAACTTGCGCGATCCGCCGGTGCCGGAGCGGCAGCTTCCCAAGTCGTTGGAAGAGGCACTGTCGACAGGCGCGCGCGAGAATGCGCTTCTGGTGGCGGCGCTCTATCGCGAGCAGGGCGCGCGCTACACGGTCGATCGCATCCGCGGCGAGTTGCTGCCGTCGGTGCAGCTCGAGGCGAGCTATGCGGAGCGTTTCGATCCGAGCCGGACGACCGAGGAAAGTGAAACCGGTACGGTCGCGACACGGATGACGGTGCCGATCTACGAGGGCGGCGAGGTTTACGCGCGCGTTCGTCAGGCGAAGCACACGCACGTCTCGCGGATGCAGGAAATCGAGCAGGTCAGGACGGAAGTCCGCCAGGGCGTGGTCGCGGCATGGTCGCAGCTGCAGGCCGCGCGCGCGCAGCTTGTTTCCGACAAGACGCAGGTCGACGCCAACCAGACGGCATTGGCCGGTGTCCGCGAGGAAGAGAAGGTCGGCCAGCGTACGCTGCTCGACGTGCTCAACGCCGAGCAGGAGTTGCTCAATTCGCAGGTCACGCTGGAAACGACACGCCGCAATCTCATCGTCGCGGCGTACTCGGTGATCGGCGCCGTCGGCCGTCTCGATGCGCTGACGCTCGGCACGGCGGCGACCGTCTACGATCCCGAGGAGCACTATATCGAGGTGCGCCGCAAGTGGTGGGGCCTGTCGATCACGCATGACGACGGTCGCCGCGAACGCGTCGACCTGTGGGAGAGCCACGGTCGTCACCATCCGGTGAAGTGATCCCGTTCAAGACGTTATGCTTGTTTATTCATGTGATGTCTGAGGCGGCGCTCTCGCCGCCTCGTTTCCTGCCTGACCGGACGAATGACGTTATCGGGGCGATTTGATCGTTTCTTGGAAAGCGTCCGAACACCTTGCGATTGCTCGCGCCACACCGTGGCCCAGATCACACGTTGAACTCACGCTGGAAACACACGCTGGCCGATCGCGCGATGCTCGTGCTTTCAACGCTGTCGCGTGGCCGGATCGGCCTGCGTGTGCAACCTGAGGATGGCGTGCATCCTTCGATTGATGCGCGCGTTCTGGCGTTGTACGACCTTAAGCATGTTTGGCGAAAACTCCGCTGCGTTGCAAAAGAAGCGCACGGAGCATCCGGTGGTGGGGTGGATCGCGATGCGACCGGCGGGCATCGAAAGCCGAGGGCGATATCGGGTTCAGCAGCACTGTGACGAGATGCGAGCAGAGCAATTGCCGCGAAGCCCCATGTGGGATTTTGCGAGCCTGGGACAGGTAGGGTCATGAGCAGACCGGAAGCGGCTTCCGAGCCGAGCATGGACGATATCCTCGCTTCCATCCGCAAAATCATCGCGGAGGAACCGGCAGCGGTTCGCGCACCGCCTGATCCGCGCGGCACGGCGCGTCCGAATTCAAGTGCTCCGGTTGCAGCTCAGCCAGTCCAGCCGGCAGCAGCCCAGGTTGCGGCGGCGGTCCCGAATGCAGCCGTGGCAAAGCCGTCGAATGCACCGATGCCGGCGGCAAGGCCTGCGGCGGGCCTGAGCCCGGGCCCAGCCACCGCGTCGGCAGCGGCGCCCGCGCCCGCAACCCTGTCGCGCGCGCTCAACGGTTTGTCGACTTCGCCGGCCGCCGCGCCTCATGCTCCCAAGCCATCGGCGACTTCGGCCAGTTCGGCGGTATTCGACGACCTCGACGATCTGCTCGAAGCGCCGCCCGCCTCGCCGTTGCGTCCTGCCGCGTCGGCAATGCCCTCGGCTGCGGCAACAGCATCAGCTCCCGCACCAGGCGCCGCGGCCGCGAGTGCGCGCCCTGCAACGAAGCCGGTCCCGCCCGCGAAAGCTCCGAGCCCGCAAGCGCCTTCTGTTGCCGCGCCACAATCCGTTGCACGCCCCGCGAACGCGCCGCAGGCTGCTGCTGCCCCCGCGGAGCGGATACCTGCACGCACTGCGACGGATGGACCGCGCAGCTTCGACGAGTTGTTGCGCGCCCGCCCGGCTGATCCGTCAGCGCCGGGTTCGAAAATGGAACTCGACGCCGCCCAGCCCCACGCATCGCTGGGCGATCTCGGATCGGTGGTGCCGACGCGGGGCGGCTTCGGCGCGCCCGCTGTCGAGACGCCACCGCAAGCGAGCGCCGATCCGTTCCAGTGGAGCGGTCCGAAGTTCGGGCAAAAGGCTGCGCCGGCTGCCGAGTCGCCGCCATTCGGCGCGTCCGTGCTCAAGTCCGCGCCGCAGACGCACGCGACGATGACGCCCGGGACGATGACCCCCGCGCCGCTGGCCCCTGCTGCGCCCATCGCAGCCGAACCGGAGCCCGCGGAACTGTCGCGGTATGAAGTGATCGCGGCGATGCCGGCCCCTGCGGCCCAGCCAGCCGCTGCGTCTTTCGCGCAGTCCGTTGCGCCGCAAGTTGCTCCGCGCAGCGAAGCGGTTCCGCAATCGCCCAAGGTCGAAACGTCCGAGGCGCGCGCCAAGCCGGCGCTGGCCCAGGCTGTGCCGGCTGCCGCTGCGCCGTCGGTCGCGCCACCATCACCTGCGATGCCGAGCCCCATCGTACAGGCACCAAAGAGCGCCGTGGATGCGATGCCGGTCGCGACGATGGCGCCGATGATGTCGCCCGTGATGAATCCTGTGTTGCCCGGCGCACCGGCGGTGACTGCCGCGAGTGGGATGCCGCTGGCGTCCGAGGCGCTGGCTCCGCTCGACACAGGCGATATCGGTGAGACCAGCGAAGCCGGTTTCGAGGCGGCCGCGATCGAGAGCACGGCCGCCGCGGCGTCCGCTTTGGGCGCGCTCGCCGCAGGGTTGGCCGCGTCGTCGAAGTCGATGATGCCGCCGCTCTCAGTCTCACCAGGATCGGCGCCGGTTGCGGCTGTCGAGCCGGTGCTGCCGAAGCCGGTGCCGGCAGTGGAGGTGATCCCTGCCGTAGTCGTGACCGCGCAGCCGGTGAAGACGACCGACGTATTGCCGTCGATGGCGGCGGCGCCGGTCAGCATGCCCCAGCCGTCAGCGCCGTCCGTGACCGTCGTCTCCGCGTCACCGGCCGCAGCCACCGTGGCGTCCGCCGTCGCAGAACCCGCGCCCGTCCGGTCGCTCGACGACACGGTCGCCGACCTGCTCAGGCCGATGCTGCGCCAGTGGTTATCGGAGAACATGCCGCGCATCGTCGAGAAGGCGCTGCGGATCGAGGTCGCCGAGAGCGTGCGCGGGATCGTCCCGCCGCCAAAGAGTGAATGAACGGCGGACGCGAGCGGCCGGTCATGAACCCGTAATTCAGGGGCGCTTCGGCGCCCCCTTCGTTTTTTGGAGGCGGACTGGACGGCCCGTTGGGGCGTGGCCGACCCAAGCTCGGGCCAGTGCATTCGCAGGCTTTGATTTGGCCTTCGGTTGCCCGCCAGCAACCGGGCGTGTTGACAGCGCCGGAGGGCCGGTCTTACGTCCGCCGGGGACCAATGAGGCCTTGCCCGGCCCGTCGCCGTCCCGCCCGCCCGATCGTTCGTCCGTCAACAAGTGAGCCGCAACGCACATGCTCGAGAAGACCTATCAGCCGTCGGCCATCGAACCGCGCGTGAATGACGAATGGGACAAGGCGGGGGCGTTCAAGGCGGGCAGTGGCGCGGTCGCGGGCAAATCCGGCGGCAAGAATACGGGTTACGCGATCGTCATTCCGCCGCCGAACGTCACCGGCTCCTTGCACATGGGTCACGCGCTCAACAACACCCTGCAGGACGTCCTGATCCGCTTCGAGCGGATGCGCGGCCGTGACGTGCTGTGGCAGCCGGGGCTGGACCACGCCGGCATTGCGACGCAGATGGTGGTCGAGAGGAAGCTTGCTGCTGAGAAGAAGCCGTCGCGCCGTGAGATGGGCCGCGAGGCGTTCCTCAAAGAAGTGTGGTCTTGGAAGGAGGAGAGTGGCGGCACCATCGTCAACCAGTTGAAGCGGCTCGGCGCGTCCTGCGATTGGTCACGCGAGCGCTTCACGATGGGCAAGGACGGGACCGCGGACGATCCGATGATGAAGGCCGTCGTCAAGGTTTTCGTCGAATTGCACAAGAAGGGCCTGATCTACAAGGACAAGCGGCTCGTCAACTGGGACCCGAAATTCCAGACGGCGATTTCGGATCTCGAAGTGGTGCCGGTCGAAAAGCGCGGCAGCTTTACGTGGACGGCGGGTGATCCGGAAAAGCCGTTCGATGCGGCGGCGTTGGCGAAGGCGCTGGCCAAGGACCCGTCCGGCCACATGTACCATTTCCGCTATCCGCTGGCGGCGCCGACCGACAGTTATGACAAGGATCACATCGTCGTCGCGACGACGCGGCCGGAGACGATGCTGGGCGATAGCGGCGTCGCGGTGCATCCCGAGGACGGGCGTTACGCGGCGCTGCTGGCGGCGCATTCGAAAGTGCGTCTGCCGCTCGTCGATCGCGTGATCCCGATCGTCGCGGACGAGTATTCCGATCCGGAGAAGGGAACGGGCGCGGTCAAGATCACACCCGCGCACGACTTCAACGACTTCGAGGTCGGCAAGCGGCACGACCTCGCGCAGATCAACGTGCTCGACGCGCACGGCAAGATGACGAGCGACGTGCCGGATGCGTATCGCGGGCTCGACCGGTTCGAGGCGCGGAAGAAGATCGTCACCGATCTCGCCGCACTCGGGCTCTTGGAGAAGATCGAACCGACGACGCACACCGTGCCGCACGGCGACCGCTCGGGCGTGGTGATCGAGCCGTGGCTGACCGACCAGTGGTACGTGAACGCGGCCGAGATGGCGAAGCCGGCGATTGCGGCTGTCGAAAACGGCACGACGCAGTTCGTGCCGAAGAACTGGGAGAAGACGTATTTCGAGTGGATGCGCAACATCCAGCCGTGGTGCATTTCGCGGCAACTGTGGTGGGGCCATCAGATCCCGGCGTGGTACGGGCCGAAGAAAACCGGACCAGATCGGTACTATTTGGGACTGACCGGAGATGATTCAGTAGAGGTCTTCTGTGCTGAAAGCGAAGCCGATGCGCTCAGTGTTATGCGCAAATACTATGGTGGCCGAGCGATCGAGATCGTGAATGATCGGAAGAAGGCCAAGACTGCTTTTGACGTTCGTGCGGCTAACCAGAATGAGATAGTCCCGGTCTGGCGCGATGAGGACGTGCTCGATACGTGGTTTTCGTCGGCGTTGTGGCCGTTCTCGACGATGGGCTGGCCAGACAAGACCAAGGAACTCGACAAGTACTATCCGACCGCCGTGCTGGTGACGGGCTTCGACATCATCTTCTTCTGGGTCGCCCGGATGATGATGATGGGCCTGCACTTCATGGACGACGTGCCGTTCCGCGACGTCTACATCCATGCCCTCGTCCGCGACGAGAAAGGGCAGAAGATGTCGAAGTCGAAGGGCAACGTGATGGACCCCCTCGACCTCATCGACAAGTACGGCGCGGACGCGCTGCGCTTCACGCTGGCGGCGATGGCGGCGCAGGGCCGCGACATCAAGCTCGCCCCGGCGCGCGTCGAGGGCTACCGCAATTTCGCGACCAAGCTGTGGAACGCGGCGCGTTTCGCGGAAATGAACGAGTGTGTGCGCCGCCGCGACTTCGACCCGGCATCGATCAAGGAGCCGGTCAACCGCTGGATCGCGGGCGAGACGGAACGGGCGGCCCAGGGCGTCACAGCCGCGCTCGAAGCCTACAAGTTCAACGAGGCGGCGGGCACCGCGTATGAGTTCGTGTGGGGTATCTTCTGCGACTGGTATCTCGAGCTGATCAAGCCGATGCTGGCCGAGGGGGCCGACGACCGCGCCAAGACCGAGACGCGCGCGACGGTGGCGTGGGTGCTCGACCAGATCCTGAAGTTGTTGCACCCGTTCATGCCCTTCATCACCGAAGAGCTGTGGGCGCACATGGTCGAGCATGGCGTGGCGCGGCAGCGATTGTTGTGCGTCAGCCAATGGCCGGAGCTGAAGGGCCTCGCCGATCCCAGGGTCGACGAGGAGATCGGCTGGGTGGTGGCGCTGGTGTCGGAAATCCGCTCCGTGCGCAACGAGATGAACGTGCCGGCATCGGCCAAGATCCCGCTCGTGATCGCGGGAGGCGACGGAGCGCTGCGCGAGCGCACGGTGCGCAACGAGGATATGCTGAAGCGGCTCGCGCGGCTCGATGTCATCTCGTTCGAGAAGACAGCGCCGAAGGGTGCCGCGGTGATCGTCGTCGGCGAGACCATGGCCGCGCTGCCGCTTGCGGGCATCATCGACATGGGCGCGGAGGCCAAGCGGCTGCAGAAGGAAATCGCGGCGGCGGACAGCGATCTCGGCAAGATGAACGCGAAGCTCGACAACCCGAACTTCGTCGAGCGCGCCAAGCCCGAAGCCATCGAGGAAGCGCGCGAGCGCAAGGCGGAACTCGAAGGCCAGATCAAGAAGCTCTCGGCGCAGTTGAAGCGCATCGAGGCGTAAGGCGCTCGAAGCCCGAATGCCGTCAGGCGGCGGGCTTGGCAAAGAACGCGAAGGTGTGACGCATGTCGTGGTCGACGCCGTGGCGGTGGACGCCGAGCGGCGGAAACTCGATCGGGGTGAAGCGGCGGAGGGCGGCAAGGCCGGGCACGTCGAAGGGCGCGTGGCGGGCGACATCGTTCCAGCCGACGACGAGATGTCCGCCGGGGCGCAAGGCGGTCCAAGCGGCCTCGATAGAACGCTCGGCCTCGGCCGGGTCGTCAAGGCCCCAGCCGAAGACGCCGTTGCAGATGACGAGGTCGAGCGAGCCGGGGGCGTGCATGTCGCTGAGGCGGCGCATCGGGGCGACCTGATGGATCGTGGCGCCGAAACGCGCGCGCGCCGGGTCGGGGTCGATGGTCGCGAACGACTTGAAGCTCATTCGCCGCGCGTACCCGGCGGTGTACCAGTCGCAGCCGACGAACAAGATGCGGCGATGCGCGGGACTGAGCTGGTAGTAGGGGAAGATGACGTTCTCGAGCACCGCGCGGTCGGCGGAGTCCTGGTAAAATACCGCGCCGAGGCGCTGGGCGGCTGCCATCAGCGTTTCGCGGGCGAGGCGTTGCGTGCGGCGAGCGATGCGCGCGGCGAAAGGCGGACGGGGCGGATATGTTTCGGCGTTGGCCAAGCCGGCACCGACCGGGGCGGGAAGGTGGCGGAAAATGCCGGCGGAGAGAAGTTTCGGCATGTGCGGGGAAGGGCTCGACTGTTCGGGATCGCCACGTGCGCCGGACGGTGGCGCCGCATTCGCTGACAGTTCTACCCGAGAAACGCCGATTTCCGACCAGGGACCTCGGCATTGCGTTAATGGGGCGTACGGAGTCTCTTTAACGTGGCAGTAGCGGGTGTCAGCGCTCTTGCGGGTCGTCAGTGCCATCAGCAGGTGCGGTTGAGGCGGAGGCGCGGCTGGCTAGGCGCGGTGCCGCCGCGGCGCGGAGCTGCGAAACCAAGCCGCCCGTCGATACACCGCCGCCGCCGAGAGCCGAAGGCGGCTTCTCCTGCTTGAGGTGCAGCGACACCAGCTTCCATTCGAAGCCCTTGAACTCGAGGACGCCCGCGAACGATCGGGTCGGGTCGGACTTGTCGGCCATCTCCATCTCGAAGCGCGTCGGCGACGTGAAGGTGGCGCGGCGCACGCGCGACCAGGCGCGTTGCATGCGGGCGGGGAGATTGGCGAGTGTCTTGGGCTCCTCGGCGTAACCAACCGCGCCGCGATAGGTCTGGCGGTAGGCGAAGAGCTTCGGCAGGCCTTCGGCGTTGGCGTAGGTGTCGACCATGCGGTCAACGGCGCTCTTGCCGAGGTAAGTCTTGAAGCGCTGCCACAGCGACGGCCTGGGCGACGGCGTGGCGGCGGGGGGCGGGCTTTCGTTCGTGGCATCAGGCGCGGGTGCGACGTCCGACGCGGGCAGATCGAGTGCGGCCGCGGCAAGCGAGACCTTGAGCGTCTCCTTGATCCGATCCCACTCGATCTTGTCGGCGAGGTATGTGGAGTCGCCGTCCTTGACTGCTTCGCGGATGTTCCATGCCGTCACGAACGGCGCCGCGACATAGCCCGAGGCGGTGGCGAAAAGCAGCATGGCCATCAGCAACAATTTGCGCATCTATCACCCTCACGGAGCCCTAGGCGTTTTGACCACAGGCCGCGACTTCGCACGGAACCGAATTAACCATGAGAATGGGGCGTCATCGGGCGGCAAAAAAGGCGAAGCGGCGATACGACGCGGTAAACGCGGGAAAGATGTTATCGGCAAAGCCTAGGGTGAGCCGCCGTCGCTTCGTTTGGCTGGGCCGCAGATGGCACGGAGCGCAGCCCAGTCGCTGGCCGAAACGGCGGGCGTCGACGGATAGCGGGGCTGGCTCGCGACGAGGCGGGCACGTTCGGCCGACTGCGGATGCGTGCTCAAGATGTCGAACGAGCCGCCGGTTCGCGGCTTGGCCGGTTCGCGCGGGGGCGCCCTGTCGGCCTTGTCGCCGCTCGCTTGCGGCCGGTCCTTTTCACCGCTCGGCTGAGGTGAGACGCGCGCGAAGAAGTCGGCGAGCCCTTGCGGCGAGATGGATGCCTCGCGGAGGATGCGGATCGCGTGCTGATCGGCTTCGCGCTCGGCGCTGCGGGTGTAGGAGAGTTGCGCGAGGAGAACGCCGATATTGCCCATAGCGCCGCCAGATCCGCCGAACACGAGGTCGGTCGCGGCGGCGAGGCCAAGGGCGCGCACGATGCCGGCCTCGGGGTGCATCTCGATGCCGTGCCCCATTTCGTGGGCGAGCACGCCCGCCACCTCGTCGGCGCTGCGCGATTTCTCGATCAGTCCGCGGGTCAGTACGATCTGTTCGCCCGGCGCGGCGAAAGCGTTGACGAGGTTCCAATCGACGACGGTCACCTTGAACGGCTTTGGGCCGCGCGCGGCGTCGGACAGCCTGACGACGAGCTTGTCGAGTGCGGCGCGACCGTCGGACACGTCGCACACCTTGCGGCCGGTGGTCATCGAGCCGACGACGCGACCGCCGAGCGCCACGCGCGTGCCGTCGGGAATGAGGCGTGCGATGCCGCGAGCCGGAGACAGATCGACGGCCCAGATGCCAGCGGCGGCCAGCAGCAGCGCCGCCGCCGCCCACAGCCACGGCCTTGCATGCCCCCAGCGGGCGGCGCTGGTCGTCAGATGCGGGGCGAGTTCGCGCAGCCTGCGGGCGAAACCACCCTCGGTGACGAACAGCGTGGCGTCGGGAACGTAGCGATAGGCGAGGAGGGCGTCGGTGGCGTGCGGGCCCAATGGGGCGCCCGTTGTCAGGCCGCCATAAGGCCAGAACAGGATTTCGCGCGGGGCGGTGCGCGTGATTTCGATGCCGGTCTCGGTCAGCCGGACCTCGACATCGGTCGTGGTGGCGGATTGGCCGTCGCCGTAGCGGCCGGCGAAGGTCGGGCCGAACGCCGAATCGGACGGCGGTTGATCCGATCGAGCTGTTTCGTTGCCGCCCGCGGGGCCGCTCTGTTCAGAAGGCATCGACATCGAACGCCTGTGCCAACCCCTCGCCTTTGGTGATGCCGTGATCGTCGCCCTGCGCGATTGCGCCGAGTGCGACCGGCCCGTCGAGCGTCAGATGGCTGACATAGTAGCGCGCCGAACGGACCTGTGCGACAGCCGTCAGGGCACCGAGCGACAGCAGCACCAGCAGCAGATTGCCCAGGGTCAGCCAGACGAGGCCGCCGGCCGAGACGTTGGCACGGAAGGTGGCGTCGTCGAAATGGGTGTGTGCCGCGAAGTGGTTGATCTGGCTGGCGCGATACCAGGCGCTGACGATGGCGTAGGCGAAGTAGGCCGCGAGCGCGATGGCGGCGATGACGACGGCGCCGGAAGGTGAGATCGTGTAGCCGCGCGGATGATCGGTGTCGAAGGTCAGGAACTGCTGCATCAGGATTGTCTTGGCGGCCGAGCCGGCAATGAGAAGGATCGCGATCGTGCCGACCCAAAGCAGCAGGAAGCGGAGATAGAGTGGCCGCGCGCTGGCCGTGAAGCGAAACGCCTTGTCGCCGAAGCGCATGTCGGAGATCAGCGTTCGTTGCAGCCGCGTCGATCGCCACGGAATGATCCAGCCGAGGGTGAGCGGGATCAGCAGGCCGGTGCCGAAATGGACGAACCCGTAGCGCCACGAACTGCCGTTCATGCCGCCGCGAATGCCGCGCCAGCGCGTGCGCGACAGGCGGTAGCGTTGCGCGCGATAGGTGGCGACGCCGTAGAGCAGGAAGAAGACGACATACACGAAGGTCTGGAACACCGCGATCATCGGCGACTGCGGACCGAACACGACGACGGCCGCGAAGGAGATCAGAGCCAGCGGCAGCAGGACGGCGCCGAAAATGACGATGAAGCCGAGGAACAGTTCGCGGCCGGTGCCGGTGTAGACGAGTGGTTCGCCGTCGAGCCGCACCGCCGCCCAGATGCGCTGGCGGACCTCCGTTTTGCCCCAGAAGTGATAGATGCCGAGCGTCAGGATGCGCATGACGTAGTTGAAGACGGATAGACCGACGATTCCCATCGGCTGCAGCCATCCGAGCGCCAGAGGCGTGCCGGCGCCGGCCGACGAAGCCGATTGCTGGTGGGTGGGTGACGATTCGTCGTGGACCGGCGGCCAGGCACCGGATGCCGGCTTCCCCCAGGGCGACGGCCAGCGCTCGGCGCCGGGTGCCGGCTGCTCCATTCCGTCCTCCGCGATGACGGACCCACTTAATACGCGCCCCGTCTTAGCATGGTGCAGATGAACGCTTCGATGACGAAAGCGTCGGCGCCGTCACTTTGCCGCGCGGCGGCCCTGCCCGCGCCGATATGCATGGTTAACACAGCGCCGGTGACGCACAGTCAGTGACGCACGCACACGCGGGGTGACATGACCATCATCGAGCCGGTCGGAGTTCGGGGAGGCGATTTCGGGAGAACCGCGGTGCACGCACGCTGTCGAAAGCGGTGGAATTCACCAAGCTCGCGCGAGGCTGGGGAGCTGTTGCCAAACCGCAACTTGTTGCCTCGTTTGGGCCACAAACCCGTCGCAGCTTGACGGCGTGATGATCGGGCGCCGGGTTGAACGAGCGCCAGGACATACCCAGGGGATGCGATGCGGAGACCAGAGCTGCACGACGCCGGCCGAGCGGTCGCGTTGGCGTGCGGCCAGCCCTTCGTAAAGTGCGCTTCCACTCCACGATCGCCGGGTATACGGGGATCGTGTGGATGCTACGCGCATCGAGGGAGCTGAGAGGAAAGTTCGATGGACGCCAAGACGTTTGACAAGTCGAAGCTGCCGAGCCGCCACGTGACGGTTGGACCGTCGCGCGCGCCGCACCGGTCCTATTATTATGCGATGGGGCTGACGGAAGAGCAGATCAACCGCCCGTTCGTCGGCGTCGTGTCGTGCTGGAATGAAGCCGCACCGTGCAACATCGCGCTGATGCGTCAGGCGCAGTCGGCCAAGAAGGGCGTCAACGAAGCCGGCGGCACGCCGCGCGAATTCTGCACCATCACCGTCACGGACGGCATCGCGATGGGCCACCAGGGCATGAAGTCGTCGCTGGTCAGCCGCGAGGTGATCGCCGACTCGATCGAACTCACGATGCGCGGCCACTCGTATGACGCGCTGGTCGGCATCGCCGGTTGCGACAAGTCGCTGCCCGGCACGATGATGGCGATGCTGCGGCTCAACGTTCCGGCCGTCTTCATGTATGGCGGGTCGATCCTGCCCGGACGCTTCCGCGGCAAGGACGTGACCGTCCAAGACGTCTTCGAAGGCGTGGGCATGCACTCGTCGGGCAAGATGAGCGCCGAGGACCTGCACGAGCTCGAATGCGTCGCCTGCCCGAGCGCGGGCGCGTGTGGTGGCCAGTACACCGCCAACACGATGGCCATGGTTTCGGAGGCGATCGGCCTCGCGCTGCCGGGTTCCGCAGGCGCACCCGCGCCCGATCTGGCGCGCGACTATTGGGCGGTCGAAAGCGGCAAGGCTGTGATGCGGCTCATCGCCGACGGCATCCGTCCGCGCGACATCGCCACGCGCAAGGCTTTCGAAAATGCGGCTGTCATCGTTGCGGCGACCGGCGGATCGACCAACGCGGCGCTGCACCTGCCCGCCATGGCCAACGAAATCGGCATCGACTTCGATCTGTTCGACGTCGCCGAAGTGTTCAAGCGCACGCCCTATATCGCCGATCTGAAACCCGGCGGGCACTACGTCGCGAAGGACGTCTACGATATCGGCGGTATCCCGCAGATCATGAAGGCGCTGCTCGTCGGCGGCTACCTGCACGGCGATTGCATGACCGTGACCGGCAAGACCGTCGCGCAGAATCTCGAGAACGTGAAGTTCAATACCGAACAGAGGGTTGTGCGGCCGGTTTCCGATCCCATATCTCCAACAGGAGGTGTCGTCGGGCTCAAGGGCTCGCTTGCACCGGATGGTGCGATCGTAAAGGTCGCCGGCTTGAAGAACTTGAAGTTCAAAGGTCCCGCTCGCGTATTCGATTGCGAGGAGGACGCGTTCCAGGCGGTCGAGAACCGCGCGTATAAGGACGGCGAAGTGTTCGTCATCCGCTACGAGGGTCCCAAGGGTGGCCCGGGAATGCGTGAGATGCTGTCGACGACGGCGGCGCTCTACGGGCAGGGCTCGGGCGACAAGGTCGCGCTGATCACAGATGGGCGCTTCTCGGGCGCCACGCGGGGCTTCTGCATCGGCCACGTCGGGCCGGAGGCAGCTCTCGGCGGTCCGATCGCGCTGATCCAGGACGGCGACATCATCGCGATCGACGCAGAGGCGGGCACGCTCGACCTCGAAGTTGCGGACAACGAACTCGCACGCCGCAAGACGACATGGAAAGTTCCCGCGAACGCCTATCAGTCGGGCGCGATACGGAAGTTTGCAGACCAGGTTGGGCCCGCGCGCTACGGCGCCGTGACCCACGCTGGCGGAAAGGCCGAGGTTGTTTGCTACGCCGACATCTAAGCTGAGGGTTCTCGTCCTCGCCGCGGCTGCCGCCATGTTACCGGCGGTCGCGACGATGACGGCGCTGCCGCATGTCGCGGCGGCCGCGGATCCGAAGTTCAAAACGCCCCAGGACGCGCTGAAGCAGGGCATCAGCGCGTTCGTCGGGGGCTATTACGAGATCGCGCACCCCGCGCTCGAAGCGGCGGCGGCGGCGAACCTGTTCCTCGGGCAGTACTACCTGGCGCGGCTCTACGCCGACAATACGGGGTCGCACACCGATCACCCGAAAGCGTACATGCTCTACCAGCGGATCTCGAACGATCATTCCGACGTCGATCCCGACGACGATAGCCGCGCGCCGTTCGTCGCGAAGTCGCTGACCGCGCTCGCAGGCTATGTGCGCACGGGGCTCAAGGAGATCGGCTTGAATCCCAATCCGGGGCTCGCGGAGTACTACCTGCGTCACTCGGCGACGTTCTTCAACGACGAGGATGCGCAGTTCGAACTGGCCAAGATCTATCTCTACGGCGAGACGGAAGAGATCAATATCGCGCAGGGCAAGCACTGGCTTTCGACACTCTCGCAAAAGGGTCACACCGGCGGGCAAGCCGTGCTGGCGCTGGAGCTGTCGCGCGGCAAGATCCTCCCGCGCGATCCGGTGCGGGCGCTGTCGCTGATCGCGATCGCGCTCGAGAACGCGCCGCCGTCCGATCGCGTCTGGATCGAGGACATCTACCAGAACATCTATTGCGGCGCGGGCAGCAGCACGCGCAAGCAGGCGACCGGGCTCGTCGCGGATTGGCGCGACCGCTATGGCCGGAAGCCGGTCATCCGCGACCGCAGCGGACTCGGCGCGTTGAACGCGGAAGCGGTTCGCACTTGCCAGAACGGCGAGCCGGTCGCGCCGGTCTATCGCGACGCGCAGCACATCGACGCTCCAGCGACGTCGGCGTTGCCGCCGCCGATCGGCGAGACGAAGATGTTCCTGAAGGGCGGCGCGGGCGAAACCCCGGCCGGTCTTGCGCCTGCGCCGATGCAGAAGCCGGGCGTGACGGGCGGCCGCGACGTGGCGACACCCGACAACGGCAATCCGCAGGAGCGCTGAGTTCCATCGCGCGCCATTCCGGATTACGATCGCGAAACTCGAGATCTCGCGCCACCGCGTAAACGGCCCCAGGACACGACGATGCCCGATATCACCGACATCATCCTCAGGCTGGTGGGGGCATTCTACGCGTTCGCGGGTGTCGTCGCGACGCGCGCTGCGATGACCTCTTACTTCATGGATACGGCCATCGCGGCGATCGGAGGCGGCCGCGCCGACCCGGTGGAGCGGCAGCGATCGTATTGGCTGATTGCGGCGGCGTGGCTCGTGTTCGCGGGCGGCGCGGCGCTGATAGCCGGGCTCGATACGGCGCGCTGGCTGTTCCTGGCATCGGCGGCAGGGCAGGTGATCTATATCTTCGCGCTCGCGCCGATGTACTTCGACAAGGTCGACCCGCCCGATCCTGCTGGCCGCCGCCAGACCACCAACGCCTTCGTTATCTATGTCGCGGCAACGGCGTTGGTGATGTGGGCGGCTGCGGCGGGCCGGTTGATTCCGGTCGCGGAAGCGCCGCCTATGGTGCTCGCCGCCGTGGTGACGGCATGCCTCGCACTGGCCGTCTATGCGGCGCGCTACATGGTGTTGCGACGGAATTGAAGTCCGCGGCTTTCAGGCGAGCGCGTCAGGCCGCGACGTCGAGATCGACCCAGACCGGGACATGGTCGGACGGCTTTTCCCAGCCGCGCGGGAAGGTGTCGACACCTGCCGCCATCATGCGGTCGGCGGCCTGTGGCGACAGCAGCAGGTGATCGATGCGGATGCCGTCGTTCTTTTGGAACGCGCCGGCCTGATAGTCCCAGAACGTGTAGACGCCGGGTTCCGGGTGGCAGGCGCGCACGGCGTCGGTCAGGCCGAGTGCCAGGAGCCGGCGCCAACCCGCCCGGCTTTCCGGCTGGAACAGCGCGTCGCCGGTCCAGGCGTCGGGCCGCTTGGCGTCCGTGCGTTCGGGGATGACGTTGTAGTCTCCGGCGAGGATGAACGGCGTCTCGCCGGCCAGCGTGGCGCGGGCGTGGGCTTCGAGGCGCGCCAGCCACGCGAGCTTGTAGGGAAACTTCGGCGTGTCGATCGGGTTGCCGTTGGGCAGATAGATCGAGGCGACGGTCACGAGGCCTGAGCCGCCGACGATATCGGCCTCTATGTAGCGCGACTGCTCGTCGGCGTCGTCGCCGGGCAATCCGCGGCGCACCGCATCGGGTTTGATCTTCGACAGGATGGCGACGCCGTTGAAGCCCTTCTGGCCGTGCGTCTCGACGTTGTAGCCCAAAGCTTCAAAGGCTTCGCGCGGGAAGCCCTCGTCGACCGACTTGATCTCCTGCAGGCAGACGACGTCGGGAGAGGCGTCCTTCAAGTAGGCGACGGCTGTTTCGAGCCGCGCCTTGACGCCGTTGATGTTCCAGGTGGTGACGCGCATTTTTTCCCCCTTCCCCGCTCGCGGGGAGAGGGGAATTTATCGTCAGATCGTGAAGCTTGTGCCGCAGCCGCAGGAGGCGACGGCGTTGGGGTTCTTGATCTTGAACGAGGCGCCGATCAAGTCGTCGACGAAATCGATGACGGAACCGGCCAAGTACTGCAGCGAGACCGGGTCGATGACGACCGTTCCGCCGGCTCGCTCGATGACGAGATCGTCGGCGTCGGGTGCGGCCACGAGATCGAACTTGTACTGGAACCCCGAGCAGCCGCCGCCCTCGACCGCCACGCGGAACAGCTTGTTGGCGGGCTCGCCAGAGACGATTTCGGCGATGCGGCGGCCGGCACTTTCGCTGACCGTGACGCCGAGGGTCGGATCGGCGTGGGCCGCGCCGTCGGCCGGGGCTGCGGTCTCAGTCGAGGTCTCGATGGTCATGAACGGGCTGTTCCTGTGAGGCGCAGGCGGCATTTTGGCGATTGCCGGGCGCGATGATTCAACCTTAGGAACATAGGGTGCAGCGCGTCCAAGTCAAACCCGGTCCCGCCATGGCCATTCATCTCATTGCCGCCGCGACCACCGGGCATCCGGCCGAACCGCATGATTACAGCGCGGACCCGGCGCCCAACAACGGCGCGGACCCGGCGCCCACCAACGGCGCGGACCCGGCGCCCACCAACGGCGCGGACCCGGCGCCCACCAACGGCGCGGACCCGG
>JALHOF010000004.1 GCA_022843145.1 Hyphomicrobium sp.
GCACTGGCGTAGCGACATCACTATGGTCGTCAATATGGTCGTATCGATCGCGCGCCATACCCCACAATCTCAGCCCGTCGTCAGACCGGCAACGTGGGGTCGGGACATCGCTTACGATGGCGTGCTCGAAGCGGTAATGTAGCTCGATGCCGGTATCGTCATCGCGGGTACTCACCGGCTCGTCAAAGGCAAGACGAGCCAGCGTGTTCTGGCTAAAGACCTGGCGGACGAGGATGCGGCTCACGCGGGGCGAGAAGCCGGCTTACCTGCTGCTCTACTCTTGCGTGCTGCGGGCGGCGCGTCTTCAATGACTTCCGATCCTGCCGCTGCAGCCTGTGGCTGATACTGCTTGATGCGGCTGCCGCCATAGGCCAACTCGTGGCGTGATGGGACGACATTGCCTGCGAGATGCAGGCTCTCGCTGACCGACGGGCTCGCGACCACGGTCCATAGACCCTCGTGATTCCAGACCTCGCCCACGAGCGTATCTGCGTTCTTGTCGGTGCGCTTGGCTGTCGGGATGCGGTTGAGCTTCACGCGCAATGGCTCGACGTTGGAGTCGGCGTGGAAATACTCCGGCCGGAGGCCGTCACGGTTGAAGCGATCTTTCAGCGTCGTGTCGGCGGTCACATGGTCCTTGTGCTCGGCGCGCAGGTAGCCCTCGTACCAATGCTCGCCGTCGACCTCGGTGGACGGATGCTGTCGGAGCTTGCCACGATATTCGGCACCGGATGGCGTGCGCAGGATGCAATTGAGATCTGGGAATACGGCGAATGGTGGGTAATTGGCAGTCATGAAAGCCTCCATAAAAAGGGTTTGGTCAAAATGACAAACCCAACAGAGCACTCTCAGGAATTGCGACAAGCCAATCGCTGCAAACGATGCACAACATGTCGTGCGGCAGTGCAGCGTTCATCAGCAGCGAAGTTCACATAAGCGCCAGTAGGCCGTACTGCCGGCGGCCAGAGTGGCAACGCGCCGAAGTTCAGCGCGAAGGACGGCTGAGGATCTGTTCAGCGTTTCTTGCGTGCCTTGGCGGCCTTCTTTGGGGCAGCCTTCTTCTTAGCTGGACCTTTGCTCTTCTCAGACGGCGATGTCTTGGCCTTGGTTGCATTCGTCTTGGCGGTTTGGGGCTTCGCTGTTTGCGTCTTGGTGGCCGGCTTCTTCGGGGGCGGTGGCGCAATCCTGTCACCGATGAGTTTGGCAGCCTTCTTGGTGAGGCCTGCGGCATTGGCATGGTGGTGCCATTGCGCTACGGCGCCCATCACCTCATCCAGAATGGCTTCGGCGTTTTTCAGGTCGTGCTTGCGCGCTAGCGCGCGCAGCTGCTCTGGCCCTGGTGATCGCCCCTCCCCCATCACGGTCATGCTTTGCTCGCCGCCTGGGCCTGAGGAGAAGGTCAGATCGTACGCCGGGGCGAGCGTCCACTGTCCCGTCGCATCATCGAGAAGAAACGAGATATTCTTGGCGTGGTCATCGCGATTGCGCGCGAGGACATTGAAACAGGCAAGTCGGAAGGCACGCTCGACCTCGGTTACGTCCTTGGTCAGGATCTGCGTTGCCTTCAGGAAGCCGTCATAGTCGAGCGATGCCGTCCGGTGATCGGCGTGCAGCAGGCCCGAGAGCGAGTGCATGTGGATGCGGCGGTTGCCATCGCGGTCGAAGCGCTTGATTCCGAAATACCGGTTCTTCTTGGCGGTGAAAAGATGAGTGTCGGGCATGGCTACGCCCGCCGCACGGGCCATCAGGCTATAGGCATACTCGACGGCCCCGATATTGGCCTCATCGTTGGTCGAGGGGAACTTGATCATCCAGTGGGCATAGCCGTCAGCGAGGGCGGCGGGTCCATGGACAATGCGCTTGCGGTCGGCACTGACCTGCGCCACGATTTTGGGTCGGGCACCGGCAGAGGCGCCATTGAGCTTCAAGAGTTCATCGATGATGGGCCCCCGCTCACCCTTCAGGACCGTGGCTGCATCACGGGCGATGGCGTCGAGCGCGAGTACGGCGGGCACGTTGTCGCTTGCACTCAGATCAGGCTCGTAGCTGAGCGCGCCCATACCGAGCAGGCCCACATGCGCGAGACGATCGAGCGGTGTCAAGTCCTGGCGGGCAATGCCAAGACGCTCGACGGCGCGGTCGAGCAGCAGCCGTCCCCAGCCATCCGGCAGACTGTCATTGAACACGCCGAACAGACCATCGAAGACCTGCGAGTCCTCGATCATGACGCCCGAGCGGGTGGGGAGGTGAAAGGGAGAGATATGAAGGCCCGTCGCAAGGAAGGCGGAATCGTATTCGAACAGGATGCGGCGGCCCTGCACGGCCAGTCGCCCGACCTTGCGGCGCGAGCGCCCGACGAGGAACACGTTGAGGAGCGTGGCCGGCTGGTGGCTCATTTGAGGCGACCCTTCTTACGGGGCAGTCCTGCGGCCAGCACCTCGTCAAGGGAGCGGGTGGCCAGCGATCGGTCGTCGTCCACGGCAAGCCTGTCGAAGTCGGCAAGGCAATCGAGCACGAGGGCAATCTTGAGAAGCGAATCGAATGCGATGAGGCCTGTTGTCTCGAACCGCTTCAAAGAGCCCAAGGTGACACCGGAGCGCTTGGCGAGACCGGCCTGTGTTAGGCTCATGGCCAGCCTGCGCCGCTTGAAGCGGTCGCGGACCTCAGCTAAGACATCGGACGGTGACTTGAGCGATAGAGCCAATATGTTATCCCTTCTGGCCTCGTATCGGCCTTTATAGATAATATATTAGCTACACCGAAAAGGCAAGCACAGACTGGAATCTCCTCGGCCTTGGCCAGAAGGCGGTGCTGCGAGTTCCCAGAGTGGCAGCGTGCCGAAGCTCAGCGCAAGGGATCAAAGCCCGATAGGGCCGAGACCCGCTGCGATCATCACGCTAAGCGGGGCTCGGCTTCGCGCGAGCCCGGGCCGATGGCACTGCCAACGGCTGCGCCCGACACATCGAAATCTACAGCGCGATAAGAAGAAGGTACCAAGACCCCGTCGCGGCACGCAGCTATTGAGGGTACGCGGTTATATTGAGCGTCAGTATTGAATAATCTTGCCCATGAATAGCACAGTTAGAAGCCGACGCGCCTGCAGGATTACTGCGCCCTTGCACCTTTATTGTATGCGACCCGGCAGCGAGTGAAAACCATCTCGATCGCGAAACAGATCTCCACCAAGATGTCGCGAGACTTCCCATATAGATTAAGTCACCATAAGTTGCGCTACCTTGAAGAGCTCCGTCTACGACGAACCCTAACGAACAATGTACGTTAGCCTCTCCGGCATAGCCCGAGCCATCAAATTGCGCAAAAACATTCGCAGCGACGGGAAGGTTGAACGTAATGGAATTGCCGGGAATATCCGTCCACGTTGCGGTCGCAAAATCGACTCCTGCGGTTCCTCTCGCACTCCATCGCCACGGGTAATCCGTACCATAAGCCGAAATCTTACCGGACACGTCAAGCTTTGTAGCCGGGCTGGCCGTCCCGATGCCGACGTTGCCGGCGTTAGTGACACGAATTCTCTCCGTCCAACTTGCCGAATCAGCTCTTGATTGAAACGTTAAGGGCGTGCTGCCTGAGCCTTCGTCGGGATTGGTGATTCTCCAGCCGAACCCGTTAGAAAAAGACGAGGCCTTAAATTCCATGCCTCCAGCAGTAGAAGTGGAACCGCCTCCACTCGAAATCTGTAATTGACCCTTGTATGTGGCCTCCGCCGTACCAGTGGCTAGGCTTCCTAGAGACAAAGCGGCTTGAGGATTCGTCGTTCCAATGCCGACCTTCCCGCTCGCGCGCCAGACATCCGTGCCGTTGGATGACCAATAGTGTCAATCGGCGTCGAACTTTGACCCCTGTTCGGGGGTGATCGGACTGCAATTTTGACCCCACCCCCTGGTTTCGGATTATGGCCCTGAGTGCGTGCGTCGGCACGAAGGGCGGACGGGGGATGATCACGGTGGACACGATCGGGCGAGTTACGCCAAAATAAAGGCTCATAACCTGAAGGTCGTTGGTTCAAATCCTGCCCCCGCAACCAAGCCTATCTCATTGTCATAAATCAGAATTTCATATTTTTTGGATTTGGTGGCACGGAGTGTAGACGCGCCTCCGTGGACCGGCCGTGGGCCAAAGTAGCGAAATCGAAGTGTGCCTCGACAGGATCAAGGCTTCCACGAGCGCTTTGACGAAATCTCAATATCGCGATCTTCCAGGGCGGGAGACGGGGTTCCCTGTGTTGGCGAGTTATCGAGCATTCGGTCGGCTTCGGGCGATGTGGCGAAGTTCCTCGACGGTCCCTTGAGCGCGCTCGCTGTGAACGCATCGAGCGATCGATCTCAATTCGCCCGTAAGGATCGGCAAGTTTAGCTTCTTCACTTCTACACTGTTGGTGTCTTGCTTTGCGTCAGCCACGACATCAGGGGGGTACGACACGAAAGTACCATCATCCCAACATCAGAAGTGGCATCTTGAGGGCTCGATCCGAAGCACTGGCGAATGCAGGTATCGCGGTCTTACACTTGATCGAAGCAATCAACGTTGGCGCTCGCCAGGAGCATGCCTTGATAAACCCCATGATGACGCACTCAACTCTGAGACGATCGAGGCTTGCCGGCCTTGTGACCATAGCGGCCATTGCTGCGCTGCCGGCGGTAGCCTTTGGCGCCAATGCGAAGACGCGCTCAGGCGCCCCCGCCGCAATGACAGCGCCTCGCGATGCCGGAGAACCGGTCAAGGCAATCGTGTCGATCAAGACGCAGCGAATCGTTGTTTACGACGCCGACGGTTGGATCACGAGCGCGCCGGTATCAACCGGTACCAAGGGACGCGAGACACCAGCCGGTGTCTTTGCCGTTGTCCAGAAGAACGCAGAGCACCGCTCGAATCTCTATGACGATGCCTGGATGCCGCATATGCAGCGCCTCACCTGGAACGGCATCGCGCTGCACGGTGGTCCGTTGCCAGGGTATGCCGCCTCAAAGGGCTGCGTGCGGATGCCATTCGGCTTCGCGGAAGAACTGTTCGACAAGACGAAGATCGGAATGCGGGTGATCGTGTCACCGAACGACGCAACCCCCGTGCCGTTTGCGCACGCGGCACTGTTGATGCCTGACCCGAAGGCCATCGCTGCCGCGCCGACGCGTGCTGAGGCACTATCACGCGAGGCAGCGGAGGCCGCAAGACTGGCCGACGAGGCGAAGAAGTCTGCCGCTGCAGCGGGCCGCGAAGCGGCATCTTCCAAGGCGGCACTGCGCAAGTTGGAGGGGCTCAAGTCGAAAGCCGACGCCGAGCTTGCCTCTGCCGAAAAGGCGCTTGCCGTTGCAAAGGCGGACGAGGCCAGGGCGCGTGCCGAGGAGCGGAAACTTAAGTCAGTTTCAAAAGCCGCGGCGCTGGAATCGCAACTCGATACTGCCCGAGCCGATGCGAAGTCGAAGTTCGACGCTGCAGAGCGTGCAAAGGAAACCGCCAAGGTCGCTGCCGACAGAAGGGCTGCCACCCTCAAAGTGGCCAACGAGGCAAAGCTCGCTCTTGAGCCTGTCTCGGTTTACATCAGCCGCAACACACAGAAGCTCTACGTGCGACGGAACACCCGTAAGCCCTGGGCGGACGGCGGCGAGGTATTCGACTCGACCATCGAAGTGCCGGTCACGATCATTGATCCTGACAAGCCGATCGGCACGCACGTCTTCACGGCAATGGCTCACAGCGGTTCTGGCCTTCGCTGGTCCGCTGTCACGATCGACAAAGGAGACAACGCCCAGAATGCGCTCGACCGCATCGTTATCCCTCAGGACGTGCTCGATCGCATCGCGCCGACCGCACTGCCGCGATCTTCGATCGTCGTCTCAGATGAACCACTGAGCCGCGAGACCAACTATCGCACTGAGTTCGTCGCGGTTCTGAGCAGCCAACCACAGGGTGGCTTCGTGACCCGCAAGCCTACGATCGTCGCCCCGCCGCCACGGGTAAGGCAATGGCAGGACGACGGCTTCTTCGGGCTCTTCAGCCAGTCGAGCCCGTACCAGCAACCTGCCAACACCCGACCGCGCAGATATCGTCCAGTGCAATCGGGCTGGTGGGACTAAACGGGCCGCAGGCATTCGACGCTCGGATACTTGAGCCCGGTTGCCTTCGAGGAACGAATGCGACCAGCATGACCCAGTGTCCACGGAACCGGGGAGAGCTCAAAGATACCACTCCAGCAATCGGCCGGATTGTTGCCTGCCGAGGCGATGGCGCCATTTCAGAGCACCCGCCATTTCAGAGCACCAAGGGGAATTGATGTCCGGC
This sequence comes from Hyphomicrobium sp., assembly GCA_022843145.1. Classification (GTDB taxonomy): domain Bacteria; phylum Pseudomonadota; class Alphaproteobacteria; order Rhizobiales; family Hyphomicrobiaceae; genus JAKAML01. The sequence continues at coordinate 6,298 of JALHOF010000004.1, forward strand.
TCACAGCCTGTCTCGCTACGACCACTCACTCCGAAGCTCGCTGAGCGTGTCGCGCTCCTCGAAGTTTCGCCGGGACAAGCCTCGTTCGTCGCGAGTAACGCGGAGTCCCTCAGCGATTGGAGCGAAGATCCCGACTTAAAGCCGCTCGCGATCTACGTCGGCGAGACCGTCGTCGGCTTCGCAATGTACGAAGAGTGCACCGACGACGACGGGACGATCGAGTACAATATTTTTCGACTTATGATCGACCGCCGTCACCAGGGACAAGGATATGGCCGAAAGGCATTGGAAGCGCTGATTGCGACGTTATGCGCCGATCCGAGACCGTTACGCATCACGACGTGTTTCGTGCCGCATAATACCAGCGCGCGCTCCATGTATGCGAAGTTTGGCTTTGTCGAAATCGACGTCGACGAGGATGGAGAGATCATCGCCGAGCTGCGACGCCCGTCGGCGAGCCGAACGGTGCAAGACTAGCCGGCTACCAAAATCTGGCGACACATGCGTCGAAGCGTCATTGCCTTACTGCATGAGAAGTGAAGCGACATCGATGTCTGGCGCCTCGTCCTCCCCCACGTCGGAGTCCTCTCGCGCCTGTCGACGCAGGTCTTCGAGCGTGAAGTCCATCCGGTCACCGATCGTACGGACCAGCTGATTGCGCAGCCGCTGCTGCGCCTCGTACCAGGAGGCCTTTGTCTTGTCCTCGCGGCAGGACGCGAGCTCCTGCGGTTCGGTTGCTCCCCATCGACGCTCCGGACAGTGGTGGGGATCGAACGACATGAGAAACAGCCGGCGCTTGATCTCGGCGAAGCCGAGTTCGACCGTCGCACCGTCCGACTTCGTATAACTGATCCGGCAAGCCTCCGCCTCCGCGCCGTAGGTCCGCAGGAGATCTGCCCGCATATCGGTGCCGTCGTAGCGGATGAACCTGCTTCCGGACGGACCGAGCGTCTTGAAGCGCGCGATGTCCTCGCGGACCGCGCGGAACATGCTCTTCAGTTGTGCATCCCGCGACGGCGTCGAATATGTTTCCCAATCGCCTTCCGTCACATAGATGTTTCGCGGCAGGCGTGGCGGCTGTGGTCGCTTGTGGATGCCCGCCCGCACCGCGACATCGACGGCAGCCACCCTCTGTTCGAGCTCGCGGCAAATGTTGCGGATGCGCTGGCGCGTCTCCTCGAGGGGGTCGAACTTGTAGCCGGCCGGTGCAAGGCGAAGCCGGATAAAGGCATGATAGTCGACCTCGTCGTCGCCGATCAGGAAGCGGGCAGACTGCCAGTTCGCGCTGCGACCAGAAGCGGTCCCAAGATACTGCTCGTCCGACCAGTCGGACAGATGAACGTCCTTGGTCAGCACCAACCGCCCTCCCGAAAGGGCACCTTTGGGCCCTCTGTTGGCACCGATAAGCGTCTGCGGCCGCCAGCGCTTGAAGCCCGCACCGCTGTCGGGCCCTGCCCGCTCGATCTCGCTGTCATAGACGCCGCGCGTCAGTGAGTTGTCGGGATGCGCGTCAATAAAATGCACGCGGCCATGCTCATCGACTTTGTAGACGACGGCGATATGCCCGAGCGGGTCGAAGATGACGGTCCCCGCTCGGATACTCTCGCGTGTGATGGCGACCGGATAGTGGTCGGGAAGCATCCGTCCCTGGTATCTCGCAGGGTGGCGGAAATGCGCGGTCGACACCCGGGCCACTTCCGGCATGGCGAGCCGCGGATCGGGACCAGGCGGCACGATGTGGTAGCGGCCGACGATCTGGAAGGCCGGGGACGCGTCTTTCTGGATCGGGGTGCCAGGATGGAGGCCGACCGCCGTCGAGAACGAGAACGGAAGCCCATTGTGCCAAGCAAAATAGGCTCGGAGGTAGAACGGGAGGTCCGCGCAGTCGGCGAAAAACGGCATGCCAGGGGGATTGGTGCCGCTAAAGCGCGGGTTGGCTTTCGGTGAGGTCAGGCATTCATGTGTGGTCTTGCAGTCGCTCTCGCCAATGTGCCGGATAAACTCGCTGAACCGGTCCTCGTCCTCGCCGGTCCACGCCGCACGGGTGATCTTCCACTGCCAGCGACCCGATACCGTAGGAGCGAAATGATCGCCGATAAGTGCTGCAGGACGTTTGTCTGCCTCCTCGGCCGCGGTCGTCTTAGTGCGTTTCGATGCCGCGAAGTCGCTTTGCTCATCGGGAGCCGTCACCGGCTTCCACTGCCAGTTCTTCTCCGACTGGGCAGTCGCTCCAGGGCCGCGGGCTGTCGAGCGTTGCCGTTTGGATTGGGACGACGATGGAGCAGGCTCGGTCGATGGCTGCCAGAATGGCGTGTCCGCCCGTGCAGCAGTGGAGCAAACAATCGCAGCGGCAAGCTGAAGCGCCGCCAGCAGCGCAACTGTAGCGGGCAACGGCGATCGTTGTAACGCAGCACACGTCATGGATCGCACGCACGCCTCTTTCACAAGGAACTCTTGTCGGCACAGTTCCACCGCTTGCGCCTCAATTCAAGCGCAGGTGTGCTCCAACTGAACAGTTGATGCACTTCGATCACACTGTCTTAACGGCGTCACCCAAGTGTTGTTTTCAGTGGCGTTGGTCGTTGGCCTTCAAGTCGCGCTTCTATACGGTGTTCTCCGTCGCTGGTCTCACGACGAGCAGGCGAACCGGTCGAGACGGCGGCGAGACGATGTGAGTGGCGTTCGGGGGCATGAAGCATGGCTTCGTATGACGAGCGGGCGATCTTCGAGACGTGCGAGTCAGCTATCCGAAGCTACTGCCGCAACTTCCCCGCCGTGTTCACCAGCGCCAAGGGCGCTAGCCTTACCGACACCTCGGGCCGCCGCTACATCGATTTCCTCTCCGGGGCCGGAACGCTCAACTACGGCCACAACCATCCGGCAATCAAACAGCGTGTGCTCGACTATCTCGCGTCCGACGGCATCGTCCACTCCCTCGATCTGCACACGACCGCCAAGCAGCGGTTCATCGAGGAGCTGATCAGCACGATCCTGCGCCCACGCGGCCTTGACTACCGCATTGCGTTCTCGGGTCCGACCGGAGCCAACTCGGTAGAACTCGCGCTGAAATTCGCCCGCTGCGCCACCAGGCGCCATAATGTCGTGGCCTTCACGAATGCCTATCACGGCATGAGCCAGGGTGCGCTCGCCGTGTCGGGGACACGAAGCAAGCGCGAAGGCGCTGGAATGCCGCTCGCCGGCGTCACGAGGCTGCCCTACGACGGTTACCTCGGCGATGCCGATACCGCAGATCTCCTCGAGAAGATGCTCGACGATCACGGCAGCGGGCTCGACCTGCCCGCCGCGATCATCCTCGAGACTGTACAAGGCGAGGGCGGTCTCAACACGGCCAGCGGCCCCTGGCTGAGGCGGGTCCGCCAGATCGCCTCGCGCCACGACATCGTCCTCATCGTCGACGATATCCAGGCCGGCTGCGGTCGCACGGGCACGTTCTTCAGCTTTGAGACGATGGGGTTCACGCCCGACATCATCTGCCTTTCGAAGGCGCTCGGCGGCATGGGTATGCCGCTGTCCGTCGTCCTGCTGAGGCCTGACCTCGACGTGCTGGCCCCTGGGCAGCACAACGGCACGTTCCGCGGCAATAACCTTGCGTTTGTCGCCGGGACAGCCGCACTCGAGATGTGGCGCAAGACGTCGTTCGAGGCCAGCATCCAGGATGTTGCCGCGCGCGTTCGCGGCAAGCTCGCCGACATCGTGGAACTGCATCCGGGGCATGGCGCGCATGTTCGCGGCCGGGGCCTCCTGAGCGGGATCGGCTGGACCAACGCCGCCATAGCGGGACGCGTCTCCAAGGAAGCGTACGCCCGCGGCCTCATCGTCGAGACGTCGGGCGCCGAGGGGCAGGTGCTCAAACTGATGCCGCCCTTGACGATCTCCCCGCAGGAACTCGAGGCCGGCCTCGCTATCGTGGAGGAAGTCGTCGCCGCGGTGGTGGTCGCCGACGTGCCGCACAACCGTCACGCCGTCCTGGAGGACGCCACTGCGAATGCTTCGATGTGACGGGGCGGACCATGCCATCCGGTGGCGGGCCGGGGAGAGGCTCAATCATCTCTTCGAGGAGACGTGCGACCGACTTGCTGCAGCCGGCCGGCACGATCACGTTGCCATTTTCACGACGGCTGAGGTCATCACCTTCGCAGAACTCGACCAGCGGGCCAATCGGCTGGCGCACCGTCTCATCGCGGACGGCGTCGGGCCAGGGCGCTGCGTGGCGCTTCTTCTGGATAAATCAATCAATTCATATGCCGTTCTGCTTGCCATCCTGAAGACCGGCGCGACGTTCGTGCCGCTCGATGCGAGTTTTCCGCCGGACAGGATCGCCTACATCGCCGCGGATGCCGGGGCGACACATGTCCTGACTGTTGCCGAACACCATAGCCGCTGCGATGCCGTCGACCGGCCGCGCATCGTCGTGGAGACGGCCGTGGCCGAGGCTCGGGACCTCTCGCCGCTCCGGCTGGACGAGACCTCGCTCGGTGCCACGCCGGATGGCGTGTCGTACATCGTCTACACGTCTGGCTCGACGGGGCGGCCGAAGGGCGTCGCGATCGCCCACTCGAGCATCTGCAATTTCGTGCGCGTGGCAGGTGAGGTCTACGGGATATTCGAGAGTGACCGGATCTACCAGGGGATGACGTTGGCCTTCGATTTCTCGATCGAGGAGCTATGGGTTCCGCTCATTGCTGGAGCGGCGATCGTGCCCGGACGGTCGGAGGCGACACTCGTCGGACGCGAACTCGCCACTTACCTCGCCGAGCGGCGCGTGACCGGGATTTGCTGTGTGCCAACGCTGCTGGCGACCATCAACGATGATCTGCCGGAATTGCGCTTCCTGCTCGTATCTGGCGAAGCCTGTCCGCAGGACCTCGTCGCGCGCTGGCATCGGCCGTGGCGGCGCATGCTCAACGCCTACGGACCGACCGAGGCCACGGTCACGGCAAGCTGGACCGTACTCGAGCCCGGCAAGGCGGTCACGATCGGCCAACCGCTGCCAACGTACGCCATGGTGATTCTCGGCGAGGACGTACGCTCCCTTGCCCTGCCCGGCGCGGTGGGCGAGATCGGTATCTCCGGTCCCGGGCTCGCGCTCGGGTACGTCAACCGGCCCGACCTCACGGGTCAGAGTTTCATCGAGGACTTCGCCGGGCTGCCGGACAACCCATCGAGACGCATTTACCGCACCGGTGATCTCGGCCGGATCAATGCAGACAGGGAGGTCGAGTATCTCGGCCGCATCGATACACAGGTGAAGGTGCGCGGTTACCGGATCGAGCTCACCGAGATCGAATCCGCGCTGCTCGAGCACCCCGCAGTCGCCCAAGCCGTCGTGGCGATGGTGGGCGGTGACGGTGGTCTAAAGGAGCTCGCGGCCTATGTCACCGCGCGCGACAACGTAAGCGCGATCGATGTCGGAGAGGTGGCGCGGCACCTGAAGTCGCGCCTGCCGGGGTTCATGGTTCCGGCATACATCGTGGAACTCGACGAGATCCCGATGCTTCCAAGCAACAAGGCGGACCGCAAGCGCCTGCCGGCGCCGACGGGACCGAGGGTCAACAGCAGCTCGGCCGAGCACGTCGCGCCCCGCACGCCATTGGAGACGGCAATGGCCCAGGTGCTCGCCGAGGTGCTGGGTCTCGAAGCCGTATCGGTCGCCGATCACGTGTTCGATGATCTCGGTGGAGACTCGCTCCGCATGACGGAGTTCGTGTTCGCCCTCGACGAGCGGCTTCCCGGCGCTGGCGTCTCCATTCGCGACGTCTATCTCCACCCGACCGTCGAGCAGCTCGCCCGCGAGGTCGAGGCGCGTGGCGTCTCGCGCCCGCCTGAGCCGATCGTGGCCGCCAAGCGCGCGGCGGTTGTGCCATCCCGCTTCCAGCATGTGCTTTGCGGCGCGCTGCAGTTCCTGCACTACACCGTCCTCGCCACGTTCTGGATCGTGGTCGGCGTCGAGGTCGTTCGATGGGAGGCGGCCGCCGTCACGATTGTGGATGGCTACTTTCGCCTCGTGGCGGCCACCACCCTGCTTCTTGCGCTCTCGGTCCTGGTGCCGGTGGTAGCCAAGTGGGCCCTGGTTGGACGATTTCGAGAGGAGCGCATACCGCTTTGGTCGCTCCGCTATGTCCGCTTTTGGATCGTTCGGCAATTGATTCAGACGTGTCCGCTGGTGATGTTCCGCGGCCAGCCCATCTACAATTTCTACCTTCGTCTGTTGGGTGCCAGGATCGGCGGCGGCGCGTCGATCAACACGCGCTTCCCGCCTGCCTGTCCCGACCTGTTCGAAGTCGGAGCGGGCGCTGTGCTCGCCAAGGACTGTCTCGTCCAGACCTACCGGGCCGAACGGGGTGAGATCGTGACCGGACGGGTGAATGTTGGCTCCCATGCCTACGTCGGCGAGGGCTCCGTTCTGGATATCGGTGCTTCGATCGGCGAGCGCGGGCAACTCGCCCATGCTTCGTCTCTGCAGGAAGGCCAGACGATCCCGGACGGCGGCCGTGCGTGGGGCTCTCCAGCGGTACCGACCGAGGAGAACTTCGCCCCGCTCGATGAGTGGGCGGCGGGTGGCTGGCGACCGGCGGTGTATACCGCATCGGTGTTCGCCGTACTTGTGCTCGCGGTCGTTCCCCTCGTCGAGGTGCTGGCCATCGCGCTAAGCTACGCCTTCGATCCGCGTCTGCCCGACTTCGCCGCCATGTCGTCGTGGCAAGCCTTAGCCGGCGTCGCCGGCCTTTCCTTCGTCGTCTACGTGACCGGCCTCGTGCTTGGCCTCATCGTCGTCGGGCCGATACCCCGGGGTCTTGTGTTGATGTTGCGCTCTGACACCGTCTACCCGCTCTACGGGTTCCACTATGCAGTGGCCTGCCTCGTCTCCTGGCTTAGCAATTCCTACGCTTACAACGTCATCTTCGGCGACAGCTCGTTCATCATCCACTATCTGCGCTTCATAGGATTCGATCTCGGCGTCGTTCGCCAGTCCGGCTCGAACTTCGGCAGCCACCAGCGCCACGATATCCCGACGCTTTGCCGCGTCGGCAGCGGGACTATGGTTTCCGACGGGCTGTCGATGATCAACATCCGACAGTCGAGCACCGCCTTCGTGTTGGCGAAGGCCGCGATCGGCGATGGTTCCTTTCTCGGCAACCACGTCATCTTTCTCGCTGATGCGCGGCTCGGTGAAAACAATCTGATTGCGACGAAGGCCATGGTGCCTACGTCGGGACCGATGTTGTCGGACCGGGGCATCCTCGGCTCGCCACCGTTCGAGATCCCGCGACGGGTCGTTGCTGCGCAGGCCTTCGACCCGCTGGCGCCAACGCCCGAGCGTGCCCGGCGGCTCGGAGCCAAGAACCAGCACAACGCCGTCACGCTCGTGCTCTACCAGTTGCTGATGTGGGGCGCAGCGCTCGTCGCCATCGGCTCGACCTTCGCGTTCTATGGGGCCTATGTCGAATTCGGCGCCTTGGGCATCTGGGTGATGTCCGCGATCACCGCGGTGCTTCTGCCCGCCTTTTTCGTGCTTATGGAGGTCCGAGGCCCGGGCCGCATGAAGCTCGAGCCGAAGGCCTGCACGATCCACGATCACCACTTTTTCCGCGTCGAGCGGTATTGGAAAATGGGTGAAACACCGTTGAAGTTCCTGTTCAAGGGTACGCCGTTCCGGCCTTGGATTTACCGGCTCCTCGGCGTGCGCATGGGGCGCATGGTGTTTGACGACGGCTGCGCAATCACGGAAAAAGAGCTGGTCGAGATCGGCGACCACTGCTGTCTCAACGAGTCCACGTCCTTGCAGAGCCATTCGCTGGAGGACGGACTGTTCAAGTCTGACCACATCAAGCTCGCCAATCGCTGCACGCTGGGGCCCGGATCTTTCGTGAACTATGGCGTGCGGATATCATCCGACGCGACTTTGCTTGCGGATTCGTTTCTCATGAAGGGTTCGGTGGTTGGACGCGGTCAGAGCTGGAGCGGCAACCCTGCCCGTGCGGGTACGCAGCGATAACCGGTCTGGGTCCCTGCACGCGTTGGGGGGCGGTGTCGATCATCTCCGTTTATCCCTCGGTAGCTGCCAGTCCGGGTGTGGATCGAGATCGCCGAGGTGATGCGATCAGGCGAGGCTGAGCTCAATGCGGCGGCTACGACGCCGGCACACGACCATTGTCCAGCCACAGTCTGAGCGGCACTCGTAGTGTGGCAACCGGCGGTGAATGGCTTTGAGATCGAGCGCTCAGCACCCGGCCTTGATCCTCGCCGCCCTTGGCGCGACGTCGGGCACACTTGGAACGTTTGCACTGGGCGTCGGCTTCGGCGAAGCACCGCACCTCGGGCTCTACATGGTTCTGACAGGGCTGTGGTTTGGGTCCGTTGTCGCATTCGGCGTCTGGCGTTGGGGAAACCCATCGTGGGTCGCGGCTGCGACCGCGCTGATCGCGACTTGGTTCGGATGGGAGTTTGCCGTCAATCTAGCCATGCAATTGTCGGAGAATTGGCTGAAGGCAACCGCGCTTTCCGCAACGCTTAGGACCTGCGTTGGCGGGTTTGCCGCCGGTGCCGTCGGCGCCCTGTTGACCTGGGCTGGCGCAGCGGCCTCGGTGTCGGCACTCCGGCAATTTCCGATGCTCGTAAAATTCCTCGCCACGGGTGCGCTGTTCGGTCTGCTTCTGCAGATGACAAACCAATTCGATAGCCCTGCCATTCTACTTGTGCCTTGGCAGGTCGCAGTCGCCACTGTTCTGGGTGTAGGTCTTGCTCCGCGACCATCACGGACTTGACGACAGGAAGATCGATGCCGCACAAGCCGAGTCATGAAAGACGACGCCCGTAAATTTGCTCCCGCTGCCACCCGCAACCGCGCCGCCATTCTCGACGTGCTCGGGCCGTGGTTGCCATCGCGCGGCCGGCTCCTTGAAATCGCAAGCGGCAGCGGCGAACACACGATGCATTTCGCTGCCGCTCATCCCGCCGTGACGTTTCAGCCGAGCGATCCGGACCCGACGAACCGTGCGAGCATCGATGCCTGGGCTTCGCATCTTGGTCTCGCCAACGTCAAACGCGCGCTCGACATCGACGCGACCACGACGTTCGCCCCAGTGACGGCGGCCGATGTCGTGGTCTCGATCAACATGATCCATATCGCGCCGTGGGACGCGACGGTTGGGCTCGTCCGCAACGCAGCCACGGTTCTGACAGCCGGCGGTTTCCTCTTGCTCTACGGCCCCTACCGCTGGAACGGCGCACACACCGCGCCGAGCAACGAGGCCTTCGATCAGAGCCTCAAGGCAAGTGATCCCGCGTGGGGCGTGCGCGATCTGGAAGCTGTCATCGCGCTTGCCGGGGATGCCGGCTTCGGCACGCCTGACGTCGTCGAAATGCCAGCGAACAATCTGTCGGTGATTTTCAGGCGCGCTTGAGCTTGGTGCGCACCTGTGTTCGGCGCAGTGCTCGGCAACCCGCCTACTTGGCCTCGTCGAGCAGGTAGTTCTTCATCAGGTAGTTGAGCGACGCGTGCCAACCTTCGTCCGTGTTGCCGCGGAGATCGACGCTCTTGACGAACGTGAGCTTACCGCTTTCGACATCTCCCCAATAGATGTTGAGATTGAGGATCAAGTTCGAGACTTTTTGCAGCTCGCCGTATGTCAACCGCTGGGCGCCGAGACGCCGGGCGAAATCAAGCTCGCAACCGTTGCACTCACCGATGTTCGGACCCGTCGCGATTTCGGATCGCATGGCTGCATCGGGACGGACGACGACGAATTTTCCCGCGCCGTCGATGCGTTCGACGAACTGGCGTTCGGTCTTGCTGATCCGAGCCGTTTCGTCCGGCCGCGTCGGTTCCATGGATGTATTGTTGAAGCGAATGCCGAAGAAGGCGACCTTGATCGGGTCGGCGGTCGCATGGGGCGTCGTGGCTAGCCCCAGGTCCGAGCCCAAGCCCAAGCTCGAGCCCAGGGCAAGCACTGCAATCGCTGCCCCTGCGTAACGTCGTCTGAGGAACATCATCTCGTCTCTGATTGACAGGTGGGGTGGCTCGTATCGCGGTGCAATCGGCGAAGCGCGAACGCGTAGAATTGGGTAAGACCGTGGAGAGCGATAAAGTTGCGGGGGCAGCTCTCACGTTGCGGTGATGCGCCTGCGACCAGCCACAGCCGCAACACGTCACGCGAGCCGCACAGGTCGGACGGTCGCAAAACGGTGGTGGTTCATGCAGTGGTCGCGCCGAGCACCACCGTTGGCGCCAGCGTGTGCGGACGCGAACTGGCGACCGCTGGGTTTGCGCCGACCTCGATGACCTGAGCACCCCCGGCGCAAGCTTCGACGACGAGGGCATGCAACTTGGCGTGTTCTGGCGAGCGCATCGATCGGCTCACGCACGGCTTCGTCACTAAGCCGTCACCTCAAGCAGGAGATGACCGACGTCGATCCTGCCGTATTCGTCGAGGGAGCGGACGCGGACGCGGTGTGCGCCCGGAGCGAGGCCAGCGGGTAGCGGCGCGGTCCAGATGTGGGAAGACGGAGTGGCAGATACCCAGGGCTTGCAAGTATCTGGATGCGACGCGAAGAGCTCGGCGACGTAAGGATCGCGCACGGCATCGCGTAACATCTCGCTGCAGCCTGAGCGTCCCTCGATCTCCAGAGTCACGCGGGTCCGAGGCCCGCCGTCGAAAACGTTGACCAGGAGGCGCGCCGTCTCGCATTCGATGCGGCTGAGCTGACAGCCGCCGCCACGAGACGCCGACGGTGCGAGCAGGGCGTCCGTCCGGTCGCAGCCGATCATCACGCGCATCGCACGAGCTCCGTGGTCCTCGGCGGCGACGAAGCGCGTTTCGTAGCGGTTGCCGTCGATCGACAGCACGTGAAAGCCCTTCGGGCTGCCGTCGCGGCTGTCGGAGTGCGGAATGCCACGTCGATCCTTGGGCCCGCTCCACCAGCTGCCGGATGCCGCAGTGAGCACATGGTGGTGATGTGGGTAGGAACGGACGAAGCCCTCGCTCCGTCCAAGGTAATGATGCTCGGTCGTGTGCGAGTGACCGGCGAAGCTCACGCAGTGCGGGCGCTCCGACAGCAGCTCGAGCAGCCGATGCCGGTCACCGGTCGTATCGGCCGGATTGGTCGGATCCTCATAGCCGACGAGCGGGATGTGCATCGACACGACGACAAGGTGATCGCGTGGCACGTGGCGCAGCACGTTCTCGACGAACGCGAGCTGCCGATCACCGATGTGACCGCGATAGCCACGGCCCGCGAAGCCCGGTTCGAGCCGCTCGACGTTGTTGAGCAGGATGAATGTCACGGTGCCATGCTGGAACGCATAGGCGGTTGGTCCGAACACGCGCTTCCAGGTCTCGAACGCTAGGCTCGATGCGCCGCTATCGAGGTTCATATCGTGGTTGCCCGGGCAATGATGCCAGGGGATACCGGTCGCCACAAGAAGGCTCAGGTATCGTCCGAGAAGCGAGAGGTCGTCGCCCATGACGTCGCCATGGTGGATTGCGAAGAGAGCGCCCGTCGACGGTACCAGCGACAGAATGGAATCCCGAACATAGGACAACTCTTCCGCGCTTCCGGGCTGCGTATCCGCAACCAGCAAGACATCGAAGCGCGTCTGTTCGTCCGCTGCGCGGCGGAGTGGAAAGTCGATGCTCGGTGGAAGCGGCCCGGTCGGAGCGACGCCAGCGAATTGAGACGCATAACGCGCCGGAGTGCCCTCCGGTTGATGGAGGTAGGAGAATGCCGGCAACCCGTCAGCGCCCCTCGGTGTGCTCCAGCCAGGCGGCTTAATGACGAAAACGCTGTCGCCGCTCTCGACCGGGAGTTGCCATCTACCGTCTCTATCGGTGAGCACGACGTCACGGCCGTTCGACACCATGACACCGGCAACGCCTGCGCTTGTAGGGCCACGCGCACCACGCCCGCCGGTATCGTCGAAGACGTATCCGCGCGCCACCTCACGCCCCGCATCCGCGCGGCCGAGCGAAATGCTGCCGCCTGCGACGACGGCTGCAAGACCCGCAACCACCTCGCGGCGCGACGGATCGTGGAATGACGGCCTGAATGGCGGCATGCGCGTCCCGCTCCGTTTGTTTGCGGACCCACGTCGCCTTCTAGGGATGATTCACGACAGCCGAAGAACGGATCGCCGACACTTCCGTGACAGTGTTGTCAGTTCGCCGACAGGACCTGTCGGACAGATAGAGCTGATTGCGGAGGGGAGTGTTTCCGGCTCATCGGAAAGCGTTACGCCAACTGCTTCGATAGCGTAGACGAGGACCGCTGCGGGGCCCTCGTTTTTCAGGTCTGGTCGAGCGTGGCCAGTCCGAGCATGGCCAGCCCGAGCATGGCCGCGTCCTCGCGCTCGATGATACAGGCCGCAACCGTTCGCATGCGCTCGCTCATGGCGCCTTTGCGCTCGAACGCGTCGCGGAAAGCTGCTGTGTCGGCAACGCGCGCCCAGCCCTTCGCGACACTGCCGGCAAAGTAGACACCGCCCCAGGCGGCGGTCGCCAGTACGAGGTCGCCGGACACACGGCCGATCAAATCGGAAATTATCGCCACTGTTTCCCTGGCGGCCTCGTCCTCGCCCACGCGGGCGAAAACCTCCGCCGCGTCGCGCGCAAGCGGCGCGACAGAACCAGACCTGCCAGCCAAGTTCTCGTAAAGCCTGACGACGCCGTCGCCGGACAGCACTGATTCCACCGTTGCCCCCGGCGAAATACGGCTGTTCAGCGATATGTTGTCGACTGCAAGCGACATGTGCCCGGCCTCGCTCGGGACCGTCCGCCATGTGCCTCCGCAGGGCAGGGCGGTCGCTGCGCCGCAGCCGGTGCCGATGTTGAAGGCGAGCATCCTGCGAGGAGGCGCACGGACCGGCTCCGGCCCAGCGAGCCGGCTCCGATCGTTGACCGACAGGTAGGGTAACGCAGCCGCAACAGCCTCGAGATCATTGACAAGGGCGACCGGCATGCCGCCGAGCTGACCGGCCGCTTTACTGCGCTCGACCGTCCAACCGGCGTTCGTGAGGTGGACGCAGCCATCGTCGACCGGCCCCGCGGCTGCAATCGCGCACGAGGTCAAGCCGTCGCGCACATCCGGCCGTGACAGATAGGCGGACAGCGCGTCCTCGAACGTGGCGAAGGATGCGGTCGGGAAACGCGCGAGCTGATCGAGTTCGCCTGTTCCGCTGGCGCACGCGAAGCGCACATTCGTACCGCCGATATCGATAACGAGGCGTGAGGTTTTCATGATGCAGCCTGCTCAGTGGCAACCTTATTCAGCCGCAGATGCAGCGCGAGTTGCGCTCGCCACGGTGATCTGCTCGCGCCGCCGCAACCGCGCCGCATCGAGCAGCATCTGCGCCGCCCAGCGGTAGACGTTGCGCTGGCGCACGAGATCGCGCATCAGGCGCATCCGCTGGCGCTGCTCGTCGGCCGGCATGCCGAGCGCGACTGCGAGCGCCTCGGCCATGCCGTGCGTGTCATAGGGATTGACGATCAAGGCTTCGGAGAGTTCGCGCGAGGCACCGGCAAAGCTCGACAGCATGAGGATGCCCTGTTCGTCGTCGCGGGCAGCGACGAATTCCTTGGCGACGAGGTTCATGCCGTCGTGAAGGCTCGAGACGATGCAGATATCGGCGGCGCGGAACAACTCGTAGACTTCCGACGGCTCGTGATGGCGGATAACGAGCTGGATCGGCTGCAAGCCATTGCGGCTGTGCCGCGCATTGACCTCACCTGCGAGCTGCATCGCTTCCGCTTGCAGAGTGCTGTAGCTGTCGAGCTTGCTACGCGTCGGTGCTGCGGCCTGGATGAATACGAGCTTGCCGCACCACGTCGGCTGGCGCGTCAGCAGATCGTCGATCGCCCTAATGCGGTCGAGGATGCCCTTGGTGTAGTCGAAGCGCTCGATGCCGACGGCGATACGAACGTCGGCGGGCAGTGAAAAACGCTGCCTCACTGCATCGCGGCATTCGTGCACCGGAGCTTGGTCGGCGAGTGCGGCCGGCGGCCATTCGATCGAGATCGGATAGGGGCGGATGAGCGTCTCGTGGCCGCCGAGCGTGACGGAGGCGTGCTCGCGATCAATGCGGCTCTCCATGAAGCGATCTGCGGATTCGAGAAAATTGTTGCAGTGGAACTGCGTGTGAAATCCCAGAATGGTGCTGCCCAACAGGCCATCTACAATTTCCTTCCGCCACGGGCAGATGCTGAAGGTCTCCGCGTTCGGCCAGGGGATGTGCCAGAAGGTTATGATGGTGGCCTTCGGCAGGCGATTGCGGATCATGCGCGGCAACAATGCGAAGTGATAATCCTGCACGAGCACGATCGGCGCGTCGGTGGCGGCTTCCTCGACGATCGCATCCGCGAAGCGCTCGTTGATCATGACGTAGTACGCCCAATCGCGTTCGCGGAACACCGGTCGAACGAAGGCGATGTGACAAAGCGGCCAGAGCCCTTCGTTGGCGAGCCCATAATAATAGCCGTCCTGCTCCTCGTCGGTGAGCCAGATGCGCCGCAGAGTATAGGCCGGACTCGCCGGCGGCACGCGCAGGCGATCGTGCCGATCGACGGCCTCGCGGTCGGCGCTGCCCGATCCGTGAGCGATCCAGGTTCCGCCGCAGGCGCGCATGACCGGCTCCAGAGCGGCGACGAGGCCACTCGCGGGGATCTGGAGTTTGACCGCACCGTCGACATGGTTGTGGATGTAGGGCTCACGGTTCGAGACGACCAGAACCTCCGCGCCGGGAAGCTCATCCTTGAGAAGCCGGTGGAGCGTTTTTGGCGACCACTCGACATGGATTCCTTCGGCGAACCGGCGCTCGAACTGCATCTCGGCGAGTGCGGCGTGCACCTCACGGCTGATCGGAAAATCGCTGCGCTTGAGGCTTGCGGACTGGCCGCTTCCGGCCTGCGCGTCGAGAATTGCGCTGCGGATGGAGCGGGCCCACGCCCGCATGAGGCCGAGAACGATCGCGGATGCGAGCAGGCCCAGCCCCATTGCAACGCCGACAAGAGCCAGGACCGAGTAGAACTGTGCCTCCCGGGCCCGATCGTCGATGTAGGAGAGGTCATGCAAGACCAGGAGATGGCCGGTCGAGGAACCAGCCGTAATCGGAAACGAGCTTACGTGGATGCGCTTCCCTGCATCGGCGACGGTCACGAAGGCATCGCTCTTGTCACGTTTTACGGACTGGCACGTGACGGCCTTGGGAAGAAGTTTGGTCGCATAGCGCAACTGACCTTGGGCGGTGCAGAAGCCGAGAGACTGGATGCGCTCGTCTTCCGCCAGGCGATCGAAAAAGGGGACCAGGTCGAACTCGGGCTTCACGGCAATACCCACGGCAACCTGGTCGCGGATCGAGCGGAATACCAGGCGGGCCCGCAATTCGATGTCGCGCTGCGACCAACCCTCGACCATGACCGAGGTCAGTGGGGCCAAAGCGGCGATCATGATGAGTGCGGCCGCCAGCGCGAGCGCGGCATAGCGTGTCAGCGCGTTGTGCCAGACGCGGCTACCTCGGATGCGCCGTGCCAGCACAAGCCATGTCCTGCGGAGACGATCCATCGTCGTCATCGTGCGTTCTCCCAGCCCTTGGAAAGCCGCATGGCCGCAACAATGATTCCGACCATGGAGTAGGTCTGCGGAAAATTCCCCCAAAGCTCTCCGGAGCCGGGCGCGATGTCCTCCGACAGCAGGCCGACCTGATTGCGCCGCGCAAGAAGCTCTTCAAAGATCTGTCGCGCCTCGTCGCGCCGGCCAATGGCCGCCAAGGCATCGACATACCAAAAAGTACAGATGGTGAATGCGACAGACGGCTTGCCGAAATCATCAGGGGCCTCGTATCGCAACAGATGACCATTCCGCATCAGGCGGCGGCCAATGGTCTCGACGGTCGCGACGAAGCGCGGGTCGTCGGCGGGGACGAGCCCGAACTCGGCCAGCAACAGCACGCTGGCGTCGATCTCGTCGGTGTCCAGGCTGCCGGTGAAGCACATCTCGGCCTTGTTCCAGGCACGCTCCAGGATGGTGTCGCGCAGCCCCTCAGCCGAAGTTCGCCACCACTCGGCACGCTCCTGCAGGCCGAGCGATTTTGCGATGCGGGCAAGTCGGTCGCAAGCGACCCAGCACATCGCCGCCGAATGGGTGTGAATGCGCGCACGACCACGATACTCCCAGATGCCGGCGTCTGGCGTCAAGGCGCGGCTGAGTGCGTGCTGGCCGAGCGGCTCGAGCAGGTCGAACAAAGCCTTGTCGCCCTTCTTCGGCAGCCGCTCGTCGACGAACATCTGAGAGGCTGCGAGGATGACGCTGCCGTAAACGTCGTGCTGGACCTGATCGACAGCGGCGTTGCCGATGCGCACGGGCCCATGGCCTCGATACCCCCGGAGTGCTGCAGCTTCATGCTCGACCAGCGTCTTCTCGGGAATGATCGCATAGACAGGCTTCAAAGCCGGCCCGGACCGCGGGGCCCCACGCTCCTGGGCGATGACGTTGGTGATGTAGTCGATAAAGCGCTCCATGGTGCGGGTGGCGCCGACCCGGTTCAAGGCGTGTACCGTGAAATAGGCATCCCTGATCCAGCAATAGCGGTAGTCCCAATTGCGGCCCGAACCCGGATCCTCCGGGATGGAGGTCGTGAGCGCCGCGACAATGGCGCCGGTCTCGTGGAAGCTGCACAACTGCAGCGTGATTGCCGCACGGATGACGGCCTCCTGCCACTCGAACGGCAGGTTGAGGTTGCGCACCCAGTCCTTCCAATAGTCGCGCGTCTGGTCCTCGAACTCCCGACCGATCCGAGAGATGGAGTCGGTGAAGCTTTCGTCGGAGTGCAGGATGAACGTGAGCGGCTGAGAGAGCACAAAGGCGCTCTCTTCGGAGATGTAGTTGACGGGCGCATCGGTGGAGAGGCGGATCGCGCCCGCCTCCGTGACATAGCGAATGTGGTTGCTTCCGGGAATTGCCGTCGCGCGACATCTGCCATAGTCCATGCGCGGGCGAACGCGGACGCGGATGCGGCACAACCCCGTGAGTGGCTCGATGCGACGGATCAGCATCGATGGCCGATATGTTCGGCCATGCTGGCGAAAGCGCGGAGCAAAATCCGTGATGGCGAACGACGCGCCGGACGCCGCCCTCACGATTGTTCGGACGATGGCCGTGTTTCGGACGTAGGCTTGGGCCGACGTCGCGTCTTCGTCGAAACCGATCGAGAAAAAGCCAGCGTCCGGCTCGTGGCCATCGACGAGCGCGCAGAAGATCGGGTCACCGTCGATGCGCGGCCAACAACTCCAGACGATCGTGCCCTTCGTATCGAGCAATGCGGCGATGTTGCTGTTGCCGACGACCGCAAGGTCGAGGGATGGCGTCGTCATGATCGTGTGATCCTTTCTGCCATGGCCGCGAGCCAACCTCGCACCGCGGCCGGTCCGGCGAAGTCCGCCTCGGCTGGGGAGAA
This sequence comes from Hyphomicrobium sp., assembly GCA_022843145.1. GTDB lineage: Bacteria > Pseudomonadota > Alphaproteobacteria > Rhizobiales > Hyphomicrobiaceae > JAKAML01. The sequence continues at coordinate 23,762 of JALHOF010000004.1, forward strand.
CAACTCGCCCGCGACCTTGAAGCCGACGCCGCCCAAACGGGTTGCCGCTGCGAATGCCGACAGATCGGTGACGTCGTCGCCGATCATGATCGGCCGCCGGCCGCGAAAAGCGGGCAGCGAAAGCAGTGTCTCGAGCGCCGCCCCTTTTGAGATGTGCCTCGGTACGATCTCAAGCACCTTGCGTCCCCGGCACAGGATCAGATGGTCAGGCCGAGCCTCGATGATGCGTCGCAGGGCCGCCTCGATACGCGGCTCGGCAGCGGGCGCGAGGCGGTAGTGAACGGCGATCGAGGCGCGCTTGATCTCAACGGTGATGCCGGCTTGGGCCTTGGCCAGCTTTTTCACGGCGTCAACGACGGCGTCTGCGATCGGCTCGGCCGTGTGCTCGATCTCGCCGTTGCGCGCCGTTCTGAACTCGGCTCCGTGCACGCCCGCCACCACGGGCGCCAGCGGGGCGAGAAAGCGGTCGATGTCCGCGATCGGGCGTCCAGTCACGATCGCCAGTGCGCCATCGAGCCCCTGTGTCAGCTTATCCAGCAGGGCGACGAGACCATCCGGAATGGTCACGCCGTCCGGCATCGGCGCGATATCGATCAACGTCCCGTCGAGATCGAGGAACAGGGCGCACGCTGTTGGATCTTCAAGCTGCATACTCGTTCATGCCTCGCGCGATACTTGCCAAGAAACAATGTGTGCATCCGTTCACAAGACGCACATCCACGTGCTCGGCGATAAACCGCGAGACAGGGCATTCACCCGTGCGCGACGACCACACCAATATTGCGTACGCGCTACGTCGCACCGCAAGTCCAAGCTGGGTCCACTCCCACCGTCCTCCTATCATCCCGAACTACTAATACCCTACCAACGACCGCACAAACCGCAAGCCGAGCCTCGGCGAGCGCGTGACGGCAGTTGTTGGCCCTGAGCCGAAGCTGGAGCATCGGAAGCTGCTGAACGTATTGCGCCTGCGGTCGTAATCCAGGACTGCCAGCTTCTGTCACCACGAAGCTAGGCTGCGCGGCGGCAGATTGATGAAGGGCCGCATGAATGCTCAGCGTTTCACCGCTGCGCTCGCCCGGCCGGCTCACGTTACGGCTACTGCAGCACGGGTGGAACGGGCGAAAGCGCTGGCGCAACGCCGTCCGCAGCCAAGGCGTCGAACAGCGCGCAGTGGTTTGCGTGCAGCTTGCCGAACATCACGAAAATCGCCGGCACAGCGTCGGGGTCGTCCGGCCCGGACGAGGCGGCGGCAGGCCCGACGGGAGCGCGGCCGGCATCGGCGGCCACGAGCTGCAGCCCCCGCACGATTTTACCCAGCATCAGGATTGTATCGGTGAGGTCGTCATTTTCGGTGCGGACGCATTGCATGGGATCGCCGATCTGCGCGGCGATGATCTCCTGAACCTGCTTCGAGAGCTGCCAGCCGAGTGGCAGCTCATAGAGTTTGTGGCTGAGATGGATCGTGATAGCGGGGATGATCGTGGGGCCGCTCGGGTATCCGGGCCGCAGGCCTTTCTGGCGCGACACCGCGAGGTCGCCGCGGGCGACGCGCGTGTTGAGGCTCGCGCGCAGCGGGGACAACAGCTCGTTGAGGCCGGCCGAGCTGCGCCGCGGCCCGCTGCCCTCGATCGCACGTCCCACGGCGTCGAACTCGGTGAGCACGATGGTTCGAAAGGCCAGCATCGGCCGATCCTTGGCGGAGCTCTTGCAGTGGGAAAAGTGCATCGTGTCGCCTGGACAGTAGCCGAGGGCGAGCCGCTCGACGACGAAGCGTGCGGTTTCGACACCGGAGTTCTCGAAATAGCCGCCGTCGACAAGGTGGACCGATTGCGCTTTGGTCGCGACGAGGCCGGCCGGCATGACGAGCGGGAATCGCGCACTGAGACTCATGGCCGTACTGAGCGGCACGTCGCGCGTTTCGTCGAGGCCGGCGCTCTCGTGCAACGTCGTCAAGTCGAACACAACCGACCGCCCGGCATGGCGGAACTTCACCGGCGCCACCACGACCGGGTAGCCGGTGCCGGCGACAGTCGTGTTGAGGAACAGCATCGGCGCCGCACCGTCGGGGCGCCAGTGATTACCGAACGGCTCGGCCAACCGATTGACGCGAGACCCCGTGACCGACAGCCAGGTCCGCTCGAGCCCGGCCTCGAATGCGCGGGCGCGGTCGAAGGCCATGATCGGGAACGGAATGAACCGCTGCAGGAGATCGGGGAAGAGGAGACTCGCGGCGACCGGAGCCAGGAAATCCGCCTGCAGCAGAGCCGCCATCTTGGCCTCCAGCGGCCCCGTGCCGCCGTGCGAAGGCTCGATGCCGCAATGGTTCGAGGTGTGCCACGGGCCGTCCTCGGCAAGGAGCGCGGCGAGGTAGCCGGCGCCGACACTGCCGCCGGAGACGCCGCTGACCGCGAACAGGTGATGGCGGATCGCCGGGCAAAGGTCATAGAGCCGGGCGAGCGTCAACCCGCTCAGGTTTGCCGCATACATGCCGCCGCCCTGCGCGGCGACGACGTAGACGGGGTAGGATTTTCCCGCGAACGCCTTCACGTAGTCCGCCGGCCTCGCCTTTAGCCAGCTCTCGAATGCGCCGCGCAACAGCGGCAAGCGTGATTGCGCGTCGCTGCCGCCTGTCTCTCGTTCGACGAGGCGCACATGATGATTGTCATTGAGGTTCAGTGCCGAGATGGCGAGTGCGGATACGAAGAGCAGCGACAAAATCGGGATGCGGCTGCGATCCGCCCAGTGGGTCAAAAGGCTGGTCGCGAAGACCACGCCGACGAGCGAAACGTTGAGCAGCGCCAATCCGCCTATGGCGCGCGGGATGCGGGTGAAGTCGAAGCCGTCGGTGCTGCCCGCGTTCCAGTTCTGCGCGGCAAACAGTGCGGTCAGCGCCAGGAACAGCGCGCTGATGGCCCACGTTACGGCGGGATGGAACACCCAACGGGTCGGCGAGAGAAAGCCATGCGGCCGCCAGCGGAGGAAGTAGACCGCGACGAAGCCGGCCAGCGCGACGGAAAGCAACATGCCGACGTTGATCGAAGCCGCCAGCGCGTCGGCGCTGTCGGGCAGCGCGCGGATCGGCGGCGCGAACGTGATCTCGAGCCGGTCGTTGATCTGCTTGAACTTGATTTCTTCGAGCGTCGGAACCTTTTCTCCTGCCGGCATCACCTTCAGCAGCGCCGCCGTCACCTGTTCCTCCGACTTCAGCGCGCGCATGATCTCGACGGTCGACTGGGCCGCCTCGGTCAGTGTGCTATCGAGCGCGCGCCTAAGTCCGAGTGTCGCGCCGAGTGGCGGCAGTACGCCGAGCAGCACCGGCATGTGCCAGAGTATCGGATTGCGGGTCGCTGCGGGTGCGTCGGCGTGTTCGCCCGACGAGCGGGCCAAGGCTCGGCCAGCGTAGGCGATGAATATGGCCAATGCCAGCAGCGACAACACCGCCGCCGCGATTTGCGGCCAGGAATCGGGTCGCCCGCGCGCCAGAATGAGATACAGTTCCAACACCTGCGTGGGCGAGGACAGCGCGAAGAAGGATAGAAGCGAAATCAAGAGCGGCGCGCGCAGAACCCTCACCGCTTGAAAAAACCGCTGCAGCGAAAGAACGCCGCTTTCGACGATCGCGAGCATAGCGGACCTCGAAATATTGCAAGAAGTCAATGCACAGAAGCTACTCGCGAATGCTCCTCTCGGACAATCAATTCCTGCCAACTCATTGCCGATGGCTGCCGGTCAATGCCGGATCAAGACCAATACGCGAGTTGACGGCCACTCTGTTCAACATCCAGCCAGCCATTGGCGCCACCGAGCGTAAACGGTGACGCCGCCCCGGTCATAGGCGCAGGGCCTGCGGTAACTTTCCTTCATTGTGGCCGCTCAGGTTTCGACGGGCAAACCCGCCGCGCGCCACTCAGGCATGCCGTCCTCGAGCCGGCGGGCCGTGAAACCTTTTTTGCGCAGGATAGCGACGGTCTCGAACGACAGCACGCAGTAGGGGCCGCGGCAGTAGGCGACGATCTCAACCGCCGGGTCGAGCGACGAAAGTCGCTTCTTCAGTTGGTCGAGTGGCATGTTGATCGCGCCGGGAAGATGACCCATCGCGAACTCGTCCGCCGGCCGCACGTCGAGCACCTGCACGAGCCCGGCCTTCATGCGCGCCTTGAGCTCCGTTCGCGACACCGGCTCCATCCTGTCGCGGGCGTCGAAATAGGTACGCACGATCTGGCTCACCTCGGCCACATTCCGCTCGCCGATCCGCGTCAGCGACGCGACGAGATCGAGTACGGTGTCATCGGTGATGCGATGAAAAATGTACTTGCCTTCGCGGCGCGCTTCGATGAGGCCGGCGCGGCGCATCTGCTGGAGGTGGTGCGAGGCGTTGGCCAGCGACAGGCCGGTGCGCTCGGCCAGAACCTCAACACTGCGCTCGCCCTGCGCCATTGCCTCCAGCAGCTCAAGACGATGCTCGTGTGCGACCGCCTTCGCGATCGCAGCGAATTGACGGAACAACAGTCGTTTCGGGCTGACGCTTGACATGCTGAAGTCCGAGGTTTAAGTCAATCAAACAACTGTTTGAGTGATGTTCGAGACGTTGTCAAGCAACCGCTATGCACGCGATCGGGTTCCGCGATCAGTTTGAAAGTTGCGAGGCGGATCATGAAGCAGCAACGACTTGCTATCGCCGGTGTCGTGTTCGCCGCGCCCCAACTGGCGCTCGCGCAACAAGATATGGGCTCATGGCGGATGCACGATTGGGGCTGGGGATGGGGCGGCATGTGGCTTGGTCCCCTGTTCATGCTGGTCCTGCTCGGGCTGGTCGTCGCGCTGTTCTTCTGGCTCGTCCAGTGGGTGAGCGGGGGCCAGAGCGGTGCGCGAACCGAGCAGCCAACCGCGCGCGAACTCCTCGATGCGCGCTATGCGCGGGGCGAGATCGACCGAGTCGAGTATCTCAAGCGCAGGCAGGACATCTCGGACGGCTGAGCGCCAGTTGCTCCAACGAAATCAAGCGGAGGTTTAGGACACATGCTCGAAACGGCCTTCACCTTTGAGACGCAAGTCCGTCTCGCGGCGTTCGCGAGCGTTTTCGCGGTCATGGCGGCATGGGAGGTGTTGGCGCCGCGCCGGCCTCAGGCCATCGGCCGTGGCGCCCGCTGGCCGAGCAATCTCGGGATCGTTGCGCTCGATACGTTGATCGTGCGCGTTCTGTTTCCGACGGGCGCCGTCGCTCTGGCGATGCTCGCCGAAAGCAAGGGGTGGGGCGTCCTCAACGCTTGGGCGGTGCCGGCGTGGCTCGCGGTGCCGTTCGCCGTGATCGTCCTCGATCTCGTCATCTACCTCCAGCACGTTCTGTTCCATGCCGTGCCCGCGTTGTGGCGGTTGCACAGGATGCACCATGCCGATCTCGAATTCGACGTGACGACCGGCGCGCGGTTTCACCCGATCGAGATCGCGCTTTCGATGCTGATCAAGCTGACCGTCGTGGCAGCACTTGGCGCGCCACCTGTGGCGGTGCTGATCTTCGAAGTGCTGCTGAATGCGACGGCGATGTTCAACCATTCCAACGCACGGCTTCCCCTCGCGGTCGACCGGGTGCTGCGTTGGTTCGTGGTGACGCCGGACATGCATCGTGTCCATCATTCCATCGTGCGGCGCGAGACAAATTCCAATTTCGGCTTTAGCCTGCCGTGGTGGGACCGGCTGTTCGGAACCTATCGCGATCAACCGGCAGCGGGGCACGACGGCATGGCGATTGGCGTGGAGGACTTGCGCGATCCGGCCGAGCAGCGGCTCGACCGGATGCTGACGCAGCCGTTCCGCAAAGGCGATGGCGGATATCCGCTGGGACGGCGCGAGGCGGCGGAATGATACGCAGGATTCTGACGGCCACGTTGGTGCTGTCGTGCACGTTCCAAGTCACGCTGGCGCAGGAGCCAGCCGCTCGAAAGCTCGAACGCGATGGACTGAAGCTCGAAACCGCGCCGCTGGCCCCCGATCAGGTGCGTGCGTTCTTTCTCGCGCGCGGTTTCTCGGCCGCCGACACAGAGCACATCGTCTCCGCGGGATGCGTGTTCCGCTCGGCGATCGGCAGCGCCCACGCCAAGGCGGACGCACCCGCCGTGACGGTTGCCCTCGGCGAGTGGAACGTGACGCCCGCAGGTGGCGGCGTGTCGGCCCCGCGCACCCGCGAGCAATGGGAGGCGGAGTGGACGAAGCGCACGGTCAGCGAGGACGCGGCGACCGCGTTCCATTGGTCGCTGTTCCCGACCGAGCAGACGTTCTCGGCGACGGACTATAATTGGGGCTTCCTGACCTTTGGCCTCGCGCCCGGGACACGGTTCACGCTCGACCTTGCGTGGCGCAATGGCGGGCAGATGCACACCGCCCGCATGGAGGGGCTCGAATGCGGAAAGTAGATCGAACCGCCGGCCTGTCTCGCCGAACCATGATAGCCGGTGGCGGGGCGCTCAGTGCGGCAGCGATGCTGGATGGCGGGTCTCGAGGAGCATACGCCGCCAGTCCAGGCGCGATGCTGCTGCAGCAGGTGCCGGGAATGCCTGCCGCGCCCGACTTCACCCTGCCCGATCTCGACGGCAAGGATGTCCGCTTCTCCGATCACAAGGGCAAGGTGGTGCTCGTCAACTTCTGGGCGACGTGGTGCCCGCCCTGCCGCGAGGAGATTCCCTCGATGGAGCGCGCGTGGGCGAAACTGAAAGAAGGTCGCGTCGCCATGCTCGCGGTTCACGTCGGCGGCGACAGCGACAAGATCTGGTCGTTCCTGACCGAGTTCAACGTCACGTTCCCGGTCTTGATCGACAAATCGTCGGGTGTATCGAAGGCCTGGCAGACGGTCGGATTGCCGACCACCTACGTCGCCGACGGCCAGGGCCGCAAGGCGTTGCGTGCGATCGGCGGCCGGGAGTGGGACCACCCGGATCTCGTTGCCAGCATTCTCGCACTCAAGAGCTAGTCCTTTGCCATCGACTCCGTCGAGGAGGTGATCCTTGCGAACGCTCATCGTCATCAACGACCCGCCTTACGGCACCGAGCGGGTCTATAACGCGCTCCGTCTCGCGCAGGCCCTGTCGAAAAACGACCGCGATGCGGCGAATACGGTGTTCCTGATGGCCGACGCGGTATTGTCGGCAAAGGCAGGTCAAAAGACGCCCGATGGGTTCTATAATGTCGAGCGGATGCTGAAGCGTGTGAGCGCGGGCGGGGGCAAGGTGCTGCTCTGCGGGACATGCATGGATGCGCGCGGCGTTACAGATGCCGAGATCGTGGATGGTGCGCGGCGCAGCACGATGGACGAGTTGGCCGCCGAGACCATCGCCGCAGACAAGGTGTTGGTGTTCTGAAGCGACCGGCATCGCAGATCTCGACGAGAGCCGCAGAGGGACCATGGACGCGCCACCGCCGATTCTGACGCAAAAGCATTTTGGCGAGGCGTCCGCGTTCGCGCCGGAAAACCTGCTGCGCGAGGCACGGCGGCAGAAGGGCCTTGGCGGCGGTGCGGTTCCAGATGTCTGCGTGCTCGATCCGGATGGCGATATCGTGCGGCAGGCTAGAGCCGCCGGCCTGGCGCGGCGTGATCCGGACTGGGCATGCTACCACACAGAGCTATGGCGGATGTCTCACGACGGGTTGGACCTGGGCGTCGTGCCGTGCGCCGTCGGGGCTTCGTTTGCGGTGCTCGTCGCCGAGCAATTGTTCGCGGCCGGTTGCCGGCTGCTGGTGAGCGTGACGTCGTCCGGTCAGCTCGTCGAGCTTCGTCCGCCGCCGTATTTCATTCTCATCGGCAAGGCGCTGCGCGACGAGGGCACGAGCTATCACTACCTGCCGCCATCCGAGTTCTCGGTCCTTGCCCCCGGCCTGGCGCAGGCGATGGATGGTGCCTTCGACGGGCTGCGGGTCCCTGTCGAACGAGGTGCGACGTGGACCACCGATGCGCCATTCCGCGAGACGCCAAGCGCTATCGCCGCAATGAAGGCCAAGGGCCTGCTCGCGGTCGAGATGGAAGCGGCGGCGCTCTATGCCTTCGCCGGAGCGCGGCAGAAGCCTGTCATCTGCTTCGCGCACGTCACCAACCAGATGGCTCAGATCGAAGGCGATTTCGAGAAAGGCGAGGGCGATGGGTCTGTCGATGCACTCACGGTTATTGCGGCGGCGGCGCATGCGGTCACGAAAGCGGTCGTGACGTCGAAGGCCGATTTGATCTCTTGACAGACTTGGCGGTCTTCCGGAACGAGAACGCCAATATGCGCCGCGCGGGATGTCACATTGGAAGACATGCGGGCGACTGGCGGGGTCGTGCACGCTGTTCAACGAAGCGGGGCGGCGTGCTATCGTGGCGCCGGGATGAGGGCTGTTCGGGGTGGCGAGGAACCGTTATCTGGCGCCGCTATCGATAATTTGTCGGCCCATCGCAAGTCTTGGAGAACCGTGATGGCCACCGGCTCAGACCTAGAAACGGCACGCTCGACGGTTCTGTTCTCGAGTTTGCCCGGTCCGTTGGCGGACACGATACTCAAGCAGTCCGCGACGAAAACATTTCAGCGCGGAGAAACGATTTTCATCCAGGGCGAGGCGGCGGAAAACATCTACATCGTGCTGCACGGTTGGGTGAAACTGTTCAGGATCACGCCAACCGGCGCGGAGGCCGTGGTCGGCGTTTTTACCAAAGGCCGCAGCTTCGGCGAGGCCGTCGCCTTCGAGGATGTGCCGTTCCCGGTGACGGCGGAAGCGGTGACGGACAGCCGGCTTCTGCTGGTGCGCGCCAGTCTCCTGGCGACCTTGATGCGCGAGCGGCCGGAGATCGCAATGGCGATCGTCTCGTCCACGTTCCGTCACTTGCAGGCGCTCGTGGCGCAGGTCGAGCAGCTCAAGGCGCATACGGGCGCGCAACGTGTCGCCGAGTTCCTACTGGAGCTGTGCGAATGCGGCACCGGCTCCTGCACGATCACTTTGCCCTACGACAAGTCGTTGATCGCCGGCCGTCTCGGGATGCAGCCGCCGAGCCTGTCACGGGCTTTCAACAGGCTGGAAGAGCATGGCGTCCAGATCTCGCACAATCTGGCGACGATCTCCGATATTGCGCACCTGCGGGAGTATGTTCTGGAGGACCGCAGTGCGCCCTGGCGCAAGGCGGAGTAGTGACAAATTCAGCCGCCGTCCGCAATTCCCTCGTGAATTTTGCGTGCCATCCAGCGGGCGGGCACAATGCCTAACACGGCTCCGATCGCGGCGGCGGCGTAAAGTGCCGCGTAGCCATACGGCGCCAAGGCCGGAATGCTGATCGCGACGAATGTGCCGTTGATCGCACACGCCGGCACCATCAACGCATGGCAGAACAGCGACAGCCAGATCGATGGCTGGCTCGTGTGCGGCGTTTGCCGGTTCGGTTGATGCGTCATGCGGTTCTCCCGGCGAGATAGAGGCCGAAGGCGAGAATGAGAAAGCCGCCGATGACGAGGTCGAACGTCCGCATCCAGAAGCGCGATGTGTGGAGGCCGAGATATCGCGACAGGATCACGCGCGCCTTGAGACCCGCGAGCAGGAGGACAGCGGCCGCGGTGAATGTGCGGGCTTCAATCCCGGCGGGTTGCACCGTCAGCAGAGTGGTTGCTGTGCTCAGGATGGCGAGCGTGACCCAAGCCTGCGAAAGTCCGCGCGTAGGCATGTCGCTACCCCAACAGATAGATGATCGGGAACAGCAGAACCCAGATCAGATCAACCATGTGCCAGAACGATGCCGCGATCTCGATGTTGCGCTCGCCGTCGAACCGCGCGACGGCGCCGAGGATGGCGATCCCGGCGACGACGTGGAGCGCATGAAAGCCGGTGACGAGATAGTAGAAGGTGAAGAACGGGCTCGTTTCGATGCCGATGCCGAGCTGGGCCTTGCTCCAGTATTCGGCGGATTTGACGATCAGGAATACGCAACCGAGCGCCATCGCGCCGTAAAGCCAAAAGCGCGCTGTGTCGCGGCGGTCCACGTTGCGGGCAGCGGAGGCCATGGCGGCGCAATATCCGCTCGTGACGAGGACGATGGTATTGACGGCGCCTGCCGTCTGGTCGAGCAGCGCCTGATCGGCCGCGAAGGCGGCGGTGTCGCCGGCGCGGACCGCGAGAAAAGCGAGGAGTGCGCCGCCGAAGACAAGGAGCTCGCTGACGATCAAGACCCACATCATGAGGTCGCCCGGTAATTCGCCGAGCACCCCCCAGCCGTCGTCCGCCGCGCTATCGGGGTCGCCGCTCATGCGCCGGCCAGATGTCGATAGAGTTGCGGCAGCGCGGCGGTGAGCTTTTCGGGGTCCGGTATGACGACGAAGCCATGCGGGCCGAAGATCCGGCTGAAGGCCGCTTGCGATTTGATGTCGATGGTGACGCCGAACACGGACTGCCCGCTGCGGCGGGCCTCGTGCACCGCCATGTGCGTGTCCTCGATGCCGTGGCGCCCTTCGTAGTGGTCGAGGTCGTTGGGCTTGCCGTCGGTGAGGACCAGCAACAGCCGGCGTTGCCGGGTGCGCGCGGCCAGGCCGGCGGAGGCATGACGGAGCGCGGTGCCGAGGCGCGTGTAGTGCCCAGGTGTGAGCCCGGCGATGCGGCCTTCGATGGCTTCGCCCATCGGTTCGTCGAAGGCCTTGCAGGTTTGGAAGAAGACGCGATCCCGGCGCAGCGAAGAGAATGCAGCGATGGCGGTCTCGTCGCCGCAAGCGGCGAGCCCCCAAGCCAGCGCGATCAGCGCCTCACGCGCGATGTCGATGACCTGCCGCCCGCCGACGTAGCTTTCGGTCGAGCGCGACGCATCGAGCAGGATCGAGACCGCGAGGTCGCGCTCCTGACTGCGGGTGGCGCGGTAGACCCGGTCGGAATGCTCACCGGTCGCGGCGAACGCGACGCGCGCGTCGATGGCGGCTTCGAGATCGATCTCTTCGCCGTCGATCTGGCGTGTCAGCGGAACGCGGCGCGGACGCAGTGCCTCGAACTGGCGGCGGACGCTTCGGATGCGGCGCTGGGCAGCTGGGGAGGAGAGGCTTTCCGGCAATTCCCCGGCCGCGACGGCGGGGCCCTCGAGAACCCGGCAATAATCGGGCGTGTAGGTTCGCGCGCGATGATCCCACTCGGGATAGACATGCTTCCCGGAGACGCGCTCGAAGTCCGCTTCGGCGGGGGAGAGGTCGAGATGCAGACGAAGCCGGGCACGCGCCTTCTGCGGCACGCGGACCAGACTGATCTCGTCCTGGTCGTCGGCGGCCTTCCGGGCGTTGTCCTCGTCGTCGTCTTCGACGCGGCGGTTGATGTCGAGAAATTCGGCCCACGACAGGATGGATTCGAATTTGTGCAGGATGAGGCTGTCGCTGCGCGCGGCCTGTTCGGCGGTCTTGCGTGTCGCCCTGAAGGCCTTCTCTTCCTGCTCCGAGGGATCAGATCCGCTGGCGCCGGGCTCGTCGTCGCGATCGGCCTTGATGCGCGCGGGCAGCGGGCGGGCGTCGAGCCAGAGCGCGACGGGGGCGAAAGGCTTGTAGCCGCGCGGCGCGGTGAATGCGGATAGGTCGGCGGCGCGCTTGCGCACGGCTGCTGCGATCTGAAGTGCGAGCGGTCCCTGTGGCGCGGGCCCCGCCAGCAGATGACGGATCGCGGATTCCATCGCAGCTTCGACCGGCGGAAGGGCTTGATCCGATCTGAGGTCGCGCGTGAGGGCGACGAGAGCTGCGTAGGTCGCGCGCAAGCCGCGGCAAGCCGCCAAGGTGTGGAGCGTCATGTCGTAGGCCTGCTGCAAGGCGCGAATGTCGGCGCGCAACGGATCGGCCTCGGGCTCGACGGGTTTCGCATAGGCGGCACTCGCGGCGAGCCACAGATACAGGGCCATGTTGGCTTCGCGCGCGGGGAACACCGCGATGCGGCCGGGCAGCCTCAGCGCCTCGCCGTCGAAGCTCGGGGTGGCCAGCCGTTCGAAGCTGTGGCCGAGCGCGCGGCGCCAGGACAGGCGATGCGCTTGCTGCTCGGCGGTCGCGGTCTTGAGCTCGACGTCGCGGGCGCCGCCGAGCCCTCGGAACAGCACACCGATGCGGCCGCGCATCTCGTCGAGCGTGGCGGCGTGGCCCTCATGCCGCGCGGGGGCATCGAGGCCGCTGACATAGGAATGCCACAGCTTGCCGACGCTCTCCTCGGGCTCCCATGGCTCAAATTCGCGCCCGGACATGACGCCTCTCAGCCGTAGACGGTGGCCACGAGGTCGAGAAGACCGCGCTTGATGTCGGGATCGTCGGTCAGCGGCTCGATCATTGCGGCGCGAACCGCCCGTTCTATGGGCATGCCTCCCTGAACGAGGCTCGCACAGTAGACCAGAAGCCGTGTCGACACGCCTTCCTCGAGGTCTTGGCCTTTGAGGGCGCGTAGCTTCCCTGCGAGACGGACGAGCGCCGCTGCCCGCTCTTTCGAGAGCCCGGTTTCCACCGACACGATGTCGATCTCGCGCTGCGCTGGAGGGAAGTCGAATTCAATCGCCAGGAAGCGCTGCCGCGTCGACGGCTTCAGCGTTTTGAGGATGTTCTGATAGCCGGGGTTGTAGGATGCGACGAGCATGAACTGCGGTCCGGCGGCGAGCACTTCACCCGTGCGCTCGATCGGCAGAATGCGTCGGTCATCGGTCAGCGGATGCAGAACGACGGTCACGTCCTTGCGCGCTTCCACGATCTCGTCGAGATAGCAGATCGCGCCCTCGCGAACAGCGCGCGTCAGAGGACCGTCGATCCATTCCGTTTCCCCGCCCTTGAGCAGGTAGCGGCCGATGAGGTCGGCGGCCGAGAGATCGTCGTGGCAGGCGACGGTGTAAAGCGGGCGGCCGAGCCGGGCCGCCATGTGCGCGACGAATCGGGTCTTGCCACACCCGGTCGGACCCTTGAGCAGAAGCGGCATCCGGTTCTGGAACGCCGCTTCGAAGATCTCGCATTCGTCGGTATGGGGGAGGTAGAAGGGGGGTGTTTCCCCCTTCTTGGCATTGGATGCGTGCATGACGGGTGCTGACTGCATGGCCGTTACTCCGCGGGGCTCAACACGTCGCGCTTGCCAGGTTCGATGGCTTCACGCTGCGGCACAAGGATCGCATAGACGAACAGGATCGCGCCGAGCACGACGGCGATGCCGGCGCCGAACCGCATATAGTAGAACAGCACGAGCTGGTCCTGCACCTCCATGTAGTTCTGCCCCATGACGCGCTGTAGATGCGTCTGGATCGTGCCGGCGAACGTGAGCACGAACGTCATGAACGCCATGCCCCCGGACATCAGCCAGAAGCTCGCCATGTTGAGCACCTGATTGTAGGGATCTCGGTTGCGCATGATCGGGAACGCGTAGGTGAAGATCGCGAGATTCAGCGAGACGTAGGCGCCGAAGAACGCGAGGTGCCCGTGCGCGGCGGTGATCTGCGTGCCGTGCGTGTAGTAGTTGACGCCGTGCAGGGTATGCAGGAAGCCCCACACGCCGGCGCCGAAGAAGGCGAGCGTCGTCGTGCCGAGCGACCACAGCAGCGCGGCCTTGTTCGGATGGTCGCGCCGCCCTTTCCAGACCATGACGAAGCTGAAAACCATCATTAGGAAGAAGGGGACGATCTCGAGCGTCGAGAAGATAGAGCCGATCCACTGCCAGTAGCCGGGCGCGCCGATCCAGTAGTAGTGGTGGCCGGTGCCGAGGATGCCGGTGAAGAGCGATGTGCCGACGATGACGTAGAGCCACTTCTCCACCACCTCGCGATCGACGCCGGTCAGCTTGAGCATGAGGTAGGCGAGGATCGCCGCCATCACCAGCTCCCACACGCCCTCGACCCAGAGATGGACGACGTACCACCAGTACATCTTGTCGAGGGAGAGGTTCGCGGGATTGTAGAATGCGAACAGGAACAGCAGCGCGATGCCCCAGAGGCCGATGAGCAGCACGTTGGTGATCGCGGTCTTCTTGCCGGCGAGCACGGTCATCGAAACATTGTAGAGGAACATGAGGGCCGCGACGACGATGCCAATTTTGACCCACAACGGCTGCTCGAGAAACTCGCGGCCATCCTTGCCGAGCAGGAAATTGCCCTGGAACAGATCGAACACGTAGGTGACGACCACGCCGAGGGTGCCGAGAACGAGGATCGCCAGCTGATAGTAGGCGATCGCGGGTGAGTGGATCTCGCGGCCAGATTCCTCCGGGATCAGGAAGTAGGCGGCACCGAAGAACCCAAGCAGCAGCCACACGATGAGAGAGTTCGTGTGCAGCATGCGCACGACGTTGAACGGCAGCACTTCGGACAGTGTGTTCGGCGCAACGTAGATCCATCCGGCGAGCAGCCCGCCGGAGACCTGGACGACGAACAGGATCATGGCCGCCAGGAAGTAGGCGTAGGCGATCTTTTGACTTTCGTATTTCATGGCTTCGTCCCCTGTGCTTGTCGTCAGCCGGCGTTGTTCGGCGGCCAGCCCTTGGTGTCGGTTTTGTCAGCCCAGATCAGGAAGTTCGAAAGATCGCGGATCTGCTCGTCGGTGAGCTTGTAGCCGGGCATCTGGCGCCGGCCGGGAATCCTCGACGGCTGCGCTTCCATCCAGCCCTTCAAGGTTTCGAAGGCCTCCTTGGGCTTGTCGATCACGCCCCATCGCGTCATCACGTTGCCGACCTCGGGTGCGAAGTAGGCGCCTTCGCCGTGCAGCGAGTGGCAATTGACGCAGGCGTGTTCTTCCCAGATGCGCTTGCCGCGAACGACCGATTCGGTGAGCGGCATCGATGCGGTCGAGGTGTTCACGATGTAGATGTGGCTGTGCACCGAAAGGCCGAGAAATATCAGGACGAAGAAAATCGACCCGCCGTAGAAGATGTTTCGGGCCATCGATGTCGTCATCACTTCGCGCATGGGCTGATCCCTCCTCGAGACGCGGCGTCCGGTACCGCATCATTGGCCGGGCGAAGTCGTCAGCCCTTAACGAAAGGCAAGCCGCCGACGATTACGCGCTTGGACATTCGGAGGAGCGAGCCGAACACGGGGGCGCTCTGGACTAGCCGGGATTGGCGGTTCGCGGTGCGAGCAGGATCGGGGCGTAGACGAAGCAGAACAGCAGGAATGCTGCGATCCACAGTCCGCCCGCGAGGAACATCACGGCGTAGTAGTGGTTCGGGAATACGGCGAGGCCCAGCGAACGGACGAGTGCCGCCGCGCCGACGAGGGCATAGGCCCAGGCGATTGCCGGCGACACGACGAGCGGACGTCCGGTGTGTCCGAGTGCGGCGCGCGACATGACCGCCAGTGTCATGCCGCCGATGGCGCCGATGGCCAGGAGGTGGAGAGCGGCCGTCTGCCCGATGGGCCCGCCTGCCCAATGCACGGCGAGGGCCGCGTAGCCGGCCGCTAGCATTGCGAAGCCGAGGTGCAGGCTCCAGACGATCGGACGATCGAGGATGGCGTTCGTGCGCCAGCCAGCAAGGCGTCCAGCGTTCGCAATCGCCGCGATTGCGGCGATAACGGAAAGGCCGATCCCGCCGGTGACGAACGGCGCGGCCAGAGCAAGGATGAATGCGGATGCGATGCCGAGCGCATCCAGCCTGTCGCGTACGATGGGCAGATGCGTCTTCTCCCCGCCAGCCGTCAGCGCGTTGCGCGTGAACATCGGCGTGACGCGACCGCCGAACGCGGCGATCATCGCCGCGAGAGTGAGGACGCCGAGCTTGGCGCCGATCTCAGCGCCGTTCGAGCTGAAGCCGAGCCACGCGAGATGGATCGCGGTGTTTCCCGCAATCATCACGACGAGCAACGACACGATCACGATGTCGCGCGGCTTAGGCCGCTTCAGGATGAGCGGGAAAACGGTCGCCGCGAGCGCGGGCATGAGAGCGAGATCGGCGACCGCGACGACGGCAGCCGGCAATGACGTCGAGAACAGCATCGCGAGACGGCCAGCCGCCCAGACGGCGGCGAGCAGGGTCACACGGCCGGCGGCGAACGGTCCGCTTCCAGACCAGTTCGGCACGGCGGTCAGGAAGAATCCTGCCAGGACCGCGCCGCCATAGCCGTAGATCATTTCGTGCGCGTGCCATTGGTGCGGCGGCTGGACGAACGGAACGTAGAGCAGAACGCCGCCAGCGGCGTGGATGCCAAGCCAGCCGAGCCACACCGTCATCGCCACGACGCTGAAAACGCCGGCGGCCAGGAAGAAGAAGCGGAATCCTTCACTGGTCGCGAGCCCCCAGACCGGCATGGGCTTTTCGAGGTTCATGAAACGGCCTCGCCACGCCCTGTCATCGATGCGTCGCCATAGCGCCGGACGCGGCCCTTCCAGTCGGCGCCGATGACCGCGACGTCGGTGATCGAGGCCGCGAGGTCGGCGACGGCGTCGTGCGGAAGAATGGCAAATGCCGTGGACAATGCGTCGGCCGTCTCGGCGGTCGGCGCGAAGACGGAAATGCTCTGCCAATGACGCGGGCTGTCACCTGTTCGCGGGTCGATGAGGTGATGGCGGAATCCGCGGGGATCGAGGACGAGAGATTTCGGCTCGCTGGTGGCGATCGCCACCTCGGCCACGGAGACGGCGGCCTTGGCTGCGGGGATGCCGACGGCGCGGCGCGTGCGGCCGGGCAGACGCAGCTCGCCGGCATCGACGACGATGTCGATGAAGCCGTGGCGGGCCAGGAGCTCGGTCACGCGATCAGTGATGCGGCCCTGTGCGATGCCATTGAAGGTCAGGGCGCAACCCGGCGCGAGCGCAATCCGCGACGGCGTGATCGCGACCGGGGTGCCGGCGCGTGCGCAGATGTCGGCGGTTGCAGGCTTGCCGGCGGCGGCGGCGAGCCAGACCGGCTGGATGGTCGGGTCGAACGATCCGCCCGTGCGTTCGCGCCAGCCGATCGCGGCCGTGGCGACCTCGACGAGATCGCGCGAGGGGGCGTCGAGCGCGCCGTCTCGATTGAGCCGCGATAGCTCGGATGTAGCGCGATGGAGCGAAAAGACCTGCTCGAGACGCTCGATCTCGGCCACGACCTCAGCAAGCGCGGCACGTGCGGCGTCGTGGTCCGGCCCGTAAAGCGAGATCCGCGCCTCCCCGCCAAGAGCCGCACCGCGCCAAACGAAGGCCGGCTGCTGCTCACGAGTGCCGATGAGAAGTCCAATGCCACCGGCAAAGCCTGCGGCCATTGCAGTCATGATGAAGCGTCGCCTCGATTGCGGCATGGTCGAGTCTCCGGGAGCTAGATGCTCGGGTTGAGTTCAGGCCGGCGGCCGGCGCGGCGCTTGAGGACGACGCATTGCGCTTCGTCGTTCATGATCACCTGACAGCGCAGACAGAGAATGCATTCGTTGGGATTGATGCGGCCGAGCGTGTCGATCGCGCCGACGGTGCATTGCGTCTCGCAGAAGCGGCACTCGCGGCCGCACTGCGGACGGCGATGCAGCCAGTCGAACAGCTTGAGCTTCGCCGGGATGGCGAGAGCCGCGCCGAGCGGGCAGAGGTAACGGCAGTAGAAGCGCTCGATGAAGAGCCCGGCGATCAGCAGCGCCAGCGCAAAGGCGACGAACGGCCATTCGCGCAGGAACGACATCGAGATCGCGGTCTTGAACGGCTCTGCCTCGGCTAAGACGATGGCGCGATCCATCGAATAGAATGACAGACCGAGGATCGCGACGAAGAGCGCGTACTTGATCGCCCATAGCCGCTCCTGCAATGCGAACGGCACCTCGACCTGACGGACGCCGAGACGCTTGGCCGCTTCGTTCAGGAGTTCCTGCAAGGCGCCGAACGGGCACAGCCAACCACAATAGACGCCGCGTCCCCAGAACAGGAGACCGAGCGCCAGGAACGCCCAGAGCATGAAGATGACCGGTTCGATGAGAAACGTTTCCCAGTGAAAGCCGTTGAGGAGCGCGTGCAGGAAGGCGACCACCTGGATCACCGAAAGCTGTCCCTTGGCGATCCAGCCCAGGAAGACCAACGTCACCGCGAGGAAGGCGAGCCGGCCATTGAGCCAAAGTGCGGGCCGGCTCACGAAGAACTCCTGCACGAAGAACGCGCCCGCGACCCAGGCGATCATCGTGGCGACGGCGGCAATGGTGAAGGGCTTGCGCTGCCAGGCGGCGACCCATATCGGCTGCGGTTCGCCGTCGGACACGGCGGCAGCAAAGTAGGATTTCGGCAGGGCATAAGTCGCAGCGGAGCGCAGCGTGGCTATGGTTCCGTCCTTTCGTGTCCGCTCAGCCGAGATCTCGATGCGGAAGGGAGCGGTTGCAACGAACCCCGTGGACGAGGGGATACGAAAGACGCTGATTTCCTTGAAGCGCGGAGCGTCGTCGAGCGCGAGCTTGTCGATGCGGAGATAATCCGCCTTGCGCAGCTTGATGGTGCGCTCGCTCTGGATCAGCTCGAGACGGTCGAACACGCCGCTGTCGAGGTAGGCGGTGCCGCGATGAGAATGAAAGCCCGTTCCGGCGATCAGGATCGAGGTATCGCCCGGACCGACGCTCGCGACGATATTCGAGAAGGCGGCGTGTCCAAGAAGCGAACGGCCGATCGACGGCGGATCGAGGACCGCGATCCAGGCCTCGATGAACGGCATCCCGGCTTCCGGCAGAGGATCGTCGATCTCACCGAAGCGGCGACGCGCTTCGTCGAGGCTCATGGCCGCGTGTGCGACCGAGCCGTCGGCGACAAGGTCTGACCATGCACGCTGGCTGAAGGTAACGCGGTCGATCACGCCGCCGGCAGGCCTGATGTAGCCTTCGCTGACAGCAACCGTTCGTGCGGTTCGCAGGATTGCGTCCCGGATAACGCCAGTGGACACGGTGGCGCCGGCGATGATGGGCGGCAGGTGCGAGCTGTCGGCGAAGGCTTCGACGCGGGGCGCGGTGAGATCGAATCCGGAGAAGCCGCCGACGTATCGCGCAATGTCGGCTGTCGAGATGCCGAGCGTGAGGATCGGCTCATTGTGTCGTCTGAGTTCCGCCCCACTGATGCGCGCGCCGGGCGTGATGCCAACGAGAATGTCGATGGGTTGGCCGGAATAGCCCGCGGACTGGGCGACGTCCCAAGTCGAGGCAATGACGCCGGACGGTCCGCCGGGGGCATCGACCTGCCACAGCGGGGGCGTCCCTTCCCGGCGCACGATGGAGAGGGGCGCCGTGACGCCGGGAAACAGACGCGCGGCCAATGCGGGATCGGGCGCGACCGGTGGTGCGGCAGGCTGAGCGCCGCGCGTGGCGGCGCTGGCGGAGAATGCAGTCGTCATCAACGCGGCAGCGGCGATGAGCAGCAGGCGGTGCACGATGGGGAGGATCTCGACCAGTCCCAGGGCAGGGTGCCGAGCTGTCGTTCGTGCTTCTCCTGCGCCCATCTCCGTTCCCCGCTGATGACGAAACGCAGTGTCGTCGCATCCTTCGGGAGTAGCCTTCACAAAAGTCAAAGTGTCGCCTGCCGCTTTGAGCCAACGTTGCAGCGCCCCAGTTGCACGGAGGTTCAACGCAAATGGAAACGAACATTCGCAGGCATATCCGGTGGGCCGCGCTGACGACGAGCGTTGCGCTGCCGATGCTGATGACGGCAATGCCACTTCATGCCCAGCCAAAGCCGAAGGGTCACGGCGACACGCCCGCCGCGTCCTACGAGCCGAGCATGACGACGCTCGGCCAGCTCAAAGTCGAGATCCCCGGCCGCAAGCCCGATGATCCGGTGATCACCAAGCCGGAGTTCGAAAAGGCCAGCAAAATCTACTTCGAGCGTTGCGCCGGCTGTCATGGCGTGCTGCGCAAGGGCGCAACCGGCAAACCGCTGACCACGGACATCACGCGCCAGCGCGGCTACGAGGCCGTCAATGCGTTCATCACCTATGGCTCTCCCGGCGGCATGCCGAACTGGGGCACGTCGGGCGATCTCTCCAAGGACGACGTCGACTTGATGACGCGCTATCTGCTCATCGAGCCTCCGCAGCCGCCGGAGTTCGGCATGGAGGAGATGCGCAAGAGCTGGAAGGTCATCGTGCCGGTCGACAAACGGCCGACCAAGCAGATGAACTCGCTGAAGCTCGACAATCTGTTCTCGGTCACGCTGCGAGATTCCGGTCAGGTGGCCCTGATCGACGGCGACAGCAAGAAGATCGTGCGCATCCTCGACACGGGATATGCCGTGCATATCTCGCGCATCTCGGCGTCCGGCCGCTATCTGTTCGTCATCGGCCGCGATGCGAAGGTCAACATGATCGACATGTGGATGGCCGAGCCGTCGACCGTCGCGGAGATCAAGGTCGGGGCCGAAGCGCGATCGATCGAGACCTCGAAGTTCAAGGGCTTCGAAGACAAGTACGCGATCGCCGGAGCCTACTGGCCACCGCAGCACGTGATCATGGACGGCGCGACGCTCGAGCCGCTGAAGATCACGTCAACGCGCGGCATGATCTACGATACGCAGGAATTCCATCCCGAACCGCGCGTGGCGTCGATCCTGGCCTCGCACTACAAGCCCGAGTTCATCGTCAACGTGAAGGAGACGGGCAAGATCCTGCTCGTCGACTACTCGGACATCAAGAACCTGAAGACGACCGAGATCGAAGCCGAACGGTTCCTCCATGACGGCGGTCTCGACTCGACGAAACGCTACTTCCTGGTCGCCGCCAATGCGCGCGGCAAGGTCGCCGTGGTCGATACCAAGTTGGGATCGCTGACGGCGCTCGTCGAGACCGGCGGCCAGACACCGCATCCGGGACGCGGCGCGAATTTCAAGCACCCGACGCACGGTCCGGTGTGGGCGACGTCGCATCTCGGCGACGAAACGGTCGCGTTGATCGGCACCGATCCGGAAGGCAATCCGGGCAAGGCGTGGAAGGTGGTGCAGACGCTGAAGGCGCTCGGCGGCGGATCGCTGTTCGTCAAGACGCATCCGAAGTCGAACCACCTCTACGTCGACGCCACCCTCAATCCGGAAGCGGAGATCTCGGCCTCGGTCGCCGTGTTCAAGATCAGCGATCTCGCTGGGGAGAAGCCGAAGTACACGACGCTGCCGATCGGGCAGTGGGCGGCCATCGCGGAAGGTCAGCCGCGCGTGGTGCAAGGCGAATACAACCAAGCCGGCGACGAAGTGTGGTTCTCGGTCTGGAACGCGAAGGACAAGGTGTCGGCCATCGTGGTCGTCGACGACAAGACGCTGAAGCTCAAGCACGTGATCAAGGATCCGAAGCTGATCACGCCGACCGGCAAGTTCAACGTCTTCAATACACGCAACGACGTCTACTGACGCTGACGTGCGCGGGAGCGGCGACGTCTCCCGCGCACACTTTGATTTCAAGATCTTCGACCGATGCAAGTGCCATATCGGGGACCAATATGATCTTGCCAGGACGCGTCTATCTCGTCGGAGCCGGACCGGGCGACCCGGATCTGATGACGGTCAAGGCCCAGCGGCTACTCGCCGAGGCCGAGGTCGTCGTCTTCGACCGGCTGGTGTCGCGCGAGATCATGCGGCTCGCCAATCCACTGGCGGTGCAGATTTCCGTGGGCAAAGAGCCACGCCATCATCTGGTGCCGCAGAGCGAGATCAATCGCATACTCGTGCGGCAGGCATTGGCGGGCCGCATGACCGTTCGCCTCAAGGGCGGCGATCCGTTCGTGTTCGGACGCGGGTCAGAAGAGGCAATCGCGCTACGCGCCGCCGGCATCGCATGCGAGGTCGTGCCCGGCATCACGGCGGCGCAGGGATGCGCCGCAAGCACGGGCGTGCCGCTGACGCATCGCGGGCTGGCGACGAGCGTTCGCTTCATAACGGGGCATTGCCGCCAGGACGAGCCGCTCGATTTCGATTGGCGCGGTCTCGCCGATCCCGATACGACGCTCGTCGTCTACATGGGCGCGGCGAGCATCGCGTCGATTGCGCACCGTCTCGTCTCCGAGGGACTGCCGGCCTCGACGCCGGTGCTCGCGGTCAACAACGGCACGACGACCCGCGAGCGGCGGTTGCTGTCGGTGCTCGGCTCCGTTGCGGGCGCGGCCGACGCGGCGCTGTTCGAAGGCCCGGTTCTTTTCATCGTCGGCGCCGTTGTCACGCTCTACGACGGCGCACCCCTTTGCCCGATCCTGCGCGAAGTCACCTCGCTCGAACGCGTCATGGCGGAGGAGGCTGTTCATGCCTAGCGCCATCGTCATCTTGGCCGCGATACTGCTGGTCTCGACGACGCGGACTGTCCATGCCGATGCGGTGACGCCGAAGCGTGCGGTCGAGCTCGAGCGATTGATCCGGCACGATTGCGGCTCATGCCACGGCATGTCGCTCAAGGGCGGGCTCGGCCCCGACCTGAGCAGCAGAAAATTCAACGGTACTCCACCGCCCGCGATTGCCGCCGTGATTCTCGACGGCATTCCAGGGACGGCAATGCCCCCGTGGCGGCCGCTGCTGAGCGAGGCCGAGGCGCATTGGATCGCAGCGTATCTGGCGAAGGGATCGGCACCATGACGCGATGGCTTGCGGTGTTGATGATGATCGGAGGCGCGTGCGCCGCATTCCAGCAGCCGATGGCGAGGGCGACGGGCGTTGCCGATCGAGGGCATCCAGAGATCAGGGGCACCGGCGATCTCGGCATCGTCGTCGAGCGCGCCAGCGGCTCTCTCGTGGTGTTCGACGCCAGCCGCCGCATACCGATCGGGCGCATCGAGGGCCTTGGAGATCTGTCTCACGCCTCCGCCGTGATGACACCCGATGCACGCTATGCGTTCGTGTTCGGTCGAGACGGCGGGCTGACCAAGGTCGACCTGCTGACGTCGTCGATCGTCAAGCGCATCATGCAGGCGGGAAACTCGATCGGGGGCGCGATATCCGACGATGGTACGCTCGTCGCCGTCGCAAATTACGAGCCGGGTGGCGTGCGGGTGTTCGATGCCGCGACGCTGGACACGGTCGCCGACATTCCAGCCACATGGAGCGGAGGCCGCTCGAAGGTTGTCGGCCTCGAGGATGCGCCGGGACGCCGCTTCGTCTTCTCGCTATGGGACGCGGGCGAGACTTGGGTGGCCGATTTCTCGGCTGGATCCAATCCTTCGGTGACGCGCCTCTATGGAACCGGCGACCGTCCCTATGACGCGCTGATCACGCCCGATGGCCGCTATTACATCGCCGGACTGTTCGGCGAGGACGGACTGACGACGATCGACATGTGGGGCGACACGCTCGCGCCGCGCAGGGTTCTCCAGGGCTACGGCAACGGCGAAGCGAAGCTGCCGGTCTACAAGATGCCGCATCTCGAAGGCTGGGCGCATGCAGGCGACCGGCTGGCGCTGCCGGCGGTCGGCCGGTCGGAGGTGCTGTGGATCGACTCGCGCACGTTCGAGGAGGTGGGCCGCAGCAAGGTTCATGGCCAGCCCGTGTTTGCCGTTGCACGTCCGGATGGCCGGCACGTCTGGGTAAACTTCGCGCATCCGAAGAACGACACGGTCCAGGTGCTCGATTCGCTGAGCGGCGCGGTGATCAAGGAATTCAAGCCCGGTCCGGCGGTGCTGCACATGGAGTTCACGCCGCGCGGGCACGAGGTGTGGATCTCGGTGCGCGATGCGAACGCGGTCCACGTCTACGACACGCGAACCTTCGAGAAGAAGGCGGAGTTCACCGCCGCGAGCCCGAGCGGGATTTTTCTCACGTCGCGCGCCTACCGGACGGGGTTCTGACCATGACCGCGCACAGGAACGACGACCTTCGGTCGAATTTAATCGATGATTGGCAGCGCGATCTGCCGCTGGTCTCGCGGCCCTTCGCGGTGATCGCGAAGCGGCTCGGCGTGTCCGAGGCTTGCGTCATCAAGGAACTGAAGCGGCTCAGGGCATCGGGTGTGATCTCCCGCGTCGGTGGTGTCGTCCGGCCTAATACGCTCGGCGCGAGCACGCTGGCCGCCGTTGCAGCCCCCGAGTTCCGGACCGAGGACATTGCCGCGCTCTTGTCGCGCGAGCCGGGCGTCAATCACGTCTACCTGCGTGAGAACGACTACAACATCTGGTTCGTGGTGACCGGACCGGATCGCGCCTACGTCGATGCCGCTTTGACACGCGTGGCGCACGCGACCGGACTGCGCGTCCTCGATCTCCGTCTCGAGAAGGCCTATCACATCGATCTTGGATTCGCGCTATCGGGGCATACCGTGCCGACGCGTGCCGCCGCGCCGGCGCATCCGATACCGAACGATGGCTTTGCGATCGAGCTCGCTGACCGTCCGTTGGTGCAGGCGTTGACCGATGGCCTGCCGATCGCCGCCACGCCGTTTCGCGAACTGGCAGAGCAGCTCGGTCGAAGCGAGGCCGATGTGATCGAGCGCCTCCGCTGTCTCGTTGCAAACGGGATCGTTCCGCGGATCGGCGTCATCGTGCGTCACCGCGCGATCGGCTGGCGGTCCAATGCGATGGTCGTTTGGGACGTCGATGCGCGCGAGGTCGATCGCATCGGCGCAGCGTTGGCGAGCAGCGCGGGGATCAATCTCTGCTACAGGCGCACGCGGTACGCCCGTGAGTGGCCCTACAATCTCTATTGCATGGTCCACGCGCGAACGCGGGACGAGGCGCTGTCCCTCCTCGAGAATGCGTCGCAGGCGGCAGGCCTAGTCGGTGTGCCGAGGCAGATCCTGTTCTCGCTCCGATGTTTCAAACAGACCGGCGCGCTGGTCACCACACCCAGGGTGGCGGCATGAGAGCGCGAAGCGCATCGGCCGAGCGGGTCACACTCGATGCCGTCGACCGGATCATCGTGAACAGGTTGCAAGACGGCATCCCATTGGTCCCGCTTCCGTTCGACGCCGTGGCGAAAGAGATCGGCCGCAACCCGGAGGATGTGATCGCGCGCACCGCGCGGCTCATCGAAGCCGGCGTGCTGACGCGCTTTGGTCCGTTCTTCGATGCGGCGGCGATGGGCGGCGCGTTTTGTCTGTGTGCGATGGCGGTGCCGCGGGACCAGTTCGAGGCCGTCGCAGATTTGGTCAACGGCTTCGACGAGGTCGCGCACAACTACGAACGCGAGCACGCGTTGAACATGTGGTTCGTATTGGCGACGGAGAGACCTGAAGGAATTGCGATGGCCGCCGATGAGATCGCACGCGCGACAGGTTGCGACGTTCTAATGTTTCCCAAGCTCGAAGAATACTTCATCGGATTCAAGGTGGCGGCATGAGCGGCATCGATGCCATCGACCGTAAGATCGTGACGGCAACCCAGTGTGGCTTGCCTGTCGTCCGGCAGCCGTTCGCAAGGATCGCAACAGAGATCGGGTGCAGCGAAGCGGACGTCATCGCACGGCTAGCGGTCATGGCCGCGCGCGGCGTCGTGCGGCGGGTCGCGGCGGCGCCCAATCACTATGCCCTTGGCATGGTGGCGAACGGAATGTCGGTTTGGGATGTCGACGATACGCAGGTGAGTGCGCTCGGCGCGGAGATTGGAGCGTTGCCCTACGTCACACATTGCTACCGGCGGCCGCGTGCCCTGCCGGCGTGGCCTTACAATCTGTTTGCGATGGTACATGGCGCGACGCGGGCAGAGGTCGAGACGAAGCGCGCGGAGATCGCGGTGCGGCTTGGGTCCGCCTGCCGCGCGTCGGACATACTTTATTCGACACGGATCCTGAAGAAGACCGGGCTCCGACTTGCCCGCAGCGGAGGCTAGCCAGATGTTCCGGCTCTCGCACTATATGAAGCAACTCGTCGCGCCGACGCCGGTGCGGAGCCGGAAAGGGCCCGTGCGGCCGGTCGTCATCTGGAACTTGACGCGCCGCTGCAATCTCAAGTGCCGGCATTGCTATGCGGTCGCCGCCGATCATTACTTTCCGGGCGAACTCACGACGTCCGAGGCGGAGGCGGTGCTCGATGATCTCGCGGCGTTCCGCATCCCCGCGCTGATCCTGTCCGGTGGCGAGCCGCTGTCGCGGGCCGACACACTCGATCTTGCACGCCGCGCCAAGTCGCACGGGCTTTATACGGCGCTCTCGACCAACGGCACGCCCATCGCCGGTAAGATCGCCGATGACGTCGCGTCGATCGGCTTCGATTACGTCGGCATCAGTCTCGACGGCATTGGCGCCACGAACGACTGGTTTCGTGGACTCGACGGAGCGTTCGACGCCGCGTTGTCGGGCGTGCGGGAGTGCGTGGCGCGCGGCATCAAGGTCGGGCTGCGCTTTACGATGACAAGCGATAACGCGCGGCAATTGCCGGAGTTGCTCGCGCTGGCCGACCGCGAGGGCGTCGCGAAATTCTATCTCTCGCATCTCGTCTATGCCGGTCGCGGCAACAAGCATCGCGGCGACGATACGCGCGGCTCCGAGACCCGTTCCGGTCTCGATCTGTTGCTCGAACGGGCTTGGCGAGCGGTCGCGGACGGTGACGACTTCGAGGTCGTCACGGGAAACAACGATGCCGACGCCGTGTATTTCCTGCAGTGGGCGGCCGAGCGCTTTCCCGCCGATCGCGTCGCCCACGTCCGCGCGCACCTCGAGGCCTGGGGCGGAAATTCGTCAGGCCTCGGCGTCGCCAACATCGATACGCAGGGCATCGTGCATCCCGATACCTATTGGTCGGGATACGCCGCCGGCAATGTTCGCGAGCGGCCGTTCAGCGCGATCTGGCAGGACACGAGCGAGCCGATGCTGGCGGCGCTGCGGACCCGTCCCCGCCCGCTCAAGGGACGGTGCGGAGCGTGTGCGCACAAATCCGTCTGTGGCGGCAACACGCGGATCCGCGCGCTGCAACTGACGGGCGATCCATGGGCTGCCGATCCGGCCTGCTATCTGAGCGATGCCGAGGTCGGACTGAACGTGTCCATGGCGATCGACGGTCGCGCCGAAGTCACACCATTCCGGGGTATCAGCCATGATCCTGCGCATCGCTATCTTTAGTGCGGTTTGGTGCGGGTTCGCCGCTTCCACCGGGTTCGCCGTCGCAGAGGACGCGTCCACGCCGCAGCGGCTCTATGAGCAGCAATGCGCGAGCTGCCATGGCCGCGGCCGGCTCGGCGGCACGGGTCCGGCGCTGATCCCCGAGACGTTGTCGCGCATGCACGGTCCGGCCATCGCGAAAGTCGTCGCGGATGGACGTGTAGCGACACAGATGCCGGCATTCGGCGCGTCGCTGACATCGGCCCAGATCGCCGGGCTCGCCGAGTACATCAAGACGCCACTCGCTGAAGTTCCGGCGTGGACGGCCACCGACATCGCCGCGAGCCGCAGCATGTCCGCACGCTACGTTGCGGCAACGGGGCCGGTGTTCAAGGCCGATCCGCTCAACCTGTTCGTGGTGGTCGAAACCGGCGACCACCACGTGTCGGTGCTCGACGGCGACAGCTACGAGCGCCTCGACCGTTTCGCCACGCCGTTCGCGGTGCATGGCGGTCCGAAGTTCACACCAGACGGGCGATACGTGTTCATCATGTCGCGCGACGGCTGGGTGCAGAAGTACGACCTCTGGTCGCTGCAAGAGGTGGGCCGCGTGCGGGCGGGGCTCAACGCGCGCAATATCGCGATCTCGAAGGATGGCCGCTGGCTGGCGGTCGCCAACTACCTGCCACGCACGCTGACGATCCTCTCGGCCGAGGATCTATCGGTCGCGCGCATCTTCGATGTCGCGGATAAGTCGGGCGTGCCGTCGCGCGTGTCCGCAGTCTATCAGGCTCCGACACGCGATAGCTTTATTCTGGCGTTGAAAGACGTTTCGGAGATTTGGGAGATCGCCACCGATCCCAACGCCGAGCCGGTGTTCGAAGGCTTCGTGCACAGCCACGAGAAGGGCATGGAGGAGGCCTTGCCGAGTTCGCGCGGGCTGTTCGCGCGGCGGCGGATCAAGGTTTCACAACCGCTCGACGACTTTTTCTTCGACCCTCAATACCGTCATCTGGTCGGCGCGGCGCGGGAGGGCGGCAAGGCCGTGGTCGTAAATCTGATCGTCGGCAGGGAAATCGCCGAGTTGCCATTGCCGGGCATGCCGCATCTCGGTTCGGGGATCAGTTGGATGCGGGATGGGCGGCGGGTCATGGCGACGCCGCATCTGAAGGAGGGACGGCTCAGCATCATCGGCGTCGACGACTGGTCGATCGTGTCGACGGTCGCCACGGATGGCCCCGGATTCTTCCTCCGTTCGCACGAGTCGACGCCCTATGTTTGGGCCGACGTGTTCTTTGGTCCCAACAAGGACCGGATGCACATCATCGACAAGCAGAGCCTCGCCATCGTCAAGACGCTGCGGCCGGTGCCAGGCTCGACGGCGGCGCACGTCGAGTTCGACCGCCACGGCCGGCATGCGCTGGTTTCGATCTGGGAGGATGACGGCGCGCTCATCGTCTACGACGCGCGCACGTTGGAGGAGGTCCGCCGCATTCCCATGCGCAAGCCTTCGGGCAAATACAACGTCTGGAACAAAATCACGTTCTCGGAGGGGACCAGTCATTGAAGTGCATGGCGCGCCTTGCATGGCGCGCCTTGCGTGGCGCGCCGCAAGACTGTTTGCGCGGCGGGTCTCGCGTGCGGTTTGGCTTGGGCTCGACACGGCATGGTTTCTAGAGTGCTCGTCGATGACAGCGCACAAGCAATCTCCTAGAGTAGGTCCCACATCGCCCGATCAGGATCGTGCCGCTTACGCTGACAGTTGCGGGATGGAGAAGCGGTCAGGCGGCGCAAGATCAGGAATGGGTCGAGCGCTCACTGCGCGATAGCGGCTGAGGTTTGCCCGAAAGCCACCGACAGGCCGAAAATGACCGCTAAGGCCAACATCGAGATGACGGAACGAGTGACGCGCCGGTCGTTGCTACAAGCACTGACAGGTGCAGCGGCTGTGGCATGCGCGGGGCGCTCGACGCGCGCGGCGACCCGTCCGACGCTGCGATTGAGCACCGCCTTTGGCCCGCCCATCTTTTCGGCGGACGGTTCGGGATATTTCAACCGGCTGATCGGCGAGGCGGCGGCCCGGATCGGTTATGCGGTGGAGATCGACGCGCCACCGGCCGAGCGCGCCCTCGTCAACGCCAATGCTGGGATCGTCGACGGCGATGGACCACGGATCCACGACCTCGCCGAGATCGGCGCGTATCCAAACTTGATGCGCGTTCCACTGCCGCTGATCTTCGTCGATTTTGTCGCGTTCTCGCGCAATTCCGCGATCGATGTGCACGGCTGGTCGAGCCTTCAACCCCACAACGTCGGGATCGTGCGCGGCTGGAAGGTGCTGGAGCAGAACATCACCGGCACGCGTTCGCTCGTACGGACAAAAACCGTGGCACTGCTGTTCGGGCTCTTGCGCGACAACCGGATCGACGTGGCGGTGATCGACCGCCTGAGCGGACTGGCTACGGCGCGCGCGATGGACATCGCGGATATTCGCGTCTCGCAGGAGCCTCTGGTCCGGCGACCGATGTACTTGCACCTCCACAATCGCCATGCGTCACTCGTCGAGCCGCTCGCCGCCGCGCTCGCGGCGATGAAGGCGGACGGTACATTCAACCAGATCGAAACGGCCACACTCGGCGCGTATCTCGGTGATCGTCCCATCGGCGACGGGGGGCGCTGAGAGATGGCCGCGTTGAAATGGCAGAGCGTCTCGGCCCGACTGATCGTCTCGACGCTGTTCTTCAGTTCGATCGTGACGCTGGCCGCGACGTCGCTGCAGCTTTATATCGACTACGCGCGCGACGTGGATCTCATCCATGACCGTATGCGCCAGATCCGCGACAGCTACGTCGAGAGCATCAGCGCCAGTCTATGGGCGCTCGACAGGGAACAGCTTCTGGTCCAGGTCGAAGGCATCCGCAATCTGCCGGATATGCAGCGGGTCGAAGTGGTCGTCGATGGCGCGGCGTTCGTCTCCGCCGGCCGTGTCGAGAGTTCGAATCTCATCGAGCGCACGTTTCCGCTGGTCCGCAGCTATAAGGACCGGAACGTGACACTCGGCGCGTTGAAGGCCACCGCGAGTCTGGACGGCGTCTACAGTCGATTGCTGGACAAGGTCTTCGTCATACTCGGAACGCAGGCGATCAAGACGTTTCTGGTTTCCGCGTTCATCTTTCTGCTCTTCCAGTATCTCGTCACGCGCCACCTCATGCGCATGTCGGCCTATGCCCGCGCGCTCGCTCCGGGAACGCTCGGCACGCCCTTGCTACTCGAACGGGGTGCGCACGGCCGCGGCGCGCCCGACGAGCTCGACGACGTAGTGCACGCGATCAACGAAATGCGTGACAATCTTCGCCAGTCCTGGTCGGAGCTCGAGACCGAGCACGACCGTCGGGTCGAGGCGGAAAAACTGGCGAGCATCGGGCAGTTCTCGGCGAGCATCGCGCACGAGATCCGCAATCCGCTGGCCAGCATCATCAACGGCGCGGAGTTGCTCGGGCGCGAAACCATCTCGGCGGAGAACAAGGCCGAGGTCATTGCATTGGTCAACGCGGAGTCGCAGCGGCTGAAGCGTATCCTCGACGATTTTCTGCGTTTTTCCCGCCAGCGGACCAGCGAACCCGAACCCAATGATCTGGGGCAGGTCATTCGCCGCGTGGCGGAGACGGTTCGCCTGGGGCTCACCGAAGACCGGCGCATCGACATCGCGACCGAGACGGAGCCCGATCTCGGACTTGCCCTCTTCGATCGCGAGCAGATCGAGCAGGTCTTGTGGAACCTTATCCTCAATGGCGTTCAAGCAATGCCGGAGGGTGGACGCCTCGTTGTCTCGGCGACCCGTGACGGCCAACGCTGCCGCGTACGCGTGACCGATGCCGGCGTCGGAATGTCGCCGGAATTCAGCGCCCGGGCGTCGCGGCCGTTCACCTCCGGCCGCCCGCAAGGAACAGGGCTTGGCCTTTCCATCGTTGAGCGTATTCTTGCCGACCACGGCACGGCGCTATCGATCGAGAGCGTACCGGGCGCCGGGACCACCGTCGCGTTCGTCCTCGAGACAGTCGACACGCCATGCGCAAAATCCTGATCGTCGACGACGAACACGCCATTCGACGGACGCTGTGTCTGTTGCTCGAGTCCGAGGGTTATAAGGTCCTCACGGCAGCCACGGCGGACGCCGCGCGTGCGCACCTGGCGGAAGAAGGCATCGACCTCGTCATTCTCGATCTGCGGCTCGGCGACGACAACGGCATCGATCTGCTGATGCGGATCCGTGAAACGAACACGGATGCCGAGTGCATCATCATGACGGCGTTCGGCTCGATCGAGAACGCGGTCGAGTCGATGCGGCTCGGCGCCTACGACTACCTGACCAAACCGATCAATCCGGAAGAATTGATCCTCCGCGTCAAGCGCGTGTTCGAGAAGAAGCAGCTCGCCGAAGAGGTGACCCGGTTGCGCGACGAGCTGTCGAACAGCTCGCGGCACGACGGGATGGTTGCCGCAAGCCCCGCAATGCGCGGGATTCTCAACGTGATTCAGCGGATCGGCTCGCAGGATATTCCGGTGTTGGTCCGCGGCGAGACCGGAACAGGCAAGGAACTGATCGCCCGCGCGATCCATTTCGCCAGCCATCGCTCACAACGGTTGTTCCTGCCGATCAATTGCTGCGCGCTGCCCGAGGAGTTGCTCGACAGCGAGTTGTTCGGTCACGTGAAGGGCGCGTTTACAGGCGCGACCGCATCGACGCGGGGACTGTTTCAGCAGGCACACGGCGGCACGCTGTTTCTCGACGAGATCGGCGACATCAGTCCGCGTCTGCAAACAAAGTTGCTACGCGTGCTTCAGGAAAAAACCATCCGGCAGGTCGGAGGCGAGCGCCAGATCGAGGTCGATGTGCGGATCATCGCGGCGACCAATCGGGATCTCGAGACGGCCGTGCGCAGCGGGGCCTTCCGCAGTGATCTCTTTTTCCGGCTGAATGTCTTGCCACTCCACGTCCCGCCCATTCGCGAGCGGATCGAGGATCTGACGCCGTTGATCGATCTCTTCGTCGAACGCATCCGGAGGCGGACGGGGCGCAAGCGGCTGGCGGTGACACCGGAAGCGCGCGCCCGGCTTCACGCCTACCATTGGCCGGGCAACGCAAGGCAACTCGAAAACATCATCGAGCGCGGGTTTGCGTTGTCGAGCACCGACACGATCGACGTCCCGCAGTTGATGTTCGACGCATCGCCGTTGTTCGAGGTCAAAGGCGCGGCAGCGGACACTCACGAATCCGATCGGGTGTTGCCGACGCTCGAGGAGCAGACGTTGAAGCACATTCGCGACGCCCTTGCGGCTCACGACGGCAACCAAGTCGCGGCGGCGCGCGCGTTGGGGATCAGCCGCACGACGCTGCGAAGGCGGCTCGGCTTAGGGCCTTGAGGGTCCGCGTGCTGGCCTGTTTCGGTGGTCTGGTTCTGTACAGGCAGCAGTGAAACTGTACAGGCCCGTTGCAGGGACGCCTCCGCCGCAAGGGCCGGCAACCAGCTGACATATATGCGCAAATGCAGAAGTTCGCATATCTGCGGCGCATTGGCACACCCGTTGCAATGGTGGTTAACAAGAGCCGACCGGTCGAGACGCCCTGCCCGCATCCCGGGTGCGGGCCGCTTTCCTCCTGAAGTCGGCCACTGACAGGGGCCCACGCAGAGCGGTGCGGGCCTGCAACCGGGAGGATGCAACGTGCTCAAGCGATACCTCTGCCATGCCTTTGCCGCGGCCGTTCTGGCCGCAGGCGCCACATCGGCCGGAGCGGCCGGACCCGTCGACATCACCTACGGCTACCACCCCTATTGGACCGGCGGCTGGAACGGCGTGATCATCAAGCACAAGGAGTTCTGGAAGAAGCATCTGCCCGCCGGCAGCACGGTCAAGTTCGAGGCCCACCTGACGGGCCCGCCGATGGTGAATGCGCTCATCGCCGACAAGATGCAGATCGGTACGATGGGCGATATGCCGTCTCTGGTCGCCACGACCAAACGCGAGCAGGCCGACATCCGTCTCGTCTCGGTGCCGATGTTTTCGAATGGCCAGAACTGCAACAAGATCCTGGTCGGAAAATCGGCTCCGGACTTCAAGACACACGCCGAGGCGATGGCGTGGCTCGAAGGCAAGGCCTTCGCCGTGCATCGCGGAACCTGCGCCAACCGGTTCGTACTCGCGGCGATCGCAAAAGGCGGCTTCAAGCCGAAGGAAGTTCTCAACATGCCGATCGAGGTGATCGCCTCGAACTTCGAGGCCGGCAAGCTCGCGGCCGGCGCGATGTGGGAACCGCATGCCCGCCGCGCCGTCGAGAACGGTCACGCGAAGTACATCTCGACCGGCGCGCCGTGGAAAGAGGTCGACGCCAACTTCACGCTGATGCGCCAGGACTTTATCGAGAAGCACCCGGAAGCCGCGGTCGGCTGGATGAAGGCGGAGATCGAAGCCGTCAAGTTCATGATCGAGAATCCCGAGGAGACGGCGCGGCTGATCGCCAAGGAGACGATCGGATACACGCCGCAGATCGCCTGGTCGGCGCTCTATGAGACCAATCCGGAGCTGATCGGCGGCGATCCGGTGAACTACGTCGGCAAGATGATCTTCGATGACGAAGTCCTTGCCGCGATGAAGACGGGCTACACGTTCCTGCATTCCGCAAAGGTGCTCGTCGCGCCGGAAATGCCGGCAAACGCGTACAACGATGCGCCTCTCAAAGAGGCGCTGAAGCAGCTGGGCCTCACCGCGCCGGTCGGCGTGATCAAGGGCCAGCCCAGAAAAGTCGTCCAATAAGCTTGCCACGTGCCTTGCGGGGGCACGAGACGCAACGCGCGCGCGTTGCGCAGCGTGTCCCCGATTTTCTCAGTGGCGGGCACCACGGTTATCGCAGCCCAGGATCAGAACATGGAACGCGTCATGGCGAAGAAGCACGCGAGCAGCAGCGGCGACAGCGGCGGGCACAGCGTAGCGGATGGACCTCCAGTATCGACCGAGGCGGTGCACGCTGCGGATGCCGCCCCGGCTCCGGCAGCCATCGAACCGGCCGGCTCGTGTGCGTGGACGCCCAGCAAGGGCTATGCGTCGTGGACCAAGTACGGCGAGGTCAAGATGTTCGACGACGGCGGGCATCGCGCGGTCGAACTCATGCTGCTGGCCGCCGCCGCCTGCCTGAATTATTTCCTCGTCGAATACGTCAAGAGCCGCAACCTGCCGGTCACCAGCATCCGCGTCACCTGCGACGGCGAACCCGTGAAGCGTCCCGACCGGCTAGCGAAGATCGTCACCCGCGTCGTCATCGAAGGCAACATCACCGACGAGGAGCGCCGGCGCATGCTCCACGTCTGCGAGCGGTCCTGCAAGGTGATGAACACGCTCCGCAATCAACCCGAGTGCGAGACCCTGCTGCTGTCGCCCAGCGGCAAGGAGATCGCGTAACCGCCGCCGAACCGGCCGCGTCGCACATCGGCCCACGCACAACATCGAGGTCGTTCCGCATGAAGTTTCCCGACGACTGCCGCTATCACCCCGAGCACATGTGGATCCGCCAGAACGGCGGCATCGGTACGCTCGGCGTCTCGGATTTCGCACAGAACGCGCTCGGTGACGTGAGCCTCGTCAGCGTGCCGCAGCCAGGTAACCGCATCACGCTCGGCAGCGTGTTCGGCACGATCGAGTCGGCCAAGGTCGCGTCCGATCTTTTCGCGCCGATCAGCGGAGAGATCGTCGAGATCAATCCCAAGCTTACGAGCGAGCCTTGGCTCGTCAACGACGATGCGTACGGCGACGGGTGGATCGTTCGCGTCCGCATCGCAGACCCCGGCGAAGCCGAGACGCTGCTGACCGCGGCTGACTACCAGAGCCGGATCGCGTAGCACCAGGAGACGCACATGGCCGACGCGACAACGCCGACGATCACGCGCCGTAATCCATTCGCGAATGAGGGGTTCTGGCTGGCCATGCTCGGCCTCGGTAGCTTCCTGCTGCTTTGGTACGCGGCCGTAAAGTGGACGCCGATCCAGGCGTTCAATCGCCTCCCCGATCCGCTCACCGTCGTCCGCGAATGGCTGAGCCCGACACCGTCCTACGGCATTTCGATCTTCACAGCCGACTACTACGTCCACATTCTCTATTCGACCTATCGTGCACTCGCCGCGTTCACGCTCGCAATCCTCTTGGGTGTGCCGCTCGGCATTTTCATGGGCTGGAAGCGGAGTGTGCACCAGTATGCCTACTCGCTGTTCAGCCTGCTGCGGCCGGTGCCGCCGCTGGCGTGGGTCCCGATCGCGATCCTGTTGTTTCCCGGTGTCGAGCCGGCGGTGATCTTCGTGACGTTCCTGGTCGCGTTCTTCGCGATGACGATGAACACCTACGTCGGCGTCAAAGCGATCCCCGAAGACTATTTCCGCGCGTCAGCCTGTCTCGGCGGCACCAACACCGACATTCTGTGGGATGTCATCATCCCCGGCGCGATGCCGAGCATCTTCACGGGCTTGCAGATCGCGATGGGCGCGGCGTGGTTCTCGCTCGCCGCAGGCGAGATGATCGCCGCGCAGTACGGCCTCGGCTTCCTGATCTGGGAATCCTACAACCTCATCCAATACCCCACCATCATCATCGGAATGGCCACGCTCGGCCTGGTTGGATACCTGTCCAGCGCCGCCGTGCGCATGGTCGGCAACCGGCTGATGGCGTGGCGCGAGCAACGACTTGGAACCGGAGGCTGAAACATGCGTGACATGCTCGACCTCAATTCCGCGGCGGCGGCCGGCAAGCCTGCCGCCGCAGGCAAGGTCTCCATCCGCAATGTATCGAAGATCTATGATCCTGAAGGCGCGCGGGTCGTCGCGCTCGACAATTTCAGCGTCGACTTCGCACCCGGCGATTTCCTCGCCATCGTCGGACCGTCCGGTTGCGGCAAGAGCACGCTGCTCAATATCCTGGCCGGATTCGATACGCTGACCAGCGGCGAGGTTTATCTCGACGACAAGCTGCTCGCCAGCGTGGATCGCCCGCTGGCGCCCGGCCCGGATAGGGTCGTCGTGTTCCAGCAGGGGGCATTGTTCCCGTGGAAAACCGTGCTCGACAATGTCACCTACGGTCTCATGAAGCAGGGCCGCACGCCCAGGGCGGAAGCGGAGGCGCGCGGCATCGAAATGCTCAAGGCGTCGGGCGGTCTCGACCGCATCGCGAAGTCGTTTCCTTCGCAGCTCTCGTCGGGAATGCAGCGACGCGTCGAGATCATCCGCGCGCTCATCAACGATCCGAAAGTGCTTCTGCTCGACGAGCCGTTCCGCGCCATGGACACCGTCAACAAGGTGACGATGCACCGGCATCTGCTCGACATCTTCAGGATCAGCCAGAAGACGATCATGTTCATCACGCACGACCTCGAGGAGGCGCTGTTCCTCGCGGACCGGGTGATCGTCATGACCACGCGGCCCGGCACCGTGAAGCTCGACATCAAGGTCGATCTGCCGCGTCCCCGAACGCGCGAGATGATGGCCAGCGACGCCTACATCGCGCTCAAGGAGCGGACCGTGATGGCGGTGCGCGAAGAGGCGCAGAAAGCCTTCGAGCGCGGTGAGAAGGAGATGGCTTGATGTCAGACCGATCAATCATCATCGCCACGCACGATGCTGGACCAAGCGCGGCTGCGTCCACCGCGCCCGGCGCCGCCAAACCGCCTATTCGGCCGCGACGACGCGCATGGCCCACGTTCAACTGGCGCGGTCTCGTCGCGGTCGTCATGTTTTTCCTGGCGTGGCAGCTTGCCGTGACGTTCAAGGCGCCCGGGTTCCACGAAATTCCAGGCCCGATCACCGTGGTGCAGACGCTTGTTTCCGATTTCCTGTTCACGCGCAGCTATTGGGAATCGTGGCTGATCAGTTTCAAACGCGTGTTGCTGGGCTTTCTGTTCGCACAGCTCCTCGGTGTACCGCTCGGCCTCGTTCTGGGATCGAGCCGCCGCTTCAACCGGATCGTCTTTCCGGTGTTCGAGATGATGCGTCCGATCCCGCCGCTGGCGTGGGTGCCGCTGTCGATCCTGTTCTGGCCGACCAACGAAGCCAGCATCATCTTCATCACCTTCATCGGCGCGTTTTTCATCATCACGATCAACGTCTACGACGGCGTAAGATCGATCAAGCAGGAGCACCTGTGGCTCGCCCACTCGCTCGGCGCTTCACAGCTCACCATCTTCCGCCGCATCGTCATTCCCGCTGTGATTCCGTCGATCGCCGTCGGCATGACGCTCGGCATCGCCGTGACGTGGAATGTCGTGATCGCGGCGGAGATGATCGCCAGCGACAGCGGGCTCGGGCGGCTCACATGGGAAGGCTACGTGTCGAGCACGCCGCCCGTGGTTTTCGTCGGGATGGTCAGCATCGGTATCGCCGGTGCCCTTTCGACACTGCTCGTCGATGTCATCGAACGCCGCATGATGCCTTGGAAGCGCAAGCGCTGACGGCGCGTGCCACGCCATTTTTTTGGAGATCTGAGATGGGCGATACCACAGGCGAGTTTGTCGGCACGGGTCTCTACAAGTCCTACGCGGGTGCTGGCGCTGACACGCCCGCCGCGCCGGTGCTCGCGGATTGCTCGTTCCATTTCGAGGCCGGCAAGCTCAACGTCGTGATGGGGACATCGGGTTGCGGGAAGTCGACGCTCGCCTATCTGCTCGCGGGCTATCAGACGCCCGACCGGGGGACACTGCTGATCGACGGCGAGCCCGTGACTGGCGCAGGATCGGATCGGCTTCTCGTGTTCCAGGAGACCGCGCTGTGGCCGTGGATGACGGTCGAGGAGAATGTGCTGTTCGGTCCGGTTTCGCGCGGACAGTCGCGGCAGTCGGCGCGGCCGAAAGCCAATGCACTGCTGGACCGTTTCGGATTGGCTGATTTCAAGGACAAGTATCCGAGCCAGCTTTCAGGCGGGATGATGCGGCGCGCCGAACTCGCACAGGCGCTCGTCAACAACCCCAAGGTGATGATCCTCGACGAGCCGTTCCGGGGGCTCGACGTGATGACCCGCGAGCTGATGCAGGAATACTATCTCAAGCTATTCGAGGACACGCGGCTCTCGACGGTGTTCATTACGGCCGAGCTCGAAGAGGCGCTGTTTCTCGCCGACCGCATCTACATCATGTCCGATGCGCCGAGCCGCATCGTCAAGATCATCGACGTCGATCTGCCAAGGCCGCGCGAGATCTCGTGCACGGCGACGCGGCGCTATGCGGAACTCGAGCAGGAAGCTCTCACCGCTCTCTACGAGGGCCGCGAACTCGAAGCGCTGTGACCGATACGTTCATCAATCCCGACAACCAACACAAGGAGAGGCATCATGACCGAGAATCGTTGGCGTCCCGATCGACGGCAGGTGATCGCCGGCCCGGCTGCAGCACTTGCGCTCGGCGCAACGGGAGGGCTTGTTCCGGCGTGGGCGGACGAGACGTGCCAATCGCCCTACATGCCGATGATCACCGGGCAGGAGGAATACATCTATCTCTGGACGCTGGGGATGGAAGGAGTCGGCGATGGATCGGATAAGGTCGTGACGATCAACGTCCGCCCCGGCTCGAGTACGTTCGGCAAGGCGGTCGCGTCGGTTTCGGTCGGCGGACGCAACGAGGCGCATCACGCCGGCTTCAACGCGGATCGGCGGTTCATGTGGACGGGCGGCCTCGACACCAATCGCATCTTTATCTTCGACGTCGCGTCCGACCCCGGCAAGCCGAAGCTGTCGAAGACCATCGACACGTTCGTCAAGGATTCAGGCGGCGCAGTCGGCCCGCACACGTTCTACGCGCTGCCCGGCCGCATGCTGATCTCGGCGCTGTCCAACGACAAGGACCACGGTGGCCGGACCGCGCTCGTCGAGTACACCGACGAGGGCAAATTCGTCGCCACGCATTGGATTCCGACCAAGGAAGACCCGCGCGGTGCGACGCTCGTCGACGGCTTCGCCGACGGCTACGGCTATGACGTGCGCGCCCTGATCCGCAAGAACGTGATGCTGACGTCCTCGTTCACCGGCTGGTCGAACTACATGATGGATTTCGGCAAGATGCTGCAGGACAAGGAGGCCATGACGCGCTTCGGCCAGACCGTCGTGCAGTGGGATCTCCACACCCGCAAGCCGCGCAAGGTGTTCAAGGTGCCGGGCGCGCCGCTCGAGATCCGCTTCGGCTGGGGCCCGGCGAGCAATTGGGCCTTCACATCGACGGCGCTGACCTCGAAGTTGTGGCTGATCCACGAGGACGAGAAGGGCGAGTGGCAGGCAAAGGAAGTCGCCGACATCGGCGATCCGTCGAAGATCCCGCTGCCGGTCGACATCTCCATCGCGTCCGACGACAAGTCGCTGTGGGTGAATACCTTCATGGACGGCAAAACGCGGCTGTTCGACATCTCCAATCCGATGAAGCCGAAGCAGGTCTACGAGAAACGGATCGGCGCGCAGGTGAACATGGTCTCGCAGAGCTGGGACGGCAAGCGCGTGTACTTCACGACGTCGCTGCTCGCCAACTGGGACAAGAAGGGCGCGGACAACGAGCAGTTCATCAAAGGCTTCGCGTGGGACGGCAAGGAGCTGAAGGAAACGTTCAACGTCGACTTCCTGAAGGAAGGCTACGGCCGCGCGCATCTGATGCTGTTCGGCTCGAGCAAGCTCTACAGCAGCACTTGAGACGACGGCGCGCGGGCAATCTGCGGAGTGATCCAGGCCTCCCCCGCGCGTCGAAGACTGCCGCCGCGCTCGTGGCGGCGGAACGGCCTTTCAGCGCGGAGTTCTTCGGACCGAACGATGATGATATCGCCTCGATCCTTGAGCGCGTTGCTTGCAGCCGCCGCTGCAGCGGTGATGCTGGCCGTTGCATGCGACATCCTGCGCTCGTCTTCTCCGCCAGTGCGTCCGGCAGGATTACGGGTCGACGCGCAAAATCTTGGTGCGACGGCGGGCGGGATGGCGCAGCGTGCGGCGATCATCTCCCTGCCCGCTGCGTTCCCGCGCACGGAGGCTTTCGATTTTGCGGCGCCGGTGCCGGGAAGCTATACGCTGCCGTCCATCAAGGCGGCGCCGGCCGCATCGCTCCTCGATCATAACGGCACGGCGACCGAACTGAGCGGGCTCTGGCCCGGACGGATCGCGCTCGTCAGCTTCGTCTATCTCACCTGTACCGACGAAAACGGCTGCCCTCTGGCCATGTCGGTGCTCTATGACATCGAATTCGCGAGCCGCACGAACGCGGTCCTTCGCGACCAAGTTCAGCTCGTGACTGTAAGTTTCGATCCCGTCCGCGATCCGCCTGCGGCATTGGCTGCACTCGTCGCACCGAAGGCGCAAGACATCGCCGAGCGCCGCGTGTTGCCGTGGCGATTTCTGACGGGGACATCCGCGGACAGCATGGCACCGACGCTGGCGGCGTTCGGACAACGCGTCGATAAGGAACGGAACAGCGAGCGGCTCAATCACCTGTTGCGGATGTATCTGGTCGATGGTTCAGGGCGCATCCGCAACATTTACGGACTCGGAACGATAGATCCTCGCCTGATTATGGCTGACATTGCGACGCTGCTGCTCGAAGGCGCGACGCAATGACGATCTCGCACATAGCCAGCCGTGCAATGTGGTCGGTCGCATGTGTCGTGGTGGCATTGTCGGTGCGATCGGCGGATCCTGGCGCCGGGGCCGCAACGGAGACCTGGGCAGGACGCGCTGCGTCCCGCGCCCTCGCAGGACATCCTGGGCTTCCGCAACTCCGAGCGCCGGACCGCGCGCGGTTGACGCCAGAATCCGTGGCCCTCGGCCGCAAGATCTTCTTCGACCGGCGTCTATCGCTGAACGGTACGATTTCGTGCGGCATGTGCCATGTGCCTGAGCAGGCGTTCGCCTCGAACGAGTTGTCGACGGCGGTCGGCTTCGAGGGCCGCAGCGTCAAGCGCAACGCGCCGACGCTTCTCTATATCGGCCACCTCGATGTTCTGTTTCACGACGGGCGCGAGACGTCGCTCGAGACGCAATTCGTCGGCCCCCTGGTCGCGCACAACGAAATGGCGAACCCGTCGATCGGCCGCGTCGTCGACCTGCTGCGGACGCTGCCGGACTATCGTGGGAGTTTCGAAAGCGCCTTCGGTGCGCCGGCCGGCCTCGACAGTATCGGCGCGGCGCTTGCCGCTTATCAGCGCACGCTCATCGCTGGTCCGAGCCGGTTCGATCGCTGGCGGTTCGGCGGAGAAGGCAAAGCGTTGACCGAGGAAGAGCAACGCGGGTTTGCATTGTTCAGCGGCAAGGCCGGATGCGCGCGGTGTCATGTGGCCGGAACGCGCGACGCGATGTTCACCGATCAGAAGTATCACGACACCGGGTATGGCTGGTGGCGCGAACACATCCGCCAGAGCCCCGAAGCCACCGAACCCGTCGAGGTCGCGCCGGGCGTTCGCTTCAACCTCGGCCGCGACGTCGTCGCGAGCGTCAGCGCGCCTCAGCAGGCGGATCTCGGCCGATATGAAGTGACGCTTGACCCGCGGGATCTGTGGTCTTTCCGCACGCCAAGTTTGCGCAACGCCGCATTGACCGCACCCTATATGCATGACGGCGGGATACGCACCCTTGCAGACGTCGTGGCATTCTACGATGCGGGTGGCCGGCCGCACGCGCGGCAGAGTCCGCTCGTCCGGCCATTGGGCCTCGATGCGGCCGAACGCGCGGCACTCGTCGCGTTCCTCGGAACGCTGACGTCAGCAGGGATTGATGAACTCGTGCGCGAAGCACGCACCGCGCCCCCCGACAACTGGTGAGCCTTGCTCGTTCCGGTCTCGCGCAACGTGCGTTCGGCACAGGCCCGCAATCAACGGATCATCGTCCTCTCTCGGCGAGAAAGTTGTCAGGGCCTGCACCTCGAGGATGGCGCGGATTTCGAGATTTTCTCGGGCCTCGGCGGGTTCGAGGCGCGCAATGCGGAAGCCGCGTTGCGATTCCCACGTCACTAGACCTTCGGCGACGAGGCTGCGCAGTGCTTCGCGCACCGGAACGCGGCCGACCGAAAATCTATTGGCGAGCTCGTCCTGGCGCGCCGACGCGCCGGGCTCGAGTTCGCCGCGAAGTATATCCTCGATCCATTCGAGAACATTTTCATCGTGGTGCCGATCGCCGGACCGATCCTGCTCAAGATGGGCGTCGATCCGATCTG
This sequence comes from Hyphomicrobium sp., assembly GCA_022843145.1. Taxonomy (GTDB): domain Bacteria; phylum Pseudomonadota; class Alphaproteobacteria; order Rhizobiales; family Hyphomicrobiaceae; genus JAKAML01. The sequence continues at coordinate 65,801 of JALHOF010000004.1, forward strand.
GCTGTCGATCCTCATCGCGATCAACCTGCAAACGAGCTACCTGACGCCGCCATTCGGCTTCTCGCTGTTCTTCCTCCGCGACGTTGCGCCGCCTGAAGTGACGACCCGCGACATCTATCGCGGCATCATTCCCCACGTCGTCATCCAGATGCTGGTCATGGCCGTGGTCTGGAAACGGCCGTGGCTGGCCACCTGGTTGCCAAAAGTTCTCTACGGCTAGGGCGCTTCGGCGACCCCGCGCACTGCCAAAAGCACTCCCTGCTTGCGGGGCGTGCGAAAGTAAGGATGAGAGCGAGTGGGGCTATCCAGTTGAAAAAGCAGACTAGAATACGCTGTTTAGAGCGAGTATACCTCGCGAGGACCGCAGCCCAGTTCTCGTTGAGTTTGAAATGAACCCTCACCGGATCTTGATCGTCGACGATGAGCCGTTGATCGCGATGATGCTGCAGGATTGGCTGATCGAACTCGGCTTTGACGTGCTAGGACCTGCCCTGACAGCTCATGAAGCGCTGGCCCTCATCGACGGCGGTTCACTGCCTGACGCGGCCATCCTCGACGTGACGCTGAAAGACGGCACGTCGTACGATGTAGCAGCGGCCTTGCAGCAGCGGTCGATCCCTCTCATTTTTGCGACCGGGCATCGTCAACACCGGATCGACGACCGTTTCAAAGGAACCGAAATGCTCCTGAAGCCGTTCGATTTCGAGGCTCTTCGATCCGCCGTCACGCGCATGATCGCACCGGACGCCCGCGCATCTTGACGAGGGCGTGTGTGGCTGCGTCGTGGTCGCCGGGGTGTGAGCTGGAATGGTGGGGACCTTCGGAAGCGGCCGGCGGCGCTCATGGTTTGGTGGGGTGTTTCAAGCGAATGCGCGGATATTTGGACCGTCTGTCCGGCCAACTCGGCGGCCGACCGCTCTCCTTTCAGCTTGCGCTGCTCGCGTTGGCCACGGCGGTTCCGCTGCTGCTGCTGGCACTGATGATGTTTCAGCAGATGGTGAGCAAGGAACGCGAGACCATCCGGCAGGGATTGCTGACACATGCGCGAACTCTGGTCGGGCTCGTCGACAATGAGATCAAGACCCATGCGGCGATCGCTTCGACCCTCGCCATTTCGCCGACCTTGCAGACTGGAAGTCTTGCCGAATTCTGGGAGGAAGCACGAAAAGCATTGGAGTTGGTGCCGGGTGCCTGGCTGACCGTCACGGCACCAGACGGCACGATCCGCCTCTCGACGTTAAGCCCATTCGGCACGACGCTGCCGAAACATGCCGCGCCTGAACTGGTCCAGCGCGCATTCGCGACGGGTGCCATCCAGGTCAGCGACATCCTGCTCGGTGCGGCGTCGCAACGATTGACGGCCCTGGTCGAGGTGCCGGTCTTTCGCGACGGCAAGCCGCTCTATTCGCTATCTATTTCCGTGCCACCAGAGAGTTTTCTGAGGCTGATCGAGAAGCAGTTCTCGAAAAGTCACGTCGTCGCCATCATCGATCGCCAGCTCAAATTCGTCGCCCGTGTTCCCGAACATTCGAGCAACGTCGGCAAGCTCTCGGCCCAGGGCTGGCGGGACTACATCGCGAAGGCGCGCGAGGGTTGGAGCGAGAACCGCTCAGTCGAGGGGAACTGGATTCTGACCGGGTACACGCCGACCACGCACGGCTGGATCGTCGGCGTCGCACAGATCGAAGCCGAATTGAACAAGCCACTGTCCAGAATGCTGTGGTCGATCGCAACCCTCGGCGGTCTCCTGCTGTTGTCGAGTCTCGCACTCGCCTGGTGGCTCTCGGCGCGCGCCGCTCGCAGCATGTCGGCCCTCGCCAGATCGGCGCTGTCCGTCGGCGACGGACCACTGACCGCTGTTGTGGAGCCGTCATTTGCCGAGGCCCGCGTGATCGCGGCAACACTCGCAGAGGCCTCGAAGGAACTGCACAAGCGAGGCGAGGAGCTTGTGCGGATCAACAGCCGGCTCGAGAGCGACGTCGCGGAACGAACCCGGGACCTCAATGCCGAGATGCGACGGCGAGAAGAAGTCGAGAGCACCCTTCGCCAAACGCAGAAAATGGAGGCGATCGGTCAGTTGACCGGCGGCATCGCGCACGACTTCAACAACATGCTGACGATCGTCATCGGCAATCTCGATACGCTGCAGCGGCGCTTGCGGTCGGCCGATCAGGTGCCGGCGGATATGTTGAGAAAGCCGGTCGAGGCGGCGATGAAAGGCGCGCAGAACGCCGCGAAGCTGACGCACCGCCTGCTCGCCTTCGCCCGTCAACAGCCGCTCGATCCACAGCCCGTCGACCTGCGCACGCTGGTGTCGGGCATGTCGGATATGCTGACCCGGATGGCGGGCGAAACCATCAAGATCGAGACGGTATCGGGCGCCGGACTCTGGCCGACATTGGCGGACGAAAACCAACTCGAGAACGCACTCTTGAACCTCGTCGTGAACGCTCGCGATGCAATGCCGGAAGGCGGCCATGTCACGATCGAAACCAGCAATGCGTATCTGGACGAGAACTATGCCGGTCGCATCGGCGACATCAAGGCCGGGCAGTATGTGATGCTGAGTGTCAGCGACACAGGCACAGGAATACCGGCCGACAAACTTGAAAAGGTATTCGAGCCGTTCTTCACGAGCAAGCCGCCGGGACAAGGCACCGGGCTCGGCCTCGCCATGATCCACGGTTTCGTCAAGCAGTCTGGCGGGCACATCCGCATCTACAGCGAAGTCGGGCACGGCACGACGGTCAAGATCTACTTGCCTCGCTCGCTCTCCGACGACGGCTCGGACATGGGGGCTGCGGACCGCAAGAAGCCGCTGTCACGTGCCACGGCCGGGGAGACGATCCTGCTCGTCGAGGACGATGACGGCGTGCGCGACTACGCCGTCGGCATTCTGCGAGAAGCGGGGTATCGCGTTATCGAGATGAGCGATGGTCAGGCTGCGCTCGGTGCGTTGACGCAGAACGATCGCGTCGATCTGCTGTTCACGGATGTCGTTCTGGGCGGCGCATTGAATGGGCGGCAGCTTGCCGACGAAGTGACCACGCGGCGTCCTGGCATCCCGGTGCTGTTCACCACCGGCTACACACGCAATGCCATCGTGCATCATGGCCGGTTGGATGCCGGGGTCAATCTGCTGAGCAAACCTTACACGAGCGAAGAGCTGGCCGAAAAAGTTCGCCAACTACTCGATGCGACAACGACGCGCGCATCCGATCGACAGCAGGGCAATCGGCCAGCGAAGCCGTGAATATCACTTCGGCTTGGCGCAGCCGGCTCTCTGGACGAGGTCGTGCGTTCATTTTTTCAGATACGTGACGTGCGCGATGGCGAAAGGCAGGAGGCAAGCGGCCATGAACAGCCTGCCGGTTCAGCTTGGATCGTGTCGTAAAACATCGAGCTGGAACTGTCAGGAGGAGGAATGGTTCCGCATCGAGGCTGCGCTTGACATGGCCGCGCCGGGCAAGCCTGATGATGAAAGGTGACAACGGGGACGAGAACCGCCCATGCCATTCCGCCAACGGGTCGCGGCAACGAGCTATGTGTTCCCATCACTTGCGGCGCTGATGGCGAAGGCGTCGCCGCCACGGGCGGGGGATCGGCTTGCAGGTGTCGCCGCCGTAAGTGCCGAAGAGAACGTGGCGGCAAAGTTGGCGCTGGCCGATGTCGCGTTGAAAGACATCGTCGCCGAACCGCTCATTCCCTATGAGGACGACGAGGTCACGCGGCTCATTCTCGACAACCATGACGCGCGCGCATTTCGCGCAATCGAGAGCCTGACGGTGGGCGAATTGCGCGAGCGGCTTCTCGCACACGACACCACCGCCGAGCAGCTGGCCGCCATGGCGCCCGCGATCACTCCCGAGATTGCAGCGGCCGTTTCGAAGCTCATGCGCAATCAGGATCTGATCCTCGCGGCGCGGAAATGCCAGGTGGTGGCGGCGTTTCGCGACACCATCGGCCTGCCGGGCACGATGGCCGTGCGGCTTCAGCCCAATCACCCGACGGACGATCCGGCAGGCATCATGGCGTCGATTGCAGACGGCCTGATGTACGGGGCGGGCGATGCCGTCATCGGCATCAATCCGGCGAGCGACCAGCCGGCGCGCGTCGCCGATCTGCTCAAGCTGCTGGATGACCTCATTACGCGCTACGCGATCCCGACGCAGAGCTGCGTCCTCTGTCACGTGACGACGACGCTCGACCTGATCAACAAGGGTGTGCCGGTCGATCTCGTGTTCCAGTCGATCGGTGGCACCGAGGCGACGAATACGTCGCTCGGCGTCACGCTTGGCATGCTGCGCGAAGCCCACGACGCGGCCCGCGCACTCGGCCGTGGAACGATCGGCCGCAACGTCATGTATTTCGAAACCGGACAGGGCTCTGCCCTGTCGGCCAATGCTCACCATGGGCTCGACCAGCAGACGTGCGAGGCCCGCGCCTACGCGGTGGCGCGTGCATTCGACCCGCTGCTCGTCAACACGGTTGTCGGCTTCATCGGACCCGAATACCTCTACGACGGCAAGGAAATCCTGCGAGCGGCGCTGGAGGATCACTTCTGCGGCAAGCTGATGGGCCTGCCGATGGGCGTCGACGTCTGTTACACCAACCACGCCGAAGCCGATCAGGACGACATGGACGTCATTCTCACCGCGCTTGCAGCGGCTGGCGTCACGTACATCATGGGTGTACCCGGCGCCGATGACGTCATGCTCGGCTATCAGTCGACCTCGTTTCACGACGCACTCTATCTGCGCGAGGCGTTCGGCCTGAAGCGTGCACCCGAGTTCGAAGCCTGGCTCGGCCGAATGGGCATCACCGATTCCGGCGGCCGGTTGTTGCCGGCTCAGGCGGGCCACCGCTTGATCGCCGACGCGGCTGCCGAGGCAGGACGGCGGGCATCATGAGCGGCTCGCCTCGAGATCCGTGGGCGTCGATGGGCGCAAGGACACCGGCACGGATCGCGCTCGGCCGGACGGGCGTCTCGCTGCCGACGCACGAGGTGTTGTCGTTCGCGCTGGCGCACGCGCAGGCTCGCGACGCTGTCCATGCGCGCGTCGACTGGGCGGCCCTCGCACAGCGATTGCAGGCGTTGGGATTGGCTACCATCGAAGCCGGCAGCGAAGCTCGGGATCGGGCGGTCTATCTGCGGCGTCCCGATCTCGGGCGACGGTTCGCGGGCGCCTCGCGCGAGAGCATCGAGGCAGCGGCAGAGAAGGCATCCTGCGATCTTGCAATCGTGATCGGCGATGGTCTGTCCGCCACCGCTGTCGCCGCTCACGCGCCGGCCTTGGTCGAAGCCTTGCTGCCGCACGTCGCGCGCCTCGGCCTCAAACTCGGCCCGGTCGTGCTGGCGGAAGGAGCGCGCGTAGCCCTCGGCGACGAAGCCGGTGCGCTGCTCGGAGCCCGGCTGGTGGCAGTGCTGATCGGCGAGCGGCCGGGGCTCTCGGCAGCCGACAGCCTGAGCGTCTATCTCACCTACGAACCCCGTCCGGGGCGGACGGACGCCGAGCGCAATTGCATCTCGAACGTCCGGCCTGGTGGTCTGGCACCCTCAGCCGCTGCTGCGACACTTGCGTGGTTGATCGAGGCAGCGTGCGCTCTGCGGGCTACGGGTGTTCGGTTGAAGGATATGAGAGACGCAGACGCGCTCGATGCCGATGACGCGGGCGCTGATGCGCAAAATAAACTTCGATGACTTGATCCCCGGCTAATGGGCGTGAAGCTGGCGTTCCTGGCGGCAAAAGTGGCTCGCCGGAACGATTCCCATTGAACTGCGTTTGAATGGGATGAGTGATTTTTGGAGTGATTGAAATGCGTAACTTAAAAACATTGCTTTTCGGCGCGGCTGCCGGATTGGCATGCTTTTCCGTAATAAGCAACGATGCGAACGCTGCGGGCCCGGATTCGTCAATCCAGAGCCGGGGCGAAATGGTTCTGGCACAAGCCGAGGGTGCCAAGGGAGCGGCCGGAGCACGTTCTTCCGGAGGAGCGTTCAAGGGCGGCAACAACGCGGCATCGCGACAAGCAGCGCCCGCCGCGCGCGCAGTTCGCGGTGGTGAAGGCCGATCGCGTGCCAAGGCTTCTGGCGGCACCGCGTCGGGAAGTCCGGTCGTTGAACGCAAGAGGGCTCGGGAGACATCGCGGGCTAGGGTGCGTCAGGACAATATCGGTCAGCCCAACCGCAGACGCGATGGGGTGGCCCGTGGCGGCTCGAGGAATTTCGGAGGCCGTAACAGAGGAACCCGCTACTCGTGGGGACCCGGCGCACTGTTCTATTTCTATGACGGCTACTACCACGGTGATTGCAGTTGGCTCCGCCGCAAGGCCGCAACGACCGGCAGCAACATCTGGTTGCGGCGTTATCGCCAGTGCAGAGCCTACAACTGACGCTATCGAAGACCCGCCGATGTAGACGCCAGGGCATCTGCTCCAATCGTGGCGTTTTGCGAAAGAATTCCTTGCGGCTGATATCGACGGATTGAAAAAGTGTGAGGCGGCGGGCGACCCAGGGCCCCCCCCCGCCTCAGCCGTTGAGAAAATGGACAAGGAGAAGTCAACGACGAAGGTAAATGGCCAAGTTTCGAACTGTGTCGTTCAAAGACAATGGATTTTATAATTTGAAGTTTTAGTTAGTGGCTTGTCGACGGTTTCCTGAGATGCTGGGCCAGTCGTTGCGGATGCCTCCAGTCGATGATCGGGGGTGATAATCTACCATCGCTCGGATAAATTCGGCACGTGAAGGCATGAAGCAGAGAACCAAGGTGTTGTCTGGACTGGCCGCCATCGCATCGATCACGATTGCTATCGGCGTGTGGCAGCTGCACGCAGTCAAGCCAGCGCCGTCGCAACTCTATCAATCCTGGCTCGAGAATGCGCCCCGCGGCGCGGATCGAGGCGCGGCGCTGCTCGCATTCGGCAACTTCGGCGCGCTGGATCTCGATACGCTCGAAACGGGGGCGTTTCCCTGGACGATCGTTGCGACCGCCCTCGCCCTCCGCGCCAACGGTGGCGATCCGGATCAAGTTGGCATGGGCGCCGTCGTGGCCGCATTCAAGTCGTATGGGTTCGTGTTTCCGAAAACGATTGCCGGGCACCCCGACCTGAAGCCGTCCGCGGTCATCCCGCTGGGCCTATCGGTCGGCGTCATCGAACGGTCTGTTCCGCCAATTCGCGTCACCGCCATGACGCTCGGTTGCGCAGCGTGCCACGCCGGCGTCGCTTACCGGAGCGATGGTGCGCCCGACCCAGACGTCGCGGTCCTCGGCCGTCCCAACACAGCTATCGATCTGGAGGCCTTCGCGCAGGACAGCTACGCCGCGGTGAAGCATGCGCTGAAGAACGAGCGCGTGCTCATGCGCGCGATGCAGCGTTTGTTTCCTGACCTTACGCTCCGCGAACGCTGGACGCTCGAGTGGGTGGTTGTGCCGAGCCTCCGCACGCGGCTTGCCGAGCTTGTAGTGACGATGGATCGGCCGTTACCGTTCAGCAACGGAGCGCCCGGCCTGACCAACGGCGTGGCGGCGCTAAAGATGCAGCTCGGCCTCGCATCAAAACATCACTACCTCGATGGAGCTGGGTTCGTTTCCATCCCGGATCTGGCCGACCGAAACTTCAGATCCGCGCTTCTCGCGGATGGCGCTTATGCGCAGAAGGGAAGCCAGCGCTTCCGGCCGGTCTCGATGACGGAGGCTGCGACGCGCGATGTCGAGGCGATGGCAGGGATCGCATCGTTCTTCATGGTGCCGACAATGGGCCTGACGCCATCGCGGGCGGCGAGCGCGATTCCCGACCTCGTCCCGGTTCTGGCCTATCTCGCATCCGCGCGGCCATTGACGTTTCCCGGACCGGTCGATCTCGATCGTGCTCGGTCTGGGGGAGCGGTTTACGCGCGCGCCTGCGCTGCTTGTCATGGCAGCTATGGCGCCAGTTTGAATCCACCGAAGTTGATCGCGTTCCCGAACTGGGCCGGAGATGTCGGGACGGACCGGGCGCGTGTCGACGCGTTCGACGCGCCATTGAAGGCAGCGGTCGATCAGACCGATCACGGTCGCTCGATCCTCGATGCGGCAGTGACCGGGGTGATTGCAGCGCCGCCGCTGTCGGGTGTCTGGTCGTCGGCACCCTATCTCACGAACGGGTCGATCCCGACATTGCGACACTTGCTCGAGCCGGCCACCCGCCCGCAACGGTTCATGACCGGCGGCCATCGCTTGGATCTCTCGCGGGTAGGAATCGCCGGGGATCTGGCGGCAGACGGGACGTGGACCTACGCGTCGGACTATCGCGCCTACTCGAAGCCTGTCGTCACTGATACCCGCAATCCAGGCTACTCGAACCGGGGCCACGACAGGCAAGTGCAGGGCCTGAGCGATCAGGATCGCACTGATCTGCTCGAGTATCTGAAATTGCTCTAGACGATCAACTCATCGACGGGCAGGCGCGCGCGCGCGCTCGGTAACTGGCCTTTGGGCCGGCCGATGCGGAAGGCGCTGACGATGAAACGGCCGTCATCGAGCCCGTGCAGCCGATGCAGCGCATTGCGCGCAACCGGCCAGTCGGCGAGCACGGACATCGGCACCGCCTTGAAGCCGGTGCGCTCCATCGCGAGCCATGCACGATAGAACGCGCGGCCGGAGTGAAAGGCATCTTCGCCAACGGGGCGGTGGAACAACGCGATGGCGGACGCTGTGCTGGACTTGGCGTACTCGCTCAAGAATTTCGGCGCGAGACCCATGCGATCCAGAGCGGGAAAGAAGGGTCCGAGCACCAGACCCGCCCCGTAAGCCTCCAGTGTTCCCAAGTGCATCGCCTGCGCATTCAATCCATCGCGCGCGTAGTGCAGGTGCGACGGTGAAAGTCGCATCCAATGCAGCAATTCGCGGCGATGAGCATCGTCGCGCAAAAAGTGCAAGCCAGCGCGGTCGGCCAGCCGCGCGGCGTGCTCGATGAACGCACGGTCGCGCACGAGCAGGAGATCATCGCGCATTTCGGCGAGGCTATCGAGACGGATGCGCATTTCGGCATCGGTCTCTTCGAACGAACCGCGCCAGCTCATCCGTGACGCAACCGGCTCAATGCGAGGCGGGTTTTCGTTCCATGGCCTGAGGGTGCCCGACGCGACAAGCTCAAGCGGGCCGTTCTGTGAGGCGTGCTGGTTACTCGGCGTAATGGTCGCATCCAACGCTATGCCTTTTTGAGCCAGCGCCAGCGCGAGACCTTCGAATGAGGCCCCATGCGACAGGCGCCAGTCGCGCCCGTCCGGGTCCGCGACCGGTATCGCGCGCACCGGATCGCCGTAAAGTTCGACCTTGCCGTGGTCGAGCCGCCAACGACTCGGCTGGACGTTGTGCACGCTCGGTGCCAGTCGCGCTTCGGAGACAATCCCTCTGAAATCATCCAGCGTAAGATCGATCATGGCGCCGCCGTGAGTGATTTGCTGAACAGCGCGAGGCGGTGCAGCGGTTTTGCGCCGATGGCGCGCATCTGTTTGAGGCTCGACGTATTGACGTCGGCGATCCAGGTCGTGCCGAGCCGGCGGTAACCGGCAGCACGGGCGGCCGTAATGATGCGCTTCAGCATGATGCGATTGAGCCCGCGGCCATGCAGGTCCGGTGCAACGGAATAATAGATGATGACGGCACGGTCCCGCGTCATGCGATGGCGCAGGAAATGCCAGGGCGCGAGCAAGCCGATACGGCTGCCGCACGAGCGCACGAACGGATTGAGATCGGGGATGCACACGATGACGCCAGCCGGCCGGCCTTCGTTGTGCACGACGATCGACAGGCGCGGATCCATGATCCACATCATGTCGCCGGCCTGAAACTGGTACTCGGCCGCGCTGACGGGCACGAACATCGGATTGTTGTCGAAGCCGGCATTGAGAACGACCCGCGCATCTTCCAGCCGTGCCTTGAACGTCGACCGTTGGATGGGAAGCCACGTGAAGGCCGGATCGGACTCGATCGCGGCATGGCGGGCATCGGTCAAGGTGTCGGGATCGACCGTCGTCAGATCCGTCTCGAACGTCGTCATCGGGAACGCCGGCCGATAGCCACGACGGCCGAGGTGCCGCGCGATGTGCGGCGGCGACCACATCATGTCGGTGTAGGCTGCGTTCTCGAAGCCTTCGGTCATGACGCCGACCATCTGCATGGCCGTCAGGTTGAAGTTGCCTGCGAGCTCGGTTGCGCCGCGTGACGTGACCCATTGCTCCGCCGCGCCAAGCAGAGCGTCGGCAATGGCAACGTCATCGGCGCAGTCGAAGAAGCCGAATTGTCCGCGAGTCGTCCCGTGCCGCCGGTTCGATGCAGCGTGAATGCTCGCCACGATGCGGCCCAGCGGTCGGCCATCCCGATGCGCCGTGAAAATCTCGAGGTCGCCGTGCCCGTCGCGGCACAACGGATTGCGCGCGGGATCGAGGAGGCGGTCGAGGTCCGAGCGCATCGGAGACACGTAGGCGCTGTCGCGGCCGTAGGCCTGGAAGGGCGCCTCGAACGCGGCCCGGCGATCTCGCGTGCGGATTTCGATCATGACTGCGGCGCTCGCGTGTAGGCGAGTTCTCCCGCTAGCCGGGCGAGTTGAATTTCGCTTTCTGAGCGCGCGTCACGCGCAACCGCCGGCAGTGCAACGGCCAGTATGCGTAGAGGTGACGGCGTCAAAAGAACGAGGTCTGTCGCTTCGTGCGCTGTTATCAGCGACATCGCACGTTCGACCCCGTCGTCCGTGGCGATCCGCCCCCACGGTGCATGCGCGCCGGTCAGCACGCCGCGCTCTTGAAGCAGTGCTTGAAAGGCGGGATGCTGCACGTGTTCGAGGGCGGCGCCGGACAAGAGGTGCGCGCCGCCCAATAGCGGGTGCGCTGTCAGGCTGGTCTCGAATTCAGCGGGGGTTCGGGCGCTCAGCAGGGGATTGACAGGGCGATTGCGTTCGCCGCGTGCGCCGCGGGCCTCCGAAAAGATCGCGGCGCAAAGCAGGCCAGAAAAGCCGACGGCGCCAGCGCGGAGCAGTTGCGCGATATCGTCGCCACCATTGGCTGCCTGATAGCCGAGCGCAAAAAGAGCGGCGATTGCGGCAAAGCCGAGCACTGTCGCGATCCGGACACTCGCGCTCGCCTGCAGATTGCCGGAGCCGAAGCCGAGGTACAGCAGCAGAAGAGCGCCGATAGCGCCGAGACGCACCGGCACATCGGGCCAAATGGAGCGAAAATCGCTGACGATCAGCGGCGCGAGAACCAGCATGGCCTGCAGAACACGCCGGATGCTTGCATTCTCAGCTTGTGTGAGACGGCTCGGATCTCGCGTCCACAACATGAACGCAATGGCGCCGAAGCCGCCGACCACAGACAGGATCAAGACGGCGCTGACAACGCCCGCTGGAATAAAGGGCAGGATCTTCGCCATCATCAGAACGGCAGGGCCGGCAATCAATGCCCATTTCATCCAGAGCGGGGCGTGGCGTCGGATCAATCCCTCAGCAACGAAAAGCGAGACAAGCGGCGTCAGAACAGCGAAGATGTCGGCGAGGTGCAGAGTGAAGGCGTCCTGCAGCCACCATGCGATGCAGCGGAGCAGGAACAATGCCCCGACGAAATGCAAGGCGAAGCTGATGCGGCGCGTCATCGGCCCGTTCGGATCATCGCGAAGGGCTTCACGGGCGAGAACGACGGCGCCGATCGCACCGAACAGATTGACGAGGCAATCAGCCACGATGGTGGGCGCAATCGTCATCCGGCCCTCATCATCCGATCGAGGAACCTGCGGACAATGGGCTTCAGTGCCGCTTCGACGAGCCAGGTGCGCGGCCGCTCGACGGCAGGGCGGTAGGGATTGAAGAAGTAGCCGCGGCAATCGGTGCCGGTCGGCTTGTCGATGATCAAGGCAATCGCCTCGTAAGCCATCAACATGCCCGTCGATATGACCATGGGGGCAAACGACATGCGACTACGCCTTCCGGCCGCGACCTCACCGGCGGCATCGAGGTCGATGTAGTGGCGCGACGTCGAATGCACGAGCACATGGATCGCCTCGGCCTGGAAGGCGGCGGCGCGATCTTCCTTTGTGACCGCATCCCACGCCTTGCCGATCGTCGGATACCCGAGCCGCTCTTCCGGCATTGGCTCGTTGGAGCGGGTGACATAGACCGACGGCAGCGGTGAAGCATAGGCGTCGATCACAGGAAGGCCGGCGCCGCGAGCCGTTCGGTAGAGAAGCAAGCTTGCCGCGAGGTCATCGGTTCCGTTGACGACGACTTGAACATCGGCAGCTATCCGCTCGACGTGCTTCGGCCAATCGTCCTTCAGCACTTCGATCTGCATTCCGGGATTGATCTTGTGCAGCAGCGCGGCGCTGGCTTCGGCCTTGTGCCGCCCGACGGTGTCGGTAAAGGCGAACACCTGCCGGTTCAAATTCGAAACCTCGAATGCATCGAGATCGGCGATGGTCACGTGTCCGACGCCTGCGCGCGCAAGCGCCATCAAGGCCGCTCCCCCCATGCCTCCGGTGCCGCACACGAACACCTTAGCCGATCTGATCAGGCGCTGCTCGGCTTCGGAAACGAAGCCGATATTGCGGGTTGTGAACGTCGCGTAGTCGAAATTGCCGGTCATTCATGACCTCCCGTAACGAGGTTCGGGCGCAAGATGCCCCATCGGCGGTCGGCGCTCATCCAGTGAACCATTGGAAGGATCAGACGATTGAGCGCGACGAAGGCGAGCGCGCCGACGACCGCAGGCAGCGAGCTGCGCGGGACATCCTTCAGGACAAATCGCCGGGCCGTATCGAGCGAGAGCTGACAGAGCTGCAGCACATCGTCACCGCGTTCAAAGTCGAGCTCGCGCTTGCAGAATGCGTTGTAGCGCTCGTCGCGGTGCTTGGGCGCGGCCTCGAACGACTTCTTGAGATTGTCGGACCCGCCCGTATAGGCGTTAGTGATGATCAGCCGGTCTTCGTCAAAGCCGGCGTCGCCGCCGACGCCGAAGACGTGCCGGTGATGTGCCATGATCTCACGCGCGAGCAAGAGGTGCTCAAAGCTGCGCCGTGCATCGGGCTGCGGTGATGGGAAAACATTCGAGAAGGTTTCGGTGACCATTCCGACAATGGCTGGAACCTGCGTGACATTGGACAGCCAGAGCGGCCGCATCTGATTGCGGAAGAAGAGGACGAGGCACGTCAGTCCGTAGAGGACCCATGAGAAGCCCTGGCTGCGCACGCCGGGATCGACCAAGACCAACCCCATGTGCAGAACCTGAGCAGGCCTTGCGTGCAATTGCACGTCCATGATGGCGAGTGCGTTGAAGGCAATCGGCGCGCCCGTCTTGCGATCGTGCAGAATGGTGACGATCGAATTCTCGAGGCGATCCTGGTCGCCGGTCAGAATGCCATAGTCGAGATCGCTGCCGGGAAGTGTGTGCCGCGCGATGGCGCGGAGGTCCGCGAGCAGTTGGTCCCGGTCCTCGGGCTGCATCCAACGTCCAGGCCGCTCGACGATCCGGGCCGTTACCTCGGAGCTCGGGCGCATACTCAGATCAAGGTAATCTTGGGTTAACGCGTTGTACCAAACCTTGAGCATTGCCGTCCCCCAGACGAAGACGGCAAGCTACTACGATCACAGTGAATTCCGTGTAAAGAGAGCGTCGCTCTGGTTCTGTCGGCCGGGTTGTCAGACGCCGTGACGTGGCGCGACGCCGCCACGTCACGGCGCGAAATTTCCCGCTTTTCATGCACTTGACGTATCGCCACATTTTTTATCGAAACCATGTCGGACAGCGGGTGGCGAGATCGTCCTTGGGTCAGAACTGTCCATCAGAGCTGTCCAAGTGATGGCCGCGCCACACTGAACAAGGGAGCATCGACATGAAGGTCATGGTCATCGTCAAAGCCAGCAAGGGCTCGGAAGCCGGCGAGATGCCGAGCCAGCAACTGCTGACCGAAATGGGCAACTACAACGAGGAACTGGTCAAGGCCGGCATCCTGCTCGCAGGCGATGGCTTGCATCCGAGCGCCAAAGGAAAGCGAGTGCGCTTTTCCGGAAAGGACCGTGTCGTCATCGATGGCCCGTTCGCGGAGACCAAGGAGCTGATCGCCGGTTACTGGTTGTGGCAGGTCGGCTCGATGGACGAGGCGATTGCGTGGCTGAAGCGCTGCCCGAACCCGCACGACGAGACGACCGAAGTCGAGATCCGCCCGGTCTTCGAGGCCGCGGATTTCGGCGAAGCGTTCACTCCGGAGTTGCGGGACCAGGAAGAGCGCATCTTCGCCGAAGCCAAGAAAAATGCCAAGCTTTGATCCCAGCCGGATGCATGCAGAGACCGCAATTCGAAGAGGTATAGAACATGCAATACGCCATCCTTTGCTACCACGACGAGAAGGTCACTTGCGCCTGGTCGCAGGAGCATGACGACGCGATCATGAACAAGCTTGGCGTCGTGATGGAGCGGCTGACGAAGGAGCGCAAACTCGGACCGGTGGCGCGACTGCTGCCGACCACAGCCGCAACGACGCTGCGCAAGGATCGCGAGCCGCCCATCGTCGTCGATGGGCCGTTCGCCGAAACCAAGGAACAGTTGCTCGGCTTCTACATCGTCGACTGCGCGTCTCTGGATGAAGTCCTGGACATCGCGCGCGAGTTGGGAGCAGTCAATCCCGGGGGCGCCTATGAGATCCGGCCTGTCGGGATGTTCTTCGACGCATCGGCTGTCGCGTCATGAGCGATACCGGCTGGATCGGTAACGTGGTGACAGCCGCACGGCCGAAGGCGGTCGCCGCGCTGCTCAGATATTTCCGCAATCTCGATATCGCGGAAGAGGCGTTTCAGGAAGCCTCGTTGCGGGCCCTGAAATCGTGGCCGAAGAACGGGCCTCCGCGGGATACCGCTGCATGGTTGATCATGGTGGCCAAGAATGCCGGGATCGACAGCATGCGGCGAACGAGCCGGCATGATCCGCTGCCGCCCGAGGCCAATATCTCGGATTTGTCGGACATCGAAACGGTGACTGTCGAGCAGATCGACGAGGCGGCCTACAGCGACGACATTCTGCGGCTCCTATTCATCTGCTGTCATCCGGATCTTCCCGCCACGCAGCAGATCGCGCTCGCCTTGCGCATCGTCTCGGGCCTGTCGGTCAAGCAGATCGCGCGCGCCTTTCTCGTTACGGAGGCCGCGATGGAACAACGCATCACGCGCGCCAAGGCCCGCGTCGCCAATGCCGACGTTCCGTTCGAAACGCCAAGCGCCATTGAACGAAGCGATCGTGTCGCCGCAGTGGCCGCTATGCTTTATCTCGTTTTCAACGAGGGCTACACGACCAGCGTGGCCGAGCAGGGCGCCAAGGCGGTGTTGTGCGAAGAAGCCATTCGTCTCTCGCGCTTGTTGCTGGGGATTTATCCGACCGAACCGGAGGTCATGGCACTGACGGCGCTGATGCTGCTGCAGCATGCCCGCTCGGACGCCCGCTTCGATGCCGACGGCATGGTGATCCTGCTCGATGCGCAGGATCGCTCGCGCTGGAATCGCAACAAGATCGCCGAGGGCCTTGCGCTGATCGACAAGGCTATTCGCCATCGCCGGCCCGGCCCCTACCAGATACAAGCCGCCATTGCCGCGCTGCATGCCCGCGCCGCACGCGCGGAGGAAACCGATTGGCAGCAGATCGAGCTGCTCTATGGGACGCTGGAGCGTCTGCAGCCGTCTCCGGTCATCACGCTCAACCGCGCTGTCGCCGTGTCGAAAGCACGGGGCGCCGAAGCCGCTCTGGCCATGATCGAGCCGCTGGCCGACAAGCTCGGCAGCTATTTCTATTTCCATGGTGCACGCGGGGCATTCCTGACCGAGCTTGGTCGTGCGCAGGATGCACGGATCGCGTTCGATCGCGCCGTGGCCCTCGCGAATACGCCGGCGGAAGCCGCGCATATCCGGATGCAGATCGATCAACTGACCAATTCGAATTAGCCGTCGGGGCTCGACGCTTCCGTGCGGAGCATCCGGAACTAGGCAGAACGTTCGACTGCACGGTGCCACAGCTCGCCCGGCAAGACCGGCAGCCGCCGATGACGACGACAAGGTGACCATGTCAACTCAAGTCAACAGAAAGGCGTTTCTCCATGAGCTACACCGATCTCTTTGTCCTGCCCGTCCCCAACAGCAAGTCCGCCGAGTACAAGGATCTCGCCGAGCTGTCGGCCCAGGTCTGGCTCGATCATGGAGCACTGTCCTACGTCGAGTACAAGGCCGACGACGTGGATCCGGGTAAGTGGACCTCGTTTCCGCAGAGCGTGGATCTCAAGGACGGCGAGTACGTCGTCGTCGCGATCATCACGTACCGCTCGCGCGCGCACCGCGACGAAGTCAACGCCAAGGCGATGAAGGATCCGCGCATGGCCTGCATGGACCCGAAAACGATGCCGTTCGATGGCAAGCGCATGTTCTGGGGTGGCTTCAAGCAGTTTGCCGGAACGGCTCCCGCATCGCCGTCGATCCAGCCGTATCTGTTTTTTCGAGGTCGCTGTGAGGAAGCGATCGAATTCTATAGGACCACTCTCGGTGCCGAGGTCGGCATGGTCATGCGCTTCAGCGACAACCCGGACAAGCCCCCGAGCGAGGCGGTCTCGGCCGATCTGGACAACAAGATCATGCACGCCGAAGTGCGCATCGCCGGCACCGACCTGATGATGTCGGATGGCATGAAGTCAGGCCCGCTCGACTTTCAGTGCATGTCTCTGGCACTGAGCGTGCAGACGGAAGCCGAAGCCGACCGCATGTTCCATGCGCTGGCAAAAGATGGGACGATCCAGATGCCGATCGGCCCGAGTTTCTTCTCGCCGAGGTTCGGCGCCGTGGCCGACAAGTTCGGCGTGTCCTGGATGATCATGGTGCCGCCGAAGTCCGATCCGGCACCATGAGGTCACGGGAAAGTCCAGGCGTACGGCGGTTCCGATCCAGCGCGGCGCTCGAGGTTCGGAAATGCGTTGCGATGGGCAATGCGCTTTGCGAGCCGCAATGCTATTTGATGGCCTCGCCGCGAATTGGCTGTCGAGGCCAATCGGCTTATCGCTTGCCCTGACGACGGACGTGCGCTGGAGTACCATGACCGAGAACAAGCGACGCGACGTGTTGCAGCCGGTCGACGAGCAGGCCCGCAGGCTGGCGAAGGAACTTGTCAGAACGGCGCGCTATGCGGCGCTCGGCACGCTCGATGCTGAGTTGGGCAGCCCATCCGTCAGCCGCGTGGCGATCGCCACCTTTACCAACGGCGACCCCGGCTTCTTCATCTCGTCCCTCGCGGCGCACCAACGAAATCTCGTCAAGGATGGCCGATGCTCGCTGCTCTTGGGCGAGCCGGGCAAGGGCGATCCACTCGCCTATCCCAGATTGACGTTGATTGGTGAAGCGGTGGTGCTTCAAGCCGGGCCGGTCCGCGATGCGTTTCGCGCGCGGTATCGCCAGCGTAACGCAAAGAGCAAGCTCTACGAGGATCTGCCCGATTTTACCTACTGGCACGTCCGGCCCGTCAAGGTTTCACTCAACGCGGGCTTCGGAAGAGCCTTTGCGCTTGCTCCATCCGATCTCGAAATCGACTCACGAGCGAGCACCGGGTGGGCCGAAGCCGAACCGGGCGTCATCCAACACATGAACGACGACCACGCTGCGGCGATCGCGGTCTATGCCAAGAAGGCTGGCGGTGACGGTGATGGCTGGCGCCTGGCGTGCATCGACCCGGAAGGTCTCGATCTCGTCAGAAACGATGAGATCAGGCGGCTATGGTTCGAAACTCCGCTGCAGTCGGGCAGTGAGATTCGCCAGTGCCTCGTGTCGCTGGCGCGCAGCTGAAATTGCGCAACGAACGTCTGGCGCCGCGACCCTGATCGGTGACGTGAATTTCGCCGTCAGTGCGCGTCCACGATCTCGTCGGTCCAGACCTTGAACCCCTCGAGCGTATTCAAGCCGAACGTGGTGATCATGGCCACATCCGCAGCGTCGCGTCCGCGTGCGATGAGGACGCGCCCGATCCGCCGAGAGTTGTTGCGCGGATCGAACGTGTGCCAGTGCCCGTCGAGGTAGGCTTCGAACCAGCCCGCGAAATCGCCCGGAGGGTATGGCGGCGGCGTGCCGACGTCGCCGAGGTAGCCGGTGCAGTACCGCGCCGGGATGTTGAGCGCGCGGCAGAACGCGATGGCGAGATGGGCATAGTCGCGGCAGACGCCTTTCTCCTCGTGATAGGCTTCCGAAGCGGTTCGCGTCACGCGGGCGAATTGGTATCCGAATGTGATCCGCTGGTGGACGTAGTCGCAGACGGCTTGCACACGGTCCCACCCTGGAGCGGTGTGACCGAACAAAGACCACGACAGATCGAGCAACTGATCGCTGTCGCAGAACCGGCTCGCCAGGAGAAAGACCAGGGCATCTTCCGGCAGCTCTTCGACCGGCGTCTGGCGTGCGCCGTGCGCCTCCGGATCCGGCAAGCCGCTGTCGAATATGACGGCATCCGTGGTGATGCGGACCTTGCCGGCCGGGGCCACGATCCGGCTGCACCAGTTGCCATAGCCGTCCCGATACCCGGAGATCGGCGTGGCGGGATCGATCAGGATATTGTCCGCTCCGACCAGGTCCGAGACGCGCGAATAATGCACGTTGAGCATCAAGATCGCCGGTGTCGGCTGCGGGAAGTGATAGAGCAGTTCGTAGCCGACGCGGAGCTTCATGGTTCAACCTTTCGCGGCGATCCCGGGCGTGCATTGAAGCACCGGCTCAGACCGAATTTTCTGGTGTTCCGCGCGATCACGCGAAAATCGTCGGCTGGAAGGCGTTGCGCCTCGTGACCCTAGCACGCGGTCGTCGCTGCAGTGCAATAATTGCGTCCCTGCGACATGCGCCAGACGTCCGTTGAACGAGACCCGCTCTCAATTTCGCGTTCGAGTGTTGTGGCCCATGACGTGCGGCCGGTGACGATCGTGTCTAACGAGCCGCTTTCACAGTGGCCGGACCTCGGAATTTGGAGCAAAATGCTTCTATGCCATGACCCGCAACGGGGAGCAGCCCCATGTCGCAATCGATCCCGCGCTACATTCTCGTGTTGGCAGCCGCAGGCGCGGCCGTCGTGCTCGCGTACATGGTGCTCCAATCGCGCGGCGGGAAGGTCGAACAGCAGCACACCGATGTACGTCCGGTGCGCTCGATGGTGGTCGAGCCCAGGTCGATCGACGACGACCGCCAGGCGGTCGGCGAAATCCGGCCTCGGCAAGAGAGCGATCTCGGCTTCCGCGTCTCGGGAAAGGTCGTGTCGCGCGCCGTGGACATCGGCGTCACGGTGAAAGCCGGCGATTTGCTGGCCCGGCTCGAAGAGCAGGATTTCCAGAACAAGCTGCGCGCGGCCGAAGCCGATCTCGCGTCCGCGGAAGCCGTGCTGACCGAGGCGGCGGCCAGCGAGGATCGTCAGACGCAACTCTTGGCGAAGGGCGTGACCACACGCTCGAATTACGATGCGGCGCTGAAGAACAGGCGCTCGGCGGAAGCAAAGCTCGAATCGACGAAGGCAGCGCTGTCGCTGGCCAGCGACCAGCTGAAATACACCGAGCTGCGCGCCGACTTCGACGGGATCGTGACGGGCGTGGGCGCCGAGCCAGGACAGGTCGTCAACCTCGGACAGATGGTGGTTCGTCTCGCCAAGCCGGACGGCGTCGACGCCGTGTTCAACATCGCCGAGTCCGCCTTCCGCGACCGCAAGCCCGAAGAACGGCCGCAGATCATCGTCACCTTGCTCAGCAATCCCGGCATCGTCTCCGAGGGCGTGGTGCGCGAGGTGTCGCCCGTGGCCGATCAGACAACGCGCACCTATCAAGTCAAAGTGACGCTGTCCAATCCACCGCCAGCAATGCGCTTCGGCGCGAGCGTCGCCGGCCGGCTCAAGGAGAAGACGGCCGCCGTCGTCGTGCTGCCCGGCAGCGCTCTCTTCGATAAGGACGGCAAGCCCGCTGTCTGGGTGTATGACAAGTCGACGTCCGAAGTCGCGCTGAAGCCGGTCACCGTGGCCCGCTTCGAGGCGAACCGGGTTGTCCTCAGCGGCGGGCTCGACAAGGGGCAGATCGTCGTCACCGCCGGCGTCAACCGTTTGCGCGCCGGACAGAAGGTGAGGCTTGCAGGCGAGACGCAGCCATGACGAACTTCAATCTCTCGGATTGGGCGCTGCGCCACAAAAGCTTCGTCGTCTTCCTGATGCTGATCTCGGCCATCGCCGGGATCTATGCCTATACCAAGCTCGGCCGCGAGGAGGATCCGCCCTTCACCATCAAGACGATGGTCGTGCGCACGACGTGGCCCGGCGCCACGACGTCCGACACGCTGACGCAGGTGACCGACCGGATCGAGAAGAAACTCGAAGAGCTTGCCTTTCTCGATTTCGTACGCAGCTACACCAAGCCGGGCGACAGCATCGTCTACGTCAATCTCAAGGACAGCACACCCGCCTCCAAGGTGCCCGACCTGTGGTATCAGGTGCGCAAGAAGGTCAACGACATTCGCGCGTCGCTGCCCCAAGATGCCCAAGGTCCGTACTTCAACGACGAGTTCGGCGATACCTACTCGTTCATCTACGCCTTCACGTCCGACGGCTTCTCACCGCGCGAGCTGCGTGACGAGCTCGAGCGCGTGCGCACGCGGCTGCTTGCGACGCCAGGCGTCGCCAAGGTCGACTTCATCGGAACGCAGGACGAGAAGATCTACCTCGAGTTCTCGACCCGGCAGATGGCCTCGCTCGGCCTCGACGCAGCCGTGTTGATGGACAGCCTGCAATCCCAGAACGCCATCGTGCCGAGCGGCGTGTTGGACGCAGGCGGCGAGCGGATCGCGATCCGCGTGTCCGGCAGCTTCGACAGCGAAGAGAGCTTGCGCACCGTCAACCTGCGCGCGGGCGACCGCTTCTACAAGCTGAGCGACATCGCCGAGATCCGGCGCGGATATGTCGATCCGCCGCAACCCATGTTCCGCTACAATGGGCAATCCGCCATCGGGCTCGCGCTTTCGATGACGGCAGGCGGCGACGTGCTCGCGTTCGGCGAGGCGATCAAGCAGAACATGGCCGATATCGCGCGGGATCTGCCGATCGGCATTGACGCACACATGGTGTCCAACCAGGCGCACGTCGTCGACGAAGCCGTGGGCGAGTTCACGAAGACGCTTTGGGAAGCCATCGCGATCGTACTCGGGGTGAGCTTCCTGGCGCTCGGCTGGCGGCCGGGCATCGTCGTCGCGATTGCGATCCCGCTGGTGCTGGCGATCACCTTCGCCGCCATGATGTATTTCGGAATATCGCTGCAGCGGATTTCGCTAGGCGCGCTCATCATCGCGCTCGGGCTGCTCGTCGACGACGCGATGATCGCGGTCGAGATGATGATCTCCAAGCTCGAGGAAGGCGCCGACAAGATCACCGCCGCGACGTACGCCTACACCTCGACGGCTTTCCCCATGCTGACCGGAACGCTCGTCACCATCGCCGGGTTCGTGCCGGTCGGGTTCGCGCAGAGCGGGGCCGGCGAATACACTTTTTCGCTGTTCGCCGTGGTCGGGATAGCGCTCGTGGCGTCGTGGGTGGTGGCTGTGTTGTTCACGCCGCTGACTGGCGTATTCATCCTGCCCGACACGATGAAGAGTCATGGTGGCGCGCACGGCCAAGGCTGGTTCGCGCGGATGCTCGATAAGGCGCTGCGGATGAAGTATGCCGTCCTAGCCGGGACGGCAGCGCTTTTCGTCCTGGCGCTGGCGGGCATGCAATTCGTTCAACAGCAGTTCTTTCCGGCCTCTGACCGTCCAGAACTTTTGATCAATGTGACGTTGCCGCAATCGTCATCGATCCATGCCACCGACGATACCGTGAAGCGCATCGAGACGATCCTCAAGTCCGATCCGGATGTCGAGTACTGGACGTTCTACGTCGGACAGGGCGCTGTGCGCTTCTATCTGCCGCTCGACGCGCAGCTTGCGAACGCGTTCTTCGCGCAAGCCGTCGTCATCACAAAGGGTTTCAAGCAGCGCCCGGCAGCTCAAGCGCGGATCGAGGCGGCGCTCGCCAACGGCTTCGAGAACGCGATGATCCGTGTCAGTGCGCTCGAACTTGGGCCGCCGGTCGGCTGGCCGCTCAAATTTCGCGTCAGCGGCGACGATCCAGCGCGCGTCCGCGAACTTGCCCTGTCGTTTGCCGGGGTGCTCGGCACCAACGCCAGCGTGACGAATATCAACTACGACTGGAGCGAGATGTCGAAGGTCGTCAAGGTGGCGATCGACCAGGATCGCGCGCGCTCGGTCGGCCTGACGTCTCGGCAGGTCGCGAGCAACATCAATGCCGTGCTGTCGGGTACGACGATCACGCAGGTGCGCGATCACACCTATCTGATCGACGTCGTGGCACGGGCCGTCGAAGGCGAACGGGCCGATCTCGATACGCTGCGCAATCTTAGGCTCGCGACGCCTTCGGGCGGGTCGGTGCCGCTGGCGCAGGTCGCTTCGCTCGCCTACCAGCTCGAGCCGCCGCTGATCTGGCGCCGCAAGCGTCAGCCGACGATTACCGTTCAGGCGGATGTGGCGCCGAGCGTGCAGCCGATCACCGTGGTCAAGCAACTCGATGCCGCGATCTCGACGTTCCGGGCGGCGTTGCCGGCGGGCTACGGCGTCGCCGTCGGCGGAACGCTCGAAGACTCGAGCAAGGCGAGCGGTAGCATCTTCGCGGTGTTCCCGTTGATGCTGCTGATCATGATCACGATTCTCATGATCCAGCTCATGAGCTTCCAGCGGCTCGTCATGGTGCTACTGACCGCGCCCCTGGCTGTGATCGGCGTCTCGGCGGCGCTGCTGCTGTTCAACGTGCCGCTCGGCTTCGTCGCCATCCTCGGCGTAATTTCGCTAACCGGAATGGTCATCCGGAACTCGGTCATTCTGATCGATCAGATCGACAAGCACATCGCCGCGGGCGAACAGCCATGGGACGCTGTCGTCAGCGCGACGGATCATCGCTTGCGGCCGATCCTGCTGACGGCTGCCGCGGCGATTCTCGGCATGTTGCCGATTGCGGGTACCGTGTTCTGGGGACCGATGGCCTATGCCGTGATCGGCGGGCTGATGGTCGCGACGCTGCTGACGCTGGTGTTCCTGCCAGCTCTCTACGTCACGTGGTTTGGCATCAAGCCCAGTGATCATGAACAGGCCCATGTCGAGGCATCGGCGGTCCGACCCATGCTTCAAAACGTGACCGCATAGTCCGGGAAGGCGCTTCCGGCGGATACGCAACCCGCTGCGCAGGCGACGGTGCCATGGAAATCTCGGAACGGGAGCCAAGCTCGCAATGACCGCAGAGGATGTAAAAGGCGTCGAGCGTTCCCATATGGACAGGATGGAACAGTTCAATTTTGACGGGCCGGCCGAACTCTATTCGGCCGTCGGCAAGGGTTTTTCCCGACGGTCGATGAGCTTCAAGCGCTTCGCATCCAGTGCCGAAGCCATTCAGTATGCCGTTGAAGTCGTGGGATCCGAGAAGCTGTGGGGTACGGTGATCGAGACCGAAACGCAGCGATTGGAGGCGGCGCAAATTCGCGCTCTTTATCAGCACGCCGACTATCCCTTGCGACGATTGGCGCCCAAGTCGGCGTCGTGACGTCCGCGCAGCCTTGATGTGCATGATGCGACTGCCGAGCGACCTCATGCTGACGGCATGATCGGCGTGGGCATCAACTTGGCGCGGCTCAGACCAAAGGCCAGCAACGATAAGACGGTCGGCTGGCGGCATAGCCAACACATCCACGCACTCACGACATTGTGACGACCTGTCCTTGCCGCTCGGCTCAGCGGATCGCGCAAGCATGATTGCGACGAATTGACGCCGCACGCTCTCGAAGCACGGATAGTCCAGGTAAACGCTTCCGCAGAGAAACTGAATTGGGTACAACACAGTACAAGTTTTTCGCCGTGTGAGAGGCAATCGCGCGCAGTTCCCGCAGCCTGTATCGTCACTCACGAGGCAGCCAGCCCGATTAGGGGCGGAGTGGCTGGACGAAGATACAAGCGGACGTGTGTTCGACGCACATGGTCGTGGATCGTTCAGGCGCTGATGATCGAACTCACCGTCGAGGGGTCCAGGCTACCCCGCTGCAGGACGCTTTGCCCGGTGAGTAAGTGGGGGTCAACCTCCCACCGACGCCCTCGACGAGCCCTCTGTCGGGGGCGTCGCCATATCTAGCGTTTGAATTCAGTGCGGGGTGAGTTGCGACGGTGCCAGACTTCGCAATGGAAGACTTCGCAACCGAACAATGTGCAATCGAACCATGGCTCGGCAAATCGTCGCGATGACGATTACAGCGCGGGCAAACAGTCTCAAACAGTCTCAAACAGGCTGCGGTTGAGATCAGCCCGCGTATTTCCGCCACGTCACGGTGACGCGGGCACCGACGGGTACCCGCGGGAACAGGTCGAGCACGTCCTCGTTGTACATTCGAATACAACCCTTCGAGACGGCCTGCCCGATGGTCCAAGGCGCGTCTGTGCCGTGGATCCGGTAAAGGCTCGATCCGAGATACAGCGCACGCACGCCGAGCGGGTTCATCGGATGGCCACCGGGAAGAAAGTGCGGCAACTTCGGATTCTCGCGACGCATCGATGGTGTCGGCGTCCATGACGGATTGATCCGCTTCTGCGAGACCGACGTCGTTCCCTGCCACCGGCTCTGCTCACGTGGGACAGCGATGGGATAGGAGATCGCCGCTCCACGCTTGTGAACCCAATACAGCTTCCGGTCGCCGAACGACACGATGACCTGTCCAGGAGAGTGGCTCGGATTGAACGCGATCTCGTCGCGCGAGCCACCGCCCCAAAGGAATGAGAAAAAGTCCTGAGCCGAAGCCGGCTGGACTGTCAGGCTCATGGTTGCAGAGAGTGACAGGGTGAAAGCTGTTGCGCGCCATGAGGCCGAACGCATCGCATGAAGGAAACAACGGATCACCGTCTACCTCATCGATCTAGTTGCCAGCGGGGAATGGCGGCGCGTTGTGCCGGTCCATACTGAACAACGTAACCGCGTTCGTCGCATGTCGCAACACGTGAAGGCGCGAGTTGTGGACAGGTATCGAGCCCGCCGTCGATCAAGTCATTTCGTGTGGCCCAACAGCATCGCTCGCAACGACCTCATGCGATGACGCGGAAACGCTGCGCGACCGTTGCGGTCGTCACATTGGCAGGCGTGCGAGCTGGTGACTGAAGTAGTTGTCGACGGCGGTGACGATCGATTCGGCGACCTTGTCGCGCCAGGTGTTCGACTTGAGGTTCTTCGCGTCCTCGCGGTTGCTGACATAGGCAAGTTCGATCAACACGGATGGGAATTGCGCCGTCTTGAGCACGCGGAATGCCGCCTGCTTGTCGGGGTCGTCGCGCATGCTCGTCGATGCGCCCATCTCTTCGATCACGGCGCGTGTGAAGACGCTCGTCCGCTCCTTGGTCGCATCGACCTCGCGTGCCGCCAGATCGCCGAGGATGGAGCGAATTGCCCCGAGATCGCCGCTCGCCGCCTTGACCTTCTCGACTTCCTTGGGCGACAGGACCTTGTCCGCGACATCGCCCTTTGCGGATTGCTTCAAATCGCGCGCCACGCTGTCGCGCAGCGAATAGATCGTCGCTCCGCTGGCCTTGGTGCTGGCGTAGTCGGCGTGGACCGCGATGAACAGGGCCGCATGATTGCGCTCACCGAAGGCCCGGCGTTCGTCGAGATCGACGAACCGGTCGTCGTCGCGCGTCATCAGAATTTTGTAGCGGCCGGTGGCTTCGAGTTTGTCGCGCAGAGTTTTACCGAAGGCGAGAACAACGTCTTTCTCGACGGTCCCGAACTTCTGTGCTCCGGAATCGTGGCCGCCGTGCCCGGGATCGATCACGATCACCTGCTTAAATGCGCTGGCGGCGCGAAGCGTCGGCTTTACGGCCGGTTTCGGCAGCGGTGGCTGAATTCCGGAAGCGCCCAGACCAGACGGCGGAGCCTGTCGCAACAGGCGGCGGGCACCAGGCTTTGCGCTGTCGGCGGGCACGATTTCGAGCGCAAGCCGCTGCGATTTACCGTCCTTGGAGGGCTCGAGCTTTGCGCTTTCGACGATCACGGGCGCGGTAACGTCGATGACGATACGGGTTTTTCCTGGCGCCGAAAGGCCGGAGCGGAACGATTTGACGAGGCCAGCGGGCTTTCCGGACGCGTCCTGCGATGGGAGCTGCATGCGGACGTCGGGCAGGTCGACGATCACGCGGTTCGGATTGCTGAGCGAAAAGACCTGGAATTGCGCGGGCTTATCGAGGCCGATCACGAAGCGCGTGCGTAATGGGTCACTGTTCGCGACCGTTTCGGGCACAGCTGCGGCGGCAGCAACGGTCTGAGCGCTCACAGGGTAAGCGCCTGCGAGACCGGTCAACAGACAGATGCACGTGAACGCAAGGCCGCTCTTCGGCCAGCGCCGGGAAAATCCCTGAACCATTCGGTCGACCCCCGTCTACGCATTACGGTTCACTGAAACCGGGATGATCGAAGTCTGCCCGCAGATGATGGCGGCTCTAGGACGCCAATCGGGCATTGCTCTCGTTATGGCGCCGTAAAGGTTAACAGCACGCTAAGATCGTCCGGGACGGGACGCTATTCTGCGGCCTTCGACGGCGCATTGATCTGCCAGCGCGCCTCGGCGGTGGTGTCCGCCTCGCGGGCGTCGACCCAGTGCCCAACGCCACTTGCGTCCGTTTCCTTCTTCCAGAACGGGGCGCGGGTCTTCAGGTAGTCCATCAGAAACTCCGCCGCTTCGAACGCCGCATGGCGGTGGGCCGAGGCCGTGACGACCAGGACGATGTTGTCGCCGGGCGCGAGCGTGCCGACGCGATGGACGATCAGGCTGGCTTCGAGCGGCCAGCGGCGGTGTGCTTCCGCCTCGACCCGCCCAAGCTCGGCTTCGGTCATCCCGGGATAGTGCTCGAGCGACATCGACGCGATGGGGCTGCCGTGCGCGGTGCCGCGAACGGTCCCGGTGAACGTCACGATAGCCCCGATGTCGGTGCGGGAGGCGGATAGGGCGCACACTTCGGCGCTGAGATCGAAGTCGGCTTCCTGCACGCGGACGGCCATGCTCAGCCTCCGGTAACGGGCGGAAAGAACGCGACTTCACGGGCGCCGGTGATCAGTGAAGTGGGCTTCACATGAGTTTGATCGACGGCGGCGCGGATGACGTCGGACCGCGCGAAAGCCGCCTCGAATTCCGGTCCGCGAGCTTTGAGCCAGGCGACGAGATCGCCAACGGTTTCGATGCCCTGCGGAACGACGACATCCTCGGATGCACGGCCGGTCTTCTCGCGGACCCAGGCGAAATAGAGAATTTTGAGCGGTGTACCGTGGCCTGCGGTCATCGAAGGTGCTCTCTGCGCAGATCAGCGTTCCATGGCATGGCGAACGCCAGCCTTCAGGTAATCGTAACCCGTCCACAGCGTCAAAATTGCCGCCATCCACAGCAGCACTTTACCACCTGTCATGATGCCCGGCACAATCTTCTCGGCGGCCGGACCGGCCAGGAGAACGGCCAGCGCCACCATCTGCAGCGTCGTCTTCCATTTGGCGAGTTCGGTCACATGGATCTTGACGTTGAGCTCGGCCAGGAATTCCCGCAGGCCGGACACCAGGATTTCGCGGCAGAGGATGATGACGGCGGCGAAGACCGCATCGCCCGAAATCGTGTTGTCGTGCACGAGCATCAAGAGCGCTGCACCGACAATCAGCTTGTCGGCGATCGGATCGAGCATCTGGCCCAATGTCGATTGCTGTTCCCATGCACGCGCGAGATAGCCGTCCAGCCAGTCGGTGATCGCCGCGGCCACGAACAATCCGAACGCGGACCACCGGGCGAGATCCCCGGTCAGCAGAGAGAGGCATAGAACCAGCGCAGGAACGGCCAGAATTCGCCCATACGTCAGGATGTTGGGCAAGCTCATCGGGCGCGCGCCGCGGAGCGGCCGGGGGGCAGTTTGATCCATGGCTTTGGTACACCATCCGCAGCTTGCGGCGTCAAGGACGTGTTGGCCGCCGCCGCGGATGGCTGTTGTGCGGAAACAGACGGAAAATCCGCGCTTTGATGGCGCGGTCTATTCTCCGGTTGAACACGCCTCCCAGACGACGAGGCCCCATGTGGACCTGCCAGATCCGAGGCGGTTGACGGGTATCAATGATGCGCCCGGCACGGCGCGCAAGCTCGAACGGTTATGCGTTCGCGACAATCGAGTTTCAGCCATGCACGTCACATCTGCTCCAAAACTGCGATCCCAAGGCCGGCGCACTTGGCTCGTCGCGGTGGCCGTGACGCTGACGATCGCCGGTATGATGCCGGCGCCGCGCGCTTTCGCGGTCGATCTTCACGCATTCTGGGATAGCCGCTGCGCCAGTTGTCATCGGCACGCGGGCGAGTTCGCGCGCAACCATCTGAAGGTCAAGGAAGGCCGGCTGGCTGGCCGCAAGCCCGATCGTGACGTGTGCGCGTTTCTCGTCGGGCACGGGGCAGGTGAAGAACGAGCCGAGGAGGTCTGCCGGATGCTGACGGCGCAGTCCGCCACGCCATCGGTGTTCAAAGCGAAATGCGCAGGTTGTCATGAAACCGCGGCCGACCTCGCGCGCACTGGATTGGTCCGCGACGACGGGGGAGCGTTGAACGGACGAACCGGCGGCCGCGAACTCGGCGTACTGCTCGAGGGGCACGGCAAGCTCGAGCCGGGTGAACTGGCGATTGTGGTTGAAACGCTGCTGCGCGTCTATTTTGAAGTGCATGGAACGGGGAAGTGATCTTCCCCGGCCGCAGGTTGGCGCGCTGCGTTACTCGCCCGAATTAAACTTGTACGCCAGCAGCAGCCGCGCTGTGTGAATGGTCGGGTCCATCTCGAGGCTCACGACGCCGGGGATCGCGAACAGGGATTCCTCGCCCAGCAGCGAAACGCGGTATTCGGCACGAAGCGACAAACCGGACCCGAAGCTTTTTTCGAAGCCGGCACCCAGCATCACGCCGGAGAACTCGGGAAACTCGAATCCGCCGCCGAACCCGCCGGCTCCGAACGAGATATCCGCGAATTCGACGTGCGTGTAGCCGATGAGACCATAGGCAAGTACGTCGTCGGCCAACAGCATGCCCGCGCGTGCGCCGACACTCCAACTTCGTTCGAGGCTCAGGAGATCGATGCTCGCCGTGGTGCCGAGGACATTGGCCGAGATCTCGGTTTCGTGGCCCGAGAAATCGTACATTCCGAACACGCCGAGCAGGTAGCGGTCGCCGATCATGCGGTCGTAGCCGACAGAGATCGTTCCTCCGATGTCGCCGCCGCCGAGGCCGTCGAGGGCCGCGCTGACGTTGACGCCGGGGATGGACAGCGACAGGTCTCGCGTCATCGCGTCGGCGCCGAGGCCGCCCGCAACGTAGATGCCGGTCCAGCGGTTCACCGCCGCTCCGCCGCCGGTGTAGGGCGCGGGTTCGGCTGAGGCCCCGCCGAAGCGATAGGCGACACCGATGCGGCCGACATGCAGCGTCGGCTCGCCGGTGACGGTGAACCCGGCGGTTGAGAACAGCGTTTCGGCATCGAAGCGCGACTGGCGGTATTCACCGGTCAGCGAGACGTTGTTGGTGAGTTTATGCTCGAAGCCGCCGCCTAAGACGATGCCGCCATAGCTCGGGAGATCGAGACTGAGCGTCGTGCCGCCGAACGTGACACTCGGGTCGTCGAGATCGACGCGCGTGTATCCGAGCAAACCGTAGACCATGAGCGAGGGGGCGACGACGACGCCGGCGCGGCCGCCGAGGGCCCAGGCGTAGTTGAGTTTCATCAACTTGGCTGATGCCGTATCGACGCCATCGGTGATGGAGGCCGTCGTTTCGATATTCGACCAGTCGAAGTTGGCGAACACGCCAAAAACCAGCCAGTTGTTGATCTGATAGTCCGCGCCGACCCGCAAGCTGAGGCCGATGTCGCCGCCACCAAGGCCATCCGCCGTGACCGAGTTGCCGAAACCGTCGGCCCCGACGATCTCGCCGGTGACGGCATCGGCGCCGATCCCGATCGCGATGTAGGCCTGGGTCCAGTCGCTCGCCGCCGCAAGGTTCGGAAGCGCGGTCGAAGCGAGCAGAACGGCCGCCAGCCGAGAGAGCGTCGACACAGTCGCCGCCGGCAATCGCATTGCATGGATCTTAGTCATGGCTCGCCCTCGAATCAGTGGGTTCTGAGTCATCGTAAATGCTCGGTTAATGGAGATGTAAACACTGATCAATGTCAGTTGCCGTAGAGGAACCGGCAGACCGAGTTGGAAACGTCGCGACACACCGAGCGCACGCAGCAGCCATATGCGATTTATCGCTTACGGCACTGTGAGTTGTCGGCGAGATCATCTGTCGTCGGCAATTTTGCAACGGGCTGAGGCCGATCGTAGTCCGTTGCCGGCGTCGACGCTCATCACAGCCGAATGAACTCAGCGCGAGCTAGTCCTGGTAGCGCCAGAATCTGGCTTGTATCGCTGGCGCCTGCTGCAAGCGGAAGCTGATGTTGCGCTGATTGGGCTTCAACTTTTCGGCGGTGCGGAAGAGTGTCGAAATATCGTTGAGGAGTACGGGGCTGTCGGCGTACTGATCGTGGTTCCACGACAGATATGACATGAACCCCGTCGCCAGCCGCGATATGTCGATCGTGTCGATGCCGTCGACGATCGAAGGCCCCGGCGGATCCTTGGCGTCTCCGGCTCGCGCCTTGTCGCGGCGAACGAGGCGAGAGGCGAGCAGCGCGATGTCACTCGACGACGCGTAGAGCGTGACGCCCTTGGCGATCTTCACGACGTCCTTGGCGAGATCGGCGAATTCCTGCTTTTCGACGTCGGGAGCCGCCAAAATAACCTGACTGAACTTGACGGCTGGTGTGGATCGCGAAATCTCGGCGAGCGCATTCATGACCGGAACATTGCCCATGCTGTGGCCGATGACGTGGACGTGCGTCGCGCCGGTCTTTTCGACGACCATGCGCAGGAAGCGGACGAGATGTGGCGTGGAGATGCGCGAGACTTCGAGGTCGGTCGCATAGTCCAGAAAGGCTGCCTGCGACGGCCAGGAAAAGAGGAAGGGCGTGCCGAACGGTGCGTCGTCGGGTGATAGATCGTACGCAATCTGCGCGGTCCGCATCGCCGCGAATTCCCACGGCACGCGGTAGCCGTGCACGTAGACGAAGGCGTGATCCTTGTGGGTGCCGACGCCGCTCGCGACGTGCTCCTTCACCGCCGCGACGAAATCGCTTTCGTTCGCATAGAGTTTGATGCCGGTTTTCGGAATGCTGAAGTGACGCTTTGGATCGCCGCCTTCCGGCGTGCCGCGAAGCCAATCTGAAGCGCCCGGTACGTTGAGCTGGCCCTTCGCGCGATTTTTGCTCGGCACGGTGACGAAGACCCGCCCGAGCTGCAGGCTGCTGGTGCGTTCGATGCCGAACGAGATGCGTCCGCTGGCTTGGGTCTGGTTGCGGTTGGTTCCAAAGAAGATCGGCACGGGGGTGCAGGTCTTGGCCGCGACGCAGGCGTCAAGCGTTTCGAACGCTGCTTCGACTGATTTGACGTTTTCCTCGGTCAAGCCTTTCGCGCCGCGGTACGATTTTTCCCAGGACGAGGTTGGAACGGATGCCGATGTCGGATGCGCGGGGGTCGGCCTGACCTCGGTCGTGGTGACGCGGGACCTTTCAAGGTGCCTGGCACCGTCAGTTTGCCGATCGATCGCGCGTGTCGTCGATCCAGACCGTGAATCGGCGGCGCGGCGCCTCGATTCGTACTCGGCGGCCTGCTTGGCCGGGGTGTCAGACGCTCGTTCTGTAGAGGATGTTCGTTCTACGGCAGCTTCTGACGCATCTCCGACCCTTGCAACCGGCCTGCCGCTGTAGCCCGGTGTCGTGGCAGTCGGAATCGTGGCGACGCGCGTGCTGGCCTGCAGTGCCCAGACCTCGATGGTCGCCTTTCCGCTCGTCCCGGGAGCGAGCACGATCTCGACGGAACGCACCGGAACATCGCTTCCAGAAATCTGGATCGGCCGTGTCCGCTCGCCCTGGTTGAGAACGATCGGCCGTTCCTCGACGTGGACCCGGCCCTGACCGAACGTCACCACCACGGCCTGCAGCGCGACGTTGCCCTGCTTGGCTTCGAGCCGGATCGCCGTGCCCGCAGCGAGGGCGGTCGGCACGAAGCCGGCAATTTCGCTTTTCGTGTCGAACGTCTGGCTCGCGATCTTGACCCATCCCGACTGGGCCGCCGCCACGCCAGCTGCCGCCGCGTGCAGCAAAAATACGATTGCAAGTATATGAAAACGCCTCAACATCTCGCGCCTCCGCCCTACGCAAAATCTTGCCGAGTGCTGTAAAATATAAGTCTATCTCCAAATTCGGGAAAGCGCGACGGCATTGCGACGCGCGTCAGCCCTTGCCGTCGTGGAAGAAGCCATAAATGCGCTCGGCCATCTCGGCGTTGATGCCGGGCACGGCTTTCAAGTCTTCGATTCCGGCGCGGCTCACCGCCTTGGCCGACCCGAAGTGCTTGAGCAAGGCGCGTTTGCGCGTCGGGCCGATGCCGTCGATCTCGTCGAGCGGATTGATACCGATCGCCTTCGATCGCTTGGCGCGATGCGTGCCGATCGCAAAGCGATGCGCTTCGTCGCGCAGGCGTTGCACGAAATAGAGAACGGGGTCGCGCGGCTCGAGCATCAGCGGGCGGTCGCGGCCGGGGATGTGGAAATGTTCTCGCCCGGCGTCGCGGTCGGGGCCCTTGGCGACCCCGATCAGCGGAAGGCTACTCAAGCCCAGCTCCGACATCACTTCGCGCGCCACCGCGAGTTGCCCCGCACCGCCGTCGATGAGCACGAGATCGGGGCGGTCGGGCACGGTGAGATCCCTTACACCGATGCCGTCTGCAACGTCCGCTTCCATGTCGGAATTGGCCTCGATCGTCGCATCGCGGTCCGTGTCGCTGACCGCTGAATGCTCGGCCTCGGGTACGGTCGCCGTGCCCGCGAGCCGCTTGAACCGCCGCGTCAGAACCTCGCGCATCATGGCGTAGTCGTCACCTGGGGTGAGGCTGGTCGACTTGATGTTGAACTTGCGGTAGTGCGCCTTGGCGAACCCCTCCGGCCCGGCGACGATCATCCCGCCGACCGCGTTGGTGCCTGAAATGTGGCTGTTGTCGTAGACCTCGATGCGACGCGGGATGGCGGGAAGCTCGAAGCGCTCGGCCACTGCTTCGAGCAGGCGCCCCTGCGACGATGTTTCGGCGAGCTTGCGGCCCAAGGCCTCGCGCGCATTGGTCAGCGCATGCTCGACCAGATCGGACTTCGCGCCGCGTTCGGGCACGCGGATCTCGACTTGTCGTGCCCGCCGGGCTGGCTCAGCCGGCTGTGCCCCCTCCGGGGCGGGGCGCTCGGCCTTGGTGGTCAGCGCTTCCGCCATGAGCGCCCGCTCGGCAATGTCGTGCGAGAGCAGGATCAGCCGCGGCACCGGCTTGTCATCGTAGAATTGTGCGATGAAGCTCGCCAGAACTTCCTCGACCGGCAGCGTGCGGTCGGCGCGCGGATAGTAGGCGCGGTTGCCCCAGTTTTGGCCTGTGCGGAAGAAGAACACCTGGATGCAGGTCTGCCCGCCGTCCTGGTGGGCGGCGAATACGTCGGCCTCGTCGACGCCTTCGGTGTTGATCGATTGATCGGCGGTGACGTGCGCCAATGCCCACAGCCTATTGCGGAACCGGGCCGCGCGCTCGTACTCCTGCTTCTCCGCAGCCTCCTCCATCAGCGACTGATACATCTCCCGAACATTCTGGCTCTCGCCGCGCAGAAAGCGGATGGCCTCGCCGACCAGCCCCATGTAGTCGTCGTGCGCGATCTCGCCCGTGCACGGCGCCGCGCATCGCTTGATCTGGTGCAGCAGACACGGCCGGGTCCGGCTCTCGAACACGCTGTCGGAGCACGAGCGCAGCAGGAATGCGCGCTGCAGACCGTTGATGGTGCGCACCACGGCTGATGGCGACGCGAAGGGTCCGAAATAATCGCCATTTATGTTGCGCGTGCCGCGATGCTTCATGATCTGCGGGCTCTCCTGATCGCGTCGGATGAGAATGTATGGAAACGATTTATCGTCGCGCAGGAGGACGTTGAAGCGCGGTCGGAACCGCTTGATCAAGTTGGCTTCGAGAAGCAGCGCCTCGGCCTCGGTTCTGACGGACACGAACTCCATAGATGCCGTCGAGGCGATCATCCGAGCGATGCGGTTGGTATGTCCGCCCATGCGCGCATAATTCGATACGCGCGCCTTGAGATTTCGGGCCTTGCCGACGTAGATGACCTCGTTCGCGGGATCGAGCATCCTGTAGACTCCCGGCGTGTTGCCGAGTGTTTTGAGATAGGCCGCGATGACGTCCGGCCCGGTCGGTCGCTGGCCGGCAGTGGTCGCGCCCTCGTCTTGAGTCAATTGGTTCGGTGTCGGCGCGTCGACGGCATCTAGCGTTGCGGGCGCCGTTGGGGCCGGCGGCAAGGGCGGGTTCGGCGGCTCGGGGGGCGTTTCGGACATACTGACTAATGTGCTCCCGAAACGTCGAGCGTCAAGGCGCCCGAACGATCGCGGCATCGAGGCCACAACCAACCCACAACCATATGCTCCTGCGACCTATTCGACCTCGACGGGACGGTTGGTTGCGTGTCACTGTTCAATAGATGCTTCGCGAGCCGCACAGAGCATGAGCGCTGCTCGGATCGTGATCGTCTCGGGACGTGGACGGCACCCATAGATTTGCACGGACGAGAGTCGGCTCATGCCAAACTCCTTTCTGACGTGCCGGTCTTGCCGGGTCGCGACGTGACGTAGCGACATAACGGTGGATCCTCGATTGCGAAAGCACTCGAACCTGGGCCGCCGCCGTTGATCTATGGATAAACGGATCTCGCGGAGGCCGATGTGGATCGTGACGATCGGTCGGCTCATCGCAGGCCGAGTGTCCGCCATTGGTACGGGTCGAGGGTGAACGCGAACGCGCTCGCTAGGGCGCCGGGAAAAAGCGCATGAACTTCTATCTGCCGATCGCCGAAATGTCGGTGAACATCTTCGTCTTTCTCGGCATGGGCGCGGCGGTGGGTTTCCTGTCCGGCATGTTCGGTGTCGGCGGCGGGTTCCTGATGACACCCCTCCTGATCTTTTCCGGCATCCCATCGGCGGTTGCTGTCGGCACCGAAGCCGCGCAGATCGTCGCGTCATCGGTATCGGGCGCGATCGCGCAGTATCGGCGCAAGAACGTCGACATCAAACTCGGTGTGCTGCTGCTGGCCGGCGGTATTGTCGGATCCTACCTCGGCGTCGAAGTCGTCAAGATCCTGCGCCGAATGGGACAGTTCGATCTCGTGCTGTCGCTGGCCTATGTCTCGTTCCTCGGCGGCATCGGCACGTTGATGCTGATCGAGAGCCTCAACACGATCCGCAAAAGCCGTTCTGGCGTCGCAGTTTCCAGCCGCAAGCCGGGCCAGCACAGTTGGATCCACGGCCTGCCGTTCAAGATGCGCTTTCATCGCTCGAAGCTCTACATCAGCGCCATTCCGCCCATCGTCATCGGCGCGTTCGTCGGCTTCCTCGGCGGCGTCATGGGTGTTGGCGGCGGCTTCATCATGATCCCGGCGATGATCTACCTTTTGCGTGTTCCGACGAATGTCGTCGTCGGCACGTCGCTTTTCCAGATTACGTTCGTGACGGCGGTCACGACGGTGCTGCACGCCACGCAGAACTACACGGTCGACATCGTCCTCGCGCTGCTGCTGATGATCGGCGGCGTCATCGGCGCGCAGTTCGGAACGGTCGCGGGAGAAAAGCTGAAGGGTGAGCAACTGCGCTTCCTGCTCGCGGCGCTCGTCCTGCTCGTCTGCCTGCGCCTCGGTTGGGATCTCGTGGTGAGGCCGAACGAACTCTATTCGCTCTCGTCATTGGCAGGGGGACACTGATGCGCCAGTTGCACAACGCGATGCGTGCCGCGCTGGCCGCCGCAGCCGTCATGTTCGCCGCCACGTCCGGTGCGCCAGCCCAGCCAGCCCGTGGAGCAGCGGCGGAGGCCGCGCCGAAGGAAGACGCAGTGGCCGTCGCCGGCAAGGAGCGCATCGAGGTCGACGTGTCGTCGCGCTCGGTGGCTGTAACGTCCAGCTTCAACGGCACCGAGATCATCGTCTTCGGCACCGTCGAGAACAGCCAACAGGCGAGTGCGGAATCAGGCTTCTACGACGTGGTGGTCATCGTCGAGGGAACGTTGTCTCCGATCGTCGCGCGCAAGAAGAGCAACGTCGGCGGTCTCTGGGTGAACACGTCGTCCATCCGTTTCGCCAGCCTGCCCACCTACTACGCCATCGCATCGACGCGCCCCGTCGACGAACTCGCCGAGCCGGACGTCCGTGATGCTCATGCCATCGGCTTCAGCCATGTTCCGATGAACATCGCGTCGAAGGCACTCGCATCGGGAATCTCCGCCGAGGAAGCGCAAAATTTCCGCGATGCGATCGTGCGGCTCAAGCGTAAGGAGGGACTGTACGTCAGCAGCGACTATGGCGTTGCCTTCATAGGCCGCAGCTTGTTCCGCGCGACCATCGAACTGCCGGCGAACGTGCCGGTCGGACCTGTCAAAGCGCGGGTCTACCTGATCCGCAACGGCGCAGTACTGAGCGAGGCGACGACATCCGTTTCATTGTCGCGCCAAGGGTTCGAATTGCTGATGTACAACTTCGCGCACCGACAGCCGCTGCTGTACGGCTTGTTTTGCGTGTCGTTGGCCGTCGGTGCAGGCTTGCTCGCTTCGACATTGTTCCGCAAGGCCGGCGCGCACTGATGAGTTGCGCCTTCAGGTGCCGACCCGCACCCGGCGCGGAGGGTGGCGCTTCGGATGCCAACTCTCTGCTGGGCGCTTCAGTTGCCCACCAGCAACCGGGCCGGATCCGGCCCGGCATGGCGGCTTCGGTCACGTGGTTGGCGTGGCCGAAAGTGGAACAATCGAGATGCCGGCCGCTCCGAGCGCCGCGCGCACCGCGCGAGCGATCTCGATCGCACCCGGCGTGTCGCCGTGAATGCAGAGCGTGTCGATTGCGAGTGCGAGACGGGTCCCGGCAGCAGAGACGATCGCCCCCTCACGCGCCATGAGAACGGCGCGCGCCGCAACCTCTTCGGGATCGTCGATGACCGCGCCCGCCGTGGTGCGCGGCAGGAGACGCCCGTCGTCGCCATAGGCTCTGTCGGGGAACGCCTCGCGCGCGTATGGCAAATCGAGCTGTGCCGCGGCGGTCTCCATCGCCGATCCGGATTGGCCGACGTAGACGAGACTTGGGTTGATGGCACGAATGGCTCGTCCGATGGCCAGGGCAATGCCGAGGTCGCGCGCGGCCATATTATACAAGGCTCCGTGCGGCTTGACGTGGCCCAACACCATGCCGTTCTGCGATGCGACGTGCAGGAGCGCGCGGATTTGATCGCCGACGAGGGCTTCGATCGCCAATTCACTCATTGGCCATTCGCGGCGGCCGAACCCGTCGCGGTCTTGGAAACTCGGGTGTGCTCCGGCGCTGGCGCCGCTGGCTTTGGCGGCCAACAGCGTGCGGCGCATGGTGTCGCTGTCGCCTGCATGTCCCCCGCAGGCGATGCTTCCCGAAGCCACGAGGCGCAGCAACGCGGCGTCGTCGCCGATGCCCTCGCCCACGTCGGCATTGAGATTTATGGTCCGTGTCATCCCGCGCCCTTAGAGTGCGGCTGGCCCCGGAATGCCCTCCGCTCGATTTCGCTATAACATGGGCCCGCGCGCATCACCGTATGGATCGAACGAACGGCACTGCCCGAGATGACGACGAAAAGTCCCCCAGTTCCGGACGCCCGCGGCAAGTTTGGCGCAGCGGCCGCGCGCATCGTTCCCGCTGGCGATAGCGCGCTCTCGGTGATCCTCGGCGATGCGATGGATCGCATCTTGCCGGAGGCGAGTCGCCGACAGGATCAGTCGCGGCGCGTGCTCGCGCTGGGTGAGCGGGTCATGGCTGAGGGCGGCGCGGGGCTCATCGAAGTCGTACCTGGGATGGCGTCGCTGACGGTGCATTTCGATCCCGAAGTTCGCGACGTGCGAGACTTGTCGGAGCGACTTTCCGCGTTGGTGACCCAACTGCCGGACGTTGTCGCGCTGCGACGTGCCAGGCGGTGGACGTTCCCGGCTTGCTACGATCCCGCCCTGGCGCTCGATCTCGCCGAGGTGGCGGAGCGGAGCGGCCTTCATCCTGACGAGATCGTCAAACGCCACGCCGGCCGCTTTTTTCACGTCTACATGCTCGGGTTTCTTCCAGGGTTTCCCTACATGGGCGACCTCGATGAGACGCTCCGATTTCCACGGCGGCACAATCCGCGCGTCGAGGTCCCTGCGGGATCGGTCGCGATCGCTGGGGCGATGACGGCGATTTACCCGAACGTGAGCCCGGGAGGGTGGCACGTCATTGGCCGCACGCCAGTTCCGCTTTTCGACGTCACGGCCGTGCCGCCGTCGGTGCTGGCTCCGGGCGATGCGGTCCGTTTCGACGCCGTCAGCCGCGAGGACTATGAGCGCATCGCGGACGGCGTGCGCGCGGGCAATTGGCGGATCGCGCCCGATGCGGATACCGGCTGATGGCGCACCTCGAGGTCATCGAAGCGGGTTTCCGGACAACGTTGCAGGATCTCGGACGTACCGGGTTCCAGCGTTTCGGCGTACCCGTGTCAGGCGCGCTCGACGCGGTGGCTTTTCGA
This sequence comes from Hyphomicrobium sp., assembly GCA_022843145.1. Lineage (GTDB taxonomy): Bacteria > Pseudomonadota > Alphaproteobacteria > Rhizobiales > Hyphomicrobiaceae > JAKAML01. The sequence continues at coordinate 104,612 of JALHOF010000004.1, forward strand.
GCGGCTAACCTCGTGGCGGGAAATGCACCCGATATGGCAGCGCTCGAAGTCGCGCTGACCGGCCCGGTGTTCATGGTGGCCGCTGAATACGTGCGCGTAGCCGTGGCGGGCGGCGATATCGCGCTCGAAATCGCGGGCCGGGGCCGGACACCGCCATTGTACTCGGTCATGCTCACGCGCGGAGATCGGCTCAAGGTCGTCGCGCCCCGGAGCGTCGCGGCTGGATATCTCGCGGTTGCGGGCGGGTTTGCAGCTCCACCGGTCCTTGGAAGCCGCGCAACGAGCCTACGTGCGGGCTTCGGCGGGTTCGACGGTCGCGCGTTGAGAAGTGGCGATCGGCTTCCGCTCGGTCAAATATCTGCCCCGGACGGACCGGAGCGATCGGCCCCCATGCTCGAACTCAACCGGCCGGAAACGTTGCGCGTGCTCATGGGCGAGCCGGATCGCGACTTCGCGGCTGCGGCTCGAGCTGCGTTTCTCGCCGGCTCATATACGGTGACGACAGCCGCCGACAGGATGGGATTGCGGCTATCCGGCCAGGTGGTTACCTCGCTAAGGCCGGGCGAGGGGTCGTCCGAGGGATTGGCACCCGGCGCGATCCAGGTTCCTGGAGACGGCCAGCCGATCATGCTGCTGGCTGACCGGCAGACGACGGGCGGATATCCGCGTATCGCCCATGTCATTACGGCTGATCTCGCTGCGGCAGGCCGATTGCGGCCCGGTGACGTGGTGACATTCAACGCCGTTGATCTCGAACAAGCGGCGGCCGCGCGACGGGCCCAGGCAGCCGCACTCGCCGGGTTCGCAGTGGGCATTAAGGTAAACGGCGCGGCCGGTGGCATCGACGCTGCGGCGCTGGCCGAGGCAAACCTCGTCAGCGGCGTCATCAGCGGCGAGGAATGACGCACTTCCACGCCACGCAATTGAATTGGTCTTTCGATCGTCGATGTTCCCCCCGAGACAGCGGCCTGTCCCCACACCCCATAGCGTTGTCCTGACCAGCGATCTCGGGCCCTTTGCCCCGGCATCGCGCTGGCCCCGCGTCTTGGGGTCGATCATCGGGAGGGGCGGGACGGACGATGACACGCAGCAAAATCGAAAACGGCGATGAAGCGCGGGCCACCGGCTCAATTGACGGCGCGGTCGAGCCCGATACGTACCCGAGCGGCAAACGCGTCGGCGTGCTGCTCCTGCACGGGCTTTGTGGTTCTCCTGCGGAAATGCGGTTTGTCGCCAATGGTTTGCAACGGGCAGGATATGACGTCGAGTGCCCGGAGCTGGCTGGACACGGCGGCACCGCCGAGCGTCTGGCCGCGTCACGCTGGCAGGATTGGTATCAGAGTGCCGAACAGGCATTCGACGCACTCGAAGCGCGCTGCGACGAAGTCGTCGTCGGCGGGCTGTCGACCGGGGCCGTGCTGGCGTTGATGCTAGCCGCCAATCGGGGCGCTCGGGTTGCCGCAACGCTGCTGTTCGCGCCGACGTTGTGGCTCAATGGCTGGTCGATCCCGTGGTACGCGCGGCTGTTCGGCCTCGTGCGCCACAAGTGGATCGCGCGCTTCGTGTGGTTTCCGGCGGCGCAGAACAACGGCATCAAGGACGACCGGGTTCGGGCATTCGTGCGCTCGGCCTTGGACTGTGCGGCGCGCAACGGCCGGGCGCCGACCCACACGCCCGGCATTGCGGTTCTGGAGCGGCGCTGGCTTGCCAAGGCGACGCTCAAATGTCTGGGCCGGGTCGATCAGCCGTCTCTGATCGTCCACCCGCGCGAGGACGATTATGCAGGTTTGTCAAATGCATGGCACCTGCAACGCAAGTTGCCTGGCGCCGTCGACATGTGCGTACTTGAGGACAGCTATCATTATGTGACCGTCGATCGGCAACGCCACGTCGTGCTGGCGCGGGCCCTTGAATTCTTGGGCCGGGTGGCGCCGGCCGGCCGGCAGGCTGTCCCGGTCCGTCTCGTTGCCTGACGCCCGGATTTCCGGCCTTCACAGGGCCCGAAACAAAAAATCTCAGAAAGTTCGGGTCCTGTGCCGCAGGTGACAGCGGCCGGACGCCGGGTGGGCGATTGTCAGATCACAAGATGAGCGAAGGCAGAAACCTCCGGCATCCAACAGACAACCGAACCAACCACCACTCTGATCCTCGAAGGGAGCCCGCCATGACCACCAAATCGATCCTCACCGTCGCCGCAGTCCTCGCAGCCGGCATCACCCTCATCACCCCTGCCGCTGAAGCAGGTGGTGGCGTGCGCCTTGGCTTCGGCGGCCCCCTCGGCTCGTTCGTGGCCCGCCCGACGCAGGGTTACTACAGCCCCTCCTACAGCCAGCGCTCTTACGGCTCGCCGTCCTGCGACAAGCCCAAGTACGGCGCCATCCGCTCCTACGGCCGCCCGGCACCGAAAAAGCCCGTTCATGTCGCCACCCGTCACGACGACGACGACGACAAGCCCGCGAAGAAGAAGTCGGCGCCGGCCAAGGTGGCTGAAAAGTCCGAGAAATCGGAGGCCATCAAGCAGGTCGCGACCAACGCCATCCCGCTCGAGGCAACGGCCGTGTCGAAGCCGGTGTCCAATCCCGCACCGGCGGCGACGGATCTCAAGGCCGCCGCCAAGATCGAGAATTCAACAGTGACGCCGCCGGCAGTGGTCAACACGCAGAAGGTCGAGAGCGCGGCCCTTGTCCCGGCGAACGCCGCGATCGTCGATGTGACGCCAGAGCCCAAGGTAGAGGCGAAGGTCGAGACGAAGGATACGAAGAAGTCCGACAAGAAGGTCGAAAAGAAGAGCGACTGCCGCCGCTTCGTCCCCTCCGCCGGCATCACCATCTCGGTGCGCTGCAACGACTGAACCGGAAAGCGGCCGCCTGGATTTCAATCCCGGCGGCCGCTCTATTTTCCACCACTTGCCCGATGATCCCGTGCCGGTGCTAAGGTTTCCATGATGTCGGTCGCGTGTTTCCGGCAAAATGGCCTTATCACTGGATAAGACGACGACACGGCGCGGTCCACGAACGGCATGATCTCGCAGATTTCGCGGGACGCCGAGATGGGACCGGGACCAGCCGCACACGTCGGTCGAGGGTGCACGGGATGATTTTGCCCGATTAACCAGATCCAACGACAAGGACCCGTGCCATGACCGGCATCGACCCCACCCTGAACGCTACCGCCGACCATTCGCTGTCCGATGGCAAGTTGAAGGCGATCCGCATGGCGCCGAAGCTTGCGTTCCGCAACCTGTTCCACGATCGCATGAGCCTTGTCGTCACTCTGATCGGCATCGTGTTCTCGGTGGTGCTGGTCGCGGTGCAGTGTGGCCTCTACCTGGGCTCGGAGCGCACGATTGCGGTCGTCCTCGATGAGGCCAAACCTGATTTGTGGGTCGTTCCGGTCGGCACCAAGAGCTTCGACGATGCGTCGCTGCTGACCGGCCGCGAAACCTACCCAGTGCTTTCGACGCCGGGCGTGCAGAGCGCGGAAGAGCTGGTTGTCGGCTTCACGTCCTGGCGGAAACCGCAGGGCGGCACCAAGGCGATTGTGCTGGTCGGCTCGAACTGGACGCGCGGCGGACTGCAGCCCTGGAACATTCAAGAGGGCAGCATCGCGGAATTGAACGCGCCGGGAGCGGTGGCGATCGACCAGTCGTACTTTCCCGATCTCGGCATCAACGCCGTCGGCGAGCGCGCCGAGATCAACAAGCAGCGGGTGACCGTAAAAGCTGTGACCAAGGGCATCCGCGCGTTCACCACGTTGCCCTATGTGTTCACGTCGCTGGAGCGGGCCCGTCAATTGACCGGCGCAGGCCCAGAGCAATCGTCCTACATCCTGGTCCGCACGCTGCCGGGCTCCGACATCGAGGCGGTGCGGACGCAACTCGTCTCCCGGATCAAGGATGCCGAAGTCTTGACGCACGCCGAGTTCCGCGCCCGCTCGACCAACTATTGGTTGTTCAAGACGGGTGCCGGCATGGCGCTGATCGCCGGCGCGCTGCTCGGTGTGATCGTCGGCGTCGTCATCGTCGCCCAGACACTCTATTCCTCGACCAAAGACCACTTGAACGAGTTTGCCACGCTGCGCGCGCTGGGTGCATCGGCCGGCTACATCCATCTCGTTATTCTGCTGCAGGCGCTGATGAGTGCGGTTCTGGGTTACCTGGCCGGGCTGGGGCTGAGCCTGATTGCCATCGAGGCGTCCAAGGCGACGACCCTTAAAATCGTCATGACGCCAGGTTTGGCGGGGGCGCTCTTTGCTCTGACGATCGGCATGTGCGCCATCGCGGCCATGAGCGCGATCATGAAGGTGACCCGCATCGACCCGGCGGGCGTGTTCAGCCGCTAAGCATCCTCACCCTCTCCCCGTGAAAAACGGGGGGAGGGAAGTTATTCTGCCTTGTGCCGCGCGGAACAGCGCGGCACGTGCCGTTCCGGCAAAGTCTCTTCATCAGACACGCGATCAAGGGACCTCAGCCATGACCATCACCGCCATCGACACCGCCAGCCAGAAGCCGAACGTCGCAGCTCCGATGCAGACGGCCCCGATCCTGACGGCCAAGGGCATTACAAAGTTTCTCGGCGAAGGCGAAGGCCGCTTCCAGGTTCTGAAAGGCGTCGACGTCACGCTGAACCCCGGCGAACTGACGCTGCTCATGGGCCCCTCGGGCTCGGGCAAGACCACCCTGCTCTCGATCCTTGGCTGCATCCTGACGCCCACCGAGGGCGAACTGATGATCGGCGGCGATACCGCCCACGGCCTCAATGCCGAGAAGCTGGCCGCCGTCCGCCGCCGCCATGTCGGCTTCGTGTTCCAGTCCTACAACCTGTTCCCGACGATGACCGCGCTCGAAAACGTCCTGCTGGCGCTCGACGTTCGCAACGCCCGCTCGGCCGATCCGGTCCGCGCGGCAAAGAACGCTCTCGAGGCGGTCGGTCTCGGCCATCGCATCAACGCCTACCCCTCCAAGCTCTCGGGCGGCGAAAAGCAGCGCGTCGCCATGGCTCGCGCACTCGCCGGTTCGCCGTCGGTGATCCTGGCCGACGAGCCGACCGCGGCACTCGACAGCGAAAACGGCAAGGCGGTCATGGAGCTCCTGGCCCGCGTCGCACAGAACCCGACCCGCGCCGTGCTCGCCGTGACCCACGACCACCGCACCCTCGCCTACGCCGACCGCATCATCCGCATCGAGGACGGCCGCATCTCGTCCGACGAGCGCCCCACGAAGGTAAAGCACGACATCGCACTCGCTCCGGCAGCTTGAGCCGGTACTGACCCGCACGGACCAAACCGGACTCATCACAACGATTTCGACGAAGGACCAACGTCATGATCAAGATTGCAGCAGCTCTCTCCATTGCCGCGCTCCTCGCAGCCGGCGGATATCTCTACGGCGACAAGCTCATCGGCGCGAAAACCGTTGAGCCGGCAAAGGCCGCCGCGGCCGCAGCCGCGGTCAACTGGATCGCCGCCGCGCCCGGCCGCGTCGAGCCCAAGTCGGGTGAGGTGCGCATCGGCACGGCCCTGCTGGGACGCGTCGCCGAGGTCCTGGTCAAGGTCGATGACAATGTCGAGGAAGGCGAACTTTTGTTCCGCCTCGACGACGAAGAGATGCGCGCACGGCTCGCAGCCGCCGAGTCGGAGGCGCTCGCCCGCCGCAAGGAGAAAGAGAACGATCTTCCGTCGAGCCGCGAGGACGTGCGCAAGGCCGAAGACGCCGTGTTCGCAGCCGAGCGAGCGGTGACCGGCGCGCGGTTCGAGCTCGACTTCATGCAGGCCGCGCTGCGCAACCGCAGCGGCAGCAACAGCGACGTAGCTGAAGCCAGGAAGCGGCTCGGCGAGGCCCGCGATCGGCTCAAGAAGGAGCGCCAAGGGTTCGTCAAGGCGCAGTCGAAGTCCGGCCTGCCGGCACCCAACCGGGCCGAGGCTGCGATCAACGCCGCGCGTGCCGAGGTCGCCGTCGCCGAGGCGCTGCTTGAAAAGACCCGCATCCGCGCCCCGTCCGCCGGAACCGTGCTGCAGCTCAACGTCAAGTCCGGCGAGATGGTCGCGCCATCGCCCGAGAACCCGCTCCTGGTCATGGGCGATATGTCGGTGGTCCGGGTGAAGGCCGAGGTCGACGAGGGCGACATCTCCAAGATCAAGGCCGGCCAGAAGGCTTATGTCCGCGCCGTCGGTTATGTCGGCAAGGATTTCGAAGGCCGTGTGACGAAGCTTGCGCCGACGCTGGGTGCGCCGCGCATCGGGCCGCGTGGACCGCGCCGTCAGAACGACGTCGACGTGCTCGAAGTGACGATCGAAATGCAGGCCAATGGCCAGCTCATGCCGGGGATGCGCGTGGACACTTTCTTTCGCGCCGACTGACGCACCGATCGCGTTGCCCGGCCAAATCATGCAGGCCGCATTGAACCTGGCTGATGAATGAAAGGCGGACCGTTTGGTCCGCCTTTTTTGTCATCGGGCATCGCCAGACGGTGATCGCAAATCGCACACGTGTGCCTCGTGGAACAGCGCGTTCCGCGGGGCCGCGTCATTCTCGCGACATGACCGGCGTCGTGCCGGCTCGAACCGCGAGAAAGGAGACAGTCATGAAAGGCCAGATTCTGAAGTTCCGCAGCGACATCGGCGTGGGCGTCATCCAGGGCGAGGACGGCCGTTCATATCGCTTTTCAAGAAACGAAATCCTCAACGCCGAAGCCCGCCCCGCGCTGGTTGGCGAGGATGTCGATTTTCTCGTCGAGGCGCGCCATCCGCGCGCGATCGTTCTCGTCTCGGGCTCGCCTTGGACGGCGCTCGGCCCATCAAACCGCGCCTGAACCGCGAACCAAGGAGCCTGTGCCATGATCGCCATCCCCGCGACGACCGCGCCTGCCACCTTCGATCCGACTGACGTTCCGCGTGTCGACGCGGCGCACCTGGCCCGTATGCTGGATTTGCTGGTGAGCGGCGGTCACGGCCTCATGATGTTGCGCGGCGCCGACGCCACAGCACTCGCGGCGCTCGAGGCCGCGTTCTGGCGCGGGTTCAGCGGCGACACCGCGACGGGCGTCTCGACCCTGGTCCGGTTCCGCGCCGTGCTCGAAGCCTTCGCGTCACGCCGGCTCAGGTCGCTTCTGATGCGCGATGGCTACGCGGTGCTGAAGGCCGCGTTCCAGGCCGCGGCCGAAACCCGGCTCAACGCCTCGCGCGGCTTCAATCCGCAGGGCCTCGTGTGGTCGGTGACCGCCGAGTTGGCCAGCGCCCGGCGTCGTGCCGCTCCGGTGCATGGCTACGCCACTCAGATTGCGGCGTGAGTCAATAATTCACCCTGTTTCGCAGGGAACAGCCAGTCCCGGCTCCGACCGGTAAGTTCAGTTCATCAGACACGGCGGTGACGACAAACGCCGACGAGACCACCGAACCCTAACCCGCACAGGAGACCAGCCATGACCAAGCTCATCACCCTCGCCAAGGTTGCCCCCGCCCTCGCACTCGCCGCCGTCGCCGCTGTGACGACGCTGGCCGGCACAGGCGCCGCCGAAGCCCGCGGCGGCAGCAAGGAATATTTCGTCCAGCACTACACCTTCAAGAAGCCAATGCACGGCTTCTCGGGCCGCGCCGGCAACTACATGTGCGACTACCAGCGCCTGCCGAACCGGGTTTGCGTGATGGACAAGAACGGCAACGAGAAGTGCCGCATCAAGGATTGGACGCTGCGCCAGCACTGCTACTGAGGGTTTTCTAAGTTGGCGCTCTGGATGCTCACAAGCATCCGCGCCTGGCGCTTCGGATGCCGGGCGCTTCAGTCGCCCATACGCATCCTCGCATTTTCCTCCCCGAGCGACCTCGACCCCGCCCCTCCGGCGGGGTCTTTTTCTTGGTCTTGCGCTGACGGAAATAGGAACGGCGCTGGCCGGTGCCAGCGCCGCTAGGTTGCCCTGCCGTGACAGTTCAGAATTTGACTTTCACGCCGCCATAAACCGCCACCGGCGCACCCGGAACGATGGATCGCGGGTCGGTGAAGGCGAAGCCCGGCGCGACGACATCACCCGGTGCCTCGTCAGCCTCGAACAGCGTGCCGAAGACGCCGTACTTTCTGTCGAAGATGTTGTTGGCGAATGCGTAGAGCTGGATGTTGCTGGTGAGATCGTAGGAGGTCGAGATGTCGACGCGGGTGTAACCGCCGAGCTTGTCCAGCAGGTTGGCTTCGTCGCCGAAGTGATACTGGCCGGACGCGATGATCATGTCGGCGCCGACCTTCCAGCGCGGTGTCACGAAGTAGTCGAAGCCCGTTTTGAAGCGATGGTTCGGGATGCCGGGTATGCTGTCGCCCTTCTGGACGTTGATGCAATCCTGGTCCGGCACCGTGACGCACGGAACCGCGTTAGGGTTGGCCGGCGACGAGAACTCGTTTGCGGTCTCGTAGGTGGCTTCGATGTAGCTGTAGCTCGCGTAGGTCGACAGCGGGCCGTACTTGTATTTGAGGCTCGCCTCGAGGCCGCGGCGCAGGGTTTCGCCGGCATTGAAGAAGTAGCCGCGGCCAGTTGTCGACGATGCGACGAAGAGAATGTCGTCCTCATTGGTCGTCTGGAACAGCGCGAGACCCCAGTCGAGGCGCTGCACGCCGTCGTGAGACTTCATCTTGCCGCGAAGGCCGACTTCGAACGTCTTGGATACAACTTGTTCGAGCGGCGGGTCATCCGTCAGGAAACTCTCGATCGGGCAAGGGTTGAGCGGATTGGCGCAGGCGAGTTCAGCGGGCGTAGGTGCGCGATTGGCTTCCGAATATCCGCCGAACAGCGTGATGCCGGGGATCATCTCGTAGGTCGCGCCGACCGTCGGATTGAAGCGCTGGAAGCTATGCTGGGACGTGATGTCGGGGAATTCGCCCGAAAGGTCCTCGAGATCGACCTTGGCGTAGTTGAAACGTCCGCCGAATGTCAGGGTCAGATGCTCGGTGATGTCGAACGCGTTGAGCATGTAGACGCCGAGGTACTTGGTGTCGACGGCGACGTGGCGGGCGGCGAAGTCGTCGGGCTCCTCGATGATGAGGCCTGTTCCCGTCACGACGAAACGGTCGCCGATGCTGCCGAGCTCGGACGACGTGCGATAGTCGACCTTTCCCTGGTCGTAGCTCGCGCCGACGATGAAGTGATTGTTGTGACCGAAGATCCGCCGCTTGTCGGCGCCCTGCAATGAAAAGCCGAAGCTTTCGGATTTCGTGTTGATGCGATCGATCACGCCGAACGGCTCGGCGGCCACGCCCGAGTCGATGTTGAGGCCGCCGCTTTCGATGGCGACGACCTCGTTGCCTTCGAGTTCACCCGAGCAGATGTCCGTCGGCGCGACGCCGGGTGCGAGAACGGCGGCGGGATTGTCGGCCAGCGCATCGGCGAGCACGTCACCGCATTCCTCGCCATCGAACACGTTGCCGTCGACGACCTTCGAACGGAAGCGGCGATAGTAGGCGAGGCCGGAGACGGTCAGGGTATCGGTCACCTTCACCGACGCATTGAACGACGGCATGAAAACTTCGATGTCCGTGGTCTGCGGCGATGTGAACGTGCGGGCGCGGTCGATCTCGAGCAGTTCGACGGGCGAGGCCGCGACGACGCCGGCCTTGCTGTCGGCCATGGTCAGGTTGAAATGGGCTTCGATGCCCGAGTTCTTGAAGCCGATGTCCAGGAATGCGCGCTTGACTTCGGAAGGTGAAAAGTCGCGCCATCCATTTTCGTCGATCGCCTCGCCTGCGAAGTACACCGCAAACGGGCCGCTTTGCTGGCCGACCTGGACGCCGACCTGCTTGCGCCCGAACGAGCCGAACATCGTGTCGATCTCGACGCCTTGGAACTGGAAGCCATCCTTCATCACGATGCTGGCGGCGCCACCGATGGCATTGAGTCCGAAGATCGGATTGCCGGACAAGATCGTGATGTCGCTGATCGCGTTCTTCGGCAGGATGTCCCAGTTCACGGTGTCGCCGAACACTTCGTTGATGCGAATGCCGTTCTGGTAGACGGCGAGACCCTGCGGGAAGCCGTTCAGGTTGCCGGCGCCGAAGCCGCGATACTCGACTTGCGCGCGAAGATCATTGCCGCCGGCATCGCTCAGGATGATGCCGGGGACTTCCTTTTGCAGAACGTCCTGAGGCTCGTTGGTCCCGGCACCGGCAATCGCGGCCGACGAAACCGTGCTGACGCTGCCCGGGACTTTGCGGACGTCGATCTCGGATCCGCCGAGCGGTGACGTCCGCACCACGTCTCCCGCCGCGCGCTGTGCGTCGATCGATACCGGTTGCGCCTCGACGATGGCGGGCTCCACATCTGCAGGTGGCGGGGTCTGTTTCGAGGCCGGCGCCGCCTTTTTGAGCGCAGCCTTGACCTGAGGTGCTGGCTGTGCGGCCTTCGGCGCGCTCTTGGGTTGCGGTGCGGCCTGCTGCTTCGGCGCGGGCTTGGGCGGTTGCTTCTGGATGATGTCGACGGGCGGCAGCTGTGTCTGCGGCGGTGCGGGCGTCGCGGGCTGCGGCGCGGCCGAGGGAGGTGTCGCGGGTGTCACTTCGATGGGCGCGGCCGCAGGCGGAGGTGTCTGCTGTCCGAGAACGACCGATCCTGTCGACATCGCACCGAGCGCGCCGGAAGCCAGTCCGACTGCGAGAAGTATCTTCTTCATGTGTAGGCCCCACTCCCCGAAGGCATGGTCATGCATCGGCAGATGCTTCGCCGGCAGACCCGATTGCCTCGTCTCGAACTTGCTCGTGACGTCGAATCTGCCAGCCGACGCCATATCGGGAATATTTCCCGATATGAATATCGCGGGCAGAAATTGATCCCGAGTACGGACGTATCTTTGTCAACGTTCTTCGCAGCGGCAAATCATGAATGCAGATCCGCATCAGTTATGAGCTGAGTAATGTGGCAAATTAATCACAAGCCCCGTCTCCAATGCAGGCCGCCGCAAATTTGGAAGCGCTGAAGTCTTGAAATCGAACCGAGAGCCCACACCGTCATTGGCCGCTTGGTGCTGAGGCATAGTTGCCCGGCGTGATCCGGACGCAGCCAATTCAGCCACCAATTCGCTTCGAGTGAACTCCCATTCGCAGTCCTTGAATGACACGGTCGAGTCGTGTCGCACGAAATTCAAATGCAAACGCCGCCCCCGTTGTTTTGGGAGCGGCGCTTGGCAAGACTGCAATTAGGCTATGGTTGCCGGTCAATCGAAGCGAAGGACGAAGCCGCCCATGATCGTCCGACCCTGGCCCGGCTTGGCGCCATCCTGCAGGTCGGCGATGTAGAGTTCGTCCGTCAAGTTCGTACCCGACACGAACAGCGTCAGTTGATCGGTGACCTTGAGGTTCGACCGGGCAGACAGCGTCCATTGGCCACCGACCTTGCCGCCGATCATCTCGTCGGGGTCGTCGAGTGCGCCGGCGCAACCCGGATCGGCATTGCCGCTGTCGTCGATGCAGAGCAGATCGACGGTGTTCTGCGGATTCGTGAAGTACGAGCCGCGATAGGTCCACGTCAGGCTGGCATCGAAGATCTTCTTGTAGTCGAAGCCGACGGTGAGGTTGGCGAAGTGACGGATCGCGAACGGCACGCGATTGCCGGACACGTCTTCGAGCGGGAAGCCTTCGAAGATGGCATCCTCACCCTTTTTGATTTTGGCGTCCGTCAGCGTGTAGTTGACCTGAGTGAACAGGTTGAACGGACCGCCGGTAAACGGCCGGGAGTCAAGGCGCGCTCCGAACTCGAAGCCCTTGAATTCGACCTCATCCAGCAAGCCGTAGACGTCGAGGCCGCCGCCGTCCGTGTAGGCCTCCTTGAGCTGGTAGTCGTCGATGAAGCTGTGGAAGTAGGCGATATCGAAGGTGAAGCCCTTGAGCGCGGTCGAGCGGACGCCGATCTGGAAGTTGTCGCCGACTTCTTCCTCGAGCGGATAGTTGCCTCCTGCCTCGACCGACAGATGCGGTGCGAAGCCGCGGTGATATCCGCCGTAGAGCGTCGTGTAGGGCATGGCCTGCCAAGAGAACATGACGCCGGGCAGGATGTGGTCGTGTTCCGAGGTCTGGACGGTGCCATCCGGGCCGGCGTCGAACAGGATGGTGCGCTCGATGTCGTAGCTCTCGAAGCGCAGGCCAGGCGTCACCGTGAACGTCTTGGTGACGTGGATCGCCGTTTGGATGAAGGCCGCGAACGAGTTCGCCTCGAACTTCTCGAGGATGCCGTCGTCGAGAAAGCCGCCGACTCCGGCTTCCGAGCGGCAGTTGCCGCCGTTGTCGTCGTTGAGCAACTCACCGGGCAGACCGAACGAGGTGCAGCGGCGGTGGCCCTGGTACTCGTAGCGGACGCCCGCGAGGATGTCCTGCGTCATGCCCGCGAGGAACGGGCGGTTGGCGAATTCGACGCGGCTGTCGACGCCGGCCTGCTGATAGTTGCGCTCGCGGCCGCGCATGTGGCCATCGGGCGGATTGTCGATGCCGCCGTCGCGTGCGGAGAAGCGGTCGCGATTGTGCTCGCGCGTGTAGAGCCGCGTCGAGATCGTGGTGTCGTCGTCGACATAGTAGTTGTGTGCGATCTGGATCGAGCGGTGGTCGGCGTTGTAGGTGTTGAAGCCGGTGTCGTCGCCGAATGTGCCGATCTTCTGGTGGCCGTTGGCGATGAATTCGGCGCGCGTGCCGACGAAGTTGTCCTCGTCATACTTGTCGCGCTGGCGGTAGTAGACGGCCGAGATCGTCAAGTCCTGGTCGATGCCCTTCCAGCCGATCGCGCCGTGGAAGTCGTTGAACGTCAGGCGCTCGTTGTCCCACGCACCCGAGGCGTCGCCGCCGGTGTAGGACAGCACGACGCCGACGTTGCCGAGGTTCTGACGGGTGTGGACGTGGCGGTAGTTGCCCATCTCCTTGTTGACGTCTTCGGTGTGGATCAATGCGCCCTTGATGACCGTCTCGGTCTTGCCGAACGGATTGAGGGTCTGGAAGTTGACCATGCCGTGGTTGGTCAGCGGGCCGTGTGCGAAGACGGTGCCGCGCAGGATCTCGATGTTCTCGACCCGATCCATCGGCGGCGTGTAGTGCGTCGACGGGTCGATGTAGCTCGCGAAGTTGATCGAGACGCCGTCCTCCTGCACCAGAACCTTGCGGGCGCGGCGGAAGTTGGAGCCGCGGATGCCGATGCCGATGTGGCGCGACAGGCCGTCGTCGGTCACCGTGACGACGCCGGGCACGCTGGCGAGCGCTTCGTGCGTGGTGACCGGGCGCGTCTCGTCGATGGTCTGCTGGTTGATGCGGGTCGCGGCACCGGAGTAATTCTGCAGGTTCTGCGGGATCAGACTGTCCGAGCTGGCCGGCGTCGAGCCTGGAGCGGCATTGGTTGCCAAGCGGCCGGTATCGGGCGCGCGCTCGGCGCCGGTATCGACAACCTCGGTTTCGAGCTGTGGCGGCGGCTGTGGAGCGGGCGCGGCCTGCTTGACCTTGGGCTTGGCCTTCGGCGGCGGAGATGCCTGCTGTGCCGGCTGTGCAGCTTTGGGCGCGACCTTCGGCTGCGGCGCTGCCTGCTGCTTGGGAGCCGGTGCAGGAGCCTTCTTCTGGATCACGTCAACCGGCGGCAACTGGCTTTGCCCGGCAGGTGCCGCGGGAACCGGCGCTTGCTGAGCCTGTGTCTCGGCTGAAATGCCGCTGACCGCTCCCGCCGCAAGCGCTGCGGCCCAAATTGCTTTCTTCATATCTCGGTCGCCCCCAAATTCGCTTTGGCCCTGACCGGCCGCACGCGGCGACTGGTCGGTGTCTTTGCTCGTCGTCTGCCCTTCGGGCCGTCTTCTTGTTTCAACATCGCTCGCGCGGTGCTGGTATTCGGACCAATACTGTTTCGGGAATATTTCCCGATCGGAATATTGTTTCCAGGAATTCGTCCCGAAAAACCGGTTTCATTCCCGCTTTTTCGGAAATATCGATTACAAGCTTTATGTCTCGCCAATTCGGAAAACAACTTGATCAATCACTTCCGCATTGCGTGGCTGCGACATTGTGGCCGACCAGTTGCGTTGCGGTCACAGTGGAAAGGAAAATTCGGGAACTATGCCCGATAGTTGGCTCCGATTGCGGATGCCGGTGGCGCCGACCAATGGCACGGTGACGTCAGGTGTGTTGGTGGAGGTTGAGAACACCCCTGACCGAGGAATTGCTGCATTCGGCCCCGAGGAGACGCGCAGGCCATTGAAACAAGGCGCGCTATCGGGTTAGTGGTCCACAGGACGCGACAGCAGCCGGCACGTCGGTCGTAGAGGTGCCCCGCCGACGTCGACTGTGGCAGGGGTCGTGGAATAAGAGTGGAGGTCGCGTTGCGTGGTCACGTTTGGAGTTCGGCGGGCGTATTCGGTGCTGCCGTCGCGCTGCTTCTCGGGTGCTCGGTCGCGACTGCTCAAGACGCCAGCACGCTCAGCATCGAGCTCAATAAGCTCGAGTCGTCAGACAAGGGCTGCCGCGCTTATGTCGTGATCGACAACAAGGCGACCACTGACTACGACGCGCTGAAGCTCGACCTGTTCATGTTCCGCACCGACGGCATCATCGGGCGCCGGTTCGCGATAGATTTGGCGCCGATCAAGGGATCGAAGCGCACCGTCCGGCTGTTCGATCTCTCTGGTGCGGTGTGCACGGAAGTCGGCAGCTTCCTCATCAGTGAGGTTCTGGATTGCAAGGCAGGCAGCGGGCAGGTGCCTGATTGCCTCTCGCGGATCGCGCCGAGCTCCAGGGCGGAAGCCAAACTGTCCAAATAATCGACATCATCATAAGACACTGGAACACGCATGGAACCCGCCCGCGACTTTTCAATTCTCAGCCTCGTTCTGCATGCCGATCCGGTGGTAAAGGCCGTCATGGCCGGCCTCGTCTTGGCGTCGGTCGCATGCTGGGGCCTCATCTTCGAGAAGACGATCCGCATGTGGCGGCTGAAGCGGGATGTGCGCGAACTCGAACATGTCGCGCAGCAAGGCGGCTTTCCGGCCGACGCACGGGGCCTCGTGGGGGCTCTCCATTCCGCGGCGCACAGCGAAGCGACGGAGGGCGTGGCGATGGGCGAGGATCGCAACGACGTGCGCGGCCGCCTGGAGCGCGCGATGCGCGGCGCAATGAAGCGCGAGCTGCAACGGATCGAGGCGGGGCTGCCATTCCTCGCGACCATCGGCTCGTCGGCGCCGTTCATCGGCCTATTCGGCACGGTGTGGGGTATCATGAATTCATTCACCTCGATCGCGCAGCAAAAGGATACGAGCCTCGCCGTCGTCGCGC
The DNA here is from genome assembly GCA_022843145.1 of Hyphomicrobium sp. Taxonomy (GTDB): domain Bacteria; phylum Pseudomonadota; class Alphaproteobacteria; order Rhizobiales; family Hyphomicrobiaceae; genus JAKAML01. The sequence continues at coordinate 119,868 of JALHOF010000004.1, forward strand.
CGGGTATCGCCGAGGCGTTGTTCGCCACGGCACTTGGTCTGGTCGCAGCCATTCCCGCGGTGATGGCCTACAATCAATTCGCCGTCAGCCTGGGACGGGCGTCCGATCGGATCGGCTCGGCGATCACGCTGCTCGCCAAGCGTCTGGCCCGCCGCCACGATACCGCGAGCGAGAATGCCGTTCCGATCAGGAGATCCGTCTGATGGGCATGTCGGTCAGTCCGGGCGGCGGCGACAGTGAGGATTCTCCGTATCGGCCTCTAGCGGAGATCAACATCACACCGTTCGTCGATGTGATGCTCGTGCTGCTGATCATCTTCATGGTGGCCGCGCCTCTGATGGTCGCAGGCGTGCCGGTCGATCTTCCGAATTCATCGGCCAAGCGGCTCAGCCAACCCAAGAAGCCGATGGTGGTGACGGTCGCTGCCGATGGCGCGCTCTATATTCGAGACGAAGCCGTGACGCAGTCGGGTCTGGTGCCGCGGCTGCAGGCGTTGAAGTCGCAGGAGGGCGATACGATCGTCTACGTGCGTGCCGACAAGACGCGTGCCTACGGCGACGTCATGGAGGTTCTGGCGCGGGTCGGGGAAAGCGGCTATCAGCGCGTCTCGCTGCTCACGCAACCCAAGCCTGGCAATGCCGCTGGGGCCAGTAGCGCGAACGGTGTGACGCCGGTTCAGGTCGCGCCGCCGCCAACGCAGGCGCAGTGATCGCGGTGAGGCAATAGAGGATCGGGCTATCGTTCGGATGTCGTCGGGACTCAAATATGCGACGTGGGGACTGTCGGGGCTGATGCATGCCGCGGTGGCGCTGGCATTCGTGTCGGTCGATGCAGGTGAGCGGGCGTTCGAGGCCGGCGAAGGCTCCGACGTGTTTCACATCGAACAGGGGATCGCGGTCGAGGGGTTGTCGCAGATCGGCGAGGCGACGGAAGTCGTTCAGTCCGCCAACGACGTGCCGATGGAGGCGCAGGCCGCCGTCGCGGCTCAACAGCCGCCCGAGCCCGAACCGCTCAAGGAGCCACCGCCCGAAGAGATCAAGGCCGTCGAGCCCCCGCCCGAATTAGTTGAGAAGAGCGAGGTCATCACGGCGAAGGCCGAGGAAGTCGACGAGCAGGAGATCCTGCGCGAGACACCGCCGGTCGAGCAGGTCAAACCGCAGGAAGTCGTCGCCGCCGACGCGATCCCAGAGGCCGTCGTCGTCGAAGAAAAGAGCGCCGCGGCCAAGCAGACGGGCGGCGACCCGACCATTCGCATGGCGTACCTGGGCAAGCTGCGCTCGAACATCGAACGCAAGAAGGTCAACCCCCAGACCCGCGATTCCGGGACCGTTGTGGTCCGCTTCACCGTCGACCAGCTCGGCCAACTCCTGTCGCGCGAGGTTGCGACGAGTTCCGGCTCGAAGCGGCTCGACGACGCTGCTCTCTCGGCGATCGAACGCGCGTCGCCGTTCCCGCCATTTCCCAAGGGCCTCGGTGCTCCCAACATCGTCGTCAATGTCCCGTTCCGCTTTATCACCCGATGACCTTGGCCAGCGCGACGAGCAGGTCCCCGGCACTGCGGCGCAGGTTGAAACTCGGACACGCCGTGCTTTACGGGCTTGGTGTGACCATCGGGGCCGGAATCTATGTGCTCGTCGCCGATACGGCCGGACGCGCGGGCATCCATGCGCCGCTGGCCTTTCTGGTCACGGCCGTCCTCGTTGCACTGACGGGCGCCTCGCTCGCCGAACTCGGCAGCCGCTATCCGGTCGCTGCCGGTGAGGCCGAGTACGTGCGCCGCGGCTTCGGCTCGGATCGCATGGCGTCCGCCGTGGGCCTCCTGGTGATCGCCATGGCGATCGTTTCGGCCGCCGCAATCAGCGTCGGCGCCGCGGGATATGTCCGGGTGTTCGTGCCCGTGCCCGACACGATCGTGATTGCGGGCGTCGTCCTCGCGATGGGCGCGATTGCAACGCGCGGCATCGTCGAATCCGTCACGTTCGCGGGCATCATGACGCTGATCGAGATCGGCGGGCTGCTGATCATCATCGCGGCCGGCTTTCTGACCGAGCCGCAAGTGATCGCCCGCATTCCCGAGATGGTGCCGGTCACGTTCGATGTCACGATCTGGGCCGGCATCATGACGGCATCGATGCTGGCGGTGTTTGCGTTCGTCGGCTTCGAGGGGATCGTCAACATCGCCGAAGAGATGGAGGATCCGTCGCGCACATTGCCGCGCGCGATCTTCCTCACATTGGCGATCACGGCGGTACTTTACGTGCTGGTGATGTGGGTTTCGCTCGTCACGCTCGGGCCGGCAAAACTCGCGACTGCGAAAGCGCCGCTGGCGCAGGTGTTCGAGCGGTTGACCGGAGGATCCCCGCGCGTGATGAGCGGGATCGCCATTGTCGCCACGTTGAACGGAATCGTCGTCAATCTCATCATGGCGTCACGCGTTTTATATGGTCTCGGACGCTCGGGCACATTGCCTAGCGCGCTGTCGCGCCTCAATTCCAAGACGTCGACGCCGGTCTTGGCCACGATCCTCGCGACGGGCGTCGCGCTCGTGCTGGCCGTGGCCTTGCCGATCGGACAACTCGCCGACCTTTCGGCCAGGATTACGCTCGTCGTGTTCGGGCTCGTGAATGTCGCGCTGGTGCTGATCAAGCGCGGGGAGGCCGGCCAACGCGCCCTGCCGCCGCAAGGCATCTTCACAGCCCCGATGTGGGTGCCTGTGGCGGGCACCTTGAGTTGCGCCGTGTTTTTTGTCGCGGACGTCGTCATCGCATTGGCAAGCTGACGCCCGTTGCCGTCAATACACGTCGGTCTGGTAGCGTCCGGCGGCCTTCAGTTCGGTCAGGAAATCGCGCGCGGCAGTCGTGCTAAGCCGGCCATGCTCGGCGACGATATCGCAGAGCGCCGTGTCCACGTCCTTGGCCATGCGCTTGGCATCGCCGCAGACATAGAAGCACGCCCCATCCTTGAGCCAGGACCAGACCTCGGCTCCGGCTTCCCGCATGCGGTCCTGCACATATACCTTCCCGGTTCCGTCGCGCGACCAAGCATTCGACAGCCGCGTCAGCACGCCGTCGTCGAGGAAGCTCTCGAGTTCCTCGCGATAGAAGCTGTCGGTCGCCGCACGCTGGTGACCGAAGAACAACCAATTGCGGCCCTTCGATCCCGTTGCCTTGCGATGCCAGAGGAACGAGCGAAACGGGGCGAGCCCGGTACCGGGACCAACCATGATGATCGGCGTCGACGCATCATCGGGCAGACCGAAGCCGTGCGCTTTCTGGATGTAGACCTTCATCACCGTGCCCGGCTCGATCCGGTCGGCGAAATACGTCGAGGCGACGCCGAGACGGCGGCGCGAGCCGATGTCGTAGCGCACGGTGTCGACCGTCAAATGTAGTTCGCCCGGCGTCGCCAGCGGCGAGGACGAGATCGAGTAGAGACGCGGCTGCAAGGGTTCCAGGCATTCGAGGAAGGCTTCGGGATCAGGATGAACGGGCCCGAATTTTTCCAACGCGGCGAGAACGTCGAGCGTGGCGGCATCGCCATCGGGGTCTTGCCCCTTCGCCAGTGCCATCGCCGTCTTCCGCCGGATTCCGCCCGTCAGATAGGACAGCAGCTCGAACAACATATCGGGCGCCGATCCCAGGCTATAGTCCTCGATCAGCGCGTCACGGAAGGTCTTGCCGCCGATGGGAAAGTCGGGCGGCGCGTTCATGGCGCAAAGCACCAGATCAGCGAGCGCGGCGTCGTTCCTGGCGAACACGCCGAAACTGTCGCCAGGCACATAGTCAATGCCGGATTTGGAGAGATCGAAGACGATGTGCCGGGTATCCTTCTCGCTGCCATCGCCGGTGATCCGCCGTGCACCCAGGAAAACTGCCTCGACCGGCTGGTCGCGGGCGTATCCGGGCGCACCCTTGGGCGCGGCGACGACGGGCTGCTCGGCAGTCGCCGCCGCCGGCGATGCGGCAGGCGTGGCGTCGAGCAGCGATTTCAGCATGCGCTGTGTTTCCTTGCCGCCCGGCACGCAGAGATTGGTCTTGCTCTCGATGCCCGCTGACAGGGCTTCGGCATAGCTCTCGCACTGATAGCCGCACTGTCCGCAATTCTGCTGCGCCATGGCCGCGAACAGCTTGCGCCGCTGCGGCCGGCCGTCGGCAAGCGTCATGCGCTCGGTGATCGGCATCGCCGGATCGTGCCACGGCGTGTTGCCGTCGTCGCCATCGCCGGCGAGCGCGGTGAGAGCCTGCCCCGGAAGGGCACCCGCGACAGGAGATGCCGCAGCGTGATCCAGCGACAGCAGTCCAGCAAAAAAGCCATTCAGCCACGCGCGCTGCGCGGGATTGAATGGCGCGCCGTCGGGAATCATCGCCACTTGCGGCGGCACGGCGGTCTGAATGGTCATGGCGTCAGCACCCAACGTGTTCGGCTTCGTGTCACTCGTCGCACCCTCAGGCCGCGATGGATCTCGCGTCGATCATCGCCTTGAGCTGATCAGTTCCCGTCGCACGCGTGAAAGCGAGGAACGTTTCGCCCGGACCGGATCGGCTAGCGAGGTAGACCTCGAGCATGCGCTCGATAAGCGCCGGGCAGTCCGATGCGGGCACATCCCGGTAAAGTTCACGCGCGATCCCGGCATCCGGTCCATATCCGCCGCCGACGTGAACGTGGAAGCCCTCGATGGTGTCGTCGCTGTCGGGCGCTGTCGGGACGCGGCAGGCGATCAGCCCGATGTCGCCGATATAGTGCTGCGCGCAGGAGTGGTGGCACCCGGTCAGGTGGATGTTGATCGGACCATCGAGCGCAAGCCGTCCGTCGATGCGATCGGAGATGGCTTTCGCGGTGCCCTTGGTGTCGGACCCGGCGAACTTGCAGCCGGTATTGCCGGTGCATGCGATCAGGCCCGCTCGGATGTGCGACGGCTTCGACGTCAAGCCCATCGCCTGCAAGCGCCGTTCAACCTCGGAGGCATTTTCCGCCTCGACGCCGGAGATTAGCAGGTTCTGCCACACGGTCAGGCGGATATCGCCGTCGCCGAACTCGGATGACAGCGCCGCGAGGCCGCGCATCTGAGAGCACGTCATCTTGCCGCCGTCGAGCAGAACGCCGACCCATACCTTGCCGGGCTGGCTTTGCGGGTGCACGCCGACATGCGCCTCGCGGTTCTGCGGTGGCGGCGGTAGAATTGCGTCGTCGGGCAGCCGCACCAGCGGCCGGCCGATCTTGGTCTCGACCTCGGCGAGGAACTTCTCGAAGCCCCAGTCGTCGAGCACGTACTTGAGGCGCGCCTTGGTGCGGTCGGTGCGGTTGCCGCTGTCGATGAAGACGCGGATGATTGCGTCCGCCACGGTTGTCGCATCGCCCGGCGGCAGGAAGACGCCGGTGGGGCGGGCGAAGTCGTGGTGTCCGGTGATGCCGCCGAGGCCGAGCCGGAACCAGATGCCAGGTGTGACGCCGTGGCCGTCCTTCACCGTAACGGCCGTGAAAGCAATGTCGTTGGTGTCCTCGAGCACTGGCACTGCGCCGCCGCCCTCGAAGGCGACGTTGAACTTGCGCGGCAGGCCGTACATCACGCGCTGATTGAGGATGTGATGATGCCAGGCGCGGGCAAATGGCCGCGTGTCGAGCAGTTCCTGCGGGTCGATGCCCGCCGTCGGCGAGCCGGTCACATTTCGGATGTTGTCGGCGCCCGAACCCTTGGGCGTGAGACCGATGTCGGCGAGTCCCTCTATCAGCGGTACGGCGTGCTCCGCGGCGATCTCGCGGATCTGCAGGTTGGCGCGTGTCGAGACATGCGCGTAGCCGCCGCCGTGGCGCTCGGCGAGATCGGCGACGCCGGCCAGCTGCCAATGCGAGAGAATGCCGTTGGCGATGCGCAACCGGCACATGAAGTTCGGCTGGGCTGGCGCGACATAGAACAGTCCGTGGAAGCGCCACCGGAAATTGTCGACGCCCTTCGGATAGAGTCCTGCGGCGGCTTCAGCCTTGAGCCGCGGGTAGGCGTCGAGCGGATGCTCGTCGCGCTTGGCCTTCTCTTCACCAACCAGCTTCTTGCCGGTCGCTTCCGTTCGCGCCATTGCTGCAAGATGGGGGGCATCGGGGCCGCTGGGCGCCGCCGCGCCGCCGCCGCCGATGCCACCGAGCGGCTTCAAGCCCTGGGCCGTGCGCCCGGCCTGGACGCCGGACACGAAGCCTTCGAGGTATCGCCGCTGCTCGTCGTTGAATTCTTGTGCGCTCATAATCTTATTCCGCGGCCTCGAGTCCGGGCGCTTTGTGGCGCGCGTAGAGGAATTCGAGCACGGCTGCACGCGCACGCACATAGGTGTGGTCGTCGACGAGATCGAGCCGTTTCCTCGGGCGCTCGATCTTGATGTCCAGTACCTCGCCGATGGTAGCGGAGGGACCGTTGGTCATCATCACGATGCGGTCGGAGAGCAGCACGGCTTCGTCGACGTCATGGGTGATCATGATGACGGTGTTACCGAGGCGGGCGTGAATCTCCATCACCGAGTCCTGCAACTGCGCACGCGTCAGGGCGTCGAGCGCGCCGAACGGCTCGTCGAGCAGCAGCACCTTCGGTTCCATCGCCAGCGCGCGAGCGATACCGACGCGCTGCTTCATACCGCCCGAGATTTCCGAGGGGCGGCGATCCTTGGCATGAAGCATGTTGACAAGGCCGAGGTTGTGCAGCGCCCACTCGTGACGCTCGGACTTCGACTTTATGCCCCGGAATACCTTGTCGACGGCGAGTGTCACGTTCTCGTAGACCGTCAGCCACGGCAGTAGCGAGTGGTTCTGGAACACCACCGCCCGCTCGGGACCCGGCTCGTTGACCTCCTGACCTTCGAGCAGAACCGCGCCGGACGTTACTGGCGTCAGTCCCGCAATCAGATTCAGAAGAGTGGACTTGCCGCAACCTGAGTGTCCGATGATCGAAACGTACTCGCCGTTTCCGATCACGAGGTTGATGTCCTTCAGCACGTTGGTCGACGTGCCGCCGCGCATGAAGGTTTTATCGATGCCGTCGAGCTTCAGGAACGGCTGCCCCGTGGAGCCAGGGCGCGGCGCGGAGTGGGAGACGGTTTGAAGTGGCGCGATCATCGTGAGTGTCCTTTTCCTCAGCTGGCCGCTGTACCGCGGGTGGCGATCTGTCCGACCCAAGCAACCAGCCGGTCGAGTACGAAGCCGACGACGCCGATGTAGACGAGTGCGACGACGATGTCGGAGAGTCGCGACGAGTTCCACGCATCCCAGATGAAGAAGCCGATGCCGACGCCGCCGGTGAGCATTTCGGCAGCGACGATGGCGAGCCATGACAGGCCGATGCCGATGCGCAGGCCCGTGAACATGTAGGGCGCGGCGGCCGGCACCATGATCCGCCAGAAGAATTCGAGCTGGTTCAGACGCAGGACCTGCGCGACGTTACGGTAGTCTTGCGGGATGTTGCGGATGCCGACGGCGGTGTTGATGATCACCGGCCAGATCGCCGTGATGAAGATCACAAAGATTGCCGACGGGTTGGCGTCGCGGAAGGCGGCGAGCGAGATCGGCAGCCACGCGAGCGGCGGGACGGTGCGCAGGACCTGGAAAATCGGGTCGAGGCCGCGCATGGCCCACTGGCTCTGACCGACGAGTGCACCGAGCGCGATGCCGACGATCGCGGCGAGACCGAAGCCGATGGCGACGCGCTGCAGGGAGGTCAGCACCCGCCAGCCGAGGCCGATGTCCTGCGGACCCGCCACGAAGAAGGGATCGAGGATCAGATCCTTGGCTTCGGCCCAGATCTTGGTCGGTGCAGGCAGCGACGATTGGGGACTGGCGCAAGCCAACTCCCAGATCAACAGGAGCGCGAGCACGACGAGCAGCGGCGGTACAACGTCGGTGCCGAGCCACTGGACGAACCGCATGGCGGCGTTCGGCCTCAGATCGCCTGTCGGTGACACGGTCGAAGCCACCGTCGCCGGGGCGGCAGGCTTAGGCTTCCCAGTCATTCGTGTGTCGGCTTCGACGAGCGAGGCAACCGTCGAGGGAAGCGCGCCGGCCGGAGTGGCGACAAGAGGCTCGCGAACGGCGAGGTGCTGCATGCTGTGCTCCTAGATCTCGAACGTTGTTCTGGTTGCCGCGCGCGCGGTTACGCGACGTCGCGCTTGATGCTGAGCGACTTGAGGTAACCCATCGGATCGGCGGGATCGAAAATCTTGCCGTCGAAGAACTTCTCGACGCCACGGCTATCGCCGGACGGCATGTCCTTCATGCCAAGGCCTTTCGCCGCCTCGAGCCAGATATCGGACCGGTTGGTTTTGTCGACGAGCGCCTTGATGTCGGTATCGGGCGCGAACTTGCCCCATCGGATATTCTCGGTGATGAACCAGCTGTCGAGGCTCTTCCAGGGATACGAGACCTCGCCCTTCTCACCCCAAAACTTCATGCCGAGGTTGGTGCCCTTGGCGATCTTGCCTCGGCCGTAGTTGATGTCGCCCTTGATGCGGCCGATGATGTCCGGCACCGGCACGTTGAACCACTGCCGCTTGCCGATGATCTCGGCCATCTCCTGCTTGTTCTCCATCTTCTCGCACCACTGCTGGGCTTCCATCACCGCCATCATGATGGCGAGGGTTGCCTTGGGGTTGGCGTCGACCCAGTCGGCGCGCATGCCGAGGATCTTCTCCGGGTGCTTGAACCAGATCTCGCCGGTGGTGGCGGCGGTGAAACCGATGTCCTGGTTGACGAGCTGTTCGTTCCACGGCTCGCCGACGCAGAAGCAGTCCATGGTGCCAACCTTCATGTTCGCGACCATCTGCGGCGGCGGAACAACAATGGTCGAAATATCTTTGTCAGGATCGATACCACCGGCGGCGAGCCAATAGCGGATCCACAAATCATGGGTGCCGCCGGGGAACGTCATGGCGGCTTTGACTTCCTTGCCGGAGGCCTTCTTGCGCGCGAATGCTTCCTTCAGCGCCGAACTGTCAGTACCGACCGGCAGATCCTTGTATTCGTTGGAAACCGAGAGACCTTGGCAGTCCTCGTTGAGGTTCATGAGCGTGTACATCGGCAAGGGCTGGTTGTTCTGCATGACCTTTCCGGTCGTGTAGAGATGCGTCTTCGGCCGCAGGATATGCCCGCCGTCGATGCCATTCGCCTTGGTTCCGAGAGCCATGTTGTCGCGCGTGGCGCCCCACGACGCCTGTTTGGCGATGTCCATGTCGGGCAGACCGTGCTTGGCGAAGAAGCCCTTCTCCTTGGCTATGACCAGCGGCGAAGCATCGGTGAGCGCGATGTATCCGAGCTTCGTGCCCTTGACCTCGGGACCAGCGCCTTGCGCGAACGCACCGCCCGGAAAGGCCGTCTTGATCGCGGCGGCGAGCGCGGCGGTCGACGACATCTGCAGCACCCGACGGCGCGTCAGGTTGGCGTCAGCGGTGATGGTGCGCGTACGGCTCATGGAGGCTCCCTCGATCTCTTTCGGTCCCGGTCTCCGAACGACGATCCGGAAACCAATGGTTAAGGAGATCAAGAAGCGTGCCAATGACCGAAAGCCATAAATGCGCAACAATATCAGAAACTTGAAGGCATTGCCCATAAATTATGCGCATGCAAAAGTTGCACATTTAATGCGCAAACGCACGATGATTGCGCAGTGCAGCATCGCGGGATTGGCGCCCGATCGTGAGCGCTTTGGGCAAAACGATGCGCCAAGGGGCCGACTATCGGCTTCGGGGAAAATTGCCGAGCGTGGCCGCCAACGTGCGCACGTCTCCGCCGAGCCATCGATGCGAGGCGGCGATGGCCGGCAGGCCACCGGGAAGCCTGTCGGGATAACGCGCGGCGTAGAGGTCGCGCCAGCCGCTGGCCGGATTGACGGGCCTCTCCTGTGCGATGCCTGCCAATCGATCGAAAGTCGCGGGATTGGCGACACCATGTGCGGTGACGCGGACCAGGCGGTGCAACGCGCCGTCGCCGACTGCGTACCAGTCCTCGCCGCCTGCGGCGCCGATCTCTGCGAGTGTGACGAGCGCCATGACCGAGAACGCATGGTAATGCAGGGCGCGCGGCCCACGCGCCAGTTCCAGCGGCAGCGTTCCGTCGGATTGAACGTCGCGCCCGGCATCGCGCATGATGCCGCGCGCGATCTCCCAATGCTTCGCGCTGCCGGTGGCCAATGCCGTCGCGCCCGCGCCGGTGCCGATCCAGTACCAGTGATTGTTGCGCTTGATGCCGCTCTCGATGGCGTGGGCATGTACGGCGTCCGCCAGCCGGATGAGCCACGGCTCGATCGTTGCGCGCGGTTCAGCCGCTAACATGGGTTTGATCTTGAGATAAGCGAGCGCCAGACCGGTGAGGTCCCATTTGCGCTGCGATTGTGCTTGGCCGCTGCTCATGACGCCGAGGAGGGCATCTCCGCGCGCCCAGGCTTCGAGCCATGTGGCAGCGCAAACCGCGGCGTCTACGTTGCGCTTCCCGGCCGCGCGGTCGGCGGTGTCGGTCAAGGCGCGCAAGAACCCCACCAGCGGACGCGTCGCGTCGGCGTGGGCAACCTTGCGCGCGGGATCGACCTCCGTGCCCGCCTTGTCGCCGTAATAGCGGTCGAGGGTCAGGTCATGCACGGGTGTGGGAGGCTGCGGACAATCGGAGACCGCGACGGCGGGGCGCGATGCCACGGCGAGGCAAAAGGCTAACAGGACCGCGGCCACGTTGATGCCAGGCTGAAAGCAGCGCGTAAAATGCCTTGGCATGTGCCTGACTGAGCCGCCTGTCTCGTTCCACCGATGAAAATCGATTCGGAAGCCAAATATCTTAACGCCACGTAAAAGTTCGTCTTGACGCGCGGTTTACCCTTCCAGCACACACTGCCATGGTCGTGTGCGCGCCGTTGCCAGCTCGGAACCCTTGATGACTGCGGTTATCGCCTCCGCCAATCCGAAATCATCGATCCAGATCCGGCCGATCGTTTCGGCGCTCGGTCTGATGCTTTGCGCGATCGCGGCCGCGATGGTCCTGCCGGCGCTCGTCGACCTCGCGGACGGCGATCCGGGCTGGCGAATCTTTCTCGCTTCGTCGGTTGCGACGCTGTTCGTCGGCGGGCTGATGGTGCTCGTGGCGCATGACGACAGGCCTGTGCGTCTGGGGCTCAAAGAGGGCTTCCTGCTCACGACGCTCAGTTGGGTGTTCGTCGCCGCCTTTGCCGCCATTCCGTTCGTCGGCCTCGGGCTGAGCTACACGGATGCATACTTCGAAACCATGTCCGGCCTGACCACCACGGGCGCGACGGTCATCGTCGGGCTCGACAAGCTGCCTCGAGGTATTCTGCTGTGGCGGGCCTTGCTCAATGGTCTTGGCGGCCTCGGCATCGTGCTGGTCGCGATCATCATGCTGCCGTTCCTGCGCGTCGGCGGCATGCAGCTGTTCCAGACGGAAAGCTCGGACAAATCCGAGAAGATCATGCCGCGCGCTTATGATATCGGGCTCGCGACGGCGGCGGTCTATTTTGGCCTCATTTTTATTTGCGCCATGACCTACGGTTTTCTCGGGATGTCGGCGTTCGATGCGATTTGTCATGCCATTCCGACCATCGCGACGGGCGGGTTCTCGACGCACGATTCGAGCTTCGGCTTCTTCCAGTCACCGGGTCTGGAGTGGGCCGGAACCCTCTTCATGATGTCGGGTGCGCTGCCGTTCGTCGTCATCATCAAGGCGTTTCGCGGCTCGCCCCAATCGCTGCTGAACGATGCTCAGGTTCGCGGGTTCGTCAGCTTCCTCGTCTCGGTCAGCGTCATTCTCGCGCTTTGGCTGGTCGCGACGCGCGGCATGCCGTTCTTCGAGGCCTTGCGGCTATCCGCGTTCAACGTCACCTCCATCGTCACGACCACGGGGTTCGCCAGCACCGATTATGCGGCGTGGGGGCCCTTCGCGGTCGGACTGTTCTTCCTGCTCACCTTCGTCGGCGGCTGCTCGGGCTCGACCGCGGGCGGCATCAAGATCTATCGCTTGCAGGTCGCCGGGATCCTGACGCGCAGTCACTTCCTGCACCTCATCAGTCCCAGCCGCGTCATCACGCTCGTCTACAACAAGCGGCGCCTGCCGGACGACGTGCCGTTTTCCGTCGTCGCGTTCCTCGCCATCTACATGGCGACGGTCGGGTTGTTCACCGTCGTGCTCGCGGCCATGGGGTTGGATCTTGTCACGGCCGTTTCGTCTTCGGCCACGGCTCTCGGCAACGTCGGTCCCGGGCTCGGCGATACGGTCGGCCCGTCAGGCACGTTCGCGCCGCTCCCGGCTGCGGCGAAATGGGTTCTCTCGGCGGCGATGTTGCTCGGCCGCCTCGAGCTGTTCACCGTGCTCGTGCTGTTCCGGCGTGAATTCTGGCGCGGTTGAGCGATCTCTTGGTGGCGCCTTCGGGTTGCCCACAAGCAACCGGCGCTTAGCCGCCCGGCGGCCGCCATCCATAGAGCCAGTCATAGCCCTCGATGATGCGGCGGCCACCAAGCGCGCGCATCGAGAGATTGCGTGCGACGGCCATCGCGCCGCCCATGTGGTAGATCTCGCCATTGCGCCGAGAAGACGCTGCCACTTTCGATACGCGCGGGATGCGGTTCTGCTGGTAGCGGGCGAATGCCTCTCGAATGTCGTGGCCGGCCGCCGCGATCTCCCGCGCAAGGACCGCCGCATCCTCGATCGCCATGACGCCGCCCTGTGCCAGGAACGGGAGTACCGGATGTGCCGCGTCTCCGAGCAGGGCGAGGCGTCCGTCCGCAATGCGCTTCGGTGGCGGCAGAGTATGAAGCGACCACTTGCGCCAGTCCGTTGGTACAGAAAGAAGCTGTTGCAGGCTCGTATGGAAGCCACGCGTATGCTCGGCAACCCATCCCGGCACGACGTCCGTGCTCCAGTCGCGGCTTTCCGCGTCTTCAGAAACGATGACGATGATCGCGATCTCGCGCCCACCTCGGATCGGGTAGTGGACGACGTGCGCGCCAGGTGCGAGCCAAGCCATCGTTGCGTTCGCGCGCAAGCCGGAAGGCGCGTCGGTGCGTGAGATCACCGCTCGCGCGGCACTCTTTTTTTCGAAGTGCGGCGGCGTCGGATCGAAGTGCGCCGTTCTCAGTTTCGACCAGATGCCGTCGGCGGCGACGAGTGCGCGCCCCTCAAGGTGTGTGCCGCCCGCGTCGATGGCTACGGCTTCGGCGTCCTGCCGCAGATTTGAAACGGCCGTCGCCATCGTGATCCGGATCGACGGTTCGCGCAACGCGGCAGCGAGAAGTGTCCCGTGCAGATCTCGGCGGTGGGTGACCCAATACGGTGCGCCGTGACGCTCGGCAAGTGTATGGCCGAGCGGCAATTCGGCGAGTTGGCGCGCCGTTTCGCCGTCGAGGACACGCAAGTTGTGCGGAACGCCGGCCATCGGACGCAGAGCATCGGTGATATCCAGCTCGGTCAGTATGCGCGTTCCGTTTGGGCCGATCTGAATTCCAGCGCCTTCGTCGGGGAAGCTTTCGCGCTGTTCGAAGACGTGACAGGGGATGCCGCGCTTCGCCAGCGACAACGCCAGTGTCAAGCCGCCGATGCCGCCACCGGCGATCAGAACATCACCGGGGCCGGCCCCGCCCACCGGACTCAGGCCGCGTCGCGGACGACGGCGCCTTTGGGATCGCTCTCAGTTTCCGCCAGGCGCGGATCGAAGAGATAAAGCGTCGAGCAATAAGGACAGAGCACCTGCGCGTCCTGACCCATATCGAGATAGACGTGCGGATGGTCGAAGGGCGGCCGCGCACCCATGCATTTGAACTCTTTGACGCCGACGAAGATCTTCTCGGCGCCTTGGTCGTTGGCAAGATGGGGCACGACATGTCCGGCCATCGGCAGGCCCTTTCTGATCGGTTGCTCGTGTGGCGGCACCATAGCTACGGAGAACCGGAAATGGTAGGGAGACAAACCCACTCCGAAGGTAGGGCGGACGGGTGAAAATGACGGAGATGAATAGTGCCGGTATTCAGGTCCGATGGGGTCGAAATCGCATTCCTCGACGAGGGGGAAAGCAAGGACAAGGGCCGTGTCGTGCTCCTGATCCACGGATTCGCATCGACTGCCGCGGTCAACTGGCGGGATCCGGGATGGATCCGCGTGTTGACGGCCGAGGGTTACCGTGTCGTGGCGATCGACAACCGCGGTCATGGCCAAAGCGCCAAGCTGCACGACCCGGCCGGCTACGGCGGGCCGGTTATGGCGGAGGACGCGCGCCGGTTGCTCGATCATCTCTCGATCCCCCAGGCCCACGTGATGGGTTATTCGATGGGGGCTCGGATCAGCGCGTTTCTCGCGCTCGCCCATCCCTTGCGAGTTCGCTCGATCGTGTTCGGCGGCCTCGGCATCAACATGGTGCGCGGCATGGCCGGGACGGGTCCGATCGCGCATGCGCTCGAGGCCGACAGTATCGACGCCGTGACCAATCCGACGGCGCGGACGTTTCGGGCGTTCGCCGAGCAGACAGGGAGCGATTTGAAATCACTGGCAGCGTGTATCCGGTCGTCGCGCGATCCGATATCCGCCGACGACTTGCGCCGTATCTCGTGCCCGGTGCTGGTTGCGGTGGGCGATCGCGATGTGATCGGTGGCGCGCCGCAGCCGCTGGCGGATATCATCCCGGGCGCGCAGGCATTCGTGATCGCTGATCGGGATCACATGAAAGCCGTCGGCGATCGATCGTACAAGGCGCGGGTGCTGGCGTTTCTCGCTGCCGCCGATTCCGGCTCGAATTAGGGCCGGGATGGAGGCGTGGGGGCCGTCCAATTGACCATGATCCGCTTTAGCCAACGCCAAGACCCCAGCAAGCACACGTCGCAATCTGCAAAGACAATGGATTGTCAGCAGACGCTTCGCGGCGAACCACTAGGGCCTCGTCGTAAGCAAGGGACGCAACACGGTCGGAACGCAACTGGTCAGGACACAACTCGAGGCGACGCGATCAACGCAACTCGGCTTACGCAACTCGTTACGATCAGGCTGGTGAGACATTCCTCCGGGGGGTGAGAGGAGCATGTCTCGGACGCGCTTCGACACCACTACAACGCTGAACAATTCCACGCGTCACGCTCAAACCCGATGTGTCTTCTCAGGCCGTCCATACCTCACGCGGAACTCGTACGCGGATGAACCTGATCGACATGGAAAAATTAGCATAAGGCATTTCGGGAGTCCCGGAGCGCGCCTGGGCCCGATCGAACTGGCTGTGGATAAGTGGGCCTGCGCTGCGATATGAGCTGTTGCGTTGCGAACAGGACGCCATCGGCTCGACGCGATGGGGACGCAAATCAGCCGGAAAGATTGGCTAGTTTCAGCATGCTGACATCGAGCACCCGCGATGGCGGCGCGGCTGATGACGCGGTCATTCACCGGACGTTAGGGTTGATGGCGTTACGATTTCCCCCATGTTGCTGTCTCGCGTCCGCGTTGCGTTGCCAATCGCCGTCATGCTGATCCTATGGGGTTGCAGCACGGCGCCGGAGTTCGTTGCGCGGCACGAGCCGTGGCGGGTCGACGAGGAGCGCGCCTGCCTCTCATCCGGAATAGTCCGTGAAAACAGCTATGTACGCGGTAGATCCGCGCTGGGCGGACCGAGTGTGTGCGGCACGGCGCGGCCGTTCGAGATGTCGGCGGCGGCACGCGGACGGGTGTCGATGAAGCCGGCGGCGCTGCTGCGCTGCCCGATGATTCCCCAGATCGAGCGCTGGGTGGAGACGGTCGTCGAACCTGCGGCGCGGATGTATCTGGGCAGTCAGATCGTCGAGTTGAAGGTCGCGGCGTCCTACGCCTGCCGCCCCATCAACCATCAGTCAGGCGCCCGGCTATCCGAGCACGGACACGCAAATGCGCTCGATGTTTCAGCATTTTACCTCTCCAGCGGCCGTGTCGTCACGGTCAAGGCCGGATGGCACGGCGACGCGGGCGAGCGGGCATTTCTACGCGCGGTGCACAAGGGCGCTTGCGACGGGTTCACCACCGTTCTCGGCCCCGACGCCGACCGCTTTCACCACGATCACTTCCACGTCGACCTCGCCCGCCACGGCCGCGACGGCATGATGCGCATCTGCAAATAACGGCGCCGTCCGCCGAGACATGAACACCTGAAAATACCGACATGAAGACCCGCCGGAGCATGACATTGCCCGGTCATGTCGACGCCAGTGCGCGCGTCGACGAAATAATGCTATCCCCGCTTTCGGCCGGTGGCATACGGACGATCGTGTCATGCCTGCTTGTCATAAGTGGCAGCCCCACGCTCCCGGAGATGCGAAGCCCGTGACAAGCCGATCCACGACAGCGACCCGCGCTCGCGCGACCTCGAGCCTCGCCAGCACGCTCGCAGCGGCGCTCGTGGCGTCAGCATCGATCGCGGTCGCCGCCGACGCATTGGTGATGCGGATGGAGGGTGGGGCCGAACCGCCGTCGCCCGTGGTGGAGATCCGCGCCTCGCTGGCGGGCTCGACAGGTGCCCCCGGTCTCACGCTCGAGATCCGCGATGGCGCGGCGGCGGCACGCACATTCAAAACCGCGCTGCGGAACGGCGAGGCGGACCTTGCCGCGATCCCGCTTGCCGTCCTCGCGCGGGAAAGCGGGCTCTATGCATTCGACCGCATTCCGTTTTTTGCGGCGACGCGGGCGGACGCGCGGCGGCTGTTCGACGCGGCGTTCACGCCGATCGCCCGGAGACTGGCGGAAGACGATCTTGTGCTGCTGGCGCTCGAGCCGCGACCGGCGACCGGGCTTCTCGCACGCACGCCGATCAAGCGCGCGGCGGACTTCGGCGGCAAGCGACTGTGGTCGCCGGACGCGGCGGCGCGGCGCATCGCGGAGATCGCGGGTGCGACGCCCGAGCCCGAGGCGTCACGCGCGGACGCCCTGTTCGTCGGCGCGGCGGAAGCGATGGCGCTGCTGCGCGCCCGCACCCTCGGGCCGGGTGCGTGGACCTACATCCGCATCGAAGGCTGGCATCCGGTTCGCGCGGTGGTGATTTCGGCGAAGCCGCTCGCGGCACTGACGCCCGACTTCGGGCAGCGATTGTCGGGGAGCGCATCCGTCTGGGCGGACATATGGTGGCGAGACGAGGCGGCGGGATCGGCGGCGGCGGAGCAGACGCTGGCCGAGGCGGGTCACAAGGTCGAGCGACGGACAGATGAACTCGCGGCCGACTTCGCGCGGATCGGCCAGCAGATGGCGGCGGAATGGATGCCTGGCGCGGGTGCGGATGGAGCGGCGTTGCTTGGCAAAATCCGCGGTGACGCCAGCGCACGCTAGTCACGGTGGTACATGCGGCCACGGTCCTATATGCGGCGAGCCGACGTTTGGCCGTATGGTCCTCTTGAGATGAGTTCAAAACCAGACAAATCCATTACGCCCGCACGCCACAAGAATGCGGCGGGCACGTTCGCGGCTCTGCAAGGATGTGGAATGAAGGGCGCTGGCGGATGCGCCGCCAGCGCAAGCGGGGTGAAGATCTATTTATTCGGGACGTGCGCCGAGGTGAGGCTCTTCGCAAGAAGGGCCGAACTCTGTCCGCGGTCTGTCGCCGCTAATTTGCTCGTATCCGGCCCAGACCACACGCTGAGGCAGGCCGACAGTGCAATGCCAATCAACAAACATTTCATGGCCGTCTCCACACGCTGATAATCGCCGTGTCTTGACCAAGGCCGTCGCCGGACACCAAACCCCCGCGGTGCTGGACTTCGACCTTGGTCTAACACTGCGCCGGGGCGTGACCAGAGTCAAACAGCAATCGGACTATACGTCGGCCTGCGGACCAACCGTGTGTGGAAAAGCCGTGTGCGGCGCAATATGAATGGCGGTTAGAGGCCTCAATAAAGTCGGGCGATCCGGAGCGTTACAATTCTTGCCGGCCTAGTCGTGTCCCGCGTTGACTGCGAACCAGGCTAGCGATCCGTCGGCCACAATTCTCTCCTCACATTCGACGGTCGTGCCCGGACCGAACGCCCACACTTCGCCTTCCATCTGCTCCGAACATTGGTCGGAAAGCCGAAACAGGCCGGTTCCAATTTTCAAGGCCTCGACTGGACGCCATACCCTCGTGCCCTCGTCGAACAGTTCAACGTACACGATGGATCGACCTTCAAGAGCGCCACTCAAATTCGCGGTCCTCCAAAGTGGCGGGACGCTGCCTTGTTCATTGGCGACGCTGATTGACGACCCGGAGCCGTGCCGGAGGCGAGCAACGAAACGGTACTCGAAGCAGGTTTTTCAGGTTGGCACATTCTCCGTCATTGCCGCGAAGGCGGGCACCCGGTCAAGGTTGGGTCGGTGTGATCGTTTGGGTTGCGCGGATCCCCGACTTCGCTGGGATGACGCTGGTGTTGTCGGGCGATCGGGGTGGATTTTTCCTGGCGCTGCCGATTCACGTCCGAGCGTCGTGCCGGAGGCGCGCAACCGAGCAAGCTCGGACGATCGGAGCTTTGGCTGGCGCTGCCGATTCACGCCGCGCCAAGGGGCGCGACGATCGGAGCGGCCTTTTTCCTGGCGCTGCCGATTCACATCTTCGCTCCGCTCAGATGATCGGAGCGCTGTTGCCCCGGCGGGCGGCGCATCCTAGCATCCCCTCAACGAGAACAGCGAGCGAGCGCCCCGTGACCGGATCAGATCCGCAGCGCGGAGGACGGGAGCCGTCGGGGAGGCGAGGGTATGGGTAAGAATAAGGTCATTTCGGCCGACGCTGCGATTGCGCTCATCAGCGACGGCGACGTGGTGACGACCACGGGCTTCGTGCAGAGCTGCATCCCGGAGGCGCTGCACGCGGCGCTCGAAAAGCGCTTTGTCACGTCGGGCGCGCCGAACGGGCTGACGCTGATCATGTGCGCGGGCGCGGGCGACAGCAAAGGGCTGGGCACCGGGCGGTTCTATCATCAAGGGCTTTTGAAACGCGTGATCGCGGCCAACTTCGGTCGCATGCCGAAGGTCGCGGCGGCGGCGCAGGAGAACCAGATCCAAGGCTACAACCTGCCGCAGGGCATCATCGCCAAGCTCTATCGCTCGTGCGCGGCGGGGTCGCCGGGACTGTTCTCGAAGGTGGGGCTGCATACCTACGTCGATCCGCGGCTCGGCGGCGCGAAAGTCAACAAGGCGACGACCGAGGACATCGTCAAGCTGGTCGAGGTCGATGGCGCGGAGTGGTTGTTCTACAAGGCGACGCCGATCGACGTGGCGCTGATCCGCGCGACGAGCGCCGATCCGTCCGGCAATCTCAGCATGGAGAAGGAGCCGCTGACGCTCGACGTGCAGGCGCAGGCGATGGCGGCGCACAACAACGGTGGCATCGTCATCGCGCAGGTGGAGCGCATCGTCGAACAGGGTTCCATCCGGCCCAAGGACGTCAAGGTGCCGGGCATCCTGGTCGATTGCGTGGTCGTCGCGCCGGACCCCGAGATGCACCGGATGAACTATGGCGTGATGTACAATCCAGCACTTTCGGGCGAGATCCGCGTGCCGGTCGAGGGCATGGCGAAGATGCCGCTCGACGAAAGGAAGATCATCGCGCGGCGGGCGGCGTTCGAGCTGCCGGTCAATGGCGTCATCAACCTTGGCGTCGGCGCGCCGGACGGGGTGGCGGCGGTGGCCAACGAGGAGAAGGCGACGCCGTTCATCACCATGACGACGGAGGCGGGCGCGGTCGGCGGCATTCTCGCCAGCGGGTCGAGCTTCGGCTCGTCGGCCAACGCGCACTCGATCATCGACCAGAACATGATGTTCGATTTCTACCACGGCGGCGGGCTCGACCTGACGTGCCTTGGCGTGGCGGAGGTGGACGAGGCGGGCAACGTCAACACGTCGAAGTTCGGCGGGCGGCTCAACGGCTGCGGCGGGTTCATCGATATCTCGCAGAACGCGCGCGCGGTGGTGTTCGCAGGCACGTTCACGGCCGGCGGGCTCGTGGTGGCGATCGAGGACGGTAAGCTCAGGATCGTAAAGGAGGGCAAGGCGCGGAAGTTCGTGAAGGCGGTCGAGCAGATCACGTTCTCGGGCACGTTCGCGGCGTCGAAATCGCAGCCGGTGATCTATGTGACGGAGCGATGCGTGTTCCAATTGACGACGCGGGGGCTCGAGCTGATCGAGGTGGCGCCGGGGATCGATATCGACCGGGACATCCTCGCGCACATGGATTTCAAGCCGATCGTGGGCCGGACGACGCCGATGGACGCGCGCATCTTCCGCGACGAGCCGATGGACCTGATGGCCGACCTGATGAACCTCAATCTGCACGAGCGCATCAGCTACGACGCCGACCGCAACATCCTGTTCCTCAATCTGGAAGGCTACGCGATCCGCAAGAAGAGCGACGTGTCGGACCTGCAGAAGGAATTGGTGGCGGCGTGCAAGAAGGCCGGGCGGCGGGTCAACTCGGTGGTCAATCACGACGGCTGCCGCATCGCCGAGGACCTGTACGACGATTGGGCGGAGATGATCGAGTACATGACGCAGCATCATTACCTGACGACGGCGCGCTATACGACGAGCGCGTTCATGCGGGTCAAGATGCAGGAGGCGTTGGCCAAGCGCGGGCTGAAGCCGCACATCTACGAGAGCAAGAAGGAGGCCGACAGCTATCTCGAGCAGACGCGGTGGGACGCGGGTGCGTAGTCTTGATTACCGCCACCGATTCACGCCGCGCCAAGGGGCGCGACGATCGGGGCGGGTTTTGCTTGGCGCCTCCGGTTCACGAACTTTTTTTGCCGCCACCGATTCACACCGCGCCAGGGGGCGCGACGATCGGGGCGGGTTTTGCTTGGCGCCACCGGCTCGCGAACGTTTTTTGCCGCCACCGATTCACGTCGCGCCAGGGGCGCGACGATCGGGGCGGGTGGCGTGAATCGGTGGCGCCCGCGCCCCGATCGTCCGAGCGTCTCGAGCGAGGACGTGAATCGGTGGCGCCCGCGCCCCGATCGTCCGAGCGTCTCGAGCGAGGACGTGAATCGGTGGCGCCAAAGAAACTCCCGCCCTTCAACCGCCGCACGAATGCCGTTAAGATGCGACGCATGCACTGGAAGATGATCAAGGATGCGGTGGGTCTGGCGGAGGGCGGCGCGGTGCGCACGGCGTTCGATGCGGTGTGGGCGACGCTCGGCCTCGACCGGCTGACCGAACGCACGCCGGTGCGCCAGCGCGTGGCGTTCACGATCGCGTTCGTGGCGCTGGCGGCGAAGCTGTCGAAAGCCGACGGCGTGTCGGTCGCGGTCGAGAGCGCGGCTTTCGATCAGGTCTATCACGTGCCCGACGACGAGCGCGAGAACGTGCGCCGGCTGTTCAATCTGGCGCGGCAGGACGTGGCCGGGTTCGAGGTCTACGCCGAACGCATCGGCGGTTATCTGCACGAGGATCCGGAGCTGTTGCACGACGTATTCGAATGCCTGTTCCACGTCGCGCTGGCCGACGGCGTGCTGCACAAAGCGGAGGAGGCCTTCCTGCACACGGTGGCTGAGAAGTTTGGATTGGACGCCAAGGAGTTCGAAACGATCCGCGGCTATCACGTGAAGGATCCGGCGAGCCCGTATCTGGTGCTCGGGGTGAGGCCGGATGCGACGGATGCGGAGATCAAGGCGCGGCACCGCGTGCTGGTCGTCGAGAACCATCCCGACAAGCTCGCGGCGCGAGGCGTGCCGCACGAATTCCTGGTCATGGCGGACCGCAAGGTGGCGGCGATCAACGCGGCTTACGATGCGATCCAACGGGCGCGCGGGCGCAATGCGCTCGAACACGGGGGCGTGCGCTCTTGAGCCTGCCGCTCCCCCCGCTGCAACCGATATTGAGTGTGCCCGACAGCGCGCTGGCCGCCGACCTCCACCCGTCGCCCAACATAGAGGCGCGCCAAGCCGGTTACCGCACGGACCTGATCGTGCTGCACTACACCGGCATGGCCTCGGCAGCGAAGGCGATCGACTGGCTGTCGCGGCCGGAAAGTCGCGTGTCGGCGCATTATGTCGTGGACCTCGATGGCCGCATTACGCAACTCGTCGCGGAGAGCATGCGCGCGTGGCACGCGGGCGTGTCGGTGTGGCAGGGCGAAACCGATATCAATTCGCTGTCGGTCGGCATCGAAATCCAGAACCCGGGACACGAAGACGGCTATCACGATTTCCCGGCCGAGCAGATGCGGGCGGTGGCGGCGCTGTGCCGGGATATCGGCGCGCGGCATGGCGTGCGGCCGGAGCGGGTGCTCGCGCATTCCGACATCGCGCCGTCGCGCAAGATCGATCCCGGCGAAAAGTTCGACTGGGCCTGGCTGGCTGCGGAAGGCGTCGGTCATTGGGTCGAGCCGATGGCGGTCGATGCAACCGACGACGGGCTTTGCGCTGGGGCCAGCGGGCCTCGCGTCGCGGAGATGCAGGGACTGCTGCGGGATTACGGTTATGGTTGCGCCGATCACGGCGAACTCGATTTGCCGACCCAGGTCGTCATCAAGGCGTTCCAGCGCCACTTCCGCCCGGCGCGCGTGGATGGCCGTATCGATCGGTCGACCGTCGCGACGCTGGACAAGCTCATCCGCGCGCTGCCGCGTCCGCTGGTGGCTTGAGCGACGGCGGCGTGACGCGGCCGGATGGCATTGCTTGACGCAGACTTCGCGCGGCCTCATGTGGAGCGGGTCAGCCGGCTGGACGGTCGCTGCCGGAAACTTCGCTTTGTTTCGCCAACACTCGGTAAGCCGGTGTTGGACCCTGGCGACAAGACTCCGGTGGAGGAAAGTCCGGGCTCCATGGAGACACGGTGGCGGCTAACGGCCGCCGGGGGCGACCCCAGGGAAAGTGCAACAGAAAGCAAACCGCCGCGCCGGGGCAACCCATGTGCGGTAAGGGTGAAAGGGTGCGGTAAGAGCGCACCGCGCGGCTGGCAACAGCCGTGGCATGGCAAACCCCACCGGGAGCAAGACCAAATAGGGGCGGCCGGAAGTGTGCGGCAACGCACGACTTCGAGCCCGTCTTCAGGCCCGCCGCCCGGGTTGGTTGCTCGAGGCGCGGAGCAATCCGCGTCCCAGATGAATGGCCGTCGCGGAGGCGCTGCTCACAAGGCGGGGCCTCCAGACAGAACCCGGCTTACAGGCCGGCTGACGTTATTGATTGCCCTGGGCAACTCCCGTTCCGGGAGCCGGCCGGCGAGCGGGTTGTGGTGGGGCGGTCCGAGATGGCCGGATCAAGTCCGGCCATGGAGTGACTGGTGAAACGCTCGGGTGAAAAAGTTCTCTCGATGGCGTCACATCACGCGTCCGAACAGCAAAGGCTGTCGGGTGAGCAGTGCGATGGGCGGCGCGCTGGTGGCCGCCAGCGTGTGGAGGTGGATGTCAGCGCCGCCGTGGCGGTCGAGGATCGCGAGTGCGCGCTGCTCGTGCTCGGAATCGTGGGTGCGCACCCACAGGATCAAACCGCCGTGGTGGAGGTGGCTCTCGAGCGTGCGCGCATGACGGCTGCCGATGAGCAAGGCGAGCCAGCCGCCGACGGCGGCGCCGCTGCCGCCCGCGAGAACGGCGGCCGCGACCGCGCCGAGTAGCGTGCCGCCCGAACCGATGACGGCAACGCTGCCGATGATGGCGGGAATGTAGGCGGAGACGCCGACGATGGCGCCTTGCGCGTCGCCGACGCTTTCACGCGGGACGTAGCCGATGCGTGGCACGTCGGGATCGTCCTCGAATTCGGTCGTGCTCGCATAGGAGCGTCCGAGCTTGGAGATGATCGCCGCTTCGCTGGCGAGCACGCTCAGCTCGGCATGATCGAAGCCGGCGGACAACAATTCGTCGATCGCCGCCTGGAAGGACGGCATGTCGTGGAACACGGCAACGGCTTCGGTCTGCGTCGCGTTATAGCCTCGCTCATCCATCGCACAACTCCATGGGGCCAGATGCATTGCTGCGTGGCGGCCGGACTGCGCGGGTCGCAAGAGTGTTGATGCGACCTCACGCGTGAGGGCCGCAGACAATCGAAGCATAGCACGATTGCGCAAGGCCTTTCGCGGCCCTGTCAGCCGCGGGGCGAAAATTTTCGTGCAGTAGGCGGATGATCCCGATGCGATATGCGTCAGGACGAGGCCGCTTCGGCGGACTTAGCCTTGGCGTCCATGCGGGCGATGATGTCGAGGACGGTGGCGCGTTGTGCGGCCAGCGTCACGTGCTCGGGCGAACCGCCGAGCGCTGCGGCCAGCGCATCGTCGTAATAGCCGACGATGCGCGTCTCGCCGTCGATCAATCCCGGCAGGATGGTGTCGTCGAGTTCCGTGAACAGCGCGCGAACGCTGATGACGGTACGATGAACGGTGGCCATGAACGACGTGCCGTCTCCCGCCGGCTGTTGATGCGCGGCGAGATGCCCTTCGAGTTCCGTGGCATGCTGGGTCCGCTTCGCGATCAACTCCTGGAACAACGGCGTCAAACCTTTGCCTTCAGCCAGATCGAGCGCCTTCTCATAACCCTCGCGGCTGTCGACGAGAGCAGTGTGCAAGCTTTGCAGCGCATCGGTGAGTTCAGACATGGCATCCTCCTTGAGCCGAGCGGGATTAAAAGGGACGTGTCACGTGCGTTGACCGGCGCGCGAGCAGCATGGCAGCGTCCGGTCAGGTTACTGGCGTGCCGCTGTATCGTGCCGTCGCGGGATGTCGTCATGCGCCGAAACGCTTAGGCGGCTACCGCGCACTGCATCTGTTTCGAGACCGGCTCCGGGTCACCGTCGGCGAGTTCCGTGACGACCTCGAAGCCAGCCAACTGATGTGGGCCAAAAGTCTGGATCATCGGCACGTCGCAGGCATCACGGCCGCGTGCGATGACGATGCGGCCGATGCGGCGGCAATTGTGGCGCGCGTCGAAGGTGATCCATCGGCCGTCGATGTAGGCCTCGAACCAGGCGTTGAAATCCATCGGCGCGGGATCCGCCGGGACGCCGATGTCGCCGAGATACCCGTTGACGTATCGGGCGGGGATGTTGAGCGCGCGACAAAATGCGATGGCGAGATGGGCGAAGTCGCGGCAAACGCCGACACGCTCCTCGTGGGCGTCCCATGCGGTGCGCGTTGGCCGCGCGAGGCCATAATCGAACCTGAGCCGCCGATGGGTGTAGTCGCAGATGGCTTCGACGAGTTCGGTCGTTCGCGGTAAGCCGCCGAACATGTTCCATGCCGTCTGCGAGAGGCGATCGGCGTCGCAATAGCGGCTGGGCGCGAGGTAGGTCAGGACAGGTTGCGGCAGCGCGGAGACGTCGGCGATCAGTGCGCCGGCCGGCCGAAAATCGAGTTGGCCGTTGTCGTTGACGAGACCGGACAGAGTGACGCGCGTGACGCCTGCGGGTGCGGTGAAGCGGCGCATGAGGTTGCCGTAGTGATCGGCGCGGGTCTCGAAGAGAACGGCTGCCGAGGTCTCGAAGCGGGGCGGCGCGACGAGATCGTGCGCACGCTCGGGGTGAACGTCGACGAGGCACAGCGTGTGGGTCGGGACGGACACGGCGATCGAAAGGTTGCAACCGATTCGAATTTTCATGGGTCTCACCTCGGAAAACACAACCGGTCAACGCAGGCGTTGCGGTGAGGTTCCTGGCGCGCGCGGATTTTCGCCGCCCTCGGGCTGGCCCTGTGTCCCGCCCGTCACGAGGCAAAGCGAACCACGTTCGGCCTGTGCAAATCCTTAACGTTCCATTGACGCCCATAAAATTCCATGCGATCCCATGCATGCCCGTCCGCACCGGGCACGGGATCGTGGCGCGGCGCCGGTTCGGAGAGAGGGCCCGGGCTAGAGCGACCGCCACGTTCCCTGCTTTCCTTCCAAGCGGGGAGGCGCGGACGGGATGAGTTTTGAAGTTGCGTTCAGTTGTGTCGAGGACGCGCGGTGAGCGCGACAGGAGCGAAATCGGAAGGGATGGACCGCTTTGTCTCGACATTCACGAACAAGATCGACGCCAAGGGCCGGGTCTCCGTTCCAGCGCCCTTCCGAGCTGTGCTCGAACGCGACGGATTTGGTGCAGGCGATCAGCGCGGCATCTATTGCTACCCCTCGCTCGATGCTCCTGCCCTCGATGCGGGCGGCGAGAGACTTGCGAAAAAAATCGACGGCCTCCTTGCTGGCTTGCAAGACTACTCGGATGAACGGGACGAACTCTCCGTCGCCCTCTATGGCGACGTCCAGGTTCTCTCGATCGATGGCGACGGCCGCATCGTCGTTCCTGAAAGCCTTCGCGCGCACGCCGGCCTTTCGGGCAGCGTCACGTTTGTCGGCCTTGGCGACAAGTTTCAGATGTGGGAGCCCGGCCGCTTCGAAGAGCGCCGCAAGCTCGCACGCGACAAAGTTCATGAGCATCGCCGCCTGTTCGGCGCGGGGAGCCGCTCGTCTTCGGGGGGAGACGGCAGCGGCTGACGTCGAGGTCGCGAAGCGCGCTCCGGTCTTGCAGGTGACCGGCGAGCGTGCTTCGCGACCGCGCGTCCACTGAGGCAATACGCAGGCCCGGTTGGCGCAGGCGTGGTTGGCGCGGGGTCCGGGAATGCGCGCTGGCCGGGCGCGCGGCGGGGTGCTAGCGGTCGGGAACCGAAAGCATCGACGGAGACCGCGGCATGACGGAACGCGAGGGGGATCGCGACGCGACGGCACCTCCCGATGCGCGCAGACCGCACATCCCCGTCATGCTGGCCGAGGTGCTGGCGGCGCTGGAGCCGCGCGACGGAGAAACCTACATCGACGGGACGTTCGGGGCGGGCGGATATACGCGTGCGATCCTCGACGCGGCCGATTGCACGGTCGTGGCGCTCGACCGCGATCCGACGGCGATCGCGGGCGGGGCGGTACTTGCCGCGCGCTACGGATCGCGGCTGGCGCTTGTCGAAAGCACCTTCGGCGATATGCAGGACGCGGTGCACGGCGCCGCGATCGACGCGGCGGACGGCGTGGTGCTCGACATCGGCGTGTCGTCGATGCAGCTCGATCAGCCGCAACGCGGATTCTCATTCCAGGGCGACGGACCGCTCGATATGCGGATGGGCGATGCCGGCCCGACGGCGGCGGATTTCCTCAATACGGCGGGCGAGGAAGAGATCGCCAACGTGATCTACGCCTACGGCGAGGAGCATCGTTCGCGCGCGATCGCACGCGCGGTGGTGCGGCGGCGGACGGAAACGCCATTTGCCAGCACACGGCAGCTGGCGGATCTCGTCTTGGGCGTGTTCCACGGGCGCAAGGCCGACGGCAAGCATCCGGCGACGCGGACGTTCCAAGCGCTGCGCATCCACGTCAACGACGAATTGGGCGAGCTGGGACGCGGCCTTGCGGCGGCGGAACGGCTGTTGAAGCCCGGCGGGCGGCTGGTGGTGGTCACGTTCCACAGCCTCGAGGACCGGATCGTCAAACGGTTCATGGCGGCGCGCACGGGGAAGACCGTCGGCACGTCGCGGCATTTGCCGCCGCAATCGATAAAAAGCGAGGCACCGAGTTTCCGGTTTGTTAACCCGCGTCCGTTAACACCTTCTCAAGGAGAATTGGACGCTAACCCGCGCTCCAGATCGGCACGGCTGAGAGCCGCGGTCAGAACCGAGGCTCCGCCGCATCCGTTCGATGCGCGGGAATTGGGCGTCGAGACGCCACCGGATTGACCGGCTGGGCGAACGGCGGAGGTTCACATGCGTATGCTCATCGTCTCGTCCGCGTTCCTGGCATTGGCCAGCGCGTTTTTACTCTATGGATTGAATTACGAAACGCGCCGCATCGAGGCCAACCTTCAGATGCTCGAGCGCGCGGCGGACAAGGCCAAGACCGACATCGCGATCCTGAAAGCCGAGCGGGCGCACCTGGCGCGGCCGGAGCGGATCGAGCCGCTGGCGCGGACGTATGGACTGGTGCCGGCCGGTCGCAATCAATTGGCTGCGACGGGCGACGAGGATTCGGCGGGAGGCCGATGAGGCAACGCCGGAAGGTGGCGCGATGAGACCCCAAATGCGAGCGGGGGAAATCCGAACGGCGGCGGCGAGCGATGCCGCGAGTTTGTCCGCCGGCGAAGGACGGCGCGAGGCTGGCCGCGGATCGCCGCGGTCCGGACTGATGGCGCTGTCGGTGGCGCTGGCATTCGTGGCGGTTGGCGGGCAGTCCATTCGGCTCGCGCTGCGCGGACAGGACGAGCCGACGACATCGATGTCGCAAGCCGTGCCGACGAGTTTTGCACGCCCCGACATCGTCGATCGCAACGGACGCCTGCTCGCGTCCGACGTGGAAATGCCGTCGCTCTATGCCGATCCCGCGCTGGTCTTGGACCGCGACGAGGTGGCTGAGAAACTGGCGCGCGTGCTGCCGGAACTCGACGAGGCGGAAGTTCGGCGGCTTTTGGCCGATCGCTCACGCCGGTTCGTCTGGTTGCGGCGCGGACTGTCGCCTAAGCTGGCGCAGGCGGTGCATGATCTGGGCCTTCCCGGCCTGGCATTCCGCCGCGAACTCAAACGCGCCTATCCAGCGGGCGCGCTGGCGGGGCATCTGATCGGCGCGGTGAACGTCGACAATCGCGGGCTGGCGGGCATCGAGAGGCATCTCGACGAGAGCGGCAGCGTCGAGCCGGTGCATGGAGCGACGTTGAGCGGCCGCGCGCCGCTCCGCACGTCGCTCGACCTCGGCGCGCAGCATGCACTCGATGAGGAACTGAAGGCGGCGATGCGCCGCTATGACGCCAAGGGCGCGGCGGGCGTGGTCATGGACGCGGTGACGGGCGAGGTGGTGGCGGCGCAGTCGCTGCCGGGCGCCGATCCCGCGCGGGTAGCGGACCTGATGGACGACAGCCGCCAGGACAAGCTCACGGGCAGCGTCTTCGAACTTGGTTCGATCGTGAAGATGGCGACGGTGGCGATGGCGATCGACGGCGGCCAGACGACCGCCGACAGCGTGCGCGACGTGCGCCAGCCGCTGCAGGCGGGGCGCTTCACGATCCGCGACTTGCATCCCGCGGGCCGGCCGCTGACGGTCGCGGAGATCTTCATCCGCTCGTCGAATGTCGGTGCGGGCATGCTGGCGCTCGAAGCGGGCGCGGACCGGCAGCGTGCGTTTTTCGAGCGGCTGGGGCTGATCACACCGATCAGAACCGAGTCGGGCCCGGTGGCGGCGCCGCTGTTGCCCGCGCATTGGAACACGATCGAGACGATCACGCTCTCATACGGTCATGGCATGGCGCTGGCGCCGATGCAGTTCGCGGCGGCGGCGGCGGGGCTCGTGAATGGCGGCACGCGGGTGACGCCGACGCTGTTGCGAAAGTTGCCGGGAGAAGCGGCGCGTGGCGAGCGGATGGTGTCGCCCGAAACCAGCCGCGTGATGCGCGACCTCATGCGCCGGAATGTGACCGATGCAGCGGGGACGGGCCGGCGGGCGGCGGCGGCCGGCTATCGCGTCGGCGGCAAAACCGGTACGGCCGAGCTTCCGGTGAAGGGCGGCTATCGGCAGAACGCGGTCATCAGCTCGTTCCTTGGGGCGTTCCCGATGGAGGCACCGCGGTACGTCGCGCTGGTGATGCTTTTCGAACCCAAACCGACGCGTGAGGCGCAGGGGCACGTCACCGCAGGCAACAATGCGGCTCCGACGGCGGCGCGGCTGATCGAGCGGATCGCGCCGATCCTGGGCGTGATGCCGGCAGGCGCACCGGAGCCGGTGGACGACGGAACCACGGTCGTCGATCCGGGTGACGGGCCGGCCGCGACCTTCGAGGCACCCGTGGATGCGGGTGTCGCGGGGTTTGACGGCGTGGGCGACGCCAAATATTAACGGACTAGATTGCGCCGAACCGACGGTCACCCGCCGAGCGATCGCACTCCGAACTCTGTTCACGATCGAGGCGCGATGCTGCTTGTCAACATTCTCGGACCTGGGACGCCAGCGGGTCTGGAAAACCTCGACATTACCGGGATCGCGTCGGACAGCCGTGAGGTCCGTCCGGGGCATTTGTTCGTTGCCGTCCCCGGCACCAGGGCGGACGGCAGCGCGTATGCGGCAGATGCGGCGCGGCGCGGTGCGGTGGCGATCCTGGTCGACGAATCCGTGACCATGACGCCCCCCGAGGGCGTGGCACTGATCCGCGGCCGCAACCTGCGGCGGATGCTGGCACTGTTGTCGCGAGCGATCCACCCCGGCCAGCCCGAAACGGTGGTGGCGGTCACCGGGACCAGCGGCAAGACGTCGGTCGCCGAATTCACCCGCCAGATCTTCGCGGCGCTGGGGCGGAAGAGTGCGTCTCTCGGTACGCTCGGGGTCATGACGGATGCGGGGCTGGCGGAGGGGGCGCTGACGACGCCGGGGCCGGTGGAGCTGCACAAGATGCTGGCGGGCCTGGCGGCGGACGGCATCACGCATCTGGCGATGGAAGCAAGCTCTCATGGGCTCGATCAATACCGGCTCGACGGCGTGGCGCTGCTCGCGGGTGCGTTCACAAACCTCGGCCGCGACCACATGGATTATCACCCGACGGTCGAGGCGTACTTCAACGCCAAGATGCGAATGGTGCGCGAGCTGTTGCAACCCGGCCAGCCGTTCGTCGTCAATATGGACGGGGCGTGGGGCGACAAGGCGTTGGCGGTGGTGAGAGAGCGCCGGCTCGCGCCGATGTCGGTCGGGCGGGGCGGCAAGACGCTGCGGCTCGACGCGGCTGAACGCGACGGCTTCCGGCAGCGCCTCACGCTCACACATGCGGGGCGCGGCTATGACATCAGGCTGCCGCTGATCGGCGCGTATCAGGTCGAGAACGCCTTGGTTGCGGCTGGCCTCGTGCTGGCGACGGGCGAGCCGCCGGACCGCGTCCTTGCGGCGTTGGAAAACCTGAAGGGCGTGCCGGGGCGGCTCGACGTTGTTGGCGAATATCGCGGCGGCTTGGCGGTGGTCGACTACGCGCACAAGCCGGAGGCGCTGGAGGCGGTGCTCGATGCGCTGAGGCCCTTTGCGACCGGGAAGCTCATTTGCGTGTTCGGCTGCGGCGGCGATCGCGACACCGGCAAGCGGCCGATCATGGGGCGGATCGCGGTCGAGAAGGCCGACGTGACCATCGTCACCGACGACAATCCGAGGAGCGAGAAGCCGGAGGCGATACGCGCCGCGGTGATGGCGGGCGCGGCGGGTGCACGCGAGATCGGCGACCGGGCCGAGGCGATTGCGGCGGCGGTCGCGATGATGGGCGCGGGCGACGTCGTGGTGGTCGCGGGCAAGGGACATGAAACGGGCCAGAAGATCGGGGACACGGTGCTGCCGTTCTCCGATCATGAGGTTCTGCGCGCGGCGATCGGCAAGGCATGACGCGGATGGCGGACCTGATCTGGACGTTCGACGCACTGGCGGAAGCGGCTGGCGCGACAGTCGATGGGACGCCGGGGGCAGGCGTGACCGGCGTGTCGATCGACACACGGACGCTCGCGCCGGGCGATCTGTTCGTCGCCCTGCAGGACGTGCGTGACGGCCACGACTTTGTTGAAGCGGCATTCGACAAGGGTGCCGTGGCAGCGCTGGTCAGAACGGATTATGCGCGGAAGCCAGGCGATGGCGTGTTGCTCCGGGCCGGCGATCCGCTCGCGGCGCTGGAAGCGATAGGGCGGGCGGCGCGAGCCAGACTTTCGCCGGACGCGCGCGTGATCGCGGTGACGGGATCGGCGGGGAAGACGACGACGAAGGAGATGCTGCGGGCGTGCTGTGCGCGGCTCGGGCCGACCCACGCCTCCGAGAAGAGCTACAACAATCATTGGGGCGTGCCGCTGACGCTCGCCAAGATGCCGGCTGGGACACGTTTCGCGATCTTCGAGATCGGCATGAACCACGCGGGTGAGATCACGCCTCTGACGAAGATGGTCGCGCCGCACGTGGCGGTCGTGACGACGGTCGTCTCGGCGCATCTCGAACACTTTGGCACCGAGGAGGCGATCGCGGACGCCAAGGCCGAGATCTTTCTCGGGCTGAAGCCGGGCGGTGCAGCGATCATGGACTTCGACAACCGGCACTATGCGCGGCTCAGCGCTGCTGCGAGGGCGCAAGATGGCGTGAAGGTGACACCGTTCAGTGGGCGGCCTGTTGGCGACGACCAGGTGATGAACCCGGCGCGCACCGGGCACGGCATCGTGCAGCTTCGGCACGCGCACGAAGTCGACGGACAGTCGCTCGTCACCGCGCATGGGCAATCGTATGTACTGGGCGCGGCGGGCGCGCACATGGTCGCGAATTCGGTGGCGGTGGTGGCTGTGCTGAAGGCGATCGGGGCCGATCTCGGCCGCGCGCTGCCGGCGCTGGCGGAATTCGGTGCGCCAGAAGGACGCGGTTCGCGGTCACGGCTGGCGATCGGCGGCGGCGAGATCCTGCTGATCAACGAAAGCTACAACGCCAATCCAGCGTCGATGCGTGCGGCGCTCGACGCCATGCGCGGCATCGACCGGACGGCGCATCCGCGCCGCATCGCCGTACTGGGGGAGATGCTGGAACTCGGCGCGGAGGCGGCGCGGTTGCACACCGGCCTCAACGATGCCATTGACGCGGCGGGCATCGATCTGGTCTTTGCCACGGGTCCGAATATGAAGCGGCTGTTCGATCTGCTGCCGGAGGGGAAGCAGGGTGGATGGTCGGAAACGGCGGCGGGACTGGAAGAGGTGCTCGCGGGCGCCTTGAGACAGGGCGACGCGGTGATGATCAAGGGCTCGAACGGCTCGCGGACGTGGCAGCTCGTGGCGGCGCTGAAGAAACGCGCCGCTGAGGCGACGACGGCATGACGGGGACGCGGCAACGCCGCCAGATTTCGTTGACGTGCTTGCCGGTGAGCTGCGCAGCAGTCTTCCGGAAGCACCTAGGGGAGGGAACGGATGCTCTATGAGCTGGTGCAATTCAGCGATCAGATCGGTCCGCTCAACGTCTTTCGCTACATCACGTTCCGGACCGGCGGCGCGATCTTCACCGCGCTCCTGTTCGTCATGCTGTTCGGTCCCGGCATGATCGACCTCCTGCGCGTCAAGCAGGGCAAGGGCCAGCCGATCCGCGAGGACGGGCCGAAGTCGCACTTCTCGAAGAAGGGCACGCCGACCATGGGCGGCCTGATGATCCTGGCGGGCGTCACGGTTTCGACGCTGCTTTGGTCGAACTGGTCGAACCTCTACGTGTGGATCGTGCTCGGCGTCACGCTCAGCTTTGGCGCGATCGGCTTCTACGACGACTATTTGAAGGTGACGAAACGCACGACCGACGGATTTCCAGGGCGCGTCAGGCTGAGCCTCGAAGTGCTGATCGCCGGGATCGCGACCTACGCCATCATGAAGCTGTCGATCCCGGAATTGTCGGGCAAGCTGGCGGTGCCGTTCTTCAAGTCGCTGCTGATCGACCTCGGCCCGTTCTTCATCCTTCTCGGCGTGCTGGTCATCGCGGGCGCGGGCAATTCGGTCAACCTCACCGACGGCCTCGACGGACTGGCGATCGTGCCGGTGATGATCGCGGCGGCGACATTCGGGCTGATCGCCTATCTCTCGGGCAACGTGAAGTTCGCGCAGTATCTGCAAATCCACTTCGTGCCCGGCACCGGCGAGCTCGCTGTGATCTGCGGCGCGCTGATCGGGGCGGGTCTCGGGTTCCTGTGGTTCAATGCGCCGCCGGCCATGATCTTCATGGGCGACACCGGTTCGCTGGCGCTCGGCGGCGGGCTCGGGGCGATCGCGGTCGCGATCAAGCACGAGCTGGTGCTGGCCATCGTCGGGGGGCTGTTCGTGCTTGAAACGCTGTCGGTCATCATCCAGGTGGCGTCGTTCAAGCTGACGGGGAAGCGCGTGTTCCGCATGGCGCCGCTGCATCATCACTACGAGCAGAAGGGGTGGCAGGAATCGACCGTGGTGGTGCGGTTCTGGATTATTTCCGTCGTGCTCGCCCTGATCGGTCTGGCCACACTCAAGCTGCGATAGGCTGTTTCGTTGGCGCTTCACGCGCCGACGGCCACCCGCGCGGAAGTCACTTTGGATGTCCACTGGCATTCGCTGTTTATGAGCGGCGCTCCAGATGCTCACCAGCATCCGCGTCGAACTGGCGTAGGATCGAGCGATGATTCGCGCGACGACATTTGCCGGAAAAACGGTCGCGGTGTTCGGGCTCGGCGGCTCGGGCAACGCCATGGCGCGCGCGTTGATCGAAGGTGGCGCGATCGTAGCGGCCTGGGATGACAACGCGAGCGGGCGGGAAGCTGCCGCCAAGCTCGGCATTCCAATCGTCGACCTGGCGAAGTCCGATTGGTCGGCATATTCCGCGCTGATGCTGGCACCGGGCGTGCCTCTCACGCATCCGGCTCCGCATTGGGTGGTGCTGAAAGCACACCAGGAAAATGAAGCCAGGCTGAATGCGGCCCAGGACGACGATGCCGAGCCGACGGTGCGACCGGGAAGGATTTACGCGAAGCGGTCTTTGGTCGCGATCATCGGCGATGTCGAAGTTTTCTTCCGCGAGCGGGCCGCGCACTGCCCCGACGCGCCGGTCATCGCGATTACCGGCACCAACGGCAAGTCGACGACGACCTCGCTCGTCACGCACGTGTTGCGCACGCTCGGGGTCGCGGCGGAAATGGGCGGCAACATCGGCCGTGCGGTGCTGACGCTCGAGCCGCCCGCGCCCGACAAGGTGCACGTGCTTGAGCTGTCGTCGTTCCAGATCGATTTGACGCCGACCCTCAATCCAACGATCGCGGTGGTGCTGAACATCACCGCCGACCATATCGACCGGCATGGCTCCATCGAGCACTACGCGGCGGTCAAGGAGCGGCTCGCCGCCAGCGCCGACGCGGCGTGCATCGGCACCGACGACGGCTTCACGCGGGTGATGGCGGAGCGGCAGATTCTGCGCGGCCGGCCGTTGTACGGTTTCACGACGGGCAAGGGGGCGGCGGTGATTCCGCGGCTCTACGCGATCGGTTCGACGCTGTTCGTGCACGAGACGGGCGGCGCGTATGCGTCGTCGACGGAAATTGCCACGCTCGACGGCATCGGCACGCTGCGTGGTCGCCACAATGTGCAGAACGCGCTAGCGGCGCTGGCAGCGCTTCGAGCCCTCCAGGACCGGCTCGACGAACTCGGATCGCCGTTGCGGGTGTGGAAACCCGACGCGATGAAGGCGGCGCTCGCGAGCTATCCGGGCCTGCCGCATCGGATGGAGGAAGTCGGCCGCTTGGCACGCAGTCGCGGTGGTCAGGAATTGCGCCCGGTGTTGTTCGTCAACGACAGCAAGGCGACCAACGCCGACAGCACCGAGAAGGCGCTGTCGAGCTGGGAGCGGGGGATATTCTGGATCGCCGGCGGAAAGCCGAAGGACGGCGGCATCACGGCACTCGCACCGTATTTCCCGCGCATCGCGAAGGCGTATCTGATCGGCGAGGCAGCCGAGGAGTTCGCGGCGACGCTCAATGGCAAGGTCACAGTCGAGCGTTGCGGGACGTTGGAACAGGCGGTCGAAGCGGCGGCGCGCGATGCGATGGCGTCCGAGGAGAGGGAACCGGTCGTGCTGCTGTCGCCGGCCTGCGCATCCTACGACCAGTTCAAGAACTTCGAGGTGCGCGGCGACCGTTTCCGTGCGCTCGCCCGTGGTCTCGCAGGGGTGCATGCGGACGCCCCGGCAGGGGTGTGACATGAGGCTCAGCCGCACCGACAGGAGCCGGGTGGCGGAGTGGTGGTTCACGGTCGACCATGTGCTGCTGGTGGCGGTGCTGGCGATCGTCGCGGCGGGTGTCGTGCTGTCGCTCGCCGCGAGCCCGGCCGTGGCGATCAAGAAGGGGTTCTCGACCTATCATTTCGTCGGGCGTCACGTGGTGTTCACGGCGATGGGCGTTGCGGGAATGCTGGCCGTGTCGCTGATGGAACCGCGCGCAGTGCGGCGGCTGGCGCTCGCCGTGCTGGTGGCGGGCCTCGTGGGACTGGTCGCAGTGCAATTGACCGGGCGCGAAATCAACGGTGCGAAGCGGTGGCTCGATCTCGCGGGATATTCGCTGCAGCCGTCGGAGTTCCTGAAGCCGGCGTTCGTGGTGGTGGCGGCGTGGCTGTTTGCCGAGGCCGGCGCGCGACGGGACATGCCGGCGCTGCCGCTGGCGGCGGCGCTGCTGGTCGCAACGGCGGGGCTGGTCGTGGTGCAGCCGGATGTCGGACAGACGCTGTTGATCACGGCGGTGTGGGGCGCGCTGTATTTTCTATCGGGCCAGCCGTTGATCGGGGCTGCGGCGATATTCGGCCTCGCGGCGGCGGGCGGGGTCGCGGCATACTGGACGTTCCCGCACGTGCAGGCGCGGCTCGACCGCTTCATCGCACCGGCGTCGGGCGAGAACGGGCAGATAGAACGGGCGATGCGGTCGTTCTCGGAAGGCGGATTCCTCGGGCGGGGACCGGGCGAGGGGACGATCAAGAGCGTGCTGCCGGACGCGCACACGGACTTCATTTTCGCGGTGGTCGCGGAGGAATATGGTGTGCTCGCGTGCCTCGTGCTGCTGGGCTTGTTCGGCTTCGTGGTGCTGCGGGCGCTGCATCTCGCGGCGCGCGAACCGGATGCACGGACGCGGCTGGCGGTGCAGGGGCTGGCCCTGCTGTTCGGATTGCAGGCGCTGATCAACATGGGCGTCAATGTCGGCCTGCTGCCGGCCAAGGGGATGACGCTGCCGTTCATTTCGGCGGGCGGATCGTCGACGCTGGCGGTGTCGCTGTCCATCGGCATGCTGCTGGCGCTGTCGCGGTCGCGGCCCGACCAGGGACGCCATAAAAAGCCGCGATTGGCGGTGACGATCGACGATATCGAACTCGGGGGACGCAAGGCATCGTGACTGGAAATAGCGTGACGAAGGATGATGGCGTGATCATGCTCGCGGCTGGCGGCACGGGCGGACACTTGTTTCCTGCCTACGCGCTCGCCGAGGCGCTTGGCCGACGCGGGCGGATCGTCGATCTCGTCACGGACATGCGCGGCGACCGTTACGGCAGCGGCTTTCCGGCGCGGCACGTACACAAGGTGCCTTCGGCGACGGCCGGTGGCCGCGATCCGCTGACGCTGGCGAAGACGGCGGCGACGCTGGCGCGCGGCGTGGCGGCGGCGATGAAGCTCATGGGCGAGATCAAGCCTGCGGCGATCGTCGGTTTCGGCGGCTATCCGACGTTTCCGCCGCTGCTTGCGGCGCGGATGCGCGGGATCCCGTCGGCGATCCACGAGCAGAACGCCGTGCTTGGCCGCGCCAACAAGATGCTGGCAAAGCGGGTCGACGTCATCGCCACCTCGTTCGAAAGGACGCGGCTGATCGAAGGGCCGCTTCTGGTGAAAGCTCGTTTCACCGGCAATCCGGTGCGCGATGTCGTGCTGCGCGCGGCGGGGCGGCCATACCAGCCGCCAGAGGCACTGGGGCCGGTACGGCTTTTGGTATTCGGCGGCAGTCAGGGCGCGCGGTACTTTTCGGAGACGGTGCCGGGCGCATTGGCGACGTTGCCGCGCGATCTCCGGGCTCGACTGGAGGTTGTGCAGCAGTGCCGCGCCGAGGATCTCGACGGCGTGCGCGCCGCCTATGCGGCATCCGGCATCCACGCCAAACTCGAGACATTCTTCCGCGACCTCCCGGAACGTATGGCAGCGTCGCATCTGGTGATCGGCCGGGCGGGCGCGTCGTCGGTTGCGGAGTTGACGGTGATCGGCCGGCCGTCGATCCTGGTGCCGCTGCCGCACGCGCTCGACAACGATCAGTTGCAGAATGCGACGAGACTTGCCGAATCGGGCGGCGCTTGGTGTATCGAACAGAAGGATTTGACCGCGGAGCGACTCGGCGGCGAGATTGCGCGGTTGTGCGCGGCGCCAGACCTGTTGGCGCGCTCGGCTGCGGCGGCGAAGGCGCAAGGCAAGCCGGATGCGGTAGAGCGACTGGCCGATCTGGTCGAGGCGCTGGCGGCGGGCCGGAGGGAGGGCCGGAACGCGGCTTGAGTGGGTCCGTCCGCTTGGACGAGGCTCGGATCTGAAAGCGGGCAACGGACGTCGAGGGGACGAAAACAGCATGCAGATGCCCCGCGAGATCGGGACTTTCCATATCATCGGCATCGGCGGCATCGGCATGAGCGCCATCGCCGAGATCCTGGTGGCCAAGGGCTATACGGTCCAGGGCAGCGATCAAAAGGACAGTGCCAACGTCCGCCGGCTGCGCGCCAAGGGCGTGCGGGTGTTCATAGGCCACGACGCCGTCAATCTGATCGGCGCGCGGCAGGTGGTCATTTCGTCCGCGGTGAAGCGCGGCAATCCGGAATTCGACGCGGCACGCGCCAAGGGTCTGCCGATCATCCGCCGCGCCGAAATGCTGGCCGAATTGATGCGGCTCTATTCGACGATCTCGGTGACCGGCACGCACGGCAAGACGACGACGACGTCGCTGGTCAGCCATCTGTTCACCGAGGGTGGGCTCGATCCCACGGTGATCACCGGCGGAATCATCAATGGCTGGGGTACCAATGCGCGGCTCGGTCAGGGCCGCTGGATGATCGTGGAGGCCGACGAGTCGGACGGGACGTTCATCCGGCTGCCGACCGAAATCGGCATCGTCACCAACATCGACCCCGAGCACCTCGACCACTTCAAGACGGTCGAGAACATGCACCGCGAATACGAGGCGTTTCTACGAAACATTCCGTTCTATGGCCTGGCCGTGGCCTGCGTCGACCATCCGGTGGTGCGCGACATGATCGAGCGGCTGGAGCTGCGGCGCGACGGGCGGCCGTTGCTGACCTACGGCACGCTGGATGGCGCCGATATCACGCTGCGCGGATTGCGCGCGGAAGGTACGCAGACCGTGTTTGACGCCGACATCGGGCCGAGGGTTCGCGGCGGTGCGCGGCAGATCCGCGGCTGGACACTGCCAATGGCGGGCATGCACAACGTGCAGAATGCGTTGGCGGCGTTCGCAGTGGCGGCCGAGGCGGGGATGGACGACGCGGCGATCCGCTCGGCGCTGGCGACGTTTTCAGGCGTGAAACGGCGATTCCAGCCGACGGGCACATGGAACGGTGTCGCCATTTACGACGACTATGGCCATCACCCGGTCGAGATCGCGGCGGTGCTGGCGGCGGCGCGGGCGGGCGCCAAGGGCGCGGTGATCGCGGTGGTCGAGCCGCACCGGTATACGCGCGTCCGCGACCTGTTCGGCGAATTCTGCGCCTGCTTCAAGGATGCCGACAGCGTGGTCGTCGCGCCGCTCTACACCGCCGGCGAAAGCCCGATCGAAGGCATCGATCAACATGCGCTGGCCGAGGGCATCAAGTCGACCGGTCACCGCGCCGTGGTCGCTATCGACAGCCCGCGCGATGTGGTCGGGCTGATCCGGCGATTTGCGCGGCCGGGCGATATCGTGGTGTGCATGGGCGCGGGCAACTCGACCGAATGGGCGCACGCGCTGCCCGACTGGCTCGGCCAGCAGGCCGCGGAATAAGGTCGGTGGAGTGAGGACGGCGGATGTTTCCCGATAGGACGGCGGAGTTGAAGGCGCGAATGCCGGAGCTGCGCGGGCGGCTTCTGGCCAACGCGCCGCTGAGCGAGATCACGTGGTTCCGCGTCGGCGGACCGGCGGAGATTTTGTTCACGCCAGCGGACGAGGCGGACCTCGCGTATTTCCTCAGGTCGGTCGGGATAGATTGGCCGGTGTTCGTCATCGGGCTCGGGTCGAACCTCTTGGTGCGCGACGGCGGCGTGCGCGGGGTCGTCATCCGGCTCGGACGCGGCTTCGGCGAGATCAAGGTCGAGCCGGGCAACAAGCTGCGCGTCGGCACCGTGGTGCCGGACGTCAAGGCGGCGCGGGCAGCGGCGGAAGCCGGCATCGGCGGGCTCGCATTCTATCGCGGCATTCCGGGTTCGATCGGCGGCGCGCTCAGGATGAATGCGGGCGCGCACGGGCGTGAGACCAAGGATTGCCTGGTCGAGGCGCGGGCGGTCGATCGCGAGGGCAACATACACGTGCTGTCGAACGCCGACATGGGCTTCACGTATCGACACTGCGCGATCCCGCCCGATTGGATCTTCACCGAGGCCCTGTATCAGGGTGAGGCGGCGGACCCCGCGGCGATCCTCGATCAGATGAACGAGGTCGCCGAGTATCGAGAAAAGAACCAGCCGATCAAGGAGCGGACCGGCGGATCGACGTTCAAGAACCCGCCCGGTCATAGCGCATGGAAGCTGGTCGATGCCGCCGGATGCCGAGGCTACCGGGTCGGCGGCGCGAAGGTGTCTGAGATGCACTGCAACTTCCTGATCAACGACCAGGGCGCCAGCGGCGAGGACGTGGAGCGGCTGGGCGAAACCGTGCGGGCGCGGGTCAAGGCGCAGTCGGGCGTCACGCTCGAATGGGAGATCATCCGTCTCGGCGAACCTATGCCGGGACAGCCGAAGGGCGAGGCGCTGGCCGAAGGCGTCGCGGCATGATCACGGCAGCGGACAAGCTCGGGCCGGTGAGCAGGCTCGGGGAGGCGCCGAAGCGCACGGTCGGGCACGTCGCGGTGCTGATGGGCGGGCTGTCGGCCGAGCGGCCGGTGAGCCTCAGATCAGGCGCGGCGGTGGCCGAGGCATTGCGCGGCGAGGGCTACCGGGTCACCGAGATCGACGTCGGCCGCGACGTGACCGAGCGGCTGCGCGCGGCGGCGCCGGACGTCTGCTTCAACGCGCTGCACGGCCGGTTCGGCGAGGACGGCGCGATGCAGGGCATCCTCGAGATGCTGGCGATCCCCTACACGCATTCGGGAATCATGGCGTCGTCGCTGGCGATGCACAAGGAACGCGCCAAGGCGGTGATGGGGCTCGCGGGCGTGCCGGTGGCCGAAGCGATGGTGATCACGCGGCGGGAGGCGGCAGCGGCACATGCGATGCGGCCGCCTTATGTGGTGAAGCCGGTGGCCGAGGGCTCGAGCGTGGGTGTCGTGATCGTCGGGCCGGGAGCGGCGTCCCCGCCGGATGCGATCGCGACTGGCGGGGCCGCGGACGACCTCGTCATGGTCGAACGCTATATCGCGGGGCGCGAACTGACGGCGGCAGTGATCGGCGACGCGGTGACCGACGTCATCGAAATCGTGCCGAAGCCGGGCCTCGCGTTCTACGATTTCGAGGCCAAATACGCGCCCGGCGGCTCGCGGCATCAGCTTCCGGCTGAAATTTCACCGGATGTTTACCAAAAGGTCCGGAAATACACGTTGCTGGCGCATCAGGCGCTCGGCTGCCGGGGCGTGTCGCGGGCGGACTTCCGCTTCGACGATACGCCGGGCGGAACGGGTGAGCTGATCTGCCTGGAAGTGAATACGCAACCCGGCATGACGGGGACGTCGCTGGTCCCGGAGTTGGCGGTGTATGCGGGCTGGTCATTCGGCGAGCTCGTCAGGTGGATTGTCGAGGACGCGACGTGCGCGAGGTCGGACGTGAGGTAGGCGATGAATGGCGGACGGCGGAAGCGCCCCCGCACATCGTCCCCCCGTACATCGTTCCCAAGTCCAGTGAACCAATCGCCAGAGCACCCGTGTTGCGCGCGCCCATTTCCTGGGTCCATTCACAGCAACCTTCATCCAGCGATCGTTTCGACACGACGCAATATCCGCAGCAGCGACCGCGTCGACCGTCGCGCGGCGCGGCCGTGCGTGCCAGACGGCGCAACCACCGTCTTGCGGCGGTCGCGGTCATCGCGGCCGGACTGGCGTTCGCCGTGCTGACTGGCGGCGGTACCGCGCTGCGAACCGCTCAGCCGATGCGCACGGCGGGATTCGGATCGGCGATCGACAAGGCGCTGGCGTGGGCGGGCTTCGGGCTCGATCAGATCAGCGTGACGGGACACCGGTTCACGCCAGACGG
The DNA here is from genome assembly GCA_022843145.1 of Hyphomicrobium sp. Classification (GTDB taxonomy): domain Bacteria; phylum Pseudomonadota; class Alphaproteobacteria; order Rhizobiales; family Hyphomicrobiaceae; genus JAKAML01. The sequence continues at coordinate 161,668 of JALHOF010000004.1, forward strand.
CGATATTCTCGATGCGCTCGATCTTGGTTCGGCGCGGAACTGGCGCAGTTTCGACAGCCGCGCAGCGCGCGATCGCATCGAGCGGCTGCCATGGATCGCGACGGCGACGCTGACGCGGTCGTATCCGGGCCGGCTCGACGTTCGCGTAACCGAGCGCAAGGCATTCGGAATCTGGAGCCATGGCGATCGCACGACGATGATCGACGCGACGGGCCGGTCGCTGTCGGACATCCGGCCGGGCGTCGACGGTGTATCGAAGTTGCCGCGGTTCAAGGGCGCCGGCGCGGATCGAGAGGCCGCAGCGATCACTGCACTGGTGGGTCGGCATTCGCTCATCCAGAGCCGCCTCGCGCTGGCGGAACGGATCGCGGAACGGCGATGGACGCTGCACCTCGACAACGGCACGACGGTGCATCTGCCGCCGGATCGCGAAGCGATGGTGCTCGATGGCCTCATCGCGACAGCCGAGTTGCGGCGGCTGATCGAAGAGCCGGGTCGCGTTGTGGATCTCAGGGCGCCGGGCCGGATTGCCGTCCGCGCCAAGTCCGGTCCCATGGCGGTGTCACCTCAGCGGACGCCGCCACGCATCGCCAGCGGTGGACCATGATGACCGGTGAAGGCCCACGCGCATGGGGCGCAGGACCCAATCGGCCGATCGGGGTTCTCGATATCGGCACGAGCAAGATCGTCTGCCTGATCGCCAGCGTCGATCCGCGCGGGGCTGAACAGGGCGTGCCGGAGGCGCGCATTCAGCACGGCGTGCCTGAGGCGCGCTTTCAGCAAGACGTCCCGCGCGCGACAGTGCTCGGCATCGGGCATCAACGCTCGCGCGGCGTCAAGGCCGGCGTCATCACCGATCTCGACGAGGCCGAGGCGGCCGTCCGCCAAGCCGTGGCCCAGGCCGAGCGAATGGCCGGCATCACGCTCGACGCGGTGTATGTGGCGGTGTCGTGCGGGCGGCTCAAATCGCGGCTGTTCTCAGCCAATGCGGACGTGGAATCAGGTGTCGTCGGCGCGGGCGATATCGCGCGCGCGATGGCCGGGGGCCGCGCCTTCGCCGAGCGCGACGGGCGAACGCTGGTGCATCTCAACCGGCTCGCCTTCCGGCTCGATCGCACGATCCCAGTTCGCGACCCGCGCGGCATGGCGGCGCGCGAGCTGTCGGCGGACCTCCATGCGGTGACGGCAGACGACGCGCCGGTGCGCAACCTGCTGATGGCGGTGGAACGCTGCCACCTCGCCGTCGCAGGGCTCATTGCCGCTCCCTACGCCAGCGCGCTGGCGGCGAGCACGGCGGACGAGCGGAGGCTCGGGGTGACGGTGATCGACCTCGGAGCGGGCGCTGCAACCATGGCGTCGTTCGCGGATGGCCAATTGATCCATACCGATGCGGTGCCGGTGGGCGGCAACCACCTCACATACGACATCGCCCGGGCGTTGCAGACCCCGCTTGCGGAAGCCGAGCGAATCAAAGCGCTTTATGGCACACTGATTGCGGCAAGCTCGGACGAGCACGAGGCGTTTTCCTATCCGCTGGCAGGCGAGGAAGAGGGCGCCGAGAACCGGGCGACGCGGGCACAGCTCAGGGCCATCATCCAGCCGCGTGTGGCCGGGACGATGGCGTTGATATCAGAACGGCTGGCGCGCGCGGATACGGCATCTGTGGCGACCGGCCGAGTCGTGTTGACGGGTGGGGCCTGTCAACTCGTGGGTCTCGGAGACGTGGCGGCGGTAGCGCTCGGACGTCCGGTTCGGGTCGCTGGCGTCTCGCAGCTCGCGGGGTTGCCGGCGGGCGTAGAGCGACCAGCGTTCGCGGTCGTGGCGGGCATGCTGGCATCGGCCGGCAGGTCCAATCCGCGGCCTGCCGCTTGGAGCGGGCCGAGTGAAACCGGCAACGGCTACCTGGGCCGGGTCGGGAACTGGTTGCGCGAGGGGTTCTAGCCGGGCGTGTCGCGCCCCTCCCCTGGCGAGATTGAAGCGTGAAGTTGGCCGCGTCGCATTTGGCCCCGTCGAGTTTGCGATGATCGAGGGCGCGGCAGGACCAGCGCCCCGGTGAACCGAGTGCGAAACGAGGGCCGGATGGGTATCAAGCTGCAGCTTCCGAGGATCATGGATCTGAGGCCCCGACTGACAGTGATCGGCGTTGGCGGCGCTGGATGCAACGCGGTCAACAATATGATCGCCGCCGGATTGACCGGGGTCGAGTTCGTGGTCGCGAACACCGACGCGCAGGCCTTGGCGGCCTCGAGCGCGGAAAACCGCATCCAGCTCGGCGTCAATCTGACCGAAGGACTCGGAGCTGGATCGCGGCCCGAGATCGGCGAGGCGGCGGCGGAGGAGGCGATCGAGGAATTGCGCAGTCACATCGCCGGCGCGCATATGTTGTTCGTGGCGGCGGGCATGGGCGGCGGCACCGGCACGGGCGCGGCGGCGGTGATCGCGCGCATCGCAAAGGAACTCGGCGTGCTGACGGTCGGCATCGTCACCAAGCCGTTCCAGTTCGAAGGTACGCGGAGACAGCGTATCGCCGAAGCCGGCATCGTCGAACTCAAGAGCAATGTCGACACGCTCATTGTCATTCCGAATCAAAACCTGTTCCGCGTCGCCAACGAAAAGACGACGTTCGCGGAAGCGTTCGTGCTGGCCGATCAGGTGCTCTATTCGGGCGTTGCCTGCATCGTCGACCTGATCGTCAAGGAAGGTCTGATCAATCTCGATTTCGCCGACGTGCGCACGATCATGAGCGGCATGGGCACGGCGATGATGGGCACGGGAGAAGCATCCGGCGAGCGCCGTGCGATCATTGCCGCCGAGGAGGCGATCGCCAATCCGCTGCTCGACGACATCACGCTGAAGGGCGCGAAGGGGCTGCTGCTGTCGATTACGGGTGGCCGTGACCTGACCCTGTACGAGGTCGACGAAGCGGCGAGCCGTGTGCGCCAGGAGGTCGATCCGGAGGCGAATATTATCGTCGGCGCGACCTTCGACGAGACGCTCGGCGACCGCGTCCGCGTGTCGATCGTGGCTTCGGGCATGGCGCGCGTGGGCGGTGAAGCGGGTAAGGTGCCGGGCACGCCGCTGCCGAGTAATTCCGGCGAGCCGTGGCCGCGCGTTCGGCAGCAAGAGCAGGCGGCGCAAACACAGCAGAACGGGCGAGCGCCACACGGCCAAGCGCCGTCGCCCGCCGCTGGGCCGCTCGATCTGCAGCGGCAACTCGCCGAGGCGATGCAGTTCGGCCAGCCGATGCCGAGCCCGGCCGCTGGACCGCAGACGGCAGCATCACCCGACGTCCGGAACAGGCCCGCGACCGCGCCCCGCGAAACCTGGCGCGCGCCGGGCAATGTCATGATCGAAGATGGCCCGCCGCCGCTGCATGGTGGGCATATGCACGGCGCGCCCGGGCAGAGCGTCGTCGCCGGGCATCCGTCGGAACTGATGGAGAAGGCTCCCGGTGCCCACTACGGGCACGCAGCAAAGGGTGCAGGCGCGCATCCCGACACGTTCGTTCCAGCGGCGCCCGCGGACGTCCGCCGACGTTCCGGACGGATGCCGGATATCGACGAGTTTCCGACCGTCGGTCAGCGCGAGTACCTGGCGAAGACCGGGGCGCCGGGTACAACGCCAGATCGTGGTCCAGGATCGGCACACCCGACGTCTGATTATGAAAGAGGCAATCGCAAACCCAGCCTGTTTCAGAGGCTGACAGGCCTCGGGCGCCGGGGTGACGAGGGCGATGATTCGCCGTCGCGAGGTGCTGCACTGTCCGATCACCAGGGTGGCGGTTACCCAGAAAAGGCTTCTCCGGACCGCGGCTGGGCGCCGTCTGGCCCGCTCCCAACCCGATCAGAGAGTCCGCCGAGAAAAACGCAGGATGGCGTTGAATTACCTGTGTTTTTCAGTCGCGAGCGAAAGTGATTGCGGGTGCAATCGGGACGGCGTTCAGCGCTGCGGCGTCAGAATGCAACACACGGTAATAGAATGTAAGAAACCGTGATTTGTCCGTCAGGTGTGTCACATCTATCGTGTTCTTAACGACGCGAAGTGATTCACCTCTCGACCTTCAGAGTTCCCGCCTCCGGCAGTCGCCGATGTGGCGAAGTGAACCAAAGTCAGTAGTTGGTCAGGGAGACGGTGACGTTCGTGTTCGGGGGTGGAGCAAGCTCGCCGGGGCTGGGAAAATTGGCGAGATTTGCTGGGGCAGGCATCGAGGGACGGCGCAACATGTCGAATCGCTTCATCGGCGCGAGACAGACGACGATTGCTCGCGAGATTGAACTGTCAGGCACGGGGGTGCACAGTGGAGCTCCAGTGTCGGTGATCCTGCATCCTGCGGACGCCGACACTGGTCTTCGCTTCATGGTGACGAAGCGCGGAAAGGTCATCGCCGACATCGCGGCGAGCGTCCTGAACGTGAAAAACCTTACGCTTTGTACCGTCATCGGCGACGATACGGGCGTGACAGTCGGCACCGTAGAACACTTGCTGGCCGCTCTGCGAGGCCTCTCGGTCGATAACTGCTATATCGAGATCGACAGTAAAGAGTTGCCGATCATGGACGGCAGCTCGGCTGCCTTCGTCGAAGCGATCGACGAGGTCGGGCTTCGCGAGCTCAACGCACCGCGCAAATTTATCAAGGTCCTCAAGCCGATCCGCGTTCAGGACGGCGATTGCTGGGGTGAAATCTCCCCACATTCCGGCTTCCATCTCGACATCGAGATCGACTTCAATACCCCGGTGATCGGCCGTCAGCGGCTCGCATTCGAAATGAGCCCGGGCGTGTTCCGCCACGAGATCTCCCGTGCCCGCACCTTCGGCTTCATGAGTGACGTCGAGCGGCTTTGGAAGGCGGGTCTCGCACTCGGTGCAAACCTCAACAACACCGTGGCGATCGGCGACGATCGGATCATGAACCGCGAGGGTCTGCGGTATCCGATGGAGTTCGTCCGCCACAAGATGCTCGACGCGGTCGGCGATCTGACGCTATCCGGCCATCCCCTGCTCGGAGCATTCCGTTCGGTTCGCGGTGGACATCGCTTGAATGCGAACGTTCTGCAGGCACTGTTCGCCGACGCGACGGCATGGGCGTTGGTTCAGGCACCGCGGGTTCGGGATTCGATCCCCAAGGACATTGGATACGGCGCGGCGGCCGTCGCCGCGGAATAGAAGCGTTCGTTTCTGGCTCGGGTTGGGCCGCGCAGATCCTGCTCGTCGCGGCTTCGGGCCGGTAGCCGGGTGTACTTGCGGACTTCGCTTATCGGCGCTCGATTGCAGTGTGGTTTATGGTGCCGAGCGGGCACGTTGCGCGCGGCGCGCATCGATCAATTCCCGATATCTCTCTGCCCGGTATCTATCTGATAGACGTGGTGAAAACCGCGTTTCAGGTTGGCGTCTGCCTGATATCAACCACATTCGATGGCTATTCGAGAGGCATGTGGGGAGAATCGGCTAGTGTCTCGCGGCTTGGTCTAACGGACATTCGCCTTACGCATCAGTTCGAAGATTCCGGATTTGTCGGCTGACGTTTTTCGCAACTGGTCGTATGTTGCGTAGTGGTCAGGCGCGCGAGGAACGACATCGGTTCGAATTGGAGCCCGAAGCGTTGGCGACACGTCGGATCGCACGTCGACCGGATAACACGTCGACTGGATAAGAAGGCAAGGGGCATGGGGCGCAAGTCTGCACCGATGGACTGGGTTTCATCATCGACGGCATGGGCCCGCGGTCTTTCGATCGTGGCAATAGCCGCGCTCGGCGGCGCACTCGCCGGCTGCGCTTCGACCTCCGACGTGACCAATGCCCTCAATCCCGATCCGCCGTCGAAGATGTATGCCGACGCCGACGGCTTCATGGCCAAGGGCAAGTTCGACGACGCCGCCAAGAAATTCGAGGACCTCGACCGCGATCATCCCTACGCGCCTGAAGCGCGTCGCGCGATGGTGATGGCGGCTTACGCCTACTACAAGAGCGGCAAGTTGCCGGAAGCGGTGGCCTCGGCGCGGCGCTACACGACGATGCATCCGGGAACCAAGGAAGCGGCGCTCGCGCACCATATCATTGCGCAGTCGCATTTCGACGAGATGCGCGGCCCCAATCGCGACCAGGGCGAGACGCGCAAGGCGCTGGCGGAACTGCGGACGCTGAAGACGCGCTATCCCGACAGTCCCTACGCGAAGGAAGCGGAAGAAAAGATCAAGGTGACCGAGGACAACCTCGCGGCGTCCGAGATGGAAGTCGGGCGGTATTACATGAAGCGCAAGCAGTATGTCGCCGCGATCAATCGTTTCAAGGTCGTGGTCAGCGATTACCAGACGACCGCGCACGTCGAGGAGGCGCTGATGCGCCTGACGGAATCGTACATGGCGCTCGGCATCACCAACGAGGCGCAAAACTCGGCGGCGGTGCTCGGACACAACTTCCCGTCGTCGCGCTGGTACAAGGATGCCTATGCGCTGCTGCAGTCGGGCGGTCTTACGCCGCAGGACAGCGGCGACTCGTGGCTTTCGAAGACCTGGAAGAGCGTGCCTAAGCTGTCGCTCGGCGGCACGGGCTGACGGGCCGATCAATCGCTGTGAAATGACGCGCGCGGCTCACGGTCGCGCGCTTTGCGTTTCAGCGGCTCGTCGAGGGAGTTATCGCGCCGCCCCGGCGCGGGTATGGATGGGGGGATGGCGGTGGAAGACCCGAACCTCCACCCCACCCCCAACCCCTCCCCATCAAGGGGAGGGGACATAGAGCAAACGGGCCGGCTTAAGTTTGCGCTCGGCGGTACGAAGGAATGGGCTGAGGCATGGCAGGGAAGAAGAAAAAAGGGCCAGACGCTGAGACGCCAATAGAATCGCTTGATGCGAATGCCGCGCGGGTCGAGTTGGCGCGTCTCGTTGCAGAGATCGCGCGGCACGATGCGCTTTACTATCAGCAGGACGCCCCCGAGATCTCCGATGCCGAGTACGACAAGCTACGTCATCGCTTTGAAGAGATTGAACGTCGGTACCCTCAACTACCACTTAGCGATTTGCCGACTCAGCACGTCGGCGCATTGTCAGCTGAAGGCTTCGGCAAGATCCGCCATGCGGTGCCGATGCTGTCTCTGGGCAACGCGTTCGCCGACGAGGACGTCACCGAGTTCGAAGCGCGCGTGCGGCGGTTTCTGACGCTCGGGCCCGACGAGGCGCTCGCGATCACGGCCGAGCCGAAGATCGACGGTCTTTCCATCTCGATCCGCTACGAGAACGGCGCGTTGGTCACGGCGGCGACGCGCGGCGATGGCGCGGAGGGCGAGAACGTCACTGCCAACGTCAAGACGATCCGCGAAATTCCGCATCGGCTCGTAGGCACGGACGTACCCGACGTGATCGACGTGCGCGGCGAGATCTATCTCGGGCACGCGGATTTCGAAGCCTTGAACCGGGCGCAGGCGGAGGCGGGCGCGAAGATCTTCGCCAATCCGCGCAATGCGGCGGCGGGCTCGCTGCGACAACTGGACAGCCGCATCACGGCATCGCGGCCACTCAGGTTCTTCGCGTATGCATGGGGAGAAACCTCTGCAATGCCAGCCGACACGCAGGCGGGCGTCGTGGCGGCGTTCAAGCGCTGGGGCCTGCCTGTCAACGCGCGGATGATGGTGTGCGAAAGCGCGGCGGGGTTGCTCGACTATTACCGCGACTTGGGTGAGGCGCGGTCCAAGCTCGGCTATGACATCGACGGCGTCGTCTACAAGGTCAACCGGCTCGACTATCAGACGCGGCTCGGCTTAGTTTCGCGCGCGCCGCGCTGGGCGATCGCGCACAAATTCCCCGCCGAACAGGCGACGACGGTGCTGCGCTCCATCGAGATCCAGGTCGGACGCACGGGCGCGCTGACGCCCGTCGCCAAGCTCGAGCCGGTGACGGTCGGCGGCGTCGTGGTGTCGAACGCGACGCTGCACAACGAGGACGAGATCCGCAGGAAGGACGTGCGGGTCGGCGACACCGTGGTGGTGCAGCGGGCGGGCGACGTGATTCCGCAAGTGGTGCGCGTGGTCGAGGAGAAACGGCCGGTGGACTCGGTGCCGTATGTTTTTCGGGACACCTGCCCGGTGTGCGGCAGTCATGCGGTGCGCGAGAGCGACGAAGCGACGGGAGAAGCAGATGTCGTGCGCCGCTGCACGGGCGGTCTGGTCTGTCCGGCGCAGGCGAAGGAGCGGCTCAAGCATTTCGTCTCCCGCAATGCGTTCGATATCGAAGGGCTCGGGGAAGAGAAGATCGAGCTGTTCTACGACGACGGCCGCATCATGCGGCCGGCCGACATTTTCACGCTTCAGGCGCGCGACGCGGAGAGCCTGAAGCGTTTGAAGGACCAGAAGGGGTTCGGCGCGAAGTCGGTCGAGAAGTTGTGGGCGAGCATCGCGGCGCGGCGGCGGGTTCCGCTGGATCGGTTCATCTACGCGCTCGGCATCCGTCACGTCGGAGAGACGACCGCGAAGGACCTGGCGCGCGCGCTCGGCACGATCGAGGCGTTTCAGGCGGCGGTCGCGGCGGCGGCCGAGGGAGGCCGAGACAGCGAAGCCTATCGCGAACTCGACAACATCGAGGGCATCGGGCTGACGGTGGTCGATGCGCTGGCGGCGTTCTTCGGCGAGCCGCATAACGTGGAGGCGGTCGGTGAGCTTTTGAAGCATGTCACCGTCGAACCTTATGTGCCGGTCGCGGTCACGGCATCGCCGGTGACGGGCAGGACGGTGGTGTTCACCGGCACGCTCGTCGCGACGTCGCGGCCGGAGGCGAAGGCGCAGGCCGAACGGCTCGGCGCCAAGGTGGCGGGCTCGGTGTCGAAGAAGACCGACTATGTGATCGCGGGGGCGGACGCCGGCTCGAAGCTCGACAAGGCGCGGGAACTCGGGGTTACGGTGCTCACCGAAGACGAGTGGCAGGCGCTGATCGGCGGGGGCTGATGTGCTCGAATCTGAGGCATGCGGCGCGGCGCAACATTGACTCCGTGCACGGAATCAAGCTGAATTTTTCTTGCGTTCAGGCCGAGGAGCGACTAAAAGACCTCATCGGTTTTGGCCGGACAATCAGGCCGTTTCGCTTTGGCGCTGCCAGGCAGGCGCTTAGAATAATCCCCATAATCGACTGAGCGAGCGCTCGTGCGGCCAAGCCGTGCGAAGCTCATATGTATATCTGTCTTCGAAAGGAAATCCCCATGCAAATGGGCACTGTCAAGTTCTATAACGCCCAGAAGGGCTACGGCTTCATCCAGCCGGACGCTGGTGGCAACGACGTTTTCGTTCACGCCACGGCGCTCGAGCGGGCCGGCATGCGTACGCTGAACGAGGGCCAGAAGGTCCAGTTCGACACGCAGCAGGACCGCCGCACCGGCAAGGTCGCCGTCGGCAACATTCAGGCTGCCTGAACTGTTGACGCTGGAACTTGACGCGGGGGTGTTTTAGCCCCTGAACTCGAAAAAGGAGAGCCGCCCCCGCCGACGCGAGGGCGGCTCTTCTGCTTTTGGGATGGAGTGGAACCGGTGAGCGAGGCGGCGACAGCGAGCAATGATCGGCGCGACGTGGCGGCGTGCCAGAGTTGCGGCGCGTGCTGCGTTTACTCGGAGACGTGGCCGCGATTTACCATGGAAAGCGATGCCGAGATCGCGCGCATTCCGCCTGAGTTGCTCGCGCCGCGCGAGACCGGGATGCGGTGTGTGAGCGACCGCTGCGCGGCGCTGGCGGGCGAGGTGGGGAAGAGTGTGACGTGCAGCGTCTATGCGGTGCGGCCGATCGTGTGCCGAGACTGCCTGCCGGGCGACGACGCCTGCGAGATGGCGCGGGCGAAGGCGGGGATGGGGCGGTGGGGGCCGGTCGGCGCGGGATGATGGTGGCGCGCGGATGGCTAAAGGCTTCTGTCCCAGATTTGCGGTCGTGATCGCCGTGGCCGGCGGACATTAATTCGCGACCAACCCCAATCGTTCATTCAGCCAATTCGTCACCCGGTTATTGCAGTACGCGGCCTTGCGGTCGAAATGCATGGCAATGACCAATATCTGCTTCTCGAAATCCAGCACGGACTTGAGCTGCCCGCCGCCAACGGGCGTCTTGCTGCGCTTAACGGCACCGCAGGCCGTTACCGAATACGCCAGTTTTGCATCGCCGGAAGAGGCTGTCGGCGCGACTGTCACTGGGTTGATGTCGTAGCAGAACTCACGCCCCCCTCGAACATCCCTGCCAGCGATCTTGTACACCAATTGCTGGCTACCATAGTAAGGCGGCGCAGGCAGATCGCGCCACAGCAGGGCATCTTTGGCAAAATTGAACTGGCTTCGCTGTTCGTCGAAGTGAGCCGGGACCATCGGCCGCCAAAGTTCTCTGGTGGACGTTGCAGCGAGGTAACGATTGAACTGGTCGGGCGAGAACTGCGCGCTTGCCCTGTAAGATGTCGCGTTGCTGTAGCAGACGGACTGCTTCTTTCCGCCATTCAGCACTTTGATCGCGACGTCATCTGGAATGTTGAGCTGCTCTCGCATGAAGGCGTTGCCGCGGTCGCCATCCATGGCGCCATCGAGATAGAAAAGATAGAGAACCCCGAACAGCAGCGGGTAGAGGAGCAAGCCCGAGCGCGGACGCGCCCGTCCGATGCGCTGCTCCAATCGGAAAGGGCAAAAAATCAGGAACGCGGCGAGGGGCACGCAAACCAGCATGAGCACGGTGAAGTCATTCGGTGTCATCGGATTGAACCGTCGATCCTCGCAATCATGGTGTCAGTCCGGCGGCTTGACCGCGAACGGCCGCTCTCATGTTTGACGGTCCGCGCATCGCTTGGCGCGGCTCATGATCTCGATTGGCGGGTGCGATTCGAGCAACGTCGCGCGGAGCGACTTCACCTGCTCGAATGCTTCCGCTTCCTTGATGCGTTTGGGAATAGCGTAGGCATTCATATACGCCATTGAGCTGCCGAGCCCGCGCTTCGCCAAAACCGGATCTTTCTCGGCCTTGCCGTTCCTGACAAGAACGTCCGCCGAACTGATCAAGGCGGCACATTCGAGGTTGGAGTCGACCCCACCTCCTCCGGCCGGATTGCAGCCAGACAAAGCAAGGCAAGAAATGACCACCAGGGCCTTCGCTGCTTTTGACACCATGTTCTCCCTCGATGCCGATCGAGCATTGTTGGCAGAATTGCTTTGAGATGTCGTAAACAGTGCAACGGCAACTACGGCTCTATTCAGAAGAAGTTCGTCACCTTCTAAGCGGCGTCGAGCGAAGTCTGGCTGCGGCAACGCTCAGCCATCGATTGCGCGCATGCGCAGATTTGCCGAGCAGCGGACTTCCGGAAAAGCCCCCATCGGTCATGGCAATTTCAGTCCCAAGGCGACCGTCGAGCCGGGGCGATTTCGTGAAACCTCGGCCCCAGACTTCATTCCAATTAGGCTTGTCAGGAAATGCTTGCGGTGGCGGCGTCGAGCCAGACGCGGGTTTCGGGGTCGACGAGGGGGCTTATCTCGGCGCGGACGCGGGCGTGATAGCGGTCGAGCCATTGCCTTTCGTCGGGCGACAGCATGTCCTTGACGACGAGGCGGCGATCGATCGGCGCGAGGGTCAGGGTCTCGAATCCCATCATCGCGCGGTCGCCGCCTTCGGGCACGTCGGGCGGAGTGACGAGAATGAGGTTCTCGATGCGGATGCCGTAGGCGCCGTCCTTGTAATAGCCGGGCTCGTTCGAGAGGATCATGCCGGTTTCGAGCCGTTCCATGCCGGCGCGGCTGATCGACTGCGGGCCCTCGTGCACGGAAAGGAAGCTGCCGACCCCGTGGCCGGTGCCGTGGTCGTAGTCGAGGCCGTGGCTCCAGAGCGCGCGGCGGGCGAAGGGATCGAGGTCGATGCCGCGCGTGCCCTTGGGGAAGCGCGCGGTGTCGATGGCGATGTGGCCCTTCAAGACGAGCGTGAAGCGCTCGCGCATCTCGCGCGTGGGTTTGCCGATAGCGACGGTGCGGGTGATGTCGGTGGTGCCGTCCTGGTATTGACCGCCCGAGTCGATCAGGAACAGCTCGCCCTTCTGCAGCTTGCGATTGCTGGTCTCGGTGACGCGATAATGCACGATCGCGCCGTTGGGGCCGGAGCCGGAGATGGTGTCGAACGAAATCTCCTTCAGCGCGTTCGTGTCGTGGCGGAAAGCCTCGAGCCTGGTCACGGCTTGGATCTCGTCGAGTTTTCCGGACGGCGCCTCGCGGTCGAGCCAGGCGAGGAAGCGGCACACGGCGGCGCCGTCACGCAGGTGGGCTGAGCGCGTGCCCTTGATCTCGGCCGCGTTCTTGATCGCCTTCATGGCGACGATCGGATCGGACCCGCGCACGACGCGCTTCTTGCCGCCGAGTTTGCGCTCGATCCACGACGCGGCAGCGCCTGCGTTGAGCCGGACGCGTTTGCCGGACTGTTTCAAAGCGTCGAGGCGCTCGGCCAGCTTGGCGGGTGGATGAAGGCGCGCGATCGGCGTGAGGTGCGCTTTCGCGGCGGCGCCGGCTTTCGCCGGATCGACGAACAGTTCCGGCTTGGCGCTGGCGTGGACGATGGCGAACGCGAGTACGACGGGTGTGTGCAGCACGTCCGCGCCGCGGATGTTGAACAACCACGCGATGCTGTCGGTCGTGGTGAGTACGATGGCGTCGTGGCCGTCGTCCTTCAACCGCTTCTGCAATGCCGCGATCTTGTCGTCGGCCGTGCGGCCGGCGAGCGAGGTCGGGTGCGGGACGATTTCTGCTGCGCGGGAGACGTCGCCCATGCTGGTCTCGAGCCGCGCCTTGCCCCACAGTTTGTCAACGAGGTTGCCCGACACCGGTCTGAGGCGAATGCCTTTGGCGGCGAGCGTCGTGCGGGCGCGCTCGACCTGGGCGACGGTGAGCAGCCACGGGTCGAAGCCGACGACGGCGCCGGACGGCAAGGTCTCGGCCATCCATTCGGTCAGGTTGCCCGGCAACTCGACGATCTCGAAGAGGCTCTGATCGAGCTGGTTGCGCGCCTGCACCCGGTAGCGTCCGTCGACGAACACGGCAGCACGTTTAGTTGCCACGACGGCGTTGCCGGCGGAGCCGGTAAAGCCGGTCAGCCACGCCAGCCGTTCGGCCGAGGCGGGCACGTATTCGCCCTGGTGCTCGTCGGCGCGGGGGATGATGTAGGCGTCGAGGCCGCGCCGGGCGAGAAGCTGGCGGAGGGCTGCGACGCGGCCGGCAGCGGCGGTGGGCGGGGTGGGATTTTCGAAGTTTTGGAACATGCGTCTTTCATAGCATTCCGCCGCCGAACGGCAACGAACCGGGGTCGGACGGTTGCGGAATTATGGCAGTTGCGGCGGCGGGCGGTGCAAAAATGCGGATTCATGCATGTCTCGCAGGGCTGTACTGCTACTTCCGATCTACCGAACGAGTGCAATGCAGCATACCTTGTTCGGTGACGGATCCGGGACGCGATGCCGAACACGGCAAGCCCCGGAACATGAGCAGGAACTTTCATTCGGCATAAGCCGGAGTTCGTTCCCAACAGAGTTGAGATGATCATGAGCACGATCAATATGACCGCATCGTCGGTCGCCGCATCGCATACCGAAGACGCCCGTCCGAGCATCTTTTCCCGGCTTCTGGACGGTTTCGCCAACTATCAGTCGCGGCTGGCGCGCAGCTATGTCGACCAGCACCTGAAGCGCTTCTCGGACGAGGAGCTGAAGGAGATGGGCTACGGCGGCATAGACGTCGCGCGTATTCGGGCCGCACACGAGAACGCGCCGCAGCATTGGATCTGAATCCGGCTGCACGTCGCGAAGGACGTCCTGGCTGGGAAACCGGTCAGGACGTGTGAGTTGCGGAGCACGGTCGCACTTGTCCGGTTCGCGGATATGGGCGGGCGTGCTCTTTGCTTATCAGGAGCGCGTCAGGCTCGTCGCCGGAGCTGCTGACGCCGGGGTGGCGCACGGCGGGCGAGTGTCAAGGTCGACCAGCCGGTAACACGGTCGTGGGCGACGAGATCGAACCCCGACGCCACGTATGTGGCGATCACGGCGGGAGCTTGCGGGGTCAATAAGCCCGAAAGCACGAGTGCCGCGCCCGGTTCGGCGATCGTGGCGATGTCACCCGAGAGCGCAATCAGCGGCCCGGCGAGGATGTTGGCGATCACGAGGTCGAACGGCGCACGGTTGCGTACGACCGGCGCTCCGACGCCGTCGGCGTAGGCGACCTTGACGCGCGCACCTGCACCGTTCTGTCGCATGTTGGATGCCGCGACGACGACGGACTGGTGGTCGATGTCGGTGGCCAGGATGCGGGCGCGCGGCAGCACACGCGAGACGGCGATAGCGAGAACGCCCGAGCCGCTGCCGAGGTCGAGCACGTTCGAGAACGCGCGCCGCCGCGTGAGACGGTCAATGGCGGTGAGGCAGCCGTATGTGGTGGCGTGGTGAGCGGTGCCGAAGGCTTCGCCGGCGTCGATCAGGATGGCGTTGGGACCGCGCTGCACACGATGGCGGTCGTGACTGCCGTGGATGGTGAAGCGGCCGGCGGATACGGGTGGCAACGCGGCCTGCGACAGCGCCACCCAGTTGAGATCGGGGATGTCCTCGGGCTGCAGCGCGGGCAACGGCCGGCCCATCAGTTCTTGGAGAGCATGATGCATGGCGTGAGCGTCGGGTTTTTCCGAGAAATAGGCCTCGATCCGCCAGCCACCGCCCGCCGTGCCGGGACCAGCCTGCACCGAATGCTTACTAGAATCCGAAGGCGCGACCTCGAACATGGTCAGCGCATCGGGCGCCGGGTCGATGAGATCCTGCAACGCGCCGGATAGCGCGCGTGCGGTATCGCGGTCGTCGGCGACGGCGAACAGCTTGAACTGGGTCATAGGTTCTTTCGGTGCGATGGTGACGCCGTCGGGGGCCGCGCCGCGTCGAGGTTTGCCTCGGAGCGGCCCACAAAAGCGCGCGTCAGTCGAAGATGCTGGCGGAGGCGGCCCCTGGGCCAGTGCCCATCTCCTTCTTGGGGGTTTGCCCGTTCAGCCCCTCGAACTCGAAGCCTTCGGCGCTTTGAGGATCGGGCAATTCGTCGAGGAAGCTATCCCATTTGGCGTCGAGATGCGCCGCGGCCTTCTGCGGCGACATGACGTGGAGATATCCGTCGGGGCCCTCGGTGACGAGTCCATCGGCCATCAGGCGGCGCAGCGCATCCTCGAGATCGAAGTTCACTTCGACGCCGAAGCTCGAATAGAGGTACTGTTCGATGGCCGAGTCGATGGCCGGCAGGTCGCGATGCCGCGCGCGCTCCTTGAGCAGCACGGTATAGAGCAGCATCTCCTCTTTCACGTCTTCCTCGGCCGCGCGGTCGGCGAGCTTCAGCATGACGCCGCGGTTGTCGGCCATCGCGTGGAAGTAGAGGTTCTGCGCCATGACGACCATGTAGCGCTGTTTCTGGTTCATGAAATTCATGGCCTGGCGGAAGGCGATGGTGCCGAGGCCGAACACGGCGCCCGCCGCGGCGATCGGGTTCGACGCGACCAGCGCAAGCTTGCCGGCGGCGCCGATGGCGCCCATGCCGAGCCCGCCCGTCGTTGTGACGCCGAGCTTGACCTTGTCCATCAAGCGGAACTTCACTTGGGTATTCGGGAACACCATTTCGATGTCGCTGCGCGGGATGTTCTTGAAGAGCTTCATGTAGATGTTGCCCTCCTTGACCTGGGCGGGCAGCATCGCGCGAAGCTTCTTGACGCGCTTCTCGGCCTCCTCGCGGGTAATCTTGTCGCGCGCCATCTCGTCTTTCACGCGCGCCTCGAACGGCTTCAGCTTGAACAGCAGGAACAACCGCTGGAAGATCGGCACGTCGAATTCCTCCTTGCGGAGGAACTTGCGGATGTTGCGCCGCTCGCCCTTCACCTTCGACGCGCCGCGATAAAAGATGAGGCATTCCTCGAAGGCGCCGAAGTCGACGTGCAGGTCGAGGCCGTAGTGCGTCTCGCGCGTCATGATGATCTCGACCGCGGACGGGTCGATGCGGCGGTAGTTGGCCTGCTCGAGGATCGACGTCATATGCGAGACGACGCGCTTCTGCATCACCTTGCGTTCGGCGTCGGTGAACTTGCGCGTCAGGAGAAGATCGGTATCGGGGTTGAACGGCTCGTAGGTCTGTTCGAGCTCAAGCAGATCGGCGGAATACTTCTGCTGCCGCCAGTAGTCGAGATAGCGGAAGAAGCGGCGCACGTCCTGCGCCTGTCCGGGTGCCCAGGCCGATGCGACAGTGAGGCGGTCCATGAGCGCGAAGCGGGTGACGGGAATGAATTTCTCGCGCGCGTCATTGGCGTCGATCCGCAGCACGGCGTCGACCGCCTTGGTTTCGGCGATCACCTCCTCGGGCAGGGGCGCGCCGGGGGCCGCCGCGAACGGCGCCGTTCCGGTGCCGACCGGGGGAATGGCGTGCGTGCTGGCTTGGGCCGAGGACATGATGTCGATCTCCTGAACGCGCAGTCTAGGCTCGTGTCTTGCCCGTGTTCCAGGCCGGGATCCGTCGCACGGCCGGGCCTCGCCGGCTGCTCCGCGTGGAACATGCCTCGGAACGCCGGATAGCTTGGCGCTGGTCGTCTGGAGCCCCCCGGCCCACATGTTTACGGCGGGCAACCACTCCTTGTCGAGAATAGCGCGGGATCGGATCGAGATTTTGACGAGGCACGCTGTTCAACTGTATTCTCCGCACGCATGGGTGGAGCTCATGGGACGAATAGTCGGATAGGTCAGCGTTGAGCTCAGATCATTGATAACTAGGCATTTACTGTCTGTTCACGACGATTGCAGAATGCTGGACCGCCACAGTAGCGCCGTGGTTGTGTCGGAAAGAATTCACACGGAAAGCAATGGCGCGCTTGGGGGCCGACTAGTGCACCGCAGTCGACAATTACGAGTTGCGAAGTTGATGACGCTGTTGGTGGGCGCTGGTTTGATTCAGTTCGCCGCCACAGACGTCGCGCGCGCCGTCGTTCCTGAAAGCGTCGCCATGCCGTTCGACTGCTCAGTCGATGGGCCGCGCATCGTCATGAAGCCATCGGACACGCGCAGCTATGCCGTGATCGGGCATCGCGAGGAGCGCGCCGTCACGGCCTGCACCGGGACCGGCGCTGCGGATTGCCGGACGATGATGGCGCATCGGTTCGCGATCTCCTGCGGCGGACGCCGGGTGGCATGGATGCGGGTGGTCGCTGCGGCGCGGCGCACGGCATCGCGCGATATGTGGATCGAGGATGGCCGCATGCATCTTGCGGTCGACCGGCGCGGCGAGGCCGACGACCGATGCGACGGCACTGCGCAGCGCGGGCGCGCGCGGCCGAATGCGGACGGGCCCAGCGGCAGCCGGTTCGGATTGCCATTGATGGAGTGTCTGCCTTGGCAGCGCGGACGACGGCTGGCAACGGTTGCGTTTCCACCGGGGTTCGCCCCGCTGGGCGAAATTGGAGCGCGCATTCAGATCGGCGGTAGCGTGACCTCCGACGTGACGGCCGCCGCCTATAGCACAGCCAATGGCGGAGGGTATTCGGCGCCGCCATCCATCGTCGCGACGGACCTGGAAACGGTGCCCGTATCGCCAAACGTCATTCTTACTCAGAAGCAGCAATCGCCGCTCGATCAGGAATCGGCACGTCTCGAACGCGCCAACATGACGGCGGATCAGCTTGCTTCGGCCACCGCTATCCCGGCGGCGCTGACGGGTTCTGACACGTCGCGAACCTGGGTGACTCTGGTTCGCCCGGAGACGATGGCCGACGCAATAAGTCTTGCGCGGGGGCCATCCGGCTTCGTCTGGATTGCGGCGACGACGCTGGCGGCATTGCTCGCGGTGGCGGCGTTCGCGGTGTGGCGGATGGAGCGGGCGTCGGTGAGCGTCGCGTCGCGGCAACGCGGCATGGATTCGGCGACGTTCGGCGTGCGATCCGAGGCGGCAACCGAGCCGGCGAGCGTGCATGCGAGCACGGCGGTACCGCCATCGCGGAAACATGATAATGCGGATCCGCAGCAATCGTCGAATGCGGGATCGGCGCCGACCGAGGCCGCAAACGCGGCCGCAGCCGCGCGCCCTGCGGGCGAGGGACTTCGCGCCACGCTGCGCAATGCGGCGTCGCGGTTCAGCGGAGCTGCGCCGAAGCGACCCGCCGAAACCAGCGTCACCAATGCAGCGGCCTCGGTGACGGCGCTGATCGAACAGGCGAACGGCTCGCTCGATGTGCTGCGCGGCGCGCCGCCGTTGCGCGAAGTGCTCGAGCAGGAGATCGGCGTCATCCGGCAGCGGCTGGCGATCGTCAAGGCGCAGGCCAGCGATGGACCGGAGGCGGCGCACAAAGCCGCGCCCGCCTTCCGCACGCTGGTCCGCGATCTCGAGCGCGTGCGCCGGATCTCGGAAAGCGCTGCGCTGAGCTTCTCGCGCGAGCGCGTGACAGGGCGGCTGCCAAGAACACGCAGCGAGGCCTATGACGTGCTGGGCGTGAATGCAGATGTGAGCGATCAGACGCTGAAGAAGCTCGTCGATGCGCTGCGCATGTGCTGGCATCCGGACCTCGCTCGGGACGAGCCGGACCGGCTGCTGCGCGAGGAGCGCATCAAGTGCATCAACGTCGCGTGGGAGTTGATTTCGGGCAAGCGCGCGGTCGCGTGATCGGGCAGTCTCGGGCGGACGGCTTGCGGGCAGCGCGCGGACGGGTTTTGACGCATCGCGCGACGCTGCCGCTTGCGGAGGATCGCGATGCCGGCCACCGACACGACACGCGACGGCGAGCGGCGGCGGATGCTCAAAGACATCCGCGCGGCGTTCGCGCGCACGGACATGCCGTTCGGTCTCGATGAGCTCGATCCGCGCGTGATGGCGGCGCTGGCGGACGTGCCACGGCACATGTTCGTACCGGCCGAGCGACGTGCCAGCGCCTATCGCGACAAGCCGCTGCCGATCGGCCTCGGCCAGACCATCTCGCAACCGTTCATCGTCGCGCTCATGACGCACCTTCTGCGGTTGGATCCGGCCTCGCGCGTGCTCGAGATCGGAACCGGTTCGGGCTACCAGGCCGCGGTTTTGTCGCGGCTGGCGGCGCACGTCTACACCATCGAAATCGTCGCGACTCTCGCGAAGCTGGCCGCCGAAGCGCTCGCACGGTTCGGCGCGACGAACGTCACCGCGCGTGTGGGCGATGGCTATGGCGGTTGGCCGTCGGAAGCGCCGTTCGATGCGATCATCGTGACCGCGGCGCCAGATCACGTGCCACCCGCGCTGGTCGAGCAGTTGGCGCGGGGCGGGCGGTTGGTGATTCCCGTCGGGATCGAGGAGCAGAGCCTGATGGTGATCGAGAAATCAGCCGACGGAACCGCCCGCACCACGACGATCGTTCCGGTGCGGTTCGTCCCGTTGACGCGGGAATCTTAGTGGGCGCTTCGGATGCCCACAAGCATCCGCGCCGGGGCGCTTCAGGTGTCTACCCGCGTCGGCGCTTGCGCCGGAGCGGGCAAAGAGGGAGCGCTTGCGCCGGAGCGGGCAAAGAGGGAGCGCCTGCGCCGGAGCGGGCAAAGAAGGACATAGCAGATGCCCTTCGCTTGCTTGCCTCCGGGAATGCGTCGGGCACCCGGTGTGCCAACCAATGACAAGTCTCAGATGACGATCTGATTGCCGGCGATGAGGTCGTCGAGATCGAAGCCGTGCTGCTGGTGGAACGACAGCACTTCGACGAAGCCGGCGGTGCCGAGATCGAGCGCGACGACCACGCCCGCGGCGGTGTCGGTGGTGCGCACGAGGTCGGCGATCGACGCGCCGCCGCCACCGTTGAAGATGGCGGAGAAGTCGAGGCGGTCGCCAGCGCCGAAGTCGACGATGCGGTCGAAGCCGGCTCGCGTGTTGTCGCCGTTGAGTACGTCGCCCAGGGTGTAGACGAACGTGTCGTTACCGACCGAATAGCCGTTGCTCAACTGGCCGCCGACTAGCCAGTCGTCGCCCTTGCCGCCGGAGATGAGGTCGTTGCCACCATCGCCGTAGATCTTGTCGTTGCCGTCCTCTCCGTAGAGCACGTCATTCGCGCCGCCGCCGAAGATCCCGTCGTCGCCGGTGCCGGCGTAGACCGTGTCGAAGCCCGCGCCGCCGTTGAGGTTGTCCTTGCCGTCGCCGCCGTAGAGGACGTCGTTGCCGTCCTCGCCGAAGATCGAGTCGTTGCCGAGGCCGCCCGTCAGATGGTCGTTGCCCTTGCCGGCGCGGATCGTATCGTTGCCATCGCCGCCGTCGATGACGTTGTCGGCGGTGTTGCCTGTGATGATGTTGTTCAGCGCGTTGCCGGTGCCGTTGATGGCATTGGTGCCGGTGAGCGTCAGGTTGTCGACGTCGGCATGCAGTGCATGCGTGATCGACGACTGAACGAGGTCGATGCCGCCGCCGGTCGTCTCGACGATCATGTCGCTGTTGCTGTCGACGACGTAGGTGTCGTTGCCGGCGCCGCCAGTCATGACGTCCGTGCCCGCGCCGCCATCGAGGATGTCGTCGCCGTCGCCGCCATTGAGGCTGTCATTGCCGTCGCCGCCGGAGAGCATGTTGGCGGCGGCGTTGCCGAGGATGACGTTGTCGAGGGCGTTGCCCGTGCCGTTGATCGCCGCGATGCCGGTGAGCGTCAGGTTCTCGACATTGGCACCGAGGGTATGGGTGACGGTCGAGAACACGGCATCGGTGCCGGCGTTGGCCTGCTCGGTGACGGTGTCGCCCGCGTTGTCGACGTAATAGGTGTCGTCGCCCTGGCCGCCAGACATGCTGTCGACGCCTGTGCCGCCGTCGAGCTCGTCGTTGCCCGCGCTGCCGTAGAGCGTGTCGTTGCCGTCGCCGCCGCGAATGACGTTGTCGTTGTCGTTGCCGGTGATGACGTTGTCGAGCGCGTTGCCGGTGCCGTCGATCGCGTCCGTACCGGTCAAGGTGAGGTTCTCGACGTTGTCGCCAAGCGTGGTCGTGACGGACGACTGGATGAGATCGGTGCCCGCGGCAGCCGCTTCCACGACGGTGTCGCCAGCGTTGTCGACGACGTAGGTGTCGTTGCCTGCACCGCCAGCCATTGCGTCGGAGCCGGTGCCGCCGTCGATGGTATCGTGACCTGCGCCACCGGTGATCGTGTCGTTGCCGCCGCCGCCGCTGAGGACGTTGTCGGCGCCGTTGCCGATGATGACGTTGTCGAGGCCGTTGCCGGTGCCGTTGATCGTGGCGGTGCCGGTCAGCGTCAGGTTCTCGACGTTCGAGGCCAGCGTGTGCGTGACCGACGACTGAACCAGGTCGGTGCCCTGGCTCGCGGCTTCGACCACAACATCGCCGGCGTTGTCGACGACGTAAGTGTCATCGCCGGTACCGCCGGACATGACATCGGCACCCGCGCCGCCGTTGAGCGTGTCGTTGCCCGCGCCGCCGCTGAGCGTGTTGTTGGCGCCGTTACCGTTGATGACGTTGTCGAGGCCGTTGCCGGTGCCGTTGATCGCGGCGTTGCCGGTCAGCGTCAGGTTGTCGAGGTTGGCGCCGAGCGTATGCGTGATCGACGACTGCACGAGGTCGATGCCTTCGCCGGCTGCTTCGATCGTGCTGTCGCCGGAGTTGTCCACGACGTAGGTATCGTTGCCCGCGCCGCCGGTCATGGCGTCGGCGCCCGTGCCGCCGTCGAGCGTATCGTTGCCGGTCGCGCCGAGAAGCTGATCGTTGCCTTCGCCGCCGGAGAGGGCGTCGTTGCCCGAGCCGCCCCACACGTAGTCGTTGCCGTTGCCGCCCGAGATGACGTCATTGCCGGCGTTCGACATGATGATGTCGTCGCCCGATCCGCCGATGATGGTGATGTTGCCGTAGTTGATGTTCGACGACGTCAGGTCGATGATCTGGCCACCGGAACCGCCGACGATGGTCTGGATGTTGAAGAGGCGGACGTTGTCGACGCCGGGGCTGAACGGATCGTCGAGGAAGAGGGCGTTGTGACCGTCGCCCATTTCGAGCGTGTTGTTGCTGCCCGAGCCGACGAAGACGTCGTAGCTGCGTCCATATCCGAGAAGCGAGAACGAGGTTCCGGGGCCCGATCCGCCCGGATCGCCCGAGTTCACGGCCGAACTGCCGATCAGCCAAAGCGCATCGGCGTTGTATTCGAAGGTGGTGTTGCCGGAGTTGCTGCCAAAGAGCACGTCCTCGCCAGCGCCGCCATTCAGGCGATCGGTGCCGCCATTTCCGTAGATCGCTTCGTTGCGAATTCCGCCATTGATATCGTCATTGCCGGACGTGCCGTTGATCGTACGGTAGCCCTTGAGGTCGTAGGCCATAAAATATCATCCCTGGCTGTCGCAAAGACCGAGCGCGCAAAGCGCGTCGAGTGCGGACTTCAAATTTCCAGGGTCGAAAGTACCGGCAGACCATCAACATCTCGTTCCCGCGCTACTGAAAATTTTAGCTAAGCAGTGAAGTCGGAATTTTTGCGGGTCGAGGCAGGGCGTTACAGCGTTGATTGTTTCGAAATCGCACACGGATTGACGGCGCACTCAGGTTTGCTGCCCCGCGCGCCGTTCAAATGTCGCGATGCTCGCCGGATTACGGATCAGGCCTGGACCGCTTGGACCGGCATCGTCAGCGGTTCACGCGGCTTCTCGGCGGACTGTTGACCGGACAACTTGCGGGCGCGGCCGTCGAACGAGGCGCCGGGCTCGATGGACAGCGTCTGGCTTGAAATGTCGCCTTCGACGTCCGCGGTGGCGCGCAGCAGGACGCTCGTTGCCTCGATCGAGCCTTGCACCTTCCCGTAGACATCGACTGCCTCGGCGGTGATTGCGCCGGTTATCGTGGCTTCGTCGCCGACGATCAGTTTTCTGCCGTGGAGGTCGGCCTGGATGTCGCCGTTGACTCGCAAGAGACCCTTGCAGCGGATCGTGATCGACTGCCCCTCGATCGAGAGATCGCTGCCGATGACGGATTCGACCAGCGGCGGCTCGACGCTCGTGACCGGCACGGACGCCGCGTCAGCGTGGGTTGCACCGAACGTGGATACGCGCGGCGTGGCGGCCGGAAGCTCGAACGGCTTCGGATCCGACTTGCGATTGAACACCATACTCATCTCCCCAGGGAACAAACTCCGGATCTATGGGAGACGGACGAAATGGTGAAAATGTGTTGTGCCGGGAAAGAGAAATTCAGTTCGGTTAACGCCGCAATGTGCGCGCGCAAAGACGATCCGACGTCAGAGATGGCTTGCTCGTTCGCCCGCCCTCAATCGTCAGACGTGCGTTCGAGTCGGATGTCGAGTTCGCGCTCGACGTAATTCCATTCACGAGTTCTGCGGAGCCGCGAGACAAGTTCTTCGAATACGCCGGAATGCTCGGGTGCAAACTCGAACCAAGTCAAAAAGTCGAACGGCTCGCCAAGATCTCGGCAATGATACAATTGCCGGGCGACGGCTGGGAGATAGTCCAAGCCGATTGCGGTGTGATGGGATTGTGCCTCGAAAATTGCACGTCGCTCGTCCTGGGCCAGATCCCACCACGCGTCGGACTTCTTGATCGGAATGAGCGCGGCACGGCGAGCGTGCGGCCGGCCCAAGGCTTCTTGCCTTGCGCGCAGCTCAGTTACCTCGTGGCGCTCGGCATAGCGGACGTTGCTGGCGATACCATGAAGCGACCAGACGGACGGGGCATGTGTCGGGGGGGCCGTGACCGGCACGATGTCGATTGCGGTAACGCTGGACAGGGGCTGACCGCAGACCGCGGACATGGCAATGACGCGCCAAGTGCCCGTTTGGCCGCCGATGAATGCAACTCGATTGTGCATTTGGGTGCCCTCGTCCGCGTTCTGTGAGACCGGCGGAGAGGCGATGCAAGGCGCGGGCCGGTGTATCGATCGCCGGTGCGATTGGGTCCAACCGGAATTCGGTCTAGGCCTTGCGGACGAAGCTCGCGACGACGCGCTTGGCGCCGGCATGGTCGAAGTCGATCGACAGCTTGTTGCCGTCGACCTGGGTGATCGACCCGAGCCCGAACTTCTGGTGGCGCACCCGGTCGCCGCGCACGAAGTCGCAACTTTCCGTCGAAGACGCCACAAGTTCGCCTTCGATGGTCAGCGGTGCCGAGGGACGGCGGTTCTGGTCGCGCGTCCAGGGTTTGTCAGCGTGCTGGCCGGATTGTTGACTTGTATTCTGCTGCGCGCGCTTCCAGCCCGGGGTGTCGTAGGTCGAGGTGAAAGAACGCGGCGCGTCGTCGAAACGGCTCGAACCATAGGCGTTGCCGCCGCCGAACCCCTGGCCGTAGGTCGCGCCGAAATTCTGGTATGCGCCGCCGAACGGGCTCTTCGATTCGATGATGTCGAGATGATCGGCGGGAAGTTCATCGACGAACCGCGACGGCACCGCGGATTGATAAAGTCCGCGCAGGCGACGGTTCTGGGCGAACGAGACCTTGGCGAACTTGCGCGCGCGGGTTATGCCGACATAGGCGAGGCGGCGCTCTTCCTCGAGGCCGTCGAGCCCCTGTTCGTCGAGCGCGCGCTGGTGCGGGAACAATCCCTCCTCCCAGCCGGGCAGGAACACGAGGTCGAACTCGAGGCCCTTGGCGGCATGAAGCGTCATGATCGAGACGCGCGCGCCGTCGTTCCCCTGCTCGGTGTCCATGACCAGCGACACGTGCTCGAGGAAGGCGGGGAGGCTCTCGAAGTCGTGCATGAAGCGCACGAGTTCCTTGAGGTTCTCGAGTCGCGACTGCGCCTGCGGGCTCTTGTCGGCCTGCCACATTGCGGTGTAGCCGCTTTCGTCGAGGATCAGCTCGGCAAGCTCGGTGTGCTTTAACTCGCCCATCCGCGACCGCCAGCGTTCGAACGAGCCGATGAGGTCGGACAGCGAGCGGCGCGCCTTGGCGGCGAGTTCCTCGGTCTCAACCATCTCGCGTGCGGCCTGGTACATCGGGATGCCGCGCGCACGGCCGAGGTCGTGTACGCGCCTGACGGTCGTGTCGCCCAGGCCGCGTTTCGGGACGTTGACGATGCGCTCGAATTTCAGATCGTTCGATGGATTGGCAGTGATTTCGAGATAGGCGATCGCGTCCTTGATTTCCTGGCGCTCGTAGAAGCGCGGGCCGCCGATGACGCGGTAAGGCAGGCCAAGCGTCATGAAGCGGTCTTCGATGACGCGCATCTGCGCCGAGGCGCGGACCAGGATGGCGATCTGATCGAGGTCGCGACCGGCCTTGCGCGCCGCCTCGATGTCGGAGCCGATATTGCGCGCTTCCTCCTCGTCGTCCCAGACGCCGGTCAGCGTGACCTTGTCGCCGAGCGCGCCATCGGTGAACAGGGTCTTCCCGAGGCGGCCTTTGTTGCGCGCGATGAGGCCGGCGGCGGTGCCGAGAATATGGCCAGTGGAGCGGTAGTTGCGCTCGAGGCGGATGACGGTGGCGCCGGGGAAATCCTGGTCGAAGCGCAGGATGTTGTCGACCTCGGCGCCTCGCCAGCCGTAAATCGACTGGTCGTCGTCGCCGACGCAGCAGACGTTCGGCGATCCCTGGGCCAGCAACCGCAGCCACAGGTATTGGGCGACGTTGGTGTCCTGATACTCGTCGACGAGGATGTAGCGGAAGCGGCGGTGATAATCGGCGAGCACGTCGGGGTGCTCGCGGAAGAGCCGCAGGCATTCGAGTAGCAGATCGCCGAAGTCGCAGGCGTTGAGTTCCTTGAGCCGCGCCTGATAGGCCATGTAGAGCTTGACGCCCTTGCCTCCGGCGAACGACGCGCCCTCGCCCGGAGCCACCTTGTCGGGTGTGAGGCCGCGGTTCTTCCAGCCGTCGATCAGCGCCGCGAGCTGACGTGCGGGCCAGCGGTCCTTGTCGATCCCCTCGGCCTCGATCACCTGCTTCATCAGACGCAGCTGGTCGTCCATATCGAGGATGGTGAAACCGGACTTGAGCCCGACGAGTTCGTGGTGGCGGCGGAGGATCTTGACGCCGATGGCGTGAAAGGTGCCGAGCCACGGCATGCCTTCGACAGCGCCGCCGACAAGGTGGCCGATGCGCTCTTTCATCTCCCGCGCGGCCTTGTTGGTGAAGGTGACGGCCAGCACCTGGCTCGGGAAGGCGCGCTTGGAGGCGAGGATGTGGGCGATGCGGGTCGTGAGAACGCGCGTCTTGCCAGTGCCCGCTCCGGCCAGGACGAGAACGGGGCCATCGAGCGCTTCGACGCCGGCGCGCTGTTCGGGATTGAGGCCGGAGAGATAGTCGGGCGCAGCGGCGAGCGCCGTCGAACGCGGACCGAGTGCGCGCGCCGAATTCGAGATGTGTGATGGGGCATTGTCTTCGCCGGGAGGGGCGGCGTTAGCCGGGGAGGCGCGCGGCACGGGCGGGGTCCGTTGCGAGGGCGGCGCTTCGGGAAGGTCGAACGGGATGTCGAAGATCGGCTCGTCGCCGGGACCACCGCCGGACGCGGGGTTGCTCGGCTCGGTTTCGATTGGAGCGTTCGCGGATTGTTTTCGACTCTGAGTCATCTATTCGCACTATAGCACGTGAGTTCTGGCGACAATCGGGCTGGGGCGGTCGCCCACAGGTCGCAGCTAAAACTCAGCCCGCGACGTTCGATCGTCGAACCAGACAGCTCCGGGTTGGTGGGGTAAGCTGGTTGAAATGAAGGGAAAGCGCGCAACTTCACCGGGGGGACTGGGGAGAAAAGGCGGATTTGGGGCGTTACCGCCTCGCGCCGCCGCGGGCTCGACAATATATAGTGCTCGAAATCGGGAATGCTGTGTGGGTCGGTGTGCGGAGGCGCTCGCCGCAACCGGGAGTTGGAGCCGGGATACTGCCGGTGCAGCCGGGCTCGAGCGGGGTCACTTCACGGGACGCGAATGAACAACGCGCTTCTTTACATCGCAGGATTGCTCGTCGCGGTGCTGTCGGCGCTGTTCGCGGTGCCGCATTTCATCGACTGGAACGGGTATCGCGGCGTCTTCGAGGAGGAAGCGACGCGTCTGCTCGGCCGCGAGGTGCGGGTCGGCGGCGCGGTCAACGTCCGGCTTCTGCCGACGCCGTATGTTCGGTTCGAGAAGGTGCGCGTGGCCGAATCCTCCGGCGGAACAGGCGAGCCGTTTTTTCGCGCCGAGGCGTTCACGCTGTGGCTTTCGGTGCCGCCGCTGCTGCGCGGCGTACTCGAAGCACACGAGATCGAGCTGCAACGGCCTCGGCTGAGGCTGGCGGCGGACGGCGACGGGCGCGGGAGTTGGACGACGCTGAACGTGGGCCAAGGCTCGCTCCCATTCGCGCCGGCTGGGGTGTCGCTTCAGGCTGTGCGGATCTCCGATGGGAGCATCGGCATGGCGACGGGCGGCGGAGAGATGCAACTCTCTGGCGTCAACGGGGAATTCCAGGCTGACGCCCTCGAAGGTCCATACAAGTTTCAAGGGACGATGAACTGGCGCGGCGGCGAGCGGCAGGTGCGGTTCTCGACCGCCAAGCCCGATGCCGACGGCGCCGTGCGGATGAAGTCGATCGTCACTGCGCCGCAGACCGGCAATACCTACGTCCTCGACGGGCGGATGACGGACCTGCGCGGCAAGACGCGGTTCGACGGCGACATCCATGGCAAAATGCAGATTGAAAGCCTGGGGCCAGTGCTGGCGGGAGGCGCTGTGCCAGCGCCAGGCGGGGAGGCGGCGAAGGCCGAGCCGCCACGTGCGGCGCGCCCGCCTCAAGACGGACAGGCTCCCTTCATCGACGTCAAGGCGGTGCTGGCCGCGGATCTGACGGCGGCACGGCTCGGACAAATTCTCCTGTCGGTCGAGAATGTCGGCCAACCGCAACTCGTGACCGGCGATGCACGCATTGCGTGGGCGGGGAGTCCGGCGCTCGAGCTTGCGCTCACGTCGCGATGGCTGGATCTCGATCGTCTGGCGGGCCGCGATCCAGCCGATCAGCCGATCGACACGGCGCAGGCGCTGGTTTCGGCGCTGCTCGGACAATTGCCCAACGCCGGGCGGGTCGACGTGCGGTTCGACGTCGAGCAGACCAGTCTCGGCGGCGAAGCGGTCAGCGGTCTCGGCGTCAAACTTGCGCGCGACCAGGAAAAGGGCCCGCTCGAAATCCGCGAAATGCGGGCCGGACTGCCGGGCGGCGCGCGGATCGACATCACGGGCACGTTGGCCGAAAGCGCCGCGCTGCCGCAGCTCGATGGCGCGTTGGTTGTGCGTGGATCGAGCCTGACGCGCTTCCTGAAATGGGCCGGCAAGAACCCGGCCTTGATCGAGGGGCGCACCGACGGGCCGTTCCTCGTTCGAGGCAAGCTGCGCCTCAACGAGAGCGAACTGGCGCTGATGGAGGCTGCCGCCGAACTCAATGGCGTGCCACTCACAGGCGAAGTTCGGCACGAGTTGAAAACGCGGCGGCGGGTGTCGGTCCGGCTCGATGGACAGAGCGTCGATCTCGCTCACGTCTGGCCGGGTGCACTCGACTGGATCGCGGCGGTGGTGCCGTTCGCCGCATCGAACGCGAAGCCGGCCACAGAAGCGGGCAGCACCGCCGCGAAGCCGGCGGTCGCAACGGCGGCGGCAGAAGCGGGCGGTACCGACCTGACTTTGCGCGTCCGCGTCGCTGAGCTGATCGCCGGCACGCGGACATTGCGTGATGTCGACGCCGATCTGGCCGTCGATCGCGGCCGGTTGACGATTCCTCAGTTGCGGTTGTCGACGTCCGACGGGCTCGAGGTCGATATCGAAGGCGAGATCAACAACGCGACGACAAGCCCGAAGGGAGTTTTGCGCGGCCACGTTTCGGCGGACCGGCCGTCGGCGGTGGAGGCGCTGTTCCGCGTGCTGGGCGAGACGGCGGCCATCGATATGCCGCGCGGACAGATCGCGGCCCTGGCGCCGCTGCGGCTGGCGGGCCGGGTGGCGCTCGGCCTACGCAGTCCCACGGCCGCGGATATCGAAGCCGACGGCATCGTCCAGGGCGGCCGCTTCGTGGCCTCCGCGCGGCTCGACGGCGGTTGGCGCGGCTGGCGCGACGCCACATCCGAGTTGTCGGTCGAGGCGGACAGCCCCGATGTCGATCAATTGTTGCGGCTGGCGCTCGGCACCGGCGGCGAACCGCAGCGCGGCCGCACACCTCGGCGCGGGCAGCTCAACCTCAAGGCGCAAGGCGTGCCGAGCCGGGGCATGCTGACGGCGGCTGAATTGCAGTCGGCGGGGCTATCGCTCAGTTACGACGGCCCGATGAAGCTGGAGAAGGGCGCACCGTCCGCAATCGACGGCGAGGTGCGCATCACCGCCGACAATATGTCCGAGGCGCTGGACCTCGCCGGCATTCCGATCGGCGGCGCTGCGACGGCCGTGGCGGTCGATGGATTGCTGTCGGTGACGGCGCGCGACAACGTCCTCAGCATCACACCGCGCGAGTTGATGATCGGCGCGCGCAAGGTGTCGGGTAGTCTTATCGTTGCGCAGCGCAGCGGCCGCCCGTCGACGGTGACGGCGAACCTGGAGCTTGGAGATGTGCGGCTCGCGGACCTGCTGACGCCGCTGCTCGACCGTCGCGGTCTGGTTGCGACTGCGTCAGCCCCGGATATCGCGACGCGGATGGCGCAGTCCGCGGTCTCGGGTGCGCCGGCTGACGCGGAGATGGGTCCCTGGCCCGATTTGAGCTTTGATCTGCAGCCGCTGGATCGTCTCGACGGCACCATCGATCTGACGTTCAAGCGGCTGCGCATCGACGACGGCGTGGCGCTCGGCGATGGTCGCATCGTCGCCAAAATGGAGCCGGGCCGGTTCTCGGTCGAAACGCTGAGCGGCGCGGCGCTCGGCGGGCGTGTCACCGGCTCAGCCAGCTTCGCGCGCGTCAAGGGCGGCGTGGACGGCAAGGTCAGCCTCCGCCTCGCCGACTTGAAGCCGGGTCTGTTGGCCGCCGAGTCGAGCGCGCTCCGAACGGCCTCGAAGCCCGTGACGTTGTCACTGGAACTCGAGGGCCGCTCGCAGAGTCCGCGTGGCCTGATCGCGGCGATGCGCGGGAAGGGCATGATCGATGTCGCGCGGATCGAGATTCCCGGCCTGGCGCCTGGATCTGTCGCGACGACCGCCGAAGCGTTTGTCTCCGGCAGGATCGAGCCCGGCGAAGGGGTGCTGACACGGGTGCTGACCGAAGCGGGGGAGCGCGAGACGGCGGTCCTTCCGGCCGGCAAATACGAGATCGAGGCCGGTGACGGCGCGTTGCGCGTGCGCCCGATCACGATCGAAGGCAGCGGCGGACGCACGGCGATCACTACGACCGTCGATCTCGATACGCTGCGGTTCGACAGCGAGTGGCGCATCGATCTCACGGCAGCCACCCTGCGCAACGCTTCAGCGCCGGTCGCTTCGGAAGCTGCGGTCCGGCCGGTGCAATTGCCGGCGGTCTTCCTCGTCTATGCCGGCAAGCTCGGCGCGGTGGCTGCGAGCGAACGGCGGATCTCCGCGGGCGCGCTCGAGCGCGAGCTTCAGGTGCGGCGCATGGAGCAAGAAGTCGACGAACTGGAGCGGCTGCGACGCGAGGATGAGCGCCGCCGTGCAATGGAACTCGAACGTCAACAGGTGCTCGACGCCGAACGCGCGCGGGCCGCCGCCGATCCAGCCGTCGCAGCGCCGTCATCGCCTGGCGGGGCAACCGGCCCCGTGCCGCCGCAGCCGACGCCATTGCAGGTTT
Organism: Hyphomicrobium sp.; assembly: GCA_022843145.1. Lineage (GTDB taxonomy): Bacteria > Pseudomonadota > Alphaproteobacteria > Rhizobiales > Hyphomicrobiaceae > JAKAML01. Next base: position 192,309 of record JALHOF010000004.1, read on the forward strand.
CGCCCGAGGTAACCCAGCCGGGGCAGGCTCCGGCCGGCTCACCCGACGCACAGCGGAGCGGCACGGCCGGGCGTCCGCCGCCGGCACCCAAACCCGTGCGGCGCGTGTCGCCCGGCGACGAGGTGCTGCGGTCGCTGACGCCGAATTGAAAGGGCAGTTCAGCTCAAGCCGCGGTGTGGGATGCGCCGCGAGCACGGTATCTCGCCAGCAGCCAGACGCGGACCGCGCTCGACAGGTTGGCGTCGCCGCGTCCAGCATCGATCGAGGCGACAAGCGCGGCGAGCGACAGCTGGTCCTCGGCGGCCGCTTCCTTGAGGGCTTCCCAGAACGCTGCTTCGAGGGAGATCGACGTGCGGTGCCCCTTGATCGAGAACGACCGCTTGACCGGACGCATCAGGAGACGGTGCCTGGATCGAGGCTGTCTTCGTCATCGGCGTGGTTCGCGGTTTCGGCAGCAACGGGCGCGTCGGGTGTGACGTCCGCGGTCTCACGACGTGTCCCGTCGAGTTCCCGCCGCAGCTTTTCTCCTTCCGCAGCGATCTGCGTACGCTCGACTTTGCTGCGTCCGAATTTGGCGCGGTTCTCGGCGGCTTGCGCGGCGCGTTCCGCGCGGGCGCGGGCTTTGCGAACCTTGTTGAGATTGATGATTTCGGCAGTCATCGTGATCCCCGTGCGCAGGTTGGCCGTCCATGGGAGCCGCGCCGGTCCATCGTCACTCGGGCCGATGGGTCAGGTCAGCGGACCATAAAGGCCCGGCCGACGATCGCGGAAGAAGCCCCAGTCGGCACGGTAGCTCTGGATTAGGTCCATGTCGAATGCGTGGATCAGCACACCCTCGTCGGTCTTGCCGAAGTGTTCGACGAGGTCGCCGGTATGGTCGGCGATGAAGGAGTGACCGTAGAAGCGCTGCGCGGCGCCGTCGTTGTCTTCGAGGCCGATGCGATTTGACGCGATGACGGGAACTGCGTTCGACACGGAGTGGCCCTGCATCGCGCGCTGCCACTGCTTATGCGTGTCGAGCGCCGCATCGTAAGGCTCGGACCCGATGGCGGTCGGATAGAACAGCAGCTCGGCGCCCTGGAGCATCATCGCGCGCGCGGCTTCAGGAAACCACTGGTCCCAGCAGATGCCGACGCCGATCGTGGCGAAGCGCGTCTTCCACGCCTTAAAGCCGGTGTCGCCGGGGGTGAAGTAGTACTTCTCCTGGTAGCCGGGACCGTCGGGAATGTGGCTTTTGCGGTAGACCCCGAGGATTGCGCCGTCCGCGTCGGCGATGGCGACGCTATTGTAGTAGTTGTGCCCGTCGCGCTCGAAGAACGAGATCGGAACGACGACGCCGAGCTTCTTGGCGAGTTTTGCGAGCGCGATGACGCATGGGTGCTCGGCCGTGGGAAAGGCCGTTTCGAACCAGCGCGGGTCCTGGCGCGTGCAGAAGTAAATGCCCTGGAACAATTCCGACGGCAGGACGATCTGAGCGCCTTGCTTCGCGGCCTTCGTCACCAGTGCTTCGGTGCGGGCGATGTTGTCCTTGATGTCGGTGCCATAGGCGGTCTGCAGCGCGGCGACCGTGACCATACGCCTTGTCATGCCGCAGGCTCCTGTTGGGTGATGCAGTGGAACGAACCGCCGCCGGCATCGCCGCAGCCGAGTAAGCCCTTTGACGAGACGCCGACGACCTTGCGGCCGGGGAACACCTTGGCCAACGCGTCGAGTGCGGCGCGTTCGGTCGCGGTGCCGTAGACCGGCACGACGACGACGTTGTTGGCAATGATGAAATTCATGTGGGATGCGGGCGAAGTCTCGCCCCGTGCGTTGAGGTAACGGCCGGCGCCGGGAATGCGGATCACCTCGAGACGGCGTCCCGCCGCATCGGTCGCGCGCGCAAGTGTGGCGGCGATGGCGTCGAGCGTCGCGGCGTTCGGGTCGTCCGGTCCGGCGGCGGACTGACAGACGACCTGGCCGGGCGCGACGAAGCGGGCGATGTTGTCGATGTGCCCGTCGGTGTGGTCGCCGTCGAGGCCTTCGTCGATCCAGATGATTTTTTTCGCGCCGAGCGCGGTCGCAAGCGCCTTTTCAGCTTCGGCTTGCGTCCAGCCGTTGCGGTTGGGATTGAGCAGCGTCTGCCGCGTGGTCAGCACCGTGCCTTCGCCGTCGTGATCGACCGCGCCGCCTTCGAGGACGAACGGAAAGCGCTGGATCGCGGTGCGGGAAAGTCGCGCGACGTCGTCGCCAACGGTGGCGTCGTCGGGGAGGTCGAACTTGCCGCCCCAACTGTTGGTGGCGAAGCGGAGGGCGATGGGCGAACCTCCGGCACGCGCGAAGATCGGCCCAGTGTCGCGCAGCCAGATGTCGCCGTAGCGCGCGGGGGTGACCTCGACTCCCGCCGTGCCGCCGAGCGCCGCCCGCGCCGTCGTTTCGGCTTCGTCACCGTTGACCAGCAGGCGGACGCGATTGCCGGCGGCGGCGAGCGCGCGCACGAGAGCGGCCACGTCGCGGCGCGGCGTGCCGAGGTCGCTGTTCCATTCGTCGGGATCGGCCGGCCACGCGGTCCAGATTGCCGTCTGCGGCGCCCACTCGGGCGGGATGGTGATGGCGGTCGTCACGTTCTGTCACACCTCGGGCACGGCATTGGTCGAGGCGCGCCTGTCGCGCCTGCGCTGCACCCAATACTGAGTTGAGGGCACACGTGCAATGGCATCGCGCGGTTGCAGTCCGATGTGCCGGGTGATCCGTTCAGTCCACGTCGGTAACGTCGTAGAGATAATGCCACGTGCGTTGCCCATCACTGCTCCAATAGACGCGCTTCTCGGCGATCTCGATGCGCACCCACATCGCGCCGGTGGACCGGTGTGCGTCGTGAATCAAGACGCGGGCCGGAGACGCCGAGATCTGCCGGAAATCGTAGGTGACCGCGCGACGCTCGTTCGAGGTTTGCACGAGCTCCGTCCAGCGCTCCGCATCGATCCGCTTGAAGCTGCCGAGAGTGAAGCGACCGTCCGGCCATTTCTGCTTGAACGAGACGACTCGTGGCCGGGCGGTGGCCGCCGATGGCATGGCGACCCTGCCTGGATTGAAATAGATTGGATGACGGAGCGAGTTGTGATCCCACGGGGCCTGCCGGCCGCTTGTTGCGCCGTAGACGTCGTTGCGCACGCGGCGCAAGGTGGTGATCACTTCATCGCCCGGCGTCCCCATGTGGCGAAGCAACGCCTCGGCGTAGGGGGAATTGCGGCCTTCGCCGTCCGCTGCGACGGCGCCCGGGTTTGTCGAGAACCCGATGAGAAGATCGACGCTTTGTCCGGCAGCGGTTGCAAGACCTTCCCCGACCGCGATCGAGCGGGAGAGGCGACGCAGTCTGGTGGCGAATGGATTGTCCCGGCAGGCATCGAGAAGAATCAGGTTGTTGAGGGCCTGCCGTTCCATATGGCGGAGAACATGATGCAGTGAGATCGCGTCGTGCTCGATGTCGGTTTCAGCCTCCAGGCGCGAATCGACGGGGATGAGGTAGTTGGTCCCGGAAACCTGGAGCGCATGGCCGGCGTAAAAGAACAGGGCGAGATCCGCACCATTGAGCTTGCCCGAGAAGTTGCGCAGTTGCGCATCCATGCCCGCCTTGTCGAGGTCTAGCCCGACGTTGACCGCGAAGCCCAGCCGGGTCAACGCCGCGGCGATATCGGACGCGTCGTTGCGCGGGTTCTTGAGCGGTGTCGAGTGCTGGTAGTTGCTGTTGCCGATGACCAGGGCGACACGGCGCTCCGCTGTCGCTGGGGCGGCTGTGCAAGTGAGCGCCGTTGCGCTTGCCAGACATAGGCACCACAAGCGTGCGCAACGTGAAAAGCGCGATGCGGAGTGTTGCGAAGCGAATTGCAAGACTGCCTCCATCAGGGCCATTTGCAAGTGTCGCGGGTGTCGTGGATGCTGGTTGTCGCGTTTGGAATGTCTCGGATACTAGCGGCCATGCCGATCGGCGTCGATGGGACAAGGAACGTCGATGCGTCGGTGCAGGCCGCTTCGGACTTACGAAAGCGTCAGCCGGCAGTGCTTCGGGCGAGCCGCGCGAGTTCGGCCTCGGCGGCTTCCGCCGTCATTGTCGAGAACAGCCGTTGCAGCTCGGCGCCGGTGCGCGGGGCATAGCCGGTGATGCCGTCGCGACCGTAGAACGCCTTGAACATCGCCCGTGCGCTTTCGAGCGACAGCGGCCCGATCTCGATCACTTCGTCGATCCGTCCCGGCCGCACGATCGCCGGATCGAGACGGGCGAGGTGGTTGGTGGTGACGATGAACTTGAGCCCGTCCGGGGTCTGCATTCCATCCATGGAGTTGAGGATCTCGTGCAGCGGTGAAGCGCGCATTGGCCCCGCGCCGTCGTCGCCTATCTCCCGGTCTCGCGCGCCGTCGCGGCTGAGCGCGCCGGAGATCGTGTCGATGTCCTCGATCACGAACAGGTCGTTGCGGGTACCGGTCAGGAACGCCGTGCCGAGGCCGTGCAGCGACTTGATGTATTTGATGTCGAAGCCGAAGTCGGAGGCCAGTGCGTGGATGAGGCTGGTCTTGCCGGTGCCGGGCGGGCCGTAGAGAACGATGCCGATCTTCCACGGGATGCCGCGCGCCGAATGCCACTCCTCCGCGCCGAGGAACCAGGAGATGCGCTCGACGAGGCGCTGCTTGACGGCGGAATCGACGAAGACCGTGTCGAGGCCGCGTTTCCTGCGACGAAGGCCGCCCGCTTGGCCGCCCGCCGCGTACATCGAAACATAGATGGAGTTGCGGTGCTCTTCGGGGCGGCTGTCGCGCATGAAGCGCTCGACGATGCCGCGGTCGCGGGTCAGGAACGAGAGGGTGATGGTCTCGAACGGCGCGATCTGCTGCGTCGACTTGGACTTGGAGTATTTGAACAGGGTGCCGCCGTAGGTGCCCCAGCCGCTGCCGAAGCCGGTCTTCAGGGTGCCGTCCTTCATCTCGACGGCGCGGCTGAAGAAGTCGAGCCGCCGGCCTTCGATGTAGGCGTCCACGTCGCGATATTCGTTCGACTGGCTTTCGACGAACACCTTGGTCCAGATGGTCCGTTCGGCGAGGTCGAGAATCGCCGCAGGCACCGCGCGCAGGAGATACATGGCCGCGCCGAACGCCAGCGTCCCGACGCCGCCGGCCAGATAGGGGTTGGTCGTCAGCGCGGCGGTGATCGTCTCGAACAGCGTCATGTAGTTCCCTTCGCCCGCGTGAGCGCTGGCCAGTTTATCCGGCTGCGGAGCCCGCTGCGCGGGTATTAGGCCGTGCGCGGTGGGAAGGGAATGGGGAGCGCAACAGCCGAGCGTCGTGCCGCTTGCCTAAGCCGGATCCGGTCCGATCATCTTGGCGGGGATGACGATGGCGTCGAAGTCGTCGCCCGCGATGCCGGCCTTGATCGCTTCCTCGCGCAGCGTGGTGCCGTTCTTGTGCGCGGTCTTGGCGATCTTGGCGGCGAGGTCGTAGCCGTATTTTTCCTTGAGCGGCGTGACCAGCATCAGCGAGTTGGCGAGCCCCTTGGCGATGTTGTCGAGGCGCGGCTCGATGCCGACGACGCAGTTGTCGGTGAAGGAGACGGCGGCGTCGGCAAGCAGCCGCGCGGACTGGAGGAAATTGTAGGCCATCATCGGATTGTAGACGTTGAGTTCGAAATGGCCCTGGGAGCCGGCGAAGCCGATCGCGGCGTTGTTGCCGTGGATGTGCGCCGCGACCTGGGTGAGCGCCTCCGACTGCGTGGGGTTGACCTTGCCCGGCATGATCGACGAGCCGGGCTCGTTCTCGGGTAGCGCCAATTCGCCGAGCCCGGCGCGCGGGCCCGAGCCGAGGAAGCGGATGTCGTTGGCGATCTTGAAGCAGCTCATAGCGACAGTGGTGATCGCGCCGTGGGTGAAGACCATCGCGTCGTGAGCGGCGAGCGCCTCGAACTTGTTGGGCGCGGACGTGAACGGGAGACTAGTGATCGCGGCGATGCGGGCGGCCACCTTCTCGGCGAAGCCTGCGGGCGAGGCGAGGCCAGTGCCGACGGCGGTGCCGCCTTGGGCCAGTTCCATCAGTGCGGGCAGCGTCATCTCGATGCGCGAGATGCCGTTCTCGATCTGCTGGGCGTAGCCGGAAAACTCCTGGCCAAGGGTCAGCGGCGTGGCGTCCTGGGTGTGGGTGCGGCCGATCTTGATGATGTCAGCCCATGCCTTGGCCTTGGCGTCGAGCGCGCCGTGCAGGTGTTTCAACGCGGGGATAAGGCGGCGGACCACCTCCTCGGCGCAGGCGATGTGCATGGCGGTCGGGAACGTGTCGTTGGACGACTGGCTCATGTTGACATGGTCGTTCGGGTGGACGGGCTTTTTGGAGCCCATCTCGCCACCAAGCATCTCGATGGCACGGTTCGAGATCACCTCGTTGGCATTCATGTTCGACTGCGTGCCCGAGCCCGTCTGCCAAACCACCAATGGGAAATGCCCGTCGAGCTTGCCGTCGATGACCTCCTGCGCGGCCTTGACGATGGTCTCGCCGAGCTTCGTGTCGAGCTTGCCGAGGGCCATGTTGGTCTCGGCGGCGGCGCGCTTGACGATTCCGAGGGCGCGCACGATGGGCTGGGGCTGCTTTTCCCAGCCGATCTTGAAGTTGCCGAGCGAGCGCTGCGCCTGCGCGCCCCAGTAGGCGTCGGAGGCGACCTCGATGGGGCCGAAGGTGTCGGATTCGGTGCGGGCCGGCTTCGCGTGGGTCATGGGATCTCGCCTCGTGCTGTCGGGACAGGCCGCGCTGCGCGTGGCGCGGCGTGCCTCGTCTGCGCCGCAGTAGCACGCGGCATAACGGCTCGACCAGTCAGACGGACGTCTTGCCCGAATGGAGGAGAGCGGAGCAATCCGACGGGTTCGCCGTTTTCCGCGAATCGTGGCACGGTTGCATAATTGGCGGAACTGCACGCGCAAAGAGGTTCGGGTGCGTGCCCGCGACGGTCATATTGCTCAATTCATTGCAAAATATCGAGATCGATGAGGCAATGTCGAAACGACGACCGCCCACGGCTGGAACGTTTGCACGGTTGGCGTTGGCGTCGGCAGTTGCGTGCGCCGTATTGCCGGAGATCGTCGATCTGAGCGCCGGTATCTGGTCGCGTCCGAACGCGGCGCGGACGGACGTCAATCCGTCGCCGGGACCGCGCGTGATGGGATCGCTCCATACGGCGGATGATGCCAAAGCCGGCGTCGATAGGTTTCGCTTCGCAGCGGGCACGCCGTTCGAGGACGAGGAACCCCGCGCCGCGCCGAAGTTCAAGGACGCTGCGGCCGTCGATACCGACGAATTGCTTCCGGAGCACATTGCTCCCAGTCCGGCGACACCAAAATCAGCGCAGGGCGTAGGAGCGGCGCATCGCGGCGACGAATCCGTCGATCGCCAAGTTCCAGCGGAAACATTGCCAAAATCTATCCCCTCCGCGCCTCCTGACCAACCCGAGCAGGCTGCGGTTGCGCCTGCCGTTGTTGAGCCTGCGCCGCAATCGGCTCAGCCGCCGCCCGCAACCGTATCCGCTCCTGAAACGACGGCCGAGGAGAAGCCGGCTTTCAAAGCCGACGCGATGCCGGTGGCGAGAGAGAAGAAGCCTGCGGCAGATCCCCAGCAGGCAACGCGGCGGACCGGCGCGACCGGACGCGAGACGAGCCGCGCACAGCGACGGTCGGCGGCGGCGGATGGTGACGTCAGTCCTCCGAAGGCGCAGTGGCGGCCGGACAACCTGACCAATTGGCCGGAATGAGCGCGGTGTCGGCGCTGGGTGGACGTTCGCAAAAATCGGCGAACCTATAAAATTGGTGCCATCAGGTTTGGGATGCACACAGATTTATTTGCTAGGCTGTCGCGATCGATCACATTGATCGAGCACGAGACGGTCCGTGTCTGAACCTCGCGGACCGTCTCGTCTTGCCGCCGTTTGGCGGTCCCAGGCATCAGGTCGTCGCGGGCTTGGCGAGAAGCTCGCCGCCGAGCCCCTTGGCGATCAGCGCGCGGGTGTTTTCGACACCGTAGAGCGCGATGAACGAGCCGAAGCGCGGCCCTTGCGACGATCCCAGCAGAACCTCGTAGATCGCCTGGAACCACTGCCGCAGCGTGTCCTTGTCGTAGCCGTTGGTCTTGCCCGCCTCATAGACGATGTTCTGCAGGTCTTCGGCCGTCGCCGAGGCGGGAGCGGCGGCAAGCAGTCGGTCGAGTGCGGAAAGGGCGGCGCGCTCGGTTTCGGTTGGCGCGCGGAACACCTTCGCCGGCTTCACGAAGTCGTCGTAGTAGGCGATCGCGTAGCCGACCATGGCGTCGAGGATCGGATGGGTGGCCGGCGAGGCGTCGGGCGCGGATCGCTTGATGAAGCCCCAGAGAACATCGCGATCGTGCGCGTTCGACGCCGACACGAGATTGAGCAGCAGCGCGAACGTCACCGGTACGTTGGACGCGGGCGGCGCGCCATCGTGGATGTGCCACACCGGATTGTCGGCTTTTGCCTTGCCGTCCTGACCGGCATAGCCGCCGAGCAATTGCAGATATTCGTCCACCGCGCGTGGAATGACGTCGAAGAACAGCCGCTTGGCTGTCTTGGGCTTTTGGAACATGTAGAGCGACAGGCTCTCTGGGCTCGCATAGCGCAGCCACTCGTCGATGGTGAGGCCGTTGCCCTTCGACTTCGAGATCTTCTCGCCCTTGTCGTCAAGGAACAGCTCGTAGTTGAAACCCTCGGGCGGGGTGCCGCCCAACGCACGGCAGATCTTCGACGATAGCATGACCGAGTCGATCAGGTCCTTACCGGCCATCTCGTAGTCGATGCCGAGCGCCGTCCAGCGCATTGCCCAGTCGGCCTTCCACTGGCACTTCACGGCGCCGCCGGTGACCTTGGTCTCGACTTTCTCGCCGGTCTCCGGGTCGAGGTAGACGATGGTCCCGGCCGCCGGGTTGCGCTCGATCATCGGCACTTGCAGCACGCGGCCGGTGCGCGGGCAGACCGGCAGGAACGGCGAATAGGTTGCGCGGCGGTCGGGCCCGAGTGTCGGCAGGATGATGTCCATCACCTTGTCGTAGACCTCGAGCATGCGCAGCAGCGTCGCGTCCATCATGCCGGACTTGTAGCACTCGGTCGCCGACAGGAACTCGTAGTCGAAGCCGAACCGGTCGAGGAAAGTGCGGAGACGTGCGTTGTTGTGATGCGCGAAGCTCGGATGCGTGCCGAACGGATCGGGCACGGAGGTCAGCGGCTTGTTCAGCGCGGCGGCCAGAAGCTCCTTGTTGGGAACGTTGTCGGGAACTTTGCGCAATCCGTCCATGTCGTCGGAGAAGCAGACGAGACGGGTCTTGCGGCGGCCCTCGGTCAAACGCACGAAGGCGTGGCGGACCATGCTGGTGCGCGCCACCTCGCCGAACGTGCCGATGTGCGGCAGGCCCGAGGGACCGTAACCCGTTTCGAAGATGACGGTCTTGTCCTTGCCGCCGGGCAAGCGGTCGAGGCGGGCGATGAGCCGCCGCGCTTCCTCGAACGGCCAGGACTTGGCCTCTGACGGCATGGCTTCGGCGACGGTCGCGGCGAGTTCGGCAGGGGCGGCAGTCATCGGACGGCGTCCTCGGTGGGCGGCGCGGCGCGCGGCCGCGGAAGCGCGGCCGGGACGGCGATGCCGCAATCTGGTTGGATGCTCGTTTAAGCGCCGCTTACCGGCAGGTCAATTGCCGGCGGACTTTAGCTCCGCCTCGGGCGGGGAGGCGCGCAGGCCATTCCGCAGGCCGCTCCAGAGTGCGGCGACGCGATCACGGAGCGACACATCTGCGGGCGGGCGGTCGAGAACGGCGTCGGCGACGCCGGCGGACGCCCACATGCTGGCGAGCGTGACCCAGGCCGTCAAAGCGAAGACGGACGCTCCAGAAACCGAGCCGACCGCACAGCCTCCGGCCAGCATGCCGCCGAAGCCCATCAGCACGGCCCCGGCCAGATAGCGACGCATCGCAGGCCCGCCTTCGAACCCTTCGAGCTTCCACTCTTTCCAGAGGAGTGCTGCGATGAGCGAGCCGAGGAAGACGCCGGGGACGAGGCCGGTATCGAATTCGACCAGACTGCCGGGAGGCGAAAGCACCAGCATCAACGTCTTCGCCGAGGGACCGGTGAACGTCATGCCTTTTGCGACCTGCGCGTCGAAGGTCTGGCCGGAGAGAGTGTAGGTGAGGTACCAGGCCATGACGATCGCGAGTCCGACGCCGACACCGCCCACCCAGCCCCAGAAATCGATGCGGCTACGGATGCCGAAAACGATGGCGGCGGCGAGCCAGAAGCCGGCCACGGCCAAGCCCGCTTCATGGCCGGCGCCGAAGAACGAGAGCGCGTCGACGCGGGAGGCATCGATCGTCCACAGGCCGGCCAGCCAATCGCGCACGGGCGACAGGAAGCCGCGCAAGGCTGCCTGTGCGGTGACGGCGAATACGAGCCCCGACAGCAGCGAACGCAAGTTGCCATTGGCGGCGAGGATCAGGAGACGGCTGGAGCAGCCGCGCGCGAGCACCATGCCGACACCGAACATCGCGCCGCCGAGGATCGCGCCGGACATCGAGGCGCTGGAATGGAGGAGACGCACGCCGGAGGTGTCGAACAGTCCGGCTAGCAACAGAAGTTGCGTACCTGCGACGGCGCCCGCGAAGACATAGAGCCAGACGGCGAGGCGGCTGGAGAACGTGCCGCGGGCGAACTCGATGGCCGCCGCGCGCAGACAGAAGCGCGAGCGCTGGGCGAAGAAGCCGAACACGATGCCGACACCCAAACCGATGACGAGCGATGTCCCGGCATCGCCGAACATTTCGATTGCGCTGCTCAAATCCATCGAGGTTCCCCGCAGAATACATTCAATAAACTGAATATGTGCGTTGCAGCATGATCGGCTTGATCCAGAGCAAGGATCGCCATCCAGGATGTCGCGGCGGGCGCAGGTGTCGCACCCGGCTGCGTTGTCGTTCGCGTTGAGCGGGGGGCGATTGTCGTGTTGCCCGGCAGTTGCTACATGCGCGTCAGATCGAGAACAGCCTAGAGCCCGTGGAAGGATCTTTCATGCCGACGAATAGCCCCCGAAGAGGCCTTGATCTACGCGATGGTGACGGCCTCCGCGGTGGATCGGACGATCTCGACCGATGAGCTGCAGCGGATCGGGTCGATCGTGAAGGAACTACCGCCGTTCGAACGCTACGACGACGATTGGCTGGTCAAGGAGGCGCAGGACTGCGGCAAGCTGCTTGCCAAGCCGGACGGCTTGCGCACCGTGCTTGAACTGATCCGCCAGAGTCTACCGCAGCACCTCTATGAGACCGCCTATGTCCTCGTGGCGGAAGTCATCGCCACGGATATGCGGGTCGTGTCGGAGGAGATCCGTTTTCTTGATATGCTGGGGGGCAAACTGGAGATCGACAAGCTCGTGTGTGCGGCGCTTGAACGGGCGGCGCGGGCGCGGCATCAGAAGGTGTAGACCGGCAATTACCCGCTGAACGGGTGCATTTGGGGGATGGGGATGCGCGGGCGGGTGCACTTTCTGCTGCTCAACATCGGGCACTTTCTCGACCACATGCTGATGCTGGTGTTCGCCACCGCGGCCGCACTGGTGCTGACGCGCGAATGGGGGTTGAGCTACGCCGAACTCGTGCCGTATGCGACGCCGGGGTTCGTGGCGTTCGGATTGTTCTCGCTGCCAGCCGGCTGGATCGCCGACCGCTGGAGCCGCGAGGGCATGATGGCGCTGTTTTTTCTCGGCGCGGGCGCGGCCACGGTTCTCGCCGGTTTCGCACGCACGCCGGTCGAGATGGCGGCGGCACTGTTCGTGGTCGGGATTTTTGCGGCAATCTATCACCCGGTCGGTCTCGCGATGGTGTTCGAGTTGAGCCCGAAAGCTGGCATGGCGATCGCGCTCAATGGCGTCTGGGGAAATCTTGGCGTCGGCAGCGCCGCCCTCGTGACGGGCCTGCTGATCGACTACGGCGGGTGGCGCATGGCCTTCATCGTGCCGGGTGCGATTTCGGTTTTGATCGGTGTCGTCTACGCCGTGGTGATGTGGCCCGAGATCAGCCGCGGACGGCCTGCCGCAGCCACGAAGCCGGCGGCCGCCGCGCAATCGTCGCTCGCCGAGGCCAAGGCTTACAGGGATGCGGTGATGCGGATCGCGGCCATCGTGCTGTTCACGACGATGATGTCCGGCCTCGTGTTCCAGGCGACGACGTTCGCGCTGCCCAAGGTGCTCGATGAGCGCTTGCGCGATGTCGCGGGCTCGGCGTCCGAGATCGGCTGGCTGGCTTTCCTGGTGTTCGCGGTCGCGTCGCTGGCACAACTCGTGGTCGGGTTGGCGCTCGATCGCTACGGCCCGCGCAAGGTCTTTCTCACCGTCACGGCGGTGCAGGCACTGTTCTTTGCCGCGATGCCCGGACTGTCGGGCTGGGCGGCTTGGGCAGTATCGCTCGGATTCATGATCGGCGCGTTCGGTCAAATCCCGATCAACGATTTCATTATTGGCCGCATGGCCAAGGGCTCGCGGCGGGCGTCGATCTATGGCGCGCGGTTCGTGATCACGTTCTCCGTGCTGGCGGCGGCGTTGCCGTTCATTGCGTGGGTTCACGCCAACTACGGCTTCGACACGCTGTTCCGGGTGCTGGCGGGTGTCGCGTGCATCGTGTTCGCCGCCGCTTGGGCGTTGCCGCAACGGCTGCCGGAGGCGGCGGAGTGAGACGGCGCTGCCGGAGGCGGCGGAGTAGCCCCTGCTTTCTGGGGCAATACGTTAACTGCGTCCGGGGGTTGCGACCGGTCTGCCCCGATGTTGCCGCAAGCGGGCCCTTCAATGCGCTCATTCGGCGATTACCGATCGTTAAGGGCTGGGGATTAACCCTAAACAACGGCGAGACCGTCCAGACTTGAGGAAGCGCGTCGCTTCCAGCGCACCGAGGGAAATTGGTGCCGAGGGGTCAGGCGGAACAATGGACGGGGTGTCCAGTGGTGATGCGTAAACGAGGGCTCCTTGCGGGCCTCGCTGCAGGCATGCTTTCTGCCGCCGCCGGCAGTCCCGAAATCGTGGCCGCATTCGGCAAGACGCGCACGATCTCGCTTTACAACATCCACTCCAAGGACACGGTGACCGTCGTCTATAAGCGCGACGGCAAGAACGTTCCCGACGCGATGGAGAAGGTCAACTGGGCATTGCGTGACTGGCGCAAGAACGAGCCCACGACCATGGACCCCGAGCTGGTCGATCTGCTGTGGGAGATCCACACCGAACTCGGCTCCAAGGAGCCGATCCACATCATTTCCGGTTTTCGGTCGCGCGGCACCAACGAGATGCTGCGCAAGACGGTGGGCGGGCAGGCCAGCGAAAGCCAGCATATTCATGGCAAGGCCGCCGACGTCCATTTCCCGGACGTGCCGCTGAAACAGTTGCGCTACTCGGCATTGATCCGCGAACGCGGCGGCGTCGGCTACTATCCGACTTCCGCAATTCCTTTCGTGCACGTCGATACGTCCCGCGTGCGCCACTGGCCGCGGCTGCCGCGCTACGAGCTGGCGCTGCTGTTTCCCAACGGCCAGTCGAAACATCAGCCGGTCGATGGTGGGCCGATCACCCGCGACGACGTGAAGATCGCGCAGGCGCGGCACAAGGATCTGGCCACGCAAGTCGCGCAATTCTTCAACTTCCGCAGCCAGCCAAAGCCGACACTCGTTGCCGACGCGGGCGGCACCGTTCGTCCGCCCGCCGCCGTGGCAAGCCCAGCCAAACCGCCGGTGGCGTTCGCGGTCGCCTCCGCAACGCCGCCGCCCGAACCGGTTGTCCGTACGGTGTCGCGTCAGGCGCCTCCCGCGCCGACCGTGACGAAGCCCGCGACGCTGACGGTCGCGGCGCTGACACCGCCGCAGCCGAAGCTTGTCGCCGAGCCCCGCCTTATCGAGAGGCCGTCACGCTTCACCGCGCGGCCGTCCGATCTGGATCGCTCCAAGCTCGACCAGCTCGTGACGCTCGCTTCGTTCACGCCCGAGCCCGCAGCGCCTGAGCCACGTCTCGTCGCGGAGCCTCGCCCGGTTGAACGGCCGGCGCGCGCGATGGCCAGCCTGTCGGGGCCGGCGATGCCGTTGCCGCAGTTCATGCGGCCGGGCTCGATCGGGTCCGGATCAGAAGCGCGGGTCGCCGCGCTGACGCCAGCATCGCTCGGGGGCGCTGGAGAACGCATGAGCGATGTCGTCGAGCCGGGATGGGGCAATGGCTTCACCAGCGCGCCGGAGTTCGACGAAGAGCATCCCGACGAGTTGTCGTATCGGCCTTTCCCCGTCGCACCGCTTCTGACCGCGTCTGCATCGCCCGACGATCCGGTTCTTGCGACGTTGACCGCGCCGGACGTGGCACGCACGCTCGATCTGCTCGACGCGGAGACACTGGTGCTTCCGATGAGTTTCCATCCCGGAGCGCAGACCGCTCAATTGCTCTGGGCACAGCAGTTCAAAGGCGGCGCGGTCAATCTCGGCGCCCTCGGCAATTCGAGTGCGACCGATAGGGCGTCGGGTCTCAGCAGCCGTGCAGTCAGGACGATGCCGAAGTAACCGCGGGTTTCCTGGCCTTCTTGCGCGTTGAGCTGTCGTTGCCCGGCTTTGCGGCGAGTGCAATTTTTCCAGCCTCGGCCACGAGATTTCCGAGTTCCACGAAATCGCTCCGTCGCGGCGACGACTGCCGCCAGACCAGTCCGATCGAACGGACCGGCTCGGGCGCCGCAAAGCGCATGACGCCGATATCGCGCCCTCGCACTTCGACGCCGATGCTCATTTCGGGAAGCAGCGTCACGCCATATCCGGCGGCGACCATTTCGACGATCGTCGCGAGGCTCGAAGCGCCGAACGTGTCGACGCCCTCGACCTTCTTCAGTTCGCAGTATTTCAGCGCCTGATCGCGCAGGCAGTGGCCTTCTTCGAGCAGCAGCAGCCGTTCGTTCTCAATCAGCTCGGGGGTCGCGCGGACGTTTCCAGTCATCGCATGAGATTTGGGCAGCGCGAGAAGAAAGCGGTCGTCAAAGATCGGCAACTCCTCGATGTCGGGGTGCTTGATCGGCAGCGCCAACAGCAGCACGTCGAGTTTGCCATCGACCAGTTCCTGCACGAGTGTCGCGGTCTGCGTCTCGCGCACATGCAGCTTCAGTTCCGGGTAGGCTTGCTGCAGCAGCGGCAGCAGCGGCGGCAGGATATAGGGTGCGACGGACGGGATCACGCCGAGGCGCAGCATCCCGGCGAGGCGGCTGCCGGAGTGCAAGGCCCATTCGCAGAGGTCGCGAACGTCGGTGAGGATGCGGCGCGAGCGGTCTGCGAAGTCGCGACCGAGGTCGGTCAACCGGAAGCCGGTGCGCGTGCGCTCGAGCAAGGCGACACCGAGGCCCTGCTCCAATTCCTGGATCTGCATCGACAATGCGGGTTGCGTGACGGAGCAATCCTCCGCGGCCCGGCCGAAATGCTGGGTCCGCGCCAATGCATCGAAGTAGCGGAGCTGCTTCAAGGTCAAGTTCGCCATCAGCCGCCCTTATCGGTTTGTGGTTCGATGTGATGAAAACTTATCGATCGTGTTGCCCGATTTCCATTCACGAGTTCGACATGAGGGGCTTCGGCACGCGCGTGCGACCGCGACTTGGGAGGCCAAGCGGGATTTCGAAGCGCGCCGTACGTCGATCAAATAAACTGATCGGAACGAAATGAAATTGCAATTTGTCTTATCGGCCGGGTCGGATCACGGTGTTCGAAGTCTTCTGACATAGACGAAACCAGGGCGCCGGCACGCGTACCCGCTCCGACCGCTTCGATGGCGGGTCCAGAACGGCAGGCAAGGCAGCCAGTTTAGCGGTGAAGCCGGACCCTCCGGTCCACTTCACCGTGGGGCGTCCCGGCCTGGCGCCGACCAGGCCGGGCGCCTTAAAAATATTGATTGGCGCTTCGGAGACCGACCCGCATCCGCGCCGGTGTCACTTCGGATGCCGCGAATTGCTGGACGCGTAAGGCAGAAACACGATCTGAAAAAATGAAAGCGCGGCAACGTTCGCTGCCGCGCCTAGCCGTATTGAGGACCGCGAGCGTCGTCCTGCTACTCGGCGGCCATCATCTTGTCGGCGGCATCTGTGGAGTAGGACGGCGCGCCATCGAGCATGCCGAGTGCGTGCAGATAGACCTCGAGCACGGTCTCTTCTTCCTGACGCTCTTGCTGGCTCTTCTTGCGCAGCCGCACGACTTGGCGCAACGCCTTGACGTCGAAGCCGACGGCCTTGGCTTCGAGATACTTGTCGCGGATGTCCGCGGCGAGCGCCTTCTTCTCTTCCTCGAGCCGTTCGATTTGTTCCACGAGCTGGCGCAATTGGTTCTGCGCCGAAGCCTGAAGCGTTGTCATTGGAATGCCCCCTGATCGATGGGCGCCGCGACCGTGTGTGGTCCGAGGCCCTCGCGCGCCGCACGGGCAGCGCATTTGCAGAACGCTATCGGGCACGGTTGGGCGGAACAAGGGCGAGCCCGGACTTCATCCAGAGGTTTGTGAGAGATGTGGAGAAGGACCGACAGCGCTTGCGTGTGGCCCGACTGATTCGCGGCAGATACAGCCGGCCGGCGGCAATGATTGCATCCGGATCGTGGAGCGCTAGATTGCAGTTGCGATAACAAGAACAGAAAGAGCGCCCGCGTGCCGAAAGCCGAGACCGCCAGAGGCACCGGCACAGCCTCCTTGGCCAGCCATCCCGCTCTCGAGCGGCGTCTGCGGCAGAATATGGCGGGCGAGGTCCGTTTCGATCTGTTCACGCGCGGGCGCTATGCGACCGACGCGTCGATCTATCAGATCATTCCTGCCGGCGTGGTGTTCCCAAAGACCATCGATGACGTCCGCGCCGCGATCGAAGCCGCCGCGGAACACGGTGTGCCGGTGATCGCGCGCGGCGGCGGCACGTCGCAGAACGGCCAGCCGATCGGGCATGGCTTGATCATCGATTTCAGCCGTCACCTCGGCCGGACGCTGGCCTATGACAAGGAGCGTCGCACAGTCACGGTCGAGCCCGGCATGGTGCTCGAAACGTTGAACACGCGGTTGCGCGCGGACGGGCTGTTCTTCCCAGTCGAGCCGTCGACGGCGAGCCGCTGCACGATCGGCGGCATGGCCGGCAACAATTCGTGCGGCGCGCGCTCGCTGCGCTACGGCCGCATGGCCGAGAACGTGCTGGCGATCGACGCGCTCGATGCGACGGGCGCGCCGTTTCGCCTGGGACGCGACGCCGGCGCGCACGTCTCGGCTGAGCGCAATTCGGAGATCTCGCGGCGGATCCTGTCGATCGCCGACCGCGAGCGCGATGAGATCGCGGCGCGGTTCCCGACCGTCCAGCGCCGCGTCGGCGGCTACAACCTCGATGCCCTTGTCGGTTCGGACCCGAATCTCTCTAGCATCCTCGTCGGTTCCGAAGGGACGCTCGGTATCTCGACGGCGCTCACGCTGACGCTGTCGCCGCTGCCCGCGCATCGCGTGCTCGGCATCTGCCATTTCCCAAGTTTCCGGAGCGCGATGGAGACGACGCAACATCTCGTCGCGTTGGGACCGGTCGCGGTCGAACTCGTCGATAACAACGTGCTGGTGCTTGGCCGCGATATCCCGCTGTTCCAGCGCACGCTGGCGCGCATCACCAAGGGCACGCCGAATTGCCTGCTGATCGTCGAGTTCGCGGGGCACGATCTCGACGCGCTGGGCAAGGATCTGGCCCGCCTCGACCAGTGCATGGCCGACCACGGTTTTCCGGATGCCGTCGTCGAGGTGCGCGAGCCGTCGGCGCAGAAGCAGGTGTGGGAGGTGCGCGAAGCATGTCTCAACATCATGATGTCGATGAAGGGCGATGCGAAGCCGGTCTCGTTCATCGAGGATTGCGCGGTGCCTCTCGAACATCTCGCCGACTATACCGAGCGCGTGACAGAGATCTTCGCCAAGCACGGCACGCGCGGCACATGGTACGCGCACGCGTCGGTCGGATGCCTGCACGTGCGGCCAATCCTCGACATGAAATCGGCGGGCGGCGTCAAGGCGATGCGCGAGATCGCCGAGGAGGTGTGCAGCGAGGTCCGGCGCTTCAAGGGCTCGTACTCGGGCGAGCATGGTGATGGTATCTCGCGGTCGGAATTCATCGCGCCGATCTTCGGGGAGCGGCTCGTGCGCGCGTTCGAGGACGTGAAGCGGGAGTTCGATCCCGCCGGCCGCCTCAATCCGGGAAAGATTGTCGCGCCATACCGTTTCGACGATCGCGCGCTGATGCGCTTCAAGCCCGAGTATCGCGTCGCCGAGCCGGTGGTTCCGGTGCTCGACTGGTCGGCTGCGGGTGGCTTCGGCGCGGCGGTCGAGATGTGCAACAACAACGGGACGTGCCGCAAGCTCGCGGGCGGCGGTATGTGTCCGTCGTACCGGGCGACACGCGACGAGACGCATGTCACGCGCGGACGAGCAAATGCCTTGCGCCTCGCGATCTCGGGGCAGCTCGGCCCCGACGCCTTCACCTCGCCCGATATGAAGACGGCGATGGATCTGTGCGTCGGCTGCAAATCGTGCCGCCGGGAATGTCCGACGGGTGTCGACATGGCGCGCATGAAGATCGAGTTTCTCCATAATTGGCAGGCGCGTCATGGGCTGACGCTCAAGGACCGGCTCGTCGCGTACCTGCCGCGCTACGCGCCCTACGCGGCACGATTGCGCGGGTTGTTGAATTTACGCGACGTCGTGCCAGGCGCGGCGTGGGCTTCGGAAGCATTGGCAGGGTTCAGCGCGCGGCGGACCATGCCGCACTGGTCCAAGCCATGGTCGGCGGGATCGGGCGAGGCGCGTGCGGTCGACGTGAAGGGCGATGGGCGCGATCTCGTGCTGTTCGCCGATACGTTCAACCGCTACTTCGAGCCCGGCAATCTCAGCGCGGCGCGGCGCGTCCTGGAGGCGGCTGGATACCGGTTGCATCATGCGGGCGCGCGCGATGGCGGCCGGCCTCTGTGCTGCGGGCGCACGTTTCTTTCGGCGGGCATGGTCGACGACGCAAGGCAGGAAGCGCGCCGCTCGATCGCGGTGCTTGCCCCACTCGTGGCAGCCGGCGCGCGTGTCGTTGGGCTCGAGCCGTCGTGCCTGTTGACCTTCCGCGACGAGATCTCGGCGCTTTCGCTGGGCGCTGAGGCTGCGCAGGTAGGCGCCGCGACGTTCCTGGTCGAAGAGGTTCTGGATGCGGACCTCGCCCAAGGCCGCGTGACGGTGCCGCTCAGGGACCAGGGTGGGCGGGTCGCACATATCCACGGCCATTGCCATCAGAAGGCGCACGATGCATTTGCGCCGGCCGAGCGGCTGTTGCGCCGAGTGCCGGGGCTCGACGTCAAGGTCATCGAATCGAGCTGTTGCGGCATGGCCGGCGCGTTCGGCTTCGACGCGCAACACTACGATGTGTCGGTTGCGATGGCCGAACTGGCCCTGTTCCCCGCTGTGCGAAAGGCGGCGGGTAACGATCTCGTCGTCGCAAATGGCACGAGTTGCCGGCATCAGATATCTGACGGCCTCGGACGTGAAGCGGTCCACATCGTCCAAGCCCTCGACGCGGCGCTGTGAAGCGTTCGGTTGTGGACGGCGGCGCCTGCCGGTTCAATTCGTCATCGTCTCGTGCTTTATCGGCTTGAGCCGATCGCACGGAGCGGGCATCGATGCAGGGAACACGAGAGACATGGCATTGAAGAATGCGCGGCCGCTGCCGGGTCCGAACGATCACTTGATCGGCCGAGATGGTGCTGCGGGTCAGATGTCTACGCCATGTCTGGTGCTCGACGTTACTGCGTTCGAGCGCAACATCACGAAGGCCGCCGAGCACTGCCGTGCTGCCGGAATTGCGCTCAGGCCGCATGCGAAGACGCACAAATGCTCGACCATCGCCAATGCGCAGCTCGAAGCCGGTGCGCAGGGCATCTGCGTCGCCACCATCGGCGAGGCGGAAGCCATGGTTGCGGGCGGGATCGAGGATATCCTCGTGACGTCCGCTTTCTCGCAATCCGCGAAAATTGGACGCGCAATCGCGCTGGCTCGAACGGGCGCACGGATCGCCGTCGTCGCCGATGACCCCGGCATGGCGGATCGGCTGGCCTCCGCCGCGGCGCAGGCGGGCATCGTGCTGCCGGTTTTGATCGATGTCGATCTCGGCCGCCATCGCAACGGCGTGACGGATGCGGCGGGCGCCCTCGCTGTCGCGGCGGTGATCGGACGCAACGCGAGTCTCGAACTGACTGGTATCCAGGCCTATGCGTCGCATATCTCTCACGTCGAAAGCTATGCCGAACGGCTGGCGGCCTCGCGGGAGTGCGCGGCCAAGGTGACGGAGATCCGGTCCGCGCTCGAGGGTGCCGGGCATCGGGTCGGCGTTGTCACAGGCGGCAGCACGGGTACGCTATTCATCGATACGGCGCTCGGCATCTACACGGAGTTGCAGTGCGGCAGCTATGTGTTCAGCGATGCCGAGTATGCGGCGATCTCGCTCGATGGAACCGAGCGCGCGCCGTTCGAACCGGCACTTTTTGTACGCGTCTCGGTGATCGGTCGCAATTGGCCGGGGCGGGTGACGTGCGACGGCGGCAACAAGCATTTCTCAGCGAAGGGCACGTTGCCGGCGTTTCGGCAGCTACCCATTGCCGGCGCCGTTTACAGGCCCGATAGCGACGAGCACGGGATCATCGAGTTGCCGCAGGGAGCGGCACAACCCGCGCTCGGCGCGCTATTCGATCTCGTGGTGCCGCACTGTGATCCAACTGTGAACCTGTTCGACGCCATCCACGTGATCGACGGCGACACGCTCCTCGCTATCTGGCCGATCGAGGCGCGCGGCGCGTTCTGACGAGGCCAGGAGAGAGTCGGCCGCGGCTCAATGTTCCTTGGGCCGGTTGACCTCGAACGCCGCGAGCTTGTCGACGCCCGCTTCCTTTTGGTTCTGCGCCTGCCACTCCTTGTACGGCATGCCATAGACGATCTCGCGCGATTGCTCCTTGTCGAGTGCGATGCCCTTGTCCTTGGCCGCGTCCATGTACCAGTTGGCCAAGCAGTTGCGGCAGAACCCGGCGAGATTCATCAGGTCGATGTTCTGCACATCCGTGCGTTTGCGCAGATGCTGGACGAGGCGGCGGTAGGCGGCGGCCTCGAGTTCGGTCTGGGTCTGCGCGTCGATCTTCGGGACGGAGTCGGTCATCGAATTTCCTCTCGTGGTCATTTGGCGCCGGTCCGATGGCGGCGGTCAACGTGGGTCGGTCGTCTTCAGGGATCGGTGTGAGACCCGTGATAGATGATCTGGCGCAAACCTCGATCAAGGGTGTGATCGGGCGACAGCGCGTCGAGGATCCGGGAGAGTCGCCCGGCCCAGTCGTCCTGACCAGCCTCGGATGCAATGAGATCCTGGCGGACTTCGATGATGGCGTGGGCGAGGCCGCGCATGGTGCCGTGCCGCCACATCGTGTCGCCGCGCAGGACGCCCGTATACGGCTCGTTGTCGCCGATGACCAAGCCTGCCTCGGCGCGGAGTCCGTCGAGGAGCGCTTGCGCGAGCCGCGGATCCTTGTCCCACAAAACCGATGCGTGCCAGGGACGCGATACGCCCTTCCAAGCCGGTGTGAAACTGTGGATCGATACGATCACCGGAGGAATTGCCGCATCAAGGCACGCGTCGATGATCCCGGCGGCGGCGCGATGATAGGGCTCGTAGTAGAGACGCACGCGTTCGTCTCGCTCGGCCGGGGTCAAATGCCGGTTGCCGGGGATGATCGCGCCGTCGGAGATGCGCATGACGAGGGTCGGATCGTCTTCGCCCCGGTTGAGGTCGATCAGCAGACGCGAATAGTGAGACAGGATCGCGGGCGCGCCGAGCGCGGCGGACATGCGGCGGACCACGCCAACGGCGCCGATATCGTATGCGATGTGACGTTCGAGTTCTGCTGGCGGCAGGCCGAGTGTGCCGTATCCAGGCGGGAACGCGTTGTGGGCGTGGTCGCAGAACAGCACAAAACCGGCCTCCGTACGCCCCGGCAGGATCGAGAATGTGTCTTGGGTTTCGGCGGCGACGAGGGTGTCTGCCACCGCGAGGTCTGTATCGCGCATACGCTCAATATAGGTTGCTGCGAACCTGGCCGCCACTCCGCAGCGACACGGAAGCGTCGCGTCCTCGGCCAGCCATAGCACGCTGGAGAGCGCGCTTGACGGGTGCGCGCCGATCCCCCAAACAACAGCGGTCATGCCGGAAACGTGCGGCGTCGAGCGGGGTGCGCCGCGGCGAGGCGATCGACACGACGAGTAAAGTCTGGGGACATCGGCGCGGGAGGGAACGTTGGCGGGGATGGAGTCCAAAAGCGTCGAGGCGTTGCTCGTCGAGATCTACCAGGCCTCGGTGGCGACCGCGCACCCTGAAACGTGTGTTCCGCCCCATTTGCCGCCGGTTCCCGAGGGCGGCCGCATCCTGATCGTCGGCGCCGGTAAGGCTGCATCCGCAATGGTCGTAGCGGCCGAACGGCACTATGCCGGCCGCGGCCTCGGCGACAGAGTCCAGGGTTTCGTCACGACGCGGCACGGCTTCAAGCTTCCCACGCAATACATCGAGATCATCGAGGCGGGGCACCCGGTGCCCGACGCCAACAGCATCAGCGGCGCCGCCCGTACACTCGAGGCCGTGTCGAAGGCGGGCCCGAACGATCTGGTGCTGTGCCTGCTGTCGGGCGGTGCATCCGCATTGTGGTCGGCGCCCGTCGACGGCATCAGCTTCGAGGCCAAGCAGGCCCTGACTAAGCAACTACTCCGGTCGGGCGCCCGCATCACCGAAATGAACTGTGTTCGCCGTCATCTGTCGCGCATCAAGGGCGGCAAGCTCGCCGCGGCCGCGCATCCGGCGAAGCTCGTGACGCTGGCGATGTCCGATGTGCCGAAGGACGCCCCGGCGTCGATCGGTTCCGGCCCGACTGTGGCCGACCCGACGTCGCTCGCGGAGGCGCGCGATGTGCTGGCGCGCTATGGCATCACGCCGCCCGCCGAAATCGCCGCTGCGTTGAATAATGCCGGTAATGAGACGTTGAAGCCCGGCGCGCCGATGCTCGAAAGTGCGACGTACAAGCTCGTCGCGACACCGCTCGCCTCGCTTGAGGCCGCCGCCGAGGTCGCGCGCAAGGCCGGCTACCGGATCGACGTCATGGGCGACAGTCTGGAAGGCGAAGCGCGCGAGGTCGGCCGCTTCCATGCAGCGATGGCGCTCGATGCGAAGCGCCGGGGCGAGCGGGTCGCGCTGTTGTCTGGCGGCGAACTGACGGTGACGGTCAAAGGCAATGGGTCGGGTGGCCCGAATCAGGAATATGCGCTGGGTCTCGCCATCGCACTCGATGGAGCGGCAGGTATCTCGGCCCTGGCCGCCGATACCGATGGCATCGACGGCGGCGGCGGAAATGCCGACGATCCGGCCGGCGCGGTTGTCGATCCAGGTACTTTGGCGCGCGCGCGGGAACGCAATCTCAATGCCGCCGCTTTCCTGGAAAACAACGACTCCACCGGCTTCTTCGCGAAAGTCGGCGGTCTCGTCCAATGCGGTCCCACCCAAACCAATGTCAACGACCTGCGCGTCATCCTCGTCGATCCGTGAGCCGAGCGCGATGAGCCAAGCGTGCTGGCTGACGGTCTGCCGAGCCGGGGCGATCGCCGCCGTGCTGTGGCCGGGGCTTGCCCATGCTGATCTCAAGCTCTGCAACTCGACATCGAGCCGGGTCGGCGTTTCGATCGGCTATCAGGACACGACCGGCTGGGCGACCGAAGGCTGGTGGAACATCGCGTCGCAGACCTGCGAGGTGCTGCTCAAGGGCGCTGTGCCGAGCCGCTTCATTTACGTGCACGCCGTCGACTATGACCGCGGCGGCGAATGGGTCGGCACCAATTTCATGTGCACACTCGACAAATCGTTCGCGGTAAGAGGTGTTCAGGATTGCCAGAAACGCGGCTATAAGCAGTCTGGTTTTTTTGAAGTGGATACAGGCGAGTCCAAGGATTGGACCATTCGCCTGACGGATCCGGACGACGGGGGGAAGAAGGGCAGATGAGACGCAATCGCAGGGTCAAGCTCGTTGCAACACTTGGCCCGGCGTCCTCGCCGCCCGAGATGCTGGAGCGGCTGTTTCTGGCCGGTGTCGACGTATTCCGCATCAACATGAGCCACTCTTCGCACGATCTCGCGCGCGAACTGCTCTATGCGGTTCGCACCGTCTCGAAGCGCAATCGTTATCCGATCGGCGTACTCGTCGATCTACAGGGTCCGAAGTTCCGCCTCGGCGCCTTCGAGGGCGACAAGGTCGCTCTGAAGAAGGGCGACGTTTTCCACTTCGATCAGACCGAAACCAAAGGCTCGGGCGCGCGCGTATTCCTGCCGCACCCGCAGATCTTCGAGGCTGTCGCGGCCGGGCACAACCTGCTGCTCGACGACGGCAAGGTGCGGATGCGCGTCGAGGAGAACAAGGGCGGACGGATCTCGGCGACAGTGCTGAACGATGGGTCGCTGGCCAGCCGCAAGGGCATCAGTTTGCCCGATACCTTGCTGCCGATCGGCCCGCTGACCGAGAAGGACGAAGCCGACCTCGCGTGCGCGCTCGATCTCTCGGCCGATTGGATCGCGCTGTCGTTCGTGCAGCGCGGAGAGGACGTCGCGGACGTGGTCAAGCGGGTCGAAGGCCGTGCTGCGATCATGGTCAAGATCGAGAAGCCTTCGGCGATCGACGATCTCGACGCGATCATTGCAGCCGGCGATGGGTTCATGGTCGCTCGCGGTGATCTCGGCGTCGAAATGCCGATCGAGCAGGTGCCGGGACTGCAGAAGAAGATCACGCGTAAATCGCGCGCCGCCGGCAAGCCCGTGGTGGTCGCGACGCAGATGCTCGAAAGCATGATCACATCGCCGGTGCCGACGCGCGCCGAGGTGTCCGACGTCGCAACCGCGGTCTTTGATGGAGCCGACGCGGTGATGCTGTCAGCGGAATCGGCCGTCGGCCAGTACCCGGTCGAGGCCATTCAGATGATGGACCGGATCGCGATCCAGGTCGAAGGCGACAAGAGCTACAGCGCGATCATCCACGCCACCAAGATCGACAAGCAGCCGACCGCAGCCGACGCGATTGCCGCGGCAGCCCATGCGATCGCGGACACGGTCAAGCTCGCGGCGATCGTCTGCTACACGGCGTCGGGTTCGACGGCGCTCAGGGTCGCGCGCGAGCGTCCGGGCCTGCCGGTGATCGGGCTGACGCCGGTGCCGGCGACCGCGCACCGCCTCGCGGTGGTGTGGGGCCTGCATACGGTCATGACGAGCGATCCCGAGAACCTGACCAACATGGTCTCGAAGGCGTGCAAGATCGCGTTCGAGGAAGGGTTCGCCAAGCCTGGCGAGGGCATTCTCATCACCGCCGGTGTGCCGATCGGCACCATGGGCACGACCAACATGATCCGCATCGCCTTCATCAATGATAAAGGTGAGCCCGTCGCAGGTTGAGCCAGTTGAAGCAAAGTCGCGCGTGAGAATGGCGGCCGACTCGCTGCGAGCGGTCGCCATTACGTTTTGGCCTGCATTCGGGGTCGGCGCATCGCCAGCACGCGCCTTGCGGCTTAGATTCCCTGACCCTCGACAGCGCGCTCCATCTCCTTCAACTCGTCGGTCAATCCCGGCCAGTTTGGATGCACGAGTTCCAGTTGCTGCAGCGCCTTCAGTGCAGCCCGCTTCTCACCGATGTCGTTGAGGATCGTGGACAAGCCGTCGAGCGCGCGGAAGTGGTTGGGCTCGAGCGCAAGCGCGCGGCGGAGATCGCCGAGTGCGCTGGTGGCGTCGTTCTCCTGGTAATGGAAGAAGGCCCGGCGGGCGAAACCTTCGGCGAAGTCCGGCGCTAGATCGACGACCGCATCGAACAGTTGCCGTGCGAGATCGGACTTCTTCGCGAGCGTGGCTTGCGTCGCGCGTGACAGAAGCACGGCGATCGTATCGCTTCCGGACTGCATCCAGAGCGCTTCAATCGCGGCGGCGATGGCAGATGCCTCGCTGGCATCACTGGCTGTGGCCAGGTGGGCATAAAGATTGGATAGCGCTTTCTCTCGCGCTTCAGGTGTATCGGGCGGCGCTGGCTTCTTCTTGGCAGCGGCGCTTGGCCGCGGCGTCTCAGGTCGGGCCGATTGCGGCGGCTCGGCCTTGCGCGGTTGCGGCTTTGTCGCGGGTGCTTCGCTCTCGGGATTGCGTCCCGGTTCGCGGCTCGACTGCGCGACCGCGGAGACGGCGAGTATCGGCGCGAACACAGCGACACCAACGGCCAACCGAATTCGGCGGAACAGGAGTGTTTCGGATCGAGGATTTTGACGCATGAGGGCAGGATAAGCCGTCATGCGGGATGCGTCAAAGCGGAACCGCTTGCACGCGGACCAGCCAGCTTCGTGAGCTGACATGGTAGAATGGGGCTGTCACGGAACAAGAGATGCGGCAAAGCGCTTCACATCGAACCGAGCGGGCCAATCGGAGCAATTTGTCCGAGTGGCTGGCCCAGTCAGTGGGCTCAGCCCTGGCGGGCTTTGAAGCGCTTCTGCGTCTTGTTGATCACGTAGACGCGGCCCTTGCGACGCACGACGCGATTGTCGCGGTGGCGCGAACGGAGCGATTTCAGAGAATTTCTGACCTTCATAGGGACACCAGATCTTCGAGAATGCCAAATCGGCGAGAATGATGGTGGGCGCGACAGGGATCGAACCTGTGACCCCTACCATGTCAAGGTAGTGCTCTACCGCTGAGCTACGCGCCCGGAACGCCATAAGCGCACGCGAGAGAAGGTCGTATATCGGCATTGCCGGAATGACGCAAGGGATGGTTCGCGCTATTTTTGACGCGGCGGTGGACGGCGATCAAGCCGCCAGAAGGCGGTCAACTTCGCGGACGAGATCCTTGAGATGGAACGGCTTTGACAGGACCCGCGCGTCCTTGGGAGCCGCGCTGTCGTTGTTCAGTGTGACGGCAGCGAAGCCGGTGATGAACATGATCTTGAGGTCGGGATCGAGCTCGCTCGCCCGGCGCGCCAACTCGATACCGTCCATCCTCGGCATGACGATGTCGGTGAGAAGCAGCGTAAAGGGCTCTTCCTTCAACCGCTCGAACGCTTCCGCGCCGTTCGGAAATGCGATCACGTCGTAGCCCGCCTTGGCCAAAGCACGCTCGAGGAACCCCCGCATGGAGTCGTCGTCCTCAGCGAGAAGGATGCGGCAGATCGGCTGATGGGACGGTTTGAGGGTCATGTGCACTCACGGGTACGAGACTGAAAGGATAGCGGCGATTATCTGCAATGCCAGACAAATCTGACGCGAGTTTGGTAAACGCCCGATGAAGGGTTGTCGCAGCCGTATCGCGTCAGCGGTGTCTTTTTGCAGTCTCTGTCCACGGCGAGTTCGAAGTTTTCATTCGCGCCGCATGGACATAGCCTGGCGGTGTTGGCACAGTGCGGAGGAGCGAACGAGGCGCGGAACAAACCCAATCTGTCCCGTTATCGTGCGCGATCTCCGCCATGCCTTCTGATATCCGGATTTTGCAAGTCGCATGCCCGACCGTGAGCGCGCCTCGATCCTGAGTGATTTCAACCCGCCGTTCCGCGTGTTCGGGCCGGAGCAGCAATCTGCGCCATTCGTGCTGTGCTCACCGCATTCAGGCCGGGTGTATCCGGCGCATTTTCTCGCTCAATCGCGGCTCGATCCGCTGACCTTGCGGAAGTCGGAAGACAGCTACGTCGACACGCTGTTCCAGCATGTGCCGCGCATCGGTGCGCCGCTCATCGCCGCCGAGTTTCCGCGCGCCTATCTCGATCTCAACCGTGAGGCCTATGAACTCGATCCCGAGTTGTTCGCCGAGCCGCTCCCGGACTACGCCAACACCCAATCTGTGCGTGTGGTCGGAGGTCTCGGAACGATTGCACGGATCGTCGCGGACGGAGAGGAAATCTATCACGAACCGCTGCAGCTCGCCGCCGCGATCGAACGGATCGACCATCTCTACAAGCCGTTCCATTCAGCACTCGGGGGCCTCATTGCCGAAACGCGGCAGCGCTTCGGATATGCGATCCTGATCGATTGTCATTCGATGCCGTCGGCGTCGTCGGTCGCGGGCGGCGCCCCGCGTCCAGACTTTGTGCTGGGCGACCGGTTCGGAGCGTCGTGTGATAGCCGCCTGACAAGGTTCATGCGCGACGTGCTGACCGGCCTCGGCTACGACGTGCAGCTCAATCGCCCTTACGCCGGCGGTTTCATCACTGAGCATTATGGCCGGCCCTCACAGCAGGTTCACGCACTCCAAATCGAGATCAACCGCGGGCTCTATCTCGACGAGGCGACGATGATGCCAACGGCCGGCTTCGTCGAACTCGAGCGGCATCTGGCCATTCTCACGACGCGGCTGTTCAAATCGTTTCCAGCGCTGTTCGAGCGGCGTCTCGCGGCGGAATGATCGTTGGACAAATCAGTCGAGAGGGCACGGAACGCGCGCGACGTGCAGGTCTCTGACGGATCGGACAACGTCAATGAGACCGGCCCAAAAAAATTGGCCGCGGAATCCGCGGCCCAAGTCCAGGGAGGAAACGCCCTTTCGGGCATGGGGCGACCGAAGCCAGCCTCATACATAGAAAATACGCGATGTTGCGCCGCAAAGCGCATCACGGTTTCGTGAAGACAGGTGTTCGCGCTGTCGCACCGGTGCGTTATGCGCTGCGAAAAGAAAAAAGGCCATCCGGGGTTGCCGAATGGCCCAAGTCTAGGGAGGAAACGCCCAAGGAGGGCTGCGTGATCACGAGCGAGGCTCAGTGATCCCGCAATGCAATATTTAAAGGTGCGGCGCACAAACTGCAAATGCAAAAATTGCAGATCTGTGAGAACCCAGACGACGGGCTGATGGCCCAGGGCGCGTAAACTGCCGTCACAATGGGCGTTCGCGGGAACCGTTGGCTGGATTTGAGGCTTTCGGCGCCTCGCGGTGGACACCCAGGCGAGGCAAGCATGGAGAAGCGGAATTGCGCGCGGGGCGCAAAAAAAGGCCGCTCGCATGCGAACGGCCCAAGTCCAGGGAGGAAACGCCCAAAGTGGGCATCGGATCGGCAGGCATCCCCGCAGACCCGCAATCAGAAGCATGATGTGCTTCGCGGCGGCGGACAATGCGCTGGCGTGGCGCATGGGCGAATTGGCGGGAATATGGTGCGATGTGGTCACATATGATGTTGCGGATCTGCACCGTGGAGACGCAAGGGTCGCAGCCGCTGCGGGACTCGAGGCGTGCTAAAGCGCAGTCCGATAGGCCACGACCGATCGGCGGCCCACGGCCGGCGGATCGAACCAAACAAGTGAGCGGGATCGACAGGTGCCTCAACAGTCCGCCCCAACCATCGAGACGTTGCTGCCGTTCGCCCACACGCTGGCCGATCTGTCGGGCCGGGTGATCCTGCCGCATTTCCGCGAGGTGATCGCGGTCGACAACAAGTCGGGACCCGGCGATTTCGATCCTGTCACCATAGCCGACCGTGCGGCAGAGGAGGCGATCTCCGCCGCCGTACGGGAGATGTACCCCGACCACGGGATGGTCGGCGAGGAATTCGGCAGTCACGCCTCCGAGGCACGATACCAATGGGTCGTCGACCCCATCGACGGCACGCGCGCGTTCATCATGGGGTACCCCATATGGGGCACGCTCATCGGCCTGCTCGATCGTGGCGTGCCCGTCCTGGGGTTGATGGATCAGCCGTTCACGCGCGAGCGGTTCTGGACCGGACCGGACGCGTCCTATTCGAGGGTCGGCGTCGCCGCGCCGCGCGTGATCCGGACACGTGCCTGCGTCCGTCTCGAGGACGCTGTGCTTTCGACCACGCATCCTGACCTGTTTGTCGTCGGCGAGGAGGCCGACGGGTTCGCGCGGCTCAAGGCCAAGGCGCGAATGACGCGCTACGGCGGCGACTGCTACGCGTATGCTTTGCTCGCTGCGGGCTTCGTCGATCTGATCGCCGAGACCGGCCTCAAGCCCCACGACATCGTCGCGCTGATCCCGCTGATCGAGCGCGCGGGCGGCACGGTCACCACCTGGACCGGCGGGCCGGCCACGGAGGGCGGGCGCATCCTCGCCACGGGTGATCCGAAGTTGCACGAGAGGGCGCTGCGGGTACTGAACGGCTGAGCGCGGAGGAGCGGTTGCGCTGGCCGAGCTGAGGCTCAAGCCGCTGCTTCGTTGATGCCGAGGTAGGCGTCGAAGGCGGCCCAGAAGCGTTGGCGGACGCTTTCGCATTCCTGCAGGATCTCATGGCGTGAGTTCGGGATCAGAAGGTTTGATCCGACCTTCAATTCGACGCTGAAGTCCTCGATGGCGCGGGTCGAAACAATCTGGTCGTTGCCGGCGGCGAACATCAGGATCGGAACCTGCACGCGGGACGCGTAGCCCGGCGACCCGAGCCGCTCCATCGCGCGGTAGGCAGCGCGCACCCAACCGATCGTCGGCGAGCCGAGCCCCAATTGCGGCGCGATATCGAGTACGGCCTTGTTCCGCGCCCAGCGTTCGCGATCGGACGTCAAATGATTGCCCTCGAACGCGAGCGTTTCCTCGGACCGGTCGCTGCCACCCTGGATGTAAGACGACGCGAACCCGCACGTGGCAGCGGTTTCGGCATAGATGCGAACGAGCGTGGTCGGGACATTCACTTTCGTTTCGTTGAGCGCGATCATCGGCGCGCACAACACCATGCGGGAGAACCATGAGCCCGTCTCGACGGCGTTGCGCAGCAGGATCGCGCCACCCATCGAATGGGCGAGTGCGACGTAGGGCGGAGGGCAGTCCGGTAGCACGACGTCGCGCATGAACCGCACCAGATCGCGGTCGTACTCGGCGAAGTCGTTGATATGACCCTTACGCGGGTTCTTGAGGCTGCGGAACGAGCCGCCCTGGCCGCGCCAATCGAGGATCGCGACTGCGAAGCCGCGCCGGCGCAGGTCGGCGATGACCTCGAAATATTTCTCGATGTATTCGCCGCGACCGCTGAAGATACAAACGGTTCCGCGCCGCGGGCTGCGGGTCGCCTCCCAGCGGGCGAACCGGAGCGGCGCGCCATCATAGCCCGCGACCGAGCCAACGACGGCGCCGCTCGGAATGGGATTCTTGGCGAGTGAGACGAGTTCCATCCGCTGCTCCGCTCCTGGCCGCGATCCCGATCGAGCCTAACGCCCGGACGCGGCAAAGGCCGCGTCCGATTCGGCATTCAGGAGATTAGCAGCGCAAACTCAGTGTCGCAGCGATGAATAGAGGCGTCAGGACGTCCGGTCCCCGGAACGCGGATCAGGACCGGCTTGGAAATCGGCGCCGGCCGTAGGCATGAGAATTCTGAGGCCGCGCTTCGACGATCTCGCCCGAGCAGCGATGGATCTCGAGTTCGAACAGGCGCCCCGATGGACGCCGCGCGCTCAGGATCGCGATTTCGCCGTCGATCGTCACGTCCTGGAAGTCGCGCCAGCCCGCCGCGCTGAGACGGTCGCGGATCACATGACGCGGCACGCAGTCGTCGTTGCGACGGTCAGTGCGCGGGCCGACAAAGCGGCGCTCCGGACGCATCGGGGGCAAGTAGTCGCGATCACGCTCGACGTGACGCGCTGGCGGGGCGTCGTCATCGTCATCGTTGTAGTCGTCGTCATCGGCGTGACGGCGCGGCGCGTCGTCGTCCTTGTAGCTGTCGCGATAGACCTCCTGCCGGGGCGGCGGATGCCGGTAGATGTCGGCATAGCGCGGGTCGTCGTAGGGCGAGCCGTACTCCGAGGAGCCCGACAAATCGGCGGCAGAGGCGGGGGCGGTCGCGCCGGCGACGATCGAGACGGCAAGCAGGCTCGAGGCCAGCAGGCCGCGCGTGATGCGGCAGCGCGAGCGACGAGTGATTGGGGACAGCAGCGCTGGATCCCGTGTTGTAAGAAGCCACGACATGGCTGAAAGACCTCCGGTTCTCTCGTCAGGTTCTTTGGTACTGGATAAAAATCTTGGGCCTCCCTCGGCGATGGCACAGTGATGGCCGTCACATGAACGGTGGCTGAAGGGCGCGGAAATCAAAACATTTTATCGGTGTGGCTCTCTGGCTCCGGGGCCAATCGGCCATTGTCGCCCGGTCGTTGGCGCGACCTACGTCTCGTAGCGTTCGACCTCTTGAAGCTGCCAGACGGCTTTCTACATCTCGGGTGCGCCCGCCTCACGAGGGGGCGTCACTCGACTGGCCGGGCCCACGTCGGATTTCCGAGGATCTTGGGCAGGAAAACCATCGTCGCTCTTCATGGAGGACAACTCATGCGACACTTCGATTTTACCCCGTTCCAGCGTTCCACCATCGGCTTCGACCGGCTGTTCCAGCTTCTGGATGGTGCGCAGGGCTTCGACGCCGAAGCCACCTATCCGCCCTACAACATCGAACGGCTGAGCGAGAACGACTACCGCATCACCATGGCCTTGGCCGGCTTCAGCGAGCCCGAACTCAAACTCGAGGTCAAGGATACCGTGCTTCTGGTGCGCGGTGAGAAGGCTGCTGACGACAAGGATCGCGTCTACCTGCATCGCGGTATCGCGGCACGCTCGTTCGAACGCCGCTTCCAGCTCGCCGACCACGTCGAGGTCAAGTCGGCCGCGCTCAACGACGGTCTGCTGCACATCGAACTGCAGCGCAACGTGCCCGAGCGGCTGAAGCCGCGGACCATTCCGATCGGCGCGAGCGGCGGCCCCACGGAGATCAAGCGGATCGAGGCCGCAGCTTGACGGCCTGACACACATTGGCGCGGCGCCGGCGCGCCGGATACGGGGCTGATCGCTTCGGTCCGGATGTCGCAGGCGATCCCGCCGGTAGGACCGAGGGCGGAGACAATGTCTCCGCCCTTTTCGGTGTTCCGATGGGACTTGGCGGCGTCCATCCGCCGATTGCTGCCGTGGTGGCTTGTAACTCCGGAAAAAATCTGCAAGATGCCGAGAAAGGTCAGTGACACTGTCCTTTGTTGGCTTGAACTTCGTTGGGTCTGGCCATTGATGAGCTGGCTGCGCTCCGGGTGCGTTTCGGGGCCGCTGGTCGGCATTGCATTCAGGAGTTGGACGTGGCGGCCGGGACATCTGATCAGCGGATGCACGCAAACGCGGATACGCAGCACGAGATCGTGCGCGCCGGCGTGGCGGCAGCGCTCGCCGGTCCGCTGGCAAATTCTTCGGAGCGCTTCGCGACTCCCGACGGATCATTGCGGGCAGATGCGCCGCGCGATCCGCCGAAAACGACAGCCACTCGAAAACGGGGCACGCGCGTCTGATCAAGACGCCTTGCACGTTGGTCCCCCCGGCGGGATAAAGCTCCTTCCGGAACAGCACCAAACCTGCTCCCCGCCCGTTCAAGTCCACACGCACACTGTTCAACCGCATTCTAAGCGCCCCCGCGGCCCCGAGGACTGACCATGATCCAACGCCCTGAGACTGGCGGCAGCGACGCCCGCACGTTCGAGCCGTTCGAGCGTCCGGAGGCGCAGGGCCTGTACGACCCGGCGCACGAGCGGGATGCGTGCGGTGTCGGCTTCATCGCCGACATGAAGGGCCGCAAGTCTCACAAGATCGTGGGCGATGCGCTGCAGATCCTCGAGAACCTCGAGCATCGCGGTGCCGTGGGCGCTGACCCGCTGGCGGGCGACGGCGCGGGAATTCTGATCCAGATCCCGCACGACTTCCTGGCAGAAGAGTGCGCCAAGACCGGATTCACGCTTCCGGCTCCCGGCGAGTACGCGGTCGGGCACGTGTTCGCGCCGCGCGACCCGCGCCTCAGGAAGCATTGCAACACGGTCTGGAACCGCGTTTTGAAGGAAGAGAAGCTCGATCTGCTCGGCTGGAGGCGCGTGCCCGTCGACAATTCGAGCCTGTCCGACCTCGTCCGCAACACCGAGCCCGACCATCGTCAGGTTTTCATCGCCAAGCCGAAGGGCATGAGCGAGGGCGATTTCGAGCGTAAGCTCTACCTCGCCCGCAAGATCGTCTCCAACTCGCTGCAGAAGGCCTACAAGGGCCGCGACATCGGGCACTATACGGTATCGCTGTCGAGCCGTACGCTCGTCTACAAGGGCATGTTCCTGTCGTACCAGGTGAAGGCGTATTACCAGGACCTGTCCGATCCGCGGCTGACCTCGGCGCTCGCCCTCGTCCACCAGCGCTTCTCGACCAATACTTTCCCCTCGTGGAAGCTGGCGCATCCCTACCGCATGGTCGCCCACAACGGCGAGATCAATACGCTGCGCGGCAACGTCAACTGGATGGCGGCGCGCGAAGCGTCGGTGTCGTCGCCGCTCTATGACGACAAGATCGACAAGCTGTGGCCGATCTCCTACGAGGGCCAGTCGGACACGGCGTGCTTCGACAACGCGCTCGAGTTTCTGGTGATGGGTGGCTATTCGCTGTCGCACGCGGCGATGATGCTGATCCCCGAGGCTTGGGCCGGCAACCCGACGATGGATGCCAAGCGTCGCGCTTTCTACGAATATCACGCGGCGCTGATGGAGCCCTGGGACGGACCGGCCGCGATGGCGTTCACCGACGGCAAGCAGATCGGTGCCACGCTCGACCGCAACGGCTTGCGGCCGGCGCGCTATCTCGTGACCAAGGACGACGTGGTGATCATGTCGTCGGAATCGGGTGTGCTGCCGGTCGATGAAGCGAACATCGTCAAGAAGTGGCGGTTGCAGCCGGGCAAGATGCTGCTGATCGACCTCGAGCGCGGGCGTATCGTTTCCGATGACGAATTGAAGGCCGAGATCGCGAGTTCCCACCCCTATGAGCAATGGGTGAAGAGCGCGCAAATCATGGTCCACGACCTGCCGCTGGCCAAGGCCGACGCGTTGGCCCGGCGCGGCAACGAAGGGTTGCTCGATCTGCAGCAGGCGTTCGGCTACACGCAGGAGAGCATCAAGCTGCTCATTCCGCCGATGGCGGAGACCGGCGCGGAAGCGATCGGCTCGATGGGCAACGACACGCCGATTTCCGCGCTGTCAAACAAGCCCAAGCTGCTGCACACCTACTTCAAGCAGAACTTTGCGCAGGTGACGAACCCGCCCATCGACTCGATCCGCGAGGAGCTGGTCATGAGCCTCGTGTCGTTCATCGGACCGCGACCGAATCTGCTCGATCTCGAGGGCACCTCGAAGCAGAAGCGGCTCGAGGTCGATCAGCCGATCCTGACCAACGAGGATCTCGAGCGCATCCGCCAGATCGGCGCAGTGAAGGACAACGACTTCTCGTCGATCACCATCGACATTACGTTCGATGCCTCGCGTGGGCCGAGCGGCATGGGGCCGACGCTCGACTGCATCTGCGCGGAGGCCGAGGAGGCGGTGCGTTCGCAGGAGTACAACATCATCATCCTGTCGGACCGCGCGACGAGCTCGGGCCGCGTGCCGATCCCGTCGCTGCTGGCCACGTCGGCGGTGCATCATCACCTTATAAAGCAGGGTCTCAGAACGTCGGTCGGTCTCGTCATCGAGACCGGCGAAGCGCACGAAGTGCATCAGTTCTGCACGCTCGCCGGTTACGGCGCCGAGGCGATCAACCCCTACCTGGCGTTCGAGACGCTCGAGCAGATGCTGCCCGACCTCAAGGGCGGCGCCGACGCCTACGAGATCAAGAAGCGCTACATCAAGTCGATCGGCAAGGCGCTGCTGAAGGTTATGGCCAAGATGGGCATCTCGACCTACCAGTCGTATTGTGGCGCCCAAATCTTCGACGCGATCGGCCTCAGGACGTCGTTCGTGAAGAAGTACTTCACCGGCACCCACACCCAGATCGAAGGCATCGGCCTGAAGGAAATCGCGCAGGACACCTGCACCCGTCACGCCGAGGCGTTCGGCGACGTGCCAGTGCTCGAGGATACGCTCGACGTCGGCGGCGATTACGCTTACCGCGTGCGCGGCGAGGCGCACGTCTGGCGTCCGTCCGTCGTCGCTGATCTGCAGCATGCGGTGCGCGGCACCGAGACCGGCGAGGCGATGTCGGGCAAGGTGCCGCAGAAGTATCGCGACTACGCGCGCGCCATCAACGATCAGTCCGAGCAGCTCTATACGATGCGCGGCCTGTTCCACCTGCGGTCGGCCGAGGAGATGGGCAAGAAGCCGATCCCGCTCGACGAGGTGGAGTCTGCGGCCTCCATCGTCCGGCGGTTCGCGACGGGCGCGATGAGCTATGGCTCGATCAGCCGCGAGGCGCACACGACGCTGGCGATCGCGATGAACCGCATGGGCGGCAAGTCCAACACCGGCGAAGGCGGCGAGGAATCGGACCGCTTCAAGCCGATGGCCAACGGCGACAGCATGCGCTCGGCCATCAAGCAGGTGGCGTCGGGCCGCTTCGGCGTGACGACGGAATACCTCGTCAACTCCGACATGATGCAGATCAAGATGGCCCAGGGCGCAAAGCCCGGCGAAGGCGGTCAGCTGCCCGGCCACAAGGTCGACGAGACCATCGCCAAGGTCCGGCATTCGACGCCGGGCGTCGGGCTGATCTCGCCGCCACCGCACCACGATATCTATTCGATCGAGGATCTGGCGCAGCTCATCTTCGACCTCAAGAACGTCAACCCCGCCGGCGACGTGTCGGTCAAGCTCGTTTCCGAAGTCGGCGTCGGCACGGTTGCGGCAGGCGTCGCCAAGGCGCGCGCCGATCACGTCACGATCTCCGGTTACGAAGGCGGCACCGGCGCATCACCGCTGACATCGATCAAGCACGCCGGGTCGCCGTGGGAGATCGGCCTCGCCGAGACCCATCAGACGCTGGTGCTGAACCGGCTGCGCGGGCGGATCGCGGTGCAGGTCGACGGCGGCTTGCGCACGGGGCGAGACGTCATCGTCGGCGCGCTTCTGGGAGCGGACGAGTTCGGCTTCGCGACCGCGCCGCTGATCGCGGCCGGCTGCATCATGATGCGCAAGTGCCACCTCAATACGTGCCCGGTCGGCGTCGCGACGCAGGATCCCATCCTGCGCGCTCGCTTCAAGGGCAAGCCTGAGCACGTCATCAACTACTTCTTCTTCGTCGCCGAGGAAGTGCGCGAGCTGATGGCCGCGATGGGCTTCCGCACGATGAACGAGATGATCGGCCGCAGCGACTATCTCGGCAAGGAGCGGGCGATCGAGCACTGGAAGGCCAAGGGGCTCGATTTCTCGAACCTGTTCTATCGTCCGCATGTGCCGAGCACGGTCGCGACGCACCACTGCGAGCGGCAGGATCATGGCCTCGACAAGGTGCTCGACAACAAGCTGATCGCGATCTCCAAGCCGGCGCTCGAAAGCCGGAAGCCGGTGAAGGCCGAAGTCGAGATCCGCAACGTCGACCGCTCGGCGGGCGCCATGCTTTCGGGCGAGATCGCCAAGCGATATGGCCATGCCGGGCTGCCCGAGGACACGATCTGGCTGTCGATGAAGGGCACGGCAGGCCAGGCGTTCGGCGCGTGGGCGGCGGCGGGTCTGACACTCGATCTCGTTGGCGAGGGTAACGACTACGTCGGCAAGGGCATGTCGGGCGGCAAGATCATCGTACGCCCGAACGCGCTGTCGGGGATTGTGCCGGAGGAGAGCATCATCGTCGGCAACACGGTGATGTATGGCGCGATCCAGGGCGAGTGCTATTTCCGTGGTATCGCAGGCGAGCGGTTCGCGGTGCGCAACTCGGGCGCTTCGGCGGTCGTCGAGGGCACGGGCGATCACGGCTGCGAATACATGACCGGCGGCTGCGTCGTCGTTCTCGGCCAGACCGGGCGCAACTTCGCGGCCGGCATGTCGGGCGGCATCGCATATGTGATCGACGAGGCGGGAGACTTCGAGACGCGCCTCAACAAGGAGATGGTGCAACTCGAAAAGATCGAGGCGGACCCGGCACTCGTGTCGAAGCTCGCGCGGGCCAACGGCGAGGCGGCCAGCAGACCGATCGCCGAGCTGATGATCGATATGCGCTATCAGGATGCCGAACGGCTGCACGCGCTCATCGTCCGTCACGCGCACTATACGAATTCGGCGCGCGCGCAGGCGATTCTCAAGGACTTCGCGGCTTACCTGCCGAAGTTCCGCAAGGTGATGCCGACCGAATACCGGCGTGCGCTTGCCGAACTGGCGAAGGCGCGCGAGGCCGCAGCAACGAAATCGGAGGTTCGCGCCTGATCGCGCGGACCGCATTCAACCAATCGCCCGCTCACTCAACCGGAGCGAGGCCTCGACGGCAACAGGCGTGGTCACGAACGACCGAAGGACGAGTTGAAGATGGGCAAGCCGACAGGTTTTATGGAATTCGACCGCGCCGACCGCAACTACAAGCCGGTCGAAGACCGCGTCAAGCATTGGCAGGAATTCGTCGTCCCGCTGGCCGAGGCCGAGGTCAAGACGCAGGCCAGCCGCTGCATGGATTGCGGTATTCCGTACTGTCACAACGGCTGTCCGGTCAACAATCAGATCCCCGACTGGAACGACCTTGTCTACAAGGGCGATTGGAAGCGCGCGTCGCTGAACTTGCATTCGACCAACAACTTCCCTGAAGTCACGGGCCGAGTATGCCCCGCGCCGTGCGAAGCCTCGTGCACGCTGAACATCGATGACAAGCCGGTCACCATCAAGACCATCGAATGCGCGATCGTCGACCGCGCGTTCGCGGAAGGTTGGGTGGTGCCGCTGCCGCCGGAGACGAAGACAGGCAAGGCGGTCGCGATCATCGGATCGGGCCCGGCCGGCCTCGCCGCCGCGCAACAGCTTGCACGCGCCGGTCACGATGTGCACGTCTATGAGAAGAGCGCGCGTCCGGGCGGACTGCTGGTCTACGGCATCCCCGACTTCAAGATGGAAAAGGGGTTGATCGCGCGGCGCGTGAAGCAGATGGAAGCCGAGGGCGTGACGTTCCACTGCGGCGTCGATGTCGGCAAGGATATCTCGGCGAAGGCCCTCGCGGACAAGTATGACGCGGTGCTGCTGGCGATCGGCTCGGAGCAGCCCTTCGACTTCTTCGCCAAGGCCCCGGGGCGCGACCTCGACGGCATTCACTACGCGATGGAGTTCCTGCCACAGCAGAACAGTCGCATCGCGGGGGAGCCGGTGAAGGTCGCCAAGGAGATCTCGGCAAAGGGCAAGAACGTCATCGTCATCGGCGGCGGTGATACCGGTTCGGACTGCATCGGCACGAGCATCCGTCAGGGCGCGAAGAGCGTCACTCAGCTCGAGATCATGCCGCAGCCGCCGGTCAAGGAGAACAAGGAACTGAATTGGCCGAACTGGCCGATCAAGTTGCGGGTCTCATCGAGCCAGGCTGAAGGTGCCAAGACCGAGTATTCGATCCAGACGACGGGATTCTCCGGATCGAATGGCAAAATCGAGAAGCTGCACTTCGTTCGCGTCGACAACAAGATGCAGCCGGTCGCCGGCAGCGAGGGAACGTTCGACGCCGATCTCGTGCTTCTGGCGATGGGATTCTCCGGTCCAATCGAAGCAGGCCCGGTGCAGGAACTCGGCGCACCGGTCGTCGCCCGCGGTCGCTTCAAGGGCGTGGATGCGAACGATCGCGAGTACAAGGTCCCGGGGCATGGCAAGGTGTTCGCAGCCGGCGACATCCGCCGCGGCCAGTCACTCGTCGTTTGGGCGATCCGCGAAGGGCGGCAGGCCGCGCATGCGATCGACAAGGCTTTGATGGGCAAGACGACGCTGCCGCGCTGATCCCGCAAGACCGGATGCCCGACCGTTCGCCGCCGATTGCTGCACTGCAGTCGGCGGCAATGTCGTGGGCCGGCGAGGTGAGGTCTGGCATCGTCCGCTAACCGTGGTCGGCCATGCGGATGCTTCGATCTCTTGACCAGCGTCGGCGAAGCGCTCACGTTAGTCATGAGGCTGTCGCAAGCTGGGCAGCCTGGAAAGGCAAGGGTTCCATGCAGACGCCGCTCGAGATCGAGTTCAACGGGGTTGAGAAAAGCGACGCACTCGAAGCGAAAATCACGGAGAAATTCAACAAGCTCTCACGGCATTTCAGCCGCATGACATCGGGCCGCGTGGTCGTGGCCAAGCCGCACAGGCACTCGAAGGGTGCAAACCCATTCCTGATCAAGATCGAAGTCGGTGTGCCCGGCCAGCCGCCGGTTCTGATATCGAGCGCGCGGGACGACGATCGCGAGCATGAGGACATCCAGATCGCGCTGCGCGATGCATTCGATGCCGCCAAGCGCCGGCTCGACGAACTCGCCGCGAAACTGTCGCGGGGCGCGCAGGCGAAGAGCGAGCGTGGCCGTCGCCGTCCAGCCAAGGTTTTGCCATCCGCCAGCGACACCAGCGATCTCTGATCTTTGAAATGAACGCCGGAGAAATATGTCTCCAAACAACCCCAGCGTCATTGGGGGCTCCCGGCGGGTGACCCGTCCGATCGGCCGCGCATTTCCCCGCGGCTGATCGGACGACTTTGCGCCAATTCGTTCAGCCGGGGATATGAGCGCAGCGCCGGCCGCCACTGCCGATCGGAAATTCCTCTAGCGGCGCAAGCGGATCCCGAGGCGCAGCTCGTCGGCGGAATAGTCGGTATTGGGCAGGTTCGACGAGAAGGACGTGTGGGCATAGCGCCCGAACAGCACCGTCTCGCGGTTGAGGAAGTATTCCGCGCCGAGCGTGGCGCGCCATTCGCCTTCGTCGATCGCGACGCCGGCGAAGTCCTGCATCGTGTAAGACAAGCCCGCGCTGCCGATGAGCTGGCGCTGGAAGGCATGCCGCGTCTCGACGCCGACCTGATGCGTGAAGACGCCGCCTGAGAACGCCGTCGTCGTCTCCGACACGTCGGATCGCGCGGAGAACAGGAGCGACGTCAGTTCACTCACCCGCCACGCGAGGTTGGAATCCAGCAGGATGCCGTTGATGTCGGCCAGCCGCGGATCGTCGGGCCGCTGAATACCGTAGCCGAGGCTGATTTCGCCGCGCAGGATCTGTCCGGTGTTGCCGAACGACAGGCCGACGCGATAGCGCTCGCCGGCCGAATCCCTGCGAATGAGGTCGGTCTGCGCGGCGCGCTCGTATTCGCGCTGATTGACGGCGACCTCGGAGAATAGCGACAGCGTCGGTTTCAATTCCCACGTCGCGCGGACGGCCTGCTCGGTGGTCGTGATGTTGCGGTCGGCGTTGCTGAGCGTGAGCGGACCCGCGGTGACGTCGCCGTACTGCTGGTCGGTGACCGACCCGCGCAACTGCACGGTCAGCCGGTTGAAGCGGTGCTGGAGCGCGACGGTTGCGCGGTCGGTCGTGAGATCGGCGCGGTCACCGGCGCTCGATGCGTCTATGGCGGATCGGCTTTCCTGTGACAGTTCGCGGCTGACCGTCGTTTGCAGGTTGGTGCGGCGGGTTATGTCGAGCCGGCCGCGTGCTTCGACGAGGTAGCCCTGCTCGTTCTCGCTGTCGAACTCGGTGAAGCTGCTCAGCGTACCCGACGTCCGGAACTCAAGCGCGTGGACGCGCCAGTTGGAAACGAGGCGCGCGGAGGGACGGATGGCGATCGAAGTGTCGGCGCGCGGGGCGGGGCTGCGGAAGACATTGGACAGCGCGTCGAACCCCAGTTCCACCTCGGGGAAGAGCACGAACGTGCCGACACGGACGCCAATCGGATCATAGGGCTCGAGCGCGAACAGCCGGCGCGGGCGGCGGTCCAGGATCGGCTCCGTCTCCTCGATCTGGAACAACAGCGGGTCGTAGCCGGCCGGCGGATTCTCGAAGGCGTCGATATCTTCGGCCGGACGGGTATCGATCAGCGAGGGATCAACGCCATCCTGGGGCGCTTCCGGCTCGATGGTTTCGACGATGCCGTCGCGGAGGACGGGCGGCTCGCCGGGCACGGTCAGGTCGCCATCGCGCAGAACGGGGCGCTGTCCGGCGCGCGGCCGGGGGGTGTCGTCGTCTTCGCCGCGGTCGGGATCCTGAGAGGGGTCGTCGCCGGGAATGACGGAGGGCAGATCGGGCGCAACGCTGCTTTCGTCGACAATGGGTTCGGACGGCTGGCCGCGCCGCAGTGCGGATGCACCCGATGGCAGCGTCGCACCGGACCCGATGCTCGGGTTTGTCTGGGCGGTCGACGGCAGCGGGACGACGGCGGACAGCGCCGCGATCGACACGGCAGCTGCTGTCAAAATCCGGTCATTTCGCCGAATGCGGCC
Source organism: Hyphomicrobium sp. (assembly GCA_022843145.1). GTDB lineage: Bacteria > Pseudomonadota > Alphaproteobacteria > Rhizobiales > Hyphomicrobiaceae > JAKAML01. The sequence goes on from JALHOF010000004.1 coordinate 234,541, forward strand.
CACGCAGGCGCCCCCATGTCACAGTCAACACGACGACGCACAACGAACACCGACACTAGAAAGTGTCGGTTAACGGAGTGTTTAAGCGGGGATCACGGGTGGCGGACGCTTTCGAATCCATCGTCTGTTTGCTACAACTTGTCGGGGCGCGACAGGGTTCGCGGTGAAATGCTCGACATGGCGAAATTGAAAACGATTGCTGGCGGCCAAGCGGCCGTCCGACATGGCGCGGCGGCGGCGGCGGTCACCGCTGCGACGCGGACGCTGGCGCTCGAGAGCGAAGGCTTGGCCGCGGTCGCGGCTGCGCTCGAAAACGGGCTCGCGGAGCCGTTCGCACGCGCCGTCGAGACGTTGGCCCGTGCGCGCGGCCGGGTCATCGTCTCCGGCATCGGCAAGTCTGGCCACGTCGGCCAGAAGATCGCCGCGACGTTTGCCTCGACTGGCACGCCTGCCTTTTTCGTGCATCCGAGCGAAGCCTCGCATGGCGACCTCGGCATGATCATGCGTGATGATGTCATCCTTGCGCTGTCGTGGTCGGGTGAGACGGTCGAGCTCAAGAACATCATCACCTATTCGCGCCGCTTCTCGGTGCCGATGATCTCGATCACCTCGCGCGCCGATTCGGCACTCGGCGAGCAGTCGGACGTCGTGCTCGAACTGCCGCGCGCCAAGGAGGCCTGCCCGCATGGGCTCGCGCCGACGACCTCGACGACGATGCAGCTCGCGATGGGCGATTGCCTCGCCATCGCGCTGCTGGAGGCCAAGGGCTTCACGGCGCACGATTTCAAGGTCTTCCACCCCGGCGGCTCGCTCGGCGCCAGCCTCAAGTACGTCGCCGACGTAATGCACAAGGGCGAACGGCTGCCGCTGGTGCGCGAGAGCGAGCGCATGGGCGACGCGCTCGTCATCATGACGCAGAAGAGCTTCGGCTGCCTCGGCATCCTCGACGGCAAGGGCAAGCTCGTCGGCGTCGTCACCGACGGCGACTTGCGGCGGCACATGGGGGCCGACCTCCTGGCGGCGCGGGTCACCGACATCATGACCCGGAAGCCGAAGACGGCGGCACCCGGCATGCTGGCGGCGGAGGCGCTCGAACTCCTGAACGACAGCCGCATCACCGCGCTGTTTGTCGTCGACAAGGGCAAGCCCGTCGGCATCCTGCACGTCCACGATCTGCTCAGGGCGGGCGTGGTGTGAAGCGGCCGGGGGCAGAATCTGCTCCTTTGATCCTCACGCGGCGGGGATTGATCGCCAGCGTGGGTGCGGCAGCCATTCTACATCGGCACGCCGGCATTGGGGATGCGCTGGCTCAGCCGCCGCCATCACCCCTGTTCGACGCCCACATCCACTACAATGACGAGATCGCGGCGATCCTGAAGCCGGAGGACGCCGCGCGGCGCTTGCGCGAGGCCGGCATCGTTCGCGCTATCGTGTCGAGCACGCCCGACGACCACACGCTGGAGCTGGTCGCGTCGGCACCCGATCTCGTCATCCCATTCCTACGGCCGTATCGCACGCACGGCGATCGCGGCAGGTGGCTGCAGAACGGCGACGTGATGGCCGAGATCGAGCGGCGGCTCGCGAAGACGGCGTATCGCGGCATCGGCGAGTTCCACATCAACCCGCTCGCGCCTTCGGGCAGCATTCTGCCGCGCATCGTGCATCTCGCTCGTGAGAGACAATTATGGATCCTGGCGCACGTTGCGGCGGGCGTCATCGACCAGATCTATGCGCTCGACGCGGATGCGCGGATCATCTGGGCGCACGCGGGTGGTCTTGTCGAGACGTCGGATACGGTGGCCACGTACATGACGCGCTATCCGTCGCTGGTGCTGGAATTGTCGCTGCGCAGCGGATTGACTTCAGGCGATCAGCTTGCGCCCGTGTGGCGGGCGATGTTCGAGACCGCGCGCGGGCGCGTACTGCTGGGCACCGACACGTGGGTCAATTCGCGCTGGGGCGAGGTGGGGGCGGTCGCGGCCGAGCACCGCCGCTGGCTGGCGTCGCTGCCCGAGCCCATCGCCGCCGAGATCGCGCTGGGCAACGGGCGGAGAATGTTTGGATGAAGCGGCACGCGCCGTCCGGCTGGAATTTTTGGTTGCGCCTTGCGACCGTCCTTCGTCGAGCCGGCATAGTCGTGGCCGGTAGAATGGTCTCGAAAGTGCACTGAAGTCTCAACAACAAGCGCCAACCGTCCGGCTCCCGGAACAGGAGTCGGATGGCGCCAATCAACAGGAACGGGGCGGAACGCCTCGTTGGTAAGAACGTGATGCAGCGTCGCCGCCCCATCGCATGATACGGAGGGTGCTCCCCCTTTTCGAACCGTCGCCACCGCCTTGGGCCCGCGCATCGGAACGGGCTTTGACCACGATTTTCGCCGTGGCCGGCAGGACTAGGTGCAAAGGACAACGCTCGCGAACGAGAGGTTTCCTCGGCACGACCCCGGATCAGAGCTGATGCAGCCGGCAGTCCGTCATGCTCCCATCGCCCACAGGATCCCAGCTCGAGCCTGTGCCCATCGTGTGCGGCAGGATCGGACGAGTTTAGGCGGCGTTGGCAGCGGCGGGGATAAGGTTGGTAAGAGCGCGGGTGCTTGTCGGCACATGAAGCGCAAACAAGAGCGCGCGTCGGCGATGGCGAGGGAGCGGACTTGATCCGGCTCGGCAATATTCGATCGCATCCGTGCCAACATGTCGTCCGCTCGACCCTCGTATTCAAGCGACGAGAGCGGAAACGCATTGGGCCGCAACCCGGCATCGAATTGCGGGAGCTCGGCTCGATAGCGAGAGCTTCTGCAAGACCCGTCGGACGCGAATTCTTGCTTGCTAACTATATGACCTTGACGACGACCTTGCCTTTCGAACGTCCTGCTTCGACGTAGGCCAAGGCCTCGTTGGTGGCTTCGAACGGGAACACGCGATCGACCACAGGACGAATGATGCCGGATTCGATGAGGGACGCGATCTCACTCAACTGGTCGCCGTTGGCGCGCATGAATAGAAACGAATAGCTGACGTGGCGGCTATTGGCTTTTCTTCGGATGCCGAAGCTGAGGAAACGCATCGCCTGGCGCAGGAACCAGTTCAATCCTTGTTCCCTGGCGAACGCCCCATCCGGAGGGCCGGAGATGGAGATGAGCTTGCCGCCCGGCTTCAGCACATTCACGGATCTATGCAGCGTGTCGCCGTCCAGGCTGTTCAACACGACGTCATAGCCGGACAAAACCTTTCCGAAATCCTGCTTCTTGTAGTCGATGACGACATCGGCCCCGAGGCTCCTGACCAACTCGACATTCGCCGTGCTCGTCGTCGTCGCGACCGTTGCGCCGAGATGCTTTGCAAGCTGTATGGCGAAAGTTCCCACGCCGCCGGAACCCGCATGAATGAGAATTATCTGGCCCTTCTTCAGGTTCGCTCGATCTATCAGCGCCTGCCACGCGGTCAGACCCACCAATGGAATGGAAGCAGCTTCTTCCATGGTGAGGTTATTCGGCTTCATCGCCACATCGGCTTCGTCGATCGCAATGAATTCCGCAAACGTCCCGACCCGGCCATCGCGTGGTCGCGCATAGACCTCGTCGCCCGGCTTGAAGCGCTGGACGTTCAACCCGACGCGGACAACTTTGCCGGCCACATCGTGCCCGAGGGTAAAAGGTGAGCGATACGGAAGGATGAGCTTGAACTCGCCATTTCGGATCTTCGCATCCAGAAGATTGACGCTGGCTGCGTTGATCTCGACCAGAACGTCATCGTCCCTCAGCTCTGGCTCCGGCACCTCGGCCGCCCGCAAGCCTGTCGCGCGCCCATAGCGCTCGACGATAAATGCCTTCATTGGACTTTCTCACTGTTCAAGAGCGAGGTGGGGAACACTTGGCGTATTGTCTGATTGCAGTATTCGGTGACCAGCGGGTCTTCAATCGAAAAGCGATTTCAGAGCCGGCAATCCGGTTGCGCCTGCGTTCGCTGTATGTTGAGCAATCTCGTGTCCGCTCCGGCGCCGACGAGAAAGGTCACGGTTTCGATTTGTCCCTCGCGTACGGCGATCATCAGCTCGGTGATGGGTAGATCCCGAGCCTTCAAGCGCGAGGCTCCCCCATACTAGAATGAGCGAGCCCGAGTCATCCTCACAGGTTTGAAAGGACAAGTTCAGATGGCCCTCAATTTTCCGAATATCTCGCGCAGTTACGACGAGAGCCGCAAGTGCGTTCGTTTCTGGGGGCATGATGGCACGTTAGAGATCGCGTTCTTCGTCGAACTCGAAGCCCTGTCGAAGCTCCAAGCGTTACCGCGATTTGACGAGGCATCGATCTTGAGTGCCTTCGACCGCTACCGTGCGCGCATCATCGGTGTGGCGGCCACACTTTACCGCCGGCATCGCAGCGGTTCCTATCGGCTTGTCGCCGCGGATTTCTAAAAGTCCCGTCAAAAATTTCTGAAAGGGATTGCATTTCCTGCTCAGCGGGCGGTTACGGGCGGGCAGGCCAGGACGCTTCACACGCTCTTCGGAGCGCCGTGTGACTCGACGAGCCATAGCTGGTGATCGACGCCACGTGCGATCGAGGTAAAGAGATCCGCCGTTGCGGCGTCGCCGGTGCCCGCCGCCAGATCGATGGCTTCCCGCACCGATTGTCCGAACGCAGCAAGCGTCCCCGACACGGCGAAAACGTGGAGTCCCTCGTCGGCGATACCGAGCCCGTAGGGTACGAGGAACGAGCGTTGTGCCGCGATCTGCACGCCGCCATGTGCTTCGCCGCCTAACCCGCCGGCTCGCTCCGCGATGAGGTCGGCATAGCCGTCGACTTCGTCGGCGACCGTGTCGAACAGCTCGTGAATGGCGATGAAGCCCGGACCGCGAACGTTCCAGTGAGCCTGCTTGAGCTGGGCGTGGAGATCGATTCCGGCGGCCAGATGCTTGTTCAGCAATTCGATCGACTGAGCCCGAGTATTCTCGGACAAGGTGTTGTGTGTCGTCTGCATGTTTATCACTCCTGAAGGTCCACGAACGTGCGCGTGCCGCCGAGTTCCGGTCTTTGGCCAGCCAGCAAGTTGTGGCAACAGCGCTGGTGTTGACTCACACTGTTGCGGAGCACCTCGTTGACGGGATTTCGCCAGCCGTCAGGCAGAGACCACGCAGGCTCTCGGCGGAGCAGAAAATGTAGGGTACATGGCGCTCTCTCAGCAGTTCGACGACTTCGTCAGCTCCTGCGAATTCGAACTCGATCAAAGCATCATCGAGCGGCTCATTTCTTGCTATCAAGAGTGCTTGCGCTAGGTTCGTCGCGGTTATTGCTCTGCCTCCGTCTCGAACAATCCGATTCCGCAGCGGAGCGGAGCTTTCTTCATCGGAATGCAGGATGAAGAACGTGCGAGTGGTCGCCTGTGCCATTTCCATATCACTGCCTCGGTGTTCGACGATGTACGACCCCGGGCTACGCGGGAAGGTTTGCCACTTACTCGAGCGGCGGTTCCTTGGGCCGGTGCTATCGGTGATCTCTACCGGAAGCTACCACCCCGATACGCGAGCCGACAGATTCGGAAACTACTCTGCCTTGCCTGGGGGCTCGGGAACGCCATTGCTGTATTCTCGTCGTTACGGCGTCGGGACGTGATAGCGTACGGATCGTACTTTCTTGATGGAGATCAGTCTCCCCGGATACCTCGCCAAATGAGTAAAGAGACATCGCCTCAAAACCGAGAGGCAGGAACTCAACAGCGACGGCGTCGCTCAGGTGCGCGTGGGCCACCGACTTTGCCGGACGACTTTCTGGTCGTCGCGATCGGAGCATCGGCTGGCGGGCTCGAAGCGTGCCGGAAGCTGATCGCTGCCCTGCCTCCCCAATGCGGGATGGCATTCATTCTCGTGCAGCACCTCGACCCGAACCATCCCAGCATGATGGTCGATCTTCTGGCTTCCCACACGGCAATGGTCGTGCTGCAAGCCGCCGAAGGGATGCGGATCGAGCCTGACCACCTGTATGTCATCCCGCCTGCCAAGCAGCTTTCAATCGAGGGCGGCGCTCTGCGCTTGTCGCAACCAGCCCAGGCACACGGCGCACGAATGCCGTTCGATTTTCTGCTGCGTTCGATGGCTGGTTCATTCGGCAACCGCGCGATCGCAATCGTTCTGTCCGGTTCCGGGTGGGACGGAAGCACGGCGCTCCTTTCGGTGAAGTCACAGCTTGGCCTGGTCATCGCGCAGGACCCGAGCGAAGCGGCTTCGGACGGCATGCCACGCAGCGCGATCGAGGCCGGCGTCGTCGATCTCGTGCTGCCGGCCGCCAAAATACCGGATGCGATACTGGAGTTCGACCGCCAGAGGCCGCGCGGCGACGGCAGCAGCAGCGCCTTGGTCGCCGCCTCGACCGTAGAAGCCCGTCTGCCCGAGATTATCGCCTTGCTCCGCGAGCGGACGTCGCACGACTTTACTCTTTACAAGCCTGGCACACTACAGCGCCGCACCGAGCGGCGCATGGCCATGGTCGGGAAGGGCGACGTCGATGGCTACATCGCCCTGCTCAAAAGCGATGCCAGCGAAGCCGAGCGACTGGCCGCCGACCTCCTTATCAACGTAACGCGGTTCTTCCGCGATCCGGAGATATTCGATTTCCTGGCCGAAACGGTCATTCCAGACCTCGTGGCGCGCCGCGCCGCCGATCGCAAGCTGCGGATCTGGATCGCGGGCTGCAGCACGGGTGAAGAAGCCTATTCCCTCGTGATCCTCATACTCGAGCACATTGCCCGAGTGGGCGGCGGCATAAATCTTCAGGTGTTCGCGTCCGACGCAGATCTTGATGCCGTGGCAATTGCCAGGGAGGGTCAATATTCAGACAGCGTTGCAGCGGATATTTCTCCGGAGAGGCTCGCGCGCTACTTCAGCAAGGAGAAGCACGGATACCGCGTGCTGCCGGAACTCCGGTCGGCGGTCATCTTCACCTGCCAGGACGTCCTGATCGACCCGCCGTTCTCTCGGCTCGACTTCATCTCTTGCCGGAACCTTCTGATCTATCTCGGGGCGACCGCACAGACGCGGGTCATCGACCTGTTTCACTTCGCGCTGCGCGAAGGCGGCATCCTGCTGCTCGGCAACACAGAGTCGATTGGCGCGACCGACGGCCGCTTCGAGGCGCTGTCCGAAGCCGGCCGGGTCTATCGCCACGTGGTGCGCTGCCGTCCAGGCGAGGTGCGGTTCTCAATGGGCGTGGACGACGGCGTGCGTTGTGAAAGGCTGGTGCAGCCGGAAAAGCCTCGGCTGCGTCCATCGGAGCTGGCCGAACTTTGCCGGCGCATGGTGATAGAGCACTTTGCGCCCGCGGCCATTCTGATCAACAGCCGGATTGAATGTCTCTATTCGGTAGGCCCAATCGAGCGCTACCTGCATGTATCGCCGGGCCATCCGACACACGATCTGCTCGACATGGCCCCGCAGGCGATGCGCACGCGCCTCAGAGCAGTCATCGCCGAGGCCAGAGAGGCAAAAGCCCGCGCCCGTGCAGCCGGGTTCCGCGTCAACCTCAATGGCGTCGAGACGGAATTCGATGTCGATGTCATCCCGGTGCCCAATGGCAGCGAGCACCATTTGCTGGTTTGCTTCGTCGAGGCTTCGAGGAAGCGGGAAAGGAAGCAAGCCGCCGACGCTGGCGAGACATTGCAGAACCTGTCCGAGAGCACACGCGATGCGGCGCTCGAGATCGAACTCGAAGCGATCAGATCCGAACTGCGGCACACGATTTACGATCTCGAACAGTCGCGCGAAGAGCAAAAGGCGATCAGCGAGGAGGCCTCGTCGGTCGCCGAGGAGTATCAGTCGACCAACGAGGAGTTACTGACCTCCAAGGAAGAGCTCCAGTCTCTGAACGAGGAGCTGACGGCTCTCAACGGGCAGCTGCACGAGACGCTGGAGCGGCAGCAGACGACGTCCGACTACCTGCAGAACATTCTCTACAGCACCGATGTCGCCACGTTGTTCCTTGATGCCGACCTGCGCATCCGCTTCTTTACTCCTGCCACGAAGCAGTTGTTCAATGTCATCCCAAGCGACATAGGCAGGCCGCTCGGCGACCTGAGTTCACTCTCGGCCGATCGCGCGGCACTCGAGGATTCCCGCACGGTCCTGAGAACTTTTGCTCCGATCGAGCGCGAGATCGAAACGCAGCAGGGCGTTTGGTTCATGCGCCGGATCCTGCCTTATCGCACCCACGACGATGGGATCGAGGGCGTCGTTATCACGTTCACCGATATCAGTGAGCGAAAGCGCACCGCCGAGGCGCTCCTTTCGGCGACGCAACAGGCGCAAACCGCCAACGCCGCCAAATCGCGGTTCCTGGCCGTCGCAAGCCATGATCTGCGCCAGCCGCTGCAGTCGCTCGTGCTGATCCAGGGGCTCCTGGCCAAGCAGATATCCGGCGACAAGCCGCGAAAGCTCCTGGCTCGCCTCGATGAGACCTTGTCGGCGATGTCCGGAATGCTGAACACGCTTCTTGATATCAACCAGATCGAAGTCGGCGCGGTCGAGCCGAACGTCGTCAACTTCCCGATCAATGATCTTCTTGCGCGCCTCAGGGACGAATTCGCCTATCACGCCCAAGCGCGGGGATTGTTGCTGCGGGTCGTGCCATCGAGCCTGATGATCACCACCGATCCGCGTCTGCTCGAGCAGATGCTGCGCAACCTCCTCTCCAACGCCGTGAAATATACCGAACGTGGGAAGGTGCTGCTCGGCTGCCGCCGTCGCGCGGGCGTTCTGAGCATCGAGGTATGGGACACCGGAATCGGCATCCCTAAGACGGAATTCAAATCGATCTTCGATGAGTATTATCAGCTCGGCAATCCCGCACGACAACGCAGCCAAGGCCTCGGTCTTGGCCTCTCGATCGTGCAGCGGCTGGCCAACCTGCTCGGGCATCGGATCGACGTCCGCTCCCGCCCCGGCAAGGGCTCCGGGTTTGCCGTCGAAATCAAGCATCGAATGGACCATCTGGGAAACGGCGGCCCACTCCCGCACAGCGCCGGTGCGGACGAGGCCAACCTCGCACATCGCACCGGCTCGATCCTGGTTGTCGAGGACGATCCCGAAGTGCGCGATTTGCTCGAGGATTTTCTCGTCGACGAAGGGCATCAGGCGGTGACGGCGTCGGATGGCGCGGAGGTCGAGTTGCTGCTGTCTCGGGCTGCGGTTCGGCCCAGCCTGATGATCGCCGACTACAACCTGCCGAATGGGATGAGCGGAATAGAACTGACGTCGCGCGTGAGGGCGCGTCTCAGTCAGGACATCCCCGTTATCATTCTCACGGGAGACATCTCGACGGAGGCGCTCCGACACATCGGCCAGCACGCATGCGTACACCTCAACAAGCCAGTCAGGATCGAGGATCTGGCGCAAGCCATCCAGCGGCTTCTCCCTCACACGCGAGCCGCCGTCCCACGTGATCTCCCTCAACCTTCCGGCGCGCCGCAACCGGCCGAGCCGTCCATCGTCTACGTCGTGGACGACGACGGTCGCGTTCGTGAGGAGGTGCGCGCCGTGCTCGAGGCCGAGGGCTGGACCGTCGCCGACTTTGCCACGTCCGAAGCCTTCCTCTCTGCATTCCGACCTGGCGGCGCAGGCTGTCTGCTCATCGACGCCCACCTGCCGAGCATGGGCGGCATAGAGACGCTTCAAAAGCTACGCACGGCGCGGCAGCAGTTGCCCACGATTATAATGACCGGCAGCAGCGACGTCGGCGTTGCCGTCGAGGCCATGAAGTCCGGCGCCATGGATTTCATCGAGAAGCCGGTCGCTCGCAGCGAACTACTCGCCGCGATTTCGCACGCATTGGAGCTGTCCCGGGATCGAAATAAGCTGGTCGCATGGCAAACGGCCGCGGCTAGCCAGCTCGCCGACCTGACGCTGCGTCAGCGTCAAATCATGGATCTCGTTCTGGCCGGACATCCGAGCAAGAACATCGCAGCGGATCTCGGCATCAGCCAACGTACAGTCGAGAACCATCGCGCCGCGATCATGTTGCGGACCGGCGCCAAATCGTTGCCGGAGCTGGCCCGACTAGCCGTCGCGGCGGCATCGAACGAGACCATGGATGGCGCGGGCGAAAACGTGATCGATGGGAGAGCGTGACGCGAGGCACAGGGTGCGGCCTCATTCACCGCCGATGCGTATCAACTTCGGCGAGCCAATGACGCAACCTCAGTCCATCGCGCTGTGCTGCTATGCGGACTGCCAAGCCCTCATGCCGCAGCAAGCCTGTCTGCGTATCGAGGTGGGTGACGACGGAAGCGGCATTGATCGCGGCGGCGGTGGCGGCCTCGTCCACCGAGGCTCCGTTGAGGATAAAGACCGCGAAGGTGGCATTGAACGCGTCGCCAGCGCCGGCCGTGCCGACGATCTCGACCGGTAGTGCCGGGCAATGGGTGACACCCGACGTCGTCCCAACATAGGCACCGTCCTTGCCATCGGTGACGACGACCCATCTCGGCCCAAGTGCGTTGATGCTGGCGAGGAAGCGCTCAAGCGTCATGGTGCCGCCATCGCTGGCAAAGCCACGCTGTGCGAGGTCTGGCAAATCCTCGTCGGATGGCTCTTGCATATGCGCGCCATCGACGTCAGCCAGTTTCGACAGCCACGGCACCAGTGTTGCGGCCTCATGTCGATTGATTGACAGGATATCGATGTTTCCGATTGTGGTGCGGAACGCCTCCTGTCTTGTCGACAATTGGCGGATACCCGGATTGACCGCGACAAGTGCTCCCGCCGCCTTGGCCCGCCCTACAATTTCCGGAAAGCATTCCGCTCAGGCGTCCGAGAGACTTGCAACATAGACGAGATCGACAGCGAAGGCGCTGGCATCGAGATCGGCCGACGTGAGAAGAGTATTTGCTCCACGGAAGGTGATCACCGCGGTGTTGCGGTCATGGGCGGAGACGAGAACAGATGCCCCGGTCGGCAAAAGCGCATCGCGTACGGCATTGCGAGCCGAGATGCCCTCGGCCGCGAGCCGTGAGATGATAACATCTGCGCGGAAATCGCGACCGAGCTTGACGAGCACGGAAGCCTCGTGTCCCAGCCGGGACATCGTGACCGCCGCGTTGATTGCGCCACCGCCGCAATGGACGGAGATGTCCTCGGCTTCGCTCTTGCGGCCCAGTTCGAGCAGGAGATAGGCCGCGTCGGCGTTGCGCAATGTTAGGCGCTCGATGTCGTCATCGGCAATCGAGACGATGGTGTCGATGGTCGCCCCACCAACCGCGAGCACCTTCATGTTCGCCACCGGATCAACTGCATCCGGCTTCTGCCTCTACTGTTTCAGTTCAACGCTCGGCAGCTTGATTGTGATGTCGTTACGGGTGCTCTGGTAGTAGAAATACCCCAGCACGCCGAGGGCGACAACGAGCAAGCCGATCAGCGACGACTTCATGTCAATACCTCCACATAATTGAATCAGATCGCGGCCGGGTCGATACGACTCGGCCGCGCTTCACGAATGAGACTTCAGCGGGTTTTGATGCTGCTGCGTAGGGCGTCCTTGGTCTTGCCGGCTGCTGCTTGGACGGAGCCGGCGACCTTGTCCATTTCTCCGCTGGCCTCGAGGCGCTCGTTGCCGGTCAAGCGTCCGAAAGTCTTTTTGATGCTGCCCTTAAGGCGCTTCGCCGCGCCCTTGATTCTTTGATTATCCATGGCGATCACTCCTGACATTTTGCGTCCAGTCTAATTGAGATAGGGGCAGGTGCGGCGGATGCCGTCATGACCCGTGTACATGCCGGTGCTCGGCTCGAACGACCGGTATGTGCTTTCGCAGCGCTGCCAGTCGCCGCCATGATCCCGACGGTGTGCCGAACGCGCGGCTTCGGAGAGGATGACGCCGCCGATTATCGCGGCGCCGATGCCGATCCCGGCGTTGCGGCCGAAACCGCGCGAGCGATTGCCACGATACCCGCCGACGCGGCGTCCGCCGCGGTTGCCGAATTGAACAGTCTCAACGTTGCTGGCTGCCGCCGCCACAACGCCCGCCGGTGGCAGAAGTACGCCGCTCGGCGCCGCCATGATCGCGCCGGCCGATAGCGTCGGCAGGACGAGGCAGATCGCGGCGAGACACGTCGATCGAAGAAGGCTTTTCATGTCGTCATCTTTCAAGTTGTTCGGACAGAACGCCTTGACGAAGCCAATCCCGGCTCCGTCAAGGCGATGGCGAAGACATTGATGGCGTCGTCTGTCAGGCGGCGCGGCGAACGACGCTGATCAGAACCAGCAAGCCGACAGCGCCCAGGGTGGCCGAAACGATCTGTCCGATGAGATCGGTTCCTGGAAAAAGGCCCAGTCGCGGCAAAAGCGCGCCGGCCAGGACCGCGCCGACGATGCCGACGACGATGTTGCCGACCAAACCGAAGCCGTAGCCTTTGACGACGACCCCGGCCAAGAAGCCGGCGACAGCACCGATGAGCAGCCAGATGAGCAAAGCTTCTACAGGCATTTCCATTCTCCACAAATTGAGGTGCTGATGGACCAGCTGCGACGAGGCAGCAGTTTGCGCTCTCGGAAGGTGACGCTTCGAGTGGACGCAGGTCTCCATCGGTATCAACGACAGATTGTCGATTACGTTCCCGCCGCGCGAGGATCGGAAAGTACTCAGCCTCGAATGACCGGCGCGGACGCGGCGACGCGCGTTCAGGCTGAGTAGACTCCGACTCTCTCAAAGACGCGCGAGATGAACTAGCGTGCCTCGCAGTCGTTGAGTTCAGGAGTTAACTTGTGCCATGGAACGCCAGTCGCACTGCACACCGCACCAGCATCACGTCACCGCGCTGTTCGGCGATCACGAGCAGTCGTTTGAATTGAAGCCGGGAACCACGCTCGTTCAGTTGACAGAGCGGCTGGTCGAACTGGCCAGGCAGAACCACGGCTGGCCAACGGGCATTACGGTCCGGTTCGATAGCGCCGCGGATACAGCCGGCAGGATCCGGTCCCGGCAGGATCACGGCCTCGCGAAGTCCGCCAAAACCGGATGAGCGCGCAGGTGTGGAACGAATTGCGTGAAATTGCCTGGCTGATCGCAACGCTTGGCGGTCTATCACTGCTCAGCATCGGAGTCGGGGGAGCTTCGGTGCTCTTGCTCGAGGCCAGCCGCTAGGGATCAGAACGGGCTTTGGCTGGCCCGGCGTAGGTAATTTCCGATGGTGCCGCGAGGCCGCTCCAGTCGCTAAGGCTGTTTCATCAAGACAACTCTTCGCTGCCGATCCTCTGGGACATGAGCCCAGGGGAGCCGCGCGCGCGTGACAGGTGGAAATTCATGACCATTGAACTTGCAACCCGTCGAGCCATGCTCAGACCGTGGGGTGTCACCAACCCGACTGAATGGGTTCCGGCGTCTGCATTCGATGGCATCGCAGGGCCGGTCGGGGAAATTTGGTATGATCGGCCCGGCAATCCGGCATCGCCGCCGGCCCTGCTCCTCAAAGTGCTGCTCACAACTGCACCGTTGTCGATTCAGGTCCACCCTGACGACGCGCATGCCCGGTCGATCGGTCTGCCGAACGGCAAATCCGAGGCATGGCATGTTTTGAGCGCCACCCCGGACGCTCGCATTGCTCTCGGGCTGAAGCACCCCATGACGGCGCAGCAGCTGCGACTTTCGGCTCTGGACGGCTCGATCTCAGAGGCGGTGTGTTGGAAGTCTGTTGCGGCGGATGACACAATTCTGGTTCCGGCCGGAACCATACACGCGATCGGCGCTGGACTTGTGGTCGCCGAGATCCAGCAGCGGAGCGACACGACGTTCCGTTTGTTCGACCACGGCAGAGCGCGCGAGCTGCACATCGACAGCGCGGTCGCGGCCTCGAGCCCAGGACCGGCAGGGTCGCAGCCCCAGCCCAACCGAATGAGTGCGGAGCGCACATTGCTCGCCTCAGATCGCCACTTCGTTCTCGAGCGGATGGAATTGCCGTCGGACTCGGTATGGCAGCTCGCGGCCCAACGGGAGACGTGGTTGCTCGTCCTCGGCGGAGGCGCAACGGCCGGCACATTCGCAATCGCCAAGGGGGATGCCGTGTTCGCGGAAACGGACACGATCAAGATCGACGTCGGGAGCGACGGGCTGATCGCTCTCGTCGCCTACACTGGCATCGGCCCGGTTGCGGGAATCCTGAAGCGCGCCGCACTGCTTCGGGGCAGATCGGATAACACCCCTCCACTCTCGAAGGCGATCAAGGCCGTGTCGAGCCTGATTGCGACCAAATCGGACAAACCGCTTCAGCGGGTGGCATTGATCGGCAATCACCTTCCGCGTCGCTGCGGCATAGCCACTTTTACGCACGACTTGCACCAGGCGGTGGCGCTGGCGCGACCGGCTCTCGAGACGTGCGTCGTCGCGATGAACGATGCGGGCCGCACGTACGATTACCCCAATAGCGTCGAGATCGAGATCGCCGACGACGACATCGACGGCTATATCCGCGCTGCGGCGACCCTCAATCGCGGTGGCTTCGATGTTGTCTCGCTCCAACACGAGTTCGGCATTTTTGGCGGACCGGCGGGCGGTCACATCGTCGAATTGTTGAAGCGTCTCACCATGCCTGTCGTCACGACGCTACACACGGTACTTGCCGAGCCGTCGCCGGACCAGAGTGCCGTCATGGACGAGATCATTGCGAGGTCCGCGCGCCTTGTGGTCATGGCGAGGAAGGGGCAAGAGCTGCTTCAAACAATTTACGGCGTGCCGGCACGGATGATCGAGGTGATTCCGCACGGCATTCCAGACGTCCCGTTCGTCGACACCCACGATGCAAAGCGCAAACTCGGGCTCAGCGGTAAGACCGTCATACTCACCTTTGGCCTCCTGTCGCCGAGCAAGGGCATTGAGACGGTGATCGAGGCGATGCCGCACGTCGTCGAGGCGTGCCCGAACGCTGTCTATGTCGTACTCGGGGCCTCGCATCCGAACCTCGTGCGCCAACACGGCGAGGCCTACCGTGAACTCCTGCAAGCCCGCGTCGCCGAACTTGGGCTCGACGAGCACGTGGTGTTTATCGACCAATTCGTCGACCAGGCCACGCTCCTCGATTTCATTGCGACGTGCGACGTCTACGTGACGCCATATCTCAACGAAGAGCAGATGACCTCCGGTACGCTCGCCTACAGTTTCGGGCTCGGCAAGGCCGTCGTCTCTACGCCGTACTGGCACGCAAACGAACTTCTCAGCGACGGTCGCGGCATTCTGGTGCCGTTTGGTGACACGCAAAGCATTGGCCGGGCGATCGCCGGTCTCCTGACTGATCAACCCCGGCGCGATGCGATGCGTGCGAGGGCCTACGCCGACAGCCGCGCGATGACTTGGGCACGAACCGCTGCGACCTATCTGAATGCCTTCGAGTCCGTCGAAAAGAATGACAGGCCGGCGCCCATGACAAGCTCGACACGCAAAATCGGTCCGCCCGTGTCGTTCCACGATCTGGAGGTTCGCACGGGTCACTTCCTGTCAATGTGCGACAGCACTGGCTTGCTTCAGCACGCGGTCCACTGCGTTCCCGACCGCGCCCACGGCTATTGCGTCGACGACAACGCCCGCGCACTCCTTCTGTCAATGGCGCTCGGCGGACCAGGTGAGCCACGCTTGGCATCGACGCTGACGACGCGTTTCGCGGCGTTCATCCAACATGCCTGGAACCCCGACACGCGCCGATTTCGCAACTTCATGAGCTACGATCGGCGCTGGCTCGAGCCGCAAGGCTCGGAAGACAGCCACGCGCGAACCCTGTGGGCGCTCGGTGCATGTGCGCGCGCCGATCCCGATCTGTCCCGGCGCCGGTGGGCGGCTGAACTGTTCGACCAGGCGCTACCATCGGTCGAAGCCTTCCGGTCGCCACGGGCATGGGCGTTCACACTGCTCGGTATCGATGCAATTTGTGTATGCCACCCGAAAGATCCATTCCGTGAGCGGATGCGCGGAATTCTTGCCGAGAAGCTGTTGGCGGCGGCGATAGCGGTGGAGACGGATGATTGGGTCTGGTTCGAGGACGAACTGGCCTACGATAATGCGAGGCTCCCCCAGGCATTGATCGCAACCGGCGTTGCGACAAGGAACCAGGACCTGATCGATGCCGGAATGCGCGCGCTGCGGTGGTTGATGACGGTGCAGTCATCACCCCAAGGAAATTTCCGGCCCGTGGGCACGGAGAGCTTCGGCAATGCGCGCATTCGTCCGCTACCGTTCGACCAGCAGCCGGTCGAAGCGGCCGCCACGATCTCGGCTTGCCTTGCCGCGTGGAACGTCACGCGCGATTCCGAGTGGGCCGCGGGTGCAACGTCCGCCTTCGCATGGTTCCTGGGACGGAACGATCTCGCGACGCCGCTTGCGGACATTGATACCGGGAGCTGCCGTGATGGGCTGCACCCTGACCGGGCCAACGAGAATCGTGGCGCCGAGTCGGTGCTGTCCTACCTGCTCGCGCTCGTCGAGATGCGCCAGTTCTCACGCACCACCGCGATCGAACACGAGACGCTGAAATTCAATCGGATCCGCGGCAAACAAGGCCGCGCGACCGCATCGGGATTTGTCCCAGGGGGTTACGTTGTCTCAATCCCGGTTCTTGAACCGACAAACGCTGCATCTCAGGCCCGACCCGGCCCGGGTCGTCGTCAGGCCCTTCAAGCCAGCGACTGAACCCCGCGATCTCAACCCGACCGACAAGACCCGCGCCAACCATATCGTCGATCGCGTTCTTGGACTCGAGGCAGGCGCCGCCGCACGACAGTTGAAGGAGGTGCTGGAGAATTTCGAGGGCCGGCACCGCAACTTGCTCGAGATATTTGAGGCGCGCTCCATCGAGATGGAGGATGCGCTTTCACCGCATGCTGCGCTCAATAAGACGCAGCGATGCTTGATCGGCGCATACTTCCTGCACGAGTACTCGTTCGAAGCATCTGCGCTGTTCAACCCGAGCATCGTGCACCACCCTGATCAATCCGGCGCTCCGGCCGGCGGGTGCAGGTTCATTCTGAGCTTGCGCGCGGTCGGCGAAGGACACATTTCGTCACTGACGTTCCGCGCTGGATCGATCGGACCGAATGGCAACGTCACGGTCGATCCGACCGCGCGGCTCGCCAGCATTCCCAAGATCGGAAGTCGAACCGCGCGCCCCGACGGGGATGACGTCGAAGTCACGTTCAGGGCCGGCGATGACTTGAGCGAGCGCGTGATCTTCCCGGTGACCGATGCGCAATCCAACGGCATCGAAGACGCGCGCTTTGTCGAATTCACGCACAACGATCGCACCACCTACTACGCCACCTACACCGCCTACAGCGGGCGTGCGATCCGCTCCGAGATACTGGAAACCAGCGACTTCCTGACGTTCCGCATGACGCCGCTCACGGGCTCGGCGGCACGCAACAAGGGCATGGCGCTTTTTCCGAGAAAGTTCGATGGCCGCTACGCCATGATCGCGCGCCAAGACAATGAGAACCTTTATCTCATCTATTCAAATGACCTCTACAATTGGGAAGGCGGCCAGGCGATCCTTCGACCCGAGTTCCCGTGGGAGTTCGTTCAGATCGGCAGCTGTGGTTCGCCGATCGAGTTGGACGACTGCTGGCTGTTGTTGACGCATGGCGTGGGACCTGTGCGAAAATATTCAATCGGCGCGGTTCTGCTCGACAAGAACGACCCCTCGAAAGTGCTCGGGCGATCGCGCGAGCCGCTGGTTCGGCCCGAACCGCATGAGCGCGAAGGGTACGTCCCCAATGTCGTCTACACCTGCGGCGCAATGCGCCACGGCAATCAGATCATCCTGCCCTACGCCATCTCCGACACCTTCTCGAATTTCGCTACCATCAAAATCGATGACTTGATGCGATCCATCGTCGATGAGTAGCTTGCGCCACCAGCCCGCTCGAACGCTTCAATGGCGAGAACAAAAACTGGGAACGCCGCCGAGATGAGTTGCGTACCGACGGTCTGGGGACTTTCTGCCAAGGGTCAGCAGGCGACAGTCCAAGTGCGTCGGCTCTGTCCGCAGTAACTCCGAGGGTGGAGATCGATGGTTGCGGAGTAGCGCCCCGGTGCTGGCCGCGTGCAGCACGCAGGCGTCATGACTGATCCGCCCCGGCATTCATCGCGCATTGGACACGCGGTCTGTCGAATTGTCTATTTGCAGTATTCGGTGACCAGCGGGTCCTCAATCGAAAAGCGACTTCAGGGCCGGCAATCCGGTTGCACCTGCGATGTCGCGCGCCTGCTCTCTCTTCTTGTTGCGCAAGCTCGTGTCCGCTCCGGCGCGAACGAGTAAGGTCACGGTTTCGATTTGTCCCTCGCGTACGGCGATCATCAGCGCCGTGTCACCGACCTTGTTACGAGCATCGATCGCGGCACCTCGCTGGATGAGGACGCGGACGGCGTCCGTTGCACCAATTCGCGCCGCGAGGATCAAGGGTGTATTGCCGGATTTGTTGACGTGGCCGACCGATTTGGTGACCGGGACGAGGGCTGACGCGACGTCGATCCGGCGCCGCTCCAATGCCCGCATCAGCGGTGGGTCGCCTTCCTTGTCGACGGCGTCGGCGTCGGCTCCGGCCGACAGGAGCGTGGTGGCGGCCGCGAGATTCCCGCGATCGGACGCGTGCCAGAGCGCCGTGCGATCGTGCCGGTCGCGGACATCGACGCCGGCGCCGTGCTGCAGCAACAGTCGAATGACGGGCGTGTCGCAGGACATCGACGCCAGCATCAGCGACGTCACGCCTGTTCCGTCATTCGCGGTAGGCTTTGCGCCCGCTTGCACGAGCCGCCTCGCGGCATCCGCGTGACACCCCGAGATGGCTAGATCGAGCGGTGTCCGCTCCTTCCCATCGCGCGCGTCAACTTGGGCCTTTGCCGCCAACAGGGCTGCGACGGCATCGGCATGACCTTTGGCCGCCGCCAGCATCAGGGGCGTTCGTCCGTCGCGATTGCGCGGCTCGACCGCCGCGCCGGCCCCGACGAGGGCGTTCACGATGTGCTTGTGGCCACCGAGCGCCGCCATGGACAAGGCCGTATTGCCCTCTCCATCCATTTGTTCGAGGCCGGGATCGTCGCGGAGAAGCGTCTCGACGGCATCGGTCTGACCGCGCCATGCAGCTTCGATCAATGGCAGGCGTCCATTCGTGGCGACCGCCTCGCCGTCGCGACGTTGTCCGGAACTTGGCCTCGCCACGGTTGCGACCCAGTCGGACTTCGAAACGTCCGCGCGGGCCAGCCGCGGAGGCAGCGTCTGCTCGGCGAGCATGCGGACTGCCTGTTCGTATCCCTGGTTCGCCGCCCGCTGCAGCCACTGACGGCCGAGGGCAGGGTCGTGCGGTGCGCCGCGGCCCGCGAGGTACATCGTGCCGAGATTGTATTGCGCCTTGACATGCTGTTGTTCGGCCGCCGCACGCATCCATTTGAAGGCCGCGTCGTCATCGGGCGCGACGCCGCGGCCAGCGCGATAGAGTGACGCCAGCTGGTACTGCGCCGCCGCGTCACCGCGACGCGCACCGCTCTCGAGAAGCGCCGCCACCGCTCTGTAATCCCCTCGGCGCATGGCCGCGTCGACATCGGGATTTCCGCGATCTGGGCCGCGCACCGATTGGGCGTGGCAATCGGAGATCATCGGGGTCGACGCCAGTCCGATCGCGAACAGCGCCGTTGCGACGAGTGTGCGCGCGTTAAGCCGTGCCATGCTTGGTCTCGATCAGGATGCCTATTCCTCTTAGGAAGTCGGTTGGCAGAATGCCGCCGGCGCAGACGATCACCGCGTGGTTGCGGAGGCTGATCGGCACATCGCGATGCACGAGGTCGACGCGATCTGGATGGATTGCCTTGACCTCGGACGTGAGGAGCAGCCTCAACCGGCCTGCGGCCTCGGCGTCCTCGACGCGCTTGCGGTTCTTGGTCTTCGCCCGTGCGAACGCAGCGCTACGGTAGGATAGCGTGACGACTGTGCCCCGTTGCTCGGACAGACTAGCGGCGGCTTCGAGCGCGCTATCGCCGCCGCCGACGACGAGCACGTGCTGCTCGCAATACTGCCCAGGATCGCTCAGCCGATAGACGACCTTGGTGCTCTCCTCGCCCGGCACGCCGAGCCGGCGCGGCGTTCCCCGCCGGCCGATGGCGAGCAGCACGGAGCGCGCCTGGTAGGTTGATTTGGTCGACGTCACGACGAAGCCTCCGTCGACCGGCGCAATGCTCGTGACGCGTTCTTGCGAGTTGATCTCGAGCCCGGTATCGAGAGCGACCTTCTGCCAGAAGCCGAGCAGCTTCTCCTTGCTGACCTCCTTGAAGCGAACCTTGCCCACAATGGCGAGTGTAGCCGGCGCCGTCATCACCACCTTGCCACGCGGAAAGTGTGCGACGGTTCCGCCGAGGCTGTCCTGCTCGAGCGTGACGAAGCGCAACTTGCGTTCGATGGCGGCGAGGCTCGCCGATATGCCGGCTGGACCGCCGCCGACGATGCATACATCGAGAAAGCCCGTGGCGGCGCGGCCTTTACGGGCGGCGATCGAATCCATCGCCTGCCGTCCCTGCTCGATGGCGTTGCGGATCAGCCCCATGCCGCCGAGTTCTCCCGCGATGAAGATGCCGGGGACGTTGGTCGAGAAGTCCGGCGCGACGTGCGGCAGGTCGACGCCGCGCTTCTCGGTGCCAAACACTAGGCTGATCGCCCCCCGGGGGCATGCGGTACGACAGGCGCCGTGTCCGATGCAATTCGCCGGCTCGACGAGTGCCGCCTTGCCGTTGATCAAGCCGAGAATGCGTCCTTCGGGGCATGCCTCGATGCACGCCTTGCAACCGATGCACAAGCTCGTATCGAAGATCGGGTGCAGCGACGGAGGCTCGGACAGTCCGGCCGCGTGAGCTTCGTCGAGAAGCGCGATGCTGAGGGCTTCGACGCGCCGCCGCCGGACTGCGTAGGCCGTCCATATGGCGAGCATCGGCAACGCATAGAAGACGAGGAAAGTGTAGTAGTCCATGGCCGAGGGGGTTCTCCTGCCTGTGACTGGATGTGGCTTCGCGGCGTCTCGGCTTTGGGAGCCGAGTGCTGCTCAGTTCCTTGCGGCGTCCGCGCTGGTGGCGAGGGGCGCGGCGGATTTGGCGCTTTCGCCTTCCGCCCTCGCTCGTGCTTCCGCTGCCGCCGCTTTCAAATCGCCGTCGTCAGGGCGCAGTTCGAGCGCGCGATGATAGGCCTCCGCTGCGGCGGAGAAGTTCTCGGTGGCGAAGTATGACCAGCCGAGCGTGCGCCAGCCTTCGACGTCGCGGCCGTCGACCTCGAGCCGGGCCGCGAGGCGCGCGATCATGGTGTCGACATCCGCCAGCCCCTCCGGCGGTCGTCCATCTGTCGGGTGGTCGGGCGGAAACGGCGTCATCGGCGCCGGCGCGTTGCGTTCGGCTTTGCGCACGAATGCTGCGAGACGCGCGATGGCATCGGCGCCGGGCGCAGCCGCGTCCGTGGCCCGAGGCTGGGCGACATGCGGGAGTTGGGCGACAGCGGTCGAAAGCGGTTCATGCGACGGGAGCGCGTTCATGGTGGCCAGCCCCGCGCAGACCGCAACAACAGCCGCGAGCAGGCTCGAGGACGCCGGCTCGGCAAGCCGCGCGCGCACGCCGTCGATCGGGATCAGCGGAAATAGCCACCGCGCCAGGTATCGGGCGGCGACGAAGCTCGCCACCGTCGCGAACAATGTTGGGAGTGTCATCGAATTCATTCGCATTGCTCCTATTTCGAACATCGAACATGCCGTGACATTGGCGTCGGCGATGCCCGTCCGATGCCCGCAGCGACCCATGCCCATCGAATTCGGCATGGTGTGCAGGCCCGGTCGTTTTCAATCGGAGCTCGATACATACCCACACCGACAACGATCTGATCGGGTGGCTATTCCCGCGCCGTGCAAAGAAGGTGCGGGGACGCCGCGACATCGCGTCGTCTGAGTCAGACCTTGGTCGGAGGCGTCACATTGATGCCGTCTTCCACGCGCCATGAATGAGATGCGGCGGCTCGATGCATACCCCAACGTTTCCCACACAGCCGCGCTCGAAGACTGTCGGGCGAGGCTTTCGCGCTTATGGCGAGAAAGTCGGGTGCCGCCTTGCTTCATTCCACCTCACTGCCGAGATCATCGGCGGCCTTGACTCGCCGAGCGCCGCGTTCGCGCGGTGACGGCGCGGACCGCTTCTCTCATTATGCCGGTCGAAGCCTCGCGGTCATTTCGCCGCTGCTGTTCACGGCCACGGCATCGACAGTTCTGATCGTCGCATGGCTAAAGCGCGACGAAGGTCATCTGACGGCGGAAACCGGAACGGGTTACTGGCTCGGGATTGCCGGCGCCTCGATCATGCTAATCCTTCTGCTCTATCCTCTGCGAAAGCGGCTGCCGATCATGCGCGGCCTCGGTCGCGTCGCGGGCTGGTTCAGGCTGCACATGATGCTCGGCATCGCTGGTCCAGTGCTGATCGTGTTGCACTCCAACTTCAAGCTCGGTTCGCTCAACAGTTCGCTGGCCCTGATGACCATGCTGACCGTGGTCGCGAGCGGCCTGGTCGGACGTTATCTCTATGGCAAGGTCCACAAAGGTCTCTACGGAAGCCAGTTGCGAATGCGCGAGATCGGCGAGGATTTCGCCGCGCTCGAGGAGCTGATCGGTCTCGATCTCGCGCGCGATCAGGAGACCAGAGCCGAGCTGCACGCGCTGGCCGACTACATCACAACGTCGCCGACCTCCGCGTTCGGGGCGCTCCGGCTCGCGTTCTGCAGTGGAGGCCATATCCGCCGCGTTCGGCGCAGCGTCCGCCCGCGAGTGCGTTCGGCGGCGCTCGCCTCCGCCCGCGCTCGCGGGCTCAGCCGTGCCGAGCGGCGGGTTAGCATCAAGGCGGCCGATCGCCTGCTCGCCGTCTATCTCGCAGCTGCACGCAAAGCCGGCCGGCTGGCATTTTTCGAGCGGCTGCTCGGGCTCTGGCACGCATTCCATCTGCCGCTGTTCGTTCTTCTCGGGCTGACCACCGTCATCCACATCATCGCGGTGCATCTCTATTGAGTGCAAAATTCAAATCGATATGGCGCAAGGCGAGACTGCTGGCGATCGCCTGCGTGCTGTCGATGCCTCCATTGTGGTCGCTCACGGCTCAAACGATGTTCGAGAAGCTCGTCCTGCCGGGTCACTTGATTGAAGGCCACGCGAAGCTCGAAAAGGAGTGCAGCAACTGCCACGAGCCGTTTTCGAAGGCGAGTCAGCGGCGGCTCTGCCTCGATTGCCACAAGGACGTTCGAGCCGACATCGACAACAAATCTGGAATGCATGGCAAGCGCCCGGATGTTGGCAACGTCGAGTGCAAGCACTGCCATACCGATCACAAGGGACGCATGGCGGACATCGTCGCGCTCGATCGCCAGACGTTTAATCACGCCCTGACGGATTTCGACCTCAAGGGCGGGCACGGCAAGGTTCAGTGCACGGGATGCCATGCCGCCAATACCAAGTTTCGTGCCGCGCCATCGACGTGCATCGGCTGTCACAAGAAGGACGATGCGCATAAAGGCCGCCTCGGCGAGAAGTGCGCTGATTGTCACGGCGACGACACTTGGCGGAAGCAGAAGCCGTTCGATCACAGCAAGACGCGCTTCCCGCTGGAGGCGAAACATAAGGAGATTTCCTGCGCGGCCTGCCACGTCGGTGAACGATACAAGGACATTCCGCGCGATTGCGCCGGCTGCCACCGCATCCAGGATGCTCATCATGGCCGCTATGGAGATAAATGCGCGACATGCCATGCGTCGACGGCTTGGAAGAGCGCGAAGTTCGATCACGATCGCAAAACCAAGTTTCCGCTCAAGGGCGAGCACGGCAAAGTCAAATGCGATGCGTGTCACACGGGGGAGGTGTACGGAGCAAAGCTGGCGACGACCTGTGTGTCATGCCATCGCGAGGACGACCCGCACAAAGGCTCCCTCGGCGCACGCTGCGAGACCTGTCACGCCGAGGCGGGTTGGCGGAAGAAGGTCGCGTTCGACCACGACGTCACGCGCTTCCCGTTGATCGGACTTCACGCGCGTGTGCCGTGCGAGGAATGCCACCGCACCCAATCGTACAAGACCACATCGATGCTTTGCCACCAATGCCATGAGGATACGCGACACAAGGCGCGGCTCGGCCCCAACTGCGGGGGTTGTCACAACCCGAACGGCTGGGCGATCTGGCGCTTCGACCATGATCGGCGGACCAAGTTCGCTCTGACCGGCGCGCACAAGGGGCTCGACTGCCACGCCTGCCACAGCAAGCCGGCAGCACCCAAGGTGACCGCACCTTTGACCTGCATCGGCTGTCACTCCGAAGATGACGCGCACCGCGGCGCCTTCGGGCAATCGTGCGAAACCTGCCATTCGACGGCCTCGTTCCGGAAAGGCGGAAATCGATGAACGCCAGCAAGGACTTGTCATTTATTTTGCTGCGGCTGGAATTTGCCGGTGCCGCCAACGTTGTCTTCATTGAACGCAAGGGGGCAAGCCCGTGACGGAGGATATCCGGGCCCGAATGGTGGAACTGCTGCCGCGGTTGCGGCGATTTGCATTTTTGCTGTCGGGCGACATGGACAGGGCGGAGGACCTTACGCACGAGACGTGCGTGCGGGCGCTTGCCAATTCCGATCAGTGGACCAAAGGCACGCGGCTGGATAGCTGGATGTACAGGATCGCTCAAAACCTCTGGTATGACCGTCTGCGCGCCAGCAAGGTTCGCGGCATCGTCGTCGAAATCGACGACGCGCTCGACGTCGCCGGAGATGACGGCCGCAGGGTGGTCGAAGGCAGACTTCTTCTTAGTCAGGTCATCAAGGCTATCGGCGATCTCGCGCCTGAGCAGCAATTGCTCATCACTATGGTCTGCGTCGACAACATGTCTTATCGCGAGGCGGCGGATGCTCTCGGAGTGCCGATCGGAACTGTGATGAGCCGGCTGGCGCGCGCGCGGAAAGCGCTGCACGTATCGATGAATGGCGAGCACGACGATCATAGCTCTGGTTCGAAGTCGATGGGGAGCGGACGCGCGTGACCATGATCTCCGACGAGATGCTGATGGCCTATGTCGATGGCCAGATCGCCGCGGACGATCGGGTCCGCGTCGAGGGCTATTTGGCGACGGATCCCGAGGCGAGGGCGCGGCTGCAGGTGTTCGTCGATACGGGGCCTGCACTCGCGAGGGCGCTCGATACGGCGACGGCGCGTCCGATGCCGAATTGGCTGGTCGAGGCGGTCGTCGGCGGGATCAGCCCATCCTCGCAGGCGGCCGGACCCGGCGGCACTGTCAAGGCACGTTTTCGAACGTCACCCGCGGGGGGGATTTCCGCTGGTGGCTTGAGCGCCGCCATCGGAAGAGGGATCCGCGACCTCTGGCCGGTGGCGGCGGCGGCCTTCGCTGCAACCGTCGTCGGGGTGGGGCTCGGCTGGAATTTGCGCATGACCGGTTCTCCGGTGCTCGATCGGCAATTGATCGTCTCGCGGGCGGACGGCCAGCAGGTGGCTGGCCCGGCCTTGCAGAAGGTCCTCGAGACCGCGGAAAGCGGTCGGGCCACGTCTTTGGCTGGCCCACTCGGAGATGCTGTGGCGACTGCGGTGATGTCGTTCGAAAGCCAGCACGCAGAGATTTGCCGGCAATACAGGCTTCAGATGCCTGCCCCCGGCGATCGGGCCGTGGCCAGCTTCGAGGGGATCGCTTGTCGCGCCGTGGATGGCGCCTGGCGGGTCGACGCGCACATGCCCGACCCGGCGCGCCGTGCTGCACCGGATAAGATCTCGCCGGCGTCGGGACCCGGCCACTCGATCGTCGATGCGGCGGTCGATCGCATGATTTCCGGCGACGCGTTCAGCCGCGAAGAAGAGCAAGGCAGGTTGCGGCAGAGCTGGGTCAAACCGGCATCGCCGCCAACGATCTCTCCGGTTGGCCCGGGAGGTGGCCCGGCGAAAGGCCGATAGCGGCTTTGAACCGAATTTGAATCACACTCTGGCGAATAGGAATTTTTCCGCACGAATTCCAATTCGACAGGTGCGAAGAGTGTCGCTGCCCCCGCCCTCACCGGATGGCGACGCTCGTCAGAGAGGCCCGTCCTGCGCAGTTCGGCCCCCCCGCGGCCAGACTGCGACAGGGCGGGCCGCTCCATTTTTGCGCGATGTTGTCAGCATGCGCGACGACGAGACCGATGTGCCACGCCCTATCGCCAAGGCAGTTTCTCGACGGCGGCTGGCGGCTGCACCACAGTGGCTGGCGTGGTTCTTCGTGAGCCGGCCGCCGCGCCAGGCGCCGACACTCCCGACGCCGCCGCAATTGCTTGCCCGCTGCAATTGGACGGGGCGACGAGCAAGCCCATGCCGTAGATCGGGTCGCGCCCGGCCTCGCCAAGATCCTTGAACTCGAGGCGTTGAAGAACTGCTGATTTCGAGCGCTGACCAGGCGGCGGCATCACGGTTGCGATGGCTGCCGTGGCGAACGGCGCCGCGAACGAGGTTCCGGAGTGGTAAGCGGACTTCGCGCCTGGCAACGCGGTCCAGATCTGGACGCCAGGAGCCGCCAAATCGATGTGCTCGCCGCGATTGGCGTGGCGATAGTTGCGCAGATCGCGGCCCACTGCCGTGACGGCGATGACCGAGGGATAGGCCGCCGGATAGGTCGGCGGAGCGGTCGGACCCTCGTTGCCAGCGGCGGCGATGAAGATCATTCCCTTGCCGGAAAGCCGGGCCAAGGCATCGCGGAGTAGATCGTCGGGTGGCCCGGCGAGGCTCATGTTGACGATGTCCGCCTTTTGCCTGTCGAGCCAGTCGAGCGCCGCCAGAAGGCTCAGCGTATCCGTCGAGGGCAAGCCGTCGTCGTCCGTGTAGAAGGCGTTGGCGACGAGGAAGCGCGCGTCATGGACCAGGCCCGGCGTCTCGCTGATGGGATCTCCCGCCAACAAGGCCAGCACACCCGTCCCATGCCACTCCGGACTCTTGCCTGCCACCGCACGGCCGAACGACCGCACCTCGACACGCCGCTGCTTGAATGCGCCATGCGTGAGATCGACCGCCGTGTCGATCACGCCGATCCGCACATGTGCCGCGCAGCGGCTGAATTCGGGACGCCAACCGACAAGCTCGGCGCCGTAGCACCGATCCGTGCCGCACGGCGTGGGCATTGCAATCGCCGGCCTTGGCCGTTCCGCCTCGAGCGCCGCGACGGTTTTCCCGCCCGTGGCTGCGCGATAGATCCGATACCGCCGGTTGAAGGTGAAGTCGCCGATGCCAAAGGAAGACAGCAGCGCTTCCGCTTGCGATGCCGACATCCCATCGGGTGCCGTCAGCTTTGTGACCGCCAAGTCTAGTCGTTGAAAGCGCGTCGCGGGACTGGCTGCAAAGCCCATCGCCTTGGCCTTGGCCACCGCTTGGCTGTTGGACGACAAAGCCAAGACTTCTACACGCTTGAAGTCGGCGACAATGTCGGCCGGCATTTGGACCGCACCGGCAATCGGCCTCGCCGGCCTCTGGGGCTCGGATTTTCGATTACGCGCCGATTTGTCGCCCGCCGCGCTTTTGCTCTCGGCGCTGCTATCGCCTGCGGGCGCTTGTTTGCCATTCGTCTCGACGTCATCGCGACGCTTGATGTCATTGCCCGATGTGTCCTCCTTCGGCGACATGGCTTTGGACCAACGGCGGAACATCTCCTGCACCGTAGCCGGAGGCCGGTCGTCGACCGACGGCTTTGCTTCGACGCGCGACTTTCCGCCGGACTGCGATGTTGTTGCTTCCTTCTTGTCGTCATCGTCACCCGACGATTTGACCTTCCGACTATCTCCGCTGGGTGCCGAAGTCGTGTTTTTAGGCGGCTCGCCCGATCGCTGTTCACTCTGCGTATCAGCCGTCCGCCTGGCTGCGTCTTGATCCCGCTGGCGTTCCCGCTCCCGGTCTCTTTCCCGCTCCTGCTCGCGTTCGGCATTGCGGCGCGCATCTTCGATTGCGCGTTCGCGTCCGTCACGATCGCGCGCCTCGGCCGCACCAAAGTGTATACCCGCCGCGACTAAAATCGCAGCTGCAATCAAGAGCGACCGAATGGCGGAAATCGACGTCGCTGAGCACATTGAAAAGTTCCAGAAACTATAAGCAATATCCGCATTTTGCGCTTGTGAGTCCGATGCCGCGTACGGGCGGTTCTTCATCGCCGTGCCTCCCAGATCGCGTAGGCCGCTGAACAGGACAACGGCACTAAAGTGTCAATAGTCCGGCGGCTGGACAGGGAATAGTGGGTTCGGCCGCACGTTGTCTGGACAATGGAAAGTTTTCCCGGCGGTGGAGTCGCCAGTGGAGTCAATCAAGCGTGTCGAACGTGGCGCGAATGCGGTCGGGAGTCATCCCGAAATCCGTCACTGAAGCCGGTGCGGCGCACAGTAGCCCTGCCGGTTCAGCAGCCAGCAAGAGGTTTTGATGAGCCTCCTGAAACGAGCCGCCCTTTTTATCGTGCCGCTCGTTGTGCTCGCGATGTCGCACGTCGGGGCGTCAGCGCAACAAGGCACGTCCGGCGGCTTCGATCATGCCCGCACCGGTTTCCCGCTGTTGGGAAGTCATGCCAAGACCGATTGTGTCTCGTGTCATACCTCGGGCCGGTTCAATGGTACGCCGCGCCTATGCGCGACGTGCCACGACGGCGTCACGGCAATCGGCAAGCCGCCGTCGCATTTGGCGACACAGGCTACCTGCGACACATGTCATGCCGCGACCGCGTCGTTCGCGACTGCGAAGTTCGATCATTTCGGCGTCACCACGGGCTGCGCAACTTGCCATAACGGCTCTACCGCCAAGGGCAAGAGCACGAGCCACATCGGCACCACTCAAGCTTGCGAGGCATGTCACAAGAGCACCGCGTCGTTCGCGACTGCGAAGTTCGATCATTTCGGCATCACTACGGGCTGCGCGAGCTGTCACAACGGGACCACCGCGCGCGGCAAGCCGACGGGCCACGTGCAGACCACGCAGGCGTGCGAGACGTGCCACCGCAGCACCGCCAGCTTCTCCGGCGCGGCGTTCAATCACACCGGCATCACCACAGGCTGCGCGAGCTGCCACAACGGGACGACCGCGCGCGGCAAACCGGCGGGCCACGTGCAGACCACGCAAACGTGCGAGACCTGCCACCGCAGCACCGCGAGCTTCTCCGGCGCGGCGTTCAATCAC